>NZ_JADWYM010000028.1 GCF_022414535.1 Streptomyces sp. MUM 2J
CCGACAACGCGGCGAGCGTGCGTGCCAGACGCCGCCAGGCAGGCGGGACTTTCGAAACACGCCCTAGGACGGAGAAGTCGAATCCCGGGTCGTCCAGCTCCAGGCCGAGGAGGAATTTCCAGTCCATCCGGGCCCGGACCTGGTCAGCGGCCTGCCGGTCGGTGAGTCCTTCGGCGTATTGCAGCACCGAGACCAACGCCAGCGCCCCCGGCGAGACCGCCGGCCGACCCCGCCCCGGAAACGCCTCAGCGAAGGACTCGTCCTTGAACAGTGGACCGAGTGCCTCACGGATACGGACCGCCGGCGTGCCCTTCGGGAACGACGCCCGCACCACCCGCGCGGTCAGCTCCGGCACCCCGCGATCAGCCCGCGGCTCCAATGACATCCAGCCCACCCTCGCTCGACGAACAGGCCGATCATGGCAGTCCGGACGGCCAGTCACCGCCATTCTGCGGATTTCCCAACGGAGTCCTCACAGAGGCAGTTTGAACATCCTTGCCAGATCGTGCACCAAGCCCTCAAGGCCCCTGTCCGGCGCTTCGGCCTTGGCCGATCAGGGCGCAGCCTTCGCGGGTCGACGTTGCCGGTCGCGGGAGGGCCCGGTGCCAGACTCTTGCAGAGCCCGGCCGGCCGGTACCGGCACATCCCTACTGATTGGTAGCCCACGAGCCGAGTTCTCGCTAGAGTCCGGTTAAGCGATCGCTTAGCCGCTGGTGGGGTCTGTTCACCGCAGCGGCCGGGAGAAGGGGCCAGAACCGTGCCGGTCATCGATGCCTGGATGCAGCATCCGACGTTGCGCCACTCCAATCACGAGATGTTCGAGTCCTTGCGGAGGTGGACCGGGCTCGGACTCCTGGAACAGGCGCTGCCGGTGGAACTGACGGTGGCAGCACTGGAGGCGGCGGACGTGGAGACCGGTCTGTCGGCTGCCTGGTACGGGCCGCAGGGGGCGCTGATCAGCAACGACGAGGTGGCCGGGTTCGTCGCCGAGGCGGGCGGCCGGCTGCGCGGGGTGGCGGGCGCCGACCTGGCCCGGCCCGTGGAGGCGGTGCGGGAGCTGCGACGGGCGGTTCAGGAGCTGGGGTTCGTTGCCCTGCGGGTGGTGCCGTGGCTGTGGGAGCTGCCGCCCACCGACCGGCTGTACTACCCGCTGTACGCGGCTTGCGTGGAACTCGGTATCCCCTTCTGTACCCAGGTCGGGCACACCGGCCCGCTCAAGCCGTCGGAGACCGGGCGGCCGATCCCCTACATCGACCGGGTGGCGCTGGACTTCCCGGAGCTGACCATCGTCTGCGGGCACATCGGCTACCCGTGGACGACGGAGATGATCGCGGTCGCGGACAAGCACGAGAACGTCTACATCGACACCAGCGCCTACACCGCGCGCCGCTACCCGCCCGAACTCGTGGACTACCTGCGTGGCCGGGGCCGCCGCAAGGTCCTCTTCGGCACGAACTACCCGATGATCACCCCCGCCCAAGCCCTGGAACACCTGGACCGGCTGGAACTCGACGGGGAAGCACGCGAGCTGTTCCTGTCCGGCAACGCCCGCCGCGTCTTCGCCCTGTAGCCCGGCAGCGCCTACTGCCCCCCGGCGAGCCCGCGCGCGCGGCGTTCCAGGACGGCCCGCTCCGCGGCGCTGTCACTGAGCGCGATGGCCGAGGCATAGGCTCGGATCGCCTCCGCGTCCCGCCCGAGGCGGCGCAGCAGGTCGGCCCGGACGGCATGGAAGACGTGGTACCGGTCGAGGTCCAGGGCGTCGACCAGGTCCAGGGCAACGGCCGGCCCCTCGGTCTCGGCGACCGCGACGGCCCGGTTCAGGGCGACGACGGGGCCGGGCGCGAGGGCCATCAGCACGTCGTACAGGTGCAGGATCTGCCCCCAGTCGGTGGCCTCGGGGGTGGGTGCGTCGCTGTGCACGGCCTGGATCGCGGCCTGCACCTGGTACGGTCCCGGCCGGCCGCGGCGCAGGCACCGGCGGACGAGTTCGCGTCCCTCGGCCATCAGGGCCGGGTCCCAGAGGGTGCGGTCCTGCTCGGGCAGGGGCACCAGTGCGCCGTACGCGTCCGTGCGGGCGGGGCGGCGCGACCGGTTCAGCAGCATCAGCGCCAGCAGGCCGACGGCCTCCGGCTCGTCCGGCATGAGTTCCGCCAGGAGCCGGCCGAGGCGTACGGCTTCGTCGCACAGCTCCGGATCACCGGTGCAGCCCTCGTTGAAGATCAGGTACACGACCGCCAGCACGCCCTTGAGGCGTTCGGGCAGATCGGCGTCGTGCGGCACCCGGTAGGGGATGCGCGCCTTGCGGATCTTCGCCTTGGCCCGGACCAGCCGCTGGGCCATCGTGGGCTCGGGCACCAGGAAGGCGCGGGCGATCTGGGCCGTGGTGAGGCCGCCGAGCAGGCGCAGGGTCAGGGCGACCCTGACCTGCGGGGCAAGCGCGGGATGGCAGCAGGTGAAGATCAGGCGGAGCCGGTCGTCGCGCACGGGTCCCTCCTCACCGGGCGGGCCGGGGGCGAGCAGCAGGGCAGCCTCGGCGTGGCGGGCGTCCCGTGTCGACTCTCGGCGCAGCCGGTCGACGGCGCGGTGGCGGGCGGTGGTGATGATCCACCCGGCGGGGCTGGGCGGCACGCCACTGCGCGGCCAGGTCCGCACGGCCGTGGCGAAGGCGTCCTGCACCGCTTCCTCGGCGAGATCGATGTCGCCGAGGAAGCGGACGAGGACGGCGACGGCCCGGCCGTACTCCGCGCGGAAGACGGCCTCGACGGCGGCGGTGTCGGTCATCGGTGCGGCGGTGGTGTCAGCGCGGGTCCGCGAAGGGCCGCACCTCGACGGGGAGGGTGGTGGCCAGGGCCGCCCTCCGGGCCCATTCCATCGCCTCGTCGAGATCGGCGGCCCGGATCAGGCAGAGACCGGCCAGGTACTCCTTGCCCTCGGCGTAGGGCCCGTCGGTGACGAGCACGTCGCCGTCGTCGGGGCGCAGCATGGTCGCGGTCTCGGGGCCGTGCAGGCCGCCCGCGAAGACCCAGGCCCCGGCGTCGCGCAGCTCCTGGTTGTAGGCCTCCACGCGCCGCGTGATCTCGGCCAGTTCGTCGGGGGCGGGCGGTTCGCCGCCGGTGGGCTGGACCACACTGAGCAGGTAGTACGTCATGACGGCCTCCCGGGTGTCGCGGTTGTTCTCCCACCTCCTACACGAACGGCGCCGCCCCGGATCGACACCCCGCCCGGCGGAATCGCGGAAATTCCCCGCGCGCGGCCCGGAGCGCCCGTCCGCCCGGGCGCGGGCCGCCGGTCAGACCTCGGCCGGGACCCGGACCTCCGTTCGACTCAGCCGTCCCGGCCACCAGGCGGCCGGGCCGATGTCGCGGACCAGGGCCGGCACGAGCAGGGACCGCACGACGAGCGTGTCGAGCAGGACGCCGAAGGCGACGATGAAGGCGATCTGCGCCAGGAAGGCGAGCGGGATCACCCCGAGGGCGGCGAAGGTGGCGGCGAGGACGACACCGGCGGAGGTGATCACCCCGCCCGTGCTGACCAGGCCGATGAGGATGCCGCGGCGCACACCGTGGCGCAGCGACTCCTCCCGGACACGGGACATCAGGAAGATGTTGTAGTCGACGCCGAGAGCCACGAGGAAGACGAAGCCGTACAGGGGAACGGACGCGTCGGTGCCGTGGAAGCCGAACACGTGCCGGAAGACCGGTGACGAGATGCCGAGGGTCGCGAGGAAGCTGAGGGCGACCGTGGCGACCAGGAGCGCGGGCATCAGCACCGAGCGCAGCAGCACCGTCAGGATCACGAAGATGACGGCGAGCACCACGGGCACGATGAGGGAGAGGTCGCGTTCGGCGGTGCGGACGGTGTCGTACTGCTGGGCCGTGTAGCCGCCGACGAGGGCGTCCGCGCCGGGGACGGCGTGCAGGGAGGTGCGCAGCCGGGCCACGGTGTCCTTGGCGGCATCGCTGTCGGCCGTGTCGGAGAGGGTGACGTCGACCCGTACCCGCCCGTCCGCCACCAGCGGCTCACCGCCGGGGCGGCCGGACGCGGCCACCGCGCCCGCCGAGGCGACGCCGTCGGTGCCGCGGGCGGTCTCCAGGACGGTTTCCAGGCTCGCGGCGTCGGCGATGACGACGGCCGGGTTGCCGGAACCGCCCGGGAAGTGGCGCGCCAGCGTCTCCTGCGCCGCGACGGAGGGGGCGCGGTCGACGAAGATCTCGTCCAGGGGCACGCCCCGGGAGGTGAGGGTCGGGGCGAGGGCGGCGCAGGCCAGCAGTCCGGCCAGGGTGACGGCCCACACCTTGCGCGGCGCGCGGTCGACGAGGGCGGCCACGCGGCGCCACACGCCGGCGCCGGTGCCCTGTTCCTCACCGGCGCGGGGCTGGGCGGGCCAGTACGCGGAGCGGCCGAGGACGGCCAGGACGGCCGGCAGGAAGGTCAGCGAGCTCAGGACCGCGCAGACGATGCCGATCGCGCCGACCGGTCCCAGCGCGCGGTTGTTGGTGAGGTCGCTGAGCAAGAGGGCCAGCAGGCCGAGGGCGACGGTCGCGGCGCTGGCAGTGATCGCGCCCCAGGACCGGCGCACGGCGGCCCGCACGGCCGCGAACCGGTCGTGGTGCCGGGCGAGTTCCTCACGGCAGCGGGCGGTCAGCAGCAGGGCGTAGTCGGTGGCGGCGCCGATCACGAGGATGGACAGGATGCCCTGCACCTGCCCGTCGACAGGCACGACCTGGTGGTCGGCGAGCACGTACACGACGGCGCACGCGAGCCCCAGGGCGAAGACGGCACCGAGGATGATCACCAGGGGGAGCAGGACGCTGCGGTAGACGAGCAGCAGGATGATCAGGACCGCGGCGAGGGCGACGCCGAGGAGCAGGCCGTCGATACCGGAGAAGGCGTCCGCGAGATCCGCCTGGGTGGCGGCGGGCCCGGCGAGCTGGACGGTGGTACCGGGAACCTGCCCGGCCGCCGCGCGGATGCGGTCCAGTGTGCCGGCGAGGTCGTCGCCGAGGCCGGGACGGAGCGGCACCACGCCTTCGAGTGCCCGGCCGTCCCCGGACAGCAGCGCAGGCGACGGCGTCCCCGAGATCCCCGGGGTGCCGGCGAGGGAGGCCAGGGCTCCGGTCGCCGCCGCACGCCGGTCGGTGAGGTTCGTGCCGCCGGTCCACACGACGATGGCCGGCAGCGCCTCCTCCTCCCGGAACGCCCGCTGGGCGGCGATGACCTCGGTCGACTCGGCGCTGCGCGGCAGGAAGGCGGCCTGGTCGTTGGTGGCGACCTCGCCGAGGCGTCCGGCGTACGGGCCCAGCGTCCCTCCGATGCCGAACCAGGCGAGGAGCAGGCAGAGAGGGATGAGCCAACGGGCCCTGCGGGCGGTCGAGGACATGTTCCTCCAGTTCTCCGGGGGTCTGCGGGCTCGATCCAGATCCAGCTCGATGAGAAACAATCTCAATGATTGAGTTACATCGCCGTCGTGAGCGTAGCCGACGTCTGGTGTTCCCGCGGCGGGGCCTCCGCGGATGCGCACCACGGAACGTCCTCTTCCGGCGCGGGGAGCCTCACCCCGGGTCCCGCGGACCTCTGCCCGGCCGCGCCCCTTGCTCCGCGGCCTGCCGAGCGCTACCGCACCTCGGAGAGCTCCTCGTTCATCGCGTCGAGGAAGCGCAGGACGACACCCAGTTCCTCGTCGGAGAACCGGGACCGGGCGGCCTCGGCCGCCTGGGCCAGCGGACGGAAGTGGGTCCGGGCGGCCTCCCGCGCGTCGGCGGCGTAGTACAGGTGTACGACCCGGCGGTCGGTGCTCTCCCGTACCCGCCGGATGTGCCCCGCCCGTTCCAGCCGGTCCACGCACGCGGTGACGGCTCCCGAGGTGAGGCCGAGGTGCTCGCGCAGCCGGCCGGGTGTCATCGGGCCGTCGGCGTCCAGGATCGCGGCGAGCGCCTGGACGTCCGTCGCGTGCAGGCCCTGCTCCGCGGCGAAGGCGTGCACCAGGCGGTTGATCTCTCCGTTCATCCGCCGCAGGTGCACGGCGAGGATGTGCAGGCCGACCGGCGCCTCCTGCCGGTCCCCTCCGGCTGCCTGCTGCTGCGTGTCGTCCCGTGTGGCCACGTGAGCAGCGTATAGAACGCCGACGGAAGCATCTTCCGCATCCGTCCCGGCCCGTGGTGCGGAAGTCGTCACGGGGCCGTCGACGAGAAGGGTGCGGAACGGATGCGCGACGAGGTGCCGGACACGGGGCTGACCTGCCTGGTAACCGGGGCGACCGGCTACATCGGGGGCCGGCTCGTGCCGGAGCTGCTCGACGCGGGGCATGAGGTGCGCTGCCTGGCCCGCTCCCCCGGGCGGCTGCGGGACCACCCGTGGGCCGCTCGGGCCGCGGTGGTGGGCGGCGACGTGACGGACGCGGCGTCGGTCGCCGACGCCCTGCGGGGCGTCGACGTCGCCTACTACCTGGTGCACGCCCTGGGCACCGGGAAGGACTTCGAGGAGACGGACCGCCGGGCGGCCCGCGTCTTCGGCGAGCAGGCGCGCGCCGCGGGGGTGCGGCGCATCGTCTACCTGGGCGGCCTGACCCCCGCGGGGGTGCCGGAGGAGCAGTTGTCGCCGCACCTGCGCTCGCGCGCGGAGGTGGGGCGCGTCCTGCTGGACTCGGGGGTGCCGACCGCCGTGTTGCGGGCAGCCGTGGTCATCGGCTCGGGCTCGGCCTCGTTCGAGATGCTGCGCTACCTCACCGAGCGGCTGCCGGTGATGGTCACCCCGAGCTGGGTGCACACCCGGATCCAGCCGGTCGCGGTACGGGACGTCCTGCGCGTCCTCGTGGGCTGTGCCCGCCTGCCGGAGGAGGTCAACCGCACCTTCGACATCGGCGGCCCGGACATCCTGACGTACCGGGAGATGATGGTCCGCTACGCGGCGCTCGCGGGGCTTCCGCCCCGGCTGATCCTGTCGGTCCCGGTCCTGACGCCGCGTCTGTCCAGCCACTGGGTCGGGGTGGTCACGCCGGTGCCGGCGTCGATCGCCCGCCCGCTCACGGAGTCCCTGCGCCACGAAGTGGTCTGCCGCGAGCACGACATCGCGGACTACCTGCCCGAACCGCCCGGGCATCCCATCGGCTTCGACGAGGCCGTACGGCTGGCCCTGCAGCGCGTGCGCGAGGCCCAGGTGGCCACCAGGTGGTCCTCGGCCTCGGTGCCCGGCACCCCCAGCGACCCGCTGCCCACCGACCCCGACTGGGCCGGCGGCAGCCTCTACACCGATGTGCGCGAACTCTCCGTCGAGGCCACGCCCGAGTCGCTGTGGCGGGTGATCGAGGGCATCGGCGGCGACCACGGCTGGTACTCGTTCCCGCTCGCGTGGGCGGTCCGGGGATGGCTGGACCGCCTGGTCGGCGGGGTCGGGCTGCGCCGCGGGCGACGCGACGCGCACCGGCTGCGGGTCGGTGACTCACTGGACTTCTGGCGGGTGGAGGAGATCCGGCCGGGGCGCCTGCTGCGGCTGCGCGCCGAGATGCGGCTGCCGGGTCTGGGCTGGCTGGAGATGGCCGCCGGCACCGACGCCGGGGGACGGACGCGCTACCGGCAGCGCGCGCTGTTCCACCCGCACGGACTGCTCGGGCACGCCTACTGGTGGAGCGTGTCGCCGTTCCACGCCGTGGTGTTCGGCGGCATGGCCCGCAACATCGCGCGGGCCGCCGCCCGGGCACCGGCAGCCGAGGAACGTGCGGGCGCGCCCGCACGCTGACCCCGTCCACCGTCCCACCGCCCTCTCCCCGTTCTGCTCAGGAGCCGCTCCATGAACGTCTCGGTCGTCGTGTTCACCTCCGATCTGCGGCTGCACGACCATCCACCGCTGCGGGCCGCCCTCGACGGCTCGCGGCCGGTGGTGCCGGTGTTCGTGCGGGACCCCGCCGTCGACCGCGCCGGATTCGCCGCGCCCAACCGGCTCGCCTTCCTCGCCGACTGCCTGCGCGACCTGGACGCGGGGCTGCGCGAGCGCGGCGGACGTCTGATCGTGCGCCACGGCGACACGGTCGAGGAGGTGTGCAAGGTGGCCGCCGAGGCGGACGCCGACGAGGTGCACCTGGCGGCCGAGGCGGGCGCCTTCGCCCACCGGCGCGAGCGGCGGCTGCGCCGCGCGCTGGAGACGGAGGGGCGGCGGCTGCACGTCCACGACACGGTGACGACGGCCGTGCCGCCCGGGGCGGTCACCCCTGCCTCCTCCGACCACTTCGCCGTCTTCACACCGTACTTCCGGCACTGGTCGCAGCAGCCGCTGCGGGACGCCCTGGCCGCCCCGCGGGTGGTGCGCGTGCCCGACGGGATCGGTTCGGCGCAGCTGCCCTCCCGCAACGGTACGGCGAGGCTGTCCGCGGGGCTCGCGCCCGGCGGCGAGACCGAGGGCAGGCGGCGGATGGCCGAGTGGCTGCGCTCGGGCGCGGAGTCGTACGAGGACCGCCACGACGACCTGGCGGGCGACGCGACCTCCCGGCTGTCGCCGCACCTGCACTTCGGCACGGTGTCGCCCGTCGAACTCGTCCACCGGGCGCGCCGGGGGGGCGGTCCCGGCGCCGAGGCGTTCGTGCGCCAGCTCGCCTGGCGCGACTTCCACCGCCAGGTCCTCGCGGCGCGGCAGGACGTGGCGCGCTCCGACTACCGCACCCGGCACGACCGCTGGCGGTCCGGGCCGTCGGCGGAGGCGGACGCCGAGGCCTGGAAGGAGGGCCGGACCGGCTACCCGATCGTGGACGCCGCGATGCGGCAGCTGCTGCACGAGGGCTGGATGCACAACCGGGGGCGGCTGCTGACCGCCAGCTTCCTCACCAAGACGCTGTACATCGACTGGCGCGTGGGCGCCCGCCACTTCCTGGACTGGCTGGTGGACGGCGACATCGCCAACAACCAGCTGAACTGGCAGTGGATGGCGGGCACGGGCACCGACACCCGCCCCAACCGGGTCCTCAACCCGCTGGCGCAGGCCAAGCGGTACGACCCGGACGGCGCGTACGTGCGCCGCTGGGTGCCCGAGCTGTCCGGTGTGCGGGGCGCCGAGGTGCACGAACCGTGGAAGCTGTCCGGTGCGCGGCGCGCCGCGCTCTCCTACCCGGACCCGGTCGTCGACCTGCCGGAGGGGCTGGCTCGCTTCAAGCAGGCCCGCGGACTGGACTGAGGTGCACGGCAGGGCCGTTCAGCCGGTGGCCCCGGTGGTGTGCCCGTGCCGCAGGACCCGCAGCGCCTCCTGGAGGGTCGGCGGCCGGAGCACGCCGTGGCCCGGCTGCCCGGCCCAGCCGGGACCGCCCAGCACGACCTGCGGCCTTCGGCGCGCACCCCGCACACCCCACTGGGTGCCGGCGACGTGCCGGGCGAGCGGAAGGCTCGCGCTGGAGCGGGCCTGCGCCCACAACACCACGGCCGACGGGCCCAGCCGCCGGACCGCGGCCGTGAGGGCCTCGGCCGGCACGGCGGCGCCGAGCATGCGCGTCGGGATACCGAGGCCGCTCAGCCCGGCGTTCAGTGCCTCCAGCGGGAGGGTGTGCTGCTCTCCGGGTACGCACGCCAGCATCACGGGCCCGGGGCCGGGGCCGCCGTACGGCGCTGGAGGGCGGGTGCAGCGGCGCAGGGCCGTGGAGACGTGCCAGGACAGCAGGTGTTCGACCTCGACGTACCGGTCCCCGGAGGACTCCCAGGTGCGGCCGACGGCGTGCAGGGTGGGCACCATCACCTCCTGCCAGGCGACGGTGAGGCCGTGCTCCTCGACCGCCGCGGTCAGCAGTTCCTCGACGACAGGGGCGTCGAGCCGTACGGCCGCGCGGGCCAGACCGCGGCACTCCTGCCGGACGTCGCCGAGCGCCAGGGGGCCCGACGGGCCGGTGCCGGCGGCCGGTGTCCGCCGCCGTGACGACGGCGGTCCGGGCGCGGCCGCCGACTCCTTGGCCGCGCGAGCGGCCTCGGCGGGGGGCACGCCCTCGGCGGTCAGGCGGCACAGCGTCTCCAGCATCGCCACGTCGCGCGGCGACCAGCGGCGGTGCCGGCCCTCGCCGCGGACCGCGGGGCCGATGCCGTAGCGGCGGTCCCAGGACCGCAGGGTGGTGGGCGACACGCCGAGGCGGCGTGCCACCGCGCCGGTGGTGAGACCGGAGGCGCCGCGGGGACCACCGGCCGGAGGGCGGTGGTCGGCCCCGGAGTCGTCGTCGGTCCGATCCATGGTGCCGACTCTACCGATGCACGAACGATGCGAACCGCGGTCGCCGGTGTCCCCGGTCCGGCGCGGGCCGCCGCCGACCGGACCCCCGCGCCGGAGCCGCCCGCGCGCCCCGGGAGGGGTGCCGGGCGGGAGGAGCGTCGTACGTGGCTGCCCGGGATGAGCCGATGCGCCCCCGGGAAAGTGTCCGCGTCTCCCTGCCGACCACTACACATAAGGCCGAAATAAGCGCAAAATGGAGTTAACGCGGCGCTTACCGCGTACCGCATCAGACGCGGTCGGGCCTGCACGAAGGAGACGAGATCATGGCCAACGTCTCGCACGGCACGGGTGACATCACCGCCCACCCGGATGTCTCGGAAATGCGGGCACGCTACGCCCGCATGCTCGGTGGACGCGACGTGGCTCTCGTGGACGGACCGGTGTTCCTGCTCGGCGTGTACTGCGCAGCGTCCCCGTGGATCGTCCACTACACCACCAGCCAGCCCACACTCGTGGTGCACAACCTGATCATCGGCCTGGCGATCACCGTGCTGGCCCTGGGCTTCACCGCGGCGCCGGCCCGCATGTACGGCCTGAGCTGGGCGATGTGCGCCCTGGGCGTGTGGATGATCGTCGCCCCGTGGATCGTCGGCGACAGCCCGGACGCGGGCGTCATCTGGAACAACGCCGTCATCGGCGGTCTGGCCGTGGTCCTCGGGCTGCTGTGCGCCGGCACGGCGGCCAGGAGCACGCCGCGGTCGTAGGACAGGCACCGCCAGGAAGGGAAACCGGGCCGGGCCGCATCCCGCGGCTCCGGCCCTTTCACGGGTCCGGCGGCGTCTCGGCACCTCACCGCGCCCGTCCGCCGCCTGCCTCCCGCCCGGCCCCTTCGAGCGCCGCGCGGGCGACCGGCGTGCGGTTGCACACGCCTGAACAGTGCGAAGGGCCGGGGAGCGACGGACGGCACGGGCGAAGGGCCGGAGCCCGGACACACCGCCGCGCGAACTCCCGCAGCGAACCCCCGGCGGAACGGAGTGTCCCGGCTCCGCGTGGGCAGAGAGACAGGCAACCGGACTTTCCCCGAGGAGAGGGCGAAGATGGAGATCTCGGGCATCATCAGCGCCATCGTCATCGGCGCCGTCATCGGCGTCCTGGGACGCCTGGTCGTTCCCGGCCGCCAGCACATCGACGTCCTGTTGACGATCGCCGTCGGCATCGTTGCGGCGCTGCTCGGTTCGGCGATCGCCGCCGGGTTCGGCGTGGCCGACACCAAGGGCGTCGACTGGATCGAGTGGCTCATCCAGATCGGTCTCGCCTCGCTCGGCGTCGCCGCGCTGGACCGCAGCCGGGCGCGACGCTGACGGACGGCGGAGCCCGGCTCCCGGAGCCACGGCGCCCTGGGCGACACGGGCCACGGCCCGTGCATGCGGGGCGTCGTGGTGGTGAGCGGGGCGAGTCCGGGGCGCCGCAGGACGGGCCGGCTGTCGCCGGTCCGCCTCGTGCACCGTCGGTGCCTGCCCGCCCGTCCCCCGATCAGTAGCCGCCCGACGGGCCGGGGTGCGCGTCCCGGGCCCGCTCCGGCGCTGGAGCGACGCCCCGGGATCGTGCCCCGCGCGGACGGGCGGGCTTCCGACACGAGCGCCGTCAGCGCTGCGCGCCCGGCCGGAAGCGCCGGTACAGGGCGGCTCCGCCGAGGATCAGGGCGGCGCTGCCCAGCACGCCGGGCGCGGTGAGGTCGGCGCCGGTGTGGGCGAGGGTCATCACCGGCTGCCGCGACGCCACCGGCGCCGCGGCAGCCGGCTCGGTGACGGGGTGCTGCCGGGGCGGTGAGGTGGGCCGGGGCTCCGGAGTCTCGGGGCGGTCGGGGCTCCCGGGGAGTTCGGGACGGTCACCGGTCCCGGTCGTGGCGGTGTTGCCGATGGCCGGGTTGAGGACGCCGACCACGTTCACGGTGTTGCCGCTGGCCTGGACCGGGAGGTCGACCGGCAGTTGGAGGCCGTTGCCGGAGAGCACGCCCGGGGACCCCTTCGTCTCGCTCCGGGCCTCCGACGTGCCCGGCGCCCCGCCCGCGGCGCCGTCGGGCACGGCATCGTCGGAGCCGCCCCGTGCGCCGGCCGAGGCACCGGCGGCGGTGCAGGTGTTGCCCGCGGCCGGGTTGAGCAGCCCTACGACGCTCACCGTGTTGCCGCAGGCGTTCACCGGGAGGTGCACGGGCAACTGGGCGACGTTGCCGGAGATCACACCCGGCGACCGCGCGGCGGAGCCGTCGGCCGCGGAGTCGGCGTGGGCCGGCGCCGCCACCAGCGCGCCGGAGGCTGCGGCCACGGCGATCACACCGTTTCGGGTAACCCGCTTCATCGGTTCCCTGCCTTCCAGACTTGGTCGCGGGCACTCGCCCGCACCGGACCGCGGGCATGTGCCCGCACCGGATAGAACGCATCCGAACCGTCCGGGTTATGGCTTCTCTTCCGTTCACCCCCATCGGGCGCACATGAGCCGAACTGTGGGCAGAACCGGCGATACGCCGCTATGGGAGCCGGCCCGGGGCCGGGTGGGCGCGGGGCGGGGCCCGGCGCGCCGGCCCTCTCCGCCGGCCCTGTCCGCCGGGAGGCGGAGCCCTGGGGGGCCGCCTATGGTGAGCGAGGGCGCCGGATCCGGTCCGCGACGGGGCGCCTGTGGAGGCGCCGATGCTGGCCAAGCTGTCGAAGCGGTGCGCCGCGCCGGCGCGCTGTGCCCTCGTGGTCGCCGCCGGGCTCGCCCTGCTCGCCCCGGCGCTGCCGGTGCACGGCGGGAACGGCACGGACGGCGGCGCGCGCCCCGACCTGAGCCGGTTCTACCAGCAGAAGGTGACATGGTCGGCGTGCCCGGGCGGGGGGATGCCGGAGGATCTCCAGTGTGCCGACGTGACCGTCCCCCTCGACTATGCCGATCCGGGCGCGGGCACCCTCGACCTGGCGCTCGCCCGCTACCGCGCCACGGGGCACCGCCGCGGCTCGGTGGTGCTGAACTTCGGCGGTCCCGGCGGCGCGGGGACGGAACAGCTCGCGGCCGGCGGCAAGGACTTCATGGGTCTGACCGACAACTACGACGTGGTCTCCTTCGACCCCCGGGGCGTCGGCCGCTCCTCGCCGGTCAGCTGCGGCGACGGCCAGGACAGCGCCCTGGCCGCCATCGACGGCAGCAACGGCGTCGAGCGCCCCGAGACCCTGCTGCGGCAGCTGCGGACGGCGGCCACCGCGTGCGAGAAGCACTCGGGGCCGGTCCTGAAGCACATCGGCACGGTCGACGCGGCGCGGGACCTCGACGTCATACGGCAGGCTCTCGGCGACCGGAAGCTCAACTACCTCGGCTTCTCCTACGGCACCCGGCTCGGCGCGGTCTACGCGGCCGAGTTCCCCGGCAGGGTGGGGCGCATCGCCCTGGACGGCGTGGACACGCTCACCGAGCCGCTGACCGAACAGGGCCTCGCAGGCGCCCGGGGGCAGCAGGTGGCGCTGGAGGACTTCGTCGCCTGGTGCGTGAAGGACATCGCCTGCCCCCTCGGGCAGGACGCCCGCTCCGGGCGGGAGGCCGCCGTCCGGCTGGTGCGGTCCCTCGACCGGGATCCCGTGCCGACCGGATTCGGTGAGCCGTTCACCGGCCAGGACCTGGTGGACGCCTTCGGGCAGGCCCTCTACAGCAGGGAGCTGTGGCCGTCGCTGGAGCGCGCCCTGGCCGAGCTGGTCGAGGACGGCGATCCCAGCGGGGTCGTGGGGTTCACGGCCGGCGGTTACGCCCTGCCGCTGCGGCAGCAGCGGGTACCGCACAGCGGGCTCGTGGACCCCGACGACGTGCCGCTGGACAACCTGCCGGCGGCGCTGATGGCGATCAACTGCGCCGACGACCCGGACCGCCCGGACGCCGCCCGGCTCACCCGCGAGCTCGGCCGGCTGCGGTCCGCCTACGACCACGCCTCCCCCGTCTTCGGGGAGTACCGGCTGACGCAGGTGCTGATGTGCTACGGCCGCCCGAAGGGCACCGACTTCATACGCGAGCGGGTCAAGGACCTCGCCACGCCGAAGATGCTGCTCGTCGGCACCCGGGGCGACCCGGCGACGCCGTACCGCTGGACGGTGGAGACCGCCGAGCGGCTCGGCCCGTCCGCGGTCGTCCTCGACAACCACGGCGAGGGCCACACCGGCTACGGCTCCTCCACGTGTGTGCACGGCAAGGTCGATGCGTTCCTGCTGTACGGCACCCTGCCGCCCAGCGGCAGCTCCTGCGGGGCCGAGAAGGACGAGTGAGCCGCCCGGCAGCCGCGAGCGCCGCAGGGCCGGGCCTCAGACGCCGTCCGACAGGAACCGCTCGATCGCGGCGGTGAGTTCGGCCGGCTTCTCCACCGGCAGCTCGTGGCCGGCGTCGACCATGCGCACCACGGCGTCCGGGTAGGCGGTCGCCATGCGCAGCATCTGCTTCACCGGCAGTTGCACGTCGTGGCTGCCGTGCACCAGGAGGGTGGGCACGCGGATCTCGCCGACCCGGTCGAGGACGTCGAAGTTCCGCATGGCGCCGTACAGCGTCATGACGACCTCGCGCGAGATGCCCCCGGACGCCTGGACGTACGCCCTGACCTCCTCGCGCGGGTAACCGGGGGCGAAGGCGCGCTGGATGTTGGCGGCGATGAACAGCTTGAACGGCACCAGCGTCGACGCCGCCATCAGCAGGGCCCGGCCGGGGCTGTAGGCCATGCGGCTGATGGAGTTCACCAGGACCAGCCGCTCGACCCGCTCGGGGTGCGAGAGCGCGATGGTCTGGGCGGTCATGCCGCCCATGGAGTGCCCGATCAGCACACACCGCTCGATCTTGAGGTGGTCCAGGAGGGCGAGGACGTCCCGGGCCACCTCCTCGATCGTGCGCACTCCCGCCCCGGTGCTGTCGCCGTGGCCCCGCAGGTCGAGGCGGACGACACGGTGGTGGACGGAGAAGTGTGCCGTCTGGTGGTCCCAGCGGTGCCGGTTCGCGGTCCAGCCGTGCACGAACACCAGGGGCACGCCCCCACCGTCGCGGGGGCCCTCGTCGTCGTACGTCAACGTCGCGCCGTCGACCTCGAACTGCGGCATGGGGCGCCCTCCTGGAATGCGAACCGGTTACTCGCCGGTAGCCTAGTCGGCGGGGCGCCCGGCCGTCACCGGTGCGCGCCGAGGAAGTCGAGGATGTGACCGTACACGTCCAGCGCGGCGCCGCGGCCCAGGAACGTGTCGAGGTGTCCGTAGCCGGGGATCTCCGTGTAGGTCACGTCCAGTTCCGGCCTGCGGTGGGCGAGGACGTCGCGGCAGAGCTTCTGCGAGTCCAGCCACAGCCCGTTCTCGCTCCCGGCGAGCAGCAGCACCGGGGTGTCGATGCGCCCGGCGGCGTCGAGGGCGTTGGCCGGCAGGGCCCGGTAGCGGTGGTCGCCGTCGTGCCAGCGGACGACGGTTCGGGCCAGCTCGATGCGGCGCAGGTGCGGCAGGATCCACAGCGGGGCGGGACCCAGCAGCCGGGCGAGCCGGTCGTGGGTGGCCTCGGCCAGGTTCTCGTGGACGAAGAGGGAGGCCCCGGTCCCCCACGCCGAGTTGTGCAGGATCTGGCAGGTGGGGTCGGGGCAGTCCGCTCCGCGGGAGGCCAGGGCGAACAGCGGCGTGTACTTCGACCACAGGCCCACGGTGCGGAAGTCGACGGGGATGTGGTCGATGCGCGTCCTGAGCAGTTCGCCGGCGACCGTCATCCGCAGCGAGGTGCGGCCGGCCAGCTTGGGGGTCAGGAAGACGCCCTGGGAGACCACGCCGGCCAGCCCGGGCACCAGGCCGGCCGTCATGCTCAGGGAGAGGGTGAGGGAGCCGATGCAGTGGGCGACGGCGAACAGCGGCCGGTCGCCGATGCGTTCGCGGATGTGGGAGACGGCCGCCGGGATGTCGTACAGGGCGACGTCGTCGTAGGTGTAGCGCCGGCCGGTCTCGTTGTAGGGCAGCCGGCAGCTGCCGCGCCAGTCCAGCAGCCAGGGCTCGTAGCCCTCGTCGAGGAGGACGTCGACGAGGTTGCGGGTCTCCGGCAGCAGGAACATGTCCGCGGACGCGGTGTGCCCGTGCAGCAACAGGACCGCGGGCCGCCCCCGGTCGCCGGGGTCGACGCGGGTGAGGCCGAGGCGGACGCCGTCGGCGGCGCGCAGGGGGATCTCCTCCACCCGGGACGCGTCGAGACGGTGCTGGAGCGGGCGCGGCGCCGGAGTGGTGCGCACCCGTCGCAGGGCGGGCCGTGGGCGGGTCGTTCGGAAGATCATCGGTGGCGCTCCGTGGGGGCGGGGGTGCGGCGCAGGTCGAGCAGGTCGGCGGCGGCACGGGCGAAGGGGCCCGCGAGCCCGCGGCCCATCTCCAGGCCGAACCAGGCGAGCCAGGTCAGCTTGGCGGCCCGTTTCTCGCGGCCGGTCAGACGCGGGTCGACCCGGATGCCGTCGATCTGGTCGCGGACGTAGGTGTCGGCGGGGACGACGACCTCGCCGGCGAAGGCGGCCGGCTCGCCGGGGCGGCCGATCTCGACGGTGAGGGTCCGGGTCTGCCGCCACACGTCGCGGCGGGCCCGGGCGTACTTGTGGCCCTCCAGCCACCAGGTGCCGCCGTCGGCGTCCCTCAGTTCCAGCCGGTAGCGCAGCAACCGGTGCCGCAGGCCGTGCCGGTGCGGGATCCCCTCATCGGGTCGGACCCAGACGTCGCCGTGCGCGACGGTCAACGGACCGGGGTGCACGGCCGGGCAGGTCACCTCGCCGGTGACGTCGATCCGGCGCTCCTCCACCAGTTGGTACATGCTCGCGAGGGAGAGCGTGAGCGCCATGGAGCAGGGTCCGGACGCGGGGGCGCCGACGGGTCCGACACTGCCCTCGGTGGTCTCGGTGAACCACAGGTAGGGCCGGTCGTCGCGGTGCGGCAGCCGGGCCAGTCCGTCGGCGGCCAGCTTCTGGTACGTCCTCAGCTGGGCGCGGGAGTCGTAGCGGGTGGCCGGGGGCAGGCCCAGGGCGTCGACGAGGGCGGCGGTGCGGGTGTCCTCGGCGGCCGGGCCGGTCAGGGTCGCCTCGCACAGCTTCAGCGCGGTGGGGCTGCGCAGCACCCGGCCGAGGAAGGCGAGTTCGGGAACCGGCTCGGCCTCCAGGCGGGCGAGGGTGTCGGCGCGCCACTCGTCCCAGTCCTGCACCCGCACATGCATGCCGCCGAGCGCCATGTCGCGGACGACGTCGTCGAGCGTGCTGGGCACACCCGTGAGGTGGTAGTCGAAACCCCAGGTGTCCGGTTGGCAGACGACGGCGGCGGCGACGCGGCTGACCCGGTCCACGGGCGCGACGTTGAGGTACCGGAACGCCGGGACGGTGCGGTGGCGGCCGAAGGCCGAGATCAGCCCGCTGCTGAGGTCCAGCGGATTGTAGGCGCCGGTCCTGGTGTGGCCGCCGATGCCGCCGGGCCGCAGGGCGCTCACGACGAGGCCGTGGTCGCGGGCGCGGCGCAGGGCGGTCTCGGCGGCCCACTTGGACTGGTCGTAGCCCGAGACGAGCCGGTCCACGTGGGCGAGCGGGTCGTCCTCGCCCATGGAGGCGATGCCGACCTCGTTGAAGACGGCGACGGAGGAGATGTGGTGCAGGGGCTTGGGCCGGCCGGTGGCGGCGAGTTCGGCCAGGGTGAGCGGGCCGAGCACGTTGCTGGCGCGCAGTGACTGGTATCCGCGCAGGAAGTCCACGGCGGCGGCGACGCCGACGACGCTGTCGAGTTCGCGGGCGAGGGTGAGCCACGTCTCCTCGGACAGGCCGAGCCGGGGGTGGCGGATGTCGCCCGGCAGGACGGTGATGCGCCGGCGCACCTCGGACGACCAGGGCAGCCGGTACGACCGGAGCGCTTCGGCGAGACGGGCGACGGCAGCCTCCTCGTCGGCGGCGCGGACCAGGCAGTACACATGGGCGTCACTGTGCCGCAGCAGGTCGAGCAGCAGATGGCTACCGAGGAAGCCGGTGGCGCCGGTGAGCAGGATGCGCCGGGGCGGCACCGGCTCGGGCAGGTCCGTGAAGGGCAGCCGGTCGGCGAGCGCGAGGTCGGCCAGGATCTGGTCCAGGTCCTCGCGCCGGGCCCGGGGCGTGGCGTCGTCACCGGGCGGGAGGAGCGTGGCGGGGTGGATGGCGCCGGACGGGAGTGCGGGCGGGAGCGACGTGTCGCCGGACGGCGGGCCATGGGTCACGGCCGCGACCGGAGCCGCGACCGGAGACGGGGCTCCGGGTGGAAGGGCGGGAGCCGAGTCCGCCGTGCCGGGCGCCGACCCGCCCGCGACCGTCCCACCGGCCGGTGGGACGTGTCCGGAGGCCAGCCACCGGCGGGCCAGGCTCGTCGGGCGGGCGTCGGCGAAGACCTCGTCCAGGTCGATCTCCTGGCCCAGTAGCCCCTCCAGTTCGGCCACCAGTTCCACCGCGGCCACGGACGTACCGCCCGCGTCGAAGAAGTCCGCGTCCGGCGCGAGGTGCCCCGACGGCAGATGGCGGCCGGCGACGGCGGCGATCGCCGCCGTCAGCGCCGTCTCGTCCCGCACGGCGGGCGCCTCCCCGGGATCCGCGGGCGCGGCGGGCGCGGCGGGCGCGGCGGCGGGTTCCTGCCCGGCCGGTGTGCCTGTGGCTCCGACCTTCGCCAGCAGGCCGTTCAGGTCCAGGCCGGTGCCGCCGTGCTCGATCTGCTCGGCGAGGGACCGCTGACCGGCGGCCTCGTTCATGTCAGGCATGGGCGCCCTTCGTGGTGTGCACGATGTGTACCTCTCGGTGCTGTCGGTGGAGTCGCTGCTGTCGGGTCGGCTCACTGCTGCTGCCAGGAGCGGAACGCCCTGAGGTGTTCGGGCGTCGTGACGATCTCCAGGCGCTCGTCGTCGGGGTCGGCACCACCGAGCGCGGCGAGCAGGCGCCGGGCGGGTGCGTTGCGCTGGGTGCGCTCCGCCGTCAACCGGACCTTGGTGCAGCCGAGTTCGTCGGCGCGGTCGGCCAGCCGGGACAGCAGGCGCTCCTCCACCCCGCGGCCCAGCGCCCGGCAGCTCATCAGCCAGGCGAGGACGTCGAGCCGGTCGTCCTCGGCCCCTACCGCGAGCAGCCCGATCTGGCCGTAGTCGCCGAACCGGTCCCGCGCGGCTGCCGTCCACACCTCGCCCCGCTCGCGCCAGCGGGCGAGGTCCCCGCCGTCGGCCGAGCGGGCCCTCAGGGTGAACTGGTTGGTGCGACGGACGAGTTGCTCGGCCCTCTGCACATCGTCCTCGGTCAGGGCCCGGACCTCCACCTCCAGCTCCAGCCGCTGGAGGAACTCCTCGAACCCGCTCGCCTCCCGTACCGCGTCCCGCTCCCGCTCCTGGTCGTAGAAGCGGGCGCGCAGTGCGTCCTCGGCGGTCGCGGCAGCCGGGACGAGCGGCCACAGGCGCCCCAGGAACTCCTCCATCCGGTCCGCGGGCGGGCAGGTGACGGAGAGCACCTGGGGCAGCGCGGCGCGCATCCGGGCGATCTCCGCGGGGTTGTCGTCGAGGAAGAGGAAGCTGTCCAGGCCCAGGTTGAGGGTGCGGGCCGCCTGCGCGAGGCGGTCGGGCTTCGGCTCCCAGGCGGCGGAGACGACGCTGAAGTGCTCCGCCCTGAGCGGGCTGTCCGGGCGGTCGAGGACGGCCCGGACGGTGGCGTCGTCGTTGTTGCTGACGAGGACGAGCAGGGCGCCGGCCGCCCGCCACTGGAGCAGGCGGCGGGCGAGCAGCTCGCGGGGCCCGGTGAGGTCGACGGACCCGGGGCCGGTCTCCCCGGCCACCCCGCCCCACAGGGTCTCGTCGCCGTCCACCGCGATGACCTTCGGCACGGGCCGGCGCACGGCGTGGACGGCCTCGGCCAGCCTCAGCGCCACGGCCGCCTGGAAGGGCGGTGTGAAGGGCAGGTGGGCCAGGCGCTCGGTCCGTTCGTCGAAGGGCTCGTCGACCGGGTGATGGCGGGTCCACTCGCCGGGGCCGAGGACCGCGATGCCGGGTGTGCCGTCGAGGTCCGCGGCGACCGCCTCCTCCCACCGTGTGAGGCGCTCGTCGGGGCGGGCGCAGGGCAGGAACCCGACCAGCAGCGGCTTGCGGGTCCGCTCGGCCAGGGAGCGCAGTGCGGCGGGGTAGGCGGCGCGCAGCTCGGCGAGGAGGGCGTCGTCGACCGGGCCGAAGCGCTCCAGGTCCGCCGCGCGCAGCAGGACGACGCCCACGGCGGTCGCGGGGTCGCAGAACACCGATGTGGGGTCCTGGAGAGTCGCGAGGACCTGGTGGTACGGCGCCTCGGTGACGGTGAGCGGCGCGTCGCCGGAACCCTCGTCCACCGCGGTCCGGCACATCAGGGGCAGGTTGCCGAGGGCGAAGGTGGCCGCGACGGCGAGGTGACCGCCGGCCGGGCGGACGGGGACGGCCGGGTCCCGGGCCGTCTCCCCGAGCAGGTGCAGGAACTCCTCGGCCAGACCGGCCGCGGCGTCCGCGTCGAGGATGTCGAGGTTGTGGTCCAGGCGGATCCGGCCGGCGTCGGGGGTCATGGTGACCATCAGGTCGAGGTCGGAGTGGCCCGTTCCGGCGGGCAGCACCTCCAGGCGGGTCGTGCGGTGGGCGGAGCGTACGTAGTTGAAGTACACCTCGACGAGCGGTGCGTCCTGCCGGTGCAGGCCCTGCCGGGTCAGTGTGGCGAGGACGTCGGTGAACGCGGCACCCCGTTCCAGGAGCCGTTGGAGGCGGTCACCGGTGCGGCGCAGCACCGCCGCCACCTGTTCGCCGCGCCGGGCCTCGGCCGGGAACGGCACCGGGACGCCGTAGAAGCCGACCGCGTCGGGGGCGTCGGCGTGGATGCGGGTGTCCACGGGCACGGCGAGCGCGAACCGTTCCCGGTGCCGCTTCCGGGCGAGGAGCACGGTCAGGGTGCCGAGGCAGAACGCGGCCGGGGTGACGGCGAGCCGGCTCGCGGCGGCGGTCACGCGGTCCATGAGACCGTCGGGGATCACCGCGGTGACGCTGCCTGCGCGGTAGGTCCGTGCCGCCGGGCGGGGCCGGGACAGCTCCAGGTCGAGGCGCTCGCTGCCGTGGAAGGCGGCGCGCCACTCGTCGTCCGGGCCGCCCCCGCCGTCCCGTTGTGCCTCGACGAGCGCGGCGACGTCGCGGTTGGTGGCGGTGCCGTCGAGTTCCGCGCCGGACAGCTCGGCGTCGATCTCACCCGCCACCAGCAGCAGGGACTGCAGGTCGGAGACGGCGTGGTGGGCGCCGTACACGAGAAGCTGGCCGTGCGGGCCGGAGTCGAGGAGTTCGAACCGCCACAGGGACGTCCGGGTCAGGTCGAAGGGCTCCTCCAGCAGCACGCGCAGCCGTTCTGCGGCGTCCGGGGGAACGTCGCCGGGCAGCTCCGTCCACCGCAGCAGCGGCCGCTGCGGTGAGCGGTCCACGCGCAGGAACCGCTGCCCGTCTTCGCTGCCGGTGACGACCGCGGTGCGCAGGGCGGCGTGCCGTGCGGTGAGGCGGTCGAGGACGGCGGTGAGCTCCTCGCAGGTGGTCGGGGTGGTGAGCCGGACGGCCAGACCGACGCCGTGGGCGGCGTCCGGCATCCCTGGCCGGGCGCTGCGCAGCAGCCGTACGACGTCGCGGGTGGCGGGGAACACGGCGGTCTCGGGGACCGTGTCACCGGGGTCGGCCGGTGACGGTGCCGCCGCCGGGAGGGGCCGTTCCGGAAGGGCGTCCGCCAGGGTGCGGGACAGGCCGCGGATGTCGGTGGCGGCGAAGACGTCCGCGGCGGGAAGCTCGGCGCCGAGTTCGCGGGCGAATGTGTTGCGCAGGCGCACCAGCATGAGGGAGTCCAGGCCCAGTTCGTTCAGGGCGGTGGTGGCGGAGGCGTCCACGGTGCCGCCGGACACCTCGCCGACGCGGGCGCGGACGTAGGCCTCCAGCCAGGTGGTGCGTTCCTCGCCGGCCGGCGCCGCGAACACCTTCTGCACCAGTCCGTCGGCGGTCTGCCCCCCGGCCGGGACGGGTACGAGCCCGGCGAGGATCGGGCGGGTGCGCGCCGCGTCGGGGGCGAGGGCGAGCAGCTCGCGGTCCAGGGCAAGGGGCGCGAGCTGGCGGCGACCGGTGGACAGGACGCGGTCGAAGAGTTCGCCGCCTTCCTCGGGGGTGAAGGCGATCAGGCCCGACCGGCCCGTCTCGGCGGCCCGGGGGCCGGAGGCGGCGACCATGCCGATGCCCGCCCAGGCTCCCCAGTCGAGGCTGAGCGCGGGGCGTCCGGTGCGGGACAGGTGGTGGGCCCAGGCGTCGAGGAAGGCGTTGGCCGCCGCGTAGGCGCTCTGCCCGGCGGAGCCGAGCAGACCGGCAGCGGAGGCGAACAGCACCATGTGCCGGGCCTCCGGGACGAGTTCGGTGAGGTGGGCGGTCCCGAGCACCTTGGGGTCCAGGACGCGCAGGACGCGTTCGGGGGTCAGGTTCGCCGCCGTGGCGTCGTCGAGGACACCGGCGGCGTGCACGATGCGGACGATCGGGCCGGCCGCCCGGCGCACACCGTCCAGGGCTGCGGCCAGTGCGGCGCGGTCGGCGACGTCGGCACGGGGGAGGTGGACGTCCACCCCACGCTGTTCCAGGCCGTCGATCCAGCGCGCGGTCTCCGCGTCCGGGCTTCCGCGGCCGAGCAGCGCCAGCCGGCGGACACCGCGCCGCACCAGACGCTCGGCGACGACGCGGCCGAGGCCGCCGAGCCCCCCGGTGATCAGGTGGACGCCGTCGGGGGCGCTGTCCCCCGCACCGTCGCCGTCCGGCCGCGTGCGGGCCAGCCGGGGCACCGTGCGGCCGGAGTCGCTCAGCGCGACGAGCCGTTCGTCGTCGGCGTGCCACAGCTGGGTCCACAGCGCGTCGAGCCCGCCCTGCGGGGGCAGGTCCACCAGGGTGGCCGCCAGTTCCGGATGCTCCTGCGCCAGGGAGAGCGTGAAGCCCCAGGCGAGCGCCTGCTGGGGGTGCGTCACCCGGGTGCTGTCGCCGGCCGCCTGCGTGCCGCGGACGACGACGAAGAGGCGGGGCGCGGGCTGCTGCCGCGCGGTGAACGCGCGGACCAGGTGCAGGGTGCTCAGGCAGCACACCCGCGCCGCCTCGCGCGCCGTCCGCTCGTCGGTGATCTCCGGGGCGTCCAGTGCCGACAGCTGCACCACTCGGGCGGGCGGGGCGTCGGGGAAGGCGTCGTCGAGCAGACGGGCCAGCTGCTGCGGGTCGGCGGGGTCGAGGACGTACCGGCCGGGGCCCTCGGTGGCGTACGCCCGCCCGGACCGGGCGAGGACGCACGGCACGGACTCGGGCAGCCTCGCGGCGAGTTCGGCGCCGACGCCGGTGCCGTCGGCGAGGACGAGCCAGCCTCCTGCGGCCGGTGTCCCGGACGCGGGCGGGCGGGGCTGCCAGCGGGTCTCGTACAGGGCGCCGTCCAGCGGGGAGAGCGCGGCCAGCTCGAAGCCCTCGACGATGAGGAGCAGCCGGTCGTCCGCGTCCCACAGCCGCAGGTCGAACACGGCCACGTCGCCGGCGGCCGACCTCAGGTGGCAGGTCACACCGACGGGCGTGGTGCGCCGCCCGGTGAAGCGCAGCCGGGCGGCGCCTGCCGGGACGAACGCCCGTCCCCGGGGCGCCTCGCCCGGCAGGGCGGCGGTGTGGAAGGCGGCGTCGAGGACGGCGGGATGGAGCAGGTGGCCGGCGGCGGGCCGTTCGGCGAGCCGGCCCTCCGCGGCGGTGGCCGTGCGCCGGCCGGTCTCCAGGGCGCGGAAGGCGGGACCGTAGTCGATGCCGAGACCGGCGAGGGCGGCGTACGCGGCCGGTAGGTCGACCGGGTCTCCGCACGACTCGCCCGGGTGCTCCGCCTCCGCCGCCGGGGCCTCGTCGGTGAGGACGTGTCCGGTGACGTGCTGCTCCCAGCGGGTGCCGCTCGCGGTGGTGGAGGCGATGGTGAAGTCGCGGCGGCCGTCGGCGGCGGGCCGCAGCACCAGCTGCAGCCGGGCGGGCCGGTCGGGGGCGAGGCGCAGCGGCCGGACGAAACGGATGCCGCCCAGGTGCAGTTCGGGGCCGTGCCCGGCGGCGGACGCGGCCTCCAGCGCCATGTCGAGGAAGGCGGCGCCGGGCAGCCAGGTCTCGCCGGTGACCTGGTGGTCGGCCAGGTAGGCGAACCGGCTG
The DNA here is from genome assembly GCF_022414535.1 of Streptomyces sp. MUM 2J. Classification (GTDB taxonomy): domain Bacteria; phylum Actinomycetota; class Actinomycetes; order Streptomycetales; family Streptomycetaceae; genus Streptomyces. The sequence goes on from NZ_JADWYM010000028.1 coordinate 24,376, forward strand.
TCGCGCAGGTCGATCTCGGTCTGGAACAGGTGCCGGTCCGGTTCGTCGCTGGCCTCGACATGGGTGGCGAGGAGGGGGGAGGCGCCGGGGGCGGTCGGGGGGGCCGGGGCGAGCCAGTGGCGTTCGCGGGCGAAGGCGTAGGTGGGCAGGTCGACGCGGCGGCCCTGCGGGTGCAGGGCGGTCCAGTCGGGGGTGTGCCCCGCGGCGTACAGCTCCCCCACGCCGCGCAGCAGTTGGCCGCGGCCGTCGCGCCGCCGGCGCAGGGAGGGGACCGTGACCGCGTCGACGCCCGCCTCCGCGGCCACCGCCTCGACGGCGGCGGTGAGCGAGGGGTGCGGGCTGAGTTCGACGAAGTAGCGGAAGCCGTCGTCCAGCATCCGCCGCACGGTGTCCGCGAAGCGGACGGGCCGGCGGAGGTTGGCGAACCAGTGCGCGGCGTCCAGCCGGTCACCGGGCACCGGCTCGGCGAGAACCGTCGAGTACAGGGGTGTCTCGGTGGTCCTGCCGTGCACGCCGGCGAGGCGGCCGGTGAACGCGGCGCGCAGCGGTTCCATCAGGGGGCTGTGGGACGCGAACGGCGTCGACAGCGGGCGGGTGGGCACCCCTCGGTCCGCCAGATCACGGCGCAGCTCGGCCAAGGCCCCTGCCTCGCCGGAGACCGCGGTGGCCGCCGCGCTGTTCACGGCCCCGACGAACAGCCGTCCGGCATAGGGAGTGAGGAGTTCCTCGACCTCTGCGTGGGGCAGCTCCACGGCGAGCATGCCGCCCTGACCGACCAGGGGTGCGACCGAGGCGGCCCGGCCGGCCACCACGGTCGCGGCCTCGTCCAGGGTCAGGGCGCCGGCGCTGTGGGCGGCGGCGATCTCGCCGAGGCTGTGGCCGACGACGGCGTCCGGGACGACGCCGAGGGATCGCCAGGCGGCGGCGAGTGCCGTGTTGACCGCGAACAGCGCCGGTTGCAGGTACTCGGTGCGGTCCAGCGGGGAGAACTCCTCCGGGGCGCGCAGGGCCGTCAGGACGGACCAGTCGACGTGCCGCCGGAGGGCCTCGTCGATGCGGGACAGCTCGCTGCGGAACGCCTCCGTGTCGGCGAGCAGGTCCAGGCCCATGCCCGGCCACTGGCCGCCGTGGCCGGGGAACACGAAGGCGACCTTGCCGGCGTGTTCCTCACGGGCCGGCGCCAGGGGTGCCCGGCCGGAGGCCAGCGCCTCCAGGGCGGCGCGCAGTTCGTCCCGGTCGCCCGCCACGATCGCCGCCCGCCGCTCGAAGTGGCTGCGGTGCCGGGCCAGGGTGTGGGCGATGTCCACCAGAGCGCGGTCGCCCGTTGCGGCGGCGGCCGGCGCGGCGGTTCCCGGTCCGGGCGCCTTCGCCACGGGGTCGGCCGGGCCGGCGCCGGGCACGGCGGCGTCCGTCGCGGTGCCGGCCTCGGCGGCGTCCGTCGGTCCGGACTCCGTCCGGGGCGTGACGGCCGGCTCCGTGCCGGCCGGGTCGGTGTCCGTGGCCAGGTGCCGTGCCAGGCGTGCCGCCTGGCCGCGCACGGCTGCCCCGCTGCGTCCGGACACCACGAACAGCTGCTGTTTCGGAGTGAGGTGACGTTCCGTCGGAAGCCCGGAGGGCGGGGCCTCCTCCACGACGACGTGGGCATTGGTGCCGCTGATGCCGAAGGCGCTCACGCCGGCGCGCCGGACGTGGCCGGGCGAGGCGGGCCAGCCGGCGGGCTCGTGCAGCAGTTCCAGCCCGCTGGTCTCCCAGTCGACGTGGCGACTGGGGGCGGCGGCGTGCAGGGTGGCCGGCAGGGTGCCGTGGCGCAGCGCCTGGACGACCTTGATGAGTCCGGCCACGCCCGACGCCGCCTGTGTGTGGCCGATGTTGGACTTCAGCGAGCCCAGGTACAGGGGCCGGTCCCGGGGGCGTTCGGCGCCGAACACGGCGGTGAGGGCGCCCGCCTCGATCGGGTCGCCCAGGGTGGTGCCGGTGCCGTGCGCCTCGACGTAGTCGATGGCGTCGGGGCCCAGGCCGGACCGTTCCAGGGCGCGGCGGAGGACCTGCTCCTGGGCGGGGCCGTTGGGTGCGGACAGGCCCTGGCTGCGGCCGTCCTGGTTGACTGCGGTGCCGCGCAGCACGGCCAGCACCTCGTCGCCGTCACGGCGGGCGTCGGCGAGCCGCTTCAGGACGAGCATCCCGGCGCCCTCCGCCCAGATCGCCCCGTCCGCGTCGTCGGAGAAGGAGCGGCAGCGGCCCGTCGGGGAGAGCCCGCGCAGCCGGCTGAACTCCACGAAGGTCTGCGGGGTCACCATCAGTGTCACGCCTCCGGCGAGGGCGAGGTCGCACTCCCCCGAGCGCAGCGCCTGGGCGGCCAGGTGGGTGGCGACGAGCGAGGACGAGCAGGCGGTGTCCACGGTCATCGCCGGGCCGTGCAGGCCGAGCGTGTAGGCGAGGCGTCCGGAGGCGACGCTCGGCGCGGAGCCGGTGCCGACGTACCCGTCCAGCTGGTCCAGGCGGGTTCCGGCGAGGTAGTCGCTGCCGAACATGCCGACGTAGACGCCGGTGGTACTGCCCGCCAGGTCGGCGGGGACGGTCCCGGCCCGTTCCAGGGCCTCCCACGCGGTCTCCAGCAGCAGGCGCTGCTGAGGGTCCATGGCGGCGGCCTCCTTCGGGGTGATGCCGAAGAAGCCGGCGTCGAAGGAGTCGATGCCGTCGAGGAAGCCGCCCTCACGCGCGTAGGAGGTTCCGGGCCGGTCCGGGTCGGGGTCGTAGAGGGCGTCGACGTCGCCCCAGCGGTCGGCCGGGAAGGGGCCCACCGCGTCGCGGCCCTCGGCGACCAGGCGCCACAGGTCCTCGGGGCCGTCGACGCCTCCGGGCAGGCGGCACGCCATGGCGACGACGGCGATCGGCGCGTCGGGCGCGGGAGCGGACGGGGCACCGGCAACGGCGGCGCCCGCCGTGCTCGCCGACGGCCCCGGCCGTGCGGCGGGCGCGGGGTCCCGTGCCGCGAGGACACCGGTCAGCAGATGGCCGGTGAGCCGGGCCGGGGTCGGGTGGTCGAACAGGAGGGTGGCGGGCAGCCGGACCCCGAGGCGGGCGGCGAGACGGTTGCGCAGCTCCACGGCCGTGACCGAGTCCATGCCGATCTCCCGCAGCGGCTGCTCGGGGCGGACCGACTCCGCCGCGCGCAGGCCGAGGACGCGGGCGGTCTCCTCACGGACCAGGGCCAGGACCCGGTCGGCGCGTTCGGTCTCGGGCAGCGCGGCGAGCCGGTCCGCCAGGGCACCGGACCGGCCGGCCGCGCCGGGGGGCGCGGGCAGCAGGGAGCGCCAGAGGGCGCCCGTGACGGTCTCCCGCAGCCGGGCCGTGTCCAGCGCCCAGGCCACCGTGTGCGGGGCGTTGCGCCGCAGGGACAGCTCGACCAGGTCGCGGCCCTGCTCGGGGGTGAGGGCCCGGTGTCCGTGGCGGGCCATGCGCGCGAGGTCGGCGTGGCCGGCGGCGAGGCCCTCCCCGGCCCAGGCTCCGAAGGCGATGGACACGGCGGGCAGGCCGAGCGCCCGGCGGTGGTGGGCGAGCTGGTCGAGGAAGACGTTGGCGGCCGCGTAGTTGGCCTGGCCGGCGCTGCCGACGACGCCGGCGGCCGAGGAGACCAGCAGGAAGAGGTCCAGTTCCCGGTCGGCGGTGATCCGGTGCAGATGGGCGGCGCCGTCGGTCTTGGGCCGCAGCACCCGGGCGAGACGCTCGGGGGTGAGGTCGCCGAGCACGCCGTCGTCCAGGACGCCGGCGCAGTGGACGACACCGCGCAGGTCGTCGACGGGGTCCAGCAGCGCGGCGAGCGCGGCACCGTCGGCGACGTCGCAGGCGGCGACCTCGACCTGGGTGCCCAGTGCGGTGAGGTCCGCGGTGAGGTCGGCTGCGCGGGGATCGCCGGCCCCCCGGCGGGAGGTCAGCAGCAGCCGGGGCACGCCCTGTTCGGCGAGCAGCCGGGCGATCGTCCGGCCCACGGCACCCAGGCCGCCGGTGATCAGGACGGTGCCGTCGGCGGCGAGCGGGGCGGTCCCGCCCGGCCGGGCGCGCACCAGGCGGGGCGCGAGCAACACGCCTTCACGCAAGGCGAGTTCGGGTTCGTCGTGCTGTGCGGCGGCGACGCGCAGCACGTCCGCGGAGGCCGGGGCGTCGAGGTCGAGGAGGGTCAGGCCCAGCTCCGGGTGCTCGGCACGGGCGGTGCGGGCCAGTCCCCACAGCACGGACTGGGCCAGCTGCGGCACCGTGTCGCCGTCGGCGGCGGCGACCGCTCCGCGGGTCACCCACAGCGTCCGCTCCGGCGCCTCGTCCGCCGGCCGGTCGAGGAGACCCTGCAGCTCGGCGAGCGCGGTGGCCGCCAACTCCTGCGCCGCGGCGCCCGGTTCCCCGTCCGGGAGGGGCCAGACGCGGACGACCGTGCGCGCCGGGGAGCCGGCGCCGCCGGCCGGCTCCCCGGCGCGCAGGGCCTCGGCGACCTGTGGATCGGTGGGGTCGCCGAGGACGGCCCAGGTGCCCTCGGCCGGCCCGCCCGCCGCTTCCCCGACGGCGGTCCAGGCCACCTCGTACAGGTGGCGCGCGTTCGGCGAACCGCTGCCCAGGTCGCCCGGGTCGACGGTCCGCAGCCGCACGTCCCGGAGGCGGCCGGCGAAGAAGCCGTCGCCGTCCCACAGCGTGACGTCCAGGGTGAGGTCGGTGGTGGTGTCCGCGGTGCGCCGCACGAGTGCGGTGAGCTCGGTGCCGCCGCCGGGGGGCAGGACGCTGCTGCCGATCGCGACCGGCAGCAGCACCCGGTCGCCGGTGGGGTGGAGGCCGGCGGCGACGTGCAGGGCTGCGTCGAGGAGCGCCGGGTGGACGGGGTGGGCGTCGGCCGTGTCGCGGGCGGCGGCCGGCAGGGTGAGGCGGGCCAGCAGCGCGTCGTCGCCGATGCGCACCGCCTCCCGTACACCGCGGAAGGCGGGGCCGTAGGTGAGCCCGCGTTCCGCCAGCCGGCCGTAGGTGTCGGGGCGCCAGGCGGGTTCGGCGTCGTGCGGCCAGGCAGGCGGCTGCTCCGCGGTGGGCTGCGGCGCGGCGTCGGCCGCGGTCGCGGTGGCGTGCAGGGTCCAGTCACCGGGCTCGGCACCGCGTGGGCGGCTGTGCACGGTGACCTCGGGGGCGGGGCCGTCGCCGATGACCTCGACGGACACCTCGACCGTGGCGGCGGGGGCCCCGGCCCGGCCCGGTGCCGCCTGTGGCGCCGGGGAGGGCAGGATCAGGGGGGTGAGCACCAGCAGGCCGGTGAGGTCGGCGGGGGCCTGCGGGCGGGCCTCGGCGAGGGCGGCGCGGCACAGTTCGAGCAGGGTCGTGCCGGAGACGACGGTCCGGCCGAACACGGTGTGGTCGGGGAGCCAATCGGCGGTGGCCGCGGACCATTCGGAGCGGAAGGTCCAGCGCGTGGCGTCCGCCGACCGCAGCAGGATGCCGAGCAGCGGGTGCGCGGCTCGGTCGAGGAGGCCCGGGGCCGCGGAGGTGGCCTCCGGTTCGGTCCAGTGGCGCTGCGCGTCCCAGGCGTAGGTCGGCAGGTCGGCCGGGCCGTGGTCGGCCACCAGCCGGCGCCAGTCGATGTCCCGGCCGTGGGTGTGGAGTTCGGCGGCGGCCCGGTCCAGGCAGGCCGGCCCGTCCTCGGCGCGGCGCAGCGAGCCGACGGCGACCGGGTCGCAGCCGGTGTCCTCGGCGATCGTGCGCACCGCGGTGAGCAGGGAGGGGTGGGGGCTGAGCTCGACGAACCAGCGGTAGCCGTCGGCCATCATGCGTGCCGCCGCGGAGGCGAAGCGGACCGGCTCGCGGAGGTTGGTGTACCAGTAGCCCGCGTCCAGTTCGCCGGTCACCGGCTCGCCGGTCACCGTCGAGTACCAGGCCACGGAGGCGGGGGCGGCGACGACGCCGTCGAGTTCCTCGCCGATCCGGGTGCGGATCGGTTCGACGTGTGCGGTGTGCGACGCGTAGTCGACGTCGAGCCGGCGGGCGAAGACCTGCTCGCGGTCGAGGTCGGCGACGAGGGCGTCGACGGCTGCGGTGTCCCCGGCGACGACGGTGGCGCGGTCGCTGTTGACCGCGGCGACGGACATCTGCCCGTCGTACGCGGCGAGCCGGGGTTCCAGCGCGGTCTGCGGGAGGGCGACGACGGCCATGGTCCCGGTGCCCGAGAGCTCCGTCAGGGCCTGGCTGCGCAGGGCGACCACGGCGGCGGCGTCGTTGAGGCTGAGGGCCCCGGCGACGCAGGCCGCGGCGACCTCGCCCTGGCTGTGCCCGAGGACGCCGTCCGGACGGATCCCGCGGGCGCGCCACACGGCGGCGAGGGACACCATCACGGCGAACAGGACGGGCTGGACGACGTCGACGCGGTCCGTGGTGGGGGCGTTCGGGTCGCCGCGCAGCACGGAGGCCACCGACCAGCCGGTGAACGGGCGCAGGGCGGCGTCGCAGCGGTCGAGTTCGTCGGCGAACACCGCGTCGCGTTCCAGGAGGTCGCGGGCCATGCCGGTCCACTGGGCGCCCTGGCCGGGGAAGACGAACGCCACCTTGCCCGCGGGCCGCACGGGCTGGGGGCCGGTGGTGCGGTCGGGGTCGGGCCGGCCCTCGGCGAGGGCGTGCAGGGCGGCCAGCAGGTCATCGCGGCCGTCGGCGTGGAGGACGGCACGCTGCTCGAAGTGGGTGCGGTGGTGTGCGAGGGCGGCGGCGACGGCGGGCAGCGGCAGCTCAGGGGCGGCCGTCAGCGCGGCGTGCAGCCGGGCGGCCTGCCCCCGAAGGGCGGTCAGGCCGCGGGCGGACAGCGGGAACAGCGCGGCACCGCGGTCCGCCGCGGGCTCGTCGGTGGGCCGATCCCCCGCGGCGGGGTCGATCGGCTCGCCGGTGCGCCCGGGGGCCGGCGGGACGGTGCCGGGAGCCTCCTCCAGGACGACGTGGGCGTTGGTGCCGCTGATCCCGAAGGCGCTCACCCCGGCCCGGCGGATCCGGTCGGTGCGGCGCGGCCATGGCTGCGGGCCGTCCAGCAGGCGCAGTCCGCCGGTTCGCCAGTCGACGTGCTCGGTGGGGGTGCCGGCGTGCAGGGAGGCGGGGATCAGTTCGTGGCGCAGGGCCAGTACGGTCTTGATGACGCCGCCGATGCCCGCGGCTGCCTGGGTGTGGCCGACGACGGACTTCAGGCTGCCGACGCCCAGGGGCCGGTCGGCGGGACGTCCGGGGCCGAAGACGGCGGCCAGCGCGTTGCCCTCGACGGGGTCGCCGAGCCGGGTCCCGGTGCCGTGTGCCTCGACGTACTCCAGGTCGGCCGGGGTGAGCCCGGCGTCCTCCAGGGCGGCGCGCAGGACCCGTTGCTGGGCCGGTCCGTTGGGGGCGCTCAGTCCCTGGCTGCGGCCGTCCTGGTTGATCGCGGAGCCTTTGACGACCGCGAGGACGGTGTCGCCGTCCCGGCGGGCGTCCGCGAGCCGCTTCAGGAGCACCAGCCCGCAGCCCTCGGCCCACACCACACCGTCGGCGTCGGTGGAGAACGGGCGGCACGTACCGGTGGGGGACAGCGCCCGCAGCCTGCTGAACTCGACGTGACCGCGGGGTGTCACCAGCAGCGTCGCGCCGCCGGCGAGGGCGAGGTCGCACTCACCGGCGGCCAGGGCACGCGCCGCCAGGTGCAGGGCGACGAGGGAGGAGGAGCAGGCGGTGTCCACGGTGACGGCCGGGCCGCCCAGGCCGAGGGCGTAGGCGATGCGGCCGGAGGCGACACTCGGGGCGGAGCCGGTGCCGACGTGGCCGTCGAGCCGGTCGAGGGGGGCGGAGGCGAGGTAGCCGCTGTCGTACAGGCCGACGTAGACGCCGGTGGAGGTGCCGTCGAGCGTGCCCGGCACGATGCCGGCGCGTTCGAAGGTCTCCCAGGCGGTCTGGAGGAGCAGACGCTGCTGGGGGTCCATGGTGGCGGCCTCGCGGGGGGAGATCCCGAAGAAGGCCGCGTCGAAGCGGTCGATGCCGTCGAGGTAGCCCCCGCGCAGGGTGTAGGCGGTACCGGTGGCCTCGGGATCGGGGTCGTACAGGCCGTGGGTGTCCCAACGGCCCGCGGGGACCTCGCCGATGGCGTCCTCGCCCGAGGTGAGAAGCCGCCACAGGGCGTCGGGGTCGTCCGCGCCGCCGGGGAGGTGGCAGGCCAGCGAGATGATCGCGATGTCGTCGCCGGTGGTGCGCGGCGGCGCGTCGGCGGGTGGTGGGGCGGACGGCACGCGCGGGGGGCTCAGTACGGCGTCGGCCACGGCGGCGAGGGTGGGGTGGTCGAACAGGAGCGTCGGTTCGATGGTGCGGCCGGTGTGCCGGGACAGCTCTGTCCCCAGGGCGACCAACTGCCGTGATCCCAGGCCGTACTCGGCGAGGGGACGGTGCGGGTCGAGGGTCGCCGGGTCGGTTCCGGCCGCTTCGGCGACGGCTGACGCGAGCCAGGCCCGGATGTCCTCGGGGGCCGCTGCGGACGGCTCCGGGGACTGTGCTCGGGACTCGTCGCGGAGCTGTTCGGAGGACGGTTCGGTCGGCCGTCCGGAGGACGGTTTCGGGGACTCGTGCGCAGACATCGGGGCAGGGGTGTCCTCAGGAATGGGGGGTGGCGTGTACGGCGGGCGGCCCGTGGCGGTGGCAGCGGGCGGCCCCGGCATGCTCGGCGGGCGGCCCGCAGGGTGTTCGGCAGACCGCCCGTGGTGTGTACGGCGGGCGGCCCACGGCGTCAGCCTGTGGCCGGTGCGTCGATCCGGGCGAGCGTGCCGTCGAGGTAGGCCGCGCGGGTGGCCCGGCGCTGGATCTTGCCGCTGGAGGTCTTGGGAATGGTGCCGGCACGGACCAGGACGACATCGTGCACGTGCAGGCCGTGGGCGTCGCCGATCGCGGCACGCACCAGGTCGGTGATCTTCTCGATCTCACCGGCCGCGTCCGGGTCCGCCTCGGCCACGAGCACCGGCTGTTCGCCGCCGGCAGCGGTGTCTGCGGAGAACGCGGCGGTGCAACCGGGGCGCAGCGCCGGGTGGGCGAGCTCGGCCGCCAGCTCCAGGTCCTGGGGGTAGTGGTTGCGCCCGTCGATGACCATCAGGTCCTTCAGCCGGCCGGTGACGAAGAGTTCGCCGTCGTGCAGGAAGCCGAGGTCGCCGGTGCGCAGGAAGCGGCCCGTGCGGCCGGGGAGGGTGGCGCGGAAGGTCTCGCGGGTGGCGAGGGCGTTGCGCCAGTAGCCCTTGGCGACACTCGCGCCGCCGACCCAGATCTCGCCTGTCTCCCCGTCGGGCAGCTCGGTGCCGTGATCGGGGTCGGCGACGGCGACGGCGACGCCGGGGCCGGGCCGGCCGCAGCCGATGGTCGCGGCGTCCTGCTCACCGAAGGGGTCGGTGGCGAACCGGGTCGCGGGGGCGGTCTTGGTGCCGCCGGTGACCATGAGGGTGGCCTCGGCCAGGCCGTAGCAGGGGTAGAGGGCTTCGCGGCGCAGGCCGGCCGGGGCGAAGGTCTCGGTGAAGCGGCGCAGGGTGGCGGCCCGGACGGGTTCGGCGCCGTTGAAGGCGACCCGCCAAGAGCCGAGGTCGAGGCTGTCGACGAATTCGGGGGTGGCGTGCCTGAGGGCGAGTTCGTAGGCGAAGTTGGGACCGCCGCTGGTGTGTGGGCGGTAGCGGTGGACGGCCGTGAGCCAGCGCTGCGGCTGCTGGAGGAAGTGGAGTGGGGAGAAGAGGGTGGCGGTGACGCCGAGGTGGACCGTGTTCAGGACCGGGCCGATGAGGCCCATGTCGTGGTACATCGGCAGCCAGCTGACGAACATCTCACCGTCGTGCTCGGCGATCGCCTCCGGCGTGTGGCCCATGCGGTCGGTGATGACGTGCTGGTTGTCCAGGAGGTTGCCGTGGGTGACGGCGACGCCCTTGGGAGCCGAGGTGGAGCCGGAGGTGTACTGGAGGAAGGCGACCGTGTCGGCGGTGAGGTCGGGCTCACGCCAGGCGCCGGCCGCGTCGTCGGGTATGTCCTCGGTGGCGATCCAGGTGAGGCCGGCGGTCTCGGGCAGTTGCTCCGCCATGGCGGCGAGGGAGGCGATCACCTCCCGCCCGCCGAGGATCACCTTCGCGTCGGAGTCGGCGATCAGGCGCCGCATCCTGGTCAGTGCACGGTGGTTGTGTGCGCGGCCCTGCGGGGGCACACCCGGTACGGCGACGACGCCGGCCGCGAGGCAGCCGAGATAGCCGCAGACGAACTCCAGGCCCGGCGGGTGGAGCAGCAGGGCCCGTGCCCCGGCCGGCAGTCGGTCCTGGAGCCAGGCGGCGACGGCGCGGGACCGCAGCGCCAGTCGCGCGTAGGACATGTGCTGGATCTCTCCGTCGCTGTCGCCCGTGACGAGGTAGCGGTAGGCGATGCGATCGGGATGCTCCGAGGCATGTGCGGTCAGCAGATCGATCAGGGATCGAGCCATAGGACGAGTCTCACCTGTCTGAATGAGTCAGCGAGGGAACTGGAGTTCGACATTCATGTCGCGTGGGAGCGTGCACCCCCTCCGCGCCCGGCCCCCTTGCCGGACCGCCCGTCTCGGCGAACCGCCCGGGGAACTGTGGTGGCACGCATGCCTGTTCCCCGCCCCGCTCGGCTTGCTACCAACGAGTAGAACCCTAGCAAGTCCCTGGGTACGACGCGTCGAGGGCAGGTAAACCCTGTGTGTCCAAGCGAGTTGACCGGCTGCACGCCCACCGCTCACGGCCGGCCGGGGCTGCCGGAAGACGGGTCGCGGGCCGGCGGCGGGCGGGCGCGGCGGCTGTGCGCGACTGCCCCGAACCCCCGAACGGCGGAACGGTCCGATCGGTCCTATGGTGCTGTTATGGAGCACGCACTCAGTCCCGCGACCCTCGCCGAGCTGCGCCGTCCGCGGCCCTATCCGGCGGTCTCCGTGCTGACGCCGACACACCGCCGGGCCCCCTTGAACAGCCAGGACCGCGTCCGGCTGCGCAATGCCGTGGCCCAGGCCAAGCGGCAGCTGGAGTCCGATCCCGCGGTCACCCGGGAACGCCGGGCGGACGTCGTCCAGGAACTGGACCGTGCTCTGGCCGAGGTCGATCTGGCCCATGCCGAGGACGGTCTGGTGATCTTCGCCGCCCCGGGCGAGCACCAGGTCTGGTCGCTCACCCGGAGCGTGCCGGAGCGTGTGGTGCTCTCGGACACCTTCCTCACCCGCAACCTGGTCTCCGCACAGGTCTCCGAGCGGCCCTTCTGGGCCCTGTCGGTCTCCCCCGACCGCGTCACGCTGTGGAGCGGCGGCGTCGACCGGGTCACGGAGGAGCACGTCGGCGGCTTCCCGCTGACCCGCAGCCGGCAGAACTTCGACGCCGAGCGCCAGGAGCGGATCGGCGACCAGCCGAGCATCTTCCGCGACGAGAACACCCGGCAGTTCCTGCGGGAGGCCGACGCGGCGATGAACGGCATCCTGCGCGACGACCCCCGCCCGGTGTACGTCACCGGCGAGCAGGCGGCGCTGTCCCTGCTCGACGAGGTGGGCAGCGTGGCCGGGTACGCGGTGCAGCTCCCGCACGGCGGCCTCGCCCACGGCACGCCGGAGGCGGTGTGGCAGGCGGTGCACCCCGTGCACGAGGCCGAGCAGCGCAGACAGGCCGCCGAGGTGGCAGGCGAGCTCACCTCCGCCCGCGGGCACCGCACGTTCGCGGCCGGCGTCGACGAGGTGTGGCAGAACGCCAGAGAGGGCCGCATCCGGCTGCTCGCGGTGGAGGAGAACTTCAGCATGATCGTCCGCGGTGTCGGGGACCACCTCGAACCGGCGACGAGCGGGGACCCGGACGCGCGCGAGGACATCGTCGACGAGATCGTCGAGCAGTGCCTGGAGACGGGTGCGCAGGTCCGGTTCGTACCGGACGGCACCCTGGGCGACGCGACGGGCATCGCGGGCGTCCTGCGCTACTGAACGAGGGGGTGCGACGCTCCCCTCCCGGCGCCCCCGGAACCCGGTGGTCGTACAGTCGTGCGAGCCGCACCTCCCCGTCCCGACCCGGCAGCAGCCGGGCGGGGCGCGGCCGGGGGTGCGCGCGAGACCGGGGAAGGGGCCGACGGAGCGTGTCCGAACTGCTGGGGGTGGCCGTGCTGGGCGCCGGCCACATGGGCGCCGATCACATACGCCGTCTGGACCGCGGTGTGAGCGGGGCGCGGGTCGCCGCGGTCGCCGACCCCGACACCCGCCGCGCCGAGGAGGCGGTGGCCGGGATCGAGGGGGTCCGGGTACACGAAGAGGCGGAGGCCGCGCTCGACGCCCCGGGCGTGGACGCCGTCCTCGTCGCCTCGCCCGGCCCGGAGCACGAGGAGGCGCTGCTCGCGTCCTTCGCGCGCGGGCTGCCGGTGCTCTGCGAGAAGCCGATGGTGCCGGACTCCGCGGGCGCCTGGCGGGTGGTGGAGGCGGAGGCACGGCTCGGGCGGCGGCTGGCACAGGTCGGTTTCATGCGCCGGTACGACGCCGAGTACCTGCGGCTGAAGGCCCTGCTGGACAGCGGTCGGCTGGGACGCCCGCTGATGCTGCACTGCACGCACCGCAACGTCTCCTCGCCACCCGGGTTCACCAGCTCGATGCTGGTCGACAGCTCCCTCTCGCACGAGATCGACGCGGCCCGCTGGCTGCTCGACCAGGAGCTGACCGCGGTGACGGTGCTGCGCCCGCGCCCCTCGGCAACCGCCCCGCAGGGACTGGTCGACCCGCAGTTCGTGCTGCTCGAGTCCGAGCAGGGCGCCCTGGTCGACGTCGAGGTGTTCGTCAACTGCGGCTTCGGCTACCAGGTGCGCTGCGAGGCGGTGGGCGAGTCCGGCTCCGCACGCATCGGCGAGGACCGGGGCATGCAGGTGACCGGTGGCGGCGACACCCGCCTGGAGGTCCCGCAGGACTACCTCGTCCGCTTCGCCGACGCCTACGACCGCCAGGTCCGGGCCTGGGTCGACGCCACCCGGTCCGGCGGCGTCACCGGGCCCTCGGCCTGGGACGGCTACGCCGCCGCGGCGGTCGCCGAGGCCGGGGTGCGGTCACTGGAGGGCGGCGGGCGGACACCGGTCGTCCTGGCCCCGCGCCCACAGCTCCATGCCACCTGAACACGCGACCGACGAACGCTCGATCGAGTGTGTTCGCGAGGCATCCGACGACCCGTCATATTCCTTACGTAGGATATGACTTGAGGCCCACGACAGCCCCAGCCGGAAGCCCGGCGCACCCGGTCCACGAAGACTCTGACATATGCCAGACGCATCACCGGATCGTGTGTCGCCAAATCCCTTACACGGCATCGCGGGCTGTGCAACAGTCGTAACGGTCCACTCGTCGGCCCTGGCCGTACCGTCCCCGCATCGGAGTGCGTCATGCCGTCCCATCTCTCTGCGGACCGCCCAGCCGCCCAGCCGCCCGGTCGCGGCTCGGTGGACGCGCTGATATCGCAGACACGACGGCTCAAAGGCGACGTCGACGCCGTACGGCGGGACGCGCGCAGTGACGGCTCGGACCCGCGCGAACGGTGGCAGCGCGCACTCTACGACCTGGCCCTGCACCAACTGCAGGATCTCGACACGCACTTGGCGCAACTGCAGGAGGGGCCACCGCCCGATGCCGCCCCCGGCCTCGATCCGGGCCCCGCGGCACCGCCGCCCGAGGGACTGCTGAGCCGGGTCGGCAGTGCCGAGTGGAACCTGCTCACCGACGAGGCCACCTGGTCCGGCGAGTTGTACCGCATCCTCGGCCGCTCACCGGCGACACCCCCGCTCACCCTGGACGAGCTGCCGTCGCTGGTGCTCGACGAGGACCGGCCGAAGCTGGCCGCGATGGTCACCGACTGCCTGATCGACGCCAAGCCGATCGACGGGGAGTTCCGTATCGTCCGTCCGGACGGTGGGACTCGCACCGTGCACATGATGGGCGAGCCCGTGCTGGACGCCGACGGCGGCACCACCTCCATGTGGGCCGTGCTGCGCGACGTCAGCGAACTGCGGCGCAGCCGGCGGGCGGTGACCGAGATGTGCGACTCGCTCCGGGGCCACCGGCACCGCACGCGGACGGAGCAGGGCGTGGCGGCCGAGTTCCAGGAGGCGGTACCGCCCCCCCGGCACGGCTCCCTGCGGATCCCGCGCCCGGGCCCGGGCGCCCTCGATCTCGCCGCCCACTACCTGCCCGCCTCCACGGACACGCCGACCGGCGGGGACTGGTACGACGCGCTGGAGGTGACCGGCGGCGAGACCCTGCTCAGCGTCGGTGACCTGGCCGGTCACGGCCCTGCCGCGACCTCGAACACGGCGTCGCTGCTGGGTGCGGTCCGCGGTATGGCGATGACCGGCACCCAGCCGGGCCCGCTGATGGCCCTGCTCAACCAGTTACTGGACGCCACCGCGCAGCCGACCCTGGGCAGCGCGCTGTGCTGTCGCTACCGGCCGGCCACCCGCACGCTGGTGTGGGCGCAGGCCGGACACCCCGGTCCGCTGCTCTTCCGCGGCGGGACGGGGCGCCGGCTGGAGGCGCCGGACGGCGTCCTGCTCGGCGCGACGCCCGGCGCCTCCTACGGCCAGGCCGAGGTGCTGCTTCGGCCCGGCGATCTGCTTCTCCTGCACACCGACGGGCTGGTGCCGCGCCACGGCCCTGCGACCGCGGGGCCCCGTCTCCTGGACCTGGCGCCCCGGCTGGCCGGGGCACGCACCGCGCAGGACTGCGTCCGCGTGGTGGTCGAGGAGTTCGGCACGGGTGAACGGGAGGACGACGCCTGCGTGCTGGCGGCGAGGGTGACACCGTGATCTACTGAGTGCGCGCGGTGATCTGCCGAGTGCGCGGGCCTCGTCGCCCGTGCGCTCGCTGTGCCGTGCGTACCTCGGCTGTGTACTCGCGGTGCCGTGCCTCCGCCGCCGATGCGGTAGCGGTGCTCTTCTCCGTCTGTGCGTCCGCCGGTGCGTTCCTATGCCTGCGTGCTCGCGGTGCCGCCGCGGCCTCCCCTCCCCTTGGGCAGCGCCTGCATGATCTCCTCACGCAACTGCTGGATCCTCGGGTAGCCGGCGTACTCGACGGTGAGGCGGTACATCTGGCGGAGCCGGTCCCAGGTGCGGCGGGAGGAGTTCGCCCCCATCGACATCAGCGCCAACCGAGCGTACCGGTCCGCCTGTTCGGGGTCGTCGGCGATGAAACAGGCGGAGGCCATGGAGAGATGGTCGAAGATCTTCGACCGCTCCCGCCCGTCGATGCGCAGCGCCAGCGCCTTCTCCGCGTAGTACTGCGCGTGTGCGGCGGCGCCCGGTTCGAACTCCGCCAGGGTGCGGTAGGCCAGGGCCTGCATGCCGTACAGATCCTCGTCCTTGAAGGTCTGCATCCAGTCCGGCGGTTCGAGGTCGTTGCGGTCGGAGACGAAGAGGTCCTCCGCCTGTCCCAGGGTGCGGCGCATCGCCTGGCCCTTGCCCATCGACGCCTGCGCCCAGGCCTCGATGGTGTGGAACATCGCCCGGGTGCGCGGCAGCACCTGCTCGCCCGAGCCGGAGTGGGCGAGCTTCATCAGGTCCAACGCCTCGTCGGGCCGGCCCAGATGCACCATCTGGCGGGCTGCGCGGGAGAGGGCCTCGCCGGCGCGGGGCCGGTCACCGCCCTCCCGCGCGGCGTGGGCGGCGATGACGAAGTACTTCTGGGCCGTGGGTTCGAGACCGACGTCGTGGGACATCCAGCCCGCGAGGACGGCGAGGTTGGCGGCGACGCCCCACAGGCGCCGCTGGAGATGGGGAGGGTGCCGGTAGGCGAGCATGCCGCCCACCTCGTTGAGCTGTCCCACCACCGCCTTGCGCTGCAGCCCGCCGCCGCGGGCCGCGTCCCAGGCGCGGAACACCTCGACGGAGCGCTCCAGTTCCTCGATCTCCTCGTACCCGATGGGGGCGGCCTCGTAGCGGTCGAACCCGGCGGGGTCGGCATGGAGGGGACGGTCGGTGACGGGGGCGTCGGCGGTCAGGGCAGGATCGGTGTGGAGCCAGTCGTACATGGCGCTGCTGAGTGCGGAGCCCGCGGCGAGCGCGGCACCCGCGCCCACCAAGCCGCGTCGGTTGAGCATGAGGTCCATTCCCGTGAATTCGGTGAGGACCGCGGCAGTCCGCTCGGGCGCCCACGGCATGCCGTCGGGATGCTCCATGCTCCCGCCGCCCTGCCGTTTCCCCGCACGCCCGCGCCGCACCAGACCGAGGTCCTCGATGGTCACGACACGGCCGAGACGCTCGGTGAACAGGGCCGCCAGCACCCGCGGCACCGGATCGCGCGGGATCTCTCCCATGTCGATCCACCGCCGCACCCGTGAGGTGTCGGTCGACAGCTGGGGGTGGCCCATGGCCGCCGCCTGCTTGTTGACCAGTCTCGCGAGTTCTCCCTTGGACCAGCCGGCCAGGCCGAACAGGTCCGCAAGGCGGGTGTTGGGTTGTCCGCTCACGTCAAGCCCCCAGGTTCTCGGCTGAGTTGACACTAGCCCGGGGTAAGTTGCCGGGCGACTATTCGCCAGGGTTCGCCAGGGTGCGCCAGATGGTGTGCCACCGGGCACCGGGTGTCAGGTAGGAGTGCGCCACCCCGACCCGGCCGCCGCCCGATCCGACGGGCGCACTCCCCAGGGTGCACCCGGCGGCCGGGCCGGGGCAGCGTTTCGACGTCCGGCACACGAAGGGATCTGTCTCGCCCATGTACGCAGCATCGTCCTCCGTGTCCGCCCCGCCTCGTCCGCTGCGACCGCGTCCCGCGGCCACCGGCCCCTACCTCGAACCCGGGCGTCCCGCGGCCCCGGTCCTCGGTGCCGCTCTCGGCCGGCGTCCCGCCGGGCTCGGTGCCCAACCGCTCAGCGGGAGGCTCGACCTGTCCGGCCCTCAGGGGTCCCAGCTGCGCGCGGCGATCGCCTCCGTGCACCGCATCTGCCCCGAGTTCACCCCGGTGCAGGTACTGCGCCGCAGTGGACGGTCCGTACTCCTGGTCGGAACGACCGGTCGCAGCACGGCTGTGGCGAAGTGCTTACTGGACCACTCCCCCGTGTGGGCGGAGCGCTACCGGCACGAGATAGCGGCTTATCGCACGTTCGTGCGGCACCGACCCCCGGTGCGGGCACCGCGGCTGGTCGCGGCGGACCCGGACAACTGCGTCCTCGTGGTGGAGCGGATGCCGGGACGGGTGGCAGCTCTGCAACGGCACCCGGTGGACGCACCGCCGCGGGCGGACATCCGTGCGGCGCTGTCCGCCGTCTGCCGTCTCAACGCCTGGCGGCCCCCGGTGGGCACGTTCGACGCCCCGCTGGACTACGCGGCGCGCATCTCCCGCTACCACGAACTGGGGCTGCTCACCGACCGGGACCTGGGCGACCTTCAGAAGCTGCTGCACGGCATCGCGCACGCGGCGGGCCGCGGCGGCACGGGCCAGTTCTGCCACGGTGACGCCCTGTTGTCGAACATGCTCCTGTCACCGGCCGGTCCCGTGCTGGTGGACTGGGAGCACGCGGGCTGGTACCTGCCGGGCTACGACCTCGCGACGCTGTGGTCGGTGCTCGGCGACGCACCCGTCGCCCGCCGGCAGATCAGCCAGCTCGCGCAGGGGGCCGGCCCGGCGGCGCGGGACGCCTTCCTGGTGAACCTGATGCTCGTCCTCACGCGTGAGATCCGCACGTACGAGACGGCCGTGCAGCGTTCGATGAACGACACGCCTCCGGCGGCCCCCGGAGCGGGCCCCCAGGGTGCCGCGCCGTCCGGCGAGGAGCAGCGGCTGCTGCTGCGGCGGCTGCACGACGACTGCCAGCTGGCCCGCCGGGCCGTGCGGGCGGCGGTCGGAACCCGCTGAGGGA
The DNA here is from genome assembly GCF_022414535.1 of Streptomyces sp. MUM 2J. GTDB lineage: Bacteria > Actinomycetota > Actinomycetes > Streptomycetales > Streptomycetaceae > Streptomyces. Next base: position 42,216 of record NZ_JADWYM010000028.1, read on the forward strand.
GAGCTGAGGGAGAGCTGAGGGAGAAGGAGGCCCGCGGTGCCGCTGTGGAGCGGCACCGCGGGCCTTCGCGTGTCCGCGCCACGGATCACGGGGCACGGGGCACGGGGCCGGGCACTGTCGCCACGGGTCGGGCCGGCCGCGTCCTGCGGGGAGCGTCTTTGGTGTAGTCCGGTGATGCGCCACCGGGCAACGGGGTGGCGTCGCGAAACTCGCCCCATCCCCTGCTGCCATGGGAAATCGGCCTGTCGTGGGCGTGATTGACGGAACGTCGGAGAGCCGGTACCGCTGACCGGGTTCGGCCCCGCGGCCCCCGTCACGCCCCACCGTCCCAGGAGGCAGCATTGCGAGGATCCGCCACCGCCCCCCTGTCCGCGCCCCGTCGCAGACGCACGCGCAGAGCCGTCGGCACGCTCGCGTCGACAGCTCTGCTGCTGCCCCTGCTGGGCGCCGCACCGGCCCCCGCCACATCCGCCGCGGGCCGTCTCCAGCGTGCGTTCGCCGCCGCCGCCACCGAGTACCACGTGCCGCAGAGCGTCCTGCTCGGCGTCGCCTACCTCCAGTCCCGGTGGGACGGGCACGGGGGCGCGCCGAGCGTCACCGGCGGGTACGGCCCGATGCACCTGACGGACGCCCGCACCGCGCTCCGCTCGGCGTCGCACCACGGCGAGGGCACCGAGGACGCGCGGGGCGACGCGGCACGCCCCGCACCGGCCCCGGCGGCCCGGGTCCCCGGGCCGGCCGGCCTCCCGGCCCGGCTGCGGACCCTGCCGAGAGCCGCCAGGCTGACCGGGATCGCGGCCGCCGAGCTCCGCACGGACGAGGCCGCGAACATCGCGGGCGGGGCGGCCCTGCTGGCCGCGGCGCAGCGCGCACTGGGCGAACCGCTGAGCGACGACCCGGCGCAGTGGTACGGGGCGGTGGCACGTTTCTCCGGCGCCGACGACAGTGCCACGGCCGCCGTGTACGCGAACGACGTGTTCGAGGTGGTGCGCACCGGTGAGGCGCGTGTCACGGACGAGGGGCAGCGGGTGGTCCTGGCCGCCAGGCCGGACCTGGTGCCCGACACGGCCCAGCTGGGACGCACGGGCCTGGGGGCCTCCTCGTCGGCGGGCACCGAGTGCCCGGCGTCGGTGGCGTGCGAGTGGGTTCCGGCTCCGTACGAGGAGTTCGGGGGCGACGACTACGGCAACCACGACCTCGGCGACCGTCCGGCCTCGCAGAGCATCAGGTACATCGTCGTCCACGACACGGAGGGTCGCTGGGACGGCGTCCTCGGTCTGGTGCAGGACCCGACGTACGTCTCCTGGAACTACACGCTGCGCTCCACCGACGGGCACGTGGCCCAGCACGTGAGGGCGAAGGACGTGGCCTGGCACGCGGGCAACTGGTACGTCAACGCCAAGTCGATCGGCCTGGAGCACGAGGGATTCCTCGCGGATCCGGACTCCTGGTACACGGAGGCGATGTACCGCTCGTCGGCGCGGCTGGTGACGTACCTCGCGGCGCGGTACGGCATCCCGCTCGACCGGCAGCACATCCTGGGCCACGACACCGTGCCCGGCCCGACCGCCGGCACGGTCCCGGGCATGCACACCGATCCGGGCCCGTACTGGGACTGGCGGCACTACTTCGAGCTGCTGGGTCACCCGCTGCAGCGCACGGGGGCACGCGACGGCGCCGGCCTGGTGACGATCCTCCCCGAGTACGCGGCGAACCGGCCGGTGTACACGGGCTGCACCGCGGGCGGGGGGACCTGCCCCGCGCACGGTTCGAGCGAGGTGCGCCTGTACTCGGACCACGACGAACACTCCGCCCTGATCGAGGACATCGGTCTCGGCACCACGCCGACGACGGGCGTGAACGACCTGTCCTCGCGGGTCTCGACGGGCCAGCGATTCGCGGTGGCGGACCGCTGGGGCGACTGGACGGCGATCTGGTACCTGGGGCAGGAGGCCTGGTTCCGCAACCCCGCGGAGCAGCCGACGGCGGTGCCCTCGACGGGCCGGATCGTGACGCCGAAGGCAGGCACCGCGAGCGTCCCGGTGTACGGCCGGGCCTATCCGGAGGCCTCGGCATACCCGGCGGGGGTGCCCGCGCAGCCGCTGTCCCCACTGCCGTACAGGCTGCTCGCGGGGCAGAGGTACGCGGTCGGTGACGAGGTACCCGGCGAGTACTACTACGCGGTCACCTTCACCACCGGCTCGCACCGGGTGGTGGTGGGCGAGGACCTCTACTACGAGATCCAGTTCGGACGCCGCGTCGCGTTCGTGCGCGCGGCCGACGTGCAGGTGATGCCGTCGGCCGGGTGACGAGGGCGGGGCGCGGGCCTCAGCCCTGCTGGAACAGTTCCGCGGGCAGCGGCTTCAGCAGGGCGTACAGGTCGTCGGTGATGGGCCGGTCCCAGGCGGCGATGGTGACCTGGACGTTGTCGCTGCGGTCGAACTGGACGCAGGAGATACGGGACTCCGACAGCTTCAGCCGGCGCACGATGAGGAGGTTGTCGCCCTGCATGACCGGCACGTCCTCGGCGCCGACCACGGTCACCTCCTCGTCGTTCTCCAGCGCCAGCAGGAGCTGGGCCACCTCGAAGGGGATCTCCCCGTCGGCGATCTCGCGGGCGGGGGAGCCCTCGGGGAGGTTGCCGATGATCATCGCGGGGCCGCGGCCGCCGAAGAGGTCGTAGCGCAGGAAGACGCCCTGGCAGCTGCCGTCGGGCGCGGGCAGCAGTCCGGCGCCGAGATTGCCGGGCCAGTCGCCCGGGTCCATGGCCAGTACGTCGAAGTCGGGCCCTGCGGGAGTGGCGCTGCGGCGGCGGAGGAACGACATGCCGCCATGGTACGTGTCCCGGTCCCGTCCGTGCCGCGCGGGCGAGGCCGTGATCACCGCCCCTCGCGTCCGTCGGCGCAGGCTCGGGCCGTGTTGTGGTGCGGGGCGTGACACCGGGCATCCCGGGCGCGATCGCCGCAGGAGGGGCCGCACCGCTCCTGCCGCGGGTGCTCCCTGAGGCAGCGGCGGACGCAGCGGGGGCCCGGCGGGGCGGCAACCCGGCTCCTCCGGGGCGGCACCCGCGCGGGCGCCGCCCCGACGGTCCCGGTGACCCACGCCTGCGGTGACGGCTCCCCGCGCGCCCGGCCGGCCCGGCGGGTCACGTCAGGTCGAACTCGCCCTCACGGGCACCCGACACGAACGCACCCCACTCGGCCGGCGTGAAGATCAGGGAAGGGCCCTCCGGGCGGCCGCTGTTGCGCATCGCGATGAAACCCTCGACAAAGGCGATCTGGACATCCCCCAGCCCTCGGCTGCTGGACTGCCATTCGGCGTTGCTCAGATCCAGTTCCGGCTTGTCCCAGCCCATGACCAACTGCTGCTGGGTGGTGCTCTCGGCCACGTCCGTGCTCCTCCCGAATCCGTCGTCCGCGGCCAGACTAGCGATCGCGTCCCACCGCCGACAGGCCACATGAGGTGGACGCTCCGTGGCCGGACCCCGGCGCCCGGCGCCCCTGACCGCCGCCGCTCCCCTCACCGAGGAAGGCCAGCACGCGCCGCACGAACCCCTCGGCGTCGTCGAGCCACGGACAGTGCCCGGCGCCGGGCTGGACGACGAGGGGCGCGCCGTCGCCGCGGACGTGGTGGGCGAGCTCGGTTCCGTCGGGTGCGGTCAGGAGCGGCATGAGCCGATCATCATGGCAACCGGCGGCAGGTCACAACGGATTTCCCGCGGCCGGTGGTGGGACACGGCGAGAAAGTGCAGGCGGACCCCTTGCGATCGTCCCGGCGGACTGGATTACTGATCCCGAGAACTCGACCGAATGATCGGTCGCCCGGATTGGCGTGGTTGGTGAGGGAGACGTCCCCATGACGGAAGCGACGACGGACGTGCTGGACGAGGGGGAACGGCTGGGCGTCAAGGCGCTGCGGGAGCTGCAGCTGGAGCGGCTGCGCGCGTCGCTGCGGCACGCCTACACGCATGTCCCGTTCTACCGGGAGTCCTTCGACAAGGCCGGCGTGCGCCCCGAGGACTGCCGTTCCCTGGACGACCTGGCCCGGTTCCCGTTCACCACGAAGGCGGACCTGCGCGAGAACTACCCGTACGGCATGTTCGCCGTGCCGCGGGAGCGCATCCGGCGCATCCACGCCTCCAGCGGCACCACGGGACGCCCGACCGTCGTGGGGTACACCGACGCCGACCTGTCGATGTGGGCCGACATGGTGGCGCGCTCGATCCGGGCGGCGGGGGGCCGCCCCGGTGACACGGTGCACGTGGCCTACGGATACGGCCTGTTCACCGGGGGGCTCGGAGCGCACTACGGCGCCGAGCGCCTGGGCTGCACGGTCGTCCCCGCCTCCGGCGGCATGACCGCCCGGCAGGTGCAGCTGATCCAGGACCTCGGGCCGCGGATCATCATGGTGACGCCGTCGTACATGCTGACCCTCCTGGACGAGTTCGAACGCCAGGGCGTCGATCCGCGCGGCACGTCCCTGGAGGTGGGGATCTTCGGCGCGGAGCCCTGGACGGAGGAGATGCGCCGCGAGATCGAGGAGCGGTTCGGCATCGACGCGGTGGACATCTACGGCCTGTCGGAGGTGATCGGGCCGGGGGTCGCCCAGGAATGCGCCGAGACCAAGGACGGCCTCCATGTCTGGGAGGACCACTTCTTCCCGGAGATCGTCGACCCGATCACCGGTGAGGTGCTGCCCGAGGGCGAGGAGGGCGAGCTGGTGTTCACCTCGCTGACCAAGGAGGCCATGCCCGTGATCCGCTACCGGACGCGGGACTTGACCAGGCTGCTGCCGGGCACGGCCCGCTCCTTCCGGCGGATTCAGAAGATCACCGGCCGCAGCGACGACATGGTGATCCTGCGCGGGGTGAACCTCTTCCCGACACAGGTCGAGGAGATCGTCCTGCGCACGGCGGGTGTGGCTCCGCATTTCCAGCTGCGCCTGACCCGGGAGGGCCGCCTCGACGCCCTCACCGTGCGCGCCGAGGCACGTCCCGACGCCGCACCCGGGGTGCGCGACGAGGCCGCCCGGTCCATCGCGGCCGCCGTGAAGGACGGCGTCGGCGTCTCGGTGGCCGTGGAGATCGTCGAACCGGAGTCGCTGGAGCGCTCGGTGGGCAAGATCCGGCGCATCGTCGACCTGCGCCCCCGGGACTGACCGCGGGGGCGGGGCCGGGGTTCAGGCCGCTGGTGCCGGCGGCACCGATCCGAGCCGTTCCCGGAGCTCGCGCTTGAGGATCTTGCCGCTGGCGTTGCGCGGCAGCGCGTCGACGAACACGACCCGTTTCGGTGTCTTGAAGGGGGCGAGCCTGTCCCGGGCGTGGGCCATGAGCTCCGCCTCGGTGACCTGGCCGCGTGGAACGACGACGGCGGTCACCGCCTCGATCCACTTCTCGTCGGGCAGCCCGATCACCGCGGCCTCAGCGACCCCCTGGTGTGTGTACAGGGCGTCCTCGACCTGGCGTGAGGCCACCAGCACACCACCGGAGTTGATGACGTCCTTCAGCCGGTCGACGATCGTGAAGCAGCCGTCGGCGTCACGCACCGCGAGATCGCCCGAGTGGAACCAGCCGCCGCGGAACGCCTCGGCCGTCTCCTGCGGCTTGTCCCAGTAGCCCTCGCACAACTGCGGTGAGCGGTAGACGACTTCACCCGGGGTGCCGTCGGGCACGTCCCGGCCGTCCTCGTCGACGAGCCGGGCGTCCACGAACAGCACCGGGCGCCCGCAGGAGCCCAACCGGCCCTCGTGCTCGTCGGGGCCGAGGACGGTGGCGAGCGGGCCGATCTCGCTCTGGCCGAAGCAGTTGTAGAAGGCGAGCCGCGGCAGTCGGGCACGCAGCCGCTGAAGGACCGGCACCGGCATGACGGAGGCGCCGTAGTACGCCTTGCGCAGTCCGCTCAGGTCGCGGGTGGTGAAGTCGGAACGGCCGGCCAGGCCGACCCACACCGTGGGCGGGGCGAACAGGCTGTCCGCACGGCCGGATTCGATCAGGTCGAACAGACGGTCGCCGTCGGGTGCGTCCAGGATGATGTGGGTGGCGCCGACCGCCAGGCCGGGCAGCAGGAAGACGTGCATCTGGGCCGAGTGGTACAGCGGCAGCGCGTGCACCGGACGGTCCCCGGCGCTCAGGTCCAGGGCGGTGATGGCGCTGAGGTAGGCGTGGACGAGGGCGCGGTGGGTCATCATCGCGCCCTTGGGCAGCGCGGTCGTGCCCGAGGTGTACAGCAGTTGCACGAGGTCCTCGCCGCGCGGTTCGGGCCCGTCGTACGGCGCCGCCGATGCCAGTGCGTCCAGCAGTGAGCCCTCGGCGTCGCGCAACGGCAGGATGCGTACGCCGTCCGGCAGGCGGTCCGCGAGGTCCGGGTCCGCCAGCACCAGCGAGCTGCCCGACTGGCCGATGATGTACGCGAGGTCGTCGCCGGTCAGGTTCTGGTTGACGGGGACGTGCACCAGGCCGGCGCGGGCGCAGGCGAGGAAGGCGACGAGGTAGGCGTCGGAGTTGTGGCCGTAGGTCCCGACCCGGTCCCCCCGGGCGAGGCCCTCGCCGAGCAGGACGGCCGCGGCGCGGGAGACCGCGTCGTCGAGTTCCTGGTAGGTCCAGGTGCGGTCGCCGTACTCGACGGCGACGCGCGCGGGGGTCCGGCGGGCGCTGCGGCGCAGCACCCCGTCGACGGTGCTGCCGTGTCCGGGCATCATGCTGTGTGATCCTCGGCCTGCGGCCGCCCGGTGGTCAAGTCGTGTGCGCGGTCCGGGGGACATCCCGTCCCGGGGTGGCGCGGTCGGGGCGGGAGGGCGGGCGGTACGCCTCCGCCCCTGTGAAGTCGCCGGTCAAGGGGCTGGTGCGACCGCCTCTCGGAGCGCTGGTCGTGGCGCAGTGCGGCAGGGACGATCAACGCGGCCCTCCCCGGCGGGCTTGAGTTCCGTCCTGTCGTGGGCACCGGCCCCTCGTCCCTCACCCGGCCCATCGGCGTGGCCGACCCGCTCTCGGGGCCGAGAGCGCGGGTTCGGCGGATTCCGTTGCCGGGCACGAGGTGTACCACCATGCTTTCGGACATGGATCTGGGGGACGGGCCGGGGCAATACCCGGCGATGCTGGACATGTTGAGTCGGGAACTGCACGGAATCAGGGCGCTCGGACTGCTGCGGCTGCACGAGGCGGCCCTTGTCGAGCTGCCCGGGGTGCTCGCGCGGTCCACCGGTGTGGACGGCCGCCCGGGACCGGGCGAGGTGGACACGCACGCGGTGGAGGAAGCACTGCGCCGGGCGGTCGACGGGCTCGACCCCGGACAGCGCGAAGTGGGCCGGATCACCTTCGGCCTGCTGCCGGGCACGCGCGCGTTGCCGGCCAAGGAACGCCGAAACAGGGCTGCCGGCCTGGCCGGGATCAGCGTCGACCGTTTCCGCAAGCACCAGGAGAAGCTGCTCATCCGTCAGGTCGCGGCGGCGATCCTGGCGGCAGCCGCATCTGGTGCGCCGGGGACGCGCGGCAGCGCGACCGGGCCGGGGAGCGTGGCGCTCGCCCCGGCATCGTGGCCGTCACCCGAAACCGGGAAGGGGCCCACGACGCCCGGGCTGTCACGCTCGCCGGTGTCCGTGCCGGCGGGGCGGCATCGGGTGGACACGCCCTTTCCGCATGGCGAGGTGACGATCACCCTGCACGTCGCGCCCATCGAGCTGATCGAGGGCGTCGACGTGCTGGTGTCGTCGGAGAACGTCTACTTCGAGATGTCCAAGACGTTCCGTCGCACGGTCTCCGGGAGCCTGCGCCGGGCGGGGGCGAAGAAGGACGCAGGCGGGCGGATCGTGGACGACGTGATCGCGCAGCAGCTGAGGGCGTGGAGCGAACTTTCGGCGCCTCCCGGGCTTCCCGTGGCCCCCGGCACGGTGGCGGTGACCTCGGCAGGCGCACTGGCGGCGCACGGGGTGCGCAGAATCTTCCACGCCGCGGTCACCACTCCGTGCGCGACCGGGAACGGCTACGAGACGGCGCCGGAGGCGGTCGCCGAGGCGGTCCGGCGCATCTTCGATCTGGCGGGCGAGGAACGGGATTCCGGCGAGGTTCCGCTGCGGTCCGTGGCCCTGCCCCTGTTCGGCGCGGGGCGCGGCGGCCTCTCCGCGAGGAGGAGCGCAGAGGCCATCCTCGGGGCGCTGGAGGTCGCCCTCGCCGCCGACCCCGACTGGTCGGTACACCTGGTGACCCGCAATCCCGGTAGCGCGGGTGCCGTACTGGACGCGCTCGCCGCGAGACGCCGGTGAGCCCGGGCGGCAACGGGCCGCAACGACCGGGCGGCCGGCTCAACCGTCCTCGGTGAGGCGGAACTTCCTCGTCTCGCCCTGGGGCAGGTCGACGGTGACGTACCCGTTCCCGATGGTGTACTGGTACCCCTTGTTGCGCGCCCGGTAGCCGTCCGTTGTGCGCTCGGCGGGGATCGTGATCTCCTCGGACTTCTTGTGCGTGGCACTCGGGTGAAGCCACGAGCCGTCGTAGTAGATCTTCCCGCTCATGGTGCGGCACAGCAGGATGCGGTGCACCTCGGTCGTGTAGGCGTGCAGAAGTGTCGCTCCGGTACCGCCGGGAATGCGGGCGGCCACCGAGGTGGGGCAGAGCGTCCCTGCCCGGGGAGGCAGCGCGGTGGACGGACCGGTGGCATCGTGCGCGAACATGCGGACGGCGATCCCCGCGAGTACCACGGCCACGGCCGCCACCGCGACGACGATCCACGCCGTTCGTCGGCGACGGCGGGAGGGCGCCGGCGTCGGCCGGGGCCGTGGTTGTGGACGCGGTCGGGGGCTCACCTGCGGCCGAGGCTGAGGGGGCCGCGTGGTCCGCACGCGTCCATGGGGCTGCGGCTGCGGGTGCGGCCGGGGCGTCTGCACCGGGAGACCGGTCGCGGGGGGCTGCCCCGGTCGCTGGGCAGCGCGGTGGCGCTGGACCTCCCGCCGGCGCTGGGCGGCGTAGTCGTCCAGGACGCGCAGTGCGTCGTCGCGGTAGGAGGGCTGGCTGCCACCGGTGAGGAAGGCCTGGTACAGAGCGTGGTGCCACTCGGCTGCGCCGGGTCGTGCGCCCGTCGCCAGCGGGTCGTCGAGCGCGCGGCTGAACATCCTTCGCAGCGCCGGGTCCAGTCGGTCGGGGAAATCCGAGGGCGTGATCCACCGGCCGTTCTGGTGTCCACCCTGCCAACGCGGGCCGCCCGGATTGAGGAACAGCCCGCGGTAGAGTGCCAGAGCGAGGGCGAACCGGTCGCTGAACCGGTCGTGCGCCGTGATCGCCCCGGCGATACGGCGCGGGTCCGTCCACTCCGGCGTGTTCACCCCCTGCACAGGCGGGTCGTTCCAGGAGGTCAGCCCGTCGCAGTCGATGAGATACGCGTGTGCGTCCCGCTCCCGCCACACCAGGTTGTTCGCGGACAGGTCCCCGTGGGTGAGTCTTCGGTCCTCCAGCTCCCTGAAGATGTCGCACACACGCAGCAGTACGCCCACACGGACGCGCGCCGTCGGCGGCGGCGGCTCGGAGCGGGCCAGGTAGAGGAAGGCCAGTGTGCGGGCCGCCGGACGGCCGTCCGGGTCGGTGAACATGAACGACCGCGGGATGAGCGGCAGTACGACACCCGTCACGCCGCCGTTCCTGCCGTGGATCACGTCGATGGGCCAGTTGATGGACGACTCGGCGGTCGTGGCGAGCCCGCCGCGCCCCGTGGGTCCCTGACCGTTCTCGGCTCGGCCCACGATGTCCCGGCCGAAACGGGCCAGCCTGTGCAACCGGTCGACCTCGGACGACGTGGACTCGGGGGTCCTGTACTCCTTGTAGACACGTGGCACTCGGTCCCGGTCCAGGCAGTGATAGAGCAGCCCCTGACTGCCTTTGTCGTTGAAGGGGTGCCGGTCGACCTGGTACCTGCGGCCGAGCCTGCTGGTGAGGGTGCGCATCGATCATCCGCCCCGCGTCTGCCGGGACCACACCACGAGGGCCGTCCGGTCGTCGTGCGAGCCGCGGCGCCGGTAGCGCAGCGAGTCCGCCATCGCGGCGGCGTCGCAGGGCCGGGACCAGCGCTCGGCGAGCCAGGCGCGCACCGCGGGCGAGCCGAAGGCGTCCTCCGCCAGCCCGTCCGATGCCAGGATCAGACAGCCGCCGGGGCTCTCCTCGGTCAGCGGGGCGTACTCGGCGATCTCCGCGGGGGCGGGGTGGGGCAGGGCGGCGGAGACCCGGTTGACCGGTCCGCCGTCGCGGTGGAACACGGTCTCCCACGCCTCCCCGGCCAGCCGCATCACCGCGCAGTCCCCGACCCGGGTGGCCCAGCCGGTGCCCACGACCGGGAGCAGCACCAACGCGGCCGTACAGGAGAGGTCCCGGTCCGTCAGGGCGGGCATTCCCGCCGTACGCAACCGCGCCGTGCGAGCGCATGCCGCGTCGAGGACGCCACCCAGTACGGCGCGGGGGTCGCCCGTGAGTCTTCCGGCGGTGACCGTGCGGGCCTCCTCGCACAACAACGCGGCGAAGAGGGACGCGCCGAGCTGCGAGGTCAGCGGACGTGAGCCGAGGCCGTCGCAGACCGCCGCGACCAGCAGGGACCGGTCGTCGGAGAGGGTGAACTGGTAGGCGTCCTGCGCCGTGGTACCGCTGTTGAGGTGGGACTGCCCGGCAAGGCTCGCGGCGCCCAGCCACCGGTCGCCCAGTAATCCCCCGTCAGCTCGCAGCCCCGGGAGCGAGGTCGCCGGCAGGGCGAGGCGAGGGAGCGGAAGCGGCTGCAGTCGGTCTCCCACGTGCGGTGCGGTCGTGGGCAGGGTGCGGGGCGGATCGACGGCCGGCAGGGCGGTGGGCGCCGCGCACCCGTCGGCGCCTCTGCGAGGCTGGTCGTCGGTGCCGGTCGCGGCACCGGGAGAACTGTGGGTGGGAGCGCCGTCGGAGGCGGGAACGCCGTCCACGGCGGCCCCGGCCCCCTGCCCGGCTCGCCCCGGGTCGTCGGTCGGCGCCGCCCGCCCGGCATCCGCCGTGAGTGGGCTCGCCGCCGATGGGCTGGCCCCGGACGGGCCGGTGAGCATCGTAGTCCCGGCTGTGGCCCTGGAGTCCCGGTTCCCCGTCGTCGGTTCGCCGAGGTCGCCGTGCCGGGAAACGGTGGGACGAGCGCCCCCGGCGCCCGGAGTTGCGGGGGCGGTCCCCGCCCCCGGCTCCGTCGCGTCGGACGAAGCCGGGCGGGCACCCGCCGAAGCGGGGGCGGTGTCCGGTACGGCTCCGGGATCCGCCTCCGGATCCGTGTGCCTGCCCCGGCGCCGGCGGAACATGCTCACGCTCAGCTCACCGTGCGCTGGTCGAGCGGGAGCTGCGTGAGCTTCGTACCGTCGAGCGGCACCGAGAGCACGCCACCGGAGGCGGAGGAGAAGCTGCTGGAGGTGGTCCGGATGCTCCGGACCACCGTGCGCAGGATCTCGCGCACGGCCGCTCCGGGGTCGCTCTCGTCGGTGAAGAAGGCGAAACCCGTCGATACCTGCCGGATGGCGTCCCGGTTCGCCTGGCCGAAGCCGAAGCTCACGATCTGCGCCCCGTACCTGTCGTCCTTGGAGGTGACCTGTGCCCAGGCGTGGGTCCAGTCGACGGCCGCGTTGTGTTCGCCGTCGCTGATGAAGAAGATCACCGGTTGGTGGTAGGCGCTGCCCTTGCCGAGGGCTCTGATGCCGTCGCGCAGCGCGTCACCGGAGGCACGCAGCCCCACGTCGAAGTTGGTGCCGCCCTGCGGCGTCAGCGAGGGCATGTCGGCGTAGGCGATGTCGGTCAGTGGCAGACGGGTCTCGGCCCGGTCGGAGAAGGTCACGACGGCGAGCCGCGCGATCTCGCCGGTGGCCGGGTCACCCTTGATCGCCGACTTGATCTCGGGGAGGGCGTCGTTGACGGCTTTCATCGGCGAGCCCGCCATCGAGTACGAGACATCGATGCAGAGGCAGACGGGAAAAACTGGGGGGCGCTCGACGTTCGAGAATTCAGACATGCCTGTCCAGACGTGGGTTCGGTGATCGACGGGGAAAGAGGCGACGCATTGCCGAACGGGAAGCGGTGCGATTCCCCAGGCCTCTGTTCATTGTCCGGCTGCCCGCATGGACGCGTTGCCGGCATGGAAATCGAATGAATGTCGGCGCGTCCGTACGGAAAACGCCGGAGGGAGGACTCTGGCCGCCCGGTGACTACTGAGAGAAAAGTATGCACGTGTGCAGACAGCCGGTCCGCGGTTTCGTCCAAACACCCGGAAAGAACCCGGAAGGCGCCCCGCTTTCGCCCGGGTTCCGCACACCGGGCTCCGGGGTGCGCCTGCCGGAGGCCGCGAGTGCGGTCCGGTCTCCGGGGCTGCCGGCGTCAGGCCGGGGCGCCGTCCCCGGCGTCCGGGGGGCCCACCCTGACCCTGAACCGCTTCAGCCGTTCGCCGACCCATCGCACGTTCTCCGGCTCGTCGAGGTCGCGTGCGGGTTCCTCGGTGGCCTCCAGCAGATCGCTGTGCGCGCAGCGGTCGAACAGCACCAGCGACACCTCCGGGAAGGCGAGCCGCGACTCGTAGAGGAAGCCCTGTGCCCAGGGGGCCTCGGCGCGCAGCCAGTGCGCCCAGCGACGGGTGAAGGCGTAGTCCGTGGGCTTGGACCGCACCAGCCAGTCGTCCTCCTGCTGGACGGCGTTGAGGTCGAACAGGGTGCGCAGCGACAGCAGTGCCACGTCACGTGCCAGCCGAACCTGTGAGAGCCGCTTGCCCTCCAACTCCCTGCGCGGCAGGACGCGGGTGGGATGGTCGCCGTCGAAGCCGATGTCCCGCAGCAGCCTCTCGGCCAGCGCCGTCGTCGGTGCGGGCGCCGCGTACAGGTAGGAGTAGAGGTCATTGGGGGTGCTGTCGAACCGGCCGCCGCCGAAGTGGTGGTCCTGGGGCGTCGGGTTGAACTCGAACGCCTCGCGCTTGCGCGAGTGCACCCTGTGCAGGACCCGGCCGGCCTCCCAGTCGACCCGCCTCGGCTCGGCCATGCCGGCATCGGGCAGTCGTGCGCCTCGTGCCATGTCAGTCCTCCTCCCCCACCACGCTTGCCGCAGCGAGCAGTTGTCCGTCCAGACCTGCGCCGAGCAGCAACGCCGGGGCCGTGGCCAGCCAAGGATTGGGGCCGAGCCACCAGTCGGCCACCCCCCAGGGGTCCTCCGCGGCGCCCAGCATGCGGTTGACGGCGACGACCACGTCCCGGGGCCGGCCCTCGCGGTCGAACTGGAAGGCCGGCAGCCCCTCCGAGCCGTCGCCGCGGCGCAGACGGATCAGCTCGGGAGCAGTCACCTCCACACCGAAGTTCTCCCTCAGGTCGTCCGGTGAGAGAGCTGGAACGGCCAGCAGCCGTTCGTACGGCGAGGGTTGGGCCTCCTCACCGCTCTCCGGGGCCCGGCCGGTTCCCCGGATCCCCTCGGGCCGGCCGCCGGACGAGGCGAACGAGGCCAGCAGTTCGTGGGGCAGGGGCGACGCCGCGCCGGCGAACCGCCTCTCGACGGCTCGGACCTCTTGTTCCGGCAGGGAGGCACGCAGGTGCGCCGCGACTGCACGGGTGACCGCCCTCCGACGCCGCTCGTCACCTCCTTCGGCGGCCAGGTCGAGCAGCGCGTCGAGCTGGTTCCGGTCCTCCGGGGTGAGTTGAGCCCGTATCGCCTGCCGGTCCCGCGTCAGCGCCTCGATGAGTCGCGCCTCGTACTCGTCCATGCGCCCCCCTTCTGGAATCAGGATGGATCCGTACGGTAGTGAGGTACCGTATTTTTGGCAATTGGCCGGTCGCGGGAATCGAGCGGGTGTACAGCATTCGACGGGCCCGGCGGGCGGAATTATGGAAGCACGCCCCCGAACCGCGACTCGAATCCGGTGGGACACGCCGCGGTCCATGCGCAGCGGCCGGGTGCGTAATGTGCAGTGCCGAATCGGGGTGGGGAATGACCGAGACCGGAATGGGCGGCATCAGCCGGGAGAATCCACTGGAGCAGGTGGCCCGCCTGCTGGAGACCGCCGAGCAGCCTCCGGCGGAGGGGGGCGAGTGGGTGCCGGCCGACGGCCGGGGGGCGGCGGGGCCGATCCCCGTGGCACTGGAGGAAGCCGAGGAACTGCTTGCCGCGCTGTGCGGCACGGTCACGGACGCCGGGCAGCGCGACGCGTTGTACGGGATGTCCCTGGCGGCCGCGGCGATACGCTGCACGCTGGGACCGGCCGGTTACCGGCTCGGCCGCCTTCGGGAGCGGTTCGCCACCCTGTGCACGCTCGCCGCTGACCAGTGCGGCGACGACGGACCGGAACCCGAGCTCCTCGCGAAGGTCGACCTGACCTGCGAGTGGGCCTTCCGTGTGGCCGAGCGCTGGAGCCGTACCCTGCCCGGTGCGGCACGTGAGGCGGACGCTGACCTGACCGTCTCTCTGCTGGGTGGTCTTCTGGACGGACCGGACGGGCACCTCGTCGCCGAACCGACGCGGTGCCGGGCCGTCCTCGGCCTCGTCCTGTCGGACCGGTCACGGCGCGCGGAACACCGCAGCCCGGAACGGCTCGCCGACCGCCGGAACGCCCTCGCCCTGCTCGACGCCGCGAGGACTGCCGACGATCTCGATCCCCTGCTGTGGCCCGACGTGACCTTCGACTTCGTGCAGCTCTCCGCTCTGGAGCTCGATGACCGCGTCGGCACCGGCCCGTCCCCTTCCGCGGCGGCGGCCGGGGCCGAGGAAGCGATCGTCCTCCTCGACCTGACGCTGGCGCTGCTCGACGGCGGCACCTCGGCGGATCCGGCGGAACTGGGCGTGCTCCTGTGCGACCTGCTGCTCGAACTCTCCACCGCGCAACGGCATCAGGGGCGGGCCGTCGACTGGTTCCGGGCGGTGCTCGCTCGTCCCGGCCTGCCGGACGGGACGAGGATCGAACTGAAGCGGGGGCTGGTTCACGCCCTGTGCCTGCGCTCCGAGGAGAACCGGCACGCGCAGCGGCCCGGCGACCCCGTCCCGGCGCAGGATCGCGCGGCCGCCGTCGAGCTGCTGGAGGAGGTGCTGGCGGCCCATCCCGCCATGCCGCCGGCGGACCGGTCCGGTCCCGGGGAGCGCGCCGCCGGTACGGCCGAGGACCCCACGACTCATGGAGCCCCGGTGGACGACGAGTTCGTGGCGTACTTCGACAGCCTCGTCCAACTGCTCTGGCTGGACCTGTCGGAAGGCGTGCTGGGGGACCGGGGGCACGACCGGCTCGCGGTGTGCGTGCGGCAGCTCGTACCGCTGATCGGGCCCGAGGACGACGACCGGGCAGCGGCCGTGCTCAAGGCCGCGATCGTGCTCGGTCAGCGCGCCGTACGACGCGGGCTGCCGCTGGCCCACGGTCTCGCCGACCAGGCCGTCCTGAACGGGCGGCAGAACCCCTCCATGGCCCTCGAACACACCGCGCCGCACGTGGTGGCGGATGTCCGCGAAGCCGTCGACCTGCTGCGCACCGGAACGGGGCTCTATCCGCATGACGACGAACTCCACCTGTACGCACAGGGGTTCCTCGGCGTCGCGCTGTTGCTGGACTTCGCGTGCCGACTGCCCGTGGCCGAACCCGCCGTACTGCGCGAGGGGCTGCGCTGCATGCGGGTGGCGATGGAACGTCTGCCCGAGCGCGACGGACTGGGGGACGCCGACTTCAGGGGTGCGTTCCTCATCGCCCTGATGTACCGGGTCTGGTACACGGAGCCCTTCCTGCGCGCGTGGACCGACCGGAACGGCCCTGGGGTGCCCGACGTGTCCGGGTTCCCGACCGTCGAGGACGACGTGCAGTTGCTCGATGCGGTACTGGGCGCGTCCGACGAGGAGGAGGAGCCCCTGCTCGCCTTCCTCTTCGTCATGGTGCGGCTGCTGCGTTCCCCAGGCGTTCCGCCCTCCGTGGCGGATTCCCGGGCGTGGTCGGAACGGCTTCGGCGGGCCGTCCCCCGGCTGGGGGCCGAGGCGACCGGACTGCGGGTGATCATGCTGGGTGTCGCAGGCGTCCTCGGGCTCCGCCTCGAGGAGGAGGGCAAGGCCACCGGCGTCGAGCGGCAGGCCGCACGGACAGCGCTCAGGGAGGCGCTCTCCCTTCTCCCCCAAGAATCGCCACTGCGTCCACCGGTGGTGGCTGCTCTGGACCGGCTCGGCACCGGCGACGTCAGGCGGTTGCTCGGGCTCTTCCTGGGTGTTTCGACGAGGGCGGAACCGGACGGGGCGGGACGGGAACCGGCAGAGGACGCACGGGGAGCCCGCGGTGCGCCTCCGGCGCCGGACGGCAGGCCCCCAACCGGAGATTCGCCCGTGGCGGCCGTCCTGCCCGGGCCGCAGAGCAGAACCCCGGCGCACGTCGACGGCAGCCCGGGCCCGCCCAGCGGTCCGGCGGCCCCTCGCACAGCCCCGGTGCTCGACCTCGACGCCGCCGTTCTGCTCGGCGACGGCACGCCCGACCCCTTCGCGGTACCGGCCACCCGGGTGGCCGAACTGGTCGGGACCGACGAGCCGATGAGCGCGCCCGCCACCGCGACCCTGGCCGTGCTGCACCACCACCGCTGGTTGCGGGACCGCGACGGCCAGGACCTGGAGACGGCTGTCGCCCTGGCGCGCAGCGCGGTGGCCGCTGTCGGCCGGGCCCACACCCCGGTCTCCGCCAAGAGCGCCCTGGCGGACCGCTGCTCCGAGTTCCTGGCCCGGCTGCTCCTCGACCGGCACCTGATTCTCGGTGACCGCACCGACCTCGACGCAGCCGCCCGCGTCTACGGAGCGCTGCTCGAACGCACTTCCGAGGACGTGGTACTGCCCCCGCTGTGCGCGCTTCTCGCCGCCTCGGGCGACCCCAGGGTGCCCGCGCGCCTCTTCCGGCCGGTGCCCTCGCAGTGGACGGCACCCTTCCGTGCCGAACTGCTCGCCGTCGTCTGGGCGGGACCGGCGGCGCACGCCGCCCTGAGCGGCTCCGCGTCCGCAGCCGAGGACGCCGCGAACGCGCTCCACCTGCTTCCGGAGGGGCACCCCCGGCGCCCGGCCCTGCGTGGTGAGCTGATCCGGCGCGAGCTGGAGCAGGCCGTCGCCATGGGCGACCTGGCGGCCGCGCGAGCCGCCGCCGGGGAACTCCTCGACGTTGCCACGTCCTGCCCCGAGGAGGGCATGCAGCGGCCCAGCCTGCTCCTCAGGGCCGCGGCGACGCTCTGCGACCTGTACCGGGCGGAGGGTGCCCACGGGGCGGACACCGGCCATCCGCGCCACGAACACGACCACGCCGTCGACGCTCTGCTGGACCGCACCGTCACCGTGCTCGGCGCCGAAACCGAGCAAGGCTCGCACGGATACCACGGCTCCCGCAGCCGCTGCGCGTACGGCCTGGGTGTCCTGCTGCTGACCCGCTACGGGCGCGGCGGTGACGCCGCGGACCTCCGCCGCGCGCTGCGGGTGCTGCGCGACCGGTGGGCGGTGCTGCACACCGCCCCGGGCGACCCGCTCGCCCGTGCGGTCCTCCGGGCGCTCGCCGAGGCGCACCGCGCCCACGGCCCCGCTGACGCCGGGCACCGCCGGGATTCCCGGGACACGGCGCGGTCGCTGCTGAACGCGCACGGCCGCGCGGTCCTGCTCCAGTCCGGCACGGGACACGCTCTTGAGGTCGCCCGCGCGGTCGCGTCCGACATGCTCCGCCTGGTGCGCTGGAGTCTGGAGGACGGGGAGCCCCGGACGGCGTACGAGGCACTGGAACTCGGACGCGGGCTGGTCCTCAACGCCGCCACCGTCAGCGTCACGGTGCCCGAGCTGCTGCGCGACGGCGGCCACAGCGACCTGGCCCGGCACTGGGAGGACGCGGCGGGCGGCGGCGGGCGGCACGTCGTGCCCGACGGGCTGCGCCGCCAGGTCCTGGAGGCGTTCGCCGGGAGCGCGGCCGAGAGGCGGCTGGTGTCCGCGCCGAACCCGGGCCAGGTCGGCCAGGCGCTGCGCCGTCTCGCGCGCGACGCACTGGTCTACCTCGTGCCCGGCGAGTACGCGGAAGCGGGCGGAGGCACCGGCGGCACGACGGCCACCGGGCACGCGGTGGTCGTCGGTGCCACCGGCGTGGTGGAAGCGCTCGCACTGCCGGGCCTCGTCGTCTCCACGGACGGTCCGCTCGGCGCCTACGACCGTGCCGCCGACGCCTTCCGCAGCACAGCCCGCGCCGACGACCGGCCCGCTCCGGGCGATCCGGAGGTCATGCACGCCCATCACGAACGCCGGCTCGCGCGCCTGGAGCGGAAGTGGCGGGACGCGCTCGACGCGCTGTGCTCCTGGGCGGGCGAGGTGGCGATGGGCCCCGTGCTGTCCGCCTCCCGCAGTCGGCTCGGCCGCACGCCCCGGCTGGTGCTGGCGCCGGTGGGGGCGCTCGGTGCGGTGCCGTGGCACGCGGCCCGCTGCTCGGACGGCCCGACCGGTGCGGCATACGCCTGCCAGCGGGCACTGCTGCAGTACTGTGCCACCGCCCGCCAGCTCATGGAGGTGGCCGACCGGCCCCGCACCCGGCTCGGCGCGGGGCCGGTGGCCGTGGTCGCCGACCCGCAGGGCTCCTGGCGGATGCACCGGGAGGCGGCGCTGGTCGGCTCGATGTACGAGGGAACACGGGTCGTCGGCGGCCTCGGCGGGCACGCCCCCGCCGACGCGCCTCCGCCGCTGCCTCCCGTGCCCGAGTCCCTGCGCGCGCTCCTGCCCGGCCGCAGCCGGGTTCCAGCCGCCCTGCTTCACGTCAACTGTCACGCGGACACCGGGCGTTCGCCCGCGGACTCGGTACTCCGGCTCGGAACCGGGCACCGCATCACGGTCGCGGACGTGCTCGCGGGGGCCGCCGACCGCGACCCCGGGACGCCCGGGGGGATCGTCGTCCTCGCCAACTGCACCAGCGATCTGACCGTGAGCGACCACGACGAGGCGCTCACACTGGCCACGGCCTTCCTCGGCGCCGGCGCCACCGCGGTGGTCGGGTCACGCTGGGACGTGGCCGACGATCCGCGCACCACCGCGCTGATGCTCGTCCTCCATCACCGGCTGCGGGCCGGAGACCCGGCCGGAGAGGCGTTGCGGGCCGCCCAGTTGTGGATGCTGGACCCACATCGGACCGTGCCGGGCGAACTCGAAGCGTATGCCGATGTGTTCAGGGAAGCGGACCGGCGCGGTCTGGATGAGCTGGAGGTGTGGTCCGCTTTCGCGCACCACGGGCAGTAGCCGTGCCGGGCGGAGTCAGGGCGCCGCGTCGTCGATGCTGAGGTCGCGGCGCATCGTCCGGCGCAGTTCGGCCAGCACCGCCCAGGCGGCCTGGACCCGCTCCTCGCACTCGGACGGGGCCGGGGTGCAGGGTGCGTCGACCAGTGACCGTTTCAGCGCGCCGTAGTCGTCGTTCAGCCTGCGGCTCACCGCCGACGCCGCGTCGAGGACGGGACCCGGCAGTAGCATCTGCGCTTCGGCGTAGCTCGCACGGAAGGCCGTGCGAGCCTCTTCCAGAGCCTCGGCGTGCTCGTCGATGCCAGCGCCGGCGCGCAGCCCGTGCAGCACGCTGATCTGTGCGGTCTGGTAGTGCCGGGCCGCGGTGTTGAAGGCGACGTAGCAGGCACGCAACCGGGCGCGGGCCTCAGCCCGGTGCGACGCGGCCCGCTGCTCGCGGGCGTCCGCCAGCTCCAGCGCACGCATCCGCTCGTCGTGTGCCCGGTCCTCCGCGCGCTGCCCGCGCAGCGAGTCGATCTCCATCAGCTTGACGCGGTCAGCCCTGACCTGGGTCACGAGCGCCGCGCTCAGGGTGCCCACCACGCCGACGACCGCCACCAGGAGCGGTA
This sequence comes from Streptomyces sp. MUM 2J, assembly GCF_022414535.1. Classification (GTDB taxonomy): domain Bacteria; phylum Actinomycetota; class Actinomycetes; order Streptomycetales; family Streptomycetaceae; genus Streptomyces. Next base: position 62,016 of record NZ_JADWYM010000028.1, read on the forward strand.
ACCAGGTCTGCGCCACGTCGCTTCCCCCGTTTCCCTGCGCCAGGTCGCCGAGCGGCGCCTGGGTCCTGCGCCTTTCGTGGGCCGGAGTCGGCTTCCGCAGACGTCCGTACCCGCTGGGCGCGTCGTTCAGCCCCTTGCCGGAGACCGCGGGCGGACGCCGAACGCGGTACGCCGCACACCGGTGGCAGGAAGGCACGTACACCGCGATCGAGAACGGCCGCGGGCGTTCGGGTTCACCGGGCGTGCCGCCCCTGACGCGTCCCCGGCCACGCCGCCCCCTCCCCCTCGCCGTCATCCGAACGCCATTGTGCGGTCGGCTCGACCTGGTTGTCCCGGAAAGCACACTCCCGGTGCAGCTGCCCGGTGGACGAGAAGGGCCGGGAGCCGGGCCGCCTCCCGTCCGACGGGGCGAGCCCGGCGGACCGCGGCGCGGCGGAAGGCGCCCGGTCAGCACGGGTCCGATGCCGGCCACCCCGCCGGTGCGCGCGGCTCCCCGCTCAGGCTGCCCCGGCCTCCAGGACCGCCATGGCCGCGTTGTGCCCCGGAACCCCGCTGACCCCTCCGCCGCGCACGGCACCCGCCCCGCACAGGAGGACGTTGGCGTGCCGGGTCTCCACGCCCCACCGTCCGGTGCCGTCCTGGGCGTGGGGCCAGGCCAGGTCCCGGTGGAAGATGTTGCCGCCGGGCAGCCCGAGATCGCGCTCCAGGTCCAGCGGGGACTTGGCCTCCAGGCAGGGGCGGCCGTCGGCGTCGGTGGCCAGACAGTCGGTGATCGGCTCGGCGAGGTGGGCGTCGAGCTGGGCGAGGGTCGCTTTGAGCAGTTCCCCGCGCACGGCGTCGTTGTCACGGGCGAAGAGCCGTGCGGGGGTGTGCAGACCGAAGAGGGTGAGCGTCTGGAACCCCCGTTCGGCCAGGTCGGGGGCGAGGATGGAGGGGTCGGTCAGCGAGTGGCAGTAGATCTCCGAGGGCGGCGCCGCCGGCAGCTCTCCGGCCGCGGCCCGGGCATGGGCGGCGGCCAGTTGCTCGTAGCCCTCGGCGATGTGGAAGGTCCCCGAGAAGGCCTCGCGCGGGTCGACGGACGTGTCCCGCAGCCGCGGCAGCCGTTCGAGCAGCATGTTCACCTTCAGCTGGGCGCCCTCGGCGGGTTCGGGTGGGGTGTCGCCGGTCAGCTCGGCCAGTTGCTGCGGCGACGCGCCGACCAGGACGTGCCGTGCGGCGACGGTGACCTCGCTGTCGGCGGTCCGGTACGTCACCTGGGCGTGGTGGCCGTCGGTGTCGATCCGTAGCGCCTCGTGTCCCGTGGCGAGGACCGCGCCCGCGCCGCGGGCCGCGTCGGCGAGGGCGTCGGTGAGGGCGCCCATGCCGCCGACCGGGACGTCCCAGTCACCCGTGCCGCCGCCGATGACGTGGTAGAGGAAGCAGCGGTTCTGCTTCAGCGAGGGGTCGTGGGCGTCGGCGAAGGTGCCGATGAGGGCGTCGGTGAGGACGACGCCACGCACCAGGTCGTCATGGAAGCCCTCCTCGATCGCCACGCCGATCGGCTCCTCGAACAGCATCCGCCAGGCTCGCTCGTCGCCGACGCGGCGGCGCAGTTCCGACCGGGTGGGCAGCGGCTGCGTGAGCGTGGGGAAGACGCGCTCGGCGACGCCGCGGGTCATGCCGTAGAACCGGCGCCAGGACTCGTACTCGCGTTCGCTGCCGGTCAGTCGCGCGAACGCGTCCCGGGTGCGCTTCTCACCACCGCCGACCAGCAGCCCCGTCGGCCGTCCGGCCCGCTCGACGGGCGTGTACGAGGACACCGTCCGCTTCCGCGCCCGGAAGTCCAGGCCGAGGTCCCGCACGATCTTCGCCGGAAGCAGGCTCACCAGGTAGGAGTACCGGGACAGCCGCGCGTCGACGCCGGCGAACGGCCGCGTGGACACCGCGGCGCCGCCGGTGCCCGCCAGCCGCTCCAGCAGCAGCACCGACCTCCCGGCACGGGCCAGATAGGCGGCGGCGACGAGACCGTTGTGTCCTCCGCCGACGATGACGGCGCCGTAGCTGCGGTGCGTGCGGGATGCGGACATGGTTCTTGGTAACACGGATGCCCCGGGGCGACCAGAGGGACTCCGGGGGACCTGACGGCTCGTCTTCCGGCTTCCGGCTCAGGAGTGCGGGACGGCGCGTTCCGGTCAGCGGCCTCCCGCGGCCCGTTGCTGCCGCAGGACCGCCGACCTGCGGTACAGGGCGGCGGCCTCCGCGGCCCGGCCGAGCTGTTCCAGGCAGTGCGCCTCGTCGTTGCGGCTGGCGAGGCTGTCGGGGTGGCCGGCGCCCAGGACGTGCTCCCTGGCCGCCGCCACCCGCCGGTACTCGGTGAGGGCGTCCGCCCAGCGGCCGAGCCAGCCGAGGCCCACCGCGACCTCCCGGCGGCTGACCAGGGTGTCGGGATGGTCGGGGCCGAGGACGCGCTCGCGGATGGCACACACGTCGCGGGACTCGGCGAGGGCCTCCTCCCAGCGGCCCAGGCGGCCGAGGTTGACCCCGAGGCCGTGGCGGGCGCGAAGGGTCTCCGGATGCGCGGGTCCGCTGATCCGGGTCCGGTCCTCGACGAGTTCGCGGTACAGCTGGTACGCCTCCGCGCTGCGGCCCAGGCGGCCGAGGCTGATGCCGGTCTCGTAGCGGGCGGCGAGGGTGTCGGGATGCTCGGCGCCGAGAGCGCGGGCGCGTGCCTCCGCGACCTCGCGGTAGGTCTGCAGGGCTTCCGCCCAGCGGCCCAGCTGGCCGAGCGCGTAGGCGACTTCGTAGCGGGTGACCAGCGTGTCGGGATGACCCGGCCCGAGCACCCGCGCCCGGGCGGCGGCCACCTTGCGGGCCATGTCGTAGGAGTCCTCCGGCCGGCCGAGCCGGCCGAGGTTGAAGGCGAGGTTGTGACGGCAGCGCAGGGTGTCGGGATGGTCGGCGCCCGTCGTGCGCTCGCGGTCGGCCAGCACCGACAGGTACACCTGGTGGGCGTCGAGGTGGCGGCCCAGCCGGCCGAGTACGTACGCCATCTCCTGACGGGTGGCGAGGGTGTCGGGGTGGTCGGCGCCCAGGAGCCGGGTCCGGGCCGCGGCGACGTGCTTGTAGGCGCGCAGCGCGTCGGCGGCGCGGCCGGTGCGGCTGAGGCTGAAGGCGACCTCGTACCGGCTGGCGAGGGTGTCGGGGTGGTCCGGGCCCAGCAGGTGCTCGCGTTCGGCGGCGACCGCGCGGTGCACCTCGCCGGCCTCCTCCCAGCGGCCCAGCCGGCCGAGGCTGAGGCCGGCGTCGTGCCGGCCGGCCAGCGCGGTGAGCAGTGCGGGGTCCGTGGTGCGGGAGGGAGAGGGGTGCGGTGGGCCGGGACGGCCGGTCCGCTCGCGCGGGATCCACTCACCGCTCAGGCCCGCCGAGGGGTCGGGGGGCGTGCTGCGCAGGGCGGCCCCGGTCGCCTTGTGACCGGTGGTCATGCCCCGGGTCCAGGACGGCAGCCGCCGCTCGCTCGGGGCGGTGGTGGTCGGCGGGACCGTCTCGGGCCGGGGGGTGACCACGGTCGGCACGTACGCGGGGGTGGTGCGGCCGAGGTCGATGCGCCGGCCGAGTTCGCGGGCGTCGTACGGGCGTTCCTCGGGCCGCTTGGCCAGGAGGTCCAGGATGATCCGGTCGAGGTACTCGGGCAGGTCGGCCCGGCGGCTGCGCGGCGGGCGGGGCGGGGTGTCGCGGTGGCCGATGAGGATCGCCCAGGGGTCGTCGAGGTCGAACGGCGGGACGCCGGTGGCGATCTCGTAGAGCACGCAGCCCAGCGAGTACAGGTCACTGCGCTGGTCGACCTCGTCGCCGCCGATCTGCTCCGGGGACATGTAGTGCGGGGTGCCCATGGCGATGCCGGTGCCGGTCAGGCGGGAGGTGAGGCCGATGTCGTGTCCCAGGCGGGCTATGCCGAAGTCGCAGATCTTCACGCTGCCGTCGGTGAGCCGCACGATGTTCGCGGGCTTCAGGTCCCGGTGCACGATCCCCTGCCGGTGGGTGTAGGCCAGCGCGGCGGCGACCTGTTCGGCGACGTCAAGGACGTCGGGCACGGTGAGCGGATGCTGCTGGTTGTCCTCCAGCAGCTGGCTGAGGTTGCGGCCCTGGAGCAGTTCCATGACCAGGAACAGGACGCCGTCGCTCTCCCCGAAGTCGTGGACGACGGTGACGCCGCGGTGCTGGAGGGCGGCGGCCACCCGGGCCTCGCGCCGGAAGCGTTCCCGGACGACGCGGGCGACGCTCTGGTCCTCCTGCGGTCCCAGCGGCTTGAGGCACTTGACGGCGACATGCCGGGCGAGGGACTCGTCGCGGGCCCGCCACACCTCGCCCATGCCGCCGCGCCCGATCAGGTCGAGCAGCCGGTACCGGCCCTGGATCAGTCTGCTGTCCCCCATCTCCCGCGCTCGCCCCCGTCACCGTTCGTCCCGCCCTCCCCTGGCTCGTCCAGTATGGCGGGCAATCGACCGGCTTTGTACGGGGCCGGGCGCGCGTCCGGACCCGGACGGGCCATGGCGCCCAGGACGTGCCGGGGCGGCAGTTGCCAGCGCAGACGTGCGGGGATGCGGCGCAGCAGGGTCCCGGCGGCGCGCAGCCCGCGGGTGACGGCCGCGGGCTGCGCGCCGGTCTGCCGTGGAGCTCGTGGGCGTACGGCGGAAGGGAGGCGTACGCCAGGCGGGCCACGCGCCGCCACAGCACCTCGCGCGCCGGGACCGGCAGCGGGTGCGTCGGAGGGCGGAGGAGGAAGTCGTCCACGGCGTGCGCGTCGGCACCGGCGGCGAGTTCGGGCCGCACGGTCTCGACGCAGGCGGACAGCTCCGCGCGGTCGGAGGGCGCGGTTGCCCCGCCATGCATCCACGCGGCACCCGCTCCCGTCAAGGCGGCTGCGTCCCGGTGACCGCGAGGACGGGTGGCGGTCGAAGGCACCCTGTGCGGCACGGGCGGCCCCGGCCCGCCGGTGCCCGTTCAGGACGGGTCACGGGGCACCGCTCACCGATGTGCCGCCCGGGGACGGCCGGCCGGCCGCTGTCCGGGGAGCGCGTGGCACGGTGCGGGCCCGGCGCCGGCGCCGTCGGCGGGCCGCGCCGGGCGGTCTGGTGCCTGCGAAGCGGGTGATCACCGGCCCGGTCACGGCGAGCAACAGCACGTAGGCGGCCACCAGGGCGCCGAGCCGGTCGTGGCGCACCCCCACCAGGCCGATGATGACGATGGAGAACTCTCCCCGGGCGATGAGCGCGGTACCGGCCCGCAGACGGCCCCGGCGTCCCGCGCCGTCCCTCCGCGCGGCGTACCAGCCGGACGCCACCTTGGTCAGGGCGGTGACCAGGGCCAGCAGCAGCGCGACCGGCAGGGCCGGAATCAGGGCGGCCGGGCTCACGGCCAGGCCGATGGCGAGGAAGAAGACCGCGGCGAACAGATCCCGCAGCGGACTCAGCACCTTGCGGGCACGCTGTGCCGTCTCGCCGGTGAGCGACAGCCCGACGAGGAACGCCCCGACCGCCGCGGACACGTGGACGGCCTCGGCGAGGGCCGCGACGATCAACGTCACGCCGAGGACGCGCAGCAGGAGCTGCTCCGCCTCCGGGTGCGACAGCAGCCGTCCCAGGTGCTGGCCCCACCAGTACGACACGGTGAACGCGGCCAGGACCGCGCCCAGTGCCAGCAGCACGCCGAGCAGCGCCTGCCGCCAGGTGCCGCCGGCGGCGATGACGGCGAGCAGCGGGAGGTACGCGGCCATCGCGAAGTCCTCCAGCACCAGCACGGACAGCACCGCCGGAGTCTCCCGGTTGCCCATCCGGCGCAGATCGCTCAGCAGCCGGGCGACGATGCCGGAGGAGGAGATGTACGTGACGCCCGCCAGTGCCAGGATCCCGGCGCCGTCCAGCCCGAACAGCCAGCCCGCCACCGCTCCCGGAGTCGCGTTCAGCACCAGGTCGACCACGGCGGAGGGCAGGTGGCGGCGCATGCTGACGGTGAACTCCGGCACCGTGAACTCCAGCCCGAGCACCAGGAGCAGCAGGACCACTCCGATGCCCGCCCCGGTCTCCACGAACGCGCCGGCCGCCGGAACCGGGGCGATCCCCCCTTCGCCGAGCACCAGCCCCGCCAGGAGGTACAGCGGGACGGGCGAGAGCGCGTAGCGCCGCGCCATCGCCCCGAGCATGCTCAGCGCGGTGAGGATGATGCCCAGCTCCAGCAGCAGGGCGACCGAGATCTCCACCGGCTCAGCCCCGGACGATCTGTTCCACCGCGGCGATCCCGTCGTGGGTTCCGATCACCACCAGCACGTCCCCGGGGAGCAGCACCCGGTCCGGCCCGGGCGAGGGGATCACCTCCTCGCCGCGGACGACGGCCACGATCGACGCGCCGGTGCGTGTTCTGGCTCGGGTGTCCCCGAGCGGGCGGCCGGCGAACGGCGTGTCGGCGCGCACCTCGATCTGGCCGGCGCTCAGTCCCGGAACCTCCTTGGTGAGGTCGGCGAACCGCTCGGCGATGCGGGGGGCGCCCAGGATCTCGGCGAGGGTGTCGGCCTCCTCCTCGGTCAGCCTCAGCACGGCCCGCGCCTCGTCCGGATCCGCACCCTCGTAGACCACGAGCTCGAAGTCGCCCGAGCGGCGGACCACCACGCCGATCCGGTCGCCGTCCCGGTTGACGAACTCGTAGCGCAGCCCCACGCCCGGCAGGAGCACCTCGTTGACGTCCACGCACACCACCCTGTCCGTCGTGCCTCGGAATCGGTGGGAGGCCCCTCAGCGCGCATGTGCGATGCGGGCCCTCCGGGTATCCATCTTGGGCGACGGCGGCGGGGACCCGACCACCGGCGCCGGGCCCGGCGTGCCGGAGGCGGCACTGGCGCGCGGGGGCGTCCCGCCGCCGGCGGCGGAGTCGAGTACCCCGGGCGGAACACCGGAGCGCTCCGGCCGGGGCGGATGCGGGGCCGGTTCGGCGGGCGCGCACACCGGTCCGGACCGCCCCCCCGTTGAGGCCGTCCGCCGCCGCGACATGGGGCCGAACGGCCCTGCTGCCGCGATGGCCCGCGCTGACAGCGTGGGAACAGGCCGCACCGGGCCCGTACACCTCAAGGAGGCCATCGCCATGCCCCGTACCGTCACCGTCGGAGTGGACGGCTCCCCCGAGAGCCTCGCAGCCGCCGAGTGGGCAGCCCGCGAGGCGGATCTGCGGGACCTGCCGCTGCACCTGGTCCACGCCTGGGGGTGGCAGCCGCAGGCATGGCCGGTACCGGAGGGGGACGGGCCGCGCCACTGGGCCGAGCGGGTGCTGCGCGAGACCACCGAGCGCCTGCGGTACCGCCACCCGGCCCTGACCATCACGTCCGAGCAGGTCACGCAGCCTCCGGCCACCGCGCTGCTCGCCGCTGCCACCGACGCCGAGCCGCTCGCCATCGGCTCCCGGGGGCTCGGTGGCGTCACCGGTTTCCTGATCGGCTCCGTCGGCTTCTCCGTCGTCGCGCAGGCCGAACGGCCCATCGTGCTGGTGCGTGCCGGGGCCACGATCGAGGACGAACACCAGCCGGACGCGGACGGCCTCCCGTCGGCGACGACACCGTACCGCGACGTGGTCCTGGGTCTGGACCACGAACACCCCGACGACGCCGTGCTCGCCTTCGCGTTCGACGCCGCCGCCCGGCGCGGGGCCCGGCTGCGGGTGGTGCACGGCTGGGGTCTGCCGCCCTACTACGCGTACGGGCTCGGCATGGACCCGCAGCTCAACGCCGACCTCGCCCAGCAGGAGGCGAACGCCGTCGACAAGGCGCTGGCTCCGTGGCGCGAGAAGTTCCCGGGCATCCAGGTCGTCGAGCAGACCGCGGTCGGCAGCGCGGCCGGCCACCTGGTGGACGCGGCGGCGGACGCCTCGCTCGTCGTCGTCGGCCGGCGCATCCGGCGGACCCCGCTCGGTCCGCGCATCGGTCCGGTCGCCCACGCGGTGCTGCACCACGCCAAGGCCCCCGTCGCGGTCGTACCGCACGACTGACACCGGCACCGCCGTGCTCGTCGCCGCCGCTCTCCTCGACGTGCTGATCCTGGCAGGCGCCCTGTACGACTCGACGCGCCTGCTGCGGCCGGCCGGACGCAGGCGTCCAGACGCCCTGGAGAGCGCCGAACGGAGGCTGGTGGGCCGCCGGCTGCGCGGGCGCATCAGCGCCGCCGCGTACCGGGAGGGGATGCGGTCGCTGGCCGAGGGCCGGCGGCCGCGTCGCCGCCTGCGCTGACCCCTGGCGGCGTCCGGCGGCGGGCACGGGGCGCAGGCGGCGGGGTACCGGGGGCGGCGTCCGGAAACGCCGTCAGCCGAGCGTGTGCAGGAAGGCGGTGCACGCGCGGGCGCACGCCCGGCAGTGGTCCGCCGCCTCCTGTGCGCCCGGCTGCCCGTCGAAGACGTGGGCGGTGTCCAGGCAGACCGTGCGGCACCAGTCCAGCTGGATGCGGACACCGTCCTCGTCCAGCGTGTTCTGCTCCGCCAGCACCCGGCAGGTCGCGTCGCAGACCTCGGCGCACATGATGCCCTTGCGGCGCAGGAGTTCCTGGTCGTCCGTCCCACCGGGGTCCACCAGGCTCGCGCGCAGGGCGCAGGTGCGGGCACACTCCGTGCAGGCCTGGGCGCAGGCGAAGCGGTCCTCCAGGAACCGGACGAGATCCTGCTGCGATGTGGAAGTCACCCTGCGCGGGTAGCCCCCCGGCCGGGCCGTCAAACACCCGTGCGTCCGTCGGCCGCGGCGGCCTCGCCCCCGCCGGTCCACGGTGGTGCCCGGCGCGCGTCGGCGGGAGCGCGTCCGGCAGCCCGGAGCCTGCCGGTCAGGGCGCGTGGGGGTGGGCGAGCACCTCGTCGAGCCAGTCGAAGACGCGCTGGTTGAAACGTGAGCGGTTCCAGCCCTCGCAGTGGCCGGCCGCCCCCTCGGCGGCGGAGAAACGCATCAGCGTCCTGGGGCACCGCAGCGCTTCGTACAGCTGTTCCGCCTGGTCGGCGAGTTGATCGCCCTCGGCCATGGCCACCAGCGTGGGACAGGCGATGCGGTCGGCGACATCGGAGAGCCGATAGCGGCCGGATTCGACCACGTACTCGCCCAGGCTTCCCAGGCCGTGCACCCACAGGGCACGCTGGACCAGCTTCCAGCGCGTGACCGGGTGCTCGACCACGGGTGCGAGGTGAGCGTCCAGCTCAGCGGGGTCCACGTCCGGCAGCCGGTCCCGCAGATCCCGGGGAAGCGGCAGCACGTCCTTGACACTGTCCAGCAGGTCCCACTGGCCGGGGTCCGCCACCAGTGCGGCCACCCGTGGTTCGCCGCTGACACCCCGCGGGGCGAGATACCCACCGAAGCTCCACCCGGTCACCGCCAGCCGGGTACCGTCCACGCCCGGAAGCGTCAGGGCGTGGTCGACGACGGCCCGGAGCACCGTCTCCCAGTCCGGACGCATGGTCAGCCCCTGGTGGACCAGGGCCAGACCCTGCCCCGGCCCGTCGACCAGCAGGCAGTGGTAGCCGCGCCGTACGGCCGGCTGGGCGTGGCCCCAGTACATCTCGTGCACGTCGGAGTCGTAGCCGTTGACCGCGATGACGGTGGGCCGGGGACCGCTCCCCTGGGCGGAGTCCCGTGCCGGACAGAGGTAGCCGTCGAGGAAGCCGCCCTCGAACGGCACGCGGACCGGCCGCAGCGGTGGCTCGCACAGTTCGGCGAAGCGGGCGAAGCAGTCCCGCTCGTTCCGTGCAGCCTGGGTGAGCCGGGGGTCCACCGGCAAGCCGAAGAGCGGATAGTACGACACGCGCAGATAGGTGGCGGCCCGCAGATAGGCCTCCCGGGCGCTCACCCGGTGGCCGGCCCGGTCGCTCTCCTCCGCCCACCCCCGCACCATGGCCGCGGTGGCGGTCCACTCCCGGTACCAGCTGTCGTTGTCGCCGTCGGCGATCCGCGCGGCCGTCACCGCGCACTCACCGTACTCCGCGCCACCGCCGGTCATCGTCGTCAGTGCGCGCTCAAGGAACATCTGGAACAGGGCGTCGTCGAAGAGCTTCACCGAAAAGTCCCTGCGCTCGTGCCGGCATGCCTGGTCGGCCGCCTTCCGCAGCAGGCCGGCAGCGCATGTCTGTCTAGCATCGCCGCACCGGGGGCGCGGCTGCTTGCACCGGTGGTGGGCGTGGCGGCCGGCGCTGGCCGAGGGCGTGCGGGTGCCCGCGCGCGTGCGCCGCGTGGCGGACCTCTGTGGCCCGAAGTGGTGGTGTCCGGCGCAGGACGGCCTGCGCTGCGCTTCGCCGGGGAAGCAGCCGGTGGCGCGGGACCAGTGGGCCGCAGTGTCCCGCCGCCCGATATCGCCCGAGCCGCCTGGAGCCCGCATGCCGATCACCACCGCACGCCGCACCGTCCCCCTGCGACCGCGGCGCAACGTCGTGGCCTCACTGGCGACCGCGGTCGTACTGCTCGCGGGAACGTCCTGCTCGGGCGGCACGGTGACCGAGAGCGCGGGAACGCGGCTGTCCTCCGAGCGAGCGACGTCGTCCCCGACCGGGTCGGGCACGGCCGCGCGGCTCGACGCCGCGGTCCGGCAGGTGATGCGCACGACCGGTGTTCCCGGTGTGATCGTGGGGTTGTGGATGCCGGGACAGCCCGGCTATGCCCGCGCGTTCGGGGTGGCCGACAAGGGGACCGGCGCGCCCATGACGACGGACATGCACATGCGTATCGGGAGCGAGACGAAGACGTTCACCGTCACCGGCATCCTCCAGCTCGTCGACCAGGGGGAGGTCGGCCTCGACGACCCCGTCTCACGCTACGTGGCGGGCGTGCCGGAGGGCGACAAGATCACGCTGCGGGACCTGGCCCGGATGCAGAGCGGGCTCTTCGACTACACCAAGGACCCGGACTTCGACGCAGCCGTGGAAGCGAACCCCGAGCGGGTCTTCACCGCGCAGGAACTCCTCGACTACTCCTTCAGGCACCCGCTGGACTTCACTCCCGGAACACAACTGGTGTACTGCGACACCAACACGGTGCTGCTGGGACAGGTGCTGGAGAAGGTCAGCGGCCAGAACATCGCCGACTACCTCCGCGAGCACGTGCTCGATCCCCTCGGCATGGACCAGACCCTGTACCCGGTGAACGCGCGGATCCCGGCACCGTACGCGCACGGCTACACCACGCAGACCAAGGACGGGACCGAGACGGACGCCACGCACTGGAGTCCGTCCGACGCGAACGCCGCCGGCGCGATGATCTCCACGCTCGGCGATCTGCACGTCTGGGCACCCGTCGTGGCCACCGGCACGCCACTGATCGCTCCCGCGACCCAGCGGCAGCGCCTGCAGACGGCCACCAGTCCGGACTTCCCCGGGGCGGGATACGGGCTCGGCCTGTTCACCGCCGACGGCTGGGTGGGCCACAACGGTTCGATCCCCGGCTACCAGAGCCTGACGCTGTACCTGCCGTCGCAGAAGGCCACCATGGTCGTGCTGCTCAACAGCGACACGCCGTACAAGGGAACGGATCCCAGCACGCTGTTCGGCACGGCCGTCACCACGGTCGCCACCCCTGGCCATGTGTTCCGCCTGGGTCCCGGGACGTCGGCCCCGCCGTCGGCCGGGTAGCGCACGGCCCGGTCCGCCCGGCGGTCTCACGGCCCGCAGGGCCGATCGCTCCCGGACGCGTCGGTCGCACCCGTCACGACGGTGGTAAAGCACCCGTTTGGTGGGTATTCATGGGATATGAGTACCGTAGCGATGCAGCTGGCGGAGCGGAGCGGCGCCCTCGTCATCGGTCCGATCATCATCGGGGTCGCGCTCGTGGCCCTGCTGATCGGCGCGTTCTGGCGGGGCGACATCCTCAAGAGCCGTGAGCCGGCCCCTCCACGTCCGGAGGAGCAGCCGCACCTTCCGCCGGAGGGCGCGGTGCACGAGGCCAGGGAGAACCGGGAACCGGAAGAGGTGCCGCAGGACGGCCGCCGCAGGCTGCCGCACGAGTTCGGCAACCTCGGCACCCGGCCGAGCGAGTCCAAGGAACGTCCGCGGTGGAGCAAGGGCAGCAGCGGATCGTTCGGCGGCGGGGGGCTGGGGGCCCACTGAGCACCGGCCCGGTCCCCCGAAAGGCGGCCCGGGCCAGCGGGGCGACGGAGGCGGAGAACGGGCGGCACCGCCGCGGCGGCGGAGCGGTCCCGTGTGCCCCTCCCCACGGCCGGGTCCTGCCCTCACGACCCCCTCCGGCCCGTCCGGACCCGTGCACGTGGTGACCGCGGCGGCGAGACTGGGGCTTTCGGAGTCGACGGAGGAGCGGCCGTGGAGGAACAGGTCATCGCCGTCGGGGCCGGCGCCTCGGCACGCGGCCGGGCCGCCGCCGACTGGGCGGCCGGGGAGGCGCTGCGGCGCGGCGTCCCGCTGCACGTGGTCCGGGTCGCTCCGGAGGGCGGGGCGTCGGCTGAGGTCGAGGCGGAGCTGAGCGCCTCCGAACTGGCGAACCGGTATCCGGCCCTGACGGTGCGCCGTGACACTCCCCCCGGCGCCGTGGTCCCGGCGCTGCGGGCCCTCGGCGCGCGGGCAGGACTGACGGTGCTCGGCACCGGCCGCACCGCGTCGGCCGTGGCCGGCGCATCAGCGGGACCGGTGGTACTGGTCCCCGAGCGGGCGTTCAGGTCGGACGGGTCGGACGCGGTGACCGTAGGCGTGACGGCCGGGGATCCGCCCGGCGCGGCGATCGGTTTCGCCTTCGAGGAGGCACGACTGCACGGCGTACGGCTGCACGCGCTCTCCGCCTGGGCCCTGCCGGCCGAGGCCGCCGCGTCCCCGCTGCCGGTACCCGAGGTGGACCGCGCCACCTGGGAGGACGAGCAGGTGCAGGTGCTGTCAGACGCGCTGCGGCCGTGGCGGAGGGCGTACCCGGACGTGGAGGTGCTGGCGGACGTCGTGCTGCTACCGCCCGCGGACGCCCTGGTGCACGCCGCCGACGGCAGCGGGCTGCTCGTCCTGGGGCGGAGAGGCGCTGCGGACCTGCCGGGACTCACCACCCGCCTCGTCCTGCGCGAAGCACGCTGCCCGGTCGCGGTCGTGCCTGGTCCCGGCCCGCGGACGATGACGGAGGGTCACAGCGCCAGGGCGCCGCGGGCCGCCGACACGGCCTGCTCGGCATAGCCGCGGCCGAACAGCGCGGCGTGCACGAGCAGCGGGAAGAGCTGGTGCAGTCCGATGCGGTCACGCCAGCCGGCCGCGGGCGGGTTCGTCTCGCCGTAGCCGTCGAGGACCCGGTCCAGGTACGGGCAGCCGAACAGGTGCAGCATCGCCAGGTCGGTCTCCCGGTGGCCGCCGTGCGCGGCGGGGTCGATGAGCCAGACCCGCCCGTCGGCGCCCCACAGCACGTTGCCGTTCCACAGGTCGCCGTGCAGCCGGGCCGGCGGCTCGACCGGCCCCGCCAGGTCCGGCAGGCGCGCGCAGACCCGCTCGACGAGGGAGGCCTCGGCGGTCCGCAGGGTGCCGTCGTCGACCGCGCGGCGCAGATAGGGCAGCACACGGTGCTCGGCATACCAGTGGGGCCAGTCGTCGTCGACGGCGGTGTTGCGCAGCGGGGCGAGCCCGATCCACGCGTCCTCGGGCCCTCCGGGGGGCGGGGCGCCGAAGGCGGGGGCGCCGGCGGCGTGCAGGGCGGCCAGAGCGCGCCCGAAGCGGACCGCGGCGTCCGGGCCGGGCCGGCCCGGTGGGACGCGGTCGGTGACCAGCCACTGTTCGTCGTGCCCGTGGACCGCGGGAACGGGAACCGCGCCCGCTTCGGCCAGCCAGCCCAACCCGGCCGCCTCGGCCCGTACCGCGCCGGCGTCGCCGTGTTTGACCATCACCGCACGGCCGCCGTCCAGGGTGACTTCGGTGAGCGCCGCTGATCTGCGGCGTACGCCGGTCGCCGCCGATCCGGTGAACCGGGCCGCCACTTCGGCCGGGCCGTCGCCGCCGCCGTCAAGGGACGCGGTGGGGGACCCGTCGGAGGAGATGCGCACGGCCACCAGGGTAGGGCCGGGCGGGGCCGGGCCGCAGGCGGGGCGGGTCGGCCGGCGGGGCGGGCCGTTCGGCCCCTGCCGGGCGCCGGGCGGGCGGGGCAGGGTCGGATCAGGGGACGCGACCACCGGGATGGCCGTCCCCGTCCTGGGAGGCCGAGATGTCTGAATCTCCGCGCACTGTGAGCGACGTGATGACGCAGACCGTCGTCGCCGTCGGCAGCGAGGCGCCGTTCAAGGAGGTCGTCGAGCTGCTCGATCAGTGGAAGGTCAGCGCCCTGCCGGTCCTGGCGGGCGAGGGACGGGTGATCGGCGTGGTCTCGGAGGCGGATCTGCTGGCGAAGGAGGAGTTCCGCGACGTCGACGAGGGCGAACCCGGCCACCGGGTAAAGGCGGGCGCGATCACCGCGGGCGAGCTGATGAGCAGCCCCGCCGTGACCGTGCACGCGGACGCGCCGCTCGCCGAGGCGGCCCGCATCATGGCGCGCCGGCACGTCAAGCGGCTTCCCGTGGTGGACGGTGTGGGCGTGCTCCAGGGCGTGGTCAGCCGCGCCGACCTGCTGAAGGTGTTCCTGCGGCCCGACACCGAGATCGCCGAGGACGTGCGCCGGGAGGTCCTGGAGCCGGTCGAGGCCGCCGCCGCGGTGACCGTGGCGGTCGACGAGGGTGTGGTCACGCTCGGCGGCAGCCTCTCCGACCGGCTCCTGGTCCCGGTCATCGCCCGGGCGGCCCGCGCCGTGGAAGGCGTCGTGGACGTCCGCCTGGAGTTCGCGGGCCGCTGACCCGAGGGCGCGGGCCGTGCCGCGGCGCCCGGTCGACGGTGGTCGCCGTGGCCCGGGTCAGCGGTAGTCGGGATTCGGTGCGTCGAAGCGGCAGCCGGCGTCCCATTCGGAGCGCTGGTTGCCGTGGGCGGGGATGCCTCCGTTGCGCTTCAGCAGCGCGGCCACGTGCATCAGGTTCCAGGTCATGAACGCCGTGTTGCGGTTGGTGAAGTCGTTCTCCGGACCGCCGGAGCCGGGGTCCAGGTACGACGGACCCGGTCCCGCCTCGCCGATCCACCCCGCGTCAGCCTGGGGCGGGATGGTGTAGCCGAGGTGCTGGAGGCTGTAGAGGATGTTCATCGCGCAGTGCTTGACCCCGTCCTCGTTGCCGGTGATCAGGCAGCCCCCCACCCGGCCGTAGTAGGCGTACTGGCCCTGCTCGTTCAGCTCGCCCGAGCAGCCGTAGAGCCGCTCGATGACCTTCTTCGTGACCGAGCTGTTGTCGCCCAGCCAGACGGGGCCGGCGAGGACCAGGATGTCTGCGGCCATGACCTGCTCGTACAGGGCCGGCCAGGTGTCGGTGGCGAAGCCGTGCTCGGTCATGTCCGGGTAGACCCCGGTCGCGATGTCGTGGTCCACGGCGCGGACGACACCCGTGGTCACCCCGAACGCGTCCATGATCGCCCGGCTCTTGTCGATCAGCCCTTGGGTGTGGCTGAGCTGCGGCGACGGCTTGAGGGTGCAGTTGACGAACAGGGCGGTGAGATCGTCGAAGCGGTACGCGCCACCGGTCGGCGCGGAGGACGGGACGGCCATGGCGGGCTCCTTGACGGACCGTGGGCTCGGGATCGTCCGCCCGGTGGGCGGCTCCAGCGGCAGCCTCTCTCATGGATCACCGTTTGTCGCCTTTTGCGGGCCGCTCGGGGGCCGGTGGCCACACCCCGGGCCGGGTGCGCCGGGCCCGGGATCCGCAGCGATTCGAGGTGCGTGCGGCACGGCTGGTCACTACGGTTCTGCTCGGGTGTGTCCGGCACCATGGCGAGGGGAAAGAGGCGGCATGGCCGAGAAGCAGGCGGCGAAGCTGCCGCGGAAGGTGTACGAGAGCGAACTGCTACGTCTCCAGGCGGAGTTGGTGAAACTCCAGGAGTGGGTGCGGGCGGAGCGGGCCCGGCTGGTCGTGGTCTTCGAGGGACGGGACGCCGCCGGGAAGGGGGGCACGATCAAACGGGTCGCCGAGCACCTCAACCCGCGCGTGGCCCGGATCGCCGCGCTGCCGACGCCCACGGAGCGGCAACGCACGCAGTGGTACTTCCAGCGGTATGTCGAGCATCTTCCGGCCGCCGGGGAGATCGTGCTGTTCGACCGGTCCTGGTACAACCGGGCCGGGGTGGAGCGCGTGATGGGCTTCTGCACCCGGGAGGAGTACCAGCTCTTCCTGCGCCAGTGCCCGATCTTCGAACGGATGCTGATCGAGGACGGCATCCTGCTGCGCAAGTACTGGTTCTCCGTCAGCGACGCCGAGCAGCAGGAGCGCTTCCGGCGCCGCCTGGAGGACCCGTTGCGGCGCTGGAAGCTGTCGGCGATGGACCTGGAGTCGATCAACAGGTGGGAGGCGTACTCACGCGCCAAGGACGAGATGATGGTGCACACCGACATCCGCGAGGCGCCGTGGTACGTCGTGGAGAGCGACGACAAGCGGCGGGCGCGGCTGAACATGATCGCCCACCTGCTGACCTCCGTGCCCTACCACGACGTGCCCCCGCCGGTGCTGGAACTGCCCGAGCGCCCGCCGTCGACGGGCTACCAGCGCCCGCCGCGCGACCTGCAGACCTACGTCCCCGATCACGCGGCGGGCCTGTGAGGGGCCGGCCTCAGGCGTGCGGGACCACGGCCACGGGGCAGGCCGAGTGGTGCAGCACCGCGTGGGCGACCCGGCCGAGCTGGAGCCCGTGGCTGCCGTGGCGGCGCCGGGCGCCGACGACCAGCAGATCGGCGTCGTGGGAGAGGTCCACCAGGGCCCGGCGGGCGTTTCCCTCGACGGTGACCCGGCGCACCCGCACGTCCTCGGGCACGTCCGCCAGGGCGGCCTCCAGCACCTCGGCGGCCCGTTCCTCGTGCACCCGGGCGGGGCCGCCCGCGAGGAGGGGGTGGTCGGCGTTCTCGTGCGCGGGGCAGCGCCAGGCCCGTACGGCCTCCAGGGGCACCCCGCGGCGGCGTGCCTCCTCCACGGCGAACCGGACGACGGCACCCTCGCCCTGGTCCTCCCCGACGCCGACGACGACCCGGCCGTGGACCGCCGTGGCGGCCTGGTTGTCGTGGTTCCCGCGCACCACGACCACGGGGCAGTCGGCGTGACCGGCCACGGTCAGGCTCACCGACCCCAGCAGCGCCTCCGCAACCCCGCTGCGCCCCCGGGTTCCGAGCACCAGCGCGGTGGCGTTGCGGCCCTCCCGCACGAGTGCGTACTCCGCCTCCTCGGCCAGTACGTCGCCGGAGACCTTGACGTCCGGCTGCCGCCGTTCGGCCCGGCGCACGGCCCCGTCGACGATGTCGGCGGCCCGCACCTCCTCGGAGGGCTTGTGCAGGTCACGGGCGAGGGAGGTGCCCTCGTAGCGCTCCCACAGGGAGGCGTACACCACGCGCAGCGGCAGGCCGCGCAGCACGGCCTCGTCGGCCGCCCAGTCCACGGCGCGCAGGCTCGGCTCGGAGCCGTCCGCGCCGACCACGACGGGGAGTTCCATGGTCATCACCCTTCCGCTCCGAGATCGAAGACGATGCGGGCCTTGACCTGGCCGCGCAGCACGGCGTCGATGCACTCGTTGACCGCGGCCAGCGGGCGGGTCTCGTGGATGACCCGGGTACGGCCCGCGGCGTGCAGCTGGAAGACCTCGGCGAGATCCTGCCGCGTGCCGACGATGGAGCCGATGACGGAGGTGCCGTTCAGCACCGTGTCGAAGATCGGCAGTTGTACGGTGCCGTGGGCGGGCAGGGCCACCATCACGAGCTTCCCGCCGCGCCGCAGGCCGGAGTTGACGGCGGTGAACGCGGCCTCGTTCACCGCGAGGGCGAGCGCGGCGTGCGCTCCTCCGTGTCGCCGCAGCACCGCGCCGACGTCCTCGCGGCGGGCGTCGATGACGAGGTCGGCGCCGAGTTCGGCGGCGAGGCCGAGCTTGTCGTCGGTCACGTCGATCGCGGCGACGGTGGCCCCTGCGATCTTGGCGTACTGGACGGCGAGGTGCCCGAGCCCGCCGATGCCGGACACCGCGACCAGCTGCGCCGGCCCGACGCCGGCCACCTTGAGCGCCTTGTACGTGGTGACGCCGGCGCAGGTGAGGGGGGCGGCCTCGAACGGGGAGACGCCGTCGGGCACCGGCTGGGCGAAGTCGCCCCAGGCGAGCATCTTCTCGGCGTAGCCGCCGTCGCAGCCGTACCCCGTGTTGATCTGCTGCTCGCACAGCGTCTCCCAGCCCGACAGGCAGTGCTCGCAGCGCCCGCAGGCCCGGCCGAGCCACGGCACCGCGACCCGCTGACCGACCGTCAGCCCATCGACGCCGTCGCCGAGTTCCTCCACGACACCGACGCCCTCGTGCCCGGGGACGAACGGCGGGGTGGGTTTGACGGGCCAGTCGCCGTGTGCGGCGTGGATGTCGGTGTGGCACAGTCCGCAGGCCTCGACCCGGATGCGGACCTGGCCGGGACCGGGCTCGGGGTCGGGCCGCTCCTCGACGACCAGGGGTTCGCCGAAGGCTCGTACGACCGCTGCCTTCATGGTGCAACTCCTCGCGGATCCTCGCGGACCGGGACGGGTCAGCCGTGTGCGACGACGGCGACGGGGGCGGTGGCGTGGTGCAGGACGGCGTGCGCGACGGAGCCGATGTGGGTGCCGAGCCAGCCCCGCCGGATCTTCCGGCCGACGACGACCAGGGACGCCCCGCGGGACGCGTCGACCAGCTGCTGGGCGGCGCTGCCGGGCCGGGACACCTCGACGACCTCCACGGACGGGTACTCCTTGCGCCAGCGCCGCAGCGCCTCGGTGAGCTGGTCGGTCTTCTCCCGGATGACCTCGTCGTGGAAGCCGGCGTCGGCGGACAGGCCGTACACGTAGTACGGCGGCAGGTTCCAGGCGTGCACGACCCTCAGGGCGGTGTTCCGGCGGGCCGCCTCCTCGAAGGCGAAGGCGGTGACGGCGTCGTCCGGGCTGTCGGTGTCGAACCCGAGGACCACGGGGCGGAACGCCGTGCCGGCGGAGGGGATCCCGGCGGGATCGGTCTCGTGCTCGTCGGCGGCCTGCTCGCCCGCCCTGACGAGGACGACGGGGACCTCCGTGTGCGCGATCACGGACTGGCCCACGGAGCCGACCAGGAAGCCGCCGATACCGCTCATGCCGCGCGAGCCGAGCACGAGCAGCTCGGCGTCCTCGGCCGCCTTCGGCAGGACCTCGGCGGGCCGGCCGTTCAGCTGCTCGGCGGTCACCTCGACGCCGGGGTGGCGCAGCCGCAGGCCCTCGGCCGTCTCGCGCGGGATCCGCTCGGTCCAGTGGGCCTGCGTCTCCGCGCCGAGCATCGGTGCCTGGGCCATCGGTTCGGGAACCGGCTCCCACACGTGCACGATCTTCAGGGGCAGGCCGCGTAGCTTCGCCTCGCGGGCCGCCCACTCCGCCGCGGCCCGGCTCTCCGGCGAGCCGTCCAGAGCTGCGACAACGGTGCGGTCCATGGTGTGTGCCTCCTGGTCGGGGGATCTGCTTACAGCCTCGTGATCCGGCGGCGGCCGGTGCAGGGGCCGCAGGTCCCCGGCGGGGGCCGACCGGCCCCAGCGGCAGGCGGGCCCGGGCAGGGAGCGCCGCCCCTCTCCGCCGGGCGGCGGAGAGGGGCGGCGCTCGGAGACGGGCGGCGGGCGCCGGCCGGGAGGACGGGCGGCGGGGCCGCAGAGGCGGTTTGGGGCGAGGGCGGCGAAAAGGGGCACGGCAGAGCAGGGGCCGGACGGGACGAGGTGCCGGCCGGGCGCTGTCCACGGGCCCGGACGGGGGCGTCCGGGCGCTGTTCCACCCCCGGCCCGGGAAACCTGCGCCGCGGGCCGGGGCTCCGATCGGGTCCCGGGTCCGTCAGGCACCGGGCAGTGCGGGCCGGACGAGCGTGCCCGAGAGGCCGTGGACGATCTCGTGGGCGGCGTCGAGGTGGCCGATGGCGGCGAGGCCGCCGGTGCGTTCGACGAACCGGGCGGCGGCCTCGACCTTGGGGCCCATGGTGTCGGGCGGGTACTGCCCGCGCCGCAGCTCGGCCGGGGTCGCGTCCAGCACGGCCCGCTGCCGGCCGGTGCCGCGGTCGGCGTAGAGATTGGGCACGTCGGTGAGCAGCAGCAGGAAGTCGGCCTTGAGGTCCTCGGCGAGCAGGGCGGCGGCGAGGTCCTTGTCGACGACCGCCGGTACGCTCCGCAGGGCGCCGGTCCGGTCCGTCAGGACGGGCACGCCCCCGTCGCCCGCGCAGACGGTCACGGTGCCCGAGTCCAGCAGGGCGCGGACGGTGTCCGTCTCCAGGATGCGTTCCGGGCCGGGCGCGGGCACCGCGTGCCGGCCGCCGGGCGCGGCGGGCCGCGTGAAGGCGGGATCGTCGGCACGGACCAGGGTGTGGGTGAGCACCGCCGCCACGCGGCGGCCCGGCAGCACGTCGTGGAACGCGCAGACGAGCAGGGAGCCGATCCGGCCCTGCGCCTGCGCGACGAACGGGTCGACGCGGGCACCGGCGGACAGCCCGTGCCCGGCCGGCCCACCGGGACGGGGCTCGCCACCGTGGGTGATGACCAGGTCGTGCTCGTGGGCGAGCGGGGCGATCGCCGTGGCCACTCTGACGACGTTCGCACGCTGGAGCCCGGCGTCGGGCCGCTGCCCGCGACGCAGGAGGGCATTGTTTCCTAGAGCGATGACGATGCGCATGGCCGGGTCCTTCACGCATGGGGTCCGGGGCGGGCGTCTGCGCCCCCGCACTCCCATCGAACAACCGCGGTGCGGCACGCACAGGGTGCCCATGGGCCGCCGCGGCAGCGCCGGTCGGCCTGTTCGAGGGGGCCTAGTGGCCCCTGGCCCGTGGGCGGGCGCCCGCCCACCCTGGAGGTGATCGGTCCGCACCTGCTGTTGGAGGCGCGTCATGAACGCACCCGTCACCACGAGCATGCCGCGGGCGCTGCCCGCCGAACACCGGCAGCGGCTGATGGCGCTGGCCCACGAGGTGTCCTTCCCCCAGGGCACGCGCCTGTTCGACGAGGGCGCCAAGGCTGAGCGGTTCTGGGTCATCCGTACCGGCACGGTCGACCTGGACATGCGGGTGCCCGGTCGCCGGCCCGCCGTGATCGACTCCCTCGGCCACAACGAACTCGTGGGCTGGTCCTGGTTGTTCGCCCCGCACATCTGGCACCTGGGTGCGGAGGCGGCGACCCCTCTGAGGGCCTACGAGTTCGACGCCGCCGAGGTGCGAGCCCTGTGCAAGGAAGATCCCGAGTTCGGTCTGAACGTCACCCAGTGGGTGGGCGATGTCCTGGCCGAGCGACTGCGCGCGGCCCGCACCCGCCTGCTGGACCTCTACGCGCCCTACGGCAGCGGGGGCATGCGCTGACCCACAGGGTGCCCGTGGTCGCACGGCCCGCCGCTCCGGTGCCCGTACGGCCCACAGGCGGCCTCCTTCCTCGTGCCGGCCGACCGGCATGCGGGAAGGAGGCCGCCGGCATGCCGTTGGCGAGGCCGTCCCCCGCGCACCTGCGAGCGCACCCGGCCACCCGGCCACCCGGGCCCCGTGTGGCCGCGGTCGGGCCGGCCCACGAGGTGGTCCGGTCCCGGCGCAGGAGGCCCGTACCGGGGCGCAGGTGGACGGGTCGATGAGGGGTACGGCCCGTGCGGTCGTGCAGCAGGAGGAAGCGTCGGGCCGACGCCGGCGCGGGACTCTCTCACGATGGTCTCCTTCTGCGTCGCGGGGCCGTCCCGGTACCGGACGACCGGACGCGCCGTCGCGTGGGCTCCTGCGACGACTCGCTCGCCGCACCGCTCGCGGGTCAGCGGCCCGCGAGCGGAGGCGTGGGTGCTTCAGCGGGCCGTCGTCGGGACGAGAGCGACGGGGCAGTGGGCGTGACGCAGGGCCGACCAGCCGGCTGTGGCGTGCGGGACGGCGCCGAGCACACTGGTCCGGGGCCGGGCCGGGACGACGACGAGCTGGGCGCCGGCGCTCACCTCGGCCAGGGTCCTCCCCGTGCCGCCGCGCACCCGTCGCGGGCGGACCGCGACGTCCGGGTAGGCGGTGCGCAGGTCAGGTGCCATCGCCCGGCCGCTGTGGGGGTGGCCTCCGCGCGGGGTCAGCACGACGAGTTCGGTGCCGCGCCCGGCGGCCTCGGCGAAGGCGAACTCGGCCGCCGCGCGGTCCGCCGGCGCACCGCCGTCTACCAGGACGACCGGGCCGCCGCGGGCGGGGCGCCCGCGCACCACCAGCACCGGGCCGCGACCGCGGGCGCCGAGCAGGCGGCCCACGGAAGGCCGCGGCAGTCCCCGGTGCCGGGACGGGCCGCTGCCGACCACGGTGAGCGCGGCGTCCCGTCCGGCGCATTCCAGTACGGCCGCGGGTTCTCCCACCAGCACGTCCCGGCTGATCGTCAGCCCGGGCACCTCGCGGCGGGCCCGGCCCTCGGCGGCGCGCAGCACGCTGTTCATGCGGGCGCGTCCCGCGGCCCCGTCCGGGTCCCAGGGCGCGGCGCCGGGAGGTGTGCCGCCCGCACCGCGGCCGATGGCGTGGGTGAGTCGCAGGCCCACCCCCCGCCGCTCCGCCTCCCGGGCCGCTACCTCCACCGCGGCCAGGCTCGACGGTGATCCGTCCACTCCCACCACGACCGGACCCAGCATGGCGTGCCTCCCCTCCTCGGACCCTTGACCGGACACCGCCGGCCGCAGCGGCCGACCGCGCACGGCCACCGGCGCGGACGGCCACGGGGCGGTCGGTGAACGGCGGCCCCGTGCGTGCCCAGGGTCCCGTGCGACGCACCGCGGCAGCACGGGGCCGTACGGCCCCGGCGCAACCCGTACGGCCCTGTCCTGCCCAGGGGTGACCGTCGGCCCGGCCGCCCCCCTCAGCCCATGTCCAGGACGTCCTCGACCGGTCGCCGTGGAGTGACCGCCCCCGGTGCGCCGTAGCCGAGGCGGAGGACCATCTGGACGAAGCCGAGGGAGGACTCCGGGTCCCGGGCCAGCTCCCGCAGGTCGGGGCGCTCCAGGGAGTGCGAGGTCAGGGCGGTGGCCAGCCCGGCGAGGGTCGCCCGGAGCAGCACGCGCTCCAGGGCCTGCCCGGCGCGCAGCCAGTCGGCCGACCGGTCGTTCTCCGTGCCCAGCAGGACCAGGTTCGGCACGGTCTCGAAGACCGCCGCCGCGCGGCCCGGGACCGTCTCGCGGCCGGCGAAGTCGCGCACCGGGGCGCGACCGCCGCGCTTGCGCGGTCCGAAGGCGTACTCCGGGATCCCGTCGAGGGCGGCGCCGCCGTCCCGTTCGCCCACGCGGACCCACCGGCGGACGTCCGCAAGACGCTCGGGTTCCAGGCTGTCGCGGTCCTCGGCGTCCCGGACGTGGTCGAGCAGCGCCTCGGTGTGCCACGGCCCGGGGAAGACGAGTTGGGCGCCCTCCTGACGGGCGGCCTCGCCCAGCGCCTCCTGGACGTCGGGCGGGACGGGCCTCTCCTCGAAGGGGTGGCGGCTGGTGTGGCGGCGGGAGATCGCCGGGTACAGCCGGGCCAGTTCGTCGTCCGGCCGGCCGGTTCCGGAGAGGCCGACGGTGGCGAGCAGCCAGGGGTCGGCCGGGTCGGGCAGCAGGCGGACGTCCGTGGGCCGGCCCGCGTCCGCGGCGGCGACGCGCAGGTTGAACAGAGCCGCTCCGCAGCCGAGGTGCAGGGCTCGGTGACCGGGGTCCAGGCGCGGCATGGTCCGCTCGGGGTCGGCCCTCAGGTCCAGGGCGCCGGTGCCGGAGTGCCAGCGGAACCGCCAGGGCTGGGCATTGTGCAGGGACGGCGCGGCCGTGGCGGCGCGCACCAGCGACGTCACCGCCTCGCGGTCGAGTGCTGGGGCCGGCATGACGGCACCTCCTCGGGGTGGGGGCGGTACGTGGCGGTCGGTGCGGGACGGAGCGACCGTCCGCGCACGGCGGACGGCGCCGGTGTTCCCGACCCGCGTACCGCCTGCGTGCGCGCGGTACGCGTCCGAGGACTCCGGCTGCCCGTACCGCTCAGCCTGCCCCCGCAGCACGACGCCGGGTAGGGCCGGCGGGTCCTGGCGGCGGGGTCCGTCCGGCCCCAACCCGGGTGGTGGCGGGGGGTGGGTCGGCCCGTCAGTCGGGGAGGAGCAGCCTGCCGGTCTCGCCCGGTTCCAGGGACACCGCGCGGTCGGGCAGGCGCACGTCGATCGGGGACGCGTCGGAGGACGGCACGGCGATCTCCAGCAGACCCCGCTCCAGACGCAAGCGGACGCCCCAGTGCCCCTGGTAGCGCAGGGAGAAGCCGTACGACGACAGTTCGGGCAGCGGCACGGGGTCCAGCCAGAGGGCGCCCTCGCGGGTCTCCAGGCCGGGCAGGCCGCGCTGCACGAGGTCGAGCGTGCCGGCCATGGCACCGAGGTGGATGCCCTCGGCGGTGGTGCCGCCCTGGATGTCGGCGATGTCGCCCTGGAGCGCCTCCTGGCAGAACTTCCACGCCTCGGCCCGCCGGGCCCGGGCGAGCACCCAGCCGTGGACGAGACCGCTGAGGGTGGAGCCGTGGCTGGTGCGGTGGAGGTAGTAGTCGACGGTGCGCTGCCAGGTGGCGTCGTCCAGGCGCAGCCCCAGTCGGCGGAAGACGCCTTGGAGCTCCGCCGGGGAGAAGAGGTAGCCCAGCATGAGCACGTCGGCCTGTTTGGACGCCTGGTACCGGTTGACCGTGTCGCCCTCGGCCTCCAGGATCCGGTCCAGACGGCGGATGTCTCCGTACCGCTCGCGGTAGCCGTCCCAGTCCAGCTCGGCGAGGTCGCCGTACCCGGCGAACTGGCTGATGACGCCCTCGTGGAAGGGCACGTGCAGGGTGCGGGAGACGTCCTCCCACTGCTCGCGCTCGCCGCCGTCCAGCCCGATGCGCTCGACGAGTTCGCGGCGGCGGGGTTCGGGCAGGATGTCCAGCAGTTCCAGGGCGCGGGTGAGCACCCAGGCGGCGGTGACGTTGGTGTAGGCGTTGTCGTCGAGGCCGGGTGCGGTGGCGCCGGGATAGGCCTCGTGGTACTCGTCGGGGCCGACGACGCCCTTGATGCGGTGCCGGCCGAGCTGTTCGTCCCAGACGGCCGAGTCGGCCCAGAAGCGGGCGATCTGGAGCAGCATCTCGGCGCCCTTGGTGTGCAGGAACTCCGCGTCGTCGGAGGCCTGGCAGTACTGCCACACGTTGTACGCGATGGCGGAGCCGACGTGGTGCTGGAGCCGGGAGTGGTCGGCCAGCCAGCGTCCCGAGCGCGGGTTCAGGTGCAGCTGCTGGGTCTCCTCGCGGCCGTCGCTGCCGCTCTGCCAGGGGTACAGGGCGCCCCGGCGGCCGGCGTCGCGGGCGGTGGTGCAGGCCTGCTCCAGGCGCCGGTGACGGTAGTACAGCAGGGCACGGGAGACCTCGGGGAAGTGCAGGTTGAGGTAGGGCAGCACGAACAGCTCGTCCCAGAAGACATGTCCGCGGTAGGCCTCGCCGTGCAGGCCACGGGCGGGCACGCCGACGTCGAGGTCGGCGGTGTGCGGGGAGAGGGTCTGCAGCACGTGGAAGAGGTGCAGCCGCAGGATGCGGCCGGACTCTCCGGGCACGTCGAGGTCGGCGCGCCGCCACAACTGGTCCCAGGCCGTCAGGTGCGCCTCCAGCAGGTCGTCGTAGCCGGGGGCGCGCCGGACGCGGGCCACGGCCGCGTACAGGGGGTCGCTGATCGCCGGATCGCGCGAGGTGTGCAGGGCGACCGTCTTGTCGACGACGGCGGTTCGGCCCGGCGTCAGCTCCAGCCGGACGAGCTGGACCGCGCGCGGGTCCTCGTGCCGGACCTCGATCGGCACGTCGGCGGTGAGTCGGGAGGCCATGCCGATGCGGATGTCGGAGGTGCGGGTGCGGCAGCGCAGCCAGACGACGTCGGGCGCGGCGTCGCCGGTGTGCCCGTGGGTGAGATGGCGGCCGTCCAGGTCGCGGTAGCGGGACACGCCCGCGTTGCTGACGCCGCCCTCCAGGGCCGCCTCCACCTCCAGGGTGCCGGACCAGCCCTCGGGGGTGAACTCGGTTCGCATGACGGCGAGATGGGGGTCGGCCATGTGTGCCACGCGCTGCTGGTGCACGATCAGGGTGCGGCCCTGGCCGAGGTCGAACCGGGTGCGTCGGTCCAGCAGCCCGGAGCACAGGACGAGCCGGACGTGGTGGTCGAGCACGGGGGTGGTGTCGGGGCTCAGCCAGGCGCCCCCGGCCGGCCGGAAGCGCAGTGGCAGCCAGTTGGGGACGTTGACCATGTCCTCGTTCTCGACCTGCCGGCCGGCCACCGGCGAGGTCAGCCGGTTGTAGCAGCCGGCGACGTAGGTACCCGGGTAGTGGACGTCGTCCGCGGCGCACTCCGGCAGCGCTCCCCTGGTGGCGAAATAGCCGTTGCCCAGCGCGCACAGCGACTCGCGCAGCCGTTCGTCGGCGGGCACGTATCCTTCGTACGTCCAGCTCCAGCCCGTCACCTCGACGCTCCTCACGTCAGCGGTCCTCGGTCTCCTGCTCGCCGCCTCGCGGCGGTGGGGCGCCGGCGTCGGCGGTCCTGCCGCCCCCGAGCCCCCCGCCCGGCCGGTTCCAGGGCTCCGAGGGGGGCCTCCGGGTCCTCAGCGCACAACGGGCCCGCGGTGCCGGGCGGCCGGGCGCGCCG
>NZ_JADWYM010000029.1 GCF_022414535.1 Streptomyces sp. MUM 2J
CAGTACCCCCGACCGGATTCGAACCGGCGCTACCGCCTTGAGAGGGCGGCGTGCTAGGCCGCTACACAACGGGGGCGCAGATCATGCGTTTCCGCAGATCAGCTGGTCTACCTGGACTCGAACCAAGACTAACTGAACCAGAATCAGTCGTGCTGCCAATTACACCATAGACCAAGGTGGTTCAGACCACTGAGGTCTTCACCTGCAGTACCCCCGACCGGATTCGAACCGGCGCTACCGCCTTGAGAGGGCGGCGTGCTAGGCCGCTACACAACGGGGGCGCAGATCATGCGTTTCCGCAGATCAGCTGGTCTACCTGGACTCGAACCAAGACTAACTGAACCAGAATCAGTCGTGCTGCCAATTACACCATAGACCAAGGTGGTTCAGACCACTGAGGTCTTCACCTGCAGTACCCCCGACCGGATTCGAACCGGCGCTACCGCCTTGAGAGGGCGGCGTGCTAGGCCGCTACACAACGGGGGCCCTGGCGATCCCGGGTCTCCCTGGGATCAGTACCCCCGACCGGATTCGAACCGGCGCTACCGCCTTGAGAGGGCGGCGTGCTAGGCCGCTACACAACGGGGGCTCGCGGATGGGATCCGCGGGTGCAGATGAGCTCTGCGAGCTGGCCTACCTGGACTCGAACCAAGACTAACTGAACCAGAATCAGTCGTGCTGCCAATTACACCATAGGCCACTGGAACACAACCCTGTGAGGGGTTTGTGTTCTAGTCTCTTGCGCCTGGGGTTCCGGCCTTTCGGCCTGCTCCCCTCGGCGCAGGAAGAACATTACCCGAAGGTGGACGGGGCTCCAAAACGAGTTCCCGCCCCGAGAAGGGCGGGGAGTTCGGCGAGGGAGGCGATCCGGCGCGGAGCACCGGGGCCCTCACCGAGCGTGCGGAGGCCGTCACGGTCGATCCACACCGACAGCAACCCCGCCTCGGCCGCGCCCCGCCCGTCGATCTCGGGGTGGTCACCGACGTAGGCGACCTGGTGCGGGGCGAGGGTCAGGGCGTCGCAAGCGGCGTGGAAGGCAGCCGCCTCCGGCTTGGAGACACCGAGCTCGGCGGCACACAGGATGATCTCGAAGCGGTCGTGCAGACCCAGCGTGCGCAGCTTGCGGTCCTGTACGGTGAGGCTGGAGTTGGAGAGCACGGCGTGCCGGTGGCTGGCGGCGAGGGCGTCCAGGGCGGGCAGCACGTCCGGGAAGAGGGACCAGGCCGCCTCGTAGTGACCGACGTACCGCCCGAACCACGCGTCCGCCTCGGTGTCGCTCAGCGCGGTGTCCAGGAACGTCCGCACGCGGTCCCGGCGCTGCTCCTCGAAGGTCGCCTCGCCCGCGGAGAAGCGACCCCAGTGCAGGTGGGTGGCCTCCCGCCAGCGTTCGAGAGCGTCCTCCGCGCTGCCGTACCGGTCGAGCAGCCCTTCCGCGAGCAGATGCGCGCGCATGCCGGTGCGATCCGCGTTCGTGTAGTCGAAGAGGGTGTCGTCGACGTCCCAGACCACGGCGCTGATGCTCATGACGGGACGGTATCCCGCGGTCCGTGCACATGTCCCGGGATCGGTCCGCCGGCCGGGGCAGGGGGCGGGCGGCGCAGCCCGCTCCGGCCCGGCGGCGGGCCGGCCGGCTGCCGGGTGCAAAGAGCCCGAGGGCGGCATCCGGAACCGGATGCCGCCCTCGGGCACGCGCCCGTTCAGGCGCCCGCTCTCACGCCACGCGGGCGCGTCACGCCGTCAGCCTGGCCAGCGCCGCGTCGATGCGGGCCAGCGACTTCTCCCTGCCCAGGATCTCCAGGGACTCGAACAGCGGCAGGCCGACCGTACGGCCGGTGACGGCCACGCGGACCGGGGCCTGGGCCTTGCCGAGCTTGAGGCCGTGGGCTTCGCCGGCGGCCAGGACGGCCTCCTTGAGGGAGTCGGGAGAGGTCCAGTCGGCGGCGTCGAGCCTCTCCCGCGCCGTGCGCAGGAGCGCGTCGCTGCCCTCCTTCATGGCCTTGGCCCAGCTCGCCTCGTCGAACACCGGTTCTGGCAGGAACAGGAAGTCGACGTTGCTGGTGATCTCCGACAGGACCTTCAGGCGGGTCTGCGCCTGCGGGGCGATGGCCTGCCACCTGGCCTCGTCGAAGTCCTCCGGCGCCCAGGGGGCGAACGGGGCCTTCAGCCACGGGCGGCAGCGCTCGGCGAAGTCCTTCACCTCCAGCATGCGGATGTGGTCGCCGTTGATCGCCTCGCACTTCTTCAGGTCGAAGCGGGCCGGGTTCGGGTTCACGTCCGCGATGTCGAAGGCGGCGACCATCTCCTCCACGGAGAAGATGTCCTGGTCGGCGGAGAGCGACCAGCCGAGCAGGGAGAGGTAGTTCAGCAGGCCCTCGGGCAGGAAGCCCTGCTCCCGATAGAGGTTCAGGGACGCCTGGGGGTCGCGCTTGGACAGCTTCTTGTTGCCCTCGCCCATGACGTAGGGCAGGTGGCCGAAGCGCGGGGTCTCCTTCGCGACGCCCAGCTCGATCAGCGCCTTGTAGAGCGCGATCTGGCGGGGGGTGGAGGAGAGCAGGTCCTCGCCGCGCAGGACGTGGGTGATCTCCATCAGCGCGTCGTCGACGGGGTTCACCAGCGTGTAGAGCGGGGCGCCGTTGGCACGGACGATGCCGAAGTCCGGCACGTTCTCCGGGGTGAACGTCAGCTCGCCGCGGACCAGGTCGGTGAAGGCGATCGTCTCGTCGGGCATGCGGAAGCGGACGATGGGCGCGCGGCCCTCGGCCCGGTACTGCCCGACCTGCGCCTCGGTCAGCCCGCGGCAGTGGCCGTCGTAGCCGGAGGGACGGCCGGCGGCGCGGGCGGCCTCGCGACGGCTGTCCAGCTCCTCCTGGGAGCAGTAGCAGTGGTAGGCGTGACCGCTGTCGAGGAGCTTGGCGGCGACGTCCTTGTAGAGGTCCATGCGCTGCGACTGGCGGTACGGCGCGTGCGGGCCGCCGACCTCGGGGCCCTCGTCCCAGTCGAAGCCCAGCCAGCGCATCGCGTCGAGCAGCTGGTGGTACGACTCCTCGGAGTCGCGGGCCGCGTCGGTGTCCTCGATGCGGAAGACCAGGGTGCCCCCGTGGTGCCGCGCGAACGCCCAGTTGAACAGGGCGGTGCGGACCAGTCCCACGTGGGGGTTGCCGGTGGGCGACGGACAGAAACGGACGCGGACGGAGGAGCCGGGTGCGCTAGCCACGCTGTACGACCTTGTTGGTGAGAGTGCCGATGCCTTGGATGGTGACGGCGACCTCGTCGCCGACGTCGAGGGGTCCCACCCCGGCCGGGGTACCGGTGAGGACGACATCGCCCGGGAGCAGCGTCATGGCCTCGGTGATGTTGACGATCAGGTCCTCGACGGAGTGGATCATGTCGCTCGTGCGGCCCAGCTGGCGCTGGAGGCCGTTGACGGTGAGCTGGATGGTCAGGTCCGAGGGGTCCAGGTCCGTCTCCACCCAGGGACCCAGCGGGCAGGCGGTGTCGAACCCCTTGGCCCGCGCCCACTGCTTCTCGCGGCGCTGCACGTCGCGGGCGGTGACGTCGATGGCGCAGGTGTAGCCGAGGACGACGTCGCGGACGCGGTCGCGGGGCACCTCGCGGCACATGCGGCCGATGACGACGGCCAGCTCGGCCTCGTGCTGGAGGTCCTCGGTGAACGAGGGGTAGCGGATCTCGTCGCCGGGGCCGATCACGGAGGTGGACGGCTTGAAGAAGGCGAACGGGGCGTCGGGCACCTCGTTGCCCAGCTCCCTCGCGTGGTCGGCGTAGTTGCGGCCGAAGGCGACGACCTTGTTGGGCAGCACCGGCGGCAGGAGCCTGACCTTGCTCAGCGGCACCTTCGTGCCGGAGAGCTCGAAGTCCGCGAACGGGATGCCCTTGATGATGTCGAGGACGAGTTCGTCCGGCTTGTCGCCTTCGACCACGCCGAAGGCGACGTTCCCGTCGATGGAGAACCTGGCGATGCGCACGGGATCCTGGCGCCCCTTAACTGTGTCACTGAGCTGGCTGGAGTCTGACGCTCCAGGCTAACGCGGGCGTGGGCGGTGGATCGCGCGCACTACGCCGTCGCGGGCCCGGTGCGCCCGCCGTCACACGGCGCCCCGCGCCGTGTCCGGGATCCGGTCACGCCGAAGGGCGCCCGCCGGTGACGGGCGCCCTTCGTACGGCGCGAGGTGGCCGCGTTGAGTGGATCGCGGTCCGCTTGCGTATCCCGTGGTACGAGGTCACTGCGCGGCGGCGGCGACGGGGATCTCGTCGAGGACCGTGCGCTGGGGGTTGGCGGTCTGGGCGGGGAGTTCGGCGGGGTGCTCCGGCCGCTCCGGCCGCTGGAGCTCTCCGGCGTCCTCAAGGTGGGCCAGCGTCGTGCGGCGCGGGTTGGCGATCTTGTGGAACATCGGCGTCGTCTTCACTGTGGAACTGAACCTCGTCGTGTCGGGCGCGGAAGGAATCCTGAGGCGGATCAACGTATCCCACAGGCGCGCGGTTACCAGGCCGTTGCATTCTGTAAAGCGTCAGGTTAAACGCGCGGATTCCCACGCAGGGCGCGGAGCGTGCATGACTCGGGTGTGAGTTTGCTCACGAGTCGAGACTCAAACCGGTCAATTCAGACCCCGCGCCGAATTCTGCGAAACGGACATTTCTCCCCTGAAGCCCTTATTCCGCTCCTGATCATGGCGACTGGGACACCGGGCACCCCTCCGCGACTCGCCCCGATTGAACCGATTCGCACAGGAACATATTCCACGCCAGGTAACGCATCGGTCACAGGTCGTCACGGAGGTCACAGCCTGGCTCACGAGCCTTGTTGGAGATCCTGCACTGTGCTGGAATGCCACGGACCGCCGCGGGATGGATCCGGCGCGCTGGGGCGCAACGCAGCGCCGAGTGGCGGCGGGAAGGGGGAGCCAGCGCCGGTCACTCAGACCACCCGAGGGGCGTGTTCAGGACGCTCCCCACAACGCCGACACCGCTTCTCCGTTCACCCGGAGGGGCGCCTGGTCCAGAGGTTGCGACGCTAGTGCAGGGACGTTTCAAGAGGGATGGCAGCGCTTCGGCGGAGCCGGAGCCGCACGGCGGGACTGGCCCGATGGCCGTCAGCTCCTCGCCCCAGCACGCCCAGAACCCGGGCCCGAACCCGTCCGGCGACGCCGGCGAGCGCTCCGGCAGGCCCGGCGCGCCCGCGCCGTCACCGGCCCCCGCGCCCGCCCCCGCCGCCCCCGCGGCGAAGGCGCCGAAGACCCCCACGGGCCCCGGCCCGCGAATAGCCCTGCGCAACTGGCGCATCTCCACCCGCCTGGTGTCGCTGCTCGCGCTGCCCGTGGTCGCTGCCACCACGCTCGGCGCGCTGCGCATCAGCGGCTCCATGGACGAGATCCAGCAGCTCGACAACATGAAGCTGCTGACGGAGATGACCAAGCAGGCCACCGAGCTGGCCGCCGCGCTCCAGGAGGAGCGCGACCAGTCGGCCGGCCCGCTGGCCCACAAGGGCAAGGCGACCGACTACACGGTCACCGGCTACCGCAACCGCACGGACCGGGCCAAGGAGAGCTTCCTCAACGCCTCCGAGGCGGTCGACACCGCGAGCAACGACGGCAACCTCCAGGGTGTCCGCGACAGCGTCATCGGCATCGCCCGCGACCTGAACACCCTGAGCAAGATCCGCTCCGAGGCCTACGGCGACCAGGGCAACTCCACCCAGACGGTGGAGGCCTACCACCGCCTCATCACCCACCTGCTGGACCTCTCGCAGGACATGGCCGAGGCCACCAGCAACCCGGAGATGATCCAGCGCACCCGCGCCCTGGCGGCGTTCTCCTCCGCCAAGGAGTACGCGTCCGTGCAGCGCGCCGTCATCGCCGCCGCACTGCCCGCGAACAACACCACCTACGGTGACCTCTCCGAGAACGACCGGGCCTACGCCTCGTCGGCCCTGGACGGGCAGAAGTCGGATCTGAGCACCTTCCGCAGCATCTACGGCACCGAGAAGGCCGAGGAGCTGCTCAAGCCCATCGACCAGGGCAACCCGACCATCGAGGCCACCGACCTGTACGCCACCCGCGTGCTCAGCGGCACCGGCGGTCTGAAGAAGCTCGACAAGCGCTCCTACCGGGACTGGGTGGACGACAGCTCCACCAAGATCCAGCAGATGAAGAACATCGAGCACACGCTGCTGGAGGAGATGGAGCAGAAGGCGCGTGCCCTGCGGTCCGCGTCCGAGCGCGAGGCGATCATCTCCGGTGCGCTCATCCTGCTCGTCCTCGGTGTCTCGCTGGTCGGCGCCTTCATCGTGGCCCGCTCCATGATCCGCTCGCTGCGCCGCCTGCAGGAGACCGCGACCAAGGTCGCCCAGGACCGTCTGCCCGAGCTGGTCAAGCAGCTCTCCGAGTCCGACCCGCAGGACGTCGACACGTCCGTGGAGTCGGTCGGTGTGCACTCCCGGGACGAGATCGGCCAGGTGGCCGCGGCCTTCGACGACGTGCACCGCGAGGCGGTCCGCCTCGCCGCCGAGCAGGCCCTGCTGCGGGGCAACGTCAACGCGATGTTCACCAACCTCTCGCGCCGCTCCCAGGGTCTGATCCAGCGCCAGCTCTCCCTCATCTCCGAGCTGGAGTCCCGCGAGGCCGACCCGGACCAGCTGTCCTCGCTGTTCAAGCTCGACCACCTCGCGACACGCATGCGCCGTAACGGTGAGAACCTCCTCGTCCTCGCGGGTGAGGAGCCCGGCCGCCGCTGGACCCGCCCGGTCCCGCTGGTCGACGTGCTCCGCGCCGCCGCGTCCGAGGTGGAGCAGTACGAGCGCATCGAGCTGGCCGCCGTGCCCGCCACCGAGGTCGCCGGCCGGGTCGTCAACGACCTCGTGCACCTGCTCGCCGAGCTGCTGGAGAACGCCACCTCCTTCTCCTCGCCGCAGACCAAGGTCAAGGTCACCGGTCACGCGCTGCCCGACGGGCGCGTGCTGATCGAGATCCACGACACCGGCATCGGCCTCTCCCCCGAGGACCTCGCGGCGATCAACGAGCGGCTCGCCTCGCCGCCCACCGTGGACGTCTCCGTCTCCCGCCGCATGGGTCTCTTCGTGGTCGGCCGGCTGTCGCAGCGCCACGGCATCCGCATCCAGCTGCGTCCGTCGGACTCCGGTGGCACGACCGCGCTGGTCATGCTGCCCGTGGACGTCGCCCAGGGCGGCAAGAAGCCGCAGGGCAAGCCCGGTCAGGGCGGCTCCGGCGGCCCGGCCGCCGCGCAGGCCGCCGCCGGCGCCGCCGCGGCGCGCCGCCAGGCCAGCCAGAGCGGCGGTGCGCTGGGGGCCGGTGCACCCGATGCCGCCGGCCTCGGAGCGGGCCAGGGCCCGCGGGCCGCACTGCCCGGCCGTGACGGCGGGCGTCCCGGCGCGCCGGGTGGCACGCGCGGTCCTCAGCCGCCGCAGAACCCCCAGCAGGGCCGTCCGGCTCCGTCCGGCGCCCCGGCCGCCTTCGGTCAGACCCCGAGCGCCCCGCAGGGCTTCCAGGGTGCCGGTACCGGCGCCGCGGGGCAGCCGATGCAGGGCGGGGGTGCTCCGGCCCAGGAGCAGGACGCCTTCGGTGCTGTGCGCGGCCCGGTACCCGCGCAGCGCGGCAACGACAACCAGGGCCCTGCCCGGGGCGACCAGGGCCGCCGCGGCCGTCAGCCGCAGCTGCCGCCGCGTGGCGGCCCGCGGGCCGAGCTGCCCGGCGGCGACGCGCAGCAGCGCACGCCCAGCTGGAGTGACGACGACGCGCAGCCGTCCGTGCCGCGCGCCTCGCTGGACGTCCCCCGCGGCCACGAGGAGCCGGACGTCGCACAGACCTCGCAGCTGCCGCGCCTCGACAACCCCCAGGGTCCGGGCGCGACCGCGGAGATCCCGGCGATCGGGCGGAACGACGACCGGCAGACTGCCGCCGGCGCCTCGGAGTACGGCCGCCCGGACTTCGACTCACCGGCGTCCGCCGACCACGGCGGCAACGACCAGTTCGTGCGCTCGGACGTCTTCGGTTCCGCGGGCGGCCAGAGCGGCCCGGCGTCGACCGGCCAGTTCGAGCGCCCCCAGGGCTACGACAACAGCTCCACCGGCCAGTTCGACGCCCCGCAGGGCTACGACAACAGCTCCACCGGCCAGTTCGACGCCCCGCAGGGGTACGACAACGGCTCCACCGGCCAGTTCCAGCGTCCCCAGGCCTACGACAACGGCTCCACCGGCCAGTTCCAGCGGCCCCGGGCCTACGACAACGGCTCCACCGGCCAGTTCGACGCCTCACAGGGGTACGGCAACGGCTCCACCGGCCAGTTCGACGTCCCGCAGGGGTACGGCAACGGCCGCACGGGCCAGTTCGACGCCCAGGGCCAGAACTCGTCGTCGACCGGTCAGCACGCCCTGCCCGGCCGCCAGGACGGGCCGGGCACCGGCCGCTTCGACCGCCAGCAGACCGGCGGCTACGGCTACCCGCAGCCGGCCGCGCCGCAGCGGCCCGAGCGTCCGGGGCCGGAGGCTCTGCCGCCGGCAGCCGGCCCGGGCGACGGTCGTACCCCGCTGTTCGACACGCTGGAGACGAACTGGTTCCGCGGTGGCCGCGGCGGCGAAGCCGCCCAGCCGCAGCAGGGCGGTCCGGCACCGGCCTCGCAGCAGACGCCGGCGGCCCCGCAGCAGCCGCCCGCGGGATCCGGTTGGCGCTCCTCGCCCAACGATGATCTCGTCCGGCAGGCGGAGCGGGTGCGCCAGCCCGCCTCGGGCGGGGTGACGACGTCCGGTCTGCCGCGGCGCGTGCCCCGGGCCAACCTCGTTCCCGGCACGGCCCAGCAGCAACAGCAGCAGAACGGTCCGCAGGTCTCGCGCGCGCCCCAGGACGTACGCGGCCGGCTGACCAATCTCCGTCGGGGCATCGCACAGGGCCGTCAGGCCAACAACGGCCAGACGGGCAGTTTTCCGAGCCCCACTCACCAGCAGGAGCGTTAGTTGAGCCAGATGAGCCAAGCGGCACAAAATCTCAACTGGTTGATCACGAATTTCGTGGACAACACCCCCGGGGTGTCCCACACCGTCGTCGTGTCCGCCGACGGTCTGCTGCTGGCGATGTCGGAGGGCTTTCCCCGCGACCGCGCCGATCAGCTGGCGGCGGTCGCCTCCGGTCTGACGTCGCTGACCGCGGGTGCCTCTCGGATCTTCGAGGGCGGCAGCGTGAACCAGACGGTCGTGGAGATGGAGCGGGGATTCCTCTTCATCATGTCCGTCTCCGACGGCTCCTCGCTGGCCGTCCTCGCGCATCCGGAGTGCGACATCGGCCTCGTCGGCTACGAGATGGCGCTCCTGGTCGACCGTGCGGGTGCGGTGCTCACGCCGGACCTGCGCGCCGAGCTCCAAGGAAGTCTGCTTCACTGACCGGCTCAGGATCCACCCGTCTCACCACACCACCGTCCGGCCGCCACGATCCCCCCACCGGCCTCGTCAGACGGCACGACCGCGACTCGCTCGACCTGCTGTCCCGCCCGGAGGATTCATGACCCCGCCCACCGTCCCTCATGATCCGTACGCCGAGTCGTACGAGGAAGAGGGCGACCAGCCGCTGGTCAGGCCCTACGCCATGACCGGCGGCCGGACCAGGCCGCGCTACCAGCTCGCCATCGAGGCGCTGATCAGCACCACCGCCGACCCAACGGCGCTCATGGGGCTGCTGCCCGAGCACCAGCGGATCTGCCACCTGTGCCGCGAGGTCAAGTCGGTGGCCGAGGTCTCGGCCCTGCTGAACATGCCGCTCGGGGTCGCCCGGATCCTGGTCGCGGACCTCGCCGAGGCCGGTCTCGTCGCGGTCCATCAGCCGGGTGGCGACGAGGCGACCGGCGCTCCGGACGTGACACTGCTCGAAAGGGTGCTCAGTGGACTTCGCAAGCTCTGAATCTTCGCGCTCCACCACCTCCGCGAAGATCGTGGTGGCGGGCGGCTTCGGCGTGGGCAAGACCACGTTCGTCGGCGCCGTCTCGGAGATCAACCCGCTGCGCACAGAGGCCGTCATGACGTCCGCGAGTGCGGGCATCGACGACCTGACCCACACCGGGGACAAGACCACCACCACGGTGGCCATGGACTTCGGCCGCATCACCCTGGACCAGGACCTGATCCTCTACCTGTTCGGCACCCCCGGACAGGACCGCTTCTGGTTCATGTGGGACGACCTCGTGCGCGGCGCCATCGGCGCGGTCGTCCTCGTGGACACCCGCCGGCTGGCCGACTGCTTCCCGGCCGTCGACTACTTCGAGAACAGCGGACTGCCCTTCGTCATCGCCCTCAACGGCTTCGACGGACACCAGCCCTACCAACCCGACGAAGTACGCGAGGCACTCCAGATCGGCCCCGACACCCCCATCATCACCACCGACGCACGCCACCGCGCCGACGCCAAGTCCGCGCTGATCACACTGGTCGAGCACGCCCTGATGGCACGCCTGCGGTAGCGCAATCGGCCGTTTTCATACGGTAGTTGTCGTAGAGCTTTCGGAGCCGGCTGTGGCTTTTGACACGGCCGGCTCCGGTGTTCATAACAGTTCGGCAGAGGAATCCCGCAGATCCGCCACGCGTCGCGGTCGTGCGGTGCCGCTGTGCGCACGGATGCCCCGTCTTTTGGCGGGGCTCGCTCTTTATGACCGTTTTATCTGGGGCTTACATCACGCCCGATCCGCTCCGCGCAGTGTTTGGAAGAGCGCAGGTCGACGTGCTGGAATGCCTGAACTGCCCAATAGTCAATGACGTACTACCGGTCGACGTACTCCTGGTCGTCGCCCACAGGGTCGTCGGCGACGGAACGGGCTCTGAGACACTGCGGCACGACATTGGTGCCGACCGCCGAGAGGTTGTTGGTCGAGTGAGGCGAAGCAAGAACGGTCC
Organism: Streptomyces sp. MUM 2J; assembly: GCF_022414535.1. Classification (GTDB taxonomy): domain Bacteria; phylum Actinomycetota; class Actinomycetes; order Streptomycetales; family Streptomycetaceae; genus Streptomyces. The sequence continues at coordinate 10,904 of NZ_JADWYM010000029.1, forward strand.
CGGGCCGGCGGCGCGGGGCAACTTCACCCCGCCGCCGCGCGGAGCGGCGCCCGCCCCTGCGTCCGGCTCGGAACCGGCAGCCGCACCCGCACCGAGCGGCGGTCATCTCTCCCCACGCAACTGGCGGGTGCCGACCCGGCTGAACGCGATCCTGCTCATACCCGTGCTGGTCGGCCTCGTCATGGGCGGCTTCCAGGTGAAGAGCTCGATCGACACCTGGCAGGAGGCCGAGGACGCCGAGAACGTCGCGCTCCTCGTCCGCGCCGCCGACGACTACGGCAACGCCCTGCTGGACGAGCGCGACCTCACCGCCTCCGACCTCCTCCAGGGCAAGGGCACCACGGAGACCGTCAAGCAGCTGCGGGCGGCCACCGACTCGGCCAAGGACACGTTCGACCAGGCGGCCCAGAACGTGCCGCACACGGCGGCTCTCGACCGCCGCATGCAGCTCTTCCGCTCCAACGAGTCCAAGCTGGAGGCGCTGCGCCAGGCGGCCTACGGCAAGACGATGGACCCGGTGAAGACCGAAGAGGGCTACGTCACCGTCCAGCACTCCCTGATGGAGTTCGCCAACGAGCTGGGCCTGGGCACGGGCAACGTCACCTCCTACGGCCGGACCGTCTACGCCGTCTCACTGGCGAAGGCCGCCGTCTCGCTCCAGCGCTCCATCGGCGTGCACATGCTGGTGCGGCCCAGCTCGAAGGAGGCGGTGACACGCCAGCAGAGCAGCTCGCTGGTGTCCTACCGCTACCTGGAGGGCATCGCCGTCAACGAGTTCGTCTCCGCGGCCACGCAGGACGACGTCGACCGGCTCAACAAGATCATGGAGGCCCAGCGCAAGAAGGTCGGTGACACCGGCACCGCCGTCGGCGCCGGTGACAGCTCCTCGACGCAGGGCGGCGCCTACACCGCCATGCCGGCCGCGGACGCCATGCTCCAGGGCATCGCCGCGGGCAGCTTCACCTCCGACGAGCTGGCCGCCAAGGGCGTGACCGAGAAGTCCTGGCTGGCCGCGTCCACCGCCAAGTTCGACGGCTACCGCGAGGTCGAGACCGACCTGGTGAACAAGGCCGTGTCCGACGCGCAGGACGTTGCCGACGGAGCCAAGCGCGACGCGCTGATCACCGGTGCCGCCGTCGTGGTCGCCCTGCTCGCCGCGTTCATCCTGGCCGGCATGGTGGCCCGCCAGATGAGCCGCTCGATGCGCCAGCTGCGCAACGCCGCCTTCGGTATCGCCGAGCAGCGCCTGCCGATGCTGGTCGACCAGCTCTCGCGCACCGACCCCGGCCGCGTCGACACCCGGGTCGCCCCGATCCCGATCACCACCACCGACGAGATCGGCGAGGTCGCCCGCGCCTTCGACCAGGTCCACCGCGAGGCCGTCCGGCTCGCCGCCGAACAGGCCCTGCTGCGGGGCAACATCAACGCGATCTTCACCAACCTCTCGCGCCGCAACCAGTCGCTGATCGAGGGCCAGCTGACCCTCATCACCGACCTGGAGAACAACGAGGCCGACCCGGACCAGCTGGAGAACCTCTTCCGGCTGGACCACCTGGCCACCCGCATGCGCCGCAACGGCGAGAACCTCCTCATTCTCGCGGGCGAGGAGCCCGGCCGCCGCTGGGACCAGCCGGTCCCGCTGGTGGACGTGCTCCGCGCGGCATCCTCCGAGGTGGAACAGTACGAGCGCATCGAGCTGTCCGGCATCCCCGAGGCGGAGATCCACGGCCGCGCGGTCACCGACCTCGTGCACCTGCTCGCGGAGCTGCTGGAGAACGCGACGACGTTCTCGTCCCCGCAGACCAAGGTCCGCGTCACCGCGACCCGTCTCCCCGATGGCCGCGTCATGGTCGAGATCCACGACAAGGGTATCGGCCTGACCGCCGAGGACTTCGCGGACATCAACCACAAGCTGGCCAACCCGCCGACCGTGGACGCCGCGATCTCCCAGCGCATGGGCCTGTTCGTGGTCGGCCGGCTGTCCGACCGGCACGGCATCCGGGTCCAGCTGCGCCCCTCCGGCGAGCAGGCCGGAACGACCTCGCTGGTCATGCTGCCGGACGCGATCACGCACGGTGGTGGCGGCGAAGCGACCCTGGAACGCGACGAGTTCACGGTCTCGCAGATGATCCCGCAGCAGCACTTCCAGGGCGAGGACTTCAACCAGCCCCAGCCCATGCGCACCGCGGCCGAACTCGGCTTCGACGACAGCCGCTACGCGGAGGTCCCCGACGACATCCGGGATCTCGACCCGGTGGGCCGCTCCCTGATGCGCGAGGAGCGCCGGGCGGCGCTGGAGGCCCAGACCCATCCGCAGCCGGACCAGCACGCGTCCCAGGCCCAGGCGCCTTCGTACGCCGACGGCTTCGACCCGGGGCAGCAGAACAACTACGGCGAGCAGGAACACGCGTCGTACGACGGGCAGACGGCGTACGAGGAACAGCAGCACCAGGCGGACTACGGCGAGCCGCAGCAGCCGGCGTACGACGACCCGTACTTCGGCCAGAACGGCGGTCTGCCGCAGAACGACGGTTTCTCGTCCGGTGGCTACCCGGAGCCGTCATATGCGGAGCCGACCCAGGAGGAGTCCGCGTCGTCGCACGGTGCTGCGGCGGAGGGCTACCCCGGCCTGGACAGGCAGTCCTACCAGGACGACTGGCCGCAGAACAACGGCTACCGGAACGGCTACCCGGACGAGTACGCTCCGGAAGCGGAATCTGCGCAGGCCGCTGACGCAGGTGAGCGGGACAGCGTAGGCTTCGACCGTCCTGGAGCGGCTGCTTCCGCCGGCCACGACCTGACGGACGCCGGGCTTCCCCGCCGCGGATCCTTCGCGGGCGGTACGAACGGCGCCTCCGGGCACGTGCAGGCGGAGACGCCGGGTTCCGTTCCGGACGACGGCGGCGACAACGGCGGCTGGCGGTCGGCGAACGACGATCGCTGGCAGCAGGCCTCGCAGCTTCGGAAGCCCAAGGCAGGCGGGGTAACCGCCTCGGGCCTGCCGCGGCGGGTGCCCAAGGCCAACCTGGTCGAGGGTTCCGCCACATCCACCCCCCAGGGAGGCCCACAGGTCTCCCGCGCCCCGGAAGACGTCCGGGGCAGGCTGAGCAACCTGCGTCGGGGCGTCCAGCGCGGACGCAGCGCAGGCAGTGAAACGAACGGCCAGGGCTTCGGTCCTGACAGCACCTACGACCAGGAGCGTTAGTGTGAGCCCGATGAGCCAGGCGGCACAGAACCTGAACTGGTTGATCACCAACTTCGTGGACAACACCCCGGGGGTGTCCCACACGGTGGTGGTCTCCGCCGACGGACTCCTTCTGGCGATGTCCGAAGGCTTTCCGCGCGACCGCGCCGACCAACTGGCGGCCGTCGCATCCGGTCTGACCTCACTGACCGCCGGTGCCTCTCGGATCTTCGAGGGCGGCAGCGTGAACCAGACGGTTGTGGAGATGGAGCGGGGATTCCTCTTCATCATGTCCATCTCCGACGGTTCGTCGCTCGCGGTCCTCGCACACCCGGAGGCGGACATCGGTCTCATTGGGTACGAGATGGCCCTTCTGGTGGACCGGGCCGGCACGGTCCTGACCCCGGATCTCCGGGCGGAACTCCAGGGGAGCCTTCTCAACTAAAGGTCGGACGGTGCGGTTTGGCGTCCCGGGGCCGTAAGGTTTCGGGACGCGGCTTCCACAACGTTGGATGCCAGGCACAGTCGGAGGAGGAGAACAGAAGTGGCAACACCCCCAGGCGGTTCACAATCGGGCAATTGGTCGTACGGTCCCGCACAGGCACCGGGCGACGGTTCGGCGAACCGGTACAACTTCCCTCCCTCCGCACCCAGCCACCGGCAGCCGTACGCGCCCCAGGGTCCCGGCCCGTCGCCGTACGACCAGCCGCCGGCGCCGCGCATCCAGCCCGGGCAGCCGTACCGCCGCGCCCCCGAGCCGGCGCCCGCCGGGGCGTCCAACAACCCGTTGGTGCGTCCGTACGCCATGACCGGCGGACGGACCCGACCGCGGTACCAGCTCGCCATCGAGGCGCTGGTGCACACCACCGCGGCTCCGCACCAGATGCAGGGGCAGCTGCCCGAGCATCAGCGGATCTGCAACCTGTGCCGCGAGATCAAGTCGGTGGCCGAGATCTCGGCCCTGCTGACGATCCCTCTCGGCGTGGCCAGGATCCTCGTCGCCGACTTGGCGGAGGCGGGCCTGGTCGCCATCCATCAGCCCGGCGGCGACGAGAGCGCCGGCGGCCAGCCAGACGTGACACTGCTCGAAAGGGTGCTCAGTGGACTTCGCAAGCTCTAGCGGCGGTCCTTCCCGCTCCACCACCTCCGCGAAGATCGTGGTGGCGGGCGGCTTCGGCGTGGGCAAGACCACGTTCGTCGGCGCCGTCTCGGAGATCAACCCGCTGCGCACAGAGGCCGTCATGACGTCCGCGAGTGCGGGCATCGACGACCTGACCCACACCGGGGACAAGACCACCACCACGGTGGCCATGGACTTCGGCCGCATCACCCTGGACCAGGACCTGATCCTCTACCTGTTCGGCACCCCCGGACAGGACCGCTTCTGGTTCATGTGGGACGACCTCGTGCGCGGCGCCATCGGCGCGATCGTCCTCGTGGACACCCGCCGGCTGGCCGACTGCTTCCCGGCCGTCGACTACTTCGAGAACAGCGGACTGCCCTTCGTCATCGCCCTCAACGGCTTCGACGGACACCAGCCCTACCAACCCGACGAAGTACGCGAGGCACTCCAGATCGGCCCCGACACCCCCATCATCACCACCGACGCACGCCACCGCGCCGACGCCAAGTCCGCGCTGATCACACTGGTCGAGCACGCCCTGATGGCACGCCTGCGGTAGCCGCGTCCGGACGAAGGGGCCTCTCCACACGGGAGGGGCCCCTCATGCGTGCCCGCCACCGCCCCGGCGCGGCCCGTCCGGGTTCTCTCCCCGCGGTACACCGTCCGCCCGTCCCGGTGGCCGTTCCCCGCAACGCCGAAGGGCCCCTCTCCTGTGAGAGGGGCCCTTCGGCGTTGCGGTACGGCGCTCGGCCGCCGCGGCGCCCGGTGCCGGCCGCTCCGGCGGCTGCGGGGCCGGTTCAGCGCCAGCTGTGCGGGGCGCGGAAGCCGGACTCGCGCTCCAGGCGGCGCCACCCGGCGCGCGGGCGGCCACGGTGGGAGGGAGTCGTGTCGGCGGGCCGGGCGGCGGCGCGGGCGAGCAGGATCGCCGTGATGGCGGCGACCTCCTCGGGCTCGGCGTGGCCCTTCTCGACGCGGATGTCGGGAGTGTTCATGGGTGTCAGTCTCCGGAAGAGAGGTTTCCGCGGGGGTACCGCGAAGAGTCCGCTGGGTTACTGCGGGGGGTTGCCGTGCTTGCGCGAGGGCAGGTCGGCGTGCTTCGTCTGGAGCATCGCCAGCGAGCGGATGAGCACCTCACGGGTCTCGGCCGGGTCGATCACGTCGTCGACCAGTCCGCGCTCGGCGGCGTAGTAGGGGTGCATCAGTTCCGCCTTGTACTCCTTGACCATCTTCTGCCGCATGGCCTCGGGGTCCTCGGCGTCGGCGATCTGGCGGCGGAAGATGACGTTGGCGGCGCCGTCGGCGCCCATCACGGCGATCTCGTTGGTCGGCCAGGCGTAGGTGAGGTCGGCACCGATGGACTGGCTGTCCATGACGATGTAGGCACCGCCGTACGCCTTGCGCAGGATCAGCGAGATCCGCGGCACGGTGGCGTTGCAGTAGGCGTAGAGCAGCTTGGCGCCGTGCCGGATGATGCCGCCGTGCTCCTGGTCGACGCCCGGGAGGAAGCCCGGGACGTCGAGGAACGTGACGATGGGGATGTTGAAGGCGTCGCACATCTGGACGAAGCGCGCGGCCTTCTCGCTCGCCTCGATGTCGAGCACGCCGGCCAGCGTCTGCGGCTGGTTGGCGACGATGCCGACGGCCTGGCCGTCCAGCCGGGCCAGCGCGCAGATGATGTTGCGCGCCCAGCGCTCGTGGACCTCCAGGTACTCGCCGTCGTCGACGATCTCCTCGATGACCTTGGCCATGTCGTACGGCCGGTTGCCGTCCGCCGGGACCAGGTCGAGCAGGACGTCGGAGCGGCGGTCGGCGGGGTCGGAGGTCTCCGCCTGCGGTGGGTTCTCCCGGTTGTTCTGCGGGAGGAGGGAGAGGAGGTAGCGCACCTCGGCGATGCAGGTCTCCTCGTCGTCGTAGGCGAAGTGGCATACGCCGGAGGTCTCCGCGTGGACGTCGGCGCCGCCGAGCCCGTTCTGGGTGATCTCCTCGCCGGTCACGGCCTTGACGACGTCCGGCCCCGTGATGAACATCTGCGAGGTGTCGCGGACCATGAAGACGAAGTCCGTCAGGGCCGGGCTGTAGGCGGCGCCGCCGGCGCAGGGGCCGAGCATCACACTGATCTGCGGGATGACCCCGGAGGCCTTGGTGTTGCGCTGGAAGATGCCGCCGTATCCGGCGAGCGCGGAGACGCCCTCCTGGATCCGGGCACCGGCACCGTCGTTGAGCGACACCAGCGGCGCACCGGCCGCGATGGCCATGTCCATGATCTTGTGGATCTTGGTGGCATGGGCCTCACCGAGGGCGCCGCCGAAGATGCGGAAGTCATGGGCGTAGACGAAGACCGTGCGGCCTTCGACGGTCCCCCAGCCGGTGATCACACCGTCGGTGTACGGCTTCTTCGCCTCCAGACCGAAACCGGACGCCCGGTGCCGACGCAGCTGTTCGACCTCCCGGAAGGACTCCGGGTCCAGAAGCAGCTCGATCCGCTCCCGGGCGGTGAGCTTGCCCTTGGCGTGCTGCGCCTGGGTCGCCTTCTCGCTCGGGCCGGCCAGCGCCTGGGTACGGATCTCGTGAAGCTCCGCGACCCGTCCACGCGCATCCGTCGGCTCGCCGATCGGCTCACCCGTCGTCTCTTCCAAAACGGTCATGTAGCGACCTTACGAAGCCCGCCCGGGAATGCGAGCCGTCGACTCCGTACAGTCTCGGGCGCGTTTTCCTGGTACCCCTGAACAGAACCTTCGCCGAGTGCAGGCATTCCGACTGCTCAGGGGGTCTCGGCGTTGTAGGGCTCCGACAAACCAGGGGGGTGCGATGTGCCGCACATCCGGCGCGCGGGATGCCACCACTCGAGTGACACGGGGGGCCGCCGAAGAGACTAGCGGGAAGAGTGGCAACCCCCGAAACACAGCCAGAGAAGTTGAACCTTGAACGGAATAGGGCTACGGTCGACGGCGTTGGCTAATTGAAGATTCAACAGAAGGTCGCCGACTTCGGTACGACCTTCCTCCGTCCCCCAAGGAGCACGTCATGGGCATCTTCGGCCGCAGGACCACCGAGACCACCGCCGTCGCGACCGCGCCGGCCGCCGTCAGCGCCGAACTGGCCGCCCTCACCGGCGACTACACGATCGACACGTCCCACTCCACCCTCGGCTTCGTCGCCCGCCACGCGATGGTGACGAACGTCAAGGGCAAGTTCGGCGACTTCACCGGGAGCCTGCATCTGGACGGCACCGACCCGTCCCGGTCCACCGCCTCCCTCGACGTCGTGATGGACAGCATCGACACGGGCAACACCGACCGCGACGGCCACCTGAAGAGCGCGGACTTCTTCACCGCGGAGGAGTTCCCGACCATGACCTTCCGCTCCACCGGCGCGGAGGCCCTGGGCGGCACCGAGTACCGCATCACCGGCGACCTGACGATCCTCGGCACCACCCGGCCGCTCACCGTCGACCTCGAGTTCAACGGCTCCGCCAAGGACCCCTACGGCAACGAGCGCGTCGGCTTCGAGGGCAAGGCGGAGATCCTCCGCTCCGAATGGGGCCTGACCTGGAACGCGGCGCTGGAGACGGGTGGCGTCCTGATCTCCGACAAGATCAAGCTCCACTTCGACGTCTCGGCGATCCGCACGGCGTGAGACGAGGTGCCCGGGGGACGAGCGGGCCCGGCGGGGACGGAGGGACCCGCCCGCTCCTCCCGCACGCACTCGGGCAAGAAGCAGCCCACCGGGGCCGGTTCGTGGCAGGTGGTCGGGTCAGGGACGGCGTCGTGCACCGACCCCGGAGGCGACGCAGGCGGGCGGACGGGGGACGGCTCCCACCCCGGGGCGCGCCGTCTCAGAAGCCGCCGCCGAAGTCTCCTCCCCCGCCGCCGAAACCGCCGCCCCCGTCGAAGCCGCCGCCGAAGCTGCCGAAGTCCCCGGGGTCGAAGTCGGCTCCCGAGACGTCTCCGCCCTGGTAGCCGCCTCCGAAGTCGCCGTAGCCGCCGCCGTAGGCGGCGCCGTAGGCGGGGGCGGCCATCATGTTGCCGAGCATCGTGCCGATGAGCAGGCCCGGAAGGATGCCGCCGCCGAAGTAGCCGCCGGCCCAGGGGCCGTAGGCGGGGCCCGCCTCCCAGTAGGGACGGCGGCCCTGGTCGGTGTCGACCTCGCGGACCATCGGATCGTGGCCCTCGGCGAGGCGGACCTGGTCGGCGGCGCACACCGGCACCTCGCGCGGGGAACCGGCGGGCGGGGTCCACTCGGCGTCGGCGACCGAGGGGCCGTGGCGCGGGTCGAAGAAGCAGGGCGGGCGGCGTTCGGGCAGGGGGCCGCCCTCGCGGCGGGCGGCCAGCTGCGCGAGCGAGAAGCGGCCGTCCTCCAGCGTCTCGGTGACCCCGCGGACGTCCTCCGGCCGGGTGGCGGCGGCCATCAGCGACTTGGCCTTCTCGTAGGCGTCCAGGGAACGTTCGTAGTCCGCGCGCATCGCGTCGTCGGCGCCCGCCTCCGCGGGGTGGAAGTCCAGACGGTCGAGCTCCTCGCCGAAGGCGGTGATGTCCTCGTCCACGACGACCCGCAGCTTCTCCAGTGCGGCCCGCTGCTCCTCGACGCGACGGCGCCGACTGCGGCGGACCAGGACGTACGCGCCCGCGCCACCCGCGAGGACCACGGCGCCGGCGGTGACCAGCGCGGCGGGGGAGGCCCCGCTGCCGCTGCCGGAGGAGCCCCAGCCGGCGGGCGCCGCGCCGCCCATGTTGACCAGGGCGCGGTCGGTGAAGTCGTTGAGCTGGGTCGCGGCGCCGCTGTCGCCCCGGACGCTCGTGACCAGGTTCTGGACGGCGGTGGGCGGCAGGACCGCGGAGTCGGCACGGGCGTCGAAGCGGTCGCCGAGGCGGACGGCGTACAGGCCGGTGATGCCGGTCGCGGTGCGCAGGTCGGTGAACAGGTTCTCGGTGGGTTGGTCCGCCGGCAGCACCGCCACGAACAGCGGCTTGTCCGCGTCCTTGATCTTCTGGGCCAGGGCGTCGGCGTCTGCGGCCGACAGCTGGTCGGAGGCGGCCGGGTCGACGTAGACGGGGCTCTGGCGCAGGGCCGCGGCGACGGTCGACAGATTCGCGTCGGCGGCCACGGCGCGCGGGGCACCGCGCTGCGCGCCCGAGTCCGCCGTGGCGTGCGGAAGGCCGGCCAGAACGGCCAGCCCGACGAGGGCGAGGGCCAGCAGGAGTCCCGGGAGGCTTCGGGTCCGTGTGACGGACTTCATATACCGACGTTACCCGAAGCCTTCCGGGACTGGTCAGTGATGCGGGTGGGAATTGTGCCGGTTCGCGCCGCACGATGGGCCGCGACCGGCTCCGCCGCCGCCTCTCCGTAGCGACCGGTCGACAGAAGGTGACCGGCGGCGGCGAACGGCTCGGCCACCGCGGCCGTCATCGTGTCGTCCAGGGCCGTTCCCGGCATGGGCCCTCCCCTGGCTCCCGCTCTTCACTCATGGCTTGGCTCATACCGTGAGCGAAACGGTGTCCCGCAGGTCCGTCGAGACGTCGCACCGGCCGTGTCACCCCGGCGGACCCACCCCGCGCCCGGCCCCTACGATGCCCTTACTGCCGTGGGCCGACCGGCCGACCGGCCGCAGCGAAGGGGGCGGGGATGGGGACGTTCGTCAGGCGCAGAGCCGGCGACATGACGGTGAACGAGCTGGCCGAGCTGGACCGGTCGCGCACACGGGCCGACCTGCTGCTGGAGCTGTTCCGGCACGCCGAGAACGAGGTGATCGGGGCGATCGGCTGGTACCTGGAGCAGCGCCGGCGACCGGCTGTGTGGTCGCGGACGCTGCGAGCCCTCGCCGCGCTGCTCGGCATCGCCGGGACCATCACCCCGCTGGTGCACGCCGCCGTCCCGGCGGCCGTGCAGCCCGAGTGGGGCTTCGTCTTCCTGGCGGGCGGCGCGGGCTGCGTCCTCTTCGACCGTATCTTCGGGTTCTCCGCGTCCTGGACCCGCTACATCCGCAGCGAGCTGGCGCTCCAGCAGATCCTCAAGAGGGCCCAGGCCGAATGGGCCCAGACCTATCTGAGGATCACCGACTCCCCCAGTGACAAGGAGCAGGCGGCGCTGCTGGGCGTCATCGAGCGGCTGCGCACCGACGGCCAGCGGATCCTGGAGGAGGAGAGCAGGGCGTGGATGGGCTACCTGGCCGACGGGATCGAGGAGCTGACCCGCTCCACCACGCCCAGCGCCGGCCAGCGGCCGGGTCCCGCGGGAGTGCTGCGGATGGACCGCACGACGGGACGCGACCAGGGCACCGACCCGGCAACGAGGCCGCGCACCTCGGCCCTGTGACGCGGCGGTGCCCCGAAGCGGCGAGCGGACCGGTGCGAGCTGCCGCGGCGGTGCCGCGTCCGGCCGGCGGCCGGACGCGGCACGCCCTCGGAAGGGTCAGTGCGCGGGCTCCACGCCCGCCCGCAGCAGGCCGTAGGCGTAGGCGTCCTCCAGTGCCTGCCAGGAGGCGGCGATGACGTTGTCGGCGACACCGACCGTGGACCACTCGCCGGAGCCGTCCGTCGTGGAGATCAGGACCCGGGTCGTGGACTGGGTACCGTGCTTGCCCTCCAGGATGCGGACCTTGTAGTCGACCAGCTCGAACGAGGCGAGCGGGGGGTAGATCTTCTCCAGACCCACCCGCAGGGCGCGGTCGAGGGCGTGGACCGGGCCGTTGCCCTCCGCGGTGGCGACGATGCGCTCGCCCTTGGCCCACAGCTTGACCGTGGCCTCGTTGGCGTGGGTGCCGTCGGGCCGGTCCTCGACGATGGCCCGCCAGGACTCGACCTCGAAGTACCGCAGCGGCTTCCCGCCGTGCACCTCCGCCCGCAGCAGCAGCTCGAACGAGGCGTCGGCCGCCTCGTAGGTGTACCCCTTGAGCTCGCGCTCCTTCACCCGCTCCACGACCCGGCCCACCAGCTCGCGGTCGCCGCCGAGGTCGACCCCCAGCTCCTTGCCCTTCAGCTCCACCGACGCCCGGCCGGCCATGTCGGACACGAGCATCCGCATGGTGTTGCCGACCTGCTCCGGGTCGATGTGCTGGTACAGGTCCGGGTCGACCTTGATGGCGGAGGCGTGCAGCCCGGCCTTGTGGGCGAAGGCGGAGACGCCGACGTACGGCTGGTGCGTGGAGGGCGTCAGGTTCACCACCTCGGCGATGGCGTGTGAGATCCGGGTCATCTCGCGCAGCCGGCCTTCGGGGAGCACCTGCTTGCCGTACTTCAGCTCCAGTGCGGCGACGACCGGGAACAGGTTGGCGTTGCCGACCCGCTCGCCGTACCCGTTCGCGGTGCACTGCACGTGCGTCGCGCCGGCGTCCACCGCGGCGAGCGTGTTGGCCACCGCGCATCCGGTGTCGTCCTGGGCGTGGATGCCGAGCCGGGCGCCGGTGTCGGCCAGCACCGTGGAGACGACCGCGTGGATCTGGGCGGGCAGCATGCCGCCGTTGGTGTCGCACAGGATCACCACGTCCGCGCCCGCCTCCGCGGCGGTCCGTACCACGGCCTTGGCGTACTCGGGATCGGCCCGGTAGCCGTCGAAGAAGTGCTCGCAGTCGACGAAGACCCGGCGCCCCTGCGAGCGCAGATGGGCGACCGTGTCCCTGATCATCGCCAGGTTCTCGTCCAGGGTGGTCCGCAGCGCCAGCTCCACATGCCGGTCGTGGGACTTGGCGACCAGGGTGATGACCGGGGCGCCGGACTCCAGCAGTGCCCTGACCTGTGGATCCTCCTCCGCGGTGGCGCCGGCCCGGCGGGTGGCCCCGAAGGCGACCAACTGCGCGTGACGGAAGTCGATCTCCTGCCGGGCGCGGGCGAAGAACTCGGTGTCCCGCGGGTTGGCGCCGGGCCAGCCACCCTCGATGAAGCCCACGCCGAAGTCGTCCAGGTGCCGTGCGATCGCGAGCTTGTCGGCGACGGTGAGGTTGATGCCCTCCCGCTGTGCGCCGTCGCGCAGCGTGGTGTCGAAGACGTGGAACGAGTCGTCGAGCTCGTTGTGTGCCGTCTCGGTCATGGTCTCAAGGCTCCTGTTGTGAATCTTCGGTCATACCGGAACAACCGGCTCCACCGTCCCCTCATGGCCCCTCGCACGTCCCTCCCGGCTGAAGGTGGGCCAGGAAACAGAAAAACCTCTCGCGGGTGCGAGAGGTCTGCGCGCGGGTCGAGGACGACGGTGGCCGCCCGTACCTGGTCGTACGTGACGGTCACTGCGGACCGGCGCGCCTGCTGCCAATAATCGTGGCGAACGAGAGCACGGGGGCAGTCTGGCACAATCCGCCCGCGTGCTCACCGCCCGTCTCAGGATGCGAACAGAGTGCTGGTCACCGGCGGCCCTCGGCGATCCGGCGGGCCACCGCCCCTCGCCGGCCGGGACGTGGGCGTGCCCGGGCCGCTCAGGTGCCGGACAGGAGCGTCTGCTCCAGGAACTCCCCCACATGACCGAGGATCTGCGCCCGGTCCGTCCCCCGCAGCCCGATCGCCACATGGATGGAGAAGCCGTCGAGCAGCGCCCGCAGCCGGGTGGCGAAACGATCCGGGTCGACCCGGCGGAACTCCCCCCGCGACACCCCTTCCGCGAGCAGGGCGACGAGGTCGCGGTGCCAGGCGCCCTCGATGGCGGCCTGCCGGTCGCGGGCGGCCTCGTCGGCGTTCTGCGAACGGTTCCAGACCTCCAGCCACAGCGTCCAGTGCGGGTCGCGGTGGCCGTCGGGGACGTACAGGTCCACGAAGGCGTCGAGCCGCTCGCGGGCCGTTCCGGGCCGGGTCAGCAGCCTGCCGCGTTCGGCGCCGAGCCTGCCCTCGCTCCACTCCAGGGTCTGCAGCAGCAGCTCGTCCTTGGAGTGGAAGTAGTACAGCAGGTGCCCGCTGCTCATCTGGACCTCACGGCCGAGCGCGGCCATGGTGAGTTTCTCCAGCCCCCGCTCCGCGATCATGTCCATGGCCGCGGCGAGGACCTCCTCGCGGGGCGGGGCGGGGGTGCGGCGGCGCGGTGCGGGGGCGCTCATGCGCGCACCCCCCGGCCCGCGCCGGACGCCGGGCCGGGCAGGGCACGGCCCGCGCCCGGGAGCCCGCCGCCGCCGGGACGCTCCCGGAGCGCTGGCGGACGGCGCGGGGGTCGGGTGGGCCGGTGACCGCGGACCCGGCGGTGCAGCAGTACGTTCACCCGTACGTTCTACCCGAGCGGGGCCTTCGGCTGCTGCTGGGTGATGCAGTGGATACCGCCCCCGCCCGCGAACACCGTCCGGGCGTCGACCAGGGTCACCGTCCGCTCCGGGAACAGGCGGCGGAAGATACCGGCGGCGATCTCGTCGCGCGGGTCGTCGAAGGCGCACAGGACCACGCCGCCGTTGCAGAGGTAGTGGTTGATGTAGGAGTAGTCGGCCCAGTGGCCGTCGGCCTCCAGGACGGCGGGCGCGGGGACCTCGACGACCTCCAGTCTCCGGCCCCGGGCGTCCGTCTGGGAGCGCAGGATGCCGATGGCCTCGCGGGTCACCTCGTGGTCGGGGTGGGCCGGGTCCGGCTGGTGGTGGGCGAGGACCACGCCGGGCCGGGCGAAGGCGGCGACGATGTCGACGTGCCCGAGGGTGCCGAAGCCGTGGGGCGGGTAGTCCCCGGTGAGGCCGCGGGGCAGCCAGACGGCCTTGCGGGTGCCGAGGTGGGCGTGGATCTCGGCCTCGACCTGTGCGCGGGTCCAGTGCGGGTTGCGCTCGGGGCCGAGCTGGACCGTCTCCGTCAGCAGGACGGTGCCCTCGCCGTCGACGTGGATCGCGCCGCCCTCGTTCACCAGCTTCGAGGCGTACGTCTTCGCGCCGGCGAGGTCCGCGACGTACGCGGCGATCTTCGCGTCGTGCTCCCAGCGGGCCCAGTCCTGGGCGCCCCAGCCGTTGAACGTCCAGTCGACGGCGGCCAGTTCGCCGCGGGCGCTGGTGAGGAAGGTCGGGCCGACGTCCCGCATCCAGGCGTCGTCCAGCTCGCGCTCGACCAGGTCGACGCCGGGCCCGAGGAGTTCGGCGGCCTGCGCCGACCCGCCCTGCCCGCACACCACGGTCACCGGTTCGAAGCGGCGGACGGCGCGGGCGACGGACGCCCAGGCGGCCCGGGACGCGGCCAGGGCCTCGGGGTCGTCGAAGGTCGGGTTGGGGCCGGGCCACGCCATCCAGGTGCGCTCGTGAGGGGTCCATTCGGCGGGCATGTGGAAACCGTCGGCGGCAGGGGTGCTCATGCAGCTGGTCCTTTGGCGGGTCAGAGGAAGTACAGGCGGTTGAGGGAGACGGAGTCGGCGGGCGCGGAGCGCAGCGGCTCTCCGTCCAGCGTCACCAGGCCCGTGCGCTGGTCGACGTCGACCGCTCCGGTGCGGGAGTTCAGGCGCAGGTCGGCCGGGCCGATGCCGCGGGTGCCCCGGACGGCGACGCGGCGGCGCCGGGTGGGCATGGTGTCGTGGCCCTGGTCGAGCGCGGCCCGGGCCACGAAGGCGACGGAGAGGTCGGCGGGGGTGGCGCCGTGCGCCCCGAACTGCGGGCCGAGGACGAGGGGTTCGCAGGTGTCGGTGGCGGCGTTGGGGTCGCCGACGACGCCGTACGCCGGGAATCCCGCCTTGAGGACGAGCTGCGGCTTGGCGCCGAGGTACTCCGGGCGCCACAGCACGATGTCGGCGAGTTTGCCGGTTTCGATCGAACCGACCTCGTGGGCCAGGCCGTGCGCGATGGCCGGGTTGATCGTCAGCTTGGCCAGGTAGCGCAGGACGCGCTCGTTGTCGTGGTCGCCGGTGGCGCCCAGCTCGGCCTTCATCTTGCCGGCCATGGCGAAGGTGCGGCGGACCGTCTCGCCGGCCCGGCCCATGCCCTGCGCGTCCGACGACGTGATGCCGATGGCGCCCAGGTCGTGCAGCACGTCCTCGGCCCCCATGGTCCCGGCGCGGATCCGGTCGCGGGCCATGGCGGCGTCGCCGGGCAGGTCGGTCTTCAGGTCGTGGACGGAGACGATCATGCCGTAGTGCTCGGCGACGGCGTCCCGGCCGAAGGGCAGGGTGGGGTTGGTCGAGGAGCCGATGACGTGGGGCACGCCGGCCATCTTCAGGACGTTGGGCACGTGCCCGCCGCCGCAGCCCTCGATGTGGAAGGCGTGGATGGTGCGGCCGTCCAGGACCCTGAGGGTGTCCTCGACCGACAGGCACTCGTTCAGACCGTCGCTGTGCAGGGCGACCTGGACGTCGTGCTCCTCGGCGACGCGCAGCGCGGTGTCCAGCGCCCGGGTGTGCGCGCCCATGTCCTCGTGGACCTTGAAGCCACTGGCGCCGCCCTCGGCGAGCGCCTCGACCAGGGGGGCGCTGTGCGAGGACGAACCCCGCCCCAGGAAGCCGATGTTGACGGGCCAGGCGTCGAACGCGCCGAACGCGTGCCTCAGCGCCCAGGGCGAGTTGACGCCGACGCCCCAGACCGGGCCGAACTCCTGCCCGATGACGGTGGTGACGCCGGAGGCGAGGGAGGCCTCCATGATGCGCGGCGACAGCAGGTGCACATGGGTGTCGACGGCCCCGGCGGTGGCGATGAGCCCCTCACCGGAGACGATGGAGGTTCCCGTGCCGACGACGACGTCCACTCCGTCGAGGGTGTCGGGGTTGCCGGCCCGGCCGATCGCGCGGATCCGGCCCTCGCGGATGCCGATGGACACCTTGCGGATGCCCTGCACGGCGTCGATGACCACGACGTTGCTGATGACCACGTCGCAGGTGTCGCGGACGGCGGCGGCCTTCAGGTGCAGTCCGTCGCGCGCGGTCTTGCCGAATCCGGCGAGGAACTCGTCGCCGTGGCGCTGCGCGTCGCTCTCGACCTCGATCGTCAGGCCACTGTCGCCCAGGCGGATCCGGTCCCCGGCCCGGGGGCCGTGGGTGGCGGCGTAGGCGTGGGGGTCCATGCGGACCGTCTCGCCGATCTCCCGTCCCTTCGAGCGGCTCATCGCCCGCCTCCTTCCGTCGTGCCGGACGCCCCGGCGCCGGAGGTCCCGGCGGAACCGGTGCCGGCTCCGAGATATCCGCAGGCAGCGGCCCGGCGCAGGGCCTCCTGCCGGGCGCCGGGCGCGTCCAGCGGCCCGTCGACGAGACCGGCGAAGCCGATCGCGACCCGGTCTCCGCCGATCGGCACGAGCCCGACCTCGTGCGTCTCGCCGGGCCCGAAGCGGACCGAGGACCCGGCGGGGACGGCGAGCCGCATGCCGTAGGCGCGGTCGCGGGCGAAGTCGAGGCGCGGATTGGCTTCGAAGAAGTGGAAGTGCGAGGTGACGGAGACCGGCACGGCGGCGGTGTTGGTGACCGCCAGGGTGAGTACCGGGTCGGGGTCGGCGTGCATCGGTCCGGGCAGCAGTGCGCCCGGTGCCCGCCCGCCCAGGCCGTCCCCGAGGGGGGAGGTGACCACGGCGAGCCGGGAACCGTCGTCGAAGACGGCCTCGACGTGCACCTCGGTGACGACGTCGGCGACGCCCGGCAGCACGTCGTCGGGGCCGAGGACCGAGCGGGCCCGCTCGATCGCCTCGGCGAGCCGCGCGCCGTCCCGGGCGGCCTCGCAGACCGTGTCGGCGATCAGCGCCGTGGCCTCGGGGACGTTGAGCCTCAGCCCACGGGCCCGGCGTGCCCGGGCCAGCTCCGCCGCTCCGAAGAGCAGCAGCCGGTCACGCTCGGTGGGGGTCAGTCTCACGACTCGGCACCTCCCTGCCTCCCTCTTGCTTTCCTTCGAGTTAGAGCATCACTCTAAACATGGAATTCACGCAACCGGAAGCTTGACGGGGAACAGCTGAGCACGCAGATTGAACGTCGCTCTAACTTTCTGGCGACGTCGAAGGAGCCCAGCCATGCCCATGGAACAGCGCGGAGTCGACACCGTTCCCGACGAGGAACGCACCAGCGGCCCCCGCGACCTCGTCTCGATCCTGCTCGGCTCCAACCTCTGCCTGGGCGTCATCGTCTTCGGCTGGCTGCCCGCGTCGTTCGGGCTCGACTTCTGGTCGGGCGTCAGCTCGATCGTCGTCGGCACCCTCGTCGGCACGGCCCTGACGGCCCCGCTGGCACTGATCTCCCTGCGCACCGCGACCAACCTGTCCACGTCCTCCGGTGCCCAGTTCGGCGTGCGCGGCCGGCTCGTCGGCTCGGTGGTCGGCCTGCTCCTGGCACTGGGCTACACCGCCCTGACGGTGTGGATCGGCGGCGACGTGATGGTGGGCGTACTGGGCCGCCTGTTCGGTCTGCGGGCGGACGGGTGGTCGTACGGCATCGTCTACGGCCTGCTCGCCGCGGCCACCGTCGCCGGCGCCGTCTACGGCTACAAGGTGCTGCTCGCCATGTCCCGCGTCCTGGCGATCGGCATGACGGCGCTGCTGGTGCTGGGGCTGGTCGCCTACGCCCCGCACTTCACCACGGGCGCGCTGCCGGAGGCGGGCGGCTACCTGCTCGGCGGGTACTGGCCGACGTGGCTGCTGTCGACGGTGGCGGCTGGCCTGTCCGGGCCGATCGCCTTCATCACCCTGCTCGGCGACTACACCCGCTACATCTCCCCCGCCCGCCACTCCTCGCGCCGCGTGCTGCACGCCACCTGGCTGGGCCTCGTCCTCGGCCTGCTGGTCCCGCAGCTGTTCGGCACCTTCACGGCCTACGCCTCCCGCGCCGTCCTCGACTACGCGGGCCCGCTGGTGGACGCCTCGCCCACCTGGTACCTGGTCCCGCTCCTGCTGGCCGCCTCCGCGGGCTCGGTCGGCAACGCCGGCCTGATGCTGTACTCGATGGGCCTGGACCTGGACGCGATCCTGCCGCGTGCCTCCCGCGCCCGCGCCACCCGCACGGTCGCCGTCGTCGCCACCGCGTGCGTGTTCGTCGGCCACTACGCCTGGAACGCGCAGTCCGCCATGACGTCCTTCGTCCTCCTGCTGACCGCGATCGGCACCCCGTGGGCGGTCATCACCCTGATCGGCTTCGCCCGCTGCCGCGGCGTGTACGACGCCGACGCCCTCCAGGTCTTCAACCGCCGCTCACGGGGCGGGATCTACTGGTACCGGGCCGGCTGGAACATGCGGGCCGCCCTCGCCTGGGCGCTCGGCGCCCTCGTCGGCCTGCTCGCGGTGTCGCTGCCCCAGTACGAGGGACCGCTGCTGGGGCTGACCGGTGGCGTGGACTGCAGCTTCCTGCTGTCGGGCCTGGTCGGCGGGGTCGTGTACCTGCTGCTGACGCCGGCCGCGGCGCGGCTGGGGGCCACCTCGGGGACGGAGTCCGAGATGGCCCTCAGCATGAGCGGGGAGCGCTGACGGCTCAGCCGATCCGGTGCATCCAGCCGTGCTCGTCCTCCGTGACACCGCGCTGGATGCCGAGCAGGGCCTCACGCAGGCGCAGGGTGACCGGGCCGGGGGTGCCGTCGCCCTGGGTCCACTGGGCACCGTCGGTCTTGACGGTGCCCACGGGAGTGATGACGGCGGCGGTGCCGCAGGCGAAGACCTCGGTGAGGGCGCCGCTCTCGGTGTCGGCCCGCCACTGGCCGATGGAGACGCGGGCCTCCTCGGACGCGTACCCGAGGTCTCGGGCGACGGCGAGCAGCGAGTCGCGGGTGACGCCCTCCAGGATGGAGCCGGTGAGGGTGGGCGTGACGATGCGGTCGCCGTAGACGAAGTACAGGTTCATGCCGCCGAGTTCCTCGACCCACTTGTGCTCCACGGCGTCGAGGTAGCACACCTGGTCGCACCCCTGGGCGGCGGCCTCGGCCTGGGCGAGGAGGGAGGCGGCGTAGTTGCCGCCGGTCTTGGCGTCGCCCATGCCACCGGGGACGGCACGGACGCGGTCCTGGGAGGCCCAGATCGACACCGGCTTGACCCCGCCGGGGAAGTAGGCGCCGGCCGGTGAGGCGATGACGATGAACAGGTACTCGTTGGCGGGCTTGACGCCGAGACCGATCTCGGTGCCGATCATGAACGGGCGCAGGTAGAGCGACTGCTCGCCGCCGTGCGCGGGCACCCAGTCGCGGTCCTGGCGCACGAGGGCGTCGCAGGCCTCGATGAACGTCTCGACCGGCAGCTCGGGCATGGCCAGCCGGTGGGCCGAGCGCTGGAAGCGCCGGGCGTTCTGGTCGGGGCGGAAGGTGGCGACCGAGCCGTCGGGCTGGCGGTAGGCCTTCAGCCCCTCGAAGATCTCCTGGGCGTAGTGCAGGACGTTGGTGGCGGGGTCGAGGGGGATCGGCGCGTACGGAACGAGCTGGCCGTCGTGCCAGCCCCGGCCCTCCGTCCACTTGATCGTCACCATGTGATCGGTGAAGTGGCGGCCGAACCCGGGGTTGGCGAGGATCGCCTCGCGGTCCGCGACGGGCAGCGGATGGGCGGAGGGCTTGAGCTCGATCGTGGGCGTCGTCATGAGTGGTTGTCCTTCACCGGTTGTCGTGACGGGCCGCGCTCACACCCGGAACCGGCCTGGCGACCGGTGCTAGGACGTCCGAGCATTCCCTCAAACCGCGGCTCCGCGTTCGATTATCGCGCGAAGGCGGCGACCGAAGGAATCGGGGTGAAGCGACCCAGGATTCGATGGTGGCACCCGGCGGCGGGCAGAGGAAAGCCGCCGGGCACGGTGGGTGACCCGACGGCTTCGAGGGTTTCGAGCAGCGCGGGGTCAGCCGGCTACCCGTGCGACCAGCGCGTCGCCGATCTCCGACGTGCTGCGGGCGGGCCCGCCGGTGCGCTCGGCGAGGTCGGCGGCGACGGCGCCCTCGACGCGGGCCGCCTCGCTCTCGTGGCCGAGGTGGCGCAGGAGGAGCGCGACGGACAGGACCGTGGCGGTGGGGTCGGCCTTGCCCTGGCCGGCGATGTCCGGGGCCGAGCCGTGGACCGGCTCGAACATGGACGGGAACGCGCGGCCGGGGTTGATATTGCCGGAGGCCGCGACGCCGATGCCGCCGGAGACGGCCGCGGCGAGGTCGGTGATGATGTCGCCGAAGAGGTTGTCGGTGACGATGACGTCGAACCGCTCGGGCTGGGTGACCAGGTAGATGGTGGCGGCGTCGACGTGGATGTACTCGGTGGTGACCTCCGGGTACTCCTCGGCCACCTTGTCGAAGATGTTCGTCCACAGGTGACCGGCGAAGGTCAGCACGTTGTTCTTGTGGACCAGCGTGAGCTTCTTGCGCGGGCGGGCCTGGGCGCGGGCGAAGGCGTCGCGGACCACGCGCTCGACACCGAAGGCCGTGTTGACGGAGACCTCGGTGGCGACCTCGTGCCCGGTGCCCGTGCGGATGCTGCCGCCGTTGCCGGTGTAGGGGCCCTCGGTACCCTCGCGGACGACGACGAAGTCGATCTCGGGCTGGCCGGCGAGCGGCGTGCTGACACCCGGGAGGAGCTTCGACGGCCGCAGGTTGACGTGGTGGTCGAAGGCGAAGCGGAGCTTGAGCAGGAAGCCGCGCTCCAGGACGCCGGACGGGACGCTGGGGTCGCCGATGGCGCCGAGCAGGATCGCGTCGTGCTGCTTCAGTGCGTCGAGGTCGGCGTCGGTGAGGGTCTCACCGGTGGCGTGGTAGCGCCGGGCGCCGAAGTCGTACTCCTTGGTCTCCAGCTTCACATCCTGCGGAAGAACGGCGGAGAGGACCTTCAGGCCTTCGGCCACGACCTCCTGGCCGATGCCGTCACCGGGGATCACTGCGAGATCGATGCTGCGAGACATGCCGGCACCCTACTCCTCGTCCCATGGGATGACACAAGCTGTCCGCCATACGGACGCAGCGGCGGATGCCGGGCATGCCTGCCGATCGGCTCAGTGGCCGGTCACGCCACCGTTGTCGCGGCGGTCGAGGGCTCGCTGGAGCGCGGCGGCGGCGTTCTTGCGGTCGCTCTCGCTCGTGCGGGAGCTGTGGCGGACACGGCGACGGACGGTCGTCTCGGCCATGGGGATCGACTCCTTAGGGCAGACCCGTAGCTCGGGCAGGGGGGTGACGAGACACCGGAAGGGGCGGGGAGCAGCGATGCCGCAGGGGTTGCCTGCTGGGGGCCCGGCTCACAGCCGCCGTTCGCTTGGTCGAGCGAGGCGTTCGGCTCCTACAAAGCTAAGGGAGCGGGACGCACCTGTCTCCACAATTACTCGGACTTCCTACTATCTGAGACGGCGGAGTGGGCCACACCGCGCCGGCCTGCGGTTCCACCGCCCACGGTGACCGGGCGCACACCCCGCGATCCGGCACCGCCTCCCCCTCGGGACGACGGGATCGTCCGGGCCCGCCGGACCTCGGGAGCCGGCGGGAGCGACCCCGCCCCGCAGACCCCGCGGGGAGCCGGCGGGCGGGGCGGCGGATCCGGCCGCGCCCGCGAGGTCCGGGGACCCTGCGGGCGGGCCCTGGCACGGGTCCGCGGCGCCCGCACACCGACCCCACCCGCCCGCGCGGCCCTTCTGGCCGGCGTGCCGCCGCGGGCGCACGATGGGAGGGACGGGACCACGCGGGGAGGGAGACCCCATGGGCACGGCACCCGCACTCACCCAGGTCATCACCCAGCGCCGGTTCGGCGGACCGGAGGTGCTGCAGATCGAGGACCGCCCGCGTCCCGGACCCGCCCCCGGGGAGGTGCTGCTGCGGGTGCGGGCAGTCGGGGTGAACCCGGTCGACTGGCTGGCCCGTTCGGGGACCGCCCCGCGCTACGGGGAGCCACCGTTCACCCTCGGCCGCGACGTGTCCGGCGTCGTCGAGGAGACCGGCGCGGGTGTCACCGTGTTCCGGCCCGGCGACGAGGTGTTCGGCACCGTGGACGGCGGCGCCTACGCCGCGTACACGGCCGCACCGGCCGCCCGGCTGGCCGTGAAACCGCCCGCACTGGACCATGTGCACGCCGCCGCGGCACCCACGGCGATGCTCACCGCCTGGCAGGCTCTGGTCGAGATCGCCCGGATCGGCCCGGGGACGCGGGTACTGGTGCACGCCGCGGCGGGCGGCGTCGGGCACGCGGCGGTGCAGCTCGCCAAGGCGGAGGGGGCCCATGTCACCGGAACGGCGCGCGCGGACCGGCACGGTTTCCTGCGGGACCTGGGCGCCGACGAGGTGATCGACTACACCGTGGGCGACTTCGCCTCCGCCGTCCACGCCATCGACGTCGCCCTCGACCTCGTCGGCGGCGCCTACGGCCCGCGCACGCTGAACACCCTCAAGCCGAACGGACTGCTGATCTGCGCACTCCCCGGTGATCCGGGACTGGCACCGGAGGACGTGGAGGCGCGCGGGATGCGTTTCGCGGTCGTCGAGGCGGAGCCGTCGGCCGAGCGCCTCGCCAAGATCGCCGCCCTGCTGGCGGCAGGCCGTGTCCGCATCCATGTGGAGGCGGTGCTCCCGTTCGCCGAGGCGGCGAAGGCACACGCCCTGGGAGAGGCGGGCCACCTGCGGGGCAGGCTCGTCCTCACCCTCCCGGACCAGCCCCCCGAAGACACGTGACCGGTGGACGGCGGCCGAGGCCGGCCGGACAGAACCGCCACGCCCACCGGCAGGGGCCCGGCGCGGAGGCCCGGGCACCGGTCGCGCCGCCCGTCGGGCGGCGCACGCCGCGAACGGGGGCGGCGGGCAGCAGCGGCGGTGCGGGCGTTCCCCGCCCCGCAGGAACCACGCGACCGTCCCCGCACGGCGGTCCCCGGGAGACGAAGGGGCCGGCCGGCACCTGTCGGCCCCGAGCGGCCCGGTTGCGCGCCTCGCTCCCACGGCTGATCCTGCTGAACGGCGGGGGACGTCACGGCACGGCAGCAGGAACGGGTGAGGTCATGACCAACGCGGCGAAGGCACTGCTGGAGGGCGGACCCGAGGACCTGTCCGAGCGGGTCGTCCCGATCACCCCTCCGGGAACGGAACTGAAGATCCCCTTCAGGGGCGGCTACGAGCACTTCCGGGCGACGTCCCGGCACCAGGACACGGCCGAGGGCCGCCTCGCGGTGTACGAGTGGTGGGAGCGGACCGAGGTGGCCGAGTAGCCCGCCCGGTCCGGCCCCCCTCGGACACGGGTCGCGGCCCGGGGTCCCGCCCGCCGACGGGGTGCGCATGCACCGCGCCGCCGGGCACGGACAGGCCGGGCAACGGCCGGGGGCCGGGCCACCGCGGGGCGCGCTCGTTCCCGAGTGCCCCGCGGGCCCGGCCCCCGGCCGTTCACCGCGGCATGCCGCGCGGGCGTCAGCCCATGTGCGGGTAGGTGTAGTCGGTCGGCGCGACCAGCGTCTCCTTGATGGCGCGGGTCAGCGTCCAGCGCATCAGGTTCTGCGGGGCACCGGCCTTGTCGTTGGTGCCGGAGGCCCGGCCGCCGCCGAAGGGCTGCTGGCCGACGACGGCGCCGGTCGACTTGTCGTTGATGTAGAAGTTGCCCGCGGCGTAGCGCAGCTTCTCCATCGTGTACGCGGCGGCCGCGCGGTCGCCCGAGACGACCGAACCGGTCAGGGCGTAGTCGGAGACGGACTCCATCTGGGTCAGCATCTCGTCGTACTTCTCGTCGTCGTACACGTGCACGGCGAGGATCGGGCCGAAGTACTCGGTCGTGAACACCTCGTTCTCCGGGTCGGTGCACTCGATGACGGTCGGGCGGACGAAGTAGCCGACCGAGTCGTCGTAGGAGCCGCCCGCTACGACCGTGCAGGCCGGGTCCTCGTGGGCACGGTCGATGGCGGCCTTGTTCTTGGCGAAGGCACGCTCGTCGATGACGGCACCGACGAAGTTCGACAGGTCCGTCACGTTACCCATGGTGATGCGGTCGACCTCGGCCGCGAACTCCTCCTTGAAGCCGTCGTTCCAGATCGACGCCGGGACGTACGCCCGGGAGGTCGCCGAGCACTTCTGGCCCTGGTACTCGAAGGCGCCGCGGGTCAGGGCGGTCTTCAGCACGGCGCGGTCCGCGCTCGGGTGGGCGACGACGAAGTCCTTGCCGCCGGTCTCGCCGACCAGGCGCGGGTAGGAGCGGTACTTCTCGATGTTGGCGCCGACCGTCTTCCACAGGTACTGGAAGGTCCTGGTCGAGCCGGTGAAGTGGATGCCGGCCAGGTCGCGGTGGTTCAGGGCGACCTCGGAGACGGCGATGCCGTCACCGGTGACCAGGTTGATGACGCCCTTGGGCAGACCGGCCTCCTCCAGCAGCCGCATCAGCAGCACGGCGGCATGGGTCTGCGTCGGGGACGGCTTCCACACCACGACGTTGCCCATGAGCGCCGGGGCCGTGGGCAGGTTGCCCGCGATGGCCGTGAAGTTGAACGGCGTGATCGCGTAGACGAAGCCCTCCAGCGGGCGGTGGTCGAGGCGGTTCCACACGCCCGGGGAGTTGGCCGGCGGCTGCTCGGCCAGGATCTGGCGGGCGTAGGCGACGTTGAAGCGCCAGAAGTCCACCAGCTCGCAGGGGGTGTCGATCTCGGCCTGCTGGGCCGTCTTGGACTGGCCGAGCATGGTGGAGGCGGCCAGGGTCTCGCGCCACGGACCGGCCAGCAGCTCGGCGGCGCGCAGGATGATCGCCGCGCGGTCGTCGAAGGACATCGCGCGCCAGGCCGGCGCGGCGGCCAGGGCCGCGTCGATGGCGTCCCGGGCGTCCGACTGCGTGGCGTTGCGGTAGGTGCCGAGGACCGACTTGTGGTCGTGCGGTTGCACGACCTGGAAGGCCTCGCCGCCGCCCATCCGCTTCTCACCGCCGATGGTGCACGGCAGATCGATGGGGTTCTCGGCCAGCTCCTTCAGCCTGGCCTCCAGACGGGCCCGCTCGGGCGAGCCGGGGGCGTAGCCGTGCACCGGCTCGTTGACGGGGGTGGGGACCTGGGTCACAGCGTCCATGGGTTCCGTAACTCCTTGACTTGAGCGGTGTTGCGAGCGTGTGCGGGGCTCAGCCCTTGCTGACCATCGAGCGCAGGAAGAAGCGCAGGTTGGCCGGCTTCTCCGCGAGGCGGCGCATGAAGTAGCCGTACCAGTCGGTGCCGTAGGCGGTGTAGACACGCATGCGGTGGCCTTCGGCGGCCAGCCGCAGGTGCTCGCCGCTGCGGATGCCGTACAGCATCTGGAACTCGTACTCGTCCAGCTTGCGCCCGGCCGCGCGGGCCAGTTCCTGGGCGATGGAGATCAGGCGCGGGTCGTGCGAGCCGATCATCGGGTACCCGCTGCCCTCCATCAGGATCCGCAGGATACGGACGTACGCCTTGTCGATCTCGTGCTTCTGCTGGTAGGCGACCTCCGCGGGCTCCTTGTAGGCGCCCTTCACCAGCCGCACACGGCTTCCTTCCGCGGCGAGGCGGCGGGCGTCGGCCTCGGTGCGGAAGAGGTAGGCCTGGATCACGCAGCCGGTCTGCGGGTAGTCCTTCCGCAGCTCCTCGTGGATGGCGAACATCGAGTCGAGGGTGGTGTGGTCCTCCGCGTCGAGCGTGACCGTCGTCCCGATGGCGGCGGCGGCCTCGACGACCGGACGGACGTTGCCGAGGGCCAGCTCGTGGCCGCCCTCCAGCGCCTGACCGAACATCGACAGCTTCACCGACATCTCGACCCGCTCGCCGAGCTCCAGCTCCTTCAGACGCCCGATGAGCTGCAGGTAGGAGTCCCGTGCGGCAGCGGCCTGCTCGGGGGTGGTGATGTCCTCGCCGACGACGTCCATCGTCAGCTCCAGCCCCTTGGCCGTCAGCTCCTTGATGATCGGCACGATGTCGCCGACGGTCTCACCGGGGATGAAGCGGTCGACGACCTGCTTGGTCACCGGGGCCGCCGAGATCAGGCGTCGCATCCGGTCGCTGCGCGACGCGGCGAGAATCACGGGACCCAGCACGGGGCACCTCCACAAACTGCCAGAAGACGGCCGCTACCCCACGACCGGGGGACGGCACGGAGAACCACCGTGAAACCTAAGGATCCCTCCGATCGTCGGCCATCGACAGCTGTCACGCATCCGTGCCCGAGATCTCAGACAGGTGTATGAAGGCGGCGGGGTCGTGCGGGACAATACCCGGATGACCGCGGAGCACAGGAGTGACTACCAGGAACTGGTCGACGAGATCTCGGAGCTGCTGGGCGCGCCCGCGACGCTGGAGAACCGCGACTTCGAGCTGATCGCCTTCGGGGTGTACGACAGTGAGGGCGACCTCGATCCGTCGGCCCTGGACCCCGTCCGCACCCGCTCGATCCTGACCCGGCGGTCCACCACCGCGGTCCGCACCTGGTTCGAGGGCTTCGGCATCGCCCGCGCCTCCGGTCCCGTCCGCATCCCGCCGACGCCGGAGGCCGGGGTGTACCGGGGGCGGATCTGCCTGCCCGTACGCCACCGCGGTGTCGTCCTCGGCTACGTCTGGCTGCTGGACGACGACCCCGGCCCCACCGACGCCCGGTTGGCCGCGGCCATGGAGGTGACGGCCCGGATCGGCGCGCTGCTCGCCGACGAGGTCCAGCACGGCGCCGACCTCACCCGGGAGTTCCGGGCGGTTCTGACCGCCGAACGGGGCTGGCAGCAGGACATGGCGGTGGCCGCACTGCGCACCGCGCTGGGCCCGCGTGCGGAGGGCCCGCACACCGTGGTCTGCGTCGCGCCCTGGCCGTCGGCCGACCCCGACGACGCCCCGTCGGCCCGGACGGTGCCGCACGCGACCGCGCTGTGCACAGTGCCGTGGGGCACTGCGGGACAGTGCCTGGCGGTCCTGGTGCGACTGCGCTCGACGGACGTGCGCCTGCCGGCGCTGACCGCGGCCTCACGCCTGCTGAAGGAGGGCACCGGCGCGGCTGGCGTCGGCGAGGTACGCACCGGTCTCGCCGAGGTGGGCGACTCCTGGCAGGAGGCCTCCGCGGCAGCCCGCGCCGCACTCGCCGAACCCCGCCTCGGCCCGGTCGCCGAGTGGTCCCGCATCGGCCCCTACCGGCTGCTGGCCTCGCTGCCCGCGGCGACCGCCCGGGACCCCGCCGTGGCCCCGCTGCTGGCCCCCGCCCACCAGGAACTCGCCCGCACGGCGGAGACGTACCTCGACCACGCGGGCCAGGCCGGCCGCACCGCCGCCGCGCTCGGCATCCACCGCCAGACCCTGTACTACCGCCTCTCCCGGGTGGAGCAGCTGACGGGCCTGGACCTCGACGACGGCGAGGACCGCCTGCTGCTGCACATGGCCCTGAAGGGGGCGCGACTGTGACCACCAGCCCGTTGAGAACGGTCTGGCGGCAGCGGCCCTCGGCGCCGACGGTTTCCCGGGCCGGTCCTCCGGGATGCGGCGAGGCCGCCCTGGCGGCCCGGGCACTGCGCGGGGTGCGGGTGGCGGGACGGGCAGGCGGCACAGGGAGGATCGTCGCCCGAGGGCGCGCGGCACGACGCGGAAAGCCGGACGGGCCGGGCGGCCCGTCCGGCGTGTGCGCAGGACGAACCCGTTCGCGACGAACGGGAGGCGGGGGCGGGAACCCCCGGCGCCGGCGGCCTCGGCCGCCGGTCACCGAACGGTGCGGGACCTCAGACGAGGTTCACCGAGCGGGAGGACGTGGCACCGATCTCGCTCGCGAGCTCGGCCAGCACAGCGGCGCCCACCGTGTCGTCGACCGTGAGCACCGCGAGCGCCTCGCCGCCGGCCGCCGCACGGGCGACCTGCATCCCGGCGATGTTGATGCCGGCCTCGCCGAGGATGCGGCCGACGGTGCCCACGACACCCGGACGGTCCTCGTACTTGAGCACCACCATGTGGTCGGCGAGCGCCAGGTCGACGTCGTAGTCGCCGACGGCGACGATCTTCTGGACGTGCTTGGGGCCGGCCAGCGTGCCGGAGACCGAGACCTCCTCGCCACCGGAGAGCGTGCCGCGCACGGTGACCACGTTGCGGTGGTCCGCCGACTCGGAGCTGGTGGTGAGGCGGACCTCGACACCGCGCTCCTGCGCGAACAGCGGGGCGTTGACGTAGGAGACCGTCTCGTCGACGACGTCCTCGAAGACGCCCTTGAGGGCGGAGAGCTCCAGCACCTTCACGTCGTGCTGGGTGATCTCGCCGTAGACCTCGACATCGAGGCGGACCGCGACCTCCCCGGCGAGCGCGGTGAAGATACGGCCGAGGCGCTCCGCGAGCGGCAGGCCCGGCTTGACGTCCTCGGCGATGACACCGCCCTGGACGTTCACGGCGTCGGGGACCAGTTCGCCGGCGAGCGCCAGGCGCACCGAGCGGGCCACGGCGATGCCGGCCTTCTCCTGGGCCTCGTCGGTGGAGGCGCCCAGGTGCGGGGTGGCCACGACCTGGTCGAACTCGAACAGCGGGGAGTCCGTGCAGGGCTCCTTCGCGTACACGTCGAGGCCGGCGCCGGCCACCCGGCCCTCCTTCAGCGCCGCGTACAGCGCCTCCTCGTCGACGATGCCGCCGCGCGCGGCGTTGACGACGCGGACGCCCGGCTTGACCTTGCGCAGCGCCTCGTCGCCGATCAGGCCGATCGTCTCGGGGGTCTTGGGCAGGTGGACGGTGATGAAGTCGGAGACCTCCAGCAGCTCGTCCAGCGACAGCACCTTCACACCCATCTGGGCGGCACGCGCGGGCTGCACGTAGGGGTCGTAGGCGACGACCTTCATGCCGAAGGCGGACATGCGCTGGGCGACGAGAGCACCGATGCGGCCCAGGCCGACGACACCGAGGGTCTTCTCGGCGAGTTCCACACCGGTGTACTTGCTGCGCTTCCACTCGCCGTTCTTCAGCGCGGCGTTGGCCTGCGGGATGTTGCGGGCGGTGGCGAGGATCAGACCGCAGGCCAGCTCGGCGGCGGTCACGATGTTGGAGGTGGGGGCGTTGACGACCATCACGCCGGCCTTGGTGGCGGCGGAGACGTCGACGTTGTCCAGGCCGACGCCGGCTCGCGCGACGACCTTGAGACGCTTCGCGGCGGCGACGGCCTCCGCGTCGACCTTGGTGGCCGAGCGGATCAGGACCGCGTCCACGTCGGCGATGGCCGGCAGCAGCTCGGAGCGGTCCGCCCCGTTGCAGCGCCGGATCTCGAAGTCCGGGCCGAGCGCGTCGACGGTGGCGGGCGACAGCTCTTCAGCGATGAGTACGACAGGTTTCGAGCTCACGTGAGTCCTCACATGTGCGATGCGGACGGCCGTCCCGACGGCCGCAGGCGGTGGAGGGGGGCTTGCCGCGTGGAAGACGCACGACGCTGTGGGCCTGACGCGTGTTGTGGAGAAGTGTAGTAGCGCGGCGACGGTCGTCCTGCGCCTCGGCGGAAGGATCACCCGTCCGTGGCTGGACAGGGTGGACAACGGGGGGCCGGAGCAACCGCCCCGGCCCCCGTCGTGAGGCTTACGCCTCCTCGTTCACCCAGCTCATCAGCTTGCGCAGCTGCTTGCCGGTGGTCTCCAGCAGGTGCTCGGAGTCCTGCTGCTTGTACTCGTTGTACTTCTTCAGACCGCCGTGGTACTCGTCCATCCAGTTGCGGGCGAAGGTGCCGTCCTGGATCTCCGCGAGGACCTGCTTCATCTCGGCCTTGGTGGCGTCGGTGATGATCCGCGGGCCCGTGACGTAGTCGCCCCACTCGGCGGTCTCGGAGACCGACCAGCGCATCTTCTCCAGGCCGCCCTCGTACATGAGGTCGACGATCAGCTTGAGCTCGTGCAGGCACTCGAAGTAGGCGATCTCCGGCTGGTAGCCGGCCTCGACCAGGGTCTCGAAGCCCGCCTTCACCAGCGCGGCCGTACCACCGCACAGCACGGCCTGCTCACCGAACAGGTCGGTCTCGGTCTCCTCCGTGAAGGTGGTCTTGATGACGCCGGCGCGGGTACCGCCGATGCCCTTGGCGTACGACAGGGCCAGCGCGAAGGCGTTGCCGCTCGCGTCCTGCTCTACGGCGGCGATGCAGGGAACGCCGCGGCCCTCCTCGTACTGGCGGCGCACCAGGTGGCCCGGGCCCTTCGGCGCGACCATGCAGACGTCCACGCCGGCCGGGGGCTTGATGAAGCCGAAGCGGATGTTGAAGCCGTGGCCGAAGAACAGCGCGTCGCCGTCCTTCAGGTTCGGGGCGATGGACTCCTCGTAGACCTGGGCCTGGATGGGGTCCGGGACGAGGATCATGATGACGTCGGCCTCGGCGGCGGCCTCCGCCGGGGTCACCACGCGCAGGCCCTGCTCCTCGGCCTTCGCCTTGGACTTGGAGCCCTCGTGCAGACCCACGCGCACGTCGACGCCGGAGTCGCGCAGCGACAGGGCGTGGGCGTGGCCCTGGCTGCCGTAGCCGATGACCGCGACCTTGCGGCCCTGGATGATGGACAGGTCGGCGTCGGCGTCGTAGAACAGCTCGGCCACTTTGGGTTCTCTCCTCGGGGTGCTGGTGTTGCGTCCCACCGTATGACGGCGGGGGGAAGGGACGTCTCGGGGTCTCGGTATACGGGCGCCGTCCGGGGCGGCCCCGGTGACGGCGGGCCGCCCGTGCGCCGTGTCAGGCGCTGCGGTCGAGAGCGCGCAGCGAGCGGTCGGTGATGGAACGGGCACCGCGGCCGATCGCGATCGTCCCGGACTGGACGAGCTCCTTGATGCCGTACGGCTCCAGCATCTTGAGCATCGCCGACAGCTTGTCGTTGCTGCCCGTGGCCTCGATCGTGACGGCCTCCGGGGAGACGTCGACGGTCTTGGCTCGGAACAGCTGGACGATCTCGACCACCTGGGAGCGCGTCTCGTTGTCGGCGCGCACCTTCACCAGAACGAGTTCGCGCTGAACGGCCTGCGACGGCTCCAGCTCGACGATCTTCAGCACGTTGACGAGCTTGTTGAGCTGCTTGGTCACCTGCTCCAGTGGCAGGTCCTCGACGTTCACCACGATGGTGATGCGGGAGATGTCGGGGTGCTCGGTGACGCCCACGGCGAGCGAGTCGATGTTGAACCCGCGGCGGGAGAACAGTGCTGCGATGCGGGCGAGGATGCCGGGCGTGTTCTCCACCAGGACGGAGAGCGTGTGCTTGGACATGGTCGTGAGGCTCTCTTCTCGCTCAGTCGTCTTCGTTGTCGCCGAAGTCGGGGCGGACGTCCCGGGCGGCCATGATCTCGTCGTTGGAGGTGCCGGCGGCGACCATCGGCCAGACCATGGCGTCCTGGTGGACGATGAAGTCGACGACCACGGGGCGGTCGTTGACCGCGTTCGCCTCTTCGATGACCTTGTCGAGGTCGGCGGGGTCCTCGCAGCGGATGGCGTGGCAGCCCATGGCCTCGGACAGCTTCACGAAGTCGGGGATGCGGGTGCCCTGCGCGGGTTCCTTGCCGTCGTGCTCCGGACCGGAGTGCAGGACCGTGTTGGAGTAGCGCTGGTTGTAGAACAGGGTCTGCCACTGGCGAACCATGCCGAGGGCACCGTTGTTGATGACGGCGACCTTGATCGGGATGTTGTTGAGCGCGCAGGTGGTCAGTTCCTGGTTGGTCATCTGGAAACAGCCGTCGCCGTCGATGGCCCAGACGGCCCGGTCCGGCACACCGGCCTTGGCGCCCATGGCGGCCGGGACGGCGTAGCCCATGGTCCCGGCGCCGCCCGAGTTCAGCCAGGTGGCGGGCCTGTCGTACTGGATGAAGTGCGCGGCCCACATCTGGTGCTGGCCCACGCCCGCCGCGAACACGGTGCCCTCGGGAGCGAGCTGCCCGATACGCTCGATGACCTGCTGGGGGGAGAGCGAACCGTCGTCCGGCTGGTCGTAGCCGAGCGGGTAGGTCTCGCGCCAGCGGCTGAGGTCCTTCCACCAGGCGCTGTAGTCGCCGCGGTGCCCGTCGCTGTGCTCCTTCTGCACGGCCTGGACCAGGTCGGCGATGACCTCGCGGGCGTCGCCGACGATGGGCACGTCGGCGACGCGGTTCTTGCCGATCTCCGCCGGGTCGATGTCGGCGTGGACGATCTTGGCGTACGGGGCGAAGCTGTCCAGCTTGCCGGTGACGCGGTCGTCGAAGCGGGCGCCGAGGGCGACGATCAGGTCGGACTTCTGCAGCGCGGTGACAGCGGTGACCGCACCGTGCATGCCCGGCATCCCCACGTGCAGCGGGTGGCTGTCGGGGAACGCGCCGAGCCCCATGAGGGTGGTGGTGACCGGCGCGCCGGTGAGTTCGGCGAGGACCTTCAGCTCGGTGGTGGCCTTGGCCTTCAGGACGCCACCGCCGACGTAGAGGACGGGCCGCCTGGCGGAGGTGATGAGCTTCGCGGCCTCGCGGATCTGCTTGGCGTGCGGCTTGGTCACCGGGCGGTAGCCGGGCAGGTCCATCGTGGGCGGCCAGGAGAAGGTGGTCCTCGCCTGGAGGGCGTCCTTGGAGATGTCGACCAGGACCGGGCCCGGGCGGCCGGTGGAGGCGATGTGGAATGCCTGCGCGATCACCCGCGGGATGTCCTCGGCCCTGGTGACCAGGAAGTTGTGCTTGGTGATCGGCATGGTGATGCCGACGATGTCCGCCTCCTGGAAGGCGTCCGTACCGATCGACGTGGACGCGACCTGGCCGGTGATCGCGACCATCGGGACCGAGTCCATGTGGGCGTCCGCGATCGGCGTGACCAGGTTGGTCGCCCCCGGGCCGGAGGTGGCCATGCACACCCCGACCTTGCCGGTGGCCTGCGCGTAGCCGGTGGCCGCGTGTCCGGCGCCCTGTTCGTGGCGGACCAGGACGTGGCGCACCCGGGAGGAGTCCATCAGCGGGTCGTACGCCGGCAGGATCGCACCGCCGGGAATGCCGAACACCGTGTCGGCGCCGACCTCCTCGAGAGAGCGGATGAGGGACTGCGCACCCGTGACGTGCTCGACGGGCGTCGGCTGCTGTCCTCCGGATCGGGGCCGCGGCTGCGGATGATGGGCCCCGGTGGCCTGCTCGGTCATCGGCATTCTCTTCTCGATGCTGAGGGTTTTTGCGAAGTTCGGGCGAAGTGCGGCTGTTGCTGGTGCAACAAAAAACCCCTCGTGCCGTAAGGCAAGCGAGGGGAGCGCGCCGGGTGGGTTCGCTGAGCGATCAGAGGCTCAGCGTCAGCCGACGCGCTTTCCAAGTACGAGAATTCGGGTGCGCATGGCACAGACCCTCCCCCCGGCACGCACCCGGTGTCAAGTGGGTGGGACGGGAGTCTCATCATGTGAGCGCAGTGCAGTTCCACCGAGTGCGCCGCGGCCCAGAACCACGGACACACCCCCGGTGTACACCCCTGCACCGCCGCCCGCGAGGGCCGGTTCGGCCGGCGTGTGCGGCACCGGGAAATGACCGGATCCGAGCGCTCTGCGCAGCCGGTACTCGTCCAGCGGACCGGCGAACGCCATCCCCTGTCCGTGCGTGCAGCCCATCGCACGCAGGGCGACGATCTGCTCGGGCAGGTCCACACCCTCGGCCACGGACTGGAGTCCGAGGTCGCCGGCGATCCTGAGCAGACCGGCGGTGATCTTGCGAAGCCGCGTCGACTCCACGACTCCCTCGACCAGGGTGCGGTCGAGTTTCAGCAGGTCCACGGGGAGCCGCCGCAGCGCCGTGACGGACGCGCAGCCCGTACCGAAGCCGTCGAGCGCGATGCGTACGCCGATCCGCCGGAGCGCTGTCAGCCTGCGCTCCAGCTCGTCCATCGGCACCCGGGGGTCGAGGTCGGCCAGTTCCATGACCAGCGAACCGGACGGCAGGCCGTGCCGGTTCAGCAGCGCTTCGATCGAGCCGAGCGGCATCGACCGGTCCAGCAGGCGCCGGGCGGAGACGCGGACGGCCACGGGCACCGCGACACCGGCCGCGGTGCGCTCGGCGGCCTGCTCGACGGCCTCCTGGAGCATCCAGCGGCCCAGCTCGGCGGTCTTGTCGCTGTCCTCGGCGACCCGCAGGAACTCGGCGGGCGTGAACAGCACGCCCTGCGAGGAGCGCCAGCGGGCCTGGGCGGCGACCGCCGTGATCCGGCCGTCCTCCAGCCCGACCACGGGCTGGTGCAGCAGGGTGAACTCGCCGTCGTGCAGCGCGGCCCGCAGCCGGGTGGCCAGCTCGGCCTTGCGGACGACGTCGTGCTGCATCTGCGGCTGGTACAGCTCCACGCGGCCCTTGCCGCCCGCCTTGGCCCGGTACATCGCGAGGTCGGCGTTGCGCAGCAGCTCGGCCGCGCCCAGGCCCGGTTCGGCGAAGGCGACGCCGATGGAGGCGTTGACCCGGACGTCGTTGCCGTCGATGAGATAGGGCTGGGAGAGCGTGCCCCTGAGACGGTCGGCCAGCTCCAGGATGTGGCGTTCGCGTGCCGTGCGGTCACGCGTGCCGTCGCCGGCGATCAGGGCCGCGAACTCGTCGCCGCCCAGCCGGGACGCGGTGTCCCCCTGGCGGACCGCGTCCTGGAGTCTGCGGGCGGCCTGGACGAGCAGCGCGTCGCCGGCCTGGTGCCCGATGGTGTCGTTGACGGCCTTGAAGCCGTCGAGGTCGATGAAGAGGACGGCCGTGTTGAGCAGGGCGGTGCCCCGGTCCGTGGCGCGGCGTCCGGACAGGGCCTGCTGCACGCGCCGGGTGAACAGGGCGCGGTTGGGCAGGTCGGTGAGCGGGTCGTGCTCGGCGTTGTGCTGCAACTGCGCCTGGAGGCGGACGCGTTCGGTCACGTCCCGGCTGTTGAAGATGAGGCCGCCCTGGTGGCGGTTGACGGTGGACTCGACGTTCAGCCAGCCTCTCCCGCCGCCCGAGCGGAAGCGGCACTCGATGCGCGTGGTCGCCTCCTCGGCCGGACTGGCGGCGAGGAAGCGGCGCACCTCGTGCAGCACGCAGCCCAGATCGTCCGGGTGGATGAGGTGGGCCAGCTCGGTGCCCACCAGTTCCTCGGCGGGACGGCCGTAGACCCCGGCCGCGGCCGGGGAGACGTACCGGAGGATGCCGTTGGGCGCGGCGATCATGATGACGTCGCTGGAGCCCTGCACCAGGGAGCGGAAGTGGTTCTCCTTCTGCGCGAGTTCCTGGGTGAGGGTGATGTTGTCGAGCAGCATGATCCCCTGGCGGACCACGAGGGCGAGCACGACGGTGCCGCCGGTCAGCAGCACCACGCGGGAGACGCTGCGGCCGTTGAGGACGTTGTAGAGGATCCCCAGGGTGCAGACCGCGGCGGCGAGGTACGGCGTGAGCGCGGCGAGGGACCCGGTGATGGGCCGGGTGGCCGGAAAGCGCCCCTGTTCGCCCCCCGGCGGCAGTGGCCGGCCGGCAGGGCTCCGGCCGGGCAGGTGCTCGTGGACCACGCGCGTGTGCCCGTGGCCGTCGGGCCGGTGGCGGGCGGCCCAGGGGGCGTAGGCGAGGAGCAGCGAGCCGGCGAACCAGCCCGCGTCGAGCAACTGGCCGGAGCGGTAGCTGTTGTGCAGCAGCGGCGAGGTGAACATCGCGTCGCACATCACGGTCAGGGCGAGCGCGCCGACCGCGGTGTTGACGGCCGTGCGGTTCACCGCCGAGCGCCGGAAGTGCAGCACCAGCACCATGCTCACCAGGGCGATGTCGAGCAGCGGGTACGCCAGCGACAGCGCCACGTGCGCGACGCTCGGGCCGTCGAACGCGGCGGCCTGGGCCAGCGCGAGACTCCAGGACAGGGTGAGCAGGGAGCCCGCGATCAGCCAGGCGTCGAGCACCAGGCAGACCCAGCCGGCCTTGGTCACCGGCCTCTTGGCGAGGACCAGCAGCCCCACGATGGCGGGCGGCGCGAAGCACAGGAAGAACAGGTCGGCGTAGGAGGGGCTGGGCACGGGCAGGTCGAGCACGACCTCGTACCACCCCCAGATGCCGTTGCCCAGGGCCGCCATCGCCGAGGACAGGGCGAACAGCAGCCAGGCCGGTCGAAAGCGGACGCGCCGGGAGCGCGCGTAGAGGAAGCAGGACACCGCGGCCGTGCCCGCCGCGCCGGCCAGCCCGAAGTCGCCCATGACGAGCGCGAGCCGGTCCGACCCCCAGCCGAGGGCGGAGCCGACGGCGTACCCCGCGCACACCACGGCAAGCAGCAGCTGGTGGACCGTGCTCGCCCCGTCCCCGGGGACCGGCCCACGGGGTGGGGGTGCCTGTGCGGACGTCTGCGCCCGTAGTGCCGCGCCGAGGGCGGTCACCGGGGGCGGCGAGTTCACCGGGCCCTCCCGGTCCGCGCCGTCCCCCGGCCCCTGGGGCTGCGGTGCACCGGGCACGGGAGCCCTCGGCGGACGGCCGGCGGGCGTGGGTGCGGGGTGTGCCGACCGCTGCGCCGGCCGCAGGGGGCCGGAAGAGTGGGGTGGCTGTTGTGATCGGCGTGGTGACCGCGTCTGCGTGCGACTGTGTGCCAGGGTCGCTGCCGGTGGTCCCGCCGCGTCGGATCGTTCGCCCATAGGCCGTGCATCGCCCGTCGCCCCCCTCACCAGTCTGCAATGTCCATCCCCGGCGCCGAACGGTGCGCGCGGCGCAGCCCCTGTCGGGACGATACACCAGTATCGTCACTCAGGGACATAGCTTCTCTACGCTCCGTGACGACCAGCGGGAACGTGGGCACGGGCCGCGTTCGAAGGACTGCGGAGGGTGTGCGAACAGGGTCACGCGCCCGTCGTCAGGATCACGTTGCGCAGAGGCTCCCGGTTCACGAATCGCGTCAACTGGTCCACCAGCAGTCGCTTGGCACGCGGCAGGAAGGCGGAGGTGGGCCCGCCGACATGGGGGCTGACGAGCACGCCCGGCGCGCGCCACAGGGGATGGTCCCGGGGCAGCGGCTCGGGATCGGTGACGTCGAGCGCCGCGGTGATCCGTCCGGTCTCCAGCTCCGCCAGCAGCGCCTTGGTGTCGACCACGGGCCCGCGGGCGACGTTCACGAGCAGGGCGCCCTCCTTCATACGGGACAGGAACGCGCCGTCGGCCAGACCCCGGGTGGTCTCCGTCAGCGGCACGGACAGGATGACGACGTCGGCCTCGGGCAGCAGCACGGGCAGGTCGGTGAACGGGTGCACGGGACCGCGCGCCGTGGTGCGCGCGGAGCGCGCGACGCGTGCGACGTGCGCGAGCTCGAAGGGCGTGAGCCGGTCCTCGATCGCAGAGCCGATCGCGCCGTAGCCCACGATGAGGACGTTCCGGTCGGCCAGCGCGGGCCGGAAGCCGCCCCGCCACTCGCCGCGTTCCTGCGCGCGGACGTAGTCGGGGATGCCGCGCAGGGAGGCCAGGACCAGTGCCAGGGTCAGTTCCGCGGTGCTCGCCTCGTGCACGCCGCGCGCGTTGCACAGCCGTACACCGGGACGCAGGTGCTTCAGGCCGGGCTCCACGTGGTCGATGCCGGCGGAGAGGGTCTGCACCACCTCGACGGACGTCATCCCGGGCAGCGGGCGTACGCCGATGCCGCCGGGCTTCATGTAGGGCACGACGTAGTACGTGCAGTCGGCCGGGTCGGCCGGGAAGTCCTCCCCGCCGTCCCAGAAGCGGTAGTTCAGGCCCTCGGGGAGTCCGTCGATCTCGTCGGCGCGGAGGGGCAGCCACACGTCAGCAGTCATGTCAGGAGGCTATGTCAGGTCCGCGGACACGCAGAGGTTAGGTTGGGGACGCCGGCAGAGGGAGGGTCACGAGCAGGTGGAGCGCAGGACGATCGGCGCGACGGCGCTCCCGGTGGGAGCCGTCGGACTCGGGTGCATGCCGATGAGCTGGGCGTACAGCGGGTCGCGGCAGCGGGGCGAGCAGTCCGTGCGGGCGGTCGGCCGGGCGCTGGACCTGGGCTCGACACTGCTGGACACCGCCGACATGTACGGCCCGTTCACCAACGAACTGCTGCTGGGGCGGGTGTTGAAGGAGCGCCGGGCGGATGCCTTCGTGTCCACCAAGGTCGGCCTGCTGGCGGGCGAGCAGCACATCGTGGCCAACGGCCGCCCCGGGTATGTGAAGCGGGCCTGCGACGCCTCGCTGCGCCGGCTCCAGACGGACGTCATCGACCTGTACCAGCTGCACCGCGCCGATCCGGAGGTCCCGGTCGAGGAGACGTGGGGGGCGATGGCGGAGCTGGTCGGGGCGGGCAAGGTCCGGGCCCTCGGCCTGTGCGCGGTCGGGGTGCGCGGGGGCCGCCGCACCGGGGCCGGGCTGTACGACACCACGATCCGGCAGCTCCAGCGGGTCCAGCAGGTCTTCCCGGTCGGCGCGGTGCAGGCGGAACTGTCGGTGTGGTCGCCGGAGGCGCTCCGGACGCTGCTGCCGTGGTGCGCCGCGCGCGGCGTCGGCTTCCTGGCGGCGATGCCGCTCGGCAACGGCTTCCTGACCGGCACACTCACCCCGGGCGAGGGCTTCGAACCGGACGACATGCGCGCCCGCCATCCCCGCTTCACCGCCGAGATGATGGCCGCCAACCAGCCGATCGTCGCCGGTCTGCGCCGGATCGCCGCCCGGCACGGTGCGTCGGTCACCCCGGGCCAGATCGCCCTCGCCTGGGTCCTGGCCCAGGGCCGCCACGTGGTTCCGGTGCCGGGCGCGAAGCAGGAGCGCTGGGTGGCGGAGAACGCGGGCGCCGCGGACCTGCGGCTGACGGCCGAGGACCTGGCGGAGGTTGCGGCCCTGCCCGCGGCGCGGGGATCGTGGGACTGAGCCGGGCCGCGTCGGAGGGACCGTGATCGTGCGACATCGAGCCGTACCGGCCGTGCTGGCCGCCGCCGTGCTGGTGCTGACGGCCGGCTGCTCCGCGGATGTCCCAGGGCCGCCGGCCGGGGGCGGGCAGAGCTCCACCGGCAGCGCGAGCACGCGGGCCCCCGGGCCCGCCGCGGCCGAGCAGACGCCGCCCGCGCAGGGGTCGGTGAAGGTGCTGCGGACCGTCGCGACGGGCCTGGACACGCCGTGGGGTCTGGCACCGCTCCCGGACGGCGACCTGCTGGTGTCCTCGCGGGACGCGGGCACGATCACCCGTGTCGACGCCGGGAGCGGGCGGAAGACCGAGCTGGGCGAGGTGTCCGGTGTGGACGCGGCCGGTGAGGGCGGCCTCCTCGGTATCGCCCTCTCCCCGGACTTCGCCTCCGACCACATGATCTACGCGTACCTCACCTCGGCGTCGGACAACCGCATCGTCCGCGTGCTCTACGACGAGGACAAGCCCGCGGGTGAGCAACTCGGCGCACCGGACACCGTCTTCAAGGGCATCCCCAAGGGTGTGATCCACAACGGCGGCCGGATCGCCTTCGGCCCCGACGGGATGCTCTACGCGGGCACGGGAGAGAGCGGCCGGCGCGGTCTCGCCCAGGACAGGGACTCGCTGGGCGGCAAGATCCTCCGTCTGACCCCCGAGGGCGAGCCGGCCCCCGGCAACCCCTTCCCCGGCTCCCCCGTCTACTCCCTGGGCCACCGCAATGTGCAGGGCCTGGCCTGGGACACCAGGCAGCGCCTGTTCGCCTCGGAGTTCGGCCAGGACACCTGGGACGAGCTGAACGCGATCACACCAGGTGACGACTACGGCTGGCCGCGGGCGGAGGGCAGGTCCGGCACGCCCGGCCTGCACGATCCGATCGCCCAGTGGCACCCCGACGAGGCTTCCCCCAGCGGCATCGCCTACGCCGAGGGGTCGATCTGGATGGCGTCGCTGCGGGGCCGTCGGCTGTGGCGCGTCCCGCTGAAGGGCACGGAGGTGTCGGCGGATCCGCAGGCCTTCCTGGTGGGCCGGTTCGGCCGGCTGCGCACGGTCGTCCCGGCGGGCGGGGACAAGCTGTGGCTGACGACCAGCAACACCGACGGCCGGGGCGACCCGGCGGGCGGCGACGACCGGATCCTGGAGGTCCGGGTGAGCTGACCGGGTTGGTCAGCCGGGCCCGGCGGTCCCGTCGCCGGCGGCCGCGCCGTCCTGCGCGTCGGCCGGGGGCCGCCGTACGACCACCTTTCCGGACGCGAGGTCTACGGGCCCGCGTCCGGGGTCCGCGTCGCCCACCTCCTCCCGGCTCAGCTCCAGGCGGTTCTGCTCGTCACGCGTGTGTTTGCGGCCGGGTGCGAAGAGTTCCTCGAAGGCGTTGAACACGGCTGTCCCCTTCCGGGCCGCGCGGCAGCCCGCTGGTGTCGGTCGGCACGTGCGACTGCTCCGGGGCCGGGTCCGGGAGGAGGACGACCAGGCGCGGTGTGGGAGCCGCACGGACGTCCCCGGCACCGGATGCCGGGCCCGGTGTGCGCAGGCCTCCGTCACCTGCCCTCCCGGAGGGTGGGCTCCCGGCCATTATCGCGCGCCCGGCGCCTGCGCGGCCCTCGCGGGGAACGGTCCCAGCCGGTGCGCCGCCGCCTCACCGCGGCCCGCGACGCAGAGCTTGGCGAGGATGTTGGAGGCGTGCACGCTGGCGGTCTTCGGCAGCTGCTCGCTGTAGGCGTGCCGGGCACGGGCCTCGGCGGAGGCGTCCAGGACGGCGGGCAGGGCCTTGGCGGGGTCGTGCGCCTGGTACCAGTAGGCGGCCCACCACCGTCCGTTCGGCGGCGATGCTCCCGGCGGAGCGCTCAGGCCGACGGCAGACCGAGCAGGACGTCGGTGTACTTCAGGACGGCCAGGAGGAGGCCGATGATGCCGAGCGCGACACCCGCCCAGGCGACGGACTTGATCCACGGCGCCTGTGGCCGGCCGGGCGCGCCGAACGCGGGCCGGGCGAGCACGACGACGCCGGTGATCAGGGCGAGCAGCGCGAACAGCCCGCCCCACAGGGCGGTGGCGTGCCAGGCGTCGCCGTAGCCCTCCTTGATCATCTTGGCGATGTCCGAGGACGACGAGGTCTGCAGCTGGCCGAGGAGCGACTCGCGGGCGGAGGCGACGGTGCCGATCCAGCCGCCGGTGAGGGAGACGACGCCGAGTGCGGCGGAGACCACGGCGCCCGCGCCCTGGCCGACGCCGGAGGGTCCCTGACCGGCGTCGGTGCCCTCGGGGCCGTCCTCGTCGTCCTCGTCGTCCTCGTCCCTGTCCGGGGTCCGCCCGGTGCCCTCCTCGGTCGCACCCGGCCCGTCCGCCGCCTGCCCGGTCCGGTCCGCCTCGTCGGCCGGGGCGCCGCCGTCCGGGGTGCCGGCGGTGGTCTCCCCGCCGGTCCCCGTCTCGTCGGCGCGGGTCTCGCCGGCCGGGGTCCCGGCGGCCTCGTCCACTGTCTTCGTTCCCATGGCCCGCACCGTACGGAGCAAGTCTGAGAGGTCCCTTAACGCTCGTCGTGGGCGGTACGCGCATGTGCCGCGCGCCACTCGGGGGCGAGTACGGACCACACCTCCAGGTCGTGCCGCACGCCGTGGTGGAGGTGGGCGGCGCGCCGGACGCCGTCGCGGGTCATGCCGAGCCGCCGGGCCACGTTGATGCTGGGCGTGTTGCCGGAGGCGGCGACCCACTCGACGCGGTGGATGCCCCGTTCCCCGACCGCCCAGTCGATGAGTACGCGCATCGCCCGGGTGATCAGTCCGCGGCCGGTGGCGGCGGGTTCCAGCCAGCAGCCGACCTCGCAGGTGCCCTGCTCCGCGTCGAAGGCGAGGGCGAGCACGCCGCCCACGAGCTTCCCGTCCAGCCAGATGCCGTGGTGGGAGGCCGTGTCGGCGGCGCGCATCCCGGCGTACCGCTGGAGGGTCTCCCGCGCGGTGTCCAGGTCGGTGACCTGGGAGCCGAAGGGGATGTACCGGTTGATGAACGGCCGGCCGCGCTCCAGGTTGCCCAGGAACTCCTCGGCGTGCCAGGGCTCCAGCGGCTTCAGCTCTGCTCCGTCGTCACCCAGGGATATCGCGTACATCCTGCCGCCGCTCCTTTTCCAGCACCTCCACGACGTCCGTGAGCCTCTCATGCGCGGCGGCGCGGCACTCGGGCGGCTCGATGCTGATCCGGGGCAGGATGCGGTCCAGCCGGCGCGGCAGCCACCAGTTGGCGCCGCCGAGCAGGTGCATCAGGGCGGGGACGAGCAGGGTGCGCAGGACGAACGCGTCCAGGGCGACGGCGGAGGCGAGGGCGATGCCGAACATCGCGATGACGCGGTCGCCGCTGAGCACGAAGGCGAGGAAGACGGAGATCATGATGACCGCGGCGGAGTTGATCACCCGGCTGGTCTCGGCGAGGCCGACGCGGACCGCGCGCCGGTTGTCGCCCGTCTCCAGCCACTCCTCGTACATGCGGCTGACCAGGAAGACCTGGTAGTCCATGGAGAGTCCGAAGAGGACCGAGACCATGATCACGGGGAGGAAGGGCTCGATGGGACCGGCACGGCCCAGGCCGAGCATGTCGCTGCCCCAGCCCCACTGGAAGATCGCGACGACGACGCCGAAGGCGGCGGCGACGGCGGCGACGTTCATGGCGGCGGCCTTCAGCGGGATGCCGACGGACCGGAAGGCGAGCAGGAGCAGGAGGCAGCCGAGTCCGATCACGACGCCGACGAAGACCGGCAGCTTGCCGACGATCACGTCGGCGAAGTCGTCGTAGGCCGCCGTCACGCCGCCGACGTGCACGTCGAGCGAGGTCCCGGCCTCGGCCCGGGGCAGCAGATCGGTGCGCAGCCGGTCGACGAGGTCGCTGGTCGCCCGCGACTGCGGGGAGGAGTCGGGGACGACGGTGAGGTAGGCGGTGGTGCCGCCGGAGTTGTAGGTCACCGGGGTGACCGAGGCGACGCCCTCGGCGCCGCGCAGGGAGGTGTCGAGGCTGTCCAGGGCGAGTCGGTCCTCGGCCCCGTTCACCGGCGTCACCAGGGTCAGGGGACCGTTGACGCCGGGCCCGAAGCCGTCGGCGAGCAGGTCGTAGGCCTGCCGGGTGGTGCTGGTCCGCGGGTCGTTGCCCTGGTCGGAGGTGCCCAGGTGCAGGGAGAGCGTGGGCAGGGCGAGGAGGGTGACGACGCCGAGGGCGAGGGAGCCGAGCAGCTTGGGGTGGCGCTCGACGAACGCCGACCAGCGGGCGGCGAGCCCGGTCGGCAGCTCCGGTTCGGGTCCGTGCTCGGCGAGCCGGCGCCGCTCGCGGCGGCTCAGGGCACGCATGCCGATGAAGGACAGCAGGGCGGGCAGCAGGGTGACGGACGCGGCGACGGTGAGCACCACGGTCAGTGAGGCGGCCACGGCGACGCCGTTGAGGAAGCTCAGCCGCAGGATCAGCATGCCGAGCAGTGCGATGCACACCGTCGCACCCGCGAACACCACGGCCCGCCCGGTCGTGGCGACGGCGTTCGTGACGGCCTCGGTGACGCTGAGCCCCCGTTTCAGTCCACGCCGGTGCCGCGTCACGATGAACAGCGCGTAGTCGATGCCGACACCGAGCCCGATCAGCATGCCGAGCATGGGGGCGAAGTCGGCGACGGTCATGACGTGCCCGAGCAGCGCGATCCCCGCGTAGGCGGTGCCGACGCCGACGAGGGCGGTGGCGATGGGCAGCAGTGAGGCGGCGGGCGAGCCGAAGGCGAGGAAGAGCACGACCGCGGCGACCACCACGCCGACGACCTCGGCGAGGTGACCGCCGGAGGACTCGGTGGCGGAGATGGCGCTGCCGCCCAGCTCGATCTGGAGCCCGTCGGTCTCGGCCGCCTTGGCTATGTCGACGACGGAGCGCGCCTCGGCGGGCGAGATGTTCTCGGCGGAGTCCACGAAGGTGACGGTGGCGTACGCCGTGTGCCCGTCCTCGCTGACCCGGCCCGCGCCGGTACCGCCGTAGGGCCCGCTCACCGACGCGACCTCGGGCAGGTCGGCGATCCGGTCCAGGGTGCCGGTCATGGTCTGTTCGACGTCGGCGTCCTGCACGGTGCCGGACGTGGTGTGCCAGACGACGGTGTCGCTGTCGCCGCCCAGACCCGGGAAGCCCTCCTGGAGCAGCTCGGTGGCGCGGCCCGACTCGGTGCCGGG
This sequence comes from Streptomyces sp. MUM 2J, assembly GCF_022414535.1. Lineage (GTDB taxonomy): Bacteria > Actinomycetota > Actinomycetes > Streptomycetales > Streptomycetaceae > Streptomyces. The sequence goes on from NZ_JADWYM010000029.1 coordinate 54,859, forward strand.
GACCGCGTAGTCGTTGCTGTACGCGGAACCGGCGATCGCCGCGCCGGCGGTCACCCCGCCGAAGGCGAGGAGCCACAGCAGTACGGCGACGAGGCGGCGCTGGACACACCAGCGGGCGAGTGCTGCCACGAACATGCTCCCGGAATGGCTGATTGTGGATCTTTGACCGGGAACAGTCGTCCATGTCACGAAAGGCCCGCAAAGAACGCATGAGCAATGCAAAGCCACTCTTGCAGGAGGAAATGATCCTTTGACGAGTTCGTGGGCTTATTCACAGCACTGGGAGGCACATCACAGGACAACCACGTGAACTCTGTCACCCCGGCCGCACGATCAGTCGAACTGGTCTCCGAGTGCCATCACCATCACCCCGGCGACCATCAGCCACAGGGCGCGCCGGGTGCGTCCGCGCGAGCCGAGGGCGGCGGCGCCGGCACAGCCCGCGGCACCGAGGGCGTAGGCGGCGGGCACCAGGGCGGGCGCGGAGCCGGTGAGCCGCATCAGCGCGGCGGCGACGCCGGCGAAGGTCAACAGGGCACCGGTGCCGGCCGCCGCCCAGCGGGCCCGCCGCGCGTCCCCGACCCGTTCCTCCGGATCCCCCGGACCCCCCGGACCCCCGGGCTCCTCGGGCTCCTCGGGCTCCGGATCCCCGGTCGTCCCCGGGGCGGCATCGGAATCGGCACGTCCATCCATGTGGCGCGAGCGTAGCGCCTCCGTCCCCGGCACCAGCGGGGAGGCCACGATCCCGCCGGCAAAGCCGACGGGGACCGCGGCGGGAACGCCCGGCAGCACGGACACCCGCCTGCCCGAGGGCGGCATGGACGTGCGGGAGTCACCGGACGGCACGGGCCCGGGTACCGCGGCGCGGCGCGTACGCCGGCGGGCGCGGGACGCCGAAGGCCCCGGGGACGGGTGTCCCCGGGGCCCGTGCACCGTCGCGGATCAGCCCCCGTCGACGCCCAGCTTCTGCAGGATCAGCTCCTTGACGCGGGCCGCGTCGGCCTGACCGCGGGTGGCCTTCATGACCGCGCCGACCAGGGCGCCGGCCGCGGCCACCTTGCCGCCGCGGATCTTGTCGGCGACGCCCGGGTTGCCGGCGATGGCCTCGTCGACGGCGGCACCCAGCGCGCCCTCGTCGGAGACGACCTTCAGACCGCGCTTGTCGACGACCTCGTCCGGGGTGCCCTCGCCGGCGAGGACGCCCTCGATGACCTGGCGGGCGAGCTTGTCGTTCAGGTCGCCCTTCGCCACCAGCTCGGCCACCCGGGCCACCTGCGCCGGGGTGATGGCCAGCTCGTCCAGGGCCTTGCCGGACTCGTTGGCGCTGCGCGCCAGCTCGCCCGTCCACCACTTGCGGGCGGACGCGGCGTCGGCACCGGCGTCGATCGTGGCGACGATCGGGTCCAGGGCGCCGGCGTTGAGGATCGCCTGCATGTCGGTGGTGGAGATGCCCCATTCGGCGAGCAGCCGGGTGCGGCGGGCCAGCGGCAGCTCGGGGAGCGCCGCGCGGATCTTCTCGACCCACTCGCGGGACGGTGCCACCGGGACGAGGTCCGGCTCCGGGAAGTACCGGTAGTCCTCGGCCTCCTCCTTCACCCGGCCCGAGGTCGTCGACCCCGTGTCCTCGTGGAAGTGGCGGGTCTCCTGGACGATCGTGCCGCCCGAGGACAGCACCGCCGCGTGCCGCTGGATCTCGTAGCGGGCCGCGCGCTCCACCGAGCGCAGCGAGTTGACGTTCTTCGTCTCCGAGCGGGTGCCGAACTTCTCGGACCCCCGCGGCATGAGCGACAGGTTCACGTCGCAGCGCATCTGGCCCATCTCCATGCGGGCCTCGGAGACCCCGAGGGCACGGATGAGCTCGCGCAGCTCGCGGACGTACGCCTTCGCCACCTCGGGCGCCCGGTCGCCGGCGCCCACGATGGGCTTGGTGACGATCTCGATCAGCGGGATGCCGGCACGGTTGTAGTCCAGCAGGGAGTGGGACGCGCCGTGGATCCGGCCGGTGGCGCCGCCGACGTGCGTCGACTTGCCGGTGTCCTCCTCCATGTGGGCCCGCTCGATGTCCACCCGGAAGATCTCACCGTCCTCCAGCTGCACGTCGAGATGGCCGTCGAAGGCGATCGGCTCGTCGTACTGGGAGGTCTGGAAATTCTTCGGCATGTCCGGATAGAAGTAGTTCTTCCGGGCGAAGCGGCACCACTCGGCGATCTCGCAGTTCAGCGCGAGACCGATCTTGATCGCCGACTCGACGCCGGTCGCGTTGACGACCGGGAGCGCGCCGGGCAGGCCGAGGCAGACCGGGCAGGTCTGCGCGTTCGGGTCGGCGCCGAGCGAGGTCGGGCAACCGCAGAACATCTTGGTCTTGGTGCCGAGTTCGACATGGACCTCAAGGCCCATGACGGGGTCGTACGACGCCAGCGCGTCCTCGTACGACACCAGGTCGGTCGTGGTGGTCACGGTGAAAACTTCCCTCTCAGCCCAGCAGGACGTCGTCGTCGCCCAGCCGCTTCAGCTCGCGGTAGAGGATGGCGAGGCCGGTGACGATCCCGGCGGCGGTCACGGCGGCGTCGATCAGGCGCAGCGTGTCGTTCTCGGCGCGGGCCTTCTTGATCTGCTTGGCGACACCGAGCGCGCCGAACGCGGTGGTGGCCATGGTCAGGTACGTGCCGGACTTGGACTTCTTGAAGCCCTTGGCCTTGGACAGTGCACTCACAGCGACGGAGCCTCCTCCAGGAGCGGGTGCCCCCACCTTTCCACGAAGGCCGCCTCGACCGCCGCGCCCACCTTGTACAGGCGGTCGTCCTGCATCGCCGGGGCGATGATCTGGAGGCCGACGGGAAGGTTGTCCTCCGGGGCGAGGCCGCAGGGCAGGGACATGGCCGCGTTGCCGGCCAGGTTGGTCGGGATGGTGCACAGGTCCGCGAGGTACATCGCCATCGGGTCGTCGGCGCGCTCGCCGATCGCGAAGGCGGTGGTCGGGGTCGTCGGCGAGACGATCACGTCGACCTGCTCGAAGGCCTTCTCGAAGTCCCGCGTGATGAGCGTGCGGACCTTCTGGGCGCTGCCGTAGTACGCGTCGTAGTAGCCGCTGGACAGGGCGTAGGTGCCCAGCATGATGCGGCGCTTGACCTCGGGGCCGAAGCCCGCCTCGCGGGTGAGGGAGGTGACCTCCTCGGCGGAGTGCTGCCCGTCGTCGCCGGTCCGCAGGCCGTAGCGCAGGCCGTCGAAGCGGGCGAGGTTGGAGGAGCACTCGGAGGGCGCGATCAGGTAGTAGGCCGACAGCGCGAGATCGAAGGACGGGCAGTCCAGCTCGACGATCTCGGCGCCCAGCCCCTTGAGCAGTTCGACGGACTCGTCGAACCGCTGGATGACGCCGGCCTGGTAGCCCTCGCCGCGGAACTGCTTGACGACACCGACGCGCATACCGGCGACCGAGCCGTTGCGGGCGGCCTCGACGACCGGCGGGACCGGGGCGTCGATGGAGGTGGAGTCCATCGGGTCGTGTCCGGCGATCACCTCGTGCAGCAGGGCCGCGTCCAGGACCGTGCGGGCGCAGGGGCCGCCCTGGTCGAGGGAGGAGGAGAAGGCGACCATGCCGTAGCGGGAGACCGCGCCGTAGGTGGGCTTCACACCGACGGTGCCGGTGACGGAGGCCGGCTGGCGGATCGAGCCGCCGGTGTCGGTGCCGATGGCGAGGGGGGCCTCGAAGGCGGCGAGCGCTGCGGAGGACCCGCCGCCGGAGCCGCCGGGGATCCTGGTGAGGTCCCAGGGGTTGCCGGTCGGGCCGTAGGCGCTGTTCTCGGTGGAGGACCCCATGGCGAACTCGTCCATGTTGGTCTTGCCGAGGATGACGACGTCGGCGTCCTTCAGGCTCTTGGTGAGCGTCGCGTCGTACGGCGGGATCCAGCCCTCGAGGATCTTCGAGCCGACGGTGGTGGGAATGCCCTCGGTGGTGAAGATGTCCTTCAGCGCGAGGGGGACGCCGGCCAGCGGGCCGAGCTTCTCGCCCCGGGCCCGCTTGTCGTCCACGGCGCGGGCCTGGGCGAGCGCGCCCTCGCGGTCGACGTGCAGGAAGGCGTGCACCTTCTCGTCGACCGCGTCGATGCGGGCGAGGTGGGCCTCGGTGACCTCGACGGCCGTGAGCTCGCCGGAGGCGATCCCCGCGGCGATCTCGGCGGCGGTGAGCTTGATGATGTCCGTCATGACTGCTTAGTCCTCCCCCAGGATCTGCGGCACCTTGAAACGCTGCTGCTCCTGGGCCGGGGCGCCGGAGAGCGCCTGCTCGGGGGTGAGCGAGGGTCGGACCTCGTCCGGACGCATGACGTTCGTCAGCGGGAGCGGGTGCGAGGTCGGCGGTACGTCTTGGTCGGCGACCTCGCTGACGCGGGCCACCGCGCCGATGATGTCGTCCAGCTGGCCTGCGAAGTGGTCGAGCTCTTCGGGCTTCAGCTCCAGACGCGCCAGCCGGGCGAGGTGGGCGACCTCCTCGCGCGTGATGCCAGGCATGCAGCGATCCTCTGGGGTGAGTGTGTGTGGTTTGGGGCCAATCCTATGGGGCACGGACGCGTGCCCGTGAAACGGTTTCCCCGGCCCCTTCCCCGGCCGGGGTGGCGGCCCTCCCCGCGCACGCCGCGGAAGCCGTCCGGTCGCGGCGCCGCGCGGGGGACGGGAGCCGTCCACCGCCGCGCACACCGGCGGGCTCGGCGGGCTCCCTTCCCGGTCACAGCACCGGGAGGCAGGCCCTCGGGCCGGTGTCCGGCGTGGGCGGGTGGGGCCCCGGAGGGACGCGGGGCACGACGCGACCGGCCACGGCGGTGCCGCGGGCGACCGGCGGCACCGCCGTGGCGCCCTCAGCCGAGTCGGCCCGGGTCCTCCGCCGTGGCCGCCGGCAGGGCCGCCGCGGGGCGCTGCCAGCCGCGGGAGCCGCGCGCCAGCAACCAGGCCGTGGTCTCCTCGGGTGGCATCGCCGCCGCGACCAGCCAGCCCTGCACGGCGTCGCACCCGAGGTCGCGCAGCCGCTCCCAGGTCTCGTCGTCCTCGACGCCCTCGGCGACGACGAGGAGTCCGAGGGAGTGGGCGAGGTCGACGGTGCAGCGGACGATCTCGGCGTCCTCGGTGTCGACGGCGAGACGGGCGACGAAGGAGCGGTCGATCTTGAGTTCGCTGACGGGCAGGCGGCGCAGGTGCACCAGGGACGAGTAGCCGGTGCCGAAGTCGTCGAGGGACATCTTCACGCCGTGGCCGGTGAGGCCGGCGAGGGTGTCGGCGGCGCGCTGCGGGTCCTCCAGGAGGACGTGCTCCGTGATCTCCAGCTGGAGCGCCCCGGCGGGCACCCCGTGGCGGGCCAGGCGGGCGGCGACGGAGCCGGCGAAGCCGGGGGTGTGGACGTCGCGGGGGGAGACGTTGACGGCGACCGGGACCAACAGGCCCTGGGAGCGCCACGCGGCGACCTGGCCGAGCGCGGTCTCCAGCACGTACTCCGTCAGGTGGGGCATCAGGCCGGAGGACTCGGCGATGGCTATGAACTCGTCGGGCGGCACCTTGCCGCGCTCCGGGTGCACCCAGCGGACCAGTGCCTCCAGGCCGGCCACCTGTCCGTCGAAGCGGACCTTGGGCTGGTAGTGCAGCTGCACCTGGTGGGCGTCGAGGGCCCGGCGCAGATCGCCCAGGAGCCCCAGCCGGTCAGGGGTGTTGGAGTCGCGCTTGGACTCGTAGACCTCGACTCCGGTGCGGTCCCTCTTCGCCTGGTACATCGCCACGTCCGCGCGGCGCAGCATTCCCTCGGCGTCCAGGGCGTGGTCGGGGAAGACGGCCACTCCGGCGCTGGCCTCCAGCACCAGGGTGAGGCCGTCCAGGTCGAGGGGGGAGCTGAGGGCGGCGACCAGGTTGCGGGCGACGCGGGTCGCCGAGGTGGTGGAGTCGGCGACGGGGAGTAAGACGGCGAACTCGTCGCCGCCGAGGCGGGCGACCTCCGCCCCGCGCGGCAGGGCCAGGCGCAGTCGGTCGGCCGTCTGCAGCAGCAGCCGGTCGCCGGCGAGATGACCGAGGGTGTCGTTGACCGAGCGGAACCGGTCCAGGTCGATCAGCATGAGGGCGGCGCGGGCGTCGATGCGTTCGGCGTCGTCCAGGGCCGTCCAGATCCGCTCCAGCAGCCACTGACGGTTGGGCAGCCCGGTCAGGGGGTCGCGCAGTTGTTCCTCCGCCCGGGCCCGGGCTATCCACAGGGTGGAGTCGAGGGCGATGAGGGGGATGGAGAACAGCGGCAGAAGGATCGGCTCGGCCACGGCCACCACGCACACCAGGGGGGCGATGCCGAGCAGCGCGACCGCGACCAGGCCCTGCCGGACCAGGGCGGTGCGGGCGACGGTGGGCAGTCCGCCCGAGCGGGGGGCGTGCAGGTACCACAGCAGCGTGCGGGAGACGAGCAGGTAGGCCGCCGCGACCAGCACCACCTCGGGGACGGTGTAGAGGGTCCAGGTGCCGGAGTCCCAGGGCTCCTCGACGGACGGGACGGCGCCGAAGGCGGCCAGCACCAGCGCCCCGGCGCCGATGCCGAGGATGTCCACCGCGCCGTGCAGCACGCCCTGGCGCCAGCGGTGCCTTCGGGCGATGCCGACCAGCACGACGACGGTGAGGCTGACCATGCCGGCCGGCACCCAGCCGTAGAGCAGCAGCACCGCGAGGGTCAGGGCGGCGCCGGAGCCGGTCCCGCCCCACCAGCGGGCGCGGCCCAGCATGACGAGGTGGCCGACGATGATGCCGGTCAGCACGGCCAGCGACCAGCCGACCGCGCCGGACGGGAAGAGGGCGTGGTCGCCGGTGAAGGCCCGCAGGAAACCGGCGCCCAGTACGACGGCGGCGGAGGCGACGACCGTGGCGGGCAGCGCGGGCCACGGCAGGTGCCGTTCGGGCTCGGCGCCGGGCAGGCCGGCAGTGCGCACGGTGGCGGCGCGCCCCTGGGCGCCGCCGCGCTCCGATGCCCGTGTCGCCCGGTCACGCCATGCGCCCGCGATGCGGCCAAGGCGCAGTCGTGAGGCCGGGGCGACGCTCTCGGTCGGTTCCATTCCCGTCCCTCTCACAGCCGGCGGTGCCCACGCCACGCGGCCCGATGCCCGACAACCATCAGCGGCTCCGCGCTGGGAAACCCTTTCCCCCGTCCGTCATGAGCCCGTCCGGAACAAGGGGATGCCCCGACCGCAGTTGGGCACGGCAGGTGCACACCTCAACAGTAGGCCGCAGAAGGCTTCCACGGGCACCGGTCGTCGACGGTTGCCCGTTTGCGCCCGGGCCACCCGTATGCATCTGATATGCGCCGATCAGGTGGTCTTCAACCGCTACTCCTCGGTCGGGAGTGCGACTTCGGCCGCAGCTTCGGGCCCCTGTTCCAGCAGGACCTCGAAGCCGTCCTCGTTCAGGACGGGAACCTTCGACTGCATCGCCTTGTCGTATTTCGATCCGGGGTTGTCACCCACAACGACGAACGAGGTCTTCTTCGAGACGGAACCGGTCACCTTCGCGCCGCGGGTCTGCAGGGCCTCCTTGGCGCCGTCCCGGGTGAAGTTCTCCAGGGTGCCGGTGACCACGACGGTGAGACCCTCCAGCGGGCGTGGCCCCTCGTCCTCGCCGGCGCTCTCCTCCTCCATCCGCACGCCTGCCGCCCGCCACTTGCGCAGGATCTCCTGGTGCCACTCCTCGGCGAACCATTCCTTGAGCGAGGCGGCGATGATCGCGCCGACCCCCTCGGTGTTCGCCAACTCCTCCTCGGTCGCCTGCTCGATGCGGTCCACGGAGCGGAACTCGCGGGCCAGCGCCTCGGCGGCGACCGGTCCGACGTGCCGGATCGACAGACCGGTCAGGACCCGTGCGAGCGGGCGCCGTCTGGCCGCGGCGATGTTCTCCAGCATCGCAAGCGCGTTCTTCCGCGGTTCGCCCTGCTGGTTGGCGAAGACGGTGGCGACCTTCTCCTCGCCGGTCTTCGGGTCGCGTTTGGGCAGACCGCTGTCCTGGTCGAGGACGTAGGCCTTGATGGGCAGCAACTGCTCCACGGTGAGGTCGAACAGGTCGCCCTCGTCCACCAGCGGCGGCTCGGCGGGCTCCAGCGGGCGGGTGAGCGCCGCAGCGGCCACGTAGCCGAAGTGCTCGATGTCCAGCGCCTTGCGGCCGGCGAGATAGAACAGACGCTCCCGCAACTGGGCGGGGCAGGTACGGGCGTTGGGGCAGCGCAGGTCGACGTCGCCCTCCTTCATCGGCCGCAGCGGCGTGCCGCACTCGGGACACTCGGCCGGCATCACGAACTCGCGCTCGGTGCCGTCTCGCAGATCGGCCACCGGGCCGAGAATCTCCGGGATGACGTCACCGGCCTTGCGCAGCACCACGGTGTCACCGATGAGGACGCCCTTGGCCTTGACCACGTCCTGGTTGTGCAGTGTGGCGAACTCGACCTCCGAGCCGGCCACCGTCACCGGCTCGACCTGCGCGTACGGCGTGACCCGGCCGGTCCGGCCCACGCCCACCCGGATGTTGACGAGCTTGGTGTTGACCTCCTCCGGGGCGTACTTGTACGCGGTCGCCCAGCGCGGGGCGCGGGAGGTGGAGCCGAGTCGTCCCTGGAGGGGGATCTCGTCCAGCTTGACGACGACTCCGTCGATCTCGTGCTCCACGGAGTGCCGGTTCTCGCCGTAGTACGCGATGAACTCCCGTACGCCGTCGAGGTCGTCGACCACCCGGTTGTGCCGGGAGGTGGGCAGGCCCCAGGTCCGCAGCAGGTCGTAGACCTGGGAGAGGCGCGTCGGGCCCTCGAAGCCCTCCAGGGCGCCGATGCCGTGGACGACCATGTGCAGCGGCAGGGTGGCCGTCACCCTCGGGTCCTTCTGGCGGAGCGAACCCGATGCGGAGTTGCGGGGGTTGGCGTAGGGCTTCTCACCGGCCGCGATCCGGCGGGCGTTCAACTCGGCGAAGGCCTCCATCGGGAAGTAGACCTCGCCGCGGATCTCCACCAGCCGCGGCACGTGATCGCCCGGGAGCCGGTGCGGGATCTCGGAGATGGTCATGACGTTCGGCGTGATGTCCTCGCCGATGCGCCCGGTGCCGCGGGTGGCTGCCCGGGTCAGCCGCCCGTTCTCGTACGTCAGGTTCACCGCGAGCCCGTCGACCTTCAGCTCGCACAGCAGGTGGTAGTCGGACGTGCCGGCGTCCTTGTGGACCCGCTCGGCCCAGGCTGCGAGACCCGCGTCGTCGAAGACGTTGTCGAGGGAGAGCATGCGCTGGTGGTGCTCGACCTCGGCGAGGTCCGTCTCGAACTCGACGGCCACCTTCTGCGTCGGCGAGTCCGGCGTCCGCAGCTGCGGATACGTCTCCTCCAGCGCCTCCAGGGATCGCAGCAGCTCGTCGAAGTCCGCGTCGCTGATGACCGGAGCGTCCTTGACGTAGTACCGGAAGCGGTGCTCCTCGACCTGCTCCGCCAGCCGCGCGTGCTGCTCCCGTGCCTCGGCGGGCACCGTCGTCGTCTCCGCTTGCTTGTCGCCGGCCACCGTGTGGTCCTCCCGTTACTCTGGGTTGTCCGCGAGGGATCTCGCCGCCCGGACGCAGTGGGCGAGCGCCCGGCGGGCGTACCCCGGGGACGCGCCCGCGAGGCCGCACGCCGGGGTGACCGTCACCGCCTCCGTGAGCAGCCCCGGATGCAGCCCCAGCCTGCGCCACAGCGTCCTGACCCCCATGACGCTACCGGCAGGGTCCGACAACGGGCCGTCCGTGCCGGGCACGACACCCGCGAAGAGCCGCGTACCCCCTTCCACCGCCTCGCCGATCGCCTCGTCGTCACGCTCGGTGAGGAGGGCGAAGTCGAAGGAGACGGCCGCCGCGCCCGCCCGGCGCAGCAGGGCGAACGGGACGTCCGGGGCACAGGAGTGCACGACGACGGGGCCGCCGGCGTGAGCCGCGACCACGTCGCGGAGCGTGGCCTCGACGAGCTGCCGGTCGACGGCGCGGTGGGTGCGGTAGCCGCTGGCGGTGCCGACCTGCCCGCGCAGCACGGCGGTGAGGGAGGGTTCGTCGAGCTGGAGGACGATCCGGGCGCCCGGCACCCGGCGCCCCACCTCGGCGAGATGCAGGCGCAGGCCCTCGGCGAGGGAGGCGGCGAGGTCGCGGCTGGCGCCGGGATCGGAGAGCGCGGCCTCGCCGTTCTTCAGCTCCACGGCGGCGGCCAGCGTCCACGGCCCGACGGCCTGGACCTTCAGCAGGCCCCCGTACCCCTGCGTGAACTCCTCCAAGGCGTCGAGGTCCTCGCCGAGCCAGGCCCGCGCCCGCCGGGTGTCGCGGCCCGGCCGGTCGCCGATGCGCCAGCCGCTGGGCTCCACGCGCGCGTACAGCTCGACGAGCATCCCGGCCGTGCGCCCGATCATGTCCGCGCCGGGCCCGCGGGCGGGCAGCTCGGGCAGGAACGCGAAGTCCTCGAAGGACCCGGTGGCGGTCTTGACGGCCTCCCGGGCGTCGCCGCCGGGCAGGGATCCGACCCCGGTAGCGGCACCGAAGCTGAACTGGCTGTTTTCACTCACCCGGGAAGCCTACGGAACGCTGGCGCCGCTTTTCACCGGCCCGGCCGCACCGTGAGGTCGTTGACCTCCGCGTCGGCCGGCAGGTCGAGGGCCATGAGCAGGGCGGTGGCGACCGATTCGGGGTCGATCCACCGCGCGGGGTCGTACTCCCTGCCCTCCTGCTGGTGCACCTTGGCCTGCATCGGGCTGGCGGTGCGCCCGGGGTAGACGGAGGTGACGCGGACGCCGTGGGCGTGCTCCTCCTGGCGCAGGGAGTCCGCCAGGGCCTTCAGGCCGTGCTTGGAGGCGGCGTACGCGGACCACTCGGCGTGCGCGGCGAGGCCGGCGCCGGAGTTGACGAACACCACATGGCCGCGGGAGGCCCGCAACTGCGGCAGGAAGTGCCGGGTCAGCTCGGCCGGCGCGACGAGATTGACGTTGAGCTGGTGGCGCCAGGCCTTCGGGGTCAGTTCGCCGACCCGGCCCAGGTCGACGACGCCCGCGATGTGCAGCAGGGAGTCCACCCGGTCCGGGATCGTCTGGTGGGAGAAGGCCCAGGACAGCTTGTCGGGGTCCGCGAGATCGCCCACCAGCGTCCTGGCCCCCGGGAATTCGGCCGCCAGCTCCTTGGCACGGCCGGCGTCGCGCGCGTGCAGGACGAGGTCGTCGCCGCGCGCGTGCAGGCGGCGGGCGACGGCCGCGCCGATACCGGACCCGGCACCGGTGATCACATGTGTAGCCATGCCCGCCATGCTGCCACCACCCGCGGCGGCCTACGCGCCGCCCCGGCACTCCTCCAGGTGGGTCAGGGCACCGGCCGGCTCCTCGGCGAAGAACACCAGCTCGCCCAGGGGGCGCGGCAGGAAGCCCTCCGCCTCCATCCGCCGGAACTGCTCCTTGAGGCCGTCGTAGAAGCCGGCGGTGTTGAGGAGCACCACCGGCTTGTCGGTGTGGCCGTGTTTCTTCAACTCCAGGATCTCCGTGGCCTCGTCGAGCGTGCCGGTGCCGCCGACCATGACCACCACGGCGTCGGCCTTCTCCAGCAACAGCCGCTTGCGCTCGGCCAGATCGCGGGCGACCACCATCTCGTCGGTGGCCGGGCGCATCCGGGCGGCCAGGAACTCCACGGAGACCCCGCACAGCCGGCCGCCGGCCTCCTGCACCCCGTCGGCGACCACCTTCATCAGGCCCACGTCCGATCCTCCCCACACCAGGGTGTGCCCGCCCTTGCCCAGGAGAGCGGCGAACTCGCGGGCGGGGCGGGTGTAGCAGTCGTCGAGGTCGGCGGCGGAGAGGAAGACACAGATGCGCATGGGGCCACCGTACGCGGGAAGAAGACGGCCCCGGAGAACGCTGTCCCCCTCATGACCCGAGGACACACGATCACCATCGAGCAGGGCACCCGGCGCGTCCGCGTGGTGCACGGCGGCCAGGTCCTGGCGGACAGCGACCGGCCGCTCGTGCTGCGGGAGACGGGCTGCCCGGTGCGCTACTACCTGCCCGCCGAGGACGTCCGCCTGGACCTCCTCACCCCTTCCGGCACCCGAACCCACTGCCCCTTCAAGGGAACGGCGTCCTACTGGTCGCTGCCCGACGCGGCGGACCTGGTCTGGGCGTACCCCGAGCCGAAGCCCGAGGTGGCCCTGATCAAGGACCACCTCTGCTTCTACGAGGTCGACGTCGTCGGCTGACCCGGGCGCGGCGCGGCGCGGCGGCGGAGAGGCCACGCGCCGCACACCGGGGGCGCATCGCTGCCCCTCACCCGCGGCCCCGGGGGCCAGCAGGGCGAACGTGGCCTGATGCCGCACCGGTCCGGTCGGCAACCCGGTGTCATCCGCTGACGCAGGCCGACGCCGGACCGGATCGGGGCCGAGCGGGCCGGGCGCCCGGTCCGGGCATGTCGTCATCGATGAGCCCGCGCCGCAGTGGCAGTCTGCACAGGCATGGAGAAGCAGACTCTTTCACGCGACGGGACCGCGGTCGCGTACGGCGTGACCGGCCGGGGTCCCACGGTGATCCTGGTGAGCGGTGCGATGTCCACCGGCGGCACCCTGGCCCCGCTGGCGCAGCGGCTCGCCGACCGCTGCACGGCCGTGGTGTACGACCGCCGGGGGCGCGGCCAGAGCGGTGACACCGCGCCGTACGCGGTGGACCGCGAGGTCGAGGACCTGGCGGCGCTGGTCGAGGCGGTGGGCGGGGACGCGGCCCTGTTCGGTGTCTCCTCGGGCGGTGCGCTGGTGCTCCGGGCCGCGGCGAGCGGACTGACGGTGGACCGGGCCGTGGTCTACGAGGTGCCGTTCGCCGACAGTCTGGCGGGCGGCGCCGAGCAGCAGGCCCGGTACACGGCCGACCTGGAGCGGGCGCTCGGCGAGGGCCGGCGCGGGGACGCGGTCGAGCTGTTCCTGCGGCTGACGGGCCTCGGCGAGGAGATGATCGCCGGTGCCCGCCAGTCCCCGATGTGGGCCGGCATGGAGGCCGTCGCACCGAGCCTGGCCCACGACGCCGCGGTCATGGGCGACGGCCTCCTCCCCCGAGAGCGGCTGTCGGCGATCGGCGTGCCCGTCCTGTCGGTCGTGGGCGGCGCGAGCCCGCGGTGGATGCGCGAGGCGGGCCGGGAGATCGCCGGGACGGTGCCCCGGGGCACCTACCGGGAACTCGCGGGGCAGACCCACATGGTGGATCCGGAGGCGCTGGGGCCGGTGCTGGCCGAGTTCGTGGCGGGCTGAGCGCTCAGACCGCCGTCGTCGCGCGCGTGGTCGACGCGATGGTCGCGGAGCCCACCACGCGCGTGCCGTCGTACAGGACGACGGCCTGTCCGGGGGCGACGCCGCGGACCGGCTCGGCGAACGTCACCCTCAGCTCCCCGGCGCTCGCCTCGGCCGTCACCTCCGTCTCGCCGCCGTGGGCGCGCAGCTGCGCGGTGTAGGTGCCGGGGCCGGCCGGGGCGGTCCCGCACCAGCGGGGCCTGATCGCGGTCAGCGCGGACACGTCCAGCGCCGCGGCGGGCCCGACGGTGACGGTGTTGTTCACCGGGGAGATGTCGAGGACGTAGCGCGGCTTGCCGTCCGCGGCGGGCGTGCCGATCCTGAGGCCCTTGCGCTGGCCGATGGTGAAGCCGTACGCGCCCTCGTGGGTGCCGAGCCGGTTGCCCGCCTCGTCGACGATGTCGCCCTCGGCGGTGCCGAGCCTCCGGGCCAGGAAGCCCTGCGTGTCGCCGTCGGCGATGAAGCAGATGTCGTGCGAGTCGGGCTTGCTCGCCACCGCGAGGCCGCGCCGCTCGGCCTCGGCGCGGATCTCGTCCTTGGTCGTGACGGTGTCGCCGAGCGGGAACAGGGCGTGGGCGAGCTGCTTCTCGTCCAGCACGCCCAGGACGTAGGACTGGTCCTTGGCCGCGTCAGAGGCGCGGTGCAGTTCCCTGCTGCCGTCCGCGTGCTCCACGATCTTCGCGTAGTGGCCGGTGCAGACCGCGTCGAAGCCGAGGGCGAGCGCCTTGTCCAGCAGAGCGGCAAACTTGATCTTCTCGTTGCAGCGCAGGCACGGGTTGGGGGTGCGGCCCGCCTCGTACTCGGCGACGAAGTCCTCGACGACGTCCTCGCGGAAGCGGTCGGCGAGGTCCCACACGTAGAAGGGGATGCCGATGACGTCCGCGGCGCGGCGGGCGTCGCGGGAGTCCTCGACGGTGCAGCAGCCCCGCGCGCCCGTGCGGAACGACTGCGGGTGGGCGGAGAGCGCCAGGTGGACGCCGGTCACGTCGTGGCCCGCCTCGGCGGCGCGCGCGGCGGCGACGGCGGAGTCGACGCCGCCCGACATGGCGGCGAGGACGCGGAGGGGGCGGGGGGAGCGCTGCGGGGTGTCAGTCATAGCCCTTCCAGGGTACGGGGGCTCGGGAACCGCGGTCCGCGCGTGTGCGTTGTCGATCACATGGGGGACACGAGGAGCGACGGGGACCGGCGGATCGGGCGGCGCACCCTGCTCGTCGGCGGCGCGGCCGCGGCGGTGGGTTCGGCGGTGCTGGCCCGTGCGGAGCTGGCCCGGCTGTGGTGGCGGCTGCCCGGGGTGGAGAGACCGCGGGTGGCGGGCGCGGTCGACTTCCCGGGCGCGCGGTGGGTGTCGGCGTCGCCGGCGAACTTCCGGCGGGCGGACCGGCCGGACGACTACGCGGTCGACCGGGTCGTCGTCCATGTCACCCAGGGCAGCCGGGACGGCGCGGTGAAGGCCTTCCGGGATCCCGCGCACGGGGCGGCGGCCCATTACATCGTCGGGCAGGACGGCGGCGTCACGCAGCTGGTCCGTGAGCTGGACGTGGCCTTCCACGCGGGCAACCGGGGGTACAACGAGCGCAGCGTCGGCATCGAGCACGAGGGCTTCGTGGACCGGCCGCAGGACTTCACGGACGCGATGTACGCGGCCTCGGCCCGGCTGGCGGCGGCGGTCTGCCTGCGGTACGGCATACCCGTGGACCGCGAGCACGTCGTCGGGCACGTGGAGGTGCCCGGGACCGACCACACCGACCCGGGACCGCACTGGGACTGGGAGCGGTATCTGGGGCTCGTGCGCCGTGCGAGAACAGCCGCGGAGAACGAGGGAAGAAATCCTGCTCCCTCCCCTTCCGCCCGATAGCAAACGGTTTACCCTGGAGATAGACCTACGAGATGAGTGAGGGAGTCCGACCGGAGTAGCCGACGTGGGCGTGAAACCTCGGTTTCCGCCGATGCCGACGTCGACGGTAGGGCTGAGAGGCCGGAAGGCCTGCCGGCCGAGAGACCGGCCGACCGGAAGGCGACCCCCAGCCACCTGATCCGGACCATGCCGGCGAAGGGAACCCGTCTCGTAGGTCGCCTCGTGTCCGGGCCCGCGGCCGGACGGCTCCCCCTCCAGGTGGCCGTCGGCCCGCCCGCGCCCCGGCCCACTTGCACCTGCCCCCGGGGGAAGGCGGATCCGGGTCTGTCACCGACCCGGCCGGCTCCCGGACCCCGACCGGTCCCCCCGGTCTCGCACGGACTTCCCGTCAGGCGCCCGGCCTCGCCCGAAATCCGGTCGCGCGGAACCGGGGGCCTCAGCTGAGTCCGGCCACCCGGGCCCGCTCCACCGCGGGGCCGATGGCCTCGGCGACCGCGTCGACGTCGGCCCGCGTGGAGGTGTGGCCCAGGGAGAAGCGCAGGGTGCCGCGGGCCAGGTCCGGATCGGTGCCGGTGGCCAGCAGGACGTGGCTGGGCTGGGCGACGCCCGCGGTACAGGCCGAGCCGGTGGAGCACTCGATGCCCTGGGCGTCCAGCAGGAGCAGCAGGGAGTCGCCCTCGCAGCCGGGGAAGGTGAAGTGGGCGTTGGCCGGGAGGCGGTCCACCGGATCCCCGCCCAGGATCGCGTCCGGGACGGCCGCCGTGACCGCGTCGACGAGGGCGTCGCGCAGACCGCCGATCTCCCGCGCGAACCACGCGCGCCGTTCGGCGGCGAGCCGTCCGGCGACGGCGAACGAGGCGATGGCGGGCACGTCGAGGGTGCCGGAGCGCACGTGCCGCTCCTGCCCGCCGCCGTGCAGCACGGGCACGGGCTCGTACGCGCGGCCCAGGACGAGCGCGCCGATGCCGTACGGTCCGCCGACCTTGTGGCCGGAGACGGTCATCGCGGCGAGCCCGGAGTCGGCGAAGCCGACCGGGACCTGGCCGAAGGCCTGGACCGCGTCGGCGTGCAGCGGGACGCCGAACTCGGCGGCGGCGTCGGCCAGTTCACGGACCGGCGTGAGGGTGCCGATCTCGTTGTTCGCCCACATCACGGTGGCCAGGGCGACGTCGCCGGGACTGCGGGCGATCGCCTCACGCAGAGCCTCGGGGTGGACCCGGCCGTGGACGTCGACGGGGAGGTACTCGACGGTGGCACCCTCGTGCTCGCCGAGCCAGTGGACGGCGTCCAGGACGGCGTGGTGCTCGACGGGGCTGGCGAGGACCCTGGTGCGGGCCGGGTCGGCGTCGCGGCGGGACCAGTACAGGCCCTTGACGGCGAGGTTGTCCGCCTCGGTGCCGCCGGAGGTGAAGACCACCTCGCTGGGGCGGGCGCCGAGCGCTTCCGCGAGGGTCTCGCGGGCCTCCTCCACGGTGCGCCGCGCACGGCGTCCCGCCGCGTGCAGGGAGGACGCGTTGCCGGTGATGCCGAGTTGGGCGGTGAGCGCCTCGACCGCCTCGGGGAGCATCGGCGTGGTCGCGGCGTGGTCGAGGTAAGCCATGGTGAGGCCGATTCTACGGGGCCGGATTCCGGCGGCCCGCAGGGGAAGTCGGCCATACGCCCCGGAGGGCCCCGGTGGCGCCGCGCCCGGGTCAGAAACTCCAGGACACGGTGTGGTCCACCTGCATGAAGGCGAGCAGGACGACCAGGTCGGCGACACCGAGGGCGAGGCCCAGGTAGGCGCGGCCCGGGCGGGACGTTCCGCGCCACAGGGCCACGGCGGCCAGCACGATGGCGACCGGGCCGAGGAAGAGGTTGAGGACGAGGAGGCCCAGCAGGCCCAGGATGAAGGACGCGACGGCCATGCCGTCGGTGTCGCGGGTACCGGTGCGGTGTGTGGCCGGTGCGGTGAGTTGCATGGCGGGTCAGCTCCCGGTCGGACGTAGGGGCGGATCAGTGGACGGACGGGCCGTGGTGGCGGGCATGGTGCTCGCGGAGTGCGAAGATGCCCAGCCAGGCGGCGATGACGGCGGCCGCGACGAGCGTGAAGGCCAGCGGTGCGTGGGCCACGGTGCCCATCACGACCCCGAGCAGCAGGAGTGCGGCGACGAGGAACAGCATGGGACGGAATCCCCCTCCGTGAAGTTTCGGTGAACGACTGTGATTACACTTGTTCACTGACTTCTGAGTCTAGCGCGTCGCACGGCTTCCCAATTCCAGAGAACAGTTGTTAACTGTATGGCATGAGTCACACCGTCGGCATCCGGCAGGCACAGAAGCAGAAGACCCGTCAGGCGCTCCTGGACGCGGCCCTGCACCTGCTGGAGGAGCAGAGCCTGAGCAGCCTGGGTCTGCGCGAGGTCACCCGCGCCGTCGGCGTCGCGCCCACGGCCTTCTACCGCCACTTCCCGTCCACCGCGGATCTGGGAGTGGCCCTGGTCGAGGAAGCGCTGGGCAGCCTGCACCCGATGATCCGGACAACGGTGTCCACGGCGGGCGACAGCCGGCAGCGCATCGACCGCGCCGTCGAACTGATCGCCCGCCACGTGGCCGCCCACCCCGCACACGTCCGCTTCATCGCCCGCGAGCGGCACGGCGGCGTGCAGCCGGTCCGGGAGGCGATCCAGGGCCAACTGGCGCGGTTCGCCGAAGAGGTGAGGGCCGAGCTGGCCAAGGACCCGGTCGCCGGCGGCTGGAGCGACGACGACCTGCTGATGCTCGCCCACCTCTACGTCGACCAGATGCTCAGCACCGCCTCCCTGTTCCTGGAGACGCTCGACGCGCCGGAGGAGGAGCGGGCGCGGGTCGCCGACCTGGCGCGCCGCCAGCTGCGCCTCATCAGCATCGGCCGCCGGCACTGGCACGACTGAGCCCCCGAAGACGCCGCGGGGCGGCGCACCCTCACCGGGTGCGCCGCCCCGCCGTACCGGACCCGGGATCCCCGGATCAGCCCTGCTGCCCGGCCTGTTCACCGTTCCGGCCCGGCGCCTCGGGGCCCGGCCCGCCGCAGCCGCCGCCCTTGGGACCACCGCGACCGGGACCGCCCTGGCGCCCCTCGGGCGCCCCGCTCGGCGCATCCGACGGCCTGACACCACCCGGACCCGCCTCGGGGGCACCCGAGGCACCCGGCAACGGGGCGCCGCCCGGCCGCCGGGAGGGCATGCCGCTGGGCGCCGGCCGGGCCGTGCCCGGGGAGCCGCACGCCGACGGCCGGCGGGCTCCCCCCTCCTCGGACGAGGAGGACGCCGAGTCGCCCGGACCGCAGGCTGCCAGGGCGAGGGGCGACAGCACCAGCAGGGCCACCGCGGGAAGGAGACGGACACGCTGCATGAGAATCAGCTCCACGGAAGGTGAGGAAGTCCTGAGGAGCGCACTCAACCAACGGCACCTGGGCCCCTGTTGGGCCCCACCTGTCCCCCGCCTGTGCGCGGCGCGGGGGCACCGCCCCCACCAGGGGCGTCACGGCCGCACCCGCCCGCCGCCTGGTACGGGTTCGTGACAGAAGCCGCCCGCGCACCCACCGGAGGCGGCAGGAGCGCCGCCCCACGGGCCGCACGGGACACGAGCGCCCGCGGGCCCACCGGCGGCCGGCGGCGCGGCCGGGCCGCGGTCCGCTCAGCCGAGCCGGACCCGTGCCAGCTGCCGGGACTGCGCCACCAGCCGGTCGGCGCTGTCCCAGACCTCGGCGTCCTCCTCCAGGAAGCCACCGGCGAGGTTGCGGGTGGCGATCGACACCCGCAGCGGGCCTGGGGCCGGGCGGCAGCGGACGTGGACGGTCAGCTCGACCGTGGGCACCCACCCCGACAGACCGAGCTCGAAAGCGGTGGGCGGCAGGGCGTCCACGGCGAGCAGGAGAGAGAGCGGGTCGGCGTCCCGTCCGTCGGCCAGCCCGAACCAGGCCCGCATCTCACCCCGGCCGGACGGCTGCCCGAGGGCCCAGCCGAGGGTCGTCGGGTCGAGCTTGAGCATCAGGCGCTCGGTGATGGCGGAACTTCCGGGGACCGGCGCCGGACCGTCCCCGGGGCCGAAGCACTGCTCCATGGGCGGGATCGCCGGCGGCCGCGCCGAGGTGCGGACGTCGTCGGGCAGGGCGTCCAGGTCGCCGTAGGAGGCCAGGACGCGGATCCGCTCGACCTCGGTGCCGTCCTCGTCGTGCTGGAAGAGGGAGGCCTGACCGGTGGAGAGGCCGCGGCCGCTGCGCACGACGTCCGTGCGGACCACCGCCGGGCCCGGCTGGGAGGCGGTGAGGTAGTGCGCGGAGACGGTGAAGGGGTCGGTGTGCGGCAGGGCGTCCGCCAGGGCCCGGCCCAGGACGGCCAGCAGATAGCCGCCGTTGACGGCGCTGATGATCGTCCAGCCGGCCGAGAGGTCGATGTCGTAGACGCCGGGCTCCCGGCGGGTGACCGCGGTGTCCCGGTCGAACTCACTGTCGCCGATCACGGCCCGGTCGGCTGCGGCGGAGGCTGCTTCTGGCATGCCCGAACCGTACAACGAAAAATTACTAAGCGGTAGCTTTCAATGGTCCACCGCCACCGCGCCGGTGAATCCTCGGCAATTGGTTGGTAAGTGTCCGTACTCGTCCGTCAACCTTCGGCCCACGCTTTCCCTCTCTAGGGGCATGAGCCTCACCGGGACTCCCTTCCTCACCACGCTGATCGCGCTGGCCGTCGTCGCCCTCGCCCTGCCCCTGGGACTCTGGTCGCGCCTGCGCGGGCCGCGGCTGCTGCGTGCCGCGGCCCGCGTGCTGATGCTGCTGTTCGCCCAGGGCACGGCCATCGCCCTGGTCTTCGTACTGGTGAACAACGACAACAACCTGTACGACGACTGGGGCGACCTGCTCGGCACGGGCGACCACGTGCGGCAGGCGGCGGACCTGGGCGTGAACGGCACCGGGGGCATCCCCGTGGAGCAGCTGCCGTCGGTGCGGCAGAGGTTCGAGCCGGCCTCCGGTCCCGGCATGCACGCGGCCGGCGGCGTCCGCGTCACCCAGCTCCGGGGACGGGTCTCGGGCGTCGACGCGGAGGTCTACGTCTGGCTGCCGCCGCAGTACGACGAACCCGCCTACCGCCACCGCAGGTTCCCGGTCGTCGAACTGCTGCCGGGCTACCCCGGCTCGGCGAAGGCCTGGTTCGGCTCGCTGCACGCGCACGAGCAGCTGCTGCCGCTGATGCGGTCCGGCAGGGTCGCGCCGTTCATCCTGGTCGCGCCGCGCACCAACCTGCTGTCCGGCCGGGACACCGGCTGCGCGAACACCACCGGCACGGTGAACGCCGACAGCTGGCTCAGCATCGACGTGCCGAAGATGGTCGCGGACAACTTCCGGGCCGCGCCGGGGCCGTCGGGCTGGTCGCTCGCCGGCTACTCGGCGGGAGCCCACTGCGCGGTCAGGCTGGCCGTCGCGCACCCCGACCGCTACCGCGCGGCCGTGAGCATGTCCGGTTACAACGACCCCATCGGTGAACGTCGCTCCGTCACCGCGCAGAGCCCGGCGCGGCGGGCCGCCAACAATCCCTGCCTCCTGCTGAGGAAGGCGGCCGTGCCACCTCGGATCGCGCTGTACCTGTCCGGGCAGCCGGGGGACGGGTACGAGGCCGCCGTCGCCCTGAGGAGGATCGCGAAGCCCCCCACCGACGTGCACGTGGTCTTTCTGCCGCGCTCCGCAGGCGGCCACACGCTGGCGCTGTGGCGACCGCAGGTGGTGCCGGCCTTCCGGTGGCTCACCAGGAAACAGGACCCGCACGGCACGCGCCGGTCTACTCCTCCCGCACCGTCGAACGGCGGTTCCACGCCCGTGGGGCACGCCAGTTGAACCGCATCGCGAGCAGCCGCAGCACGAACGCCGTGACCGCGGCGAGCCCACTGGTCAGCGGGGTCAGCACGTCGTAGCGGATGCACAGCGCCACCATGGTGGCGCCGACGATGGCGGGCACCGCGTACAGGTCACGGTCCCAGCGCAGCAGCGACGGCACCTCGTTGGCGAGCACGTCGCGCAGCACACCGCCGCCGACCGCCGTCGCCAGGCCGAGCGCCGCCGACTGGGGGAGGCCGAGCCCGTAGTCGTACGCCTTGGTGGTGCCCGCGACGCAGAACAGGCCGAGGCCCGCCGCGTCGAAGACGTTCACCCCGACCTGGATCCGCTCCACCTGGGGATGCAGGAAGATCACCAGCAGGGCCGCGAGCAGCGGCGTGCTGAAGTACCCCAGGTCCGTGAAAGCGGCCGGGGGGACGGCGCCGATGACCAGGTCGCGGAACAGCCCGCCGCCCAGCGCGGTGGCCTCGGCGAGTGTGGCGATGCCGAAGACGTCGAAGTTCTTGCGGACGGCCAGCAGCGCGCCGGAGATGGCGAAGACGAAGATGCCGACCAGGTCGAGCGTGTGCTGGACGGAGGGGCTGAACAGTTGCTGGTACACCCGAACATTCTCGCCTGACGACAAACCCCCGCCTTACAAAGCAAGGCGGGGGCTCGGGTGAAGCTACTTCTTCTCGGAAGCGTCCTCGGCGTCCCCGGAGGTAGCGGCCTCGTCGGTGGTACCGGCCTCATCGGAGGAAGCGGTCACCTTCGCGGGGGCGTCCGCCGCGGCGCCGGCGTCGCCCTCCGTGTCCTGCGAACCGCCGGCCCGCTCCTCCGACCCGGCCCCCTCGGCCGCGGTCACCTCGGCCGAGGGCTCCTCCGGCGCGGCCTCGTCGGCCTCGTCGGTCACCGGCTCGGACGCCTTCTCCGACGCGGTCAGCAGGACGGCGTCCTGCGGCTGCCGGTCCTCGATGTTCTCCGGGTGGTGGCAGGCGACCTGCTGACCCGCCCGCAGCTCGATCAGCGGCGGCTCGG
Organism: Streptomyces sp. MUM 2J; assembly: GCF_022414535.1. Lineage (GTDB taxonomy): Bacteria > Actinomycetota > Actinomycetes > Streptomycetales > Streptomycetaceae > Streptomyces. Next base: position 76,876 of record NZ_JADWYM010000029.1, read on the forward strand.
TCGTCCTGCAGACCTCCGTGGCCTTCCAGCACCGGGTGTGGAAGCGGCAGCCGCTGGGCGGGGAGAGCGGCGAGGGCACGTCGCCCTTGAGCAGGATGCGCTCGTTCCTTCCGCCTTTGCGCTTCGGGTCCGGGACCGGCACGGCGGAGAGCAGCGCCTTGGTGTACGGGTGCGTCGGCGAGCGGTACAACTGGTCGCGGTCGGCCAGCTCCACGATCTTGCCGAGGTACATCACCGCGATCCGGTCCGAGACGTGCCGGACGACCGACAGGTCGTGCGCGATGATCACGTACGTGAGGCCGAGCTCCTCCTGGAGGTCGTCGAGGAGGTTGATGACCTGCGCCTGGATCGACACGTCCAGGGCGGACACCGGCTCGTCGGCCACGACCAGCTTCGGGTTCAGCGCGAGCGCGCGAGCGATGCCGATGCGCTGGCGCTGACCGCCGGAGAACTCGTGCGGGTAGCGGTTGTAGTGCTCGGGGCTCAGGCCGACCAGTTCCAGCAGCCGCTGGACTTCCTTCTTCACCCCGCCCTCGGGCTCGACCCCCTGGAGGCGGAAGGGTGCGGAGACGATCGAGCCGATGGTGTGCCGGGGGTTCAGGGAGCCGTACGGGTCCTGGAAGATCATCTGGATGTCCCGCCGCAGCGGGCGCATCCCCGCCGTGTTCAGCCGGGTGATGTCCTGACCCCCGAAGTGGATCGTGCCGCCGGTCGGGTCCTGGAGCCGTGTGATGACCCGGCCCATGGTGGACTTGCCGCAGCCCGACTCGCCGACCACGCCCAGGGTCTCGCCCCTGCGCACCTCGAAGCCGATGCCGTCGACGGCCTTGACCGAGGCGACCTGCCGCTTGAGCAGGCCCTTGCGGATCGGGAAGTGCTTGACCAGACCCTCGACCTTGAGCAGCACCTCCCGCTCCCCGGGCGCCGACGCCTGCGCCGGAACCGTGACCGCCGGGTCCGTCTTCTTCGTCTCACTCACAGCTTCGGCGCAATCTCTTCGGTCCAGATCCGCGTACGGTCCTCGGGCGAGAGGTGGCACGCGGACCAGTGCCCGGTGCCGACCTGCTGGAGTTCCGGGCGGACGGTACGGGTGACGTTGTCCTCGGGGACGTCCGCGTACGGGCATCGGGGGTGGAACGCGCAGCCCGAGGGCACGTTGATCAGGCTCGGCGGCTGGCCCTTGACCGGGACCAGCCGGTCGGTGGTGTCGCGGTCGATGCGCGGCATCGAGCCGAGCAGGCCCCAGGTGTACGGGTGCTGCGGACGCTCGAAGACGTCGTCGACCGTGCCGCGCTCCACGCACCGGCCGCCGTACATCACCAGCACGTCGTCGGCGATCTCGGCGACGACGCCGAGATCGTGGGTGATGATGACGACGGCGGAGCCGAACTCCTTCTGCAGGTCCCGGATCAGGTCGAGGATCTGCGCCTGGACGGTCACGTCGAGAGCGGTCGTCGGCTCGTCGGCGATGAGCAGCTCGGGGTTGTTGACGAGCGCCATGGCGATCATCGCGCGCTGGCGCATGCCGCCCGAGAACTCGTGCGGGTAGGCGTCGACGCGCTTGTGCGGCTCGGGAATGCCGACCCGGTCGAGCATCTCGACGGCCCGGACCCGGGCGGTCTTCCTGCTGACGTCGTGGTGGACGCGGTACGCCTCCACGATCTGGTTGCCGATCGTGTAGTACGGGTGCATCGCGGACAGCGGATCCTGGAAGATCATCGCCATCTCGCGGCCACGCAGCCGGCGGACCTCGTCCGGGTCGGCGGAGACCAGTTCCTTGCCGTCGAGCCAGATCTCGCCGGACATCTGCACGTTCTTGCCGCGGGCGCCGAGCCGGTGCAGGCCCATGATCGCCAGCGAGGTGACCGACTTACCGGAGCCGGACTCGCCCACGATGCTGAGGGTCTTGCCCTTCTCCAGCTGGAAGCTGAGTCCGTCGACGGACTTGACCAGGCCGTCGTCGGTGGGGAAGTGCACCTTCAGGTCACGGACGTCGAGGAAGGCGGTCTCGTCCGGGGAGGCCGTGGCGGGCTCGCCCACGGCGGCGCCGGTCTTGGACAGTTCGGTCACGAGAGCCTCACCCGCGGGTCGGCGGCGGCGTACAACAGGTCCACCAGGAAGTTTGCGAAGACGACGAAGAATGCGGCGAGCAGGGTGACGCCGAGGATCGGGGGCAGGTCGTTGTCCTGGATCGACTTCACCGCGTACTCGCCGATGCCGTGCAGGGAGAACACGGTCTCGGTGATGACGGCGCCGCCGAGCAGCAGGCCGAGGTCCATGCCGAAGACGGTGATGATCGGGGTCAGGACGGACCGCAGTCCGTGCTTCACCACGACCTTCCGCTCGCGCAGGCCCTTGGCGCGGGCCGTGCGGATGTAGTCCTCGCTCATCGTCTCCAGCATCCCGGAGCGGGTGAGCCGGGCGTAGATGGCGGAGTAGAGCAGGGCGAGCGAGCACCACGCCGGGAAGAGGGTGTTCGCCCACTGCGACGGGTTCTCGGTGAACGGCACGTAGGTGCGGCCGAAGATCGGCCACTGGAAGGTGAAGAGCAGCAGCGCCAGCTGGCCCGTGAAGAACATGGGAAGCGAGACGCCGGAGAGCGCGATGCCCATGAACAGCCGGTCGAGGACCGAGCCCGGCTTGAGCGCGGAGATCACACCGGCGGTGACACCGGACACCAGCCACAGCACGGCGGCACCGGCGGCCAGCGAGATGGTGACCGGCAGGCGGGAGGTGAGCTGCGGCCAGACCTCGACGTGGGTCTTGAAGGAGTAGCCGAAGCACGGCGCGTCGCAGTGCACGGTGGTGGGGCCGAGGTCATAGGTGGCGCCGGCCACGATCCCCTTGATGAAATGCCAGAACTGGACGTAGACGGGCTGGTCCAGTCCCAGGTTGCGCTTGACCGCGGCGATGTCGGCCGGCGACGGGTTCTTCCCGATGTACTGCTGGGCGAGCTGGTCGACGGTCTGACCGGCGAGCCTCGGCAGCAGGAAGAAGATGCCGAAGGTGACCGCGGCGACGACCAGCAGCAGGATCACTGCCGCGATCGTCCGGCGGATGATGTACGAGATCACGGGGATCGGCGCTGGTGCCCGCGGGCCGCGAAGCCCGCGGGCACCAATGCCTTCACCTGCCTTCCGGGGCTACTTCTTGGTCGTGCCGATGTTGAGGTAGTCGTACTGACCGCTGAAGGCCGCCGTCGACACCAGGTTGGTGAAGTTCGCCGGGCGGTACAGCAGGACCTTGAAGTAGGTCAGCGGCACGAGGGCCGCCTCGTCCATCGTCTTCTGGTCGATCTGGGCGTAGAGGGCCTCACGCTGTCCCTGGTCCTGGGTGGCGATCGCCTTCTCCAGGTTGGTGTTGATCTCGGCGTTGTCGAGCTGCGAGAGGTTGGTGTTGCCCGACTCGCCGATGGCGTCACCGTGCAGGATCTGCTGCAGGAAGCCGTAGCCGGACGGCCAGTCGGCACCCCACTGCATCATCATCAGACCGATGTTCTGCTGCGCGTCGAACTTCGGCACACCCACGGAGTCGGTGAAGTACTTGCCCGACGGGTACTGCTTCAGGGTGGCGTTGATGCCGACCTTCTTCAGCGAGCTGATGATCGCGGTCGCCGCGTCGATCTCCTGCGGACGGTCGCTGCGCGCCGAGAGGTTGGTGCTGATCGACGTCTTGCCGCAGGCCTTCAGCTGCTCCTTGGCCTTGGCGACGTCGCCCTTGTTGCCGTCGGAGGCGTAGAGGTCCGACTTCTGGTAGCCCGGGATGTCCGGCGGGAGGACCGTGGTGGCGACGTCACCGCGGACCGGGCCGCCCTCGGCGGTCTGCACCGAGACCTTGTCGATCGCGAACTCGACGGCCTTGCGGCAGGCGACGTTGTCGAACGGCGCGAGCTTGGTGTTGATCGCCATGTAGACGAGGCGGCCGCCGTAGGTGTTGTCCGTGTTGGCCTTCAGCGAGGCGTCGTTGACGACCTTCGCCTGCGTCGCGGCCTGGACGCCCGTACCACCGAGGTCGATGGCCTCGCCGGCCATCACGTCCTGGTCGATGGTCTCCGGGTTGACCTTGAGCTTGACGACGATCTTGTCCGGGTACTGCTTGCGCAGCGGGTCGGTCTTCGCGTCCCAGTTGTCGTTGCGGACGAGGACGACCTGCTTGCCCTCCTCGTAGCTCTGGAACTTGTACGAGCCCGAGGACACGATGTGCTTGACGTAGTCGACGCCGGTGTCCTTGGCCTTCGGCACGGGAGCCGTCTGCGGGCTGGCGACCAGGTAGTCGAACTCCTGGAAGGCCCGGTTCAGGTGGAAGACGATCGTGGTGTCGTCCGGCGTCTCGATGGACGACAGGCCCGCGTCGCTCTTGTCCTTGTACGGACCCTTGTACTTGTCGCCGCCGTCGAGGAACTGCTGGAAGTAGTTCGGGCCGAGCGAGAGCACGTCACGGGCGAAGTTGGAACGCTCGACGGCGTACTTGACGTCCTTCGACGTGATCGCCGTGCCGTCCTCGTACTTCAGGCCCGCACGCAGCTTGTACGTCCAGGTCTTGCCGCCGTCGCTGGGCACACCGGCGCTCGCGGCGAGGTCCGGGACCAGCTCGTTGCCCTTCTGGCCCGGACCGGGCTTGAAGGTCATCAGCGGGCGGGCGTAGAGCCGGCTGAGGTTGAACATGTACCCGTAGTAGGTGTTGCCCGGGTCGAAGGAGTCCGGCACGTCCGAGTACTCGTACGTGACCGTGCCTCCCTTCTGGGTGGAGGCGTTGACGACACCCTTGGTCGCTGCGTTGGCCCCAGCAGACTTGCCCGAGTTGTTGTCCTTGTTGTCATCGGCCTTGCTGCAGCCTGAAAGCACCAGGCTGACGGTGCCGATAGCCGCGAGCGCGGCCAGCGCTGACCTTCGCATGATGGTCTGCTTCCCCTCCATTGTCGGAAACTTGATGGGCTCTCGGCGCGGCGGCATGTCAGCGGCTGCGCGGGTCGAGGGCGTCGCGGAGACCGTCGCCGAGCAGGTTGAACGCCAGGACGGTGACGAAGATGGCGAGGCCGGGCACGATCATGAACTGCGGATCGACCTGGTAGAAGTTGACGGCCTCCTTGAGCATGCCGCCCCACGACGCCTGCGGGGGCTGGATGCCGACGCCGAGGAAGCTCAGGCTGGCCTCGAACAGGATGTTCGTCGGGATGAGCAGCGTCGAGTAGACGATGATCGGGCCGACCAGGTTGGGCAGCAGTTCCCGGAAGAGGATGTACGGCCCCCTGGCGCCCATCCCCCGGGAGGCGTCGACGAACTCACGCTCTCGCAGGGCCATGGTCTGGCCGCGGACGATGCGCCCGAGGTACGGCCAGTTGAAGAACCCGATGATGAAGATCAGCACGCTGATGTGGAGCGGCAGGCCCTCCAGGCCGAAGGCGCCGCCCTGGAGCGTCGCGGAGATCGCGATGGCGAACAGCAGCAGCGGGAAGGCGAGGAAGGTGTCCATCAGACGGCTGATGACCGTGTCCACCCGCCCTCCGTAGTAGCCGGCCACCACGCCGAGGACGGTGCCGATCGTGTTGGACAGCAGCGTCGCGCCGAACGCCACGACCAGCGAGACCCAGGACCCCTCGAGAATGCGGGTGGCGATGTCGCGCCCGAACTTCGGCTCCACGCCGAGCGGGTGATCCACGCTCATGCCGCCCAGACTGCCGGTGGGCAGCGAGGTGTTGGGGTCGATGAGGTCCTGGTGGAAGGCGTTCGGGTCAAGACCGAAGAGCGCCTGAAGGGGACGGGAAAGGACCGCGAGAGTGATCAGCACGACCACGACGACGCCACCGGCGACCGCCACGCGGTCCTTCTTGAAGCGGGACCAGGCGATCTGTCCCAGGGAACGGCCCTCGATCTGACCCTTCTCGACACCGCCGGGCACGGTCTCGGGCTGCGCCTCGGGCGCCGACCCGGTGGTCTCGATCGGTGCGGTCACGGTGACCCGACCCCTCTCGCCGGTGGTGACCGGCCTTTGTCCGCCGCTGTGGGCGGCTTCGTTCGCTTACCTGCTGCGCGGTGGGCACGATCGATGCCTCCACCTGTCCAACTCATCCCTTTTCGGCACCTCATGGGCACTCGATCAAAGGATCGACGAGCGTCTTGAGAGGTGAGTCTTCAATGCGGCTGTGATCACGCGCCAGGTCTCACCGCGAAAGTATGCGCAACCGTGACACCTGCCGGGGGGATCCGTTATCCGAACAAGCCCCGTCGCCCTGCGGACGATCGGCGCCCCGGCCCGTCCGCCCGGCCGATAGCCTGGACACCGCGAATGACGGCTCCCACCAGGCGGTAGGCAGATGGACTTTCCGGCGGATCTCCCCGGCGGCTTCCCCGCACCGGCACACCCCCACCCGCACGGCGGGTGGCCGGGCAACGAACTGGAGGAGGTGCTGTCCGCCTCGCTCGGCGTCCCGGAGGCGGGCGGACGGATCATCGAGGTGCTGTGCCGCAGCTTCCTCTGGGTGCCGCTGCCGGGCGGCGGCGGCCCGGACAGCGGTGCGCTGGACCTTCCCGGCACGGAGATCGACGGCCAGGCCTACGTCCCGGTCTTCAGCTCCGAGGAGCAGTTCCGCCAGGTCGCCGGGGCCCACATGGCGTACGCCGTCGCCCCCGCCGTCGAGTTCGCCCGCGGGCTGCCGCCGCAGGTGGGCATCGCGGTGAACCCGGGGGGTGTCGTCGGTGCGCCGCTGCCGCCGCGGGCGGTGGCCGAGCTGTGCCGGGCCGGCCTCACCCCGCTGGACGGCCCCGGGGACGGCGGCAGGGTCCGCCTCTTCGAGCCCGACTGGCAGGACGACCCCGTCGACTTCCTGTCCGCCGCCGCCGCCGAGTTCGAGGCGACCGGCGTCGTCCTGACCGCCCGCCGCTGCCTGGCGGCGATCGAGACGGCCGACCCGGTGGTGTTCGTCGGCGTCGAACTCTCCCGGTGGGAGGAGGAGGTGCGGGCGGCCCCGCTGGACGCCCTCGGCCGGGCCCTGGGCAGGGTCCCGGTCCGGTGGCCGGTCAACCTGATCCTCATGGACGTGGCACAGGACCCGGTGGCGGACTGGATGAGGGAGCAGGTGCGCCCCTTCTATCAGCGTGGACTTTGACCCCCGGGCCCTCCCCGGTCCTCCCAACCCACGGCTTAACCTGATTTCATAGCTCGGCCGAGGGTGTTGAACGAAGGGGCGATACGAAGTGAGCGCTGGCACGGCCGCGACCGGGCAGGTCGAGCACATGCTGCGCCAGGTGACGCCCGGGCGCTACGACGCCTACGAGGCGCTCCTGCGCGCGCTCGCGGCCCCCGGCTCCGGCCAGATCTGGATGCTCCTGTGGCACGGCCAGGCCGGTTCCCCGGACGCCCAGTACGGGAACATGGAGGTCGACGGCCACGGCTACGCCCCCTGCGTCACCTCGGCCCAGGAGCTCTCGGCCAGCGGCTGGAACCGCTCGTACGAGGTGGTCGACGGCCTCGACGTGGCCCGCACCCTCTACCCCGACCACTACGGGCTCTGGCTCAATCCGCACGCCCCGGGCGGTGGCGTGGGCGTCCCCTGGCTCGACCTGCGCCGGATCGCCACGGGCCTGGACCGCCAGCCGGCCGGCCCGCTGCGGCTCACCGAGCCCGGCATCGAGATCCCTCAGTTCTACGCCCTGCTCACGCAGAACGCGCACCGCACCCCCGCGGTCCGCGCCCTGCGCCGCGCCTGGGTGCAGCCCGCGCTCGGTGCGCCGTACCTGGCCGTCGGCCTGGAGGTGTACGACACCTCCCCGCAGGCCGTGGACGCGGTGCGCGCGATGATGCAGCAGTCGGTGGCCGCCGTTCCGGACGGGCTCGCGGTGTCGACGGTGGCGATGTCGGACGAGCACGACCCGGTCGCGATGTGGATGCGGGCGAACGCCCGTCCGTTCTACGACCGCGAGGCCCACGCCGCCGCCCCGGTCCAGGCTCCGGGCGGCGGCTACGGCTATCCCGGCCCGCCCGCCTACTGATTCCTCCCGGCGCCCACCGGCACCGGACGGCCTCCGGCGCCTCGGGCCGACCGACACCCCCCGTCCCGCCCCCGCCCGCCGCCTCCCCTGACACCCGGCGGCCCCGCCCGGGTCGCGCGGGTCCGCGGTGCGGCCCACCGCTACCGCGCGTGCGGCCGGGTGGCCCCTCCCTCCACCGGGAAGGCGATCCTGCGCAACGTGTCGGCCGCGTCGCGGTCGAGCAGGACCGCTGAGCCGCAGCCGGCGGGCAGCTCACCGCGCTCCACGGCCCGGACCAGCCGGGCCGTCGCCCGGCGGTGGCGCAGGAAGGCATAGCGGGACACACCGCGCCCCCGTTCACGCTGACCGGACAGGGCGGCGCCCGGGGTGACGTCGAGGAGCACGAGGTGCAGCGTGCCGCCGCGGCACCGGGCGGCACGCGCCAGCCAGCCGCGGACCCAGGTCTGGGTGCCGCAGTCGTGCACGACCACGCCCCGGCCGGCGCGCACGGCACGGCGCACCGCGGCATAGTGCGCCAGGCGGACCAGCGGGCGGTAGACGGCGTAGGGCAGGAAGCGGGGCATACGGCCGGCCCACCGGTCACGGACGTCCTGCGAGTCGAGGCGGACGCCCTGGACCGCGCGGTTCATCAGCGTGGACTTGCCGCTGCCCGGCAGGCCGGTGATCACGACCAGGTCCCGCGGGCCGAAGAGCAGGGCGTGCGGGCTGCGGCCGGCGCGCTCGCGCAGATCGCGCACGACGGGCTCCGGGCGCGCACCACGCGACTCCACGGCGGCGGGCCGGCGAGGTGCCGGGATGCCCGTGGTGGCCGGGTACGCCGTGGTCCTGTTCACCGTCATCGTCCCTCCCCTGGGTCAGGTGGCCGACCTGCCCACCGAACGTAAAGAGAAGGTAATACCGGATGGCCCGCCGTTGTGTGCGCGTACCGCCACAAGCCGGTTACAGATGCGGCCCTGCCACGATCGGGGCAGGCGTGCAATGATGTCCGCGCCAACTGCATACCGGCCGTTTGAATCCGCGCGGGAGAGTCCCCAGGCCACTGGGGCGCCGAAGGAGCAAGTCCCTCCCTTGAATCTCTCAGGCACCGTTACCGCGCGGGCGAGGCACATCTGAAAAGCGGACCGCTGTGCTCAGCGGTCCCACCCAAGGTGCAAGCCAGGACCGCGCGTGTGGTCATGGCGAACCTCTCAGGTTCCGATGACAGATGGGGAGGAAAACTCCTCGCCTGTCCTGTTTCCCTGGGAGACGACCGTCCGATGAGCAGTACCGATTCCCCTCAGCCCCGCCGTACCGCGCTCGATGCCCTGCATCGCTCGCTCGGTGCGACGATGACCGACTTCGCCGGCTGGGACATGCCGCTGCGCTACGGCTCCGAGCGCGACGAGCACCTGGCCGTGCGCACCCGGGCCGGCCTCTTCGACCTCTCGCACATGGGCGAGATCACCGTCAGCGGGCCGCAGGCCGCCGCCCTGCTGAACCACGCGCTCGTCGGCAACATCGCCGCCGTGGGTGTGGGCCGCGCCCGCTACACCATGATCTGCCAGGCCGACGGCGGCATCCTGGACGACCTGATCGTCTACCGGCTCGCCGAGACCGAGTACATGGTCGTGGCCAACGCCTCCAACGCCCAGGTGGTGCTGGACGCGCTCACCGAGCGCGCGGCCGGCTTCGACGCCGAGGTCCGCGACGACCGGGACGCCTACGCGCTGATCGCGGTGCAGGGACCCGAGTCCCCCGGCATCCTGAAGTCCCTCACCGACGCCGACCTCGACGGCCTGAAGTACTACGCCGGGCTGCCCGGCACCGTCGCCGGCGTCCCGGCCCTGATCGCCCGCACCGGCTACACCGGCGAGGACGGCTTCGAGCTGTTCGTGAAGCCGGAGCACGCCGTGGAGCTGTGGCAGGCGCTGACCAAGGCCGGCGAGGACGCCGGGCTGGTGCCGTGCGGCCTGTCGTGCCGGGACACCCTCCGCCTGGAGGCGGGCATGCCCCTGTACGGGCACGAACTGACCGCCGCGCTCACCCCCTTCGACGCCGGGCTCGGCCGGGTGGTGAAGTTCGAGAAGGAGGGGGACTTCGTCGGGCGTGAGGCCCTGCGGCAGGCCGCCGAGCGCGCCGGGCAGAACCCGCCGCGGGTCCTGGTCGGCCTGGTCGCCGAGGGCCGCCGGGTGCCGCGCGCCGGGTACGCCGTGGTCGCGGGCGGCGAGGTGATCGGCCAGGTCACCTCCGGCGCTCCCTCGCCCACGCTGGGCAAGCCGATCGCCATGGCCTACGTCGACGCCGCGCACGCGGCCCCGGGCACGCCCGGCGTCGGCGTGGACATCCGCGGTGCCCACGAGCCGTACGAGGTCGTGGCGCTGCCGTTCTACAAGCGGCAGAAATGACACCGTCGTAGTCACACGCCCGTGGTGCGGGGCACATCCCCGGTCACGTCGGCCTCTGCGCCCTCCCCCCTTCACCAGCACTTCCCCGCGTACAGGAGAATTCAGGCCATGAGCAACCCCCAGGATTTCCGTTACAGCAAGGAGCACGAGTGGCTGTCGGCCGCCGAGAACGGCGTGGCGACGGTCGGTATCACGGAGCACGCGGCCAACGCGCTCGGCGACGTGGTCTTCGTCCAGCTCCCGGAAGTCGGTGACACCGTGAGCGCGGGCGAGACCTGCGGCGAGCTGGAGTCGACCAAGTCCGTCTCCGACCTGTACTCCCCCGTCGCCGGTGAGGTCACCGAGGTCAACCAGGACGTGGTGGACGACCCGTCGCTGGTGAACTCGGTCCCCTTCGAGGGCGGCTGGCTGTTCAAGGTGCGCGTCACGGACGAGCCGGAGGACCTGCTCTCCGCCGACGAGTACACCGCTTTTTCCGCCGGCTGAGGAAGGAGACCCGATGTCCGTCCTGAACACGTCCCTGCACGAGCTCGACCCCGAGGTCGCCGCGGCCGTCGACGCCGAGCTGGTCCGCCAGCAGTCCACCC
>NZ_JADWYM010000030.1 GCF_022414535.1 Streptomyces sp. MUM 2J
GGTGGTGCCCATGATGACCTCCTTCGGGGGCCGTGGTCCGCAAGGGAATTACGGGCGGCGCCGGCCTGAGCTGCGCGGACGATCCCGGCGCGCCGGGCACCGTCACCGTCGTCGCCGCGGCGGACACCGGGCGGGCTCTGCGCGGCCGGAGGGACCCCGGACCGCTGCTGCTCGTGTGCGACACCGTCAGCCGTAGCGGTGTGCTCCGGGCGCTGCGCGCGGGCGCGGTCGTCCTGCGGACCGCGGACCTCACACCTCAGGGCCTGACGGCCGCCGCCCGGCGCGCCGCGGACCCGCACCCGAGCATCCCCTACCCGGAACTGTCCCACCTGCTGGCCAACGGTCCGTCGGACGGCGAGGCGGACCGGTACGGCACCAGGGCACCGGAACTGACGCCACGTCAGACATCCGTCCTGCGCCTCATGGCCGAGGGGCACGCCAACGCGGCCATCGCGCGGCTGCTGGGCTGCTCCGAGCACACCGTGAAGAACGTCATCTACGAGATCATGGCGCGCCTCCAGGCCCGCAACCGCGCGCACGCCGTCGCCCGCGCGGTACGTCACGGCCTGGTCTGACCCGCGCCGCCGACGCCGGCACGCGTCGACGCAGACAGGGGCGACGGGAGACGGGCAGCGGGCGACGGGGGCGGCGGGTGCCCACCGCCCCCGTGCGATCGCAGACGGGCGACCACGTCAGAACCGGGGCGCGGGCAGCAACCGCGGTTCGATCCGCTCCTCGACGACAGCGGTGCCCGAGTGGCCGACCTCGTAGGCGGCCCTGCCCGGCAACTCCGCGACGGCCTCGACCAGTTCGGTGCCCCGGTAGACCAGGCCCACCCCGTCGTCGGTGCAGTGGGCCGTGCGGAAGGCGCCCTCGGCGACCATCCGGTGGATCAGCGGGCGTCGCCCCGTGTCGGAGTCGTAGTGCACCCCGTTGCCGTACGGCAGCAGGCCCAGCCCATCGGTGACCGGGTGCAGTTCGGGCCCGAAGGAGTCGGTCGCGCCGCCCTCGAACCAGCAGATGGAGCCCGCACTGACGCCGGCGAGCACCACGCCCGCCCGCCACGCCCTCCGCATGATCGCGTCCAGGCCGTGCACCCGCCACACGGCGAGCAGGTTGGCCACCGAACCGCCCATCACCCAGACCACGTCATGGCCGAGGACCGTACCCTCGACGTCCTCGACGTTCGGCATGGGGAACAGGTACAGCGGGGTGAAGTCGAAGCCCGCGACCCGGGCCGCCTCCGCCGCCCGCGCCGTCACGTGCTCGGCGTCCCCCGCCGCCGTGCCGACGTACAGGACGCGCGGCCGCCTGCCGTGCGCCCCGGAGAGGTCGACCGCGTGGTGGACCAGGGCATCGAAGAGCATCCGGGTGCGCGCGCCGACACGCTGCCCTCCGGAGGTGGCGAGGATGGTCGGTTCCGGAGCGGTCACGCGGGTGATCGTAGCGCGCCGGGTCCGCCGGGTCGCGGGAAATCCGCGATGTCCGGGCCCGCACCGGTGCGCGCCCGGACGCACGGAGCGGGGACCGGCCACCGGGCCGGTCCCCGCTCACCGCCGTCAGGCGCCCTCACCCCGTCCGCAGGGCCACCGCCGCCGCGTACCCCGCCGGGACGAGCACGTCCCGCAGGGTCCACTCCGGGGCCGGAGCGGCCGGCCGCGGACCGGTGCCGACGTAGTCCAGGGCCGGGTCCCGCACCAGTCCCGTCCCCAGGCCCTTGAGGTAGGCCTCCTTGCGGACCCAGGTCCGGGTGAAGGCCGCCGGGCGCTCGTGCACGGGCAGCAGCGCCAGCTCCTCCGCCTCCGCCACGTGCAGCGCGGGCCGGGCGTCGAGCACCGCCCGGGTGGTCGCCAGCCCCTCCACGTCCACGCCGACGGGGGTCGGGGCGAGCGCCACCACCACCAGGTCCCCGCTGTGCGACAGGGAGAAGTGCACGTCACGGGAGCGCAGCGCGGGACGGCCGTGTGGACCGCCGCAGCCCGCGCACGGCTCGCGCACCAGCGGCAGCGCCTCGGCCGGGATGCCGAGGAGCGTGCTGAGGACGCCGCGCAGCGCCGCGTGCGCCACCACGTAGGCGTCACGGTCCCGGGGACGGTGGAAGGCGGCCGCCCGCGCCCGCTCCTCGGTGTCCAGCAACTCCCGTGCCCGCCGCAGCGACAGGCCGTCCTGCCTCCCCACCTCCGCCAGGTACAGCTCCAGCGGGCGGCGCAGCGGGCGCGGGACACGTCCGCCGGACCGCGGTCCGGACAGGTCCATGACGGCCGGGCACAGCCGTTCGGGCAGGGACACCACCGGCGGGGCATGCGCCGGCAGGGCGAGCAGCGGACCCGGGCGGGACTCAGACATCGGCCCCGGCCAGCCGGCGGCGCAGGCTGAGCGGGCGCATGTCCGTCCAGACGGCGTCGATGTGGTCCAGGCACTCCTGCCGGGTGCCGCGCCGCCCGCCCGGATGCCAGCCGGCCGGCAGCGCGCGGTCCGCCCGCCAGATCGAGTACTGCTCCTCGTCGTTGCGCACCACGAGGTACACCTCGTCGGTGTCCGGGCCGGCGTGCTCGCCGCCCGTGCGGATCGCGGAGTCGGATTGCGTCACGGTGAACCTCCCGCAGGTGATGGGGCCGGCCCGCGGAGCAGGGGCCGACGAGGCCAGCGTGCCCCCCGCCGGCACGACCGGTCAGGGACGAACGCGCCGAACTCCCGGCACGCGTTGCTGCCGGATCTTCTCTGGTGAGCCGGTGCCGCGGCGCGGGACCGTGCTGTCCGGTCACGGGGCGCCCGGCATCCGGCGGCGCCCGCCGCCCGGCCGAACCGCGCGACCCCCGCGCACCCCCGTTTCGGAAGGAGCACGCGATGTCGGACGAGCACGCACCTGTCCTGCTGCCGGGCGGAGGCTGGCGGCTGTGGGAGCAGTTCGCGCTGCGCGGCCCCGGCTTCCCCGCCGACGGCGTGCTGCGCCTCGCCCCGCCCGGACTGGCCGAGGCCGCCGACAAGTTCGGCCCCGGCACCGAGTTCTCCGGACCCGAGTGGCACGCCTTCGCCGACGACCTCGCCACGGCCGCCGTCAAGACCGCCCGGCACCTGCAGGAGATCGCCGCCCAGCCCCGCTTCCAGGCGGCCCTCGCCTGGCAGAACCCCGCCGTCCTGCGCACCGGCATCGCGCCGTTCCTTCGCTGGACCCCGGGCACCGACAGCCGCAGCAGCATGCCCCGCCAGCGGGAGGAACTCGTCGCGCACTACTGGCAGCGGTTCTGCGTCAAGAACGACACCATCGGCTTCTTCGGCCCCGTCGGCTGGGGCCACTGGGAACCCTCCGCGCCGGGAGCCGTGATCGTGGACCCCGGGCGGGACTTCCTCGCCGGGCAGGAGGTCTACTTCTCCGGGTGGGCCGTCGACGCCCTCGCGAAAGTGCTCGCCGAGGATCCCCGGCTGATGCGCTGGATCCCGCCGCGCCGGGTGTCGTTCGTGCGCTGCGCCGACGGCACCGTCCGGGTCCCCGGACGTCCCGCCCAGCCGATCGGCGCGGCCGAACTGGCCGTGCTGAAGCGGTGCGACGGCACCCTGCACCCGGCCGCGATCGCCGACGAGCTGGGCCTGGCCGCGGACGAGGTCGGGCGCGTCCTGGGCGAGCTGGTGGCCCGCCGCTGGGTGCACTGGCGCCTGGAGGTGCCCGCCGCCACCCACCCCGACCGCGCCCTGCGCGACATCCTCGAACGCGTCCCCGACGAGGCCGCCCGCACCCGCGCCCTGGACCGGCTCGCCGTACTGGAACGCGGCCGGGACGCCGTACGAGCCGCCGGCACCGACGCCGACGCACTGACCGCCGCGATCGGCGCCCTGGAGTCCGACTTCGCCGCACTCACCGACGGCGAGGCGCAGCGGGCCAAGGGAGAACGCACCGCGCCCTGCCGCGGACTGGTGTACTCCGACGCCCGGCGGGCGGCCACCGCCACCGCCGGCGCCGGACTGCTGACCCACCTGGAACCCCTCCAGCTGTGCCTCACGGCCGCCCGCTGGATGACGAACCGGTTCGCCGACGCCGTCCGTGTCCGCCTCCGCAGCGTGTACGACGGACTGCGGGCCGGCGGGGAGACGGTGGACCTGGGCACGCTGTGGCTGCACACCCTGCCCTCGCCGCACCCGGACGCCGGCGACCTGATCGACGCCGTCCAGGCCGAGCTGCGCGCCAAGTGGGCCCGGATCCTGGACCTTCCCCCCGGTGTGCGCCGGGTCCGGCTGGCCACGGCCGACCTGGCCGAACGGGTGCGCCGTGAGTTCGACGAGCCGGGTGACGGCTGGTCGCTGGCCCGCTACGTCAGTCCCGACGTGCTGGTGATCGCCGACGACGAGATCGCCCTCGCCCGGGGCGACGTGCAACTCGTCCTCGGCGAGATGCACTGCGCCCTGAACACGATGGGCGCCTCCCTGTTCGTGCACCAGCATCCCGACCGGGAGACCCTGCTCGCCGAGACCACCCGCGACTTCCCCGGCCCACGCCTGCTGCCCATGCTGCCCAAGGAGCTGCCCCGGAAGTGGTCCACCCGCAGCAGGCCCTCCCTGGACCGGCCCGAGGACCACTACGTGGCCCTCGTCGACCAGACCGGCGACCCACACCGCCCGCGCACGGTGCTCGGCGCCGACGTCACCGTCGAGGACCGGGCCGGCCGGCTGACCGCGGTCCTGCCCGACGGAACCGTCCACGACCTGCTCGACGCCTACGCCAACACCCTCACCCAGCGCGTCATGGACCGCTTCACCCTCCGCCCCGAGGGCACCCACACCCCGCGCATCACCGTGGACCGCATGATCGTCGCCCGCGAGACCTGGCGACTTCCCGTCGCCGAGGTCGACTTCGCCGACGAGAAGGCGGAGGCCACCCGCTTCGTCCGCGCCCGGCACTGGCAGCGCCGGCACGAGCTGCCCCGCTTCGTGTTCGTGGTCTCGCCCACCGAACCCCGCCCCTTCTACGTCGACTTCGACAGCCCCGTGTACGTCACCATCCTCGCCAAGGCCGCCCGCCGGCTCGCCCGCAAGGACCCGGACGCCCGCCTCAAGGTCAGCGAGATGCTGCCCACCCCCGAACAGGCGTGGCTCACCGACGACGAGGGGCGCCGCTACACCTCCGAGCTCCGCTTCGTCGCCGTCGACCGGACCGTCACCGACGAGGGGGACGCGTGATGCGCACGATCGCCGACGACATCGCCGCACACGCCGCCCGGCACCCCGACCGCGTCGCGCTCACCACACCCGCGGGCGAGGTGACGTACGGCCGGCTCGCCGCCCGCATCGAGGAGATCGCGCGCCTGCTGCGGGCCCACGGCGCCCGCCCGGAGACGGTCTGCGCCGTCGCCGTCGAGCACGGCACCGACGCCGTCGCCGCCATGGCCGCGGTGCTGCGCTGCGGCGCCGCCTTCCTCACCCTGGACGTCGGCCAGCCCCGCGAGCGGCTGACCACCTTCGTCCGCAGCGCCGGCGCCCACCTGCTGCTCACCCACACGGCCCTGGCCCCGGTCCTGGACCCGGGCGTCCCGGTCCTCGCACTGGACCGGCCCGGGCCCACCACGACGCTGCAGCGGGCACCGGTCGACCCGCGGGCGCTCGCCTACGTCAGCCACACCTCCGGCAGCACCGGCCGGCCCCACGCCGTCCTGGTCGAGCACCACGCCCTCGACGCCTATCTGCGCGACACCGCCCGGGCGTTCGGCCTCGGCCCGGACACCGTGGCCCTCCAGACCGCACCGCTGGGCTACGACGCCTCGATCCGGGACACCTTCGCACCGCTGCTGGCCGGCGCCCGCCTGGTGATCGTGGACCGAGCCCGGCTGCTGCGCCCCGAGGAGTTCGCCCGCACCGTCCGCGAGCACCGGGTGACGGCCCTCCTCAGCACGACCCCCTCCTTCCTGTCGCACCTCGCGGCGCAGCCCGGTCCCGGCGACCCGCTGGCCGGCGTCACCCTGGTCGCCTCCAGCGGCGAGTCCCTGCGGCCCTTCCTCGCCGCCGGCGGGCGCGCCCTCGTCCCCGGCCGGCTCGTCAACCAGTACGGCCCGACCGAGTGCACGATGACCACGACCCGGCACAGCGTGCCCACCCCGCCGGACCCCTCCGCCGACCTCGTCGGCACGCCCCGCGCCGGCGCCGTGGTCCGCGTGCTGGACGGGGACCTGGCGCCGGTGGCCGACGGCACGGTCGGTGAGGTGTACATCGGGGGAGCCGGGGTGGCCCGCGGCTACGGCGGGCGCCCGTCCCGCACCGCCGAGTGCTTCGTCCCCGACCCCTGCGGCCCGCCCGGCGCCCGCCTGTACCGCACCGGCGACCTCGGCTGGTGGGGGCCCGGAGGACTGCACTACGCCGGCCGCACCGACCGGCAGGTCAAGATCCGCGGATACCGGGTGGACCCTGCGGAGATCGAGGGCCCCCTGCTGGCCCACCCCGAGGTCACCGCAGCGGTGGTGACGCCGCACACCGACGACCGGGGGCGCGTGTACCTCGTCGCCCACCTCACCGGAGACCTGTCCGGCACCACGGACGCCCAGCTGCGTGGCCACCTCGCCCGGACCCTGCCGCCGCACCTCATGCCGCGCCGGTTCCTGCGGCTGGACACCCTGCCCACCACACGCGGCGGCAAGGCCGACCGCCGGCTCCTGGCCACCGGGGGCACCGCATGACCGCCCTCGGCCTGCGGGGCACCGGGGCGGTACCGCCACCCGCCGGCCCCGGTCCGGCACCCGACCGCCCCGGCCCGGGACCCCACCCCTCCGATCTGCCGGACGCCGCCGCCCGCATCGCCCCGTACGTCGTCCGCACACCCCTGCTGCGCGGACCGGCCCCCGGCGCACTCGGCCCCGGCCTGCTGCTGAAGGCCGAACACCGCCAGGCCGGCGGCTCGTTCAAGATGCGCGGCGCCGCCAACGCCGTCCTCGCCCTGGGTGCCGACCGGGTTGTCACCGGCTCCTCCGGGAACCACGCGATCGCCCTGGCCCGGCTCGCCCGCTCGCTCGGCATCCGGCTCACCGTCGTCCTCGCCGCGGGGGCGGCACCGGCGAAGGCCGCCGCCATCCGGGCCCTCGGCGGCGAGACCGTCCAGGTCGCCGGCGGAGTGGCCGAGCGAGAGGAACGCGCCCGCTCCCTGGCGGCCGAGCGGGACGCCGTCCTCGTCCCGTCCTCCGATCACCCCCTCGTGGTCGCCGGGGCGGGCACGGTCGGCAGCGAACTGCTGGCGGACGCACCGGACATCGAGACCGTCTACGTGCCCACGGGCGGCGGCGGTCTCCTCGCCGGGGTCTGCCTCGCCGCCCTGCACCATCCGGTCCGGGTGGTCGGCGTCGAACCGTCCCGCACGCCGCGCTACGCCCGCTCCCTGGCCGCCGGCCACCCCGTCCAGCTGCCGCCCAGCGCCACCGTCGCCGACGGCCTGCGCGGCCAGCGCCCCGGTGCCGTCCCCTATCCGATCATCCGGGACCGCGTCGACGAGCTGATCGAAGTCGGCGACCGCGAGATCCTCGCCACCGCAGCCCTGCTGCACCGCCACGGCGTCGACGCCGAACCGAGCGGAGCGGTCGCCCTGGCCGGAGCCCTGCGCGCCGGCCGCCGTGAACGGGCCGTGGCCATCGTCTCGGGCGGCAACACGCCCACCCGCCTGCACTCCCTCCGGGGCGGACCCACCCACGCACCCACCGTCGGCGACCCCGTCGCCGTCGGTACCGCCCCCACCAGCTGACCCTACGTCACATCTCTCAGAGGAGAACGGACATGACCCCGAACACCGCCACCGTCACTGTCGCCACCGACATCGTCGAGCTGCTGGTCGGCATCTTCCGGGACGTGCTGCGCCTGCCCGAGCTGACCCCCGAGACCGACTTCTACGAGGCGGGCGGCGACTCGCTCACCGCCTTCCAGATCACCGGCCGCCTCCAGGAGCACCTCGGCGCGGACGTCCCGGTCTCGCTGGTCTTCGCCTACCCCACACCGCGGGAACTGGCCGAAGTCGTCGACGCGGACTACGGCACCGCCTGACCGGTCCCGGGCCGTACCGCCTCCGTCGTCCCGGCGCCGGCACCGCACCGTCCACCCGCGCTCACCAAGGAGAGCCGCACCATGACCGAAGACCTCGTGCCGTCCCTCGGCCGCTGGCGGCTGTGGGAGCAGTTCGCCCTGCGCGGGCCGGGCTTTCCCGCCGACGGCGTGCTGCGCCTCGCCCCCCGCGGACTGGCGCAGGCGGCCGACAAGTTCGCCGCCGCCGACGACCTGGACGGCGACCGCTGGACCGACTTCGCCCGGCTCTTCGCGGACGCCGCCGTGGAGACCGCGCGTACCCTCCAGGACATCGCCCGCACACCGGCCTTCCGGGAGGCGGTCGCCTGGCAGAACCGGCCGGTGCTCACCTCCGGCATCGCGCCGTTCCTCCGCTGGACCCCGAGCGCCGACAGCCGCAGCAGCATGCCCCGCCAGCGGGAGGAACTCGTCGCGCACTACTGGCAGCGGTTCTGCGTCAAGAACGACACCATCGGCTTCTTCGGCCCCGTCGGCTGGGGGAGCTGGGACCCGGCCGTACGAGGCCTCGCCGTCGATCCCGGCCGCGGGCTGACCGAGGCGTCGACCGTGTACTGGGCGAGCTGGGGCCTCGACGCCCTGGCCCGGACCCTGGACGCCGACCCCGACCTGCGCGTGTGGATCGCCCCGCGCCGGGTTCCGTTCGTCGCCCTGGACGGCTCCCGGGTCCGGGTGCCGGGCCGACGCCCCGTGGCCGTGTCCGCCGAGGCGGCGGCCGTCCTCGCCCGCTGCGACGGCGTCCGGCCCGCCCGGCGCATCGCGGAGGAACTGCCCGGCACCGACGTGCCCGCGCTGCTCGCCGACCTGGTGGCCCGCCGCTGGGTCGTGTGGCGACTGGAGGTGCCCGCCGGCACCCACCCCGACCGGGCCCTGAGGGCGTGGCTGGAATCCGTCGGCGAGACCGGGCCGCGCATGCGGGGGCTGGCGGCACTGGACCGGCTGGAGCGGGGGCGCGCGCGGGTGGCGGCGGCCCGTGACGCCGACGCGCTGGTCGAGGCGATGGCCGGGCTGGAGCGGGACTTCACCGACCTCACCGCCACGGCCGCCGTGCGCGAGAAGTCCGAGTCGACGGCACCCTGCCGGGCGCTGGTGTACTCGGACAGCCGCCGGTCCGCCACCGTCCGGCTGGGCCCGGCCGTGCTCGACGCCCTGCGTCCGCTCCGGCTGCTGATGGACAGTGCCGGCTGGCTCACCTCCTCGCTCGCCGCGGCGGTCACCGCCGAGACGCGCCGCGTGTACGACCGCCTCGCCACCGAGGGCCCGGTCGACCTGGCGTCGTTCTGGTTCGCGTGCCTGCCGGTGCTGCACGGCACCGCGCGCGACACCGCCACCGCGCTCCAGGGGGAGTTCGCCGCACGCTGGCAGCGCATCCTGGCGGGAGCGACGCCCGCCGCCCCGGCTGCCGCCGACCGGGTCACCGTACGGTCGGCGGACATCGAGACGGCCGTGCGGGCGGAGTTCGGCGACAGGGCCGGCGGCTGGACGGCAGCCCGCTACCTGAGCCCGGACCTGATGATCGCCGCCGACGGGCCGGAGGCCGTGGCACGCGGCGACTTCACTGCCGTGCTCGGCGAACTCCACGTCGCCTCCAACACGTTGGGCGCCTCCCTGTTCACCCACCAGCACCCGGACGTGGCCGAGCTGTTCCGGCTGACCGACCGCGACCACCCCGGCCCGCGCCTGATGCCCCTCATTCCCAAGGAGCACCGGGCACGCCTGTCGGCGCGGGTCCGCCACACGCTCGTACGCCCGCAGGACCATCAGGTGGCCCTGGCCGACTTCACCGCCGACCCGGCCCGTCCCCGGGCCGTGCGCAGCGCCGACGCGACGGTGCAGGAGCACGGCGGCGACCTCGTCGTCCGGCTCCCGGACGGCTCACGGTTCCCGGCGGTCGACGTCTTCTCCCACGTCCTCACCACCCTGGCGATGGACCTCGTCCGCATCCTGCCGCCCGCGGACCGCACCCCCCGCGTCACGGTCGACCGGCTCGTGATCGCGCGGGAGACCTGGCGGCCGTCCGTGGCGGGCGCGCGGTTCGCCGACGACAAGGACGAGGCCCGGCGCTTCGTCCGGGCCCGCCACTGGCGTACCGGACTGGGCCTGCCGCGTTACGTGTTCGTCGTCTCCCCGGCCGAGTCCCGCCCCTTCTACGTCGACTTCGACAGTCCCGTCTACGTCACCATCCTCGCCAAGGCCCTGCGCCGACTGGCCCGCAAGGACCCGGAGGCCGTCGTCACGATCACCGAGATGCTCCCGACGCCGGAGCAGACCTGGCTCAGCGACGACCAGGGCCGGCGCTACACCTCGGAGCTGAGGTTCGTGGCCCACGACACGGCGCCGGACCACTGAGACCGCCGTTCGACGGCACCGGGGACGGTCGGGTGCGGGGGCCGGTCGGTGGCAGGCCGCCGGACCCCCGCCACCGGTCGCCAGGGCCTTCCGCGGGGCTGCCGCTTCCGGGCGCCCGTCCGACATCGGACATCGGACATCGGAGCAGGTCGGACGGGTTCGGGTCACGCGTACCCCCCTCCGGGGGCAGGTACCCGCGCATCGGGGACGCCGCACGCGGTCGCGGAGATCGCGGCGACTCGTCATGATGAGAGGGCGGAAGAGTCCCGATGCGCGTCGGCCTCCGGCGGTGCGGAGGGGCGGCGGCCGCGCGAGGGCCCGCGTCCGCTCCGGGTTCCTCGATCTCGGCCGCGGCCCCGCAGCACGCCGGTGCCGGGGAGAGGAACGGCACATGCTCGAAAGACTGCAGGACGTGCCCCCGGGCATCGACGCGGTGAAGGCGATCGGCACGGTGTCGAGGGACGACTACGCGGCGGTGATCGAACCCCTTCTCGACGACGCGCGCAGAGAAGGCCGACGCATCCGGTTCCTGTACGAGTTCGGCACCGAGTTCCGTTCGTTCACCCCGGGAGCGGGGTGGGAGGACTTCAAGGTCGGGCTGGGCGCCATGCGGCAGTTCGAGGGCTGCGCCATCGTCAGCGACATCGGCTGGATCCGCGAGCCGACCCGGCTCGCGGGCTTCCTGATGCCCTGCCCGGTACGCGTCTTCGGAGCCCGGGAGCGTGAGGAGGCCCTGCGCTGGCTCGCCTCCCTGCCCGAGGGGCCAGGAGTGTCGCACCATGTGGTGCCCGAGGCCGGGGTCCTGGTGGTCGAAGTCGAACAGCCGTTGCGTGTACAGGACTTCGAGGCACTGGGCCAGACCGCGGACGCCTGGCTCGCAACCCACGACGACCTGCCGGGCGTCGTGATCCACGCCCGTGAGTTCCCCGGCTGGGAGAACATCGGAAGCCTGTTCCGGCATGTGCGTTTAGTCCGCGACCACCATCGCGAGGTCAGGAAGGTCGCCCTGGCGGCCGACAGCAGGCTCGCCGATCTCGCGCCCCGTCTCGCCGGCCACTTCACCCGCGCCGAGGTACGGCGGTTCGGTTACGACGAGCTCGACGACGCGGTCGCCTGGGCGGCGGGCCGGGCCGGCGGCCCGCCGGCGGCCACCGGCTGACAGGGCCGCTGCCCACTCCGGCCGCCGGTGCCGGGCGTCCGCGTGACCGGCCGGCGGGTCGCCGACCCAGGACGACCACCGGTCGGCCCCGCTCGCGGCGGACCCCGGCACGGCGCCCTCCGCCTCCGTGCCCGATCGCGCGCCGGAGCCCCGCAGGGGCCGAGGGGAACCGCGAGGGGCGAGAACCGGGAAGCGCCGGCGAAAACCCGTGGAAGCGGTGTCGGCGGTGCCGTCTATGCTGCCCCGGACGATCACGCGGGACCAGGGGAGGACGCGGCATGTTCGGCAAGTTGTTCGGCAGGGGCACGGAGAGACCGCCTGCAGATCCGCACGCCCTTCCCGTTCCGCGACGGCAGAAGCACGGGGTGCACCGGCTGCGCGCCCTCGGGGACACGCGGGTGCTCGCGCTGGTGGAGGCCGCCACCGCGGGCGAGTGGGAGGCCGTCAAGGCGGCGCTGGAGCCCTTCGACCTGGGCCGTGACCACCAGATCCTGGGTGAGCTGGCCAACCTGGACGGAGTGCAGGACTGGATCGGCCGGGCCGTCGAGGAGGACAAGGAGCACCGGGCCACGGCCCTGCTCGTATCCGGGGCGCGACACATCGGCTGGGGCTGGGAGGCTCGCACCACCGCACGCGCCGTGGACGTCACGCGGGAGCAGTGGCGGGTCTTCCGCGAGCGACTCCACACAGCCGAGGAACAGCTGCTGGAGGCCGCCGAGTTGCAGCCGGAGTGGGTCACGCCGTGGTGCCGCCTGCTGACCTCCGGCCGCGGCATGTCGCTGGGCCCCGCCGTCAACGAGACCCGCCTCGACGCCGCCCTGCGCCGCGACCCGCTGGACCTGGACAGCCACGTCGAGTGGGTGATGCAGCTCCAGCCCCGCTGGGGCGGCGAGCCTGGGCAGGCCCTGGCGTTCGCCCGTGAGGCGTTCGCCGGCGCGCCCGAGGGCCATCGCCTCGGCTGTGTGATCGCCGCGGCCCACATCGAGGAGTGGGTGGAGTCGGACGGCTCCAACTGCCTGGACACCCCCGGCACCCAGGAGGAGCTGAGGAACGCGGCCGGGCGCAGCATCCTCCACCCCGGCTACGAGCGACGCCCGGGCTGGCAGGAGGACTTCAACACCTTCGCCATGGCCCTGGCGCTGTCCAAGGAGAGCATCGTGGCCCCGAGGGTCTTCCACGAACTGGCCGGCGCCTACACCCCGTGGCCATGGAAGTACATGGCACAGCCGGAGAAGGCGTACGCCGGTTTCCGGCGCGCGGCCTGAGGCCGCGCTCCGCCCCCCCCACTCGCCTGCCGACCCACCCCGGACTGCCCGATGACCTTGCCCGACACCCCCGTGAGCCCCGCCGGTGCCGACCGCACCTTCCAGGTGGACCTGCGCGGCCTCGTCGACCTCCTCTCCCACCACCTCTACTCCAGCCCCCGCGTCTACCTGCGCGAGCTCCTGCAGAACGCCGTGGACGCGCTCACCGCCCGGCACGGCCTCGAACCGGCCGCCCCCGCCGGCGCCTTCGGCATCCGCCTCCTCGCCGACGGTTCGGTGGTGCGCGTCGAGGACGACGGCGTCGGTCTCACCGAGGCCGACGTGCACACCTTCCTCGCCACGATCGGCCGCAGCAGCAAGCGCGACATGGGCGTCCCCCCGGACGAACCCGTGCTGGGCTGGGGGCGGATCGACGCGCAACGCGCCGACTTCATCGGCCAGTTCGGCATCGGCCTGCTGTCCTGCTTCCTGGTCGCGGACGAGATCCACGTCCTGAGCCGTTCCGCCCGCACCCCCGACGCCCCCGTCGTGGAGTGGCGGGGACGCGGCGACGGCAGCTACACCGTCCGCACCCTGCCCTCCTCCGCCCACCCGCGGCCGGGCACCACCGTCACGCTGACGCCGCGCGCCGACGCGGGCGAGTGGACCCGCCCGGCGCAGGTGCACGAGCTGGCCCGGCACTTCGGCTCGCTCCTGCGCCACCCGGTGACCTTCGACGACGGCACGGGCGGCCCGGGCGCACCCGTCAACCCCGAGCCCGCTCCCTGGGCACGTACGCATCCCACGCCGGGAGCCCGCTCGCGGGCCCTGGCCGGGTACGGCGAGGAGGTGTTCGGGTTCACCCCGCTGGACACCATCGAGCTGGACCTTCCGGCCGTCGGGCTGAAGGGCATCGCCTGCGTGCTGCCCGACGCGGTGCCGGCCGGGCGCCGCCACGGCCACCGTGTGCACGTCAAGGGCATGCTGCTGTCCGAGCAGGCCGAGGAGATCCTTCCCGACTGGGCCTTCTTCGTCCGCTGCGTCGTCGACGCCGAGAGCCTGCGCCCGACGGCGTCCCGCGAGTCCCTGTACGAGGACGACACCCTCGCCGCGGTCCGTGACGCCCTCGCCGAGCGGCTGCGTGCGTGGATCGCCCGCACCGCCGCCGGCGACCCGGACCTGCTCGGCCGCTTCCTCCAGGTCCACCACCTGGCCGTCAAGTCACTGGCGGTGCACGACGACGAGATCCTGCGGATGCTGCTGCCCTGGCTGCCGTTCGAGACCACCGACGGGCACGCCACGCTGGACGAGTTCGCGCGTACCCACCGCACCGTGCTCGTCACCTCCAGCGTCGAGGAGTTCCGGCAGGTCGCGGCGATCGCCTCGGCCGCCGGGCTCGGCGTCGTCAACGGCGGCTACACCTACGACCGCGCACTGGTCCACCGGCTGCCGGAGATCAGGCCCGAGGCCAGCGTCGCCGACCTCGACCCGGCGACGCTCACCGCCCACCTCGACCCCGTCGAACGGGAGACGGAACTGGCCGCCGCGGCCTACCTCGCCGTGGCCCGCGACGCCCTCGCCGTCTTCGACTGCGACGTCGCCCTGCGCACGTTCCAGCCGGCCTCCGCCCCGGCCCTCCTCCTCGACAGCCGCGAGGCACGGCACGAACGCACCCGCTCCCAGCTCGCCCGCGAGCAGCAGGGCGGCGTGTGGGGCGACATCCTCGGCCACCTGCGCCAGGAGGCTCCGCGGGCCCAGCTGATCCTCAACCAGCTCAACCCGCTGGTCCGCACCGCCGTCGCCATCGACGAGCCCGAACTGGCCCGCACCAGTGCCGAAGCCCTGTACGGGCAGGCCGCGATGCTGTCCCGGCGCCCGCTCCGGCCGGCCGAATCGAGCCTCATCAACCGTTCCTTCCTCGACCTCCTCGCCCACGCCCTCCGCAAGGACAGCTGACGATGCCGACCGCCCCCGCACCCCGGACCACCGACGAGCTGCACCGGGCGCTCCAGGAGAACGACCAGCGCCCCTACGGCCGCGCCCGCACCGCGACCGCCGAGGAACTCGTCGACTCCGCGGAGCAGTTCGCGGAGCCCGTGCCCCTCATCCATGCGCTCCTCGCACTCCAGGAGGCCTACACCTACGGCGCCGAACCCCGGAAGTCGCCCGTCGTCTTCGCCCGCCTGCTGACCCTCTTCGACGAGCAGCCCGACGCCTTCGACGAGCGCCTGCGCCACCTGCTGTTCTGGCGGTTCAAGTGGGTGGCCAACGCCCTGTGCGCCCTGCCCGAGATACCGCTGGCCACCCTGCGCCAGTGGCTGACGGAGATGCGCGACCGGTACGAGAAGGCAGGCCTGGGCCTCCAGCCCTACTACGGACAGGCCTACCGGCTGGCCGCCCACATCGGCGAGGACACCACCGTCGCCTACGAGCTGTGGGCGGGCCGCACCCGCACCCGGCTCAGCGATTGCGAGGCCTGCGAGATCTGCGAGCGTGCCCTCCACCACCTCGCGGCGGGCGACGACGAGCGGGCGTTGCGCACCTGGGAGCCCGTCCTGG
The DNA here is from genome assembly GCF_022414535.1 of Streptomyces sp. MUM 2J. Lineage (GTDB taxonomy): Bacteria > Actinomycetota > Actinomycetes > Streptomycetales > Streptomycetaceae > Streptomyces. The sequence continues at coordinate 15,355 of NZ_JADWYM010000030.1, forward strand.
CCGGGACGGCATCCTGCCAGGAGGAGCCGGCCCGATCCGTCTCGCACGCGCTGCTGCCGCTGCTGCGCACCGGCCGCACCGACCGGGCCCGCGCACTGCACCTCGCGGGCTACCGGGCCTGCCGCCGCAACCCGTCGAAGGCCCAGGAGGTCGGCCGGCACCTGGAGTTCTGCGCGCTCACCGGAAACGAGGGACGCGGCATGGAACTGCTCGCCGAGAACCGGAACCTGTTCGACGACGTCGACTCGCCGCTGGACCTGTACGGCTTCCTCACCGGGGTGGAGGTCCTCCTCCAGCGCGTCGACCAGCTCGGCCACGGCGAACTGCCCGCCGCCGGGTACGCGGGCCGCACCTGGACGGTGGCCGGCCTGCGTGCCGAGGTCCGGGGCCGGGCCGCCGACCTCGCCGCCCGCTTCGACGCCCGCAACGGAACGACGGCCCACACCGACCGCCGCAACGCCCGCCTGAACCGTGCCCCGCTCCTGGACGCACTGGAACTGACCCTGCGCACCCGAAGCCTCGACGACGCGGCCCCGGCGGCACCGGTGGCCGCGCCCGCCGCCCGCATGGCCGCCGGCCTGCCCGGCTCACTGCCCCAACTCGTCCTCCGGGCACGGACGCTGGACGAGCAGGGGCACCCGGACGCCCAGGCCTGCTGGGACCGGCTGCGCACGCTCACCGCCGCCGGCGACCGCACCCACCCCGAGGATCCGGCCGTGGGCCCGCCGGCCCAGCTGCGCGCCGACCTGCTGGCCGACGAGGCGAACCGGGCGGGTGGGAAGGACCGGTTCGCCGACGCCGCGGCCCTCCACGAGGAGGCCGCAGCCCTGTACGACGACGCCGGACTGCCCGGCCACGCGGCGCTGGCCCGCGCCTGCGCCCTGCTCGCCGCCGCCGAGATCCCCGTCCGGGGCGCCGACGGAACCGAGGCGCAGGCCTCCGCGCTGACCGCCGCCCACGCCGCCACGGTCCGCCTGCACGAGGAGACGCCCGGCCTCGCCCCGTTCCAGGAGGCCCGCCTGCTGCGGCTGCGCGCGACCGCGCTCGCCCTGCGCCTGCAGGCCTCGCGGAGCGAGGAGCACGTCGCGCCGGTCCTCGCCGAGATCGACCTGCTCCACACGTTCGCCACCCGGCACGACCTCCTGGGCGGGATCGCCGGAGCCCTGCTGCTGCGGGCCAGCACCTACGCCGTCTCCGGTGACCTGCCCGCGGCGGTCGCCGAGACCGACTCCCTCCTCGACCGGCTGAAGGCGCACGGGCCCGCCTGGCACCTGCCCCGCACGCTCGGACTGCGCGGCCGGCTCCACCTCGGACTCAGGGACGCGCAGGCCGCCCACGCCGACCTGACCGAGGCCGTGCGACTGGCTGCCGACTGGCCGGCCGACACGATGGACACCGCCCGCCTCCACGGCGATCTGGCCAATGCCTGCATGCACCTGGGCCGCCCGGAGGAAGCACTGCGGCACCTGACGCGCTCCGCGGAGCTGGACCTTCGCGGCGGCAGTCGGACGGACGCGTACTGCACGTACGGCAACGCCGCCCAGCTCACCCTCGACCTGGGCCGGTTCGAGGACTGCATCGCTCTGCTCGACTCCCTGCTGTCGGAGCCGGACGTCCCCGCCGGAGAACTGGACGACCGGCTCGTCGCCCAGCTGCGCCTGACCCGCGCCCGCGCGCTGCACGCGGGGGACGACCTCCGGGCCGCCACGGCGGAGTTCGTCGCGCTCGCCGCCGAGTCGGCAGGCTGGGACGACGACCCGGGGAGCCACGCACTGATCGCAGCGGAGACGGCCGTACTCCTGGGCGAGTCCGGCGAGTTCGGCCCGGCCCGCGAGGCCGCGGACCAGGCGCTCGACGCCCACGCCCGGGCCCCGCGCCACGAGCAGCTCAGCAACTGCCTGCGCGAACTCGCCCGCCTCCAGGCCCAGCAGCAAGGCCCCGACGGCCTGGACGGCGCCCGCGCCTACCTGGCCGACGCCGGCCGGGTCGCCGAGCAGGCCCGCGCCGCCGGGCACGAGGTCCACGGCCGCTCCCTGGACACGGCTCTGGCCTACGAACACGGGCGGGTCAACGCCTACGCAGGCGAGTACGAAGACGCGCTGGCCGCCTTGGAGAAGGCGCTCACCCTGCTCGGCGAGCCGGGACCGGACGACGGGGACCGCGCCGGCGAATGGGCCGAGTGCGTGCGCCTCGCGGGAGCGGTGGAGGGCATCTACCTGGAACGCCCGGCACCCGCCCTCACCCGCCTCGACAGCGCGGTCTCCCGCCTGACCGCCCTGGGCCGCACCGAGGAGGCCGAGGAACTGCGCTCGTTGGCGGCGCGGCTGCGTGACGAGGCCTGACGCGCCGGTGCCGGGGAGGCGGCCCGTCCCGGCACCAAGACCCCACTCCGCAGGGCCCCTTCACCCCCGGCGCGAGGTGGGAACCGGTGGGACTCACCGGGACCGCACCCACCCGGCGAATCCACCGAACCGGCGCCACCGTCCGCCGCGTAGCCCGCCCACGCTCCCCGTGACCCGGCCGGGGGAGTCCGTCCCGGGCGGGGGCCCATGTGCCGGGCGCGGTTCCTCGGGGCTGCTCGTCCGGACCGATGCCGTCCGCCGTCAGCGAGTGCCGGTGCGCTTCTCGAGGCGGGTGCCGTGGCGAAGGGTGATCGACATCAGGTCGCTGGGGGCGTCCAGTTCCAGGCGGTGCCAGCGGCCGCGGGGGACGATCACGGCGCTTCCTGCCCGCAACCGCACCATGTCCTCGGCGCTGCCGGGCGCGACGGGACGGAAGTACAGGCGGACGCCGCCGGTCAGGCAGCACACCGCCTCCTCGGCCCGCGGGTGCATCTCCCAGTGGTCGGCGTGAACGTCGGCGTCGGTCTCCACGTGGAACGTGGCGATCTGCCAGGCGCCGGAGTCGCTGCTCGTCATCCGCCGTTCGCCGGCCCGGACGTCACCTCCGGGGTGGATGTGCAGGGCAGAGGCGAACAGGTCGACGGACGAGAGAGGGGACGGGGTCATGACGGTGTTCCTTCCAGTCGGTGTTCTGCCGGGGCGGCGGGCTGCGGGCCGGGTGTCTCGGCACGGCGGCGGGGCAGCACGCCGATCGCGACGGCTGCCGCGAGTACGAAGAGGGCGGCGGCGATGGCCAGCCCCAGGGCGTAGCCCTCGTTGAGTGCGGAGGGGGTGGTGGCCGTACCCGTGCGGTGGGCGGCGACGGTGGCCAGGGCGGCCAGGCCCAGACAACCGCCGAGTTGGCGGGAGCTGTTCATGAGGCCGGAGGCCATGCCGGCCTCATGGGGGGCGATGCCGGTGGTCGCGGCGGCGGCGACCGGGGCCATGACCAGTCCGACGCCGGTGCCGGTGACGATGCAGGGGCCGAGCACGTCGGTGAGGAAGCCGCCGTGAGGACTGATGAAGGCGAACCAGGTCAGGCCCGCGGAGGCCAGCAGGGCGCCGGGTACCAGGGACGTACGGGGGGTGCGTGCCGCGGTGACGCGGGTAGCCAGGAGGCTGCCTGCGACCAGGCTCGCGGAGAAGGGCAGGAACGCGGCGCCGGTCGCTGCGGGGCTCATGCCCAGAACCTGCTGCAGGTACAGGGACGCGAAGTAGAACGCCGCGAACTGCCCGGCCGTGGAGAAGAAGACCAGCGCGCTGGCACCGGCGACCCAGCGGCTGCGCAGCAGGCCGAGGCGCAACAGCGGGGCGGGAGCCCTGGATTCGGCAAGGACGAAGGCGGTCAGGAGTGCGGCCGAGGCGACGAGCGTCGCCCAGGTGGCCGGTGAACCCCACCCGTGGGCGTCGGTGCGGACGACACCGAGCACGAGCAGCCCGACTCCACCGGTTGCCAGGGCGGCGCCGAGCACGTCCAGCCTCTCGTGCCGGGCGGGGCGCGTGTCGGCGGGCACGCCCGCGAGTGTCAGCGCGAGAGCCAGCGCGACGACGGGCAGGTTGATCAGCATCACCCAGCGCCACCCCGCGTACTGGGTGAGCAGCCCACCCGCCAGTACGCCCAGCGCACCGCCTGCGGCGTTCACCCCGCTCCACACTCCGAGCGCGCGCACGCGCTGCGGGCCCTCGGCGAAGGTGGTGGTGAGCATCGCCAGCGTGGCCGGGGCGGCCGCGGCGGCTCCCACGCCCTGACCGGCGCGGGCGGCGATCAGCTGCCAGGGCGCCTGGGCCAGTCCGCCCGCCAGAGAGGACAGCCCGAACACGGCCAGGCCCAGCACGAACAGCCGCCGCCGGCCGTACAGGTCGCACGCGCGGCCCCCCAGCAGCAGGAATCCGCCGAGCGTGAGCGCGTACACGTGCACGACCCACGACAGGTCGAGCGGTGCGAAGCCCAACGCGGTGCGCATGGCGGGCAGTGCGACGTTGACCACCGACAGGTCCAGGGCGACGGCGAACTGGGCGACGGCGACCGCCGCCAGGACCACTCCAGGCCGCCCCTCCGAGTTTTTATACATGTAAGGAAAATAGCCCAGGGGATCATCGCTGTCGACACCTGGGGAATGATGAGGGCATGCCGCACTCGTCCGCACCGCGCAAACCCCGGGGCCGGCCTCCCCGCATCTCCCGCGAGGAGGTCGTCGCGACGGCCCGCCGGATCGTGGACGCGGATGGTGTGGACCGTCTGACCATGCGGCGGCTGGCCACCGAGATCGGCAGCACGCCGATGGCCCTGTACCACCACGTCCGCAACAAGGAAGAACTGCTCGTCCTGCTCCTGGACGACTACGCGGCGCGGACCCTGCACCGCCCCGACCTGCCGGCCCACCCGCGCGAGCGGGTCGTCGCCGCCGCCGCGGCGATCCACGACGCGCTCGTCGCCTGCCCCTGGATCGTGGAGGTGCTGACCGCCGACGACCTGATGTCCACGTCCGCCCTGTGGTTCGTCGAGCAGATCGTCGACGGCCTGGTCGCATGCGGACTGACCCCCGAGAAAGCCGTGCACGGGTACCGCGCGATCTGGTACTACACGGCCGGAGAGATGGTGGTCCGGACGACGGCGGCCCGGCGGCGAACGGACGAGGCCCGCCCCACCTACCGGGAGCGCGTCTTCGCCGCTCTCGACCCGGGCGAGCTGCCCCGCTTGGCACAGGTCGCGGACCGCTGGGCGCCGCTGACCGCCGAGGACACCTATCTGGACGGTCTCAGAGCCCTGGTGGACGGCCTCCTGACCACCCGTTGACCTGATCACGGGGGGCGTACGGACGGCACGTCCGACCGCGAGGAGACCGTGTCGCCCCGGCAGGCCGGGTTCGGCGGACGCACCCGGTCCCGCCCCGGGCTCGCCCTGACGTGCTGCGAGGCGCCGGTGACGTTGCGCCCGGTCCCGAGGACCAGGGTGAACGGGGCGCCCACCAGGGGGACGGCCCCGCACCGTCCGCCGACGCGGCGGTCGGGGCAGGACCGCCCGGGCTACTCGGTGTGGGGGTGGGCCAGACCGTGGTCGTAGGCGAAGATCACGGCCCGGACCCGGTCGCGGGCGCCGATCTTGGCGAGGACCCGGCCGACGTGGGTCTTCACCGTGGACTCGGACAACACGAAGTGGGCGGCGATCTCGCCGTTGTTCCACCCCTTGCCGATGGCGACGAGGATCTCGCGTTCCCGGTCGGTGAGGGACTTCAGCCTCGGGTCCTCGGCGGGGCCGCCCGGCCGGGGCACCAGATGGGCGAACTCGTGCAGGAGGCGGCGGGTGAGCGCGGGGGCGATGACGGCGTCGCCGCTCGCGACGGCGCGGATGCCCGCGAGGAGTTCCTCGGGGCGGGCGTCCTTGAGGAGGAAGCCGCTGGCCCCGGCGCGCAGGGCCGCGTGGGCGTATTCGTCGAGGTCGAACGTGGTCAGCACCAGGACGCGGGAGCGGTCGCCGGTGGCGGTGATGAGGCGGGTGGCCTCGATGCCGTCCATGCCGGGCATGCGGACGTCCATGAGTACGACGTCGGGGCGGAGTTCGGCCGCCTTGCGGACCGCTTCCGCACCGTGGGCGGCCTCGCCGACTACCTCCGTCCCGGGGACGGAGCCGAGGAGCATGCGGAAGCCGTAGCGCTGCAGCGGCTGGTCGTCCACGACGAGTACGGTGGTCACGGGGCACCGTCCGGGGAGACGGGGTCGAGGACGGCCTCCACCGTCCACCCACCGCCGGTGGGGCCGGCGCTGAGGCTTCCTCCGTAGAGCGCCGTCCGTTCTCGCATACCCACCAGACCGTGTCCTTCCTCCTCGGCCGGGCCGGGGCGGGCGGACGTGACGACGGCGGGGCCGGTGTCCTGGACCCTGATGGTCAGCCCGTTGTCCCGTACAGCGATCGCCAGGTTCACCCGGCTGCCGGCTCCTGCGTGTTTGAGGGTGTTCGTCAGAGCTTCCTGAACGATGCGGTAGACCGCGAGCTGGACCCCGCTGTCGAGGGCGTCGACGTCACCGGTGGTCCGGTAGTGGACCTCCAGGCCGGCGGCACGCATGTTCCGGCACAACGCGTCGATGTCCGCGAGGCAGGGCTGCGGGTTGAGCTCCGGGCCGGTCCACGGGTCGTCGGATGCTTCCCGCAGCACACCGAGTACGCGCCTGAGCTCCCCGAGAGCCCGGCGGCCGGTGTCCCCGATGAGGTGCAGGGCTTCGGTGCCCCGCTCCGGGGCGACGGCGCCTGCGTAGGCGCCGGCGTCGGCGAGGGTGATGATGACGGACAGGTTGTGGCCGACGATGTCGTGCATCTCGCGAGCCACCCGCGCGCGTTCGGACGCGACGGCGAGTCTGCTGCGCTGGTCGCGTTCTATCTCCAGCCGGGCCGCCCGGTCACGCAGCCCCGCGAGCTGGGCTCGCCGGATGCGCACCACGAGGCCGAGTGCGAGTGCCGCGGTCGCCGTGCTCAGCAGGAAGAACAGCGCGTCCCAGAAGGACACCGCCGCCGAGGCGCGCACCGCGACCAGCACCAGCGCGCCCGCCACGGCCCCGCAGGCCCAGGGCAGCTGCCTCATCCGTCCGTGCAGGGCGAGACTGTACAGGGCGATGAACAGGGCGATGTCCGCGCGCAGCGCGGCTCCCAGCGACCACTGGAGGACGAAGACGGCCGTGACGGCGCCGAAGGCGACATCCGGTCGCCTGCGGCGCCACAGCAGGGGGAGGACGAGGCCGGCCTGCAGCGCGACCGTCCCCGCGACCGGCAGCCGCAAGAACACCAGCCGGAAGCGGTGAGGCCCGTCGCCGTCGACGCCGGCCGAGTGCAGCAGGTCCGGCAGGCAGAACGTCAGGAAGACCAGCGCCACCACCGTGGTGTCCAGCACCCACGGACGGGCCCGGTCAGCCTGCCGCAGCCGCCGGCCGGCCCGGGAGATCCGGGCGACCAGCGGTCCCATGCCACCGAGGTCGTCGGCGGGCGCGGTGCTCTCGGAGTCCGCCAGGGGCACGGTGTTCACCCGCACATCCTCCAGGGTCAGACGTCGCTGCGCAGCAGCCGGTGGGCGGCCGCGGCCAGAGCCAGCGCGGTCCAGCCCAGAAGGACGAGCAGACCGGTCCCGGGGGACAGGCCGGCGGCATCGTGGGTGAGGGCGAACATCGACTCGCCGGCGTTGCTCGGCAGGTAGGGGCTGATGTCGTCCTGCCAGGAGCCGGGGAGCAGGGAGACCAGCCCGGGGACGAGCATGAGGGTGGCGACGAGGACGGAGATGCCGCCGGCCACCGACCGCAGCAGTGCGCCCAGAGCGGTTCCGATCACGGCGACGAGGCCGAGGTAGAGACCGGCGCCCAGCAGGCTGCGCACGACACCCGTGTCGGAGAACCCCATGGCCGCGGGCGTGCCGGAGACGATGCGGCTGCCGAACAGGAAGGCGACGAACACGCCGGCGGTTGCTACGGCCAGCGCGACCAGCCCGAACACCGAGGCCTTGGCCCACAGAACCGGAAGCCGGCGTGGCACCGCCGCCAGGGTCGAGCGGATCAGGCCCGTGGAGTACTCGCCCGCCGTGACCAGCACGCCGAGGACACCGAGGGCGAGCTGGGCGAAGTTCGTGCCGAAGAGGGACAGGCTCACGGCGGTCGAACGTGCGAAGTCCGGGTGCATGTGGCCGGAGCCGAGCTCGGACCGGTACCGGCTCGCGGCGATCAGCCCGAACGCGATCAGGAACAGCAGGCCCAGACCCAGGGTGATCCAGGTCGAGCGCAGCGACCAGAGCTTGGCCCACTCCGAGGCCAGCACGCGCGGTCCGGTCACCCGGTGGACGGGGCGGGCGGGAGCGGTGGAAGGTGATTCGGCGGGGGCGGCGAGGGTGTTCATGCGGGCCTCCCCGCGGGCGTCGCGGCCCCGGTGCCACTGGTGGAGCCGTGGTACTCCACGGCATCCCGGGTCAGGTCCATGAACGCCTCCTCCAGCGACGCCTGACGTGTACTCAGCTCGAACAGCGCGATCCCGTGCTCGGCGGCCTTCAGACCGATCTCGCGCGCGGTCAGCCCGCTCACCTGCAGTTCCTCGGAACCGATCCGCCCGGTGACGTCGACGCCCGGCCCCGCCAGGACATCCCGGAGCCGCGCCGGATCCTGCGTGGCCACGTGTACGGTGTCGCCGCCCGCCTCGCGGACCAGGTCCCGCACGGTCGTGTCGGCCAGCAGCCGGCCACGCCCGACGACGATCAGGTGGTCGGCCACCAGCGCCACCTCGCTCATCAGGTGCGACGACACGAACACCGTGCGTCCCTCCTCGGCGAGCGACGTCAGCAGGTTGCGGATCCAGAGGACGCCTTCGGGGTCCAGCCCGTTGACGGGCTCGTCGAGCATCACCGTCTGCGGGTCGCCCAGGAGCGCCGCGGCGATGCCGAGTCGCTGGCCCATGCCGAGCGAGAAGGAGCCTGCCCGCTTCCCGGCCACGGCGCCCAGCCCGGCCAGTTCGACCACCTCGTCGACGCGGCGGCGCGGGATGCCGTGGGTCAGCGCCAGCGCCCTGAGGTGCTGGTGGGCCGAGCGTCCCGGGTGGACGGACCTGGCCTCCAGGAGGGCGCCGACCTCCTGGAGCGGTGCCCGGTGGTGGGCGTAGCGGTGGCCGTTGACGGTGACGGAGCCGCTCGTCGGGGCGTCCAGCCCGACCACCATGCGCATCGTCGTGGACTTTCCCGCCCCGTTGGGGCCGAGGAAGCCCGTGACGGTGCCGGGCTTCACGGTGAAGTCCAGGCCGTCCACGGCCGTCTTCTCCCCGTACCGCTTGGTCAGCTGCCGTGCTTCGATCATGGGCGCTCCTTCTCTCGGGGTCGGCTTCGGTCGCCTCCGTCGTCGCTCCCGCCACGCTAGGCCCGGAACCGCCCCGATCCGGTGGTACCGGGGGTGGAAGCGGGCCGCGTCGGTGGTACCCCGGTACTACGTCGCGACTGCGAGGCGGGCCCGCCGCCGGGCAGCCCTCAGCGTCCGGGATCATCGGGCGCACGGTCCTCCGCCCGCTGGGCGGCGGGGGTCCGGGGCGTGTCCGTCGTGAACGATTCGGGCAGCCACCGGGCCGCCGCCCACAGGCACCCCCCGAGCCAGCCGGTGGCGAACAGCCAGCCGCCGACGACATCGGTGGACCAGTGCACGCCCAGGTAGACGCGGGTGAGCCCGACGGACACGCCCCAGCAGGCGACGGCGATCCTCAGGGGCGTGGCTCCGCGCGGGGCCCGCAGGGTGAGCGCGGCGATCAGCAGTCCGGCGGTCACGGCGGACGTGGTGGTGTGGCCCGAGGGGTAGGCGAAGCCGGTGGCGTGAGTGGCCCAGTCCGCCCGCGGCGGGCGGGCCCGCTGGACGAGTTCCATCAGGCCGTACCGCAGGGCCTGCCCCGCGGCCAGGCAGGCGACGCACAGGGCGACGGCGCGCAGCCGGTGCCGCCCCGGGCCTGAGGCGACGAGCCCGGCCGTCGCGGCCAGCAGGTAGGGGACGGCGCCGGTCCCCGTGAACGTCACCCCGCGGGCCAGGAACTGTGCCGGGGGCGGACGATGCCCGACCGACCAGGACAGCAGGCGGTCGTCCGGCCCGAGCGGCGTGCCCCCGCGGGCGAGGACCAGCGCGGTCAGGGCGCCGAACAGGATCCATGCGCCGAGGCCGGTCAGCCCGGGCGGCCGGGCGGCGGTGCGGCGGCTCATGCGGTGGCAGCCTCCGGTTTCCCTGCCGCCCGGCGTTCGTCCTTCGCATCGGTCATGGCACCGATCCTGGTCGTGGCGTCCCCCGCAGTCCAGCCGGTCGGTGCGGCCGTCACCGGGTCGGTGACCGTGAGGCGGCTCGCCGCATGGGTGGGACCGGACTCCGGGCGGGTCGTGCGGCCGAACCGGGTTCGTCGCGGGGGGCCTGTTCCCTCCACGGGCCGGGTCGGGCACGGAGGGGGGCACGAGCCGGCATCTGCCCCGGTACGGTTTCGCGCTCCGGCCGCGCCATGGCGCCCCCGGCAGTGACCAGCGGGATCATGCCCGTGGCGCGGGGGTCCTGGTCCGGCGCTCCGTCCGCTGAGGGGCACCGGGATGGTCACCGCCGTTGCTCTGCGGAGGGCGCGGCCGCGGCGGTGGTCGCGGCGACGTGGTCGAGATCGACCGCGAGCGATGTCAGCCATGCCTCGGCGTCGTAGTAGAGCGGCGATGCCGGCCGGTCCGGCGGCCGGCCGTGCGCGGCCTCGCCGGGCACCGGGGAGGAGGGCCGGGTCGGTGGCGGGCGTGCGCTGTCGAGGAGACCGCCGACCAGTTCGTAGCGTTTGGCCAATATCTCACCGTCCGTGTCGAGCCTGCTCTGCCATGCGGGCGCGGGCGCCCGGATCCCGGCCGGGGGCCCTTCTGCCAGCAGGCGCCGGGCCCCGTGCAGGGCGTGGTGTCCGGCCATCAGTGCCGCGTGCCAGTCCACGGCCGTGGTGCCGGGTTGTCGCGGCTCGGCCTCGTACTGAGCGAAGGAGGACTCCGCAAGTGTCAGAGCGCGCGTCAGCGACGGCAGGCCGCTCTGTCTCCCCGTCGCACCCTGCGTGAGGACCGACGTGGTCGAGGTGATGGTCGAGCCGATGGCGCGGAGAAGGGCCGCGACGTCACGCCTGAGTTCCTTCTGGGCTCCACGGGGCCAGGCGAGCATCCCGAAGACCAGACCGATCGAACTGCCGACGAGAACGTCGAGGAAACGGACCTCCGCCAGTCGCCATGTGGAGGGCGCGAGCTGGGCGAAGACGAGGGATACGACCAGGGTGAACAGGCCCTGCGCCCATCCCACGCCGTGGGTCGGCCCGACCCAGAAGGCGGCCAGCATGATCACCGGCAGCGTCACGGCATAGGCCGCGGTGTCCCCGCTGACGAGCACCAGCATCACGGCGGCCGTGAGGGCGCCCAGCAGAGTCCCGACGAGAGCCCGGGCCACGATCGAACCGGTCTGCGCCGCCGTGGTGCGGGTCAGGGTGAGGACGGCCAGCATGGCCCAGAAGCCGTGGGGGAGAGAGCCGACTCCGGCCACGGTGCGAGCGGCTGCCAGCGCCAGACTGATCCGTACGGCGTTCTGGAAGTACACCGAGTGAGGGCTCAGGTGCGCCCGGAGCCGATGCCCCCACAGACGTGCCGCGCCCCGCCCCGCGTACCAGAAGCTGCCGTCCCGCAGCTGGGCGGGCCCCGGGCGCCGTCCCAGCACGAGGTCCGCCGCGGCGGCGAGCGTCACGCCGGCGTGGGCCGTTTCGATGAGCATCGCCTGACGGTTCATGACGCTGTCGACGATGTCCGGCGTCTCCCCGTCCATCGCCACCGTGCGCTGCCGTCGGTAGACCGCCAGGGCCTCCTCCAGCCGTCCCGGCCCGGCCGGGCGGCCGCTACGCAACGCGGCGGTCGTCCTCCGGGCCGACGCCACCACCTCGTGCAGAAGTGCGAGGGTCTGCGGGTGGGGGCCCCGCGGACCCGGTCCCGGCACCTCCAGCAGGCGGGCCAGCAGGACACGGGCGGCCATGCCGGTATGAGCGAGCGCCCGCTCCCGCGGTCCCGGTCCGGCGGGCCGCTCCGACTCCGGCACGTTGGAGGGCCGCAGCGCCTCACCGGCGGCCCTCGCCGCCGCGTCCGCCCCGGGTGACAGCGTCCACGGAGGCCGCGCCAGTTCGGTCGCGCAGCGCGCCGCGGTCGTGGCCGCGTCCGCCGACAGGTCCTGATAGGAGGTGTAGGGCGGGTCGGGCAGCAGCAGACGCTCGGCGAGCACGAGCAGCAGGACGCCGGATGTCATCCCGCCCAGTCGTTCGTCCAGCGTCTGCGGCGCGTACGGGGGGAAGCACGGCAGGATGTACAGCAACTGCAGGCCCGGAGCCGCCCCGGCCAGCCGTGGGCCCGTCACCGCCGAGTAGGCGATCAGGAAGCCGATCACCAGGATCCCCGCCGTCGCGGTCCAGGTGCGCACGGCGAGCAGTGTCCCGGCGGTGACGAGGAGCCACCCGACCGGAAGGAGCCGTGCGATGACGGCGGCGCGCTGCCGCCCGGTGCCGGGAATGCGGGAGAGCCCGGCCATCGCCACCGCCCCGAACAGGCCGTAGGTGGCGGTGACGGGTTGGTGCAGGCCGTAGAGGGCGACGTAGAAGACGGTGACGGCTGCAAGCGTCACGCGAATGGCCCGTCGGCCCGTGTACGCCGAGGTGGATGTCCCGTACCGCACTTCGGTGACGAGCCGGCGCAGGTGCGAGAGACCGCGCGAAGGTGCGCGGGCGCTACCGCCGGTACCCGTCCCTGAGCCCATGATCAGTACCTCTGCACTCTTCCAGGATCGCATTCCGCACCCCGGCACCGGGACACCGAGGGGCCTTCGTGTTCGCGTTCCGCTTCGGTGCCGCGGAGGCTGTGCCGGACCCGTGCGGGTGGTGCACGCCGACCGGGGACGGACAGGTGCCGCAGGCCGTGCCGTGGGACGCCGGGCCCACCGGACCCTCGTCGGCGGGACAGCGGCGGCGGCGCCGTGGACCGTCTACGGGACGGATCCTTCTGCCCCCCTTGTCAGGTCCTGCTTCAACGGCACCGACAGGGACGACAGGTCTTCCAGCCTCTCCAGGTTCCACAGGTCGGTGAGGATCGCGCCGCGGTCCGTCGTCGACGCCACCTGGCCGAGGTTCCCGAGGAGTTTCGCTGAGACGTCGTCGTCCGACAGCGGATCACGCGGATCGCCTCGTGAGAAGTCGCGCTCCCGGCGCACGACGTCCCCGTCGCTCAGCGTCACGGAGATCCGGCACGGCGTTGCCGGGGGGAACCGCTGGGTCATCGCTGAGTCCTCCGTCACGTCGATCCTCTCCACCAGCTGCCGAAGCTGCGGATCGCGTGCACGCCCGGCGTCGAAGTCGCTGTATTCGACGGGCTTGAGGAGCGCCGTGGCCACGCAGTAGGGGAGCGAATGGGTACGGCCCGCACGGCTGCTCGGATGGGAGGCCGAAGCGGTGACGCCGTTCCGTATCGCCCGGCCGTAGGTCTCCACCGTCACCGCACGGATGTCCTCGGCCCCGTCGATCCCGGGGGACAAGTCCAGAGCGACGTCGATCGGGGTCTGACAGTAGAAGAGCGCCGGCCACCTCTTGAAGATGATCCGGGTGAGATCGGGTTCGCTGCCGAGTGACATCTCACGGTGTCTGAAGAATCGGTCGGCGCCGTACTCCCCCTGGTAGACGCGTTGTGCTCCCGTGAATCCGGCCCGTGCCAGTCGGGCGGCCGCCAGGCCCCGTGCCGCGCAGGAGGCGTAGGTGCAGTGCTTCCAGTCGGTCACTTCCCCGACCGCGGCCTGGTTGCTCGTGAATCCGAAGCCGCCGGCTATTCGCTGGGCTTCGACCAGCCGGGTCTCGGAGAGCCCGAGCGCCTGTCCGACGGCGAGCGCGGTCCAGAAAACGGCGGCGGCATCGTGGTCGAATCCGCTTTCCTCGGGGTCGTAGTGGTCGGCGAACACCGCCGACAGGTAGAAGAGGAGACGCACCGACTTCAGAAACTGATGACCGTTCCATTTCAGCCAGTCGGCCAGGACCAAGGCGAGTGCCACATTGTCGGAAGGGTGGATACCGCCCATTCCGTTCGGTGAGATGTACGTGTTCAGCAGATCGCTGCGGCGCGCCAGGATGGTGTTGAGGAAGACCGCGTCCGCGATGTCCGACTCCCGTCCGACGCCCCACACGGCGCTGCCCGACCCGGCGCCCGGTCCCATGGCCACGCGACGAAATTCGTCCAGAAGTTTCCGGTCGGCCATCGAGGCGCAGATTCCCGCGTAGGAGTCGATGACACTGCGCTTGAGTGTGTGGAGGTCCTCCTCGGTGAGGCGCCTGTCGGTGAGTTGCCGCGTGTACCGTGCCAGCTCGCTCTCCAAGTCCGCCATGACATCATGCTAATGACCTTCCGGTGACGTCGCACCCAGGGGCCGCGGCCAGGTGGGACCGTGTGCGCTCTCGTTTTTCCGCGGCCGTTTCCCGTCGGGCCTGCCCACCGGGTCATCATTTTCACGGGAAATGCGCGGGACGGCGTCGGTGAATTAATTTCCCGGATTTCCGACAGGGCCGCTCCACGGGTCCGGCGATACGCCAGGAGGTGGACCCGGAAGCTATTCCTCGTCGGTCCAGGTGCTTTGCTGCCTGCTCGCGGATGCCATCGAACAATAGGGGCGGTGTTCTCGTCTTGTGACTTTCTTCGGGTGCCCCTATCAGGGCGGCCATGCGTCCCGCGGAAAGCCTCCGCCTCCACGTGGAAGAGATCCCGAGGGACCCGTCGACAGCCTTCACCCGAGGGATCCGTCGACAGCCTTCAGGGGTATGCGTCGGGACCGCAGGCGGCTCGCCCCGTTCCCGCCGAGGAGTCATGTGGAGTGCGCGGCGGTTCCCGATCCCGCCGTGAAGCACCCTCGACCCCGGTTCCGCGCGTGTGCAGGAGGATGCGCCGGCGGCGGACGGGACAGGGATCGGCGAGTCGGCCCCAGGCGTGACCGAACAGGTGGAACGAGCAGTGACGGCATCACTTGCGTGCAGGAGGATCCTGTCCGGTGCAACGGGGCTCGTCGACGCGTGGGAAACACCCGACCGGCGCGGCCCCCTCACCCCAGCCCGTCCCGGGAACCGGACAGGCGAGCCCATCGCAGCCCGGGCAGCGAAGCTTCGGCCGAGCCTGTCCGGATCCCTTCGGAAGCGGGCAGCAAACGGGCACTGTGATGCGGCAAACGGGCAGCGGCTCCCGTGCCGGATGGCCCTCCACCACACGACCCACGGGATCCGCACTCCGGGAAACGGGCAGATTCGGTCATGGACCGCCTTGCGACGAACCTGGTCATAGGGGCATACGGGTTGTAGAAATTTGCCACCGGAGCCCGAACGGGCACGGATGCGGAAACCACTGGCGCGGGCTCGACCGCAGAGCCGTGAAACGGAGGTGTCACCGTGGTCGCCGAGGAACGAAGACGCGGAATCCTGGAAACGGCACGTCGTGCCGGATCCGTGGACGTCGGCAAGCTTGCCGCCGACCTCGGGGTCTCCAAGGAAACCGTGCGGCGCGATCTGAAGGTGCTGGAGGAACACGGGCTGGTCCGGCGTACCCATGGCGGCGCCCACCCCGTGGAGAGCGCGGGCTTCGAGACCACGCTCGCCTTCCGTACCACCATGCACGTCCCCGAGAAGTCCCGTATCGCGGCCGCCGCGGCCGAACTGCTCGGGGACGCCGAGACCGTGTTCGTCGACGAGGGCTACACCCCACAGCTCATCGCCGCCGCCCTGCCCCGCGACCGGCCGCTGACGGTGGTCACCTCCTCGCTGGCTGCCGCGGGTGACCTGGCTTCCGTCGAGAGCATCACCGTGCTGCTGCTCGGTGGCCGGGTACGTGGTGGGACCCTGGCGACGGTCGACCACTGGGCCACCCGCATGCTCTCCGGCCTCGTCATCGACCTGGCGTACGTCGGCGCGAACGGCATCTCCCGCGAGTACGGACTCACGACCCCCGACCCCGCGGTCAGCGAGGTGAAGGCCCAGGTCATCAGGAGTTCCCGCCGCCGGGTCTTCTCCGGGGTGCACACGAAGTTCGGTGCCGCGAGCTTCTGCCGCTTCGCAGACGTCACGGAGTTCGAGGCCATCGTCACCGACACCGGGCTCGCCGCCTCCGAAGCGCATCGCTACTCACTGCTGGGCCCGGAGGTCATCCGGGTCTGAGCCGCACTTCACTCCCCATGTCCCACCCCCGACAGTCCGGGGCCCTGGTTCCCCATGCCCTCGAGAACACCTTCTGGAGTCCGTCATGCGCGCACGAAGAATCACCCACGTCCTCATCACGGCCACAGCCGCCGGCTCGCTGCTGGTCGCCTGCAGCGGGGCGGGCGGCTCCTCGGACGGCAGTGGCGGGGGCAAGAGCATCAATGTGCTGATGGTCGGCAACCCGCAGATGGAGGACATCGCGAAGCTGACCGAGAGCACGTTCACGAAGGACACGGGGATCAAGGTCAACTTCACGATCCTCCCGGAGAACGAGCTGCGCGACAAGGTCACCCAGGACATCGCCACTCAGGCCGGCCAGTACGACGTCGCCACCATCGGTGCCTACGAGGTACCCATCTGGGAGAAGAACGGCTGGCTGCACGAGCTCAGCTCCTACGCCGACAAGGACGCGGGCTTCGACAAGGCCGACCTGCTCAAGCCCATGGTCATATCCCTGTCCGGTTCCGACGGCAAGCTGTACGCCCTGCCGTTCTACGGCGAGTCCTCGATGCTCATGTACAACAAGGACGTCATGAAGGCGAAGGGCATCACGGTGCCCGAACGTCCCACCTGGCAGCAGATCGCGGACATCGCGGCCAAGGTCGACGGCGCCGAGCCGGGGATGCGGGGCATCTGCCTGCGCGGTCTGGCCGGCTGGGGCGAACTCGGGGCATCGCTGACGACCGTGGTCAACACCTTCGGCGGCACCTGGTTCACCGAGGACTGGAAGGCCCAGGTCGACGGCCCCGGGTTCAAGAAGGCGACGGACTTCTACGTCGACCTGGTCAGGAAGCACGGCGAGGCGGGCGCGGCACAGGCCGGCTTCACCGAGTGCCTGAACGCGATGAGCCAGAAGAAGGTCGCGATGTGGTACGACGCGACCAGTGCGGCGGGTTCGCTGGAGGACCCGGCCTCCAGCAAGATCGCCGGGCATGTCGGCTACGCCTACGCGCCGACCGTCGAGACCAGGAGCAGCGGCTGGCTGTGGTCCTGGGCGTGGGCGATGCCCAAGACCACGAAGAACGCCGACGCCGCCTCGAAGTTCATGCTGTGGGCCTCCAGCAAGAAGTACGAGAACCTCGTCGGCGAGAAGCTCGGATGGTCACGTGTGCCGGCCGGCAAGCGGGCCAGCACCTACGAGATCCCGCAGTACCGGAAGGCCGCCGCGTCGTTCGGTGACATCACCCTGAAGTCCATCGAGCAGGCCGACCCGGCCAACCCGGGCGTCCAGCCCCGGCCGACCGTGGGCATCCAGTACGTGGCCGTCCCCGAGTTCCAGGACCTGGGGACCAAGGTCACCCAGGAGATCTCCGCCGCCATCGCCGGCAAGACCAGCGTGGACAAGGCGCTGAACGACGGCCAGAAGCTCGCCGAGGACGTCGCCAAGAACTATCAGTGACCCGCCCGGACCGCCCGGCCGGCCCGCCCCCGGCCGGGTGCCGCTTCCCCCACCCCGGCCGTCATCGGCAGAGGAACCATCATGACCGCGCTCAGCGCTCCACCCAAGACAGCCCCACCGCCCGGCTTCCGTCACACCTCCACGGGAGCCCGCAAGTGGAAGCGCCGCTTCCCACTGCTGCCGGCGCTGGTCTTCACCATCGCCGTCACACAACTGCCCTTCGTGGCCACGCTCGTCATCTCCACCTTCCAGTGGAACATCCTCAAGCCGGGCGAGAGGCACTTCGTCGGCCTGTCCAACTTCGCGTTCGTCTTCACCGACGAGCGACTGCGCACAGCGGTGCTCAACACCATCGTGCTCACTTCTTCGGTGGTGCTCGTCAGCGTGGTCCTCGGCCTCGGCCTGGCGATGCTGCTCGATCGCCGCTTCGTCGGCCGCGGTCTCGCCCGGACGATGCTCATCGCACCGTTCCTGGTCATGCCGGTCGCGGCGGCGCTGCTGTGGAAGCACGCCATCTACAACCCCGACTACGGACTGCTCAACGGCACCCTCAACGCCGTCTACCGGCTCTTCGGCGCGGACAACGGACCCACGATCGACTGGGTGTCCTCCTACCCCATGCCGGCGGTCGTGGTGTCCCTGGTCTGGCAGTGGACACCGTTCATGATGCTGATCCTGCTCGCCGGTCTGCAGGCGCAGCCCGGCGACGTCCTGGAGGCGGCCCGCGTCGACGGAGCCTCGGCCATGGCGACCTTCCGCCACATCACGTTGCCGCACCTGCGCCAGTACATCGAGCTGGGCTGCCTGCTCGGCACGATCTACGTCGTCCAGACCTTCGACGCGGTGTACACCATCACCCAGGGCGGACCGGGCTCCCGGACGACCAACCTGCCCTACGAGATCTACCTGACCATGTTCCGCAAGTACGAGTACGGCGAGGCCGCGGCCGCCGGGGTGGTCGTCGTGCTCGGCTCGATCGTGATCGCGACCTTCGCGCTGCGCACCATCGCCTCGCTGTTCCGCGAGGAGGTGTCCCGATGACCCGAGCAGCCGTCACCGCGCCGGGCGCGAAGCTCAGGAAGCTCGTCCGCCGACGCGACGACCAGCGCGGTACGCCCCGGTTGTCACCCGCGTGGACCTTCGTCGCCTGGCTCGCCACGCTGGCGTTCTTCGCGCCCGTGGCGTGGATGGTGCTGACGTCCTTCCACCGGGAGGCGGACGCGGCGACCAACCCGCCGACCCCGTTCGCTCCCCTCACCTTCGACCAGTACAAGCTGCTGTTCAGCCGGGACATCACTCCCTTCCTCCTCAACTCGGCCATGGCGAGCGTCAGCTCGACGCTGCTGGTACTCGCCTTGGCGGTGCCGACGGCCTACGCGCTGTCCATCAAGCCGGTCGAGAAGTGGACCGACGTGATGTTCTTCTTCCTGTCCACCAAGTTCCTCCCGGCCATCGCGGCCCTGCTCCCGGTGTATCTGATCGTCAAGGACGCCGGGATGCTGGACAACGTGTGGACGCTGAGCATCCTCTACACCGCCATGAACCTCCCGATCGCGGTGTGGATGATGCGCTCGTTCCTCGCCGAGGTCCCCAAGGAGATCCTGGAGGCCGCCGAGGTCGACGGCGCCGGCCTGCCCACCGTGCTGTGGCGGATCGTCGCACCGGTCGCCATGCCGGGACTGGCCGCCACCTCGCTGATCTGCTTCATCTTCAGCTGGAACGAGTTCATGTTCGCGGTCAACCTCACCGCGACCAAGGCGTCGACGGCACCGGTCTTCCTGGTCGGGTTCATCACCAGCGAGGGTCTCTTCCTCGCCCGGCTCTGCGCCGCCGCCACGTTGGTCTCCCTGCCGGTCCTCATCGCCGGTTTCGCAGCCCAGGACAAACTGGTCCGCGGCCTGTCCCTAGGAGCAGTCAAGTGAAAGCCGCTGTCATCGAAGCCCCCGGCAAGGTCACCGTCACCACGGTGCCCGACCCCACACCCGGGCCGCGCGAGGTCGTGGTCGAGGTGGCGGCCTGCGGACTGTGCGGGACCGATCTGCACATCCTCCAGGGCGAGTTCGCCCCGACGCTGCCGGTCGTACCGGGCCATGAGTTCGCCGGGCAGGTGGTGGGCCTCGGCAGCGACGTCACCGAACTGGAGATCGGTGACCGGGTCGCCGTCGACCCCTCGCTGTACTGCAACGAGTGCCGCTACTGCCGCGTGGGACGCAACAACCTCTGCGACCGGTGGCAGGCGATCGGCGTGACCCGGGCCGGTGGTGCCGCCGAGTACGCCGTGGCGCCCGTCGCCAACTGCGTGCGGCTGCCGGACCACGTCGACGTCCAGGACGCGGCCCTGATCGAGCCGCTGTCCTGCGCCGTGCGCGGCTACGACGTGCTCAACAGCAGGATCGGCTCCCACGTGCTGATCTACGGCAGCGGGACGATGGGCCTGATGATGCTGGAGCTGGCCAAACGCACCGGCGCCTCCTCGGTCGACGTCGTCGACGTCAACCCGGAGCGACTCGCGACGGCCGAGAAGCTGGGCTGCTCGCAAACGGCCCTGTCCGCTGACGTGCTGGGGCGACCGGCGGGTTGGGACGTGGTGGTCGACGCGACCGGCAACGCCGCCGCCATCCAGGACGGCCTGGAACGAGTCGCCAAAGCCGGGACGTTCCTGCAGTTCGGCGTCTCCGACTACGCGACGACGGCCACCATCTCTCCGTACCGCATCTACAACCAGGAGATCACCATCACCGGCTCCATGGCGGTGCTGCACAGCTACGAACGGGCGGCGGAACTCTTCGCCACCGGGGTGCTCGATCCGCAGGTCTTCATCAGCCACCGGATGCCGCTGTCGGAGTACCCGCAGGCACTGGACCGGTTCGCCGCCGGCCAGGGACGCAAGATCGTCGTCCTGCCCTGACCCCGTCCCGGCCGGAACCCTCGTCACGTCCCGGCGGTCACGTCCCGGTCGCATCCGCCGGGGCGGGGTCCGGACCCGAGCGGAGCCCGGGTCCGGACCCCATCACACGCCGGTGGCGTTCCGCAGCCGACGTGGCCCGCGCAGCCCGTCAGCCACGGGGTCCCTCCGTGCCGATCTCTGCGAGTCTTTCCGAGGGAGAGCAGTCCTTGAGCCCACATCAGATCACGGTCCTGGGAGAGTGCGTCGCGGACGCCTTCGCCGAACCGGCGAGCGCCGCGAACGAACTCGCCCTGCGGGTGCTGCCCGGCGGTGGACCAGCGAACACGGCGGTGGCACTGGCCAGGCTCGGCACGCCGGCCCGCTTCCTCGCACGTCTGTCCGGGGACGTCTTCGGCCGCTTGTTCCGGTCCCACCTGGAGGCATCCGGCGTCGACCTGTCGTACGCCGTCACCGCCGACGAGCCCAGCACACTGGCCGTGGCGGACCTCGACGCCGACGGGCAGGCCACCTTCTCGTTCCACTCCCAGGACACGGCCGACTGGCAGTGGACTCCCGAGGAACTGGCCCGAGTGGATCTGTCCGAAACGGCCTGTCTGCACACCGGCTCGCTGGCGCTGGTCCGAGAGCCCGGAGGGACGGTGGTGGAGGGGTTCCTGGCGGCAGCGGCACCGCAGGCCACCATCAGCATCGATCCCAACGTGAGGCCGCTGCTGGTGCACCCGGATGTCTACCGCGGCCGGCTGACGCACTGGTGCGGTCTCGCCGACATCCTGCGCCTGAGCGGGGACGACCTGGAACTGCTCCTGCCGGGCACCCCGCTCGACCGGGCCTGCGACACCTGGCACGCCGCGGGGGTACGGCTCGTGGTGATCACGCTCGGCGCCGAGGGAGCCCTGGCCTCACTCGACGGCGAACGGCTGCGGATACCCGCAGTGCCCACGCAGGTCGCCGACACGGTCGCCGCGGGCGACTCCTTCACCGCCGGCCTGCTGCACCACCTCGACGCCCGCGGACACCTCGGTGGCCGACTGGCCCGTCTCGATCTCGCCGACGTCGCGGAGGCATGCCGGTTCGGCGCTCAGGTCTCGGCTCTGACCTGTTCCGTCACCGGTCCCAACCCGCCGTGGCGGAATCAGCTGGCAGAGCCCGCAACCGCCGGCCGCCCCTGACGGGCAGGTGCGTCAAGCCGGGCACGCCGTCCAGGACCGGTCGCCCTCAGGTGCGCTGCACACCGGGTGCGAGCGGGACGAAGGGCCCGGCAGCCGGCGGTGACCCCGCACCGCCCACGCCCGCGCGAGGCCGGCGTCGGCCGCCGGCCGGCCGCGCACCGCGCGGGCAGTGCCCCAGCGGCGGCCGGAGGTGTCTCAGAGGTGGCTGAGGACGTTGACCACACGGCCGTTGGGGTCGCGGACGAAGAAGCGGCGCACGCCCCACTCCTCGTCGCTCAGCGGGTGGACGATCTCCGCGCCGCGTTCCCTCATGGCCGCGTACGCGGCGTCCACGTCCTCGACCTCGATGCTCATGTCCGGGATGACCGGCGCCGTCTGGTCCTCGGTCATCACACTGACCTGGACGGAGGGGTTCCCGGGGGACGCGAGGGTCATGATCCAGCCGTGGTCCATGACCTCCTCGAAGCCCAGGACGCCGTAGAATTCCGAGCTCTTGCCGAACGACCGCGACGGGATGTTGGGGACGACACGGCGGATGTGCATCTCGCGGCTCCGGTGGTCTGGTCGGACGCGGCTGAGGACCGGGCCAGCCTAGCCCGTGCGGGAGACGGCCCGCGCACACCGAGCGGCCCGGCGCGGATCTCTCCGGGGTCTGTCCCCCTTCGGCCGAAACGCCGCGTGCGGGAACCGAATGGCCCGGCAGAAGCCAGGAGACCCCCACCCGTGCGGGAGGCGCGATGCGGTCGACCACGTCCCAGGGCGCGAGTGTGCCGGAGTGCGCCGTCGCCGAGCTGCTCGTCTCCGACCCAGACGCCGCCATCGACTTCTACGTCAGCGGCGACTCCCCGTCCTGACGGACATCCGGCGGGCGGGCACCCTGCGTGCGCCTGCCCTACGGCTTCTCGGGGCCGTTCCGTCTCGCCGTCGTCACGCGGTCGGGTTCCCGGGGGCCGGCCGGCGGTGAGTCGTCACCGGGGGCGGAACTGAGGGCCGTAGGTCTCCTCGGTACCGGCGATGGGCATCTCCATCAGGTCCACGGCGGGAGCCTCCAGCCTGCGCATGCGACGCACCGCGGTCATCAGACTGTCGGGGTCGCCTTCCTCCCACGCCGTGTCGAGCGCTTCCAGAACCGTGGTGTACGTGCTGTCGAAGTCCTCCAGGAGCCGCTGGGCCGCGGCGGGCGGTCGGTCCCATCCGCCCGCCGGGACCATGGACATGGGCCGCGTGTCGGGGAAGGGGATCGACGGTCCGGTGAACTGCCACGTGCCGGCGGCCTCACGTAGTTGCCGGCCGTGATAGATCTCGGCGAAGGCGTAGTAGTGCGCCATGTGGCCGTCGTCGAGACCGTCGGTCGGGGAGGCCGAGGTGCCTTCCCCCTGATCCTTGATGATCTCGATCGAGCGCTCGACGTCCTCAAGCGTCTTGATGGGACTGAGCGTGTCCTCACCGATGCGTTCGTGCAGCTGCCGGTCGACGGAGAGATCGGGTGCCACCACTCGGAACGCCTTCTGCAGTTCGTCGTAGAAGTGGCCGATGCTGTGGGGTTCAGGCGCGCCGTCGGTCAGTGGCGCCGCAGGCGCCTCGATGGCCATCATCACGTCCCGCAGGAGTTCCCTGGTCAAGCCGGACAGGTACACGTTGAGCCCCGGATGCACGCCGCCGGGCAACGGCCCCGGGTAGACGGGTGCCGACTCCCTGATCCGCGGTCGGCCCCCCAACCCCGCCAGCAGGTTGCAGACGATACCGAAGTGGTACATCTCGTCGGAGATGATGCGCCGGATCAGCCGGGCGGCATCGCACGTGCGGTTCCTGACGGACCACCAGCCGCAGAGATAGGGCGGGATGGTGGAGAACTCGATCTCCACGGCCACCTGGAGGGCTGATCTGAGCCAGTCGACGCCGCGGTTCCCCTCGGGGACGGCGACCAGACGGGCCACCGCCCCGTGCCGCGGTGGGGGGTACTGCCCGGGAGCCGAACCTTGGGGACTCCTGGCGCAGGCGGCAGCGGAGACCGGCGTGGCCGCCGCGAAGGCAGCCGATGCCAGGAGGCTGCGACGCCGAACAGGAACACCGGCCGCTCCCTCGGGAAATCCATTCGCCTTCGCCACGGCCGCCTCCGCACCCGCCGGTGATCCCGGCATCGCCCTCGTACCAGATACGCGAAGCTAGCAGCCCTGCCCGGCCCCGCCGTGGTGTCCACAGCGCACGACGCGCCTTGTCACACCATCGGTCCAGCCGGGAACCGAGCGGCCACGGGGAGCGGCCGCATCAGCCGGGTGCCCGAGGCGCAACGTTCGCTTCGGGCGCCCGACTTCGGACTCCGGAAGAACCCGAGCCTCTTCGGGCTGCGGGCAACAGGGGACGAGTGCGACCCCGCCCCGTGTGAACGCGGCCGTACAGCGCTTCGTGTACTTGCTTCCCGCCCGGTGCCACTTCCCCTGGAACCTCATATATCCGGAATCTCACCTAGTATTTCGCACCGTGTTCGGGTGATCGCATGTAGTGATCATGTGGTGTGTTCAATGATGGCAGTATGACAGGGCGTGTGTTGATTTGGTCCGGGGGCGCGGTCGCGTTGGCGACCGTCGTGGGTATGACGTGGTACTGGGGTCGGACGGGATTTCGGCTGGACGACACCCTGGGGTGGATCGGCGCGGTGGTGGGTACTGCCGGACTGGCCATGGCGGTGTTCGGGGCTGCCGCGGCCGGCCGTGACCCGGACGCCGACCACCGGGTCGACTCGCGGGAGGGGGAGCGGACGAGCGGTGGTGCCGTCCGTGTGCGGATGAAGGCCAGGGCATCCGGAAAGAGCCGGGTGTACCAGGCCGGCCGCGACCAGACCGTCAACGACGCATGAGCCCCGACACCCGAGAGCCCGGGGGCGCACCCGGGGACGGCGGAGCGCCCGGCGACGCCGGTGCGCCGGAGAACAGCGGGCCCCAGATGGAGGCCACTGCGTCGAGGCGCGGCCGGGTGTACCAGGCCGGCCGTGACCAGCGGATCATCAGCGTCACCATGCCCCGCAGTATCCGCAACGCGCTGCTGGGGCTTGTCGTGCTGGCGCTGATCGCCGGCGGCGGCTGGGCGGTTGTGAAGTGGGTACTGCCGCTGTCGGCGCCGACGTACAAGACTCAACTGCTCATCGACACCACGGCCTCGGCCGATCCGAAGGACATCACGGCCTCGGTCGGGAAAGTGGTGGGGAACTCGGGAACCCGTGACGCCCTGGCGTTACGGAGCTTCGGCGGCAGGTGCGGCGTGGAGGACAACACCACCCGACTGGTCGGCTTCGGCACCGACAACCGGCAGGAGATCGTGGAGGCCGCTGCGGGTGTCTCCGCGGGAGGCGCAGCCACCCTGCTCCGAGGCATCGTCCAGGCTGTGGAGGACTTCTCCGAGGACTTCGCTCTCGGAGCGGACCAGCGGGCGAAGCAGGTCAACCGCATCATCGTCGTCACCCGGCATGGCCAGGACGCCTGTGACCAGGACACCGCCTTCGTCCAGCAGGAGATCCGGGACCGCGTACGGGCGGCGGGGCTGAAGATCCAGTTCCGGCTCATCGGCTACCAGGTTCCGGAGGGCCAGCGCGACAGCCTGAAACGGATCGCCAGCACCGGCTCGGCGAAGACCGATCCGGTGTTCGCCGACACCCCGCCGGAACTGGATGACGCCCTGGAGTGGTCCACCAACATCGAACCCGTGTTGCGGAACGCCACGAAGATCGTCGATACGCTCAATCTTGCGGTGAAGCACATCGACATCGGGGTTCAGGCGATCAACGACGGCCGCCTGGACGTGGCGGAGAGCAACCTTGCGCGGGCCAGAAAGGCCAACACCGGAACTGAGTTCGAGGACCTCGAGGGCCGGACCAACAGCCCCGACGGGCGCGACATCCACGACCGGGCGACCGAACTGCGGGACCAGCAGGAACGCGTACTCACCGCCGCGGACCGACTCCGGGCGGCCGCACAGTCCGAAGCGCCCCTGCAACCCGGGCACGAGGCCTTCAAGAAGGCTGCGCAGAACTACAACATTCAGGTGGGGGCGATGAATGAGGCGTTGGCGGGGCTACGGGCGAAGGGCCCGGGGGCGCGGTCGTGACCGGGGTTGATGTCGAGCGGTCCGGGGCCCGGTCCGGAGGCCGTCGGTTGCGTCTGGTCATTGCGCTGGTCGCCGTGGTGGCGGTGGTGGCCGGGGCGGTGGTGTTCTTGGTGATGCGGGCTATTCCGGATTATCGTACGGCGCTCCTGGTGGATGCCTCGGCCACTACGACTTCGGAGGCTGCTGGGGGATTCGGCGCGATCAGGGATTCGGTCGGGGCTGCGGCACAGAACGCCGGGGACGGGGATGCGCTGTCCCTGCGGCGTTTCGGCGGGGCGTGCGGCGACCCGGGGAACACGGCGGAGTTGGTGGGTAGCGGTACTGGTCGGGGCGAGAGGATCAGGCAGGCGTTGCGTGAACTGGAGCCTGCCGGGAAGGCGACGCTGCGGAGTGGGATCCTGGCGGCCATCGACGACTTCTCCGGCCGTTTTCCGTTTCGGGGGAGTGAGCGCAATCGCATCGTCGTTGTAACCGGTAGTGGGGTTGATGCCTGCTCTGGTGATCCCGCTGCGGTGGCTGAGGAGGTCCGTGGTCGTGTGGCGGAGGCCGGGCTGAGTCTGGATTTCCGGTTCGTGGGCTTTGGGGTGCCCGACGCGCAGCGGGAGACGCTGGGGCGAATCGCCGCGGCCGGCAAGGCCCCCGAACCGCGGTTCGCGGACAGTGCGGAAGACCTGACCGCCATCCTCAGAGAACTCACCATCCCGGACGCGCCGGAAGCCCAACAGGTCCACATGCCCTCACAGGAGACCTTCCGCCCTCTGGCTTGGACCACGGACAGCCAGATCAAGATCCTCCGAGATCCCGGCAAACCGGCCCTTACGCTCTCGATGAGCGACGGGAACAGCCGGCCCGGAACTGTGATCTGGTCGGCCGACCGGGGTCAAGTCGCCTGGACCGAAATATCCCGAGACCCGAACGCCTCGGCGAGAGTCGGCATGCTGGACCTCACCAGCGGCGCGAAGCACGCATGGACGTGCGAGTTCTGCGAGATCGCTTTCCTCGGAGAACGGCTGGTCTCGTCAGGGCAGGACCTGACCGTTTATCCCGCCGACGGCGGCGCGCCCACTCAGGTGGACATCCAGGGCATTCCTCCGGGGCTGGCGCAGGACTCCGCACCCAACACCCAGCCTTTCAGTATCCGTCGTGACGACGGAACCCTGGCCACTTACGCGACCGTGACGGAGGACTCAAGACCCCCTGATGCCTCCGGTATCTCCGTTGGGATTGTCGGCCTGTACGAGATCACGCCGAATCTTGGAGCCCGACGCTTGGCCGGGCAGACCTACGACCTCGTCCGCGAGTTCCCGGGTTTCCTCTCTGTGAGTCCAGACGGCAAGCGTGCGATGTTCTGGCTGGGCCACTTCGGCGGCGGGACATTCAGTGCCTGCACCGTCTCCCACCAGATACGGGTCATTGATCTGACGACCGGGAAGACCACGGCGGCCGCGACGCGGCCACAGTTCGGCCTCAAGGAGAGTGCCGCGTGGTTCGACAGTGATGGAACAGCCCACGCGGTCTTCGAGAACTGGGGGTCGGCGCTGGGCGGTCCCCAATCCTGCGAGCGCAACATCGATACCCCTCCGCTCTCCTACCGTCTGCCGGCGAGCGGTAACACCTGGGTCAAGGAGAAAGGGGCGGCGGGACGCACAGTGAAGGTCGGCGGCAGTGCGCAGGTCAGGGACGAAGCCGTGGGAGGCGCTCCTGGGCGACTGATTCTGGAGGACGGAAACAACAGCAGGACTCTGGACGACAAGGTCAGGGATTTCTATCCGTCGTGGTGACGTGCGGGCATCGATCGCTCACGTGCCCGCGTCGACGTGAGGGCTACGGCTGGCGCGTTCGGTCCAGCCTCGCTCCACCCCCCCGCACCCCGGCCGGTTCTCGACGACGGCCGAACCCTGACCCTCTGACGGCGGATCAAAAGTGACCCGCTTGGTGATCTTCCTCTGACCATGGCCTTGGTGATCAAGGTCAGGAGGGAAGAGGTGATCTGTGTGGAGGACTGGGCGGAGATCCGCAGGCTGCACCGGGCCGAGCAGATGCCGATCCGGGCGATCGCGAGGCACCTGGGGATCTCGAAGAACACGGTGAAGCGGGCGCTGGCCACGGACCGGCCTCCGAAGTACGAGCGGGCAGCGAAGGGCTCGGTCGTGGACGCGGTCGAGGTGCAGATCCGCGAGCTTCTTCGCGAGACGCCGACGATGCCCGCCACGGTGATCGCGGAGAGGATCGGCTGGCAGCGCGGGATGACGATCCTCAAGGAACGAGTGCGCGAGCTCAGACCGGCGTACTTGCCGGCCGACCCGGTCTCACGGACGACATATCAGCCGGGCGAGCTGGCCCAGTGCGACCTGTGGTTCCCTGACGTGGACGTGCCCCTCGGCTATGGGCAGACCGGCAGGCCACCGGTGCTGGTACTCGTCTCGGGCTACTCGCGAGTGATCACCGCGAGGATGCTGCCGTCGAAGACCACCGGGGACCTGATCGACGGGCACTGGCGGCTGCTGTCCGCCTGGGGCGCCGTCCCCAGGATGCTGGTCTGGGACAACGAGGCCGGCGTCGGCCGCGGCAAGCTGACCTCTGAGTTCGCCGCCTTCGCCGGGCTTCTCGCGACGAAGATCCATCTGTGTCGGCCACGGGATCCGGAGGCCAAGGGGCTGGTGGAACGGGCCAACGGCTATCTGACCTCCAGCTTCCTGCCCGGCCGGCACTTCTCGGGCCCGGACGACTTCAACCGCCGGCTTGCCGCCTGGCTGGCCGTCGCCAACCGGCGCGTCCACCGGATCCTGAGCACCCGTCCGGTCGATCGCTGGGAAGCCGACAAGGCCGGGATGCTCGCCCTGCTGGCGGTACATGGCCCAATCCGCCACTGACCTGAGGAAATGCGTGAAATCGCCGGAGGAGAAGCGAAGTTGGTCCGCTCCTGGTCCGGATCTTGGTGGCGGGGGCCGCTGGGCGTCGATGCTGGGAGTGTCCCTGTGGCGCCACATGGCTCCGCACAGGCAGGTCCGGCTGTCGTTCCTCGGCTGAGCGGCGCGGCACGGGAGGCCCGGACGGCGTGCCCCGTGCTAGCGTTGCGCTTTTGCTGTGTCGCTGTGTCGGTGCTCCGTTGGGTGTCTCCGGTCGGCGGCCGCGTCCCTGCCGCGCCTTCCTCGGTACGGTCCCTTCGGAGGAAGACTCTCTGTGAGCGAATCAACACGTGCCGATGCCCGGCGGCAGGACGATGTGTCCGAGGCGTCGGGCGCTACTTCGGCAGTGCCCATGGCGGCGTCCTTCGCCCAGCTGGGGTTGCCGGCCGAGGTTCTGCGGGCGCTCGATGAGCAGGGTGTGACTGTGCCCTTTCCTATCCAGGCGGCGGCGCTGCCGAACACGCTCGCGGGACGGGACGTCCTGGGTCGGGGCCGCACAGGATCCGGCAAGACGCTCGCCTTCGGCCTGGGGATGCTCGCCCGGACGGCCGGGCAGCGCGCGCAGCCGAAAGAGCCGCTGGCGCTCGTTCTGGTGCCCACCAGGGAGCTGGCGCAGCAGGTCGGTGAGGCGCTGGCCCCGTACGCCGAGGCGCTGCGGCTGCGGCTCGCGACCGTGGTGGGCGGCGTGTCCATCGGACGGCAGGCCGCCGTGCTGCGGGATGGCGCCGAGATCGTCGTCGCCACGCCCGGTCGGCTGCACGACCTCATCGAGCGCAAGGGCTGCCGACTGGGACGGGTGCGCATCGCGGTCCTGGACGAGGCCGACCGGATGTGTGACATGGGGTTCCTGCCGCAGGTCACCGGGATCCTGGACCAGGTACGTCCCGACGGGCAGCGGATGCTGTTCTCCGCCACCCTCGACGGCGACGGCGACGGCGACGGCGACGGCGACGGCGACGTCGACCGGCTGGTGCAGCGCTACCTGCGCGACCCCGCCGTCCACTCGGTGGATCCTTCGTCCAGCGCCGTCTCCGCGATCGAGCACCACGTCTTCGTCGTGCACGGCCCGGACCGGTACGCCGTGACCACGGAGATCGCCGCTCGGGACGGCCGCGTCCTGCTGTTCCTGGACACCAGGCACGGCGTCGACCAGCTCACGCGGCATCTGCGGGCCAGCGGCGTGGCCGCCGCCGCCCTGCACAGCGGGAAGTCCCAGCCGCAGCGCACCCGGACCCTGGCCCAGTTCAAGAACGGGCAGATCACCGCGCTGGTAGCGACGAACGTCGCCGCACGCGGCCTGCACGTCGACGACCTCGACCTCGTGGTCAACGTCGACCCGGCCACCGACCCGAAGGATTACCTGCACCGCGCGGGCCGCACGGCCCGGGCCGGCCGCTCCGGCACCGTCGTGACACTCGTCCTGTCGGGGCAGCGCCGCGAGACGAGCCAGGTCATGGCGGATGCCGACGTCGCCCCCAAGGTCACCAAAGTGCGGTCCGGCGAGGCGGAGCTGAGCCGGATCACCGGCGCCAAGGCCCCCTCCGGAAAGCCTCTCGACGACGGGCCGGCCGTACCGCGCCCCAAGAACCACAACGTTCCGTTCGGCGGCCTGGGCAGCACCAAGGACGCGAAGAGCGGTTCCGGTGGCAGGTCGTCGTCCCGCAGGAGCAGCGAGGCCCGCAAGCTCGCGGAGGCCCGCAAGGCGGCCCGGGTGCGGCGCGGCGGCTGAGACCGGCTTCCCGGACTGCCGGGCGGTGTCTTCGTCCACACTGCTGGACGGATACGCGGGACCGGAGATCGGCCGGGGGCATCGGACGGCGTCACGTACGGGTGGCCGTGCGCAGAGGGAGGCGTGCAGGCGATGGAGAACGGAGCGGACCTGCCACGGCGGATCGGCGTCTGCACCGTCGAGCGAGAACTGGGCGCGAGCGGCATGGGAATGGTCTACCTTGCCCGGTGACGGGGCGGTCGGGTCGTCACCGGGCAAGGTGGCCCGCTCCGAACCGGCGGCCGACCCGCACTTCCGTGAACGGTTCCGCGCAGAGGTCGAGGCCGCCCGCAGAGTCGGCGGTTTCCACACGGCTACGGTCGTAGACGACGATCCCGACGCGGAGGCGCCCTCTCTCGGGGCAGCACTGGGCGAGGCGCTCCAAACCGCCCACGCCTGCGGGCTCGCACACCGGAATCTGAAGCCGGGCGACATCATCATGGCCGACGACGGCCCACGCGTCCTCGATCTCGGCATCGCGCGGGCCGTGGAGTCCACCCGGCTGACGGCCGCCGGGGCGGTCTTCGGCACTCCCGGACACCTCGCGCCCGAGCAGGCGCAAGGCGACGAAGTCGGCTGTGCCGCCGATGTGTTCGCACTCGGGGCCGTACTCGTCGCGGCGGCCGGAGGCAGCGCGTTCGGCATCGGCACGCCCATGGGGCTTATGTACCGGTCGCTGCACGAGCCCGCGGATCTCTCCGCGCTGCCGGGGGGAGTTGCGGTCGCTGGTCGCCGCCTGCCTCTCCAAGGACCCGGCCGGCCGTCCCGCGCCCGAGGAACTCCTGGGCTCGCTCGGGCCGGACCCGAACCCGAACAACACACTCGCTCTCGCCACCCCTGACCGGCCGCGCGTCGCACTGCCTGTCCCGGTCGAGCCTCCCGCCGATCCCGGCCGCGTCGACGAACCTCTCCGGTGCACCCTGGCCGAACCCTCGCGCACGCCCCGCGTGATCACCCTGCTGATCGTGGCCGCGGCCGTGACGAGCGCGGCTGCCTGGCGGACGAGCGGCTGGTCGACCAGGCCAAGACGCTTGCCCGCCATCGACCATGCCTGGCACTGCGGGGAGGCGGTCAGCCCGGGAATCCGACCGGAGAAGATCCATACGGTATAGCGGGCGACATCGGTCCGGATCGTCAACCGAACGACTCGAGCCCGGGTCTTGCAGGCCCAGCTGTCTCACTCCAGGCCGATGTCCCGGGCCCCGGGGACGGTGAGGGCGTGGCTCCAGCCGCTGGGACCGGCGAACAGGTCGAGGATGATCCGCCTCATGAGGCCGGCTCGGAATTCTCCTGTACCGGCTCGGCTTCGCCACGGCAGGCCCAGGGAGAGCAGCCGTCGACCACACCGTTCTCCAGCTCCTCCGCATCGGTTCGGGCGTCCAGCGGCTGCTTGCGGGCGGCCGATTCGGCGGCAGTGACGTGGCCGATCGGGGCCTGGGCGAGCGGTTCCCGGGAGCGGTGCAGGAAGGCCTGCCCGAGCAGCCGACCCGCTGTACGAAGGCATTCCCCGGTGCGAAATACTCTCCCGGTGAGTTCACGCCCTTTTCCGATCAGCCAGCCGATCACGATACGGAGGGCCGTCGCGCGGGATGCCAAACGGCTCACGCGGCTCGTGCGTGGCTCAGGTGCCTACGAGGGTAAGTACGCAGCCGCAGTCGCGGGCTACCGGGTCGGCCCTGATTACATCGAGGAACACCGCGCCTTCGTGGCCGTCGGCGCCGACGAGCATGGAGGCCGGGTCCTCGGGTTCTACTCGCTCGTCCTCGCTCCACCGGAGCTCGACCTGCTGTTCGTCGCCGACGAAGTGCAAGGACGGGGTATTGGACGGCTGCTCGTGGAGCACATGCAGTCCGAGGCCCGTGCCGCCGGGCTCGACCGTCTCAAGGTCGTGTCGCATCTTCCCGCAGAGGACTTCTACCACCGCGTTGGTGCGGTGCGGACCGGGACCGCGTTCGCGAACCCGCCCGCCGTGCCGTGGGACCGTCCCGAATTCGAGTTTCGCATTCCTTCGGAATGACGCGGTGTGCCGGTTGGCGGGGCATCGGCTTCGCCTGCCTGGTGGTCGGCATACAGGAGCCGCTGGACGCCGCGCGCTCCGTGTGTGCCGTCGTCTCTGCCCTGGCGGGGTGATCGCTTGCGCCAGCGGCCTCCCCCGGCTACTTCCTTGCCTCCGGCACTCCCAGAGCGTTGAGCTCGTCCATCAGCCTCTCCCGCTCAGGTGGCCGAAAACCCGCAACATGCGCATGGCGACCGAGGAAATCTTCGGCCCGGTGGTCACAGTCACCGCGTTCTCCTCAGAGAACGAGGCCGTCGAGATCGCCAACGGATCGGACTACGGACTGCCGGCCGGGGTCTACAGCCGCGACAGCGCGACCGCGTTCCGGGCGGCCAGGCGGCTGGAGGCCGGGATGGTGTTCGCCCAACAACTGCTTCCGCAGCATCCCCGGCGCCCCCTTCGGAGGCACCAAGCACAGCGGCTACGGGCGCGAGTACGCCCCCGAAACACTGCGCACCTACCCGAAGATGATCCGCTTCCCCACGGGCCTTGCCGCTATCCCGCAGTGGCGCGCCGTCACCGACATCTGTTTCCCTGAGCTCGGAGGTCGGCGCGATGCCGCGTGCACTCTGCGAATTCTCGACGTCGCTGTGACTCGATCGCCGGAGGGCGTGAATCCCTTATGGCGGCTGCAGAAGTGGTGCGCGCGGTAATCGAGCCTGTGTCTGGAGTGGGTGGGGGCGATCCCAGCCGCGAGCCGGCTGTCACAGCCGATTCCTTCCTGAGCAGTAGGCGCGGGCCGCTCGGCCGTGACGCTCGTTCGAGGCTCTGTGCGCCCGCACGCTGCGCGGCGAGCCGAGAAAGTGGCGCTGGTCTGCTCTTTTCCACGGCTCGCGCAGGCCGACACCCTTCCGATGACTCATCATGCGGAGTGCGTTGCCACCCCGGCCTGCTGGGGTGGCTGCTTACTCCCGTGCCCGGCGTCGATGCCGGCGAGGCCGCGGCCGGAACCGGGACCGTGCTGCCGGGCTGTGGTTCAGGCGTCGATGATGACAGGGATGATGAGGGGCTTGCGGCGGTGGGTGCGGAACGCCCAGTTCGCGACGGCGCGGGCGAGGAGTTGTTCGAGTTGGCGCGCGTCCCCGACACCTTCCTCGGCCGCGGTGGCCAGGGTCTTCTCGATGACGGGGATGACCGGCTCGAAGGTGGTGTCGTCGTGGACGAAGCCCCGGGCCAGGAAGTCGGGGGCCTCGGCGAGGGCGCCGGTGTCTGCGTCGACGATCGCCACCACCGTGACCACGCCTTCGGCGGCGAGGGTGAGGCGGTCCTTGAGGGACGCTTCGGTGGCGCCGCCGACTTCCATGCCGTCCACGTAGACGTTGCCGGCGGGGACCTTGCCGGTGATGGACGCGCGCCCGTCGACAAGGTCGACGACGACGCCGTCCTCGGCGATGACGACCCGGTCGGGGTCGACACCGGTGCGGATGGCGAGGTCGGCGTTGGCCCGCAGGTGGCGCCATTCGCCGTGCACAGGCATGACGTTGCGGGGTTTGACGATGTTGTAGCAGTAGACGAGTTCGCCGGCGCTGGCGTGCCCGGAGACGTGCACCTTGGCGTTGCCCTTGTGGACCACGTGGGCGCCCCACCGGGTGAGTCCGTTGATCACCCGGTAGATGGCGTTCTCGTTGCCGGGGATGAGGGAGCTGGCGAGCAGGACGGTGTCGCCCTTACCGATGCGGATCACGTGGTCGCGGTTGGCCATCCGTGACAGCGCGGCCATCGGTTCGCCCTGGGAGCCGGTGCACACCAGAGTGATCTTGTGGTCCGGGAGCTTCTCCAGCTCCTTCGTGCTCACGACCAGACCGGAGGGGACCTTCAGAAAGCCCAGGTCACGGGCGATGCCCATGTTGCGGACCATCGACCGGCCGACGAAGGCGACCTTGCGGCCGTGCTGGTGGGCGGCGTCCAGGACCTGCTGGATGCGGTGCACGTGGCTGGCGAAGCTGGAGACGATGACCCGGCGCGGCGCGGTGCGCATCACCTGCTCGATCGCCGGATTCAGCTCACGCTCGGAGGTGGTGAAGCCAGGTACTTCGGCGTTGGTGGAGTCGGTGAGGAACAGGTCCACGCCCTCCTCGCCGAGGCGGGCGAAGGCGCGCAGATCGGTGATGCGGTCGTCGAGAGGGAACTGGTCCATCTTGAAGTCGCCGGTGTGCAGCACCATCCCGGCGCGGGTGCGGATAGCGACGGCGAGGCTGTCGGGGATGGAGTGGTTGACCGCCACGAACTCGCAGTCGAAGGGCCCGAAGCCACGCCGGTCGCCCTCTCGTACCCGCACCGTGCGCGGCCGGATGCCGTGTTCCTTGAGCTTGGCCTCCAGGAACGCCAGCGTCAGCTTGGAGCCGACGACGGGAATGTCGGACCGCTCGCGCAGCAGGTACGGCACGCCGCCGATGTGGTCCTCGTGGCCGTGGGTGAGGACCACGGCCACGATGTCGTCCAGGCGGTCCCGGATCGAGGTGAAGTCCGGCAGGATCACGTCCACGCCGGGCTGGGTCTCCTCGGGGAACAGCACGCCGCAGTCGACGATGAGCAGCTTGCCCGCGTGCTCGAAGACGGTCATGTTGCGGCCGATCTCACCCAGGCCGCCCAGGGCGATGACCCGCAGCCCTCCTTCGGGAAGGGGCGGGGCGGCTTTCAGTTCGGGGTGCGGATGACTCATACCCTGACGGTACCCGGAGAGCGGGACGGGGTGGTCCATTGCCTGTGCGATCTCCCTTTCCCGACGGAGCGGGATACCCGCAGCGGGTGACTCGGCACGATCGGATCACGCCGGCGTCCGGAACAGGCAGGGGTGAAAGCGGCACCGTCTTTCGTGGCCGAACCCTTCGCGCGGTGCCGGAGAAGATCTCGTGCACCCTGTCGTGTTTTCCGGCATTCGCCACCTCTCGGTGGGCCTCGGCACTGGTCCACTCGAAGCGGTCGAGACGCGGGTGCCGTCGGCGCTCAGGAGCAAGCGGGCCGAGAGCGCCCCGAGGCAGCTTCTCTCGCCGGCTCGAGCCGGTCCCGGGAAGTCGAAAGTGACGTCCGTGACCGCGAGGAGCAGCCCCGCACGACGTCCGGTGGCGTGGGACTGCGGCGCAGCCGCAGCGATACGCGAGGCCCCCGCCCGTGATCACACAGAAGAAGCACGTCACCCGCTGCGAGTCAATGCGACAGTCGGTGCGCGAGTGATGGGACGCACGCCCGCCATTCGATCTGATGCGGTGCCAGGAGGCGTTCTCATGGACTCGCGGCGCTCATGAACGGGCGGCTTGTGGGGTGATGTCGTTCGGCGCAGGTTGGTCCACGGCTGGTCCGGGAGAGACTCCCTTGGGTGTCAGACAGTAGCGCGAAGGTTCCAGTTGATCACAGATTGCAACCGGTATTTCGGGTTGCCTGGAGCGCAACGATGCCTCCAGGCAACCGAATTTATGCTCTAGAAGAACCCAAGTTTCTTGGGGCTGTAGGAGCAAAGAACGTTCTTCGTCTGCTGGTAGTGGTCGAGCATCATCTTGTGGTTCTCGCGGCCGATGCCGGACTTCTTGTAGCCGCCGAAGGCCGCGTGGGCCGGGTAGGCGTGGTAGCAGTTGGTCCACACGCGGCCGGCCTTGATCTCCCGGCCGAGGCGGTAGGCGGTGTTGCCGTCCCGGGTCCACACGCCCGCGCCGAGGCCGTACTGGGAGTCGTTGGCGATCTTCAGGGCCTCGTCGACCGAGTCGAACGTCGTCACCGACACCACCGGGCCGAAGATCTCCTCCTGGAAGATCCGCATGTCGTTGCTGCCGCGGAAGATCGTCGGCTCGATGTAGTAGCCGCCCTCCAGACCCGGTACCGTGCGCCGTCCGCCGCCGGTGAGGACCTCGGCACCTTCCTTCCTGCCGATGTCGATGTAGGAGAGGATCTTCTCGTACTGGTCGGTGCTGGCCTGAGCGCCGATCATGGTGGCCGGGTCCAGGGGGTCGCCGCAGACGATGGCGCGGGTCCGCTCGACGCAGCGGGCCATGAAATCGTCGTAGACGGCCGAGTGGATCAGCGCGCGGGACGGGCAGGTGCACACCTCGCCCTGGTTGAGGGCGAACATCACGAAGCCCTCGACGGCCTTGTCCAGGAAGTCGTCGTCGGCGGCCATGACGTCCGGCAGGAAGATGTTCGGGCTCTTGCCGCCCAGCTCCAGCGTCACCGGGACGATGTTCTCGCTGGCGTACTGCATGATCAGGCGGCCGGTCGAGGTCTCGCCGGTGAAGGCGACCTTGGCGACGCGGGGGCTGGAGGCGAGCGGTTTGCCGGCCTCCAGGCCGAAGCCGTTGACCACGTTGACGACACCGGGCGGGAGCAGGTCGGCGATCAGGTCGATGACGTACAGCAGGCTGGCCGGGGTCTGCTCGGCGGGCTTGATGACGACGCAGTTGCCGGCGGCGAGGGCCGGAGCCAGCTTCCAGGCGGCCATCAGGACCGGGAAGTTCCACGGGATGATCTGGCCGACGACGCCCAGCGGCTCGGGGAAGTGGTAGGCGACCGTGTCCGGGTCGATCTGCGCGATGCTGCCCTCCTGGGCGCGCACCACGCCCGCGAAGTAGCGGAAGTGGTCGATGGCCAGGGGGATGTCGGCGGCCAGCGTCTCGCGCACCGGCTTGCCGTTCTCCCAGCTCTCCGCGACCGCGACCTTCTCCAGGTGCTCCTCGATCCGGTCCGCGACGCGGAGCAGCACGGCCGCGCGTTCCGCGGCGGGGGTGCGGCCCCACTTCTCCGCGGCCAGATGGGCTGCGTCCAGGGCGAGTTCCACGTCGGCCGCCGTGGAGCGGGCCACCTCGGTGAAGGTCCGGCCGGTCACCGGCGACGGGTTCTCGAAGTACAGGCCGTCGACGGGTGCGACCCACTCGCCACCGATGAAGTTGTCGTAGCGGCGGGCGAAATCGACGATGCTGCCTTCTGTTCCGGGCTGCGCGTACACCATGGCGGCTCTCCTCGGAGGACGGTGAGTGCACTGCGGCGGCCGACTGCCACCGCGTCGTGGCCCACTGTGGCCCCGCGAGGTTGGCGGGAGGTTGGCGCGCCCTGCCCGCCGCCGTCAGTCGACCAGCGCGGTGCTGAGCCGGCCGGCGGCGATCGAGCGGCGCGTGTCGTCCGGGGCGAGCAGCCGCAGCGCGTGCTCGTGCACCTCGGCGTCGTACGGGGCGCGGTCCCCGTAGCGCAGGGCGTGCTCCGGGGAGCGGGACGCCAGCACGGCCTCCCGGACCGCGACCTCGATCCGGGCCCGCCACTCCACGACGCCGGGCGCCTCGGAGCGGGGCAGCAGCGGGCCGCGGTAGTGGTGCAGCGCCGTGGCGGTGTCGCCGCGCTCCAGAGCCCGCAGCACCTCCACCGCGTCGCAGGCCACGGCGGTGGTCAGGGCGTAGCGTCGAGGGGTGATGCCGCCGCCGAGGGCACGGCGCAGGTGGGAGACCTCCGCCTTGAACGTCGACGTGGTCACCGGCCGGTCGCCGTAGAGGGCGGCGCGCAGTTGCTCGGGGGTGAACCCGTCCGGCTCCAGGGCGAGCAGGGCCAGGATCTCCAGCTGACGCGGGCGCACCGGCAGCAGTGTGCCGCCGCGCTCGGCGCGCTCCACGCCGAGGCAGCTCAACCGCACCGGTGTGGCCGGGCCGGCCGGTGCCGTGCCCGGCACGCGGGCCTCGGCGGCGAGCCTGCTCTCGATCGCGGTGACCAGCGAGCGCACGGTCGACATGGCCAGCGGATGCGAGCGGTCCCAGGTGGTGGACAGGTCCAGAACGCCCAGGACGCGGCCGTCCGGGGCGTGCACAGGCGCGCAGTAGCACACCCAGCCGTGCAGGACCGACACCAGGTGCTCGGCGGAGAAGACGGTGCTGGGGCGACCGGTGCGCAGGGCGAGGGAGAGCGCGTTGGTGCCCATGGCGACCTCGTCCCAGCGGCCCCCGGGGGCGAAGTTGACCTGCTCGGCGCGTTGCCTCATGCGGCGCCCGCCGCACGTCCACAGCAGGGTGCCGGACTCGTCGGTGACGCCGGTGACGAACCCGGCGTCGGCGGCGATGCTGTGCAGTTCCCCGGCCAGCTCGTCGACGGGCCGCCGCAGCGGGGAGGCGGCCCAGCGGCGCGCGACCGGGTCGCCGTCGGCGTCCGGCGCGCAGTCGCGTTCCGGGTCCACGCTGCTGAGGGAGCGCAGCCAGGACTCCGTCACCTCGGGCCGCAGCGCCGCGCCGCCGGGCGCGAGACGGGCCTCCTTCAGCCGGGGAACCCACCGGGTCCACTCGCTCTCCAGCGTCGTTCTGCGTCGCCTGAGGTCACTGCGCTGTGACATCACTTCCCCTGCCGTCGTCCGGGGACCACCGCCCGCGGTGCTCCCCGGGTGGTGCTCGGCACCCGCGGTCCCTCGCGGGCCGGGCCCGCGCCCGGATGCGGGCCGATGACAGAGTTATCGGCCACGTGGCGCGCAAAAGCAAGGTCGTGCCGCGACCGCGCCGCTCACGGGCCCAGGGGGAGGGCCCACCGGTAGCGGCCGAACCGCACGGTGATCACGGGCAGGCGGGCGGCGGCGTTCGCGTGCGCGGCGGCCCGCGGGCTGCTGCCGTCGGCCCCGGTGCGCTCCGGCACCTGTGGACCTTCGCGTTCCGCATCCGTCCCGCGCTTCCCGCGGTGGACCTCCTGTTCCTGCTTTGTCGCAGGCGCCGACCATAATGGAAGGCCCCTACTTCCTCTGGAGGTGCCGTGACCGGTTTCCGTCTCCCCGGCTCTGGGTTCGGCGCGCTTCGGCCCGCTGCCTTCGGCGCGGACCCCGGTGGCGAGCGCATGGCCCGTATCCGCCGGTCACCGCACTTCAAGGACGGTGTGTTCCAGAACCCGGGCGGCGTCGCACGCACCCGCCCGTCCGGCTCGGCGATGGACTTCGCCCGGGTCTACTTCGACAAGGACGCCCGGGTGGGCCGCGCCCCGCAGGGCACCGTACCCGTCCACGCGACCACCCTCGCCGACCTGGCCCGCCCGGCTGCCACGGGGCTGCGGGTGACCTGGATGGGCCACTCCAGCGTGCTGGCGGAGATCGACGGGCGCCGCGTGCTGTTCGACCCGGTGTGGGGCGAGCGCTGCTCCCCGTTCCCGTTCATCGGTCCCAAGCGGCTGCACCCGGCGCCGCTGCCGCTGGCCGCGCTCGGTCCGGTCGACGTCGTGGTCATCTCCCACGACCACTACGACCACCTCGACCTGCCCACGATCAAGTCGCTGGCCGGCACGGACACCGTGTTCGCCGTGCCGCTCGGTGTCGGCGCTCACCTCGAACACTGGGGTGTGTCCGCCACGCGCCTGCGCGAGCTGGACTGGCACGAGGCGACCCGGGTCGGCGGGCTCACCCTGACCGCCACACCGGCCCGCCACTTCTGCGGCCGGGGCCTGCGCAACACCCAGCACACCCTGTGGGCGTCCTGGGCCGTCGCCGGTGAGGAGCACCGGATCTTCCACAGCGGTGACACCGGCTACTTCGAGGGTTTCAAGGACATCGGTGCCGGCCACGGACCGTTCGACGCCACGATGATCCAGGTGGGCGCGTACAGCGACTTCTGGCCGGACATCCACATGACGCCCGAGGAGGGCCTGCGCGCCCATCTCGATCTCCAGGGCGGCGAACCGGGCGGTGTGCTCCTCCCGATCCACTGGGGCACCTTCAACCTCGCGCCGCACGCCTGGGCGGAGCCGGGGGAGTGGATGAAGGACGTCGCCGAGGAGGCGGGGCAGGCCGTCGCGCTGCCGCAGCCCGGCGAGCCGTTCGAGCCCGCCGGGAAGCTGCCGACGGACCGCTGGTGGCGGTCCGTGGCCCATCCCGTGCTGCCCACCTGGCGCAGGCCACAGCCGGCGGAGATCTCCGTCGGGGAGCGAAAGGACGATCTCGACTTCGTGGGCGAGCGCTGACCGTGGACCGGCCGACGCGCGTGACCCTGCCGGAGCCGTCAGCCCGGCGGTGACGCCGACAGTCCTCACGTCCTGACGGCGCGCGCCCCGGGTGCTCGCCCGCAGCGGCCGGACGGCCCGGTCCGACGCGTGGTCGTCCGGGGTGTGCGGGCCGTGTCGACCCCCGGCCTCCCGGGGTGTTCTGACGCCTGATTCACTGCCGGACACCGGATTCCCCCTGACCACCCTCGTCGACACTCGCGGTGCCCGTTCTGCTCTCCCGGCGGAGCGTGCCGTCGGAACGACTCGGTCCGGTGCTGCTTCTCGCCGGCGGTGGTGGAGTTCCCCGCCGGGGCGACCGGGTTCGGTGCCGAGCGCCTCGGCCGGGAGAGTCCGGCGGGCCGACCCCACGGGCGGTTGTCAGGGGTGGCCGATAGCGTCGGTGCATCGGAAACGGCAATGCCGGAACTCCGGACGCACGTGTGCCTGTGCGCGGCACGCACTGCGTACGTACGTGAGGGCCATGAAGGGCCGTCAAGGGCCATGAAGGGCCATGAAGGGCCATGAAGGGTGGGGACTGCGGTGGGTTGGCTGGCAGCGGGTGAGGGCTATGAAGTCGCCCTGGTGGGAGGCCGGGTGGCGGCACGGCCCACTTCGGGGCGGTCCGCGGGGCGGCAGTTGAAGTCGCTGCCCAGGGCGCTGAAGGGCCACCCGGAGGTGGACCGGCTGCGGCGGTTGGCGGAGTGGCTGGACCGCCACTCCGCCGGCTGCCTGGTCCAGGTGGACAACTGGATGGTGTCGTCGCTGCCGGTGCCGACCGGACTGCTGGCGCGGGTGTGGCCCGACGAGGCGTGGCAGTCGGCACTGCGCGACCTGGTGGTCGTGGGAGAGGACCCGGACGAGCCGGGTTTCCTGCGGGACGTCACCGACTCCGGTGAGCTGCGGGTGGTGAACCTGGACGGCGAGACCGTGCGGATGGCGCCGCCGACCGTGCTGCTGCCGCACCCCGTGCTGCTGCCCGACCTCGACGACCTGCGGGAGTTCGCCTCCGAGCTGGGTGTGGTGCAGAAGGTCGAGCAGATCCACCGGGCGACGTGGACCAAGCCCGACGACCTCGCCGAATTGCGCACCGAGGTCCGGGAGTACGCCGGAGGGGCGTACCCCTCACGGTTCGGCCTGGCCGCACGAGCCGCCTCCCTCGGCTACCGCGTCTCCGGCGGCTACGCCACCTGCCCGGTACGGGACGGTGGGCGGGCCGCCGAAGCGGAGGTGTGGATCGGGGAGCCGTACTGGGACGACGAGACCGAGACCGGCGCGCTCAGCTGGAGCGACGGCGACGGCCGGACCCTGCGGCTGCGTGAGGTGGGACCCGTGGCCTGGTCGGAGGGCATGCGGATGGCCGCGGCACTGTACGCCGGCCGGATCATCGAGGAAGGCGGGAACGCATGAGCAACCACTCCACGACGCAGGCGGCCACCACCGCCCGAGCGGCCCTTGACCCGGAGGAGTTGCTGGCCGCGGGTGCCGTGCTGCCGCCCGGCACCGAGGGCGCCGGGGCTCGGGCGGTGGAGCTCACCGCCCGTGCCTACCGGCATCCGGGGCTCGCCGACCGCACGGTGGTGCGGCTGGTCCCCGGGCCCCTGGGAGCGGCCGAGGACCTGGCCGCCGGATTCCTCGGGATGCAGCCGTACCGGCAGCCGGAGGTCGTCGGCCTGGGCGCGCGGCAGGCGCTGGGCTTTCCGGAGTGGGTGCTGGTGCACCATCCGCAGGACGGACACCGCGCGCTGGACCTCGTCCCGGAGCTGGAACGCGCCGCGCAGCGTGCGAAGACCAAGCCGA
This sequence comes from Streptomyces sp. MUM 2J, assembly GCF_022414535.1. Taxonomy (GTDB): domain Bacteria; phylum Actinomycetota; class Actinomycetes; order Streptomycetales; family Streptomycetaceae; genus Streptomyces. The sequence continues at coordinate 57,504 of NZ_JADWYM010000030.1, forward strand.
AAGCCGCGCTGGACGCCTGCCGGAAACTGGCCGACCGGTTGGCCGGGTCCGTTCCGCACTTCCTGCCCACGTTCTACGAGCAGGCCGGGCGGATCTTCCTCGGCGTGGACAACACGGGCTTCGCGGGCCGCATGTTCACCGCCGCCCGCAAGGCCGAGGCCGAGCACGGGCTTGCGGTGGACGAGGAACGGCTGGACGCGGTGTTCCTGGAGTTCGCGCTCGCCGGCGCGCTGCCGGTGAAGTCGTTGTCCGGCTATGCGAAGGACCTGGCGGCCCGGGTCCCCGGCGAAGAGGCGCTGCGGCGCTACGTCCGGCTGTGCGTGCGCCGCACCTCCGGCGGCCTGCCGCCGTCGGCGCAGATGGCGGCGGATGTGCGCCGGCTGGCGAAGGCGGCGCCCGGACAGCGGGCAGGCGAGGCCGAACAGGAGTACGTGGCGCAGCTGCTGGGGCTGGCCGGCACCCTGCGGGCGGCGCACGGATGGTGGAAGGCGCACCGGGCCGCCCTGGTGGCGCTCGCCCGGCGGGACGCCCGGGTGCGCGGCATGCTGCTGAACAGCGTGCCGCACAGTGACGACGACGGACTGTCCGCCCTGTGGCTGGAGATGCTGGAGGAGTCCGGAGCCACCGCCGGGCTGTGCGACGACGACGTGCCCGCCGAGGCGCGCCCCGCCGACGGCAGCGCCGGATGGCTGGAGCGGTTCCTGGACTTCCGGCGCCATCGGTGGGACCAGCCCGACCGGATGCCGGAGCTGTACGCGCTGGTGGAGCGGATGGCTCCCCGGCTGCGGCGGGAACTCGCCGAGCGGGGAACCCCGTTGTCGTACACCGACGAGGTGGACCTTCTGGACCTGCTGCTGTCGCTGGACGTACCGGTGGCCGACCCGGGAGGCAGGGCACTGCGCCTGAACCAGTGGGCGCTGGGAGAGGGGCAGCGGGATCTGCTCGCCCTGGCGGCCGACCCCCGGTTCCGGCCGCCCTTCCGCCGGAGCGCCGACTCCTGCTCCGGCAACGCGGCCGACCGGCGCACCGTGCGGCTGCTGGCCGCCTCGCCGGGCGGGCGGCCGATGCTGACCGACTGGGTGCGCGAGGTCGCCGGGCGTTCGACGGCGGCGGGCCTGCCGAGGCTCCCTGCGGCTCTCGCGCGGCTGTCCTGGCTTCCCGGCGAGGCGCTGGCCCTCGCTCCGGACGAGGTGCGGCAGGCGGCCGCCCGCGGACGTGTCGACGATCTGCTCGCCCGGACACTGCGGGGCGGAATCCTCGACGAACTGAGCTGGCCCGCCTGGGAGGAGGCGGCGGCGACCCTGGTGCGGAAGGAGGACGTGGACGACCTGATCGTCGCGGAGGCGTGGCCCCATCTGATCGTCGCAAGCCGTACGCAGGCCCGCGTCATCGGCCCGGAAGGCACCGTCCTCACCCACGACCTGCGGATACCGGCCGGCGACAACCGGGGGGACCCCGGCTTTCACTTCGTCGACGGGGAACTCCTCGTCCACTGGACGTCCCGGGCGCTGGACGGCGCGCTGCGCGGGTACTGGCACACCTCGCCCGGCCGACTGCAGCCGCTGGAGGGCCCGGACAGCCCTCGCGGCACGCGGATGAACTACTACAGCGGATTCACGGAGTTCAGCCTCCCGCTGCCCGGCGGCGGCCGGGCCACCGGCGGAGGCGTGCTGCACCGGGGGGACACTGCCCTGCCCGCCGAGCGTCCCGTGATCAGCGACGGCACCTCGTACTGGGTGTGGAGACCGGACGGGAACGACGCGGTGAAACGCGGATGGGCGAGCGGCGCCAGCTGGTACGAGTACGACCCGGCCACCGGTGAGCACGGGCGCCGCGGCATGCCCGGCTTCCTCGCCGACGCGCTGCGTACCGCCCCCGAGGGCAGCAGGCTCCGCACGGGTCGGCTGCTGCCCGCGCCCGCCGGAGCCGGCGCCCCGGCGGGCGGGTTGCTGGGCTGGCGCGAGGTGCGGTTGCCCGACGGCTCACAGCGCGGCACCGATCCGGAGGGACGCGCCGTCACCGTGCCGTCCGGGTGCGGGAGGCCGGCCGGGGCCGTGCTGTTCCCCGGGCACGACCGTCCGTGTGCCGTCACCCGCGGGAGCTACGCGGTGAGCCTGGTCGACCCGGACGGCGTGGTCACGGCCGCGGCCGACACCGACGACCCCCCGGGCCCCTTCGGGGCGGGCACCCTGATCCTGCCACCCGTGGAGTACTGGCACTGTCTCCGTCCCCGGGACCCGGAGGGCTCGGCCGTCCTGCGCCGGGTCGGCCGGGAGACGGCGGCGGCGCTGCTGGACGCCGCCGCCGGCCACGAGGGGAAGGAGCTGCAGGACGCCGTCCGTGCGCTGCTTCCGGGAATCGCCCACGAGGCGCTGGTGGCCGGGGCCGCCGGAGTGGTCCGGTACGCCGCGAAGCAGCAGACGGCGCTCGACGACGTGGCCCACCGGCTCGCCGAGGCACTCACCGTCACCCCGTCCGAGGACGAACCCGCCGGACCGAGCGACGCCCAGCTCCAGCAGGCACTGGCCGGACTCGTCGGCGGGTCCTACCACCGGTACGGCGACGGCACCTCCGACCGGGTGTTCCGGCGGGTGCGGGCCGTCGCACGAGCCGCACGCCGGGCGCAGGACACGCCGGCGGCCGCCGCGTCCGGCGGCCGGCCCGCCGTCCGTCTCCATCTCGACGGCCCGCCGCTGCCGGACAGGGGCCGGCCGGACCTCCTGCCGTTCACCGACCGGTGCGCGGCGGTCGCCTTCCGCGCCGCCGCCCCGGCCACCGAACCCGAACACCGGGAGACGCTGCTCACCCTGCTGCGCGAGCTGGACTCCGCAGGTCTCTCCTCGGCCGCCGAACCCGTGGCCTGGCGCCGCTTCCGACTCCACGTGGACGGGAGCCTTCTCACCCCGTACGCCGGGAAGCGGCGGGACGGCAACTGGTCGGGCGTGCTGCCGCTGGACGGCGGCGCCTGCATCGCCGTCGTGAACTGGTCGGGGACGCCCGACGAGAAGGACGGCTGCGACTTCACCGCGCTGTTCCACGACCCGTCGGGCCGCTTCGAGGTGCCCGCGCCGTACACCGTGCGGTCCTCGGAGCCGGTCGGGGAGCCGGGACGGGACGCGGACTGGGTGCGCGGGTTCCTCACCGAACTCGCCGAGCGCGGCCCGGCCCCCTGGCTCCCGGCGGCGGCCGAGGAGTTCGCGCGGCTCACCGGGGCGACCGCGGCAACGGCCCGGCTGGTGCTGGCCGGCCTGCCCGGTGTCGACGAGTACGGGCGCTCCTTCCTCTCCAAGGAGGTGCGGACCGCCATCGGGGTGAAGGTCGCCGACGCCGCGCTGGCCAAGGACATGCTCCGGCGCCTCGACCCGGGGTTCCGGCGAGCGGTCGTCTCGGCGTTGCTGCCCGCCGAGCCCGCGCGGCTGTGGGCCGAGGGCCCCGACGTCACGGCCGCCGCGCGGGTGTGGAACGCCCGCGTGGGACGGCGGGCAGCGATCCCCGAAGAGCTGCTCGGGGACGCGGTCCGCATGGTGCGCGTCCCCTGGGAGCCGGCCGAGGCGCTGCCCGCTCTGCTCGACCCGGCCGCCGAACCCCGGCTCGGCCGGGACCTCCGGTGGCAGATCCGGGGTGACCGTGCGCGTCAGGTCGACGCGGAGGCCACCGGGTTCGACTCGCGCATCCTGGTGAGCACCGTGGCGCTGACCGCCTGGCTCGCGCACCGTCTGCCCGAGGGGGACCCGATCCGCACGGCGCTCGCCGGCGCGCTGGGCGCGGTCCGGGACCGGCTGGCCCATCCGGAGCTGCTGCTGGACCTGGACCGGTTCATCGACCTTCCGCGGTTCCGCGCGGCGGCCGGCGCCCCCACCGAGACCGGCGACGGATGGGAGCGGTACGGGGCGGTCGTGCTGGCCACCCACGACGACCAGCCCGCGCCCGCGATCCGCACCGCACTGCTGGACGGCGCCGGGGGCGACCCGTATCTGCCCGCCCTGCGCACCGGGACGCAGGCGCCGTTCCCCACCGAGGTGGCGTTGCGGCTGGCCCTCGACCCCTCGTTCGAGGCGCTGCTCACGGGCCCCGGTGACCCGGAGGCCGGGGGGCGTGCCGAGGACGGCACATGGTGGCCGCAGGACCCCGGCAGGTCCGTGCCCGGACTGGTCGGGGAGGTGGCCGGGGCGTACGGCCTGGGACGGGACGCCGCCACGCTGTATCTGGTGCTGTTGGCGATGCCCGACCCGACTGACCGCAACACGGCGCGCTGGACCGGGTGGAGACCGGCCCGTCTCAGGGCCGCCCGAGCCGAACTGGCAGGGCACGGCGGGCTGGTGGGGGAGGCGAGGCGCAGCCGGGCGGGCCGTTCCCTGTTCCTGCCGGGCGGCTGGACGGTCCTGAGGGCCCCGCGTACACCCCTGGAGCAGTGGAAACTCCCGCTCTACGGCGCGCTGCTCAGCGATGAGGAGACGCCGCTGGACGTCGTCGTTCCGGTCGAACCGGCCGCCGAGCTGTTCCGCAGGGCCTGGCAGCGGGTCCAGGACGGAGACGTGCCCCGCTTCGAGGAGCTGAAGGTGCCGCGCGGCGGACGCCGCTGAACCGGCAACGCCTCTGGTGCCGGACTCCCGTGGCCGTGCCCCGGTTCCGGAGGGAAGCATCGGCCGATGCGCCGGCGCGCGGCTAGTGCCGCGTGGCGGAGGGTGTGCGCGGGTCGGTTCCCGCCGCACCCCGTCTCCGCCCAGGGGCCGGACCCGGGGCCCCGGCCCCTGGGCCCGAACGGACCGTGGCGGTCCCCCGGTGCCGCGGGCGCCGTCACGGGACGACGCACCTCCCGGAGCCAACGTCAGTGGTCGCCGATAGCGTTCGTCACACGGACGGTGCTTCGCCTCACCGGCACCGGGTGCCCCGACGCACGACCGGCACCGCCACCGCCCGCCCATCCACCCGCCGCCCGCGAGCCGACCCGCGCACGGACCGGGCCGGTCCGGCCCTCCCACGGGCCCGCAAACGGCCCGGATACACACCCTGGAGCACGAACCCATGACCCAGACCGCCGACCGGAGGCCGCTCCCCGAGGCCACCCAGAGCCAGCCGGCCGAGCAGCGGTACGCCGCCGAACTGGCCTTCCTCGCGGCCCACGACGACGGCCCCCGCCCACCGGGCTGGGCTCTGACCCCGCGCGCCGTGGTCACCTTCGTCTGCGGCAGCGCCGGCGAGCGTCTGGCGCTCACCGGCGAACCGCCCGCCGGAGTGCCCGCGAAGCTGGAGATCGCCCGCAAGTTCGTGGGAGAACGCGCCCTCGTGGAGCGGTGCGTGGTCACCCTCGCCGGGGAACGCGGACTGCTGCTCGTGGGCGAGCCCGGCACCGCCAAGTCCATGCTCTCCGAGCTGCTGGCGGCGGCCGTCTGCGGTACCAGCGCACTGACCGTCCAGGGCACCGCGGGCACCACCGAGGACGCCTTCCGCTACGGCTGGAACTACGCGCTGCTGCTCGCCCAGGGACCGACCCCCCAGGCGCTCGTCGACTCCCCGGTACTCACCGCCATGCGCACGGGAAGGGCCGCCCGCATCGAGGAGATCACCCGCTGCCTGCCCGAGGTGCAGGACGCCCTGGTGTCGATCCTGTCGGACCGGCGGCTGGCCATACCCGAACTCTCCGGCGCCGAAGGGGCTGACGGGCTGGTGCCCGCCGCTCCCGGTTTCACCGTGATCGCCACCGCCAACCTGCGTGACCGCGGGGTCTCGGAGATGTCGGCGGCACTCAAGCGGCGGTTCAACTTCGAGACCGTCCACCCCATCGCCGACGCCGGCGCCGAGACCGCGCTGGTACGACGGCAGGCGACGGCGGCGGTCGAGCGGGCCGGGGCCTCGTACGGCGTGGACGATGCCGTGCTGGACGCGCTGGTCACCGTCTTCCGGGACCTGCGCGCCGGCCGCTCGGACGAGGGCTGGGACGTGGAGCGGCCCGGCACGGTGATGTCCACCGCCGAGGCGGTGCAGGTCGCGGCCTCCCTCGGCGTGGCCTCGTCCTATCTCTCCGTCCAAGACGCCCTCGATCTGATGCCCGGTCATCTCCTCGGCGTCGTCCGCAAGGACGACCCCGCGGACCACGGCAGGCTCCTGGGCTACTGGGACGGCCCCGTACGCCGCCGGGCCGAGAACGGCTCCGCCCTCTGGCGCCGCCTGTGGGACCTGCGGGAGACCCTGCGGTGACGGGACATCACGACGTGACTGCGGCTCAGGTCCCCGGGGACCGGCACACCGGCCCGGAGCGGGCTCGTCCCACGGGCGACACCGGCCCCCGAAAGGCCGTCGCCGCGCTCGCCGGATCGGTGACGCCCTATCTCCTGGGTGTGCGCCACCACAGCCCCGCGCTGGCGGCGGCCGTGCCGGACCTCCTGGACTCCTGTGGCGCCGAGACGGTCTGCATCGAGCTGCCGACCGATTTCCAGCCGTGGCTGCCGTACCTGGCCGATCCGGCGACCCGGGCGCCGGTGGCGCTCGCCGGGGCTGTCGAAGGACGACTGGGCTTCTACCCGTTCGCCGACTTCTCGCCCGAACTGGCCGCCGTCCGCTGGGCCCGGGAGCGCGGAGCCCAGGTCCTGTGCTGCGACCTCCCACTCGCCGACCCGGCCCGGGCCGGGACTCACGGCGCCCGCGCCGGCACACCGGGCCCGCCGGCGGCTGACCGAGCCGCGGACGAGCCGGGTGCGCCGGGCACACCGGGTGCCCGTCCGCCCGGGTCCGGCACACCGGGCGCGTCGGCACCGGGGACGTCGGCACCGGCGGCGTCCGCCGCCGCGGCCCGCCCCGGGCATCCCTTCACCGGCGCCCTCACCGCCGCCGCAACCGGCCGGGACGGCGACGATCTGTGGGACCGGGCCGTCGAGGTCCTCGCCCCCGGCTCTCCCCCCGACGCGGTGCGCAGGGCCGCACTCGGCGTCGGCTGGGCGCTGCGCCGGGACGCAGAGGCAGGGGGCGGCGTGCCGCCCGCGGATCTGGCCCGCGAGGCGCACATGCGCGAGGTCCTCGCCCGGGCGGCCGCCGACGGCCGACGGGTCGCAGCGGTGGTCGGTTCCTTCCACGCCCCGGCCCTGCTCGGTTCCGCGCCCGCCGGATCCGTACCGCCGGAGCCCGCGCCCGCATCCGCGGCGGGTCCGCACGGCGGCGGCGCGACCCGCGCCGGTGCGACCACACAGGGAGCGAGCACCCGGCCGTCCGCTCCCGAGCCCCGGAGCGCCGACGCGTCCGGGGGCGCCGTCACCTCGCTCGTCCCCTACACGTTCGGTCTGCTCGACTCCCGCTCCGGATATCCCGCGGGCATCCGCGACCCCCGGTGGCAGCAGGCCGTGTTCGGCGCCGCGGGAGACCCGGAACGGGTGCGCGACGCCGCGGCCCGTGCCATCACCGACCTGTGCCGCGAGCTGCGCTCCGCCGGGCACACCGCCGGTACCGGTGAGGCCACCGAGACCCTGCGGCTCGCCTGCGATCTCGCCCGGCTGCGCGGCCTCCCCGCCCCCGGCCGGGGCGAGCTGCTGGAGGCGGTGACGACCGTGCTCGGACAGGGCGAGCCCCTCGGCCGGGGCCGCGCTCTGGCCGTTGCCCTGGAAACGGTCCTGGTCGGCACCGACCGGGGCAGGACCGCCCCCGGGACACCGCGTTCCGGGCTCGGCCCGTCCGTGGAGGCCGAACTCACCGAGCTGCGCCTGCCCTGCCCACACCGGCCCGGGCCCAGCGAGGTCCGCCTCGACCCGCTCCGCTCGAAGCTCGACCGGCGACGGGAGATCCTGCTGCGGCGCCTGGAGGCATGCGGTGTGGGCTACGGCCATCCGGTCGAGGTCGCGGGCAAGGGCGACTCGACCGCGCTCACCAGCCGGTGGCGACTGGCCTGGACCCCGTCCGTTCCGGCCCTGCTCGACCTCGCGGGCGTGCGAGGCGTCACCGCCGCCCAGGCCGCGGACGGTACGCTCCGCGAGACCTTCCGCAGCGAAACCGCCCACGGAGGTGCCACCAGCGCCCGGATCCTGACCGGACTGCGGGCCGCGGCCCGGTGCGATCTGCCGATGCTGGTCGCCGACCGGCTCGCCGACGCCTCCGCCGTACTGCCCGCCTCCGCCACCCTTCCCGAACTCCTCGACGGCCTGGACGTGCTGGAGGCGCTGCGGCGCGAGCATCTGCCCGGTACGACTCCGGAGAGCCGGGAACAGGCAGGCGAACTGGCCGCCGCCCTGCTGGAGACGGCCGTCAGGTCGCTGCCCGGGCTCGCGGGCAGCGACGAACGGGAGGATGCCGCCGCCCTGGTCGAGTTCGCCGCACGGGCCGGTGAACACCGTCTCGGCCTCCGGCTGGACGACGTCCTGGGCGGCCTGGCCGGCTCCGGCTCCCCGCTCGTCCAGGGCGCCGCGCTGGCCGCCCGGGTCCTGCTGGACCTCGAACGGCCCGGCACCCTCGGCACCCGTGCCGCGGGCTGGATCGACGGCGCGACCGCCCCGGACGGCCGCCGTCGGCTGGCCCGGCTGCTCACCGGCCTGCTCACGGCCGCGGCGCCGCTCCTCCAGTCGGCCCCGGCCGCGCTCGATCCGCTGCTGGACCGCATCGGCGGTCTGAGCGACCGGGAGTTCCTGGACCGGCTGCCCGCCCTGCGCGGCGGTTTCGACACGCTCACCCCGGCCGGCCGTGACCGCGTGCTGCGCGCCGTCGGCGATCGCCTCGGCGACCGGATCGACCTCACCCTGGACACTCCACCGGAACTCCTCGCCCTGTGGACCGCGGCGGATGCCGAGGGCCTGACGGCCCTGCGCGAACTGAACGTGCCCGTTCCGGCCACAGGGCCGACGAACGGCAGCGCCACGCCGCCGTCCGGTGCCGTGCCCGGAGCGGTCACCGGCGGCAGTGAGACCGGAGCGGCGTCCGTGGCAGAACCCACGACGGTCGCGGACGTCTCGGACGGGGCGCCCGGAACCGTGCCCGGGCGGTCCGACGGCACCATGCGACCCCGGCCGGGCCCCGCGACGAACGCCACGGCCCCCTCCGGCGCCCACGCGCCCCGCCTGGCCCCCGCCGACCGATGGCGCCTGCTCCTCGGCCGGGAGACCGACCGGCTACCCGACGGCGCCCGTGGCTACGCGCACGCACTCGACGAGCTGTACGGCCGGGGCAGCGGCGAGGGCGCCACCGACTTCGCAGAGCAGAACGGTGGCGGCCGGGAGGTGTCCTTCCCCACCGCACGCGAGTGGGGCGAGGAACTCCGGGCCCTGTTCGGCGCCGAGGTACGGGAGGAGGTCCTCGCACTCGCCGCCGAGCGGGGCCGCACCGACGTCCTCGCCGAGCTCGACCCCGCCACCGTACGCCCCTCGGTCGAGCTGCTGACCTCCGTGCTGTCCCTGGCCGGTGGCCTGCCCGAGCAGCGGCTGGCCCGGCTGCGCCCGCTGGTCCGCCGCCTGGTCGACGAGCTCGCCAGGGAACTCGCGACCCGCGTCCGGCCGGCGCTGACCGGGCTCGCCACGCCGCGGCCCACGCGCCGCCCCGGCGGGCGGCTGGACCTGCCCCGCACCCTGCGCGCCAACCTGCCCCGCACCCGCCGCGGCGATGACGGCCGGACCGTTGTCGTACCGGAGCGGCCGGTGTTCAGCAGCCGCTCGCGCAAGGACGCCGACTGGCGGCTGATCCTGGTCGTCGACGTGTCCGGCTCGATGGAGGCGTCCGTGGTGTGGTCCGCGCTGACCGCAGCCGTCCTGGGCGGAGTGCCCACCCTCTCCACCCACTTCCTGGCCTTCTCCACCCGGGTGATCGACCTCACCGACCGGGTCTCCGACCCGCTGTCCCTGCTGCTGGAGGTGCGGGTCGGCGGCGGCACCCACATCGCCGCGGGGCTCGCGCACGCTCGCTCGCTGGTGACCGTGCCGAGCCGCACCCTGGTGGTCGTGGTCAGCGACTTCGAGGAAGGCCACCCGCTCGGCGGGCTGCTCGGCGAGGTCCGCGCCCTGGCGGCGTCCGGAGTCCACCTGATGGGCTGCGCCGCGCTGGACGACGCCGGAGCACCGCGCTACTCGGTGCCTGTCGCCCGGCAACTCGTCGCGGCCGGAATGCCCGTCGCCGCTCTCAGCCCGCTCGCCCTCGCCCGCTGGGTGGGGGACCGCCTCCGTGGAGAACCCCGTTGACACAGTCCCCCGCCGCCCGCGCCGCGTCCGCCGATCCGGGAGCGGCTGTCCCGCTTCCGCCGGTGGCACCCGACGTGGTGGCAGCCGCCGTCGAAGGCCTCACCTCACGGCTCCGCAGGAAACTGGACGCGGCGATCGAGCGGTACACAACGGTGCCGGTCACCCTGAAGGACGGCATCCTGCGCATCGACTGCGGCGCGGACGCCGAGGTGACTCTGGAGCCCGGGCCGTCCGGGGCGATCGGAGCCGCCGAACAGGCACGCTGCACCTGCCTGCTGGCGCCTCGATGCCTGCACCGGGCCGCCGTCCTGGGAGCATGTCCCCTCGCCGGGCCCGACACCGCCGGCCCGGACCCGGAGCCCTGCGGGGCGGGGGAGGAGGCCGGGTCCGCGGACGGGGGAGCCGCGACGCCGGGTACGTCCACGGCCGAGGGACGGGCTCCCCGACCCGCCACCCGTACTGCCCCTGCCGTCACCGCATCCGCCGATGCGGCACCCGTCGGCGCCCCGCCCGTTCCCGCGGCGCCCACGTCCGCCCAGATGGCGGCGGCGGCCGGGCTGTGGGCCGCCGCCGCGGCCGTCCTCGTTCCCGGGATCCCCGCCGCGGGCGCCGTACCTCAGGCGGAGCTGCTCCGCGCCGCCCACACCGCCCGGCTGGCCGGGCTCGTCCGGGCGGAGGCCGCGGCGCTGCGGGTGATCCGCGGCCTGCGGGCGGCCCGTGCCGGCCATGACGGCCACCGGCTGGCCGATCTCACCTCGGCTCTGCGTGACCTCCTGCGCACGACGGACCTGCTCTCCTCCGGGCACGCCGACCCGTCCCTGGTCGGCACCGTGCGCCGTGACTACCGGCCGGGGGGCGGCCTGCGGGTCCACGGCGTGTTCCGGGAGCCGGTGATCAGCGCAACCGGGTACGGCGGGGTGGTCACACATCTGATCGGGGAGGACGGCCGCTGGTTCAGCGTCGCCGACGTCAGGCCGGGCGGTCCATCCCGTGCCCGTGGAGCCGGGACAGCCGCCGTCGCGCTCGGCGGGGGCGCCCTGGACCATGGTCAACTCGCCCGCAGGGGACTGCTGATAGCGGGGGCGACCGTTTCCCCGGACGGCCGTCTCGGTGCGGGCCGCGGAGTGCGGGCCACCCCGCTGCCCGGCCTGCCGTGGTCGTCGGGTGCCATGGGCGCCCTGTTCGCCCGCCCGCTCGCCGAAGCAGTCGCGGAACGGCTGTCCGCCGTGCCCTGGGAGGACCCGGAAGCGGCGGAGCGCGGTGCCCGCGAACCGGTCGGCTGCGATGTGGTGATCGTCGGCGCCGTCGGCGACCAGGTGTTCGCCCGCGCACTGCCACCGCCGGAGACGGCCCCATCGGGCTCGCCGGCCGGTCCCGCGTCCGCCGACGCACCGCCCGCCGACTCCGCCGTCCCTCCGGTCGGCCCGTTGATCCGTCTGGTGGCCGCCAGCAGCCACCCGGGCCTCGCCCATACGGCCAACCTCCAGCAGCTCGCGTCCCGGCCCGGCCTGCGGCTGCGCGTGGTCGGGCGCGTCGACACGGAACGGGCGGCGACCCTGCGCCCGCTGGCGATCGGCCCGGTGCCCGGCACCCGGGCGACACTCCGCCTGCCCCGGGACCGGAGCGAGGGCGCCGACCTGGGGTACGACCGCTTGCAGGGCTCGCACTTCCCGCCGCCCGAGGCGCTTGATCCTCCGCCCGCCGTCGCGACCGGTCCCGATCCGCTGGCCGACTCCCCCCTGTGGCAGGCTCGCCACCTGGTGGAGCTGGCCGTCGCCGGGGGGCGAGGGACGGTCGCGGAACATGCCCGCGGCGGTGGCCGCGGCGCGCTCCACGCGCCAGGCTTCGCACGGTTGCGCCGCGCGGGCTTCTCCACCGCCGCCGACCTGGCCGCGGCACTCGCCGGGGAGGCCGGACGCCGGGACCGTGACGTCTTCGGGCGGTCGACCGACCCCGATCCCGACCGGTACGCGCGGGCCTGGCTGGCCGCCGCCGTCCACCTCGCGGCCACCGAACGCGCCCTGGTCCGTGCCACCTGGCAGGTCTCCCACCCGGACGGGGCCGCACCCTGCCCCACGTGACGTCGGCCGGCGTCCCGGCTTCGCGTCACCCAGGCCGGGCGCACCGGGTGACGGGCCCGGCGCGCCGGACGTGCCGGCGGTCGTCCCGTAGCACGTCAACGACGGCTGACGCCCTGCCCGTTCCCGTGTTCAAGGGGCTCACCGCCCGGTGTTCCCGACGGACCCGGCCGGGGCGTACGGACCGCTCCGGCCGGGGCCGTCGTGCCGGGGTGACGCGGGATCAGGCGCAGGTGCCGGTGGGCCGGGAGCGCGTCACGACGCTGCTGATGCCGGTGGTGGCGTCCAGCCACACCACCCGGGTGCCCGCAGCGGCGGCGGGGACCAACTGCTCACCGCGGTTGCAGGACACCCGCCGCCTGAGCAGCTCACCACCCGGGCGCGCGGGCGAGAACTGCCAGAGCTTGGCCAGTGACACGTTGCGGATCTCGGAGTCCGGGATCCTGGCCGCCATCGTCACCGCCTCCGGCGAGGCGGTCAGATCCATGACGTTGAGCGCCTCGGGGCCGGCCTCCGGGCTGAGGTCCGTGACGTCGGAGCCGTCGATCCGCGCACTGCGCAGGGCAGTGGTGCCGTTCCCCCAGACCTCGTCCAGCAGCCAGTGCACGCGGTCGCCGCCCAGGGCCGTCGGGCCGAGGCTCGTGCCGGGGCCCGCCTGCTGCACCACGGTGTCCTCACCGGTCGCCAGGTCCAGCACGCGGGTGCTGTACTCGTACGCGGCCGCGACACGCCGGGTCTCCTGGTAGGCGATCCTCCCGTTGCGGAGCGAGGGGAAGCTCGTCCTGTGGTGCATGCCGCCACCCAGCTGCACCACGCTGTCCGGGTCGCTCATCCGCAGGTGGACCACGTTCCTCAGTCCGGGGCGGGCACTGTGCTCGAAGACCACGACGTCGCCCTCGACGGCCAGGCGGGAGCCCGCGCTGCGGCCGGACCACAGGGTCCTGATCGGTCCGCCGGCCAGCGGCCGGGCCAGGATCTCCACGGACTTCTCGCCGTACGCCTGCCAGACCACCGTGGTGCCGTCGGTTGCCGGATTGACGTGGTAGCGGCCGTCGTTGGGGCTGATCAGCTTGAGCCGGCCCTTGCCGTTCGTGCGTCCGGCCCACACCGAGTACGGTTCGGAGCCCTCCTCGTTGGACTGGGACGCCACCCACCATCCGCCGCCCGCGCCCAGCGCGGAGTCGGTGGTGTTGACGCGTTGGAGCAGCAGGTCCGAGTCGATGCCCAGGGCCAGCTCCCAGTGCGGCACGATGCCGTGCGCGTCGAAGGCGCGCCGGACGCTCCTGAGGTCCCTGCCGCGCACGTCGAGGGCCCTGGCCGCCGCGATCACCGCGGCCCTGCCCTCGGTGAAGCCGTCGAGCGGGGTCAGGTACTCGGTGAGTGCCTTGTACACCACGGCGTCGGCGCGTGCGGGCCCGAGGTCCTCCCGGATGTCCCACAACGCTCCCGAGAAGAGAGTGGAGTTGAGATGGACGCCGCCGTTGTCGGTGCCGAAGCCGACGCCGAGGAAGGACGCCGCGGTGGTCCGCCCGTCGTTGAGGTCGCGGAAGGAGCAGGCGCGCGGCGCCTTCGTGCGGCACAGCGTCTCGCCCATCAGCCCGGCGTCGGGGTCGTCCATGGAGGTGCCGTAGGTGTCCGTCTCGATGGCGTTGCCGAAGTAGTCCGCGATCGCCTCGTTCATGGCGCCGGACTGGCCCGCGTAGACGAGGTTGGCGGAGTGGGAGATCACCCCGTGGGTCAGCTCGTGGCCGACGACGTCCAGCGAGGCGGACAGTGGGCGGTACTCGGCGTCTCCGGTCCCGTAGGCGATCTTCTGGCCGTCCCAGAACGCGTTGACGTAGGGCTGCCCGAAGTTGGTGATCCCGACCAGGGAGTTCACGGCCATGCCGCGGCCGTCGAGGCTCTCACGCCCGAAATGGTCCCGGTAGTAGTCGTAGACCCGGCCGGCGGCCCAGTGCGCGTCCACCGCGCCCGCCCCGGTCGCCTCGGTGCCGAACGCGGGCGTCGGGGAGGCGAACTCCTTGATGCCGTCGGGCCACTTGCCGTTGACGTCGGACACCCAGGTGCCGCGGGCGTCCCAGGTGGACAGGACGTTGTCGGAGCCGTTGCGGGTCCTGGAGCGGTCGCGCAGCACGTACGCGCCGGAGTCGTCCCGGGTCACCCGTAGAGGGGTGGTCCGCCCGTCGAGCCGTACACCGGAGCCCGCGGCCTGCGCCGCGGGCGGGCGCTCCCCGGTGGTCCCGGCGGCCCGGACGCCGCCCGCCGCGCGTGCGGGAGCCACCGCCGGGGCGCCGAAGGTCGTGAGCCCGCTGTACTGGAGCACCGGGTACCCGGCCCGGGCGTCGATGTACACCTCGCGCAGCACCGGCTCCGCGAGCCCGGGGACCTGGCCCCGCACCGTGATGTGCCGGGTCAGCACACCGGTGCCGGTGGGCAGCACGACGAGGCCGCGGGAGATCCCGGTGAGCCGCGGGACGTCCGCGTCGCCGCGCGCCGGCCCGTCGAAGCGCCGCCCGTCCAGTTCGGTGCGTACGGCGTCGACCGCGCGCTCGACGGCGAGATCCTCACCGACCCCCGCCGCCGTGCCGGTGTCCAGCGCGGTGAAGTACTTCCCCGAGGTGCCGGTGACGACCCTGTCGCCGCCCCGTTTCTCCATGCGGACCACGTACTGTCCGCCGAGGACCGGCACACCGTGGTGGCGCTGCTGCAGCCGGACCGTCTCGCTGCCGTCTCCGGTGACCGTGGCCACGGGCTCCAGGTCGCGTGCGGGAGCCGGTATCCGGTAGCGCTCCGTCCGCGCGGCGAGATGCGCCGTCGCCGCGTCCGCCGCGTCGCGTGCGGCCGGGGCCCTCTCCCGGATGCCGTCGACCAGTGACGGTGTCGCGGTCCGCTGCCCCGGGACCACCTCGCCAGGGCTCGGCAGGGGCTCGCTCCCCGCCGTGCCCGCGACGGCGTCCGGCCCCGGGACGAGCAGTGCGGCGGCGCCGATGAGCGCCGCCGCACCGGAGATGCCGCTTCGTCGAACCCTTGCCCCCGCCCCCGCTCTCGCCGTGCGTAACTCTGCCGAATCCTTCGAACTCATGCCGGTCAGACGCATGTTCTCCCCATCGTCACAGACGTGCGGAATGCGGTCCGGCCGCCCTGCGCGGCCGGGCAGGGACATGTAACCCGCGGTGCGGTGACGCATCAACGGGGCAGGAGCCGCCGCAGGCGACTTCCGGCCCACGTGGTGCCCGGCCCCCGCGGGCCCCGAGGCGGTGCCCGGTCCCCGGCACGGCGGGCCTGCCGCGCTGACGGTGACCGCGCGGACCGGCCCGCGCACCCGGCCGGGGCGAGACCTGAAATCGACAGTGCGTCCGAGGCCGTCCGCGCCTCCGCGACGACGGTCCGGAACGGACCCACCGCGGCGTCGACGACCTCGTCACCGGACCCCTGGACGGCCCTGCACCGGGCCGCCCGGAGCAGGGCCGTCCAGGGGTCCGCGGCGGTCCCGGGCCGGAGCCGGCCCGCGGGTCGGCACGTATCCTGCCCACAAGGGGCGCCCACCGGCCGTCGTCGCCCGGGAGCAGGCATGGCCACCGTCGATCCGCGTGCACAGGGACTCTCCGCGTACGAGCGGTCGGCCTGGCGGGACGCCTACGAGCACCTGTCGGCCGCGGACCGGCAGCGCCCGCTGCCCGCCGGTGATCTCGACCGGATGGCGCGGGCGGCGTACCTGATCGGGGCCGTCGACGCGGCGGCCGAGACCTGGGAGCGGGCCCACCACGCCCACCTGGCGCGCGGCGACACCGCGCCGGCCGTACGGTCCGCGTTCTGGCTCGGCATCATGCTCGTCCTGCGGGGCGAGCACGCCCGCGGCGGCGGGTGGCTTGCCCGGGCGCAGCACCTCCTCACGGACACGGCACTGGACTGCGCCGAGCAGGGCTACCTGCGCATCCCCACGGCGCTGCGGGCGCTGGACGGCGGCGACGCCGAGGCCGCGCACCGCTCCTTCGCGGAGATCACCGCCATCGCCGAGCGGTTCGGCGACGCCGACCTGCGGGCGTTCGGCACGCTGGGACAGGGTCAGGCGCTGGTCGCACAGGGCCGGGTGGCGCGCGGCGTGGCGCTGCTGGACGAGGTGATGGTGGCGGTGACCACGGGAGAGGTGTCGCCGATCACCGCGGGGATCGTCTACTGTGCCGTGATCCTCGCCTGCCGCGGGGTCTTCGACCTCCGCCGCGTGCAGGAGTGGACCGCCGCGCTGAGCCGCTGGTGCGCCGCGCAGCAGGATCTCAGGCCCTACCGGGGCCAGTGCCTGGTGCACCGGTCGGAGATCATGCAACTGCGGGGCGAGTGGGCCGACGCCATGGACGAGGCACGGCGTGCCTGCGCGCACCTGTCCGATCCGCCCGGCGACCCGGTGATGGGCATGGCGCTGTACCAGCGCGGCGAACTGCACCGTCTGCGCGGCGCCTACTCCCGGGCCGAGGACTGCTACCGCGAGGCCATCGGACACGGGCACCCGGCACAGCCGGGCCTGGCCCTGCTCCGGATGGCGCAGGGCCGCGTCGGCGCCGCCGCCGCCGCGGTCCGCCGGGCCGTCGCCGAGACCCGCCGGCCGGAGGAGCGACCCCTGCTGCTGGCCGCCCGCGTCGAGATCGAGATCGCCGCCGGAGCCGTCGAGGCGGCACGGGACGCCGTGGACGAGCTCGACAGGATCGCCGCCGGTTTCGACTCGCCCTACCTGCGGGCGGTGGTGGCGTACGCGCACGGCTGCCTGCTGCTCGCCGCGGGCGAACCGGGGGCCGCGTGCACCGCACTGCGCAGCGCCTCGGCCGCCTGGCACGAGCTGGACGCTCCCTACGAGACGGCACGGGTACGCCTGCAACTGGCGAGGGCCTGCCTCCGGGTGGGCGACCACGACACGGCCGGGATGGAGCTGCAGGCCGCCCGCCGGGTCTTCGAGCGCGTGCGTGCCACCCCGGCACTGGAGGAGGTGCGGCGGCTCCTGGGGCAGGGGAGCGGGGCCGCCCCGGTCCCCGGCGGGCTGACCCCCCGTGAGGTCGAGGTGCTGCGCCTGGTCGCGACCGGTGCGTCGAACCGGGAGATCGCGGACCGGCTCGTGATCAGCGACAGAACCGTCGCCCGGCACCTGAGCAACATGTTCACCAAGCTGGGTGTCTCCTCCCGGGCCGCCGCCACGGCGTACGCCTACGAGCACGGGCTCGCCTAGCTCGACTCCGCGGACACCAAGATCCCCGAGTCAAGCCAGGGTGCGCCGCGGAAGCCGTCCGGGTGCGGGGCGGGGCGTGCGGGACCCGCCCCGCCCCGGGGCGTGCGCAGAAATGCCCATACGGCGCGCGGCGGCGAGGTGGGCGACGCGACCGATGCGCCCACGGCTGCCGCGCAGGCACTCTTCCTGTATCGCCCTCGGCCCTCGGGCCCTTCGGCCCGGGATCCACGGGAGTTCCAGTGGCCGCCGCGGGTGACCGAGGGCTGCCGGGGCGACCCCGCCGCCGGGCAGCCGGACGCCTTCCTCGACGCGCCGCGCGCGGCGACGGAGCCGTCACGAGAGGAGGAACCGGCATGAGGACGAGGCTGTTCGAGGTCACCGGGCTCGACGGCGGGCACGTCGGCCTGACCTCTGCACAGATCGAGCAGCTCGGCGCCCGGCTCGACGGGCCGCTGCTCACGGCCGGGGACGACGGCTGGGACGAGGCCGTCCAGGTCTGGAACGCCATGGTCGCGGTGAGGCCCGCCCTCGTCGTCCGGCCCACCTCGGCCCGGGACGTGGCCGCGGCCGTCCGGTTCGCCGCGGACCACGGCCTGCTGCTGAGCGTCAAGGGAGGGGGCCACAACATCGCCGGCACGGCGCTCGCCGACGGCGGACTGACCCTCGACATGTCCCGCATGCGCGAGGTCACCGTCGACCCGTCCCGGCGCCTCGCACACGTCGGTCCGGGGTGCCTGCTCCAGGACGTCGACCGGGCGACCCAGGAGCACGGTCTCGCGACGGTGCTCGGGTTCGTGTCCGAGACGGGCGTCGCGGGCCTGACCCTCGGCGGCGGGTTCGGCTATCTGACGCGGCGGTTCGGGTGGGCGGCCGACAACCTGGAGCAGGTCGGGATCGTCACGGCCGACGGTGTGCCGACGACCGCCGACCGGGAGCGCCGTCCGGAACTGTTCTGGGCGGTCCGGGGCGGAGGCGGCAACTTCGGTGTCGTCACGCGTTTCACCTTCCGGCTGCACGAGGTGGGGCCCGTCGTCACCGGCGGCATCGCCGCCTGGCCCGCCGAGCGCGCCGACGACGTGCTCGCGACGTACCGGGAGCTGACGGCCGGCGCCCCGCGCGAGCTGACGGCGGCGGCGGTCGTCCGGCTCGCGCCGCCGGCCCCGTTCGTCCCCGCCGAGTGGCACCTCAGGCCCGTCGCCGCGCTGCTGGTGTGCCACAGCGGCACCGGCGCCGAACGCGACCTGGCCCCGCTGCGGGGCCTGGGAGAGCCGCTCTTCGACCTGATCGGGACGAAGCCGTACGTGGCCCAGCAGTCGATGACCGACGCACTGGAGCCCAAGGGTCTCAACCAGTACTGGAAGGCCGAGTTCCTGCCGGCCCTGCCCGACGACTACCTCCCCGTCTTCCGGGACGCCGCGCTGGACGTCGCGTCCCCCCTGTCCTTCTCCGTCATCTTCCACCTCGCGGGTGCGCTGAACGACGTCGACGGCGACGGGGGAGCGGTCGGCAACCGGGAAGCACGGTTCATCAGCGGTTTCTCCGGTGTGTGGCCGCCGCAGGCCGACGGCGGGGGGATCGTCGCCGCCGTCCGCGGGGGATGGGAGCGGATCCGCCCGTTCTCGACCGGCGGGAACTACGTCAACTTCCAGCTGGCCGAGGACGACCCCACCCGGACCGCCGACGCGTACCGGGGCACCTACGAGCGGCTCCGCCGCATCAAGGCACGGTACGACCCGGACAACGTCTTCCGCGTCAACCGCAACATCCCGCCGGGATGAGCGCGCGGGCCCGCAAGAGCCCCGCCGTCACCCCGGAACACGTGTCGTGCGGGCGACGAGGAGGGCGACGTCGTCGTCGGCGGAAGCGGGCATGAGGCGGGCCAGGAGGCTGTCGCACAGGGCGTCGAGCGAAGGGAAGGGCTCGGCGAGCGTGTACGTCAGCTCGGCGAGGCGCTCGTCGATGTCGGTGCCGCGGGACTCGATCAGACCGTCGGTGTACAGCACGAGGACGCTGCCCGGCGCGAGGATGTGGTCGGTCGTGGTGTAGCGCGTGCCGCCGACCCCGAGGGGGACGCCGGGCGGCACGTCCAGGAGCCGGACCTCGCCGTCCGGGGTGACCAGGGCGGGCGGGGGATGGCCGGCGCGGGTCAGACGGCAATGGCCGCTCGCGGGGTCGACGACGGCGTACAGGAGGGTCGCGAGCATCGGCTCGGCCAGATCGTCCAGCGCCGCTTCCAGCTGGGCGAGGATCTCCCGTGGCTCCAGGTCGAGCCGAGCCAGCGCGCGGATGCCCGCCGAGAGCCGGCCCATCACCGCCGCGGCGGTGATGCCGTGGCCCATGACGTCCCCGATGAGCAGCGCCGCCCTGCCGCCGGGCAGGGACAGCACGTCGTACCAGTCGCCGCCGACCTCGTTGGCGTCGCTGGCGGGCAGATAGCGGTGGGACACCTCGACGCCCGACGGCGGGGTGATGTGCTGCGGCAGCATGCTGCGCTGCAGCGTGACGGCGGTGTCGTGCTCCCGGTGGTAGAGGCGGGCGTTGTCGATGCTGACGGCGGCGCGGGCGGCGAGTTGGGAGGCGAGGGCGACGTCGTCGCCGTCGAAGGGCGCGCCGGCGCGGGTGCGGTAGAAGGTGGCCACACCCAGCGCGAGGTCACGGGCGACGAGCGGGACCATCATGAACGAGTGCACGCCCAGCCCCAGCAGCAGGGAGGGGCGGCTGCTGTGGCGGGAGGCCGGCGCGATGCTCTCGGCGTCCATCCGGGCCAGCAGGAACGGCCGCCGCTCGGAGAGGGCCAGGGTGTAGGGGGCCGTGGCGGGGAAGACCAGCGTGCGGCCGAGTGGGGCGAGCATGTCGGTGACCGGGGAGCCCGACAGCGGGGCCTTGCCGAGGCGGCGCAGGTCGATTCCGCCGGTGAGCCCCGGGCCGGGCTCGTCCCCGTGGGCGAGGGTGTCCAGGACGTCGACGGTGGCGGCGTCGCCCAGCGCGGGAACGGCGAGGTCGGCGAGTTCCTGCGCGGTGCGCTCCAGGTCCAGGGTGGAGCCGACCCGGATCGACGCCTCGCTGAGCAGCGCGAGACGCCGTCGTCCCGCTTCGGCCTCGGTGTGGGCGCGCTGCTGGTCGGTGATGTCGAGCAGGGAGGCGATGACGCCGATCGGCCGGTTCCCGGGGTCCTCGACGCGGACGTAGGAGCACGACCACACCCGGTCGTGGTCGGGGTCGGCCGGGGTGCGGCCGACCCGGCGCCGGTCGAGGACCGGCTGTCCGCTGTCGACGACGCTCTGCATCGCCTCTTCCATGTCGCGGGCGTTGACCTCCGGTAGCAGCTGGGACAGCCGCCGGCCGATGTGGGCGGACTCCGGCAGGCCGTTCATCTTCTCCAGGGCCGGGTTGACGCGCAGGAACCGCAGCTGCGTGTCCAGGACGGCGATGCCGACCGGAGAGCGGGCGAACAGCCCGTCCCAGACGGCCGACGAGCCGCGGATGCGGCGGGCCGCGTGCGCGTCGGCGGCGAACACCATGACCGCGGAGGTGTCGTTGCGGCGGTCGGTGACGGGACCGGCCCAGATCTCCAGTTCGATCGGATGCCCGTCCGCGTGCCAGGCGGTGACGGTTCCCATCACGCCCCGCCCGCCGGCCACCGCCTCCCACAGTGACCGGCCCAGGCTCCGGTCGGCGCCGGGGTGGAGCAGTTCGGCGATGTGCCGTCCCACCACGTCCTGGGGGGAGTGGCCCAGCAGCTCCTGCGCGGCGCGGCTCCACCGCACGACGATGCCGTCGGCGCTGGTGACCACCTGGGCCACCGGCAGCGCGCCCATCCACCCGCCGGCCTCCCGGGCGGCACCGCTGACCAGTTCCTCCACCGGCTCACTCACCGGACGCCTCCTTGCCGCCGGACGGCTGCGGGGCGCCGTGCCGGCGGAGCGCGGCGGCCGGCGTGTGCGGGGACCGCGGACGCGGGTGCGCAGCCCCGTCCGCTCCCGCCCGTCCGCTGTTCCGGGCCCGCTGCACCGAGCCCCGCGCGGCTCGGTGGGGCCGTGGTCCGCCGTGCGAGGGCGCCGGACGGGTCCGCTCGCCCTGGTCGCGGTCGACGGGCCCGCACGGGGTGCCCGGGCCGGGGATGAGCCGGTGCGACCGGCGCGTGGGGACGCGGCCGGCCCGGCCCAGTCGCGCTGTCACACCACCATGGTCCCCCCGTCGGTGCACGGGCGCCCGTCCGGCCGCCCCGGCCCCGCCCACGGGGCGCGTGCCTTTGCGGGACGGTGGTGGCCCGGTGGTGGCCGGGGCCGCACGGGCCCGCCGTCCCCGGTTCCGCCGCCCACCCCCGCCGTTCTGCCCGCGCCGTTCTGCCCGCGCCGTCCTGCGGCCCCTGCTGCTCCTGCCGTCAGGACGGCAGATCCTGCTCCGCCCAGACGACCTTCCCGGCCGAGGTGCGGCAGGCGCCCCAGCGCCGGCACATGATGTTGATCAACTGCAGTCCGCGGCCCCCCTCGTCGCTGAGCTCGGCATGCTGGATCTGCGGCAGATCCGGGCCCGTGTCGGACACCTCCACCGCCAGCCGCTCGTGCCGCACCAGCCGGAGTTCGCCCGGGGCGTTGCCGTAGCGCAGGGCGTTGCCCACCAGTTCGCTCACGACCAGTTCGGTGCTGTCGACCAGGTCCGGCAGTCCCCACTGCGGCAGCACCTCGCGCACGGTGCGCCGGGCCCGGGAAGCGGCTGAGCCGTCGGCCGGCAGCGCGCACGCGTACGCCTCGTCGCCGGGGGCGACCGGTACCGTCCCGGCGATCAGGACGATGGCGTCGTCCTCGGGGTCGCCGCCCGGTCCGGACCGGACCGCGTCGCAGACGGCCGCCGCCTGCGGGAGGGCCGTCCGGGCGGTCCGCATCAGACCGGCCAGCTGTGCGTCGACGTCCACCGTGCGGGACCTGATGAGCCCGTCGGTGTACAGCATCAGCCGCCCGCCCGGCGCCACCGTGCATTCGACCGGGTCGTACGGGATCACCCCGGTGCCCAGCGGCGCCCCGACCGGCAGGTCGACGTAGCAGTCGGTGCCGTCACCGCGGGTCAGCAGGGGTGGTGGGTGGCCGGCGCTGGCGAGGCGGAACGTGCTGCTGCACGGGTCGTACACCGCGCACAGGCACGTGGCCACCTGCTCCTCCTCCAGGTCCCGGACGACCAGGTCGAGGCGGGCCAGCATCCGCTCCGGGGCGATGTCCAGCGCCATCAGCGTCCGGGCCGCGGTGCGCAGCCGGCCCATGGTCGCCGCCGCGGCCAGCCCCCGGCCCATCACGTCCCCGACCATCACCGCGCTGCGACCGCCGGGCAGCGCCACCACGTCGAACCAGTCGCCGCCGACCCCGGCCGGGTCCGGGGTGGGGGTGTAGCACGAGGACACCTCCAGGCCGGGCGTACGGGGGGTGACCCGGGGCAGCAGGGTCCGCTGCAGCATGACGCCCTGGAGGCGCTCCCGGCCGTACAGGCGTGCGTTGTCGATGTACACGGCCGCCTTCGAGGCCAGCTCCATGGCCAGTGCCAGGTCGGCGCGGGTGAACGCGGGGCGCCTGCCCGCCCGGATGAAGTCGGCCAGCCCCAGGAGCTCCCCCCGCGCGATCAGCGGGACCGCCATGTACGAGTGCACGCCTGAACGGCGCATCAGCTCCGCCGCCTCGGGGCCGGGGGCGACCGCGTCGTAGTCGGCCCGGGTCATCCGGTCGAGCAGGACCGGTCTGCGGGATGTCAGACACCGTGCGCCCAGGCGCTGAAGAGGGTGCACGGACGGCTGTCCCACCGGATCGGGGGCCAGGTCCAGCCCGTCGACCTGGGACACCGCCATGGCCCGCAGCAAGGCGCCCTCGTGTCCGTCGCGCCGGTCGCCCTCCTGGAAGCGGAGGACCGACTCCAGCAGGTCCACCGCGCAGCCGTCGGCGAGTTCGGGCACCGTGAAGTCGGCCAGTTCCTCTGCCGTGCGGCGCAGATCCAGTGTGGTGCCGATGCGCAGGCCCGCCGCGTTCAGCCAGGCCAGCCGGCGCCGTGCCCCCAGCACCTCGGCCACCGGCGACAGGACGTCGCGCAGTGCCCGGCGCCTTCGGGGAACCCATGGGCCGGGCCGGGAGCGCCACCGACCCGCTGTCGTCCGCACACGGCACCTCCGTCACGTTCTGCCTCAGTCGATTCTGCCCGGTGCGCCGTCGCCATGCCCGTCTCCCGGCCGGGGCTGCCGCGGCCTTCCGCGTCCGGGTGGGTGCGGACCGGCCACCGTGCCGGTGGCTCGCCCGTGCCGACGCGACGTGCCGGACGGCCGTTCTCCCGCCCACGGCCGGGCCTGCGCGCGGTCCCGTCCACCGCGTGGCCCCGCCCCGCCGCCGCGGAGCGGAGTCCGGCCACCGCCAGGGCGGTGCCGCGCAGCCGTGCCGGCGGAGGGCAGGGCGCCGGCCGTCCCGCCCGGAGCCGCGCCGCTCGTCGTCGCGGCGCGCTGGGCCGGGGCCGGTGCGGTGGTGACCGCGACGGAGCCCGGCACCGGGAGGAATCGCCGGAGGCGCGGGTCTGCGGAGCGGCACGACGAGCAGTCTGGCCGCAGCCCGTGCCCCGTGACCAGCCTTGGAGCGAAACCGCAGCGAAGCCGAAACGCCGGGCCACCGCCGGGCGGACCCCGGACGGGGTCGGGCGGCGGCCCGCCCGGTGGGCCACGGCGTCCGGGTCTGAGGGGCGGTCAGGCCGACGGCCGGCGCCGGCCGTCGGGAGGATGGCAGAGGATGGGCGTATGACGGGTTCGAGGGCGGTGACGGTCGGCGTCGATCTGGCCGCGAGCGCGCGGCGCACCGCGGTGTGCCGAGCCGTGTGGGGCGGCGGGAACGGGCTCACACCGGAGTTCCTGGTTCCGGAGTGGGACGAGGACCTGCTGGCGCTCATCCGCGCGGCCGACCGGACGGGCCTCGACTGCCCGCTCGGGTGGCCGTCGAGCTTCGTGGCGACCGTCGGCGCCCACCACCGGGGCGAGGCGCTGCCCACCCCGGACCGCTACGAGGACCGGGAGGACGGCCGGGCCGGGCTGGACCCGCTGCGGTTCCGGCTCACCGACGACCTCACCTGGAAGGCGACACGGATGCGGCCGCCCCTGTCGGTCTCCACCGACCTGCTGGGCGTCGTGGCGCTGCGCGCCGCCCGGCTGCTGGCCGCGCTCGGCTCCCCGGACGCGCCCGTGCCCCGGGACGGGTCGGGTCCGGTGGCGGAGGTGTACCCCGCCGCCGCGCTGCGGTGCTGGGGCATCCGCCCCAGGGCCAGCTACAAGCGGGCCGGGGCGGAGGCCGGACCGGTCCGGGCGGACATCGTACGGTCGGTGGAGGAGGGGCTGGGGGTGGCGCTGGCGGAACCGGTGCGGGCGCAGTGCGTCGACAACCACGACCGTCTCGACGCGCTCCTGTGCGCGCTCGTCGCGCGGGCCGTGCAGATCGGCGGCACCCGAGGGCCGCGGACCGCGGCCGAACGGGCGGCCGCCGAGCGGGAGGGCTGGATCCATCTCCCCTGCGCCCGCCTCTCGGCGCTCGTCCCCTGACACCGGCCGGGGCCGGGGTGCCGGAGCGGCCGCCGCCCGACGCTTTTCGACCGCCTCGTGACGCAACCGGCCCCTTCTCGGGTGAACGATGCGGTGGCTGCCCACGGCTCCCGCGGTCGGGCCGCGTCGTCCCGGAAGCGGCACCGGAAGCGGCACCGGAGGAGAGGGCTGTCCGAGGTCCGAGGTGTGACCTGATTTGCGATCGCTCACCGTCGAATGCGATCTGAATCGATCAAAAAGAGTCGAGTTGAGGCGGGTTCGGATTCGGGCTCTCGGTCTGTCGTGCGAGCCCTCATACCAGAGGGGGACGCTTCGCGGGGGACTTTGTCAACTGACCATCGCACTTGATGCGTTGGCGACTACCGTGAGTGGCCGAGTTGCGCACCACGCGCCAGCAAACAGGCCCGACGGACCAGTACGAGGACACCGATGTCTCACCTCCGCGCACCGGCCGCGCGCACCGACCGCCGTGAGGGCGGCGGGCGGCACGGGCGGCCGGTAGCCCGCACCCTCCCCGCCGTGCCCGAGACCCACATACGGCCACAGCTCCTGCGTCTGGCCGTCCTCCCGCCCGTCGCGGTCGCCCTCAGCGCCTGCGCGGCCGTCCTCTTCACCGTCCGCTCCAGCGGCACCCGGCCCGGCCCCTCCCTGTGGGCCGTGCTGGCCGGTGCCGCGGCGGTCGCCGGCGCGGGGATCGTCATCGCCGCCGTGGCCGCCGACCGCGCCGCCAGGGGGGTCAGTGAGCGCATCGGCGCGCTGCGCCGCAACAGCGCGCGCGGCGAGGCCGATCTGCGCTCCCTCGTCGAGACGCTCCGTCGCGGCGACACCCCGCCGCAGCGCAAGACCCGCGGTCAGCCGCCCGGCGACGCCGACGAGTTCGAGCTGCTCGCCGCCGACCTGGCCCGCGCGCACGACGGCGCCGTCACCGCCGTCGTGCGCGCCGCGCAGCTCTCCAGCCAGGCCGGCAGCCAGCAGAAGCTGGAGGTCTTCGTCAACCTCGCCCGGCGGCTGCAGTCCCTCGTGCACCGCGAGATCTCCATCCTCGACGAGCTGGAGAACGAGATGGAGGACCCCGACCTGCTCAAGGGGCTCTTCCACGTCGACCACCTCGCCACCCGCATCCGCCGCCACGCCGAGAACCTCGCGGTGCTCGGCGGCGCCGTCTCCCGACGGCAGTGGAGCAACCCCGTCCCCATGACGGAGGTGCTGCGCTCGGCCATCGCCGAGGTCGAGCAGTACTCCCGGGTCAAGCTCGTGCCGCCCGTCGACGGCGAGGTACGCGGGCACGCCGTCGCCGACGTCATCCACCTCCTGGCCGAACTCGTCGAGAACGCCACGGTCTTCTCCGCCCCGCACACCCAGGTGCTGCTCCGTGCCAACCTCGTCACCTCCGGGCTCGCCGTGGAGGTCGAGGACCGTGGCCTCGGCATGCCGGTCGAGGAGCAGCACCGGATGAACGCCCTGCTCGCCGACCCCGACCAGGTCAACGTCGGCCGGTTGCTGGCCGACGGCCGCATCGGCCTGTTCGTCGTCTCGCAGCTGGCCCGGCGCCACGGCATCCGGGTCCGCCTGCAGAGCAACATCTACGGCGGTGTCCAAGCCGTCCTCGTCGTCCCGCAGGACGTGCTCGGCACGGCGCCGGGAGGGGACACCGCGGCCGGGGCGCAGCCACGGCAGGACGACACCGCCGCGGGTGGGACGGGACCGGCGCCGGCCCTGCCGCCCGCCGCCCCGGAGCCCGGCACCACCCCGTCCGGTCCGGCCGTGCCGCGGCCCGCGCCGCACTCCCCCGCAGCCGCGGACCCCGCCCCCGCAGCACCCTCCACCGCGCCGCACGCCCAGCACCGCCGCGCGGACCACGACCCCGTGGACGACCCCGCCGCACCGCACCACCCGGAGTACGGCACCTGCGACCCGGCCGGACCGCCCGGGCCCGCGGACCACGACACCCCCGGACGGCCGGCCCCGCACCCGGCGCCTCCCGCGAGCCGGGCCCCCGACGCGCCCCCCGCGC
>NZ_JADWYM010000031.1 GCF_022414535.1 Streptomyces sp. MUM 2J
CGGCGGCAGGACCGGGTCACCCCGGCCGCCGCGGTGCCCGGCGTCCGCCCCGAGGACCGGCCCGCCGCCGAGGACGACGGCGGCTCACCGGCCGTCCCACGCGTCGGGCCCGTCCCCGGCACCGTGAGCCCGCCCCGGCTGCCCCGGCGCCGCGCCCAGGAGCACCTCGTCCCCCAGCTGCGCGGCGGCCCCGTACCCCGACCGGAGTCCGAGCAGCCCGGTGGCCACGATCCCGGCCTGATGGCCGCCTTCCAGCGGGGAATCGGTCTCGCCGAGGGCCAGTCGGGCACCCGCCCGGACCCCGGACCGCCCCCGGAGCCCGCGTCCCCGACGGCTCGGCACCCCGCCGACGTTCCGCCCGTGGACCCCACGCGCACAGCCGAGGCGCGCGCCGGCCACGCGGAGGGGGCGTTTGAGGCGCCGCGCGCCCGGTACGACCGCGCCGCGCCGGGCCCCGGGCACACGACCCCGACCGTTGGGCACGACGGGAGCGCACCGGCCGGATGACCACCCTCCGCACCACCCCGGGTACCGGTCCCACCCCCGGTACCAGCCCCCGCCCCACGCTCAGCTCCGCCCCGAGCGCTCCCGCTGACCTTCGTATCCCAAGGAGTCGATCCACCATGGCGAGCGACGCGCCGACCGGCCGTGTCTCCGACCTCGACTGGCTGATGAGCGGCCTCGTGCAGCGCGTACCGCACACCACCAGCGCCGTTCTGCTGTCCAGCGACGGGCTCGTGAAGTCCGTCCACGGACTCGACCCGGACAGCGCCGACCACATGGCCGCCCTGGCCTCCGGCCTGTACTCACTCGGCCGCAGCGCCGGAGTCCGCTTCGGCGACGGCGGTGACGTGCGCCAGGTCGTCGTCGAACTCGACTCGACGCTCCTGTTCGTCACCACCGCCGGCTCCGGCACCTGCCTCGCCGTGCTCGCCGGCCGCGAGGCCGACGCCGCGGTCCTCGGCTACGAGATGGCGATGCTGGTCAAGAGCGTCCGCCCCTACCTCGTCACCGCACCCCGGCAGCACGCAGGGGAACCCACGGTGATGAGGCCTTGAGCGTGGCGGCGGCCGGCGACGGACCCTGGCTCGACGACGCGGCCGGGCGACTGGTGCGGCCCTTCACCGTCAGCAACGGCCGCACCCGGCCCACCGTCCCGCTCGACCTGATGTCGCAGCTGATGGTCACCGGTGCCACCCCCTTCGGCTACCTCGGCCCCGAGCACGCGCAGGCGCTGGAACTGTGCCGGGTACCGAGGCCGGTGGCCGAGGTGGCCGCCCATCTCGAGCTGCCGGCAGCGGTGACCAAGGTGCTGCTGTCGGACCTCGTCGACTGCGGAGCCCTGACCACCAAGCCCCCCGCGTTCCACGACCACCCCACTGACCGGGCCCTTCTGGAGGCAGTGCTCGATGGACTACGACGACAGCTCTGAGACGGCCTACACCGACGACGGCGACCCCTTCCCGACCGCGCTGAAGATCCTCGTGGCCGGCGGCTTCGGGGTCGGCAAGACCACCTTCGTCGGCGCCGTGAGCGAGATCGCGCCGCTCAGCACGGAGGAGCTGCTGACCACGGTCAGTGCCGCGACCGACAAACTCGACGGCATCGAGAACAAGGTCGAGACGACCGTCGCCATGGACTTCGGCCGCATCACCCTCGATCCGGAGCACGTGCTGTACCTGTTCGGCACACCCGGCCAGGAACGCTTCTGGTTCATGTGGGACGAGCTGTGCGAAGGAGCGCTCGGTGCCGTCGTCCTCGCCGACACCCGGCGACTGGAGGAATGCTTCGCCGCCGTCGACTTCTTCGAGGAGCGCGGCCTCGGGTTCATCGTCGCGATCAACGAGTTCGACGGGTCCCACCGCTACGACCCCGAGGAGGTGCGCGCCGCGATCGACCTGGACCCGGGGATTCCCGTGGTGCGCTGCGACGCCCGGATCTCCGCGTCCGGGGTGCAGACCCTGCTCACCCTTGTCCGGCACCTCATCGCCCACGCCCCCGCCACGCCCGCGCCCAGCCGCGGCGCCCACATGTGATGCCCGCCCACCAGTCACGGAGCCCGTACATGCGCCACGCCCACCAGCCCGGAGCACCGGCATGAGCTACGACCCACCGCGCCCGGCCGGTCGGCTGCTGCTCACCCCGGAGGACCGGGACGTCCCCGCCCGGCTGGCCCGACTGCACGCACTCGGCCTGGGCCGGCGATCCGATCCGGCCCTGGACGCCTTCGCGCATCACCTCGCCGACCTCACCCGGGCGCCGTACGCCATGGTCAACTTCCCCCACGACAGCGGGCAGTTCTTCGCGGGTCTGCGGACACCGCCCCCGGTGCCGCCGCCGCCCGGCGGGACGCCCCGCCCCTCACTCGGCCGCACCCTGCCGCGGGACCACGGCTACTGCCCGCACGTCGTCGTTCGCCGCCGGGCCCTCGCCCTGGAGGACGTCCGCGACTACCCCCGCTTCGCCGGCAACCCCGTCGTCGACGACTTCGGCATCCGCTCCTACCTCGGCGCCCCGCTGATCGACAGCACCGGCACCGTCCTCGGCACGGTGAGCGTGGCGGACACCACTCCCCGGCCCTGGGGCAGGGAGGGCCTGGAGGCGATCAAGGTGTCGGCCGCGGACCTCGTCGCACGGCTGGAGCGCAGCGCGGCCGACGGCCTGCCACCGTGAACGGCCCCGCCGGGTGACGACGCGGGCGTGACCGCCCTTCCCCGGGGGCTGCTGCCCGGCGCGCCCCCGACCGGGCCGCGCCGACCGCGTCCGTTCAGGTCGGATGGTGTGAAGGAAAGCTGAGGCGGCGCTTAAGAAAACCTCGATGGACCGCGGCGCCCGACGTGCGGCAGATTGCTGCACGATTCCACTTCCCCTCCCGGGCACGGGACCCATCGGCATGCCGCCCCCGGGAACGCACCAACAGGAGCCGTAGCGTTGAAGGCGCTGGTCAAGCAGAAGGCGGAACCCGGGCTGTGGCTCGCGGACGTCCCGGAGCCCGCCGTCGGGCCGGGCGAGGTCCTCATCAAGGTGTTGCGCACCGGCATCTGCGGCACCGACCTGCACATCCGGTCCTGGGACGGCTGGGCCCGGCAGGCGATCCGCACCCCCCTCGTCGTCGGGCACGAGTTCGTCGGCGAGGTCGTCGGCACCGGCCGCGACGTCACCGACATCAGGGCCGGTGACCTGGTCAGCGGCGAGGGCCACCTGGTGTGCGGCAAGTGCCGCAACTGCCTGGCCGGGCGCCGCCACCTGTGCCGGGCCACCGTCGGCCTCGGCGTCGGCCGCGACGGGGCGTTCGCCGAGTACGTCTCCCTGCCCTCCTCCAACGTCTGGGTGCACCGGGTGCCGGTGGACCTCGACGTGGCGGCGATCTTCGACCCGTTCGGCAACGCCGTGCACACCGCGCTCTCCTTCCCGCTCGTCGGCGAGGACGTGCTGATCACCGGCGCCGGTCCGATCGGCCTGATGGCCGCCGCCGTCACCCGGCACGCCGGGGCCCGCAACGTCGTCATCACCGACGTCAGCGAGGAGCGGCTGGACCTGGCCCGCAAGGTCGGCGTGAGCCTGGCACTGGACGTGACGCGCACGCCCATCGCCCACGGGCAGCGCGAACTGGGCCTGCGCGAGGGCTTCGACATCGGCCTGGAGATGTCCGGCAGGCCCGAGGCGATGCGCGACATGATCGCCAACATGACGCACGGTGGCCGGATCGCGATGCTCGGCCTGCCGGCCCAGGAGTTCCCCGTCGACTGGTCGCGGATCGTCACCTCGATGATCACCATCAAGGGCATCTACGGCCGTGAGATGTACGAGACCTGGTACGCGATGACCGTCCTTCTCGAAGGCGGCCTCGACCTCGCCCCCGTGATCACCGGCCGGTACGGCTACCGCGACTTCGAGGCGGCGTTCGCCGACGCGGCCAGCGGCAAGGGCGGCAAGGTCATCCTCGACTGGACCGCGTGAGTCCACCGCGTACGCCACCAGCACTCCAAGGAGCTGTCCCATGTTCGACTCCGTGCGCGACGACCTGAGCGCCGCCCTCGACGAGATCCGCGCCGCCGGCCTGCACAAGCCCGAGCGGGTGATCGGCACCCCGCAGTCCGCGACCGTCGAGGTCACCGCCGGCGGTCGCCCCGGCGAGGTCCTCAACTTCTGCGCCAACAACTACCTCGGCCTCGCCGACCACCCCGAGGTGGTCGCCGCGGCCCACCAGGCCCTGGACCGCTGGGGCTACGGCATGGCGTCCGTGCGCTTCATCTGCGGCACCCAGGAGGTGCACAAGGAACTGGAGGCGCGGCTGTCGGCGTTCCTCGGCCAGGAGGACACGATCCTGTACTCCTCCTGCTTCGACGCCAACGGCGGTGTCTTCGAGACGCTGCTCGGCGAGGAGGACGCGGTCATCTCCGACGCCCTCAACCACGCCTCCATCATCGACGGCATCCGCCTGTCGAAGGCCCGCCGCTTCCGCTACGCCAACCGGGACCTCGCGGACCTGGAGGCGAAGCTGAAAGAGGCGTCCGGTGCGCGACGCCGCCTGATCGTCACCGACGGTGTCTTCTCCATGGACGGCTACGTGGCACCCCTGCGGGAGATCTGCGACCTCGCCGACCGCTACGACGCGATGGTCATGGTCGACGACTCGCACGCCGTCGGTTTCGTCGGCCCCAGCGGCCGCGGCACGCCCGAGCTGCACGGCGTCATGGACCGCGTCGACATCATCACCGGCACCCTCGGCAAGGCGCTCGGCGGCGCCTCGGGCGGCTACGTCGCCGCTCGCGCCGAGATCGTCGCCCTGCTGCGCCAGCGCTCCAGGCCGTACCTGTTCTCCAACACACTCGCCCCGGTGATCGCCGCCGCCTCCCTGAAGGTCCTCGACCTGCTGGAGTCCGCCGACGACCTCAGGGTGGGCCTTGCGGAGAACACCGCGCTGTTCCGCCGCCGGATGACCGAGGAGGGCTTCGACGTGCTCCCCGGCGACCACGCCATCGCCCCGGTGATGATCGGCGACGCGGCCCGTGCGGGCCGCATGGCGGAACTGCTGCTGGAACGCGGCGTGTACGTGATCGGCTTCTCCTACCCCGTCGTCCCGCAGGGGCAGGCCCGCATCCGCGTCCAGCTGTCCGCCGCGCACTCCACGGCCGACGTCGACCGGGCCGTGGACGCCTTCGTGGCGGCGCGGGCGGAGCTGGGGGACTGAAGCGCTCGGGCGCCTTGAGATAATCGGTCCGATGATCGAGGCGCGGCGGCTCCACATCCTCCGTGCGGTGGCCGACCACCGCACGGTGACCGCGGCTGCCGCCGCGCTGTACCTCACCCCCTCGGCGGTCTCCCAGCAGCTGACCGCCCTGGAACAGGAGACCGGCCACCGCCTGGTCGAGCGCGGCGCCAAGGGTGTACGGCTCACCCCGGCCGGCGAGATCCTGCTCGGCCACACCAACGCCGTCCTCGCCCAGCTGGAGCGGGCCGAGGCGGAGCTGGCCGCCTACGGCTCCGGCCAGGCCGGCACCGTCACCGTCGCCGCCTTCGCCACCGGCATCGCCCTGGTCGTCGCCCCGGCGCTGGCGCGCCTGGCCGCCACGGCACCCGGTATCCGCATCCGCGTCCAGGACGCCGAGGGCGACGCCAGTCTGCCGATGGTGCTGGACCGGCAGGTCGACGTCGCCGTCGCGGTCGAGTACCGCGGGGCGCCGCCCGCCGACGACCCGCGCCTGACCCACCTCCCCCTGTACGCCGAGCCGTTCGACGCGGTCGTCCCGCTGCACCACCGGCTCGCCGACGCGGGCGAGGTCCCGATCGCCGACCTGGCCAAGGACCCGTGGATCGGGCCCTACCCCGGCAACCCCTGCCACGAGGTGGTCGTGCTGGCCTGCGAGAACGCCGGCTTCCAGCCCCGCCTGGAGCACTCCTCCGACGACTTCCGCGCCGTCGTCGCCCTCGCCTCGGCCGACGCGGGCGTCGCCCTCGTCCCGCGCTCCGCCCTGCGCGGCATGGACCTGTCCGGCGTGGTGGTCCGCCCCGTCGACGGCGTGGCGCCGACCCGGCGCGTCTTCGCGGCGGTGCGCCGCGGCGCCGAGGAGCATCCGCTGATCCGCCCGGTGCTCGACGCCCTGGAGGAGGCCGCGCGGGCGTGAGGCGGGCGTAACACGGTCGTCTCATATCCGGGATATCGTCCCGCACATGAGTAGCGATTCCGTCCCGCCCGGTCAGGGACCCCCCGCCCGCGAGCCCGACCCCGTCGACGCCCGCCTCGCCGCCCGACTCGCCGAGCTGCGGACCCGGCACGGCTGGTCCCTGGACGAGCTGGCCGAGCGCAGCGGGGTGAGCCGGTCCACGCTGTCCCGGGCCGAGCGCTCCGAGACCAGCCCCACCGCCGCGGTCCTCAACCGGCTGTGCCACGTCTACGGCCGGACCATGTCCCAGCTGCTCAGCGAGGTCGAGGCGAAGCCCACCCCGGTGGTGAGGACGGCCGAGCAGCCGGTGTGGCAGGACCGCGCCGGCGGTTTCGTACGGCGATCGGTGTCGCCGCCGCACGCGGGGCTGCGTGGCGAGCTGGTGGAGGGCCGCCTCGCCGCGGGCGCCGACCTGGCCTACGACCGACCGCCCGTGGCCGGTCTGGAGCAGCACATCTGGGTGCTGGAGGGCGCACTGGAGGTCACGGAGCAGCAGGCGGCGCACCTGCTGGAGGCCGGCGACTGCCTACGGATGCGGGTGTGGGGGCCCACGAGGTTCCGCAGCGCTGCCGGCACCGAGGCGCGGTACCTGCTGGCGGTGGTGCGGCCGTGATCGTGCAGCGGCTCGACGGGACACGGCTGCGGGAGTGCGCCGGACCGCTCGCGGACCTGCTGGCCGACACCGTGGCCGACGGCGCCTCGGTCGGCTTCCTGGCGCCGCTCGACCGTGGCGCGGCGCTGGCGTGGTGGCAGGAGCGTGCCGCAGCGGTCGCCGCGGGCCGGCTCGCCGTGTGGGCGGCGCGGGACGGCGGCGAGGTCGTCGGCACCGTCGGCCTCGCCTTCGCCGGCAAGCCGAACAGCCGCCACCGGGCCGAACTGGTGAAGCTCATGGTCCGTCCGGGAGCCCGCGGACGGGGGCTGGGCCGCACCCTGCTGGCCACCGCCGAGGAAGCGGCGGCCGACGCCGGAGTCACCCTGCTGCACCTGGACACCGAGACCGGCAGCCCGGCCGAGCGCCTGTACCGCGGCGCAGGCTGGACCCGTGCGGGAGTGATCCCCGACTACGCGGCCGACCCGGGCGGCGTGCTGCGGCCCACGACGCTCTACTACAAGGCGATCGTGCCAGCGGCCCGCCGGCAGCCGGAGGCCCCCGGTACGCGGGCCCGTCAGTAATGGAGAAGCGTCGGCCGCGGCACCGCCGCTAGCGTGACCGGAGGAGTCACCGAGCTGCGATCCGACGCGACAGGGAGAGACGATGAGCAGGGCCACGAGGCCGGACACACAGGCGCCGGAACCGCACGCCGCCGACGGTCACGATCTGATCCGCGTGCACGGCGCCCGTGAGAACAACCTCAAGGACGTCGACGTCGAGATCCCCAAGCGCAGGCTGACCGTCTTCACCGGGGTCTCCGGCTCGGGCAAGAGCTCGCTGGTGTTCGACACGATCGCCGCGGAGTCCCAGCGGCTCATCAACGAGACCTACAGCGCCTTCGTGCAGGGCTTCATGCCGAACCTGGCCCGGCCCGAGGTCGACGTCCTCGACGGACTCACCACCGCGATCATCGTCGACCAGCAGCGGATGGGGGCCGACCCCCGCTCCACGGTCGGCACCGCCACCGACGCCAACGCCATGCTGCGGATCCTCTTCAGCCGCCTCGGCACGCCGCGCATCGGCCCGCCCGGCGCGTTCTCCTTCAACGTCGCGTCCGTCAGCGCCAGCGGCGGTTTCACGGTCGACCGGGGCGCCGAGAAGACCCGCACGGAAAGGGTCGCCTTCAGCCGCACCGGCGGCATGTGCACCCACTGCGAGGGCCGGGGCACGGTCTCCGACATCGACCTCACCCAGCTGTACGACGACTCCAGGTCGCTCGCCGAGGACCCGTTCACCATTCCCGGCTACACCGGCGACGGCTGGGTGGTGCGGGTCATCAGGGAGTCGGGCTTCTTCGACCCGGCCAAGCCGATCCGCGCGTACACCAGGAAGGAACGGCACGACTTCCTGCACCGGGAGCCGACCAAGGTGAAGATCAACGGCGTCAACCTCACCTACGAGGGGCTGATCCCCAAGATCCAGAAGTCGTTCCTGGCCAAGGACCGGGAGGCGATGCAGCCGCACATCCGGGCCTTCGTGGACCGGGCCGTCACCTTCACCGCCTGCCCCGAGTGCGACGGCACCCGGCTCAGCGAGGCGGCCCGATCCTCGCGGATCGACGGCGTCAACATCGCCGACGCCTGCGCCATGGAGATCAGGGACCTGGCCGCATGGGTGCGCGGCCTCGACGGCCCCTCGGTGGCGCCGCTGCTCACCGCGCTCCAGCGGACCCTCGACTCGTTCGTGGAGATCGGCCTCGGCTACCTGGCCCTCGACCGGCCCTCCGGCACGCTGTCCGGCGGTGAGGCGCAGCGCGTGAAGATGATCCGCCATCTCGGCTCCTCCCTCACCGACGTCACCTACGTCTTCGACGAGCCCACCACCGGCCTGCACCCCCATGACATCCAGCGCATGAACGACCTGCTGCTGCGACTGCGGGACAAGGGCAACACCGTACTCGTGGTGGAGCACAAGCCGGAGGTCGTCGCGATCGCCGACCACGTCGTCGACCTCGGCCCCGGCGCCGGCTCGGCGGGCGGTACCGTCTGCTTCGAGGGCACCGTCGAGGGTCTGCGGACCAGCGGCACCGTCACCGGCCGCCACCTCGACGACCGGGCGGCGGTCAGGAAGACCGTCCGCAAGCCCACCGGCACCCTGGCGGTGCGCGGCGCGGACACCCACAACCTGCGCGACGTCGACGTCGACATCCCGCTCGGGGTGCTGACCGTCGTCACCGGCGTCGCCGGATCCGGCAAGAGCTCCCTCGTGCACGGGTCGATCCCCGCCGATGCGGGAGTGGTGACGATCGACCAGACCCCGATCCGCGGCTCCCGGCGGAGCAACCCGGCCACGTACACCGGACTCCTCGACCCGATCCGCAAGGCCTTCGCCAAGGCCAACGGCGTCAAGCCGGCGCTGTTCAGCGCCAATTCCGAGGGCGCCTGCCCCACCTGCAACGGCGCCGGCGTCGTCTACACCGACCTGGCGATGATGGCGGGCGTCGCCACCCCGTGCGAGGACTGCGAGGGCAGGCGGTTCCAGGCGTCGGTGCTGGAGTACCGCTTCGGCGGCCGGGACATCGGCGAGGTGCTCGGCATGCCGGTGTCCGAGGCGGAGGTGTTCTTCGCCGCCGGCGAGGCCCGCGTCCCCGCGGCCCACAGGATCCTCCGGCGGATGGCCGACGTCGGCCTGGGCTATCTCAGCCTCGGCCAGCCGCTCACCACCCTCTCCGGCGGCGAGCGGCAGCGGCTGAAGCTGGCCACGCGGATGGGCGACGACGCCGGCGTCTACGTCCTCGACGAGCCGACCACCGGCCTGCACCTCGCCGACGTCGAGCAGCTGCTGGGCCTGCTGGACCGGCTCGTGGACTCCGGCAGGTCGGTCATCGTCGTCGAGCACCACCAGGCGGTCATGGCACACGCCGACTGGATCATCGACCTCGGCCCCGGCGCCGGCCACGACGGCGGCCGGATCGTCTTCGAGGGGACGCCCGCCGACCTGGTCGCCGACCGCTCCACGCTCACCGGCCGGCACCTCGCGGAGTACGTCGGCGCCTGACGGGCCGGGGCGCTGAACGGCGGGCCGGGCGCATGTCAGTGGCATTGGCTACGGTGCGGAGCATGCCCGATGCCGAAGACGTACGCCGTATCGCCCTGTCCCTGCCCGACACGACCGAGAAGACGGCTTGGAGCATGCCCACGTTCCGGGTGGCGGGGAAGATGTTCGCGACCCTGCCCGAGGACGAGACCTCCCTGGCCGTGCGCTGCCCCAGGGAGGAGCGCGACGAACTGGTCCTCGCCGAGCCGGAGAAGTTCTGGATCGCCGGCCACGAGGCGCAGTTCGCCTGGGTCAGGGCCCGCCTTGCCGCCCTGGAGGACGAGGAGGAGCTGCGCGACATCCTCGCCGACTCCTGGCGGCAGGCCGCCCCCTCCCGGCTCCAGGAGGCCCATCCGGCCCTGGGACGCCCGGCGGACTGACCGTCCCGAGCGGTGGCGGCGGGCGCCGGCGCCCGGGGCGCCCCCGAAGATCCCGGAGAGCCGGGGACACAGCTGAATGCCAGTGCCCTCTGGCATGATCCGACTTCGGCGCCGGCAGCCGGAGCGGAGGGGGCTCCGGCTGCCGGCGCCGAAGACGCGACACCCCCGGAACCGGTGCGGGCCGGAGCCGCGGCGGCGCACGGGGGGCGGACGGCCCGTCCGGCCCGTCCGCCCCCGCCTCCCGCCGTGCGTGCCGGAGAAGGCGCGCGCGGCCACCCACCCGAGTGCGGTATGGTTCTCGTGCACGTTCGGCCGGGGAATCCCCAGGTCAGACGGGCAACGGGACGTGGCGCAGCTTGGTAGCGCACTTGACTGGGGGTCAAGGGGTCGCAGGTTCAAATCCTGTCGTCCCGACTTGTGAAGGTCGCAGGTCAGGGGCCGTTTCAGAGTGATCTGAGACGGCCCCTTGATCGTTCCTGGGGACCGGTTGGTGACCAGCTTGCCGTGACCGGTCAGTGGGCGACCACGATCGGGCTCGGCAAGGACCTCGGGCCCCGCTACGCGGACATGCGGGCGGATGTGAGTACCGCTCAGCCCCACGTCATCTCGCCGGTGGCGACCTTGGCGCCCAGGTCCAGGGCAACCGGCGGGCCCAGGTCCGGGCAGCGCTCCAGGGGCGCCGCGACGTCGTCGACCTCACCGAGGTCACCCTCCATGACGGCCCCGCCGCCTCTCAGCGTCCGGACGCCTGGGAGCCGGACGGCCGCCGGCGCGGCTTCGAAGCCATGCGCCCTTCCTCGACGCCGTCCGCACGGTGGGACCCTTGACGCCACCGATGCCCTGATCAGCCACGCATGGTGCGAGCAGGTCATCGCGAGCCTCCAGGCCCTCTGACGCCCTGCCTTGCTGTGCCACGGCAAGCGGCACAGCCGGCCGGACTGCTGACCGGCCCCGCGGGCCGTCAGGAGATCGCCGGTTCCGGCCGCTTTGGGCCACCGGCGAGGGCGGGCCGGACACCGGGACCGCGCTGCCCCGTCGCCTCAGGCGTCCGCGGCCTGGAGGAACTCCCGGATCGCGTGGTTGAATTGCCCGGGATTCTCCCAGAACGCGAAGTGACTGCCGCGCTCGTCCAGGATGCGCAGCACCGCCCCCGGGACGGCGTCGGCCACGGTCCGCGCGGCGGCGAGGGGGATGACGCTCTCCTTGCCGCCCATCACCAGCGTCGGCACCGTGATCCGCGGCAGCACGTCCCGCCAGTCCTGCACCACGTTGTCCAGCAGCAGCCGGCCCGCGTACTCCCTCGGCAGCAACAGGTTGCGGCCGGCGACCCACTCCCGGTCCGCCGCGGGGGCGGACGGGCTCCACATCCCGGAGAGGAACTCCACGGTCATCGCGGTGGCGTCCGCGTCCGGGTCCCGTAGCCCGGCGACCACACCGGCGATCTCGTCCAGGTCGTAGAGCGCGCCCAGCCGGTCGGCGAGACCCTCCGGCCAGAAGGGCTGCCGGATCAGCGCCGGCGGCTCGTCGAACAGCACCAGCCGTCCCAGCCGGTCGCCGTCGAACAGATCCCAGTAGGACCACGCCACCGCGCACCCCATGGAGTGGCACACCAGTGTGATGTCGTCGAGGCCGAGGGCGAGGACCAGTTGCCGTAGATCCGCCGCGAGCCGGGCGATCCGGTAGCCGTGCTCCGGCCGGGCCGAGTCGCCGTGTCCCCGGTGGTCCAGTGCGATCACGTGCCGGGTGCGGGAGAACTCGGCGATCTGGTGCCGCCACTGCGCCGCCGTCTGCGACCACCCCGGCACCAGGAGCATGGCGGGACCGCTGCCCGCTTCCAGACAGTGCAGTCGTACCCCGTCGTCCGTCGTGACGGAGCCGCTGCGTACGTCTCCGGCGGCGCCGCTCCCGGCCTTCGTCGCTCCGCCCATCGCCCGTCCTCCCGCCCGCCGCGGCACGACCCGCGCGCTACCCGTTCCCGGGCGGGCCCCGGGGCGCGCGGCGGTGGTACGCCCCGTTCGCTCTTGATGTACCGGGCCGGGACCGGCGTGTCCCGGCAGCGTGCGGCTGCTTCACCCGATCGGCGGTGCGGGCGGGAGGCGCCGCGGCGCCTCCCGGCGTGGGTGAGGGGAGGTGGTGGGGCCGGGGGGAGGGCTGCCGGCGTGGACGGGCGGGGCGGGGGCGCACACGGGGAGGCGCTCCGCGCGCGACCCGCCTCGTGCCGTGGAACCCCCGTTCCCGCCGGACCGGGACGGCCGCCCGCGTCGTGTCGGCGGTACAACGGCGTCGCCTCGCGGTACGTATGCGGAGCATGTGCGGTGCGTGACCGGTCATCCGCGTGTCCCGGGCACGACATCAAACTTGTATCGTTTGTTTCCTTGAATCATTCGTGTTTTTGAGGGTAGGTTCAGCGGTATGACCGCATCCCAGCCTGCGACCACGGCCGAGCAGCTGCGCGGTGCCGGCCTGCGGGTCACGGCCGCCCGTGTCGCGCTGCTCGAAACCGTCCGGGAGGGCGACCACCTCGGCGTCGAGGCGATCGCCTCCGGGGTGCGCACGCGTGTCGGCCACATCTCCCTGCAAGCGGTGTACGACGCCCTCCACGCCCTCGCCGCGGCGGGGCTCGTGCGCCGCATCGAGCCGCCCGGCAGTCCCGCGCGGTTCGAGGGACGCGTCGGCGACAACCACCACCACCTCGTGTGCAGGTCGTGCGGTGCCGTCGTCGACGTCGACTGTGCGGTCGGGCACGCACCGTGCCTGACCGCGTCCGACGACCGGGGCTTCGCGATCGACGAGGCCGAGGTCATCTACTGGGGTGTGTGCCCCGACTGTTCCACTGCCAGCACTTCCTGAGTACCTAGATCCACCTAGTCCGGAAGGAATCCCATGGCTGAGAACCCCGATGCGATCGTCACCGACGCCAAGAGCGAGGGTGAGGGCGGCTGCCCGGTCGCGCACGGGCGTGCCCTGCACCCCACTCAGGGCGGCGGCAACCGCCAGTGGTGGCCCGAACGGCTCAACCTGAAGATCCTGGCGAAGAACCCGCCTGCGGCCAACCCGCTCGGTGAGCAGTTCGACTACGCCGAGGCGTTCAGCAGCCTCGACCTTCCGGCCGTGAAACGGGACATCGCCGAGGCGCTGACCACCTCGCAGGACTGGTGGCCCGCCGACTTCGGCCACTACGGTCCGCTGATCATCCGCATGGCCTGGCACAGCGCCGGCACCTACCGCATCAGCGACGGCCGCGGCGGCGCCGGTGCCGGCCAGCAGCGGTTCGCCCCGCTGAACAGCTGGCCGGACAACGCCAACCTGGACAAGGCACGCCGCCTGCTGTGGCCGGTGAAGCAGAAGTACGGCCGGAGCCTGTCCTGGGCCGACCTGATGATCCTCGCCGGCAACGTGGCGCTGGAGACGATGGGCTTCGAGACCTTCGGCTTCGGCGGCGGACGCGAGGACGTCTGGGAGCCGGAGGAGGACGTCTACTGGGGACCCGAGACCACCTGGCTCGACGACCGGCGCTACACCGGCGACCGCGAGCTGGAGAACCCGCTCGGTGCCGTCCAGATGGGCCTGATCTACGTCAACCCGGAAGGCCCCAACGGCAACCCGGACCCGATCGCCGCGGCCCGCGACATCCGTGAGACGTTCCGCCGCATGGCGATGAACGACGAGGAGACCGTCGCCCTGATCGCCGGTGGCCACACCTTCGGCAAGACCCACGGGGCCGGTCCCGCCGACCAGGTGGGCGACGACCCCGAGGCGGCCTCCATGGAGGAGCAGGGCCTCGGCTGGAAGTCCACCTACGGCACCGGCAAGGGCGGCGACGCCATCACCTCCGGCCTGGAGGTCACCTGGACCACCACGCCCACCCGGTGGAGCAACAACTTCTTCGAGAACCTGTTCGGTTACGAGTGGGAGCTGACCGACTCCCCGGCCGGTGCCAAGCAGTGGGTGGCCAAGGACGCCGAGGCCGTCGTCCCCGACGCGCACGACCCGTCGAGGAAGCACCTCCCGACGATGCTCACCACCGACCTGTCGCTCCGCTTCGATCCGATCTACGAGCCGATCTCCCGCCGGTTCTACGAGAACCCGGAGGAGTTCGCGGACGCCTTCGCCCGCGCCTGGTACAAGCTGACCCACCGCGACATGGGCCCGAAGTCGCTGTTCCTCGGCCCGGAGGTGCCGGAGGAGACCCTCCTGTGGCAGGACCCGCTGCCGGAGCGCGAGGGTGAGGTCATCGGCGCCGCGGACATCGCGGCCCTGAAGGCCAGGCTCCTCGACTCGGGGCTGACCGTCGCCGAACTGGTCTCCACCGCCTGGGCGTCGGCCTCCACCTTCCGCGGCAGCGACAAGCGGGGCGGCGCCAACGGCGCCCGCATCCGCCTGGAGCCCCAGCGCACCTGGGAGGTCAACGACCCCGAGCGGCTCGCCCAGGTGCTGCGCACCCTGGAAGGCGTCAAGGCGGAGTTCGACACCGGCGCCAAGAAGGTCTCCCTGGCCGACCTGATCGTGCTCGGCGGCTGCGCCGCCGTCGAGAAGGCCGCCAAGGACGCCGGCTTCGACATCGAGGTGCCCTTCACCCCGGGCCGCGTGGACGCCACCCAGGAGCACACCGACGCGGAGTCCTTCGCCGCGCTGGAGCCGAACGCGGACGGCTTCCGCAACTACCAGGGCAAGGGCAACCGCCTGCCGGCCGAGTACCTGCTGCTCGACCGGGCCAACCTGCTCACCCTGAGCGCGCCCGAGATGACGGTCCTCGTCGGCGGCCTGCGCGCACTGGGCGCCAACCACCAGCAGTCGCAGTCCGGCGTCCTCACCGGCACGCCGGGGACCCTCACCAACGACTTCTTCGTCAACCTGCTCGACCTGGGCACGACGTGGAAGGCGACGAGCGAGGACCAGACCGCGTTCGAGGGCCGGGACGCCGCCACGGGCGAGCTGAAGTGGACCGGCACCCGTGCCGACCTCGTCTTCGGCTCCAACTCCGAGCTGCGTGCCCTCGCCGAGGTCTACGCCGCCGACGACGCGAAGGAGAAGTTCGTCGAGGACTTCGTCGCGGCCTGGGACAAGGTCATGAACCTCGACCGGTTCGACCTGGCCTGATCCCGGCCGTCCCGTGCACCCCGTGCGCGGGACCCCGGCGGGGAGGCCGCCCGTTCGTCCACGAGCGGGCGGCCCTCGTCGTGCGCCGCGGCCCCGCGGCGCAGGGGGTCAGTGCGGCAGACCCAGGTGGGCCAGGGCCTGCCTGAGCAGGAAACCGTGGCCGCCCGGCATCTCGCCCTGCACCGCCGCCGAGGCGGCCTCCTGCGGGCTGAACCAGACCAGGTCCAGGGCGTCCTGCCGGGGCCGGCAGTCCCCGGTCACGGGCACGACGTAGGCGAGGGACACCGCGTGCTGGCGCGGGTCGTGGTACGGAGTGATCCCCGCCGTGGGGAAGTACTCCGCCACGGTGAACGGCTGGAGCGACGCCGGGATGCGGGGCAGTGCCACCGGGCCGAGGTCCTTCTCCAGGTGGCGCAGCAGAGCGTCACGGACCCGCTCGTGGTGCAGGACCCGGCCGGAGACCAGCGTCCGGCTGACCGTTCCCTCCGGCCCCATACGCAGCAGCAGGCCGATGCTGGTGACTTCGCCGCTGTCGTCGACCCGTACGGGAACGGCCTCGACGTACAGGATCGGCATCCGCGCACGCGCCAGCTCCAGGTCGTCGGACGACAGCCAACCGGGCGTGGTTTCGGTCATGTCAGACATTGCTTGATCATACTTTCAGGAGACGGCGGAGAACCGGTAGACCCGGCGGGCGTTCTCCGCTCCCGCCCACCGGGCGATCTGCAGCGCGTCCCGCAAGGCCATCTCGTCGGCGTCGACCAGGTCCTGCAGCAGCCCCGCCAGCCCCCGACGGAATGCCAGGGCGCCGAGCGCGTGGAACTCGGCCGGTCCGCAGGCGTCCGAGCTGTAGAGCAGCTTGCGGAACGGGGCGATCTCCAGTGCCTCGGCCAGGACGGCCCGCGCCCGGGCCGGGCCGACGTGATGGAGCGTCAGCCCGACGTCCAGATGGACCTGCTCGAACACCGCCGCGAGGTAGGCCGCCTGCCGCTGGTAGGGCCAGCAGTGCAGCAGCAGTACGGCAATCGTTCCGGCGGTCAGGCGCAGCCAGTCGGTCAGCAGCGCCGGGTCCGCCCGGTGCAGGCGGAGGTCGGCGTCGCCGAAGCCGGCGTG
The DNA here is from genome assembly GCF_022414535.1 of Streptomyces sp. MUM 2J. GTDB lineage: Bacteria > Actinomycetota > Actinomycetes > Streptomycetales > Streptomycetaceae > Streptomyces. The sequence goes on from NZ_JADWYM010000031.1 coordinate 16,449, forward strand.
CAACTGGAGCGGCAGCCCGAGGTCGACGGCCGTCCACAGCAGATGCCGCTCCAGCACCGGATCGGCCAGCCGCGCGCCGCCGTGCGCGAGCCAGCGCCGGGCCGCCGCGGTCACCTCCGCGTCCGTGGGGCGGGCCGGGTCGAGGGCGAAGCCGGTGCGGTAGGCGGCCACCGACTTCACCGCCACCACACCGGGCCGACGTACGGCCGCCTCGGCCGCCGCGCGGAAGGCCTCCGGGTAGGCGTCCGGCTCGACACGCCGCGCGGCGACGGCCTCGGCGACGGTCTCCAGCCGTACGACCTCGTAGGCCACCGCGCCCGCCGCCTCCGCCAGCTGCCCGGGTGGCGTGGCGCCCGCCGGGGCGTAACCGGTGTCGACGCACAGGACGGCGGTGTGCGCGGCCCGCAGGAAACGGCGGTTGACCTCCGCCGCGCCCAGGTCCGCGCGCCGGGCCAGGTACTCCTCGGCGGGCGCGTGCCGTGGCAGGTCCAGCAGGGGCGCGCAGTGCCTGCGGACGGCGAGGCCGAGGGGTGTGTCGAACGGGGACAGACCGCTGCCGGGCCATCGGCCGCCCTCGCCGAGCAGGGCCTCGAATCCGGGGCGGTCCAGGGCGGCCGTCGTCACGCCGTGGCAGTGGTGGTCCACCAGCGGCAGAGCGGCCAGCTCCTCGTGGACGGCGCCACCCATGTCAGTAGGTCCACCGGTAGGCCGCCGCCACCTGATCGTCGTCCAGGCCCTCGACGGCGGTGATCTCGCCCTCCCGCACCGCTGTCACGGCGTCCGCCAGGACCGGCCCGAGCGCCGTGCGCAGCACCTCGTCGCCGCGGAAGGCCGCGACGGACTCGGCCAGCGAGGCCGGCAGCCGCCGGGCACCCAGGGCCGCGGCCTCCTGTTCGGTGAACCGGGCCGGGTCACCGGTCACCTCCTCGGGCAGCGCGGCGCCGCGGGCCAGACCGTCCAGTCCGGAGGCGAGGAGGCAGGCCAGCGCGAGGTAGGGGTTGGCGGCCAGGTCGACCGGCTTCACCTCCACGTTGGCCTGCTGGTCCCGGTGGCCCGCGGTCCCGGCGATCACCCGTACCGCGCACTCGCGGGTCTCCAGGCCCCACGCGGTGAACACGCCGGCCCATCGGGAGGGCCTGAGGCGCAGATAGCTGGACGGGCTCGGCGCGGTCACCGCGGTGAGGGCCGGCAGGCGGGCCAGGAGCCCGGCCGTGAACGACTCCGCCTCGCCCGTCATGCCGTACCGCCGGGTGCCGCCGGAGTGCAGGTTGGCGCCGTCGCGCCAGGCGGACAGATGGACGTGGCCGCCGTTTCCGACGCCGTCGGCGGTGACGGCCGGGGCGAAGGAGACACGCAGCCCGTGCCGCCGGGCCACCGCGCGGACCGTCTGCCGCACCAGCACGCTGCGGTCGGCCGCCGCCACCGGGTCCAGGGCGCCCACGGACAGTTCGAACTGCCCGGCCGCGTACTCGGGATGGAGCTGGTCGACCTCCACGCCCTGGCTGGCGAGCGCGGCCAGCAGGTCGGCGGTGCACTCGCTCACCTCGACCTGCCGGACGGCGCCGTAGGCCGGACCCCTGGTCGCGGGCACGAACACGTCGTCCGGCACGTCGCCGCGCCCGTAGGCCCACTCGATCTCGATGCCCGCCTTGAAGGCGAGGCCGTGGTGCTCGGCGGCCTCGGAGACGATCCTGCGCAGCACGGTGCGGCTGCACCCCGGATGCCGGCGGCCGTCCTGGGTGATCCGGTCGACCGGCGCCCACGCCCAGCCCGGCTGCGCCGACAGGGCCACCAGGGCGTCCAGGTCCGGGTACAGGCGCAGGTCACCGTCGGGGGAACCGAGTTCGCCGGTGGAGACGACGGCGTCGTGGGCGAGGAAGGTGTCGAACACCGGGGACATGCCGACGCCCCAGGCCGCGGCCGAGGCCAGTTTCGCCGTCGGGATCGTCTTCACCCGGCAGATGCCCGCGGTGTCGACGTAGGACAGCACGATCCCGTGCACCCCCCGCCCGGCGAGTTCGCCACCGAGGGCGGTGGCCCGGGCCACGTCCCCGGGGCGTCCGCCGGGCACGGGGTCGGCAAGGGTGGTCATACGTCCTCCTACGTCCTCCTCGACGGGCTGGGCCGGCCCGCCCCATTGTGCCGCCCGGTGATCGGCGTGTCCGGCAGAACCGGGGCCTGGTTCGCCGCCGAGTCGTGCGCCGCGGCACTCGACGGGTTCACCGACGCTCTTCCCGGCGAACCAGGGGTACACGCCGCCCGGACCGCCCGCGCCCGCTCGATGCGCCTCGCGGCCAGGGGCTTCGGCGACCACCTCGACGACCTGGGAATGCTGGACACCGCCGACTGGTCCCTCGCCATGGCCAGCGTCCACCCCGAGGTCGTGCGCCGGGCCCGCCGTCCCGCCCCCTCCGGCAGCGGCGTGCTGCGCACCTTCGTGCGCGTGGCGGTGACCTGCCGCGGGGGCTCTGACGGCGGGATCGCCGCACCTGCGGGCCGGTGCCCCCGGCCCGCAGGTGCGAGGATCGGTGACGGCACGTCCGAAGGGTGCGAGACGAGGGGGACAGCATGGCCGACCCGGCCGCCGTGGCCCGTCTGACGCGGGAACTGACCGCACGGCTGGAGGCGGGGGAGCTGACGGAGTTCTACGAGGACCTGCACCGCCACCCCGAACTGTCGTTCCGTGAGCACCGCACCGCGGCCCGGCTCGCCCAACGGCTCGGGCAGGCCGGCTACGAGGTGACCGAGGGCGTCGCCGGCACCGGCGTCGTCGCGGTGCTGGAGAACGGCCCGGGCCCGGTGGTGTGGCTGCGTGGCGACATGGACGCGCTGCCGTTGCAGGAGGGGACGGGGCTGCCGTACGCCTCCACCGTGCCCGGCGTGATGCACGCCTGCGGGCACGATCTGCACGTCACCTGGCTGGTGGGCGCGGCGGCGGCGCTCGCGGGGGCCCGGGCGGCCTGGTCGGGCACGCTGGTCGTGGTCGGGCAGCCCGCCGAGGAGTCGGGTGGCGGAGCGGCGGCGATGGTGGCCGACGGCCTGCACGTGCGGTTCCCCCGCCCCGACGTCCTGTTCGGCCAGCACGTGGCCCCGGGGCTCGCCGGTTTCTACCCGCACACCCCCGGTCTGACCCTGTCGGCCTCCGACGACATCGACGTGGTCGTGTTCGGCGTCGGCGGCCACGGCTCCCGCCCCGAGTCGACCGTCGACCCGGTCGTGACGGCCGCGTACATCGTCACCCGGCTGCAGACCGTGGTCTCCCGGGAGGTCGCGGCGAAGGAGCAGGCCGTGCTGACCGTCGGGCAGCTCCACGCCGGGACGCGCCACAACGTCATCCCCGACCGGGCGCGGCTCGGGCTGAATCTGCGCACCCAGGACACCCGGACGCGGGAGCGGATCCTCGCCGCGGTCCGGCGCATCGTCGAGGGGGAGTGCCGGGCCGCCGGCTGCCCCGTACCGCCCGAGGTGACGGTGCTGCCGGGGTACCCCAGCACCGTCAACGACGCCGCGCTCGCCACCGGGACCGCCGCCGTCCACCGTGCCCTCTTCGGCGAGCACACCGTCTTCGACTTCGGCCCGGCCATGGGCAGCGAGGACTTCTCCCTGCTCGCGCCGGAGGGGGTGCCGTACGACTACTGGTACGTCACGTCCACCCCGGCGGCCGTGTGGGAGGCGGCGCCCGGCGAGGACCTGGCCGAGAAGATCGACGGCGTACCCGGCAACCACAGTCCGCTGTTCGCCCCCGATCCGTCGGTGGTCCTACCGGGCGTGGGGACCCTCGTCGCGGCGGCGCTGAGCCGGCTGACCTGAGCCGGACCGACCGGAACCGGCCGGCAGCCGACCGGACCTGACGCGGCCCGACCCGGCGCCGGTGACCGGGCCGGGGGAGCAGCCCCTCCTCGCACGCGACGTGCCGCGGCCGCTCCACGCGGCCCCGGGCACCCCGGTGGGCCCGGGACTCAGGGGGCGAGCACGCCGTCCAGGAACCGGATCAGCTCGCCGAAGACCACGTCCCTGTCCGTCTCGTGGAACACCTCGTGCCGGGCGCCGGCATGGATGTGCTCGGTCAGCACGCCTCCGCTCAGCTGCTCCACACCGGGCCGGCTCCCGGCGAGCGGGACCAGCCGGTCGTCGTCCCCGTGCAGCCACAGCAGCGGCAGCCCGCCCACGTCGCCGCCCTTGGCGACCGTCTCCAGCGTGCGCACGAACGCCTCCAGCGTGGGGCGCTTCATCGGGCCGTGCCACACCAGCGGATCGGCCGCGTACGCCGCCCCCACCTCGGGGTCACGGGACAGTGCGGCGGGGTTGATGGGGATGTCGGGGACCTCCCCGTGCGCCTCGGCCTCGGCGAGCAGCCGCCCCGGCGTCTCCCACGCGCCGATCACCGGACCGGACAGCACCAGTGCGGCGAGCCCGTCTCCGTACCGTTGGGCGTGCCGGGCGGCGATCAGACCGCCCATGGAGTGGCCGATCACCACGACCGGGCGGCCCGGATGCGCGGTCCGCGCCAGGGCGGCCACCGCCTGCACGTCGGTGACGACGTCCTCGAAGTCCTCGATCACCACCCGTTCGCCCGCCGATCCGCCGTGCCCGGTGTGATCGGGTCCGTAGACGGCCGCGCCGTTCGCCACCAGGACGTCCGCGAGCTCCCCGTACCGTCCGGCGTGCTCGCCGTAGCCGTGCACCACCAGGGCGACGTACCGGGGCCGCTCGTGCGGCCACTCCCGCACGACGAGTCTGCCGCGGGTTCCCTCCAGCACGTGCTCACGGGTGTCGGCCATGTCTCCTCGTCTCCTCCGGCTGGGTCGGTGAAGCTTCCCGGAGGATCTTCCCAGGGAGCAGCCGGGCGGTCTATAGTCCAAAACTAGCAGTGCTAATTAAGAGCTTGCTGGTCCACAGCGTCGTCGGTCAGGAGTCCCCTTCGTGCGTCCCGTCCACTTCGCGGCTGCCCGCCGCACGCCCATCGGCAAGCTGCGCGGAGCCCTGTCCGCCGTACGTCCCGACGACCTCGCCGCCGCCGTCGTCCGCGGCCTGGTCGCCGACCTGCCCGCGCTCGACCCCGCGCGCATCGACGACGTGTACTGGGGCGCGGCCAACCAGGCCGGCGAGGACAACCGCAACGTCGCCCGCATGGCCGTGCTGCTCGCCGGGCTGCCGGAGACCGTGCCGGGTGCCACCGTGAACCGCCTGTGCGCCTCCGGCCTCGAAGCGGTCACCGCCGCCGCCCGCACCATCGCCGCGGGCGAGGCCGACATCGTCGTGGCCGGCGGCTCGGAGTCGATGAGCCGCGCCCCGTTCGTGCTGCCGCGCCCCGACGAGGCCCTGCCGCACCGCATGGAGACCGCCGACACCCGGCTCGGCTGGCGGCTGGTCAACCCGGCGATGAAGGAGCTGCACGGCCTGCTGTCCATGGGGGAGACCGCCGAGGAGGTCGCCGCACGCCACGGCGTCACGCGCGAGCGGCAGGACGAGTTCGCCCTGCGCAGCCACCGGCTGGCCGCCCTGGCCCGCAAGAACGGCCACTTCGACGACGAACTCCTGCCGGTCGAGCGTCCGGACGGCGTCGTCGTCGACGCGGACGAGTGCATCCGCGAGGACACCTCCCCCGAGAAGCTGGCGAAGCTGAAGCCCGTCTTCCGCGCCGGCGGCACGGTCACCGCGGGCAACGCCTCCCCGATGAACGACGGTGCCGCGGGCCTGATCCTGGTCAGCGAGGAGGCCCTGAACGACCTGGGCCTGGAGTCCATGGGCCGGTACGTGGCGGGGGGCTCCGCCGGAGTGCACCCCGACGTGATGGGCATCGGCCCGGTCCCCGCCACCCGCAAGGTGCTCGGCCGTGCCGGCTGGAGCATCGACGACATCCGGGAGGCCGAGTTCAACGAGGCGTTCGCGGCGCAGGCCCTCGCCTGCGTCGACCAGCTCGGCATCGACCCCGACCTGGTCAACCCCAGCGGCGGCGCCATCGCGCTCGGTCACCCGCTCGGCTGCTCCGGCGCCCGCATCCTCACCACGTTGCTGCACCGTATGCGCCGCACGGGCGCGGAACGCGGGCTCGCGACCATGTGCGTGGGCGTGGGGCAGGGCAGCGCCGTCCTCGTCGAACGGCACTGAGCGCGGGGCGCCGGTGCCCGTACCCCCGCCGCGTCGAGGTGACCGACAGCCTGCCGCTCGGGCCGGCCTGAAGGTCCTCAAGCGGCGGCTGCGGGCGCGGTACGCCGGTGGCCGGAACGTTTCGCGACGGGGCGGGCGGCGGCCCCGAGCCGGCCGCCCGCCGCGGGCGGATGTCACGCCGGCCGGACGGCGGGACATAGCATCGGTCTCCGCATGAACACGATGACGCTGTGGCACCTGACCGGCCCGGAGTTCGCCGCCCTCGCCCTCGCGGCCCTCCTCGTGGGCTTCTCCAAGACCGCGGTCAGCGGTGCCAACACGGTCAGCCTGGCGGTCTTCGCGGCGGTGCTGCCCGCCCGCGCCTCGACCGGGGTACTGCTGCCGGTGCTGATCGCCGGGGACGTGCTGGCCGTGCTCACCTACCGGCGCCACGCCCACTGGCCCACGCTGTGGCGGCTGTTCCCGGCGGTGGCGGCGGGCGTGGTCCTCGGCACGCTCTTCCTGATGCGGGCGGACGACGCGGTCGTCCGGACGTCGATCGGAGCGATCCTGCTGCTGATGGCCGCGGTGACGCTGTGGCGCCGCCGCACGGCCGGGACGGGGGACGCGCCGGACGCCGTCACCACGCGGGCCGGCCGCGCCAGGGCCCGCTCCTACGGCGTCCTCGGCGGGTTCACCACCATGGTCGCCAACGCGGGCGGCCCGGTGATGTCGATGTACCTGCTGTCGGCCGGATTCCGGAAGTTGGGCTTCCTCGGCACGTCGGCCTTCTTCTTCCTGATCGTGAACGTCTCCAAGGTGCCCTTCAGCGCCGGACTCGGACTGATCGACGGCCGTTCGCTGCTGCTGGACGCGGCGCTCGTGGTGTTCGTGGTGCCGGGGGCGCTGCTCGGCACATGGGCCGTGAGCAGGATCAACCAGCGTCTGTTCGAGCAGCTGGTGATCGTGGCCACGGTGGCCGGAGGCCTTCAGCTGCTGCTGCGCTAGCCGCCGGTGCGGTGGCCGGGCTGGCTGGTGCCGCGGCAGGCGACGTTCGCCCTTGACGGGCGAACGTCGCCTGTTGCGCCACTGGCGACCCCGGTCCCGGCGGCCGTCCGCCCGCGAGGTCCCCGTACGCTCGTCCCCATGTCCCCGCACGTCCTGGTCCTCGGCGGAACCACCGAGGCGCGCCTGCTGGCCGCCGAGCTGACGGCGCGCCCGGGGGTGCGCGTCACCACGTCCCTCGCCGGGCGGGTCGCCAGGCCCGGCGCCCTGGCGGGAGAGGTCCGCGTCGGTGGCTTCGGCGGCCCGGACGGGATGGCCACGTGGCTGCGGGAGCACGCGGTGGACGCGGTCGTGGACGCCACCCACCCGTTCGCCGCGACGATCACGGCGAACGCCGCCCGTGCGGCAGCCGCCGCCGGTGTGCCGGCCGTCGTACTGCGCAGGCCCGGCTGGCGCCCCGGACCCGGGGACCGATGGCACGGGGCGGCGTCCCTGGACGAGGCGGCCACGCTGCTCCCGCGCCTCGGGCACCGGGTGCTGCTGACGACCGGCCGGCTGGGGCTGGCCGCCTTCGCCCACCTGGCGCAGCTGCACTTCGTCGTACGGTCCGTGGAGCCGCCCGAGCCCCCGATGCCGCCGCACACCGAGGTCCTGCTGGCCCGCGGCCCGTTCACCGGGGTCCACGAGACGGCGCTGCTGCGGGAGCACCGCATCGACGTGATCGTGACGAAGGACAGTGGGGGAGAGGCGACGGCCGCGAAGCTGGGCGCCGCGCGGAGCCTGGGCTTGCCCGTGGTCGTCGTCCGCCGGCCCGCGCTGCCGGACGGGGTGACGGCCGTGCCCGACATGGCGGGCGTGCTCGGCCGACTCGGTCTCGGCCGGCCCTGACCCGGCACACGGCCCGCCGACGGCGCGCGACACCCCCCTCGCCGTCCGCCCGACCTGTCCTGCCGGAGCCGGGCCGAGTGGGCGTCCCGCGCCGAGCCGCGGTCCGGGCGGACAGGCGGCGGCCCGTGCGCCGGGGCCCGCACCGGGCCTGCGCCACGCCCCGGGGCGAACCCGGCGCGAGGGCCTACGCCCCGCCGCCCCCGGAGCCGCGGCGCAGCAGGTAGGTGTCCATGATCCAGCCCTTGCGCTCCCGGGCCTCCGCGCGCAGCCGCTCGATCCGGGGCGCGGCCTCGGCGATCGGGCCGGATTCCAGGATCTCGTCCGGGGTACCGACATAGGCACCCCAGTAGATGTGGATGTCCTGGTCGGCGTACTGCCGGAAGGCCTGGTGGGCGTCGAGCATCACCACCACGTCGTCCACGCCCTCGGGAAAGCCCTCCGCGAGCCGTCGGCCGGTGGTGATCTGCACCGGCCGCGCCACCCGGTTCAGCCCGGTGCGGTGCCGGGCGACCAGGGCGGAGACGCTGCTGATCCCGGGCACGACATCGTACACGAAGGCGACCTCCCCCCGCTCCCGCACCTCGTCCAGGATCCCGATCGTGCTGTCGTACAGCGCCGGGTCCCCCCAGACCAGGAACGCGCCGGTCTCGTCCTCGCCGAGTTCCCCGGTGATCAGCCGCGCGTAGATGTCGGCGCGGGCACTGCGCCAGTCGCCCACGGCCGGTGAGTACGACGCCCCGTCCGCCCCGCGGTCCCGCTCGGGATCCCGTGCCTGGATCACGCGGTAGCCGCCGTCCGGACAGTGTGTCCGCAGCATGTCCCGGCGCAGCTGCGTCAGATCGCTCTTCACCTCGCCCTTGTCCAGGACGAAGAACACGTCCGTGCTCCGCAGCGCCCTGACCGCCTGCAGGGTGAGCTGGTCGGGGTCGCCCGCACCGATGCCGATGACATGAATGGTTCGCACGCCCCGAGTCTGCCGTACGCCACGGACGGTGACGGCACCGCCCGCCGGTCAGCGCAGCCGGGGTGCCCGTTGCCGCGCGTCGACGGCGGCCCCGGCCGTCTCCACCCGCGCGGCCAGATCACCGGCCCAGGCGACCAGACCCGCGAGGTCCAGCCCGTACGGCCGCGCCTCGCCGGATCCGGTGGTCCACTCCGCCACGGCCGTCGCCCCGCGCCGCAGCAGCCGGGCCCCGCCGGTGGCGTTCCCGCGGGCGGCATGCGTGAGGCCCACCGAGAGCTGGGCCAGTCCGCGCCACAGGGTCCGCTCGCCCGGCGGCCCGGCCTTCCACGCGTCCTCGAACACCTCGTGGGCGTGGAACGGGCGGCCCGCGTCCAGCAGGGCCTGCGCCTGCGCGACGGTCTCGTCGGGCGTGCGCACCACCCCCTCGGGCTGTCGCGGCACCCCGGGTGAGCCGTAGGGCAGGGGCCGCCCGAGCCCGTCCCGCGGCCGTGCGTTGCGGGCGCGGCCCGCGTCGTCCCGGTCCCTCGCACCGCCCGGCCGTGCGGTGGCGGCAGCGTCCGTCCGACCCGTGTCGCTCATTCCTCGATTGTCCCCTCCCGCGGCAAGGCCCACTTCGGGGTGGCCCCCGCTGTGGGGTAGAGTTCTGTCCGTCGCGATCACGCGGAGTACCGCGGGGGACGCAGACCGGGACGTGGCGCAGCTTGGTAGCGCACTTGACTGGGGGTCAAGGGGTCGCAGGTTCAAATCCTGTCGTCCCGACTCGTGAGAGTCGCAGATCAGAGGCCGTGTCGGAGAGATCCGAGACGGCCTCTCGGTTATGCCCGGGGCCGCCTCCCGTGCCGTCCGTGGCCCTCCGGCCGGGCAAGCCGTGGCGGGGCGGACCGGCGAACGCGGCAGAGGTGGAGCTGCCCGGGGTCCGGCCGTTCGCCCGGTACGCGCGGGCGGTGTGTCCGAGCGGGCGGTGTGTCCGAGCGGGACGGCCGCGGCCGGTCCGGCACGGCCCCCGCCACCGGAGTCCGTCAGCCGTCCGCCGCCTCTCGGGCGATCCGCTCGAACTGCGCGCCCATGGCGTCGGACAGCGCCATCGCCGCGGAGAGCGGCCGGACCATGACCAGGAAGTCGTCGATCTTGCCGTCCTCGTCGAAGTGGAGGAAGTCGCAGCCCTGGATCTGCTTGCCGCCGACGGTCGCGGTGAAGACGAACGCGTGGTCCCGGCCGTCCGGGTTGGCGATCTCGCGCACGTAGGTGAAGTCCTCGAAGACCCGGGAGACGCCGCGCAGGATCGCGGCGGTGATCGCCTTGCCCGGGTACGGCTTGAAGGCGACGGGACTCGTGAAGACGACGTCCTCGGCGAGCAGCGCCTCGACGGCCGCGTGGTCCTGGGTCTCGACGGCCTTGCGGAAGGGGTGCACGGGATCACCTCTAATCAATTAGTTGACTAAGTGCATCGGAGGCTATGGAGGTACTCCGGGACTTGTCCAGCCCCTGCCGTCCCCGCTGCCCGGCCGAATCCGCGAACGGCCAATGCTGCTAGCGTGCCCGCATGGCCCTGCGGAACGCGGTGATGGCGGCCCTCCTCGAAGGCGAGGCCTCCGGCTACGACCTCGCCAAGCAGTTCGACGCCTCCGTGGCGAACTTCTGGATGGCCACCCCCCAGCAGCTCTACCGCGAACTGGAGCGCATGGCGGGCGAGGGGCTCATCACCGCCCGGGTCGTCGAGCAGGAACGCCGCCCGAACAAGCGGCTCTTCTCCCTCACCGCGGCAGGGAGAAGGGCCGTGCGTGCCTACGTCGCCGAACCGCCCGCCCGGCCGACGGCGATCCGGGACGAGCTCCTGGTCAAGGTGCAGTGCGCGGACGTCGGTGACATCGAGGCCGTCCGCGCGGCGGTCAGCGAGCACACGGAGTGGGCCGCGGCCAAGCTCGCGCGGTACGAACGCCTCCGCGACCGCCTGCTGAAGGGGCGCACGGAGGACGAGTACTTCGAGCAGGCCGAGCGGATCGGCCCGTACCTGACGCTGATGCGCGGCATGATGTTCGAGCGGGAGAACATCCGCTGGGGCGAGACCGCGCTGCGCCGGCTCGCACGGCGTGCCACGGCCGCCGGTGGACGGGGGCGCGCCACGTCGTCGGCGTGAAGCACCGGCCTGGTGAGCCTCCGGTCCCGGCTCCTGCCGTCCTGGCTCCCACCGTCCTGCCTCCTGCCGTTGTGCCTTCCGGCCTGCTCGGCTTACCGGGTCCGCACGGCTGCCCGGCCCGGCGCACGGTTCATGCCACCTGCGCCGCGGCGGCCGTTCACAGCGCGTGCTCCCCGGTTCCCCGTGCTCCGGTGCCCGGGCCCCGGCCCGCTGCCCCCGGTTCCGGCTGCGTACAGGGCCCGGGACGCGGACTACTTCGGTGCCCGCTCCGGGCGCCGGAGCAGCACGGACACGGCGACCACGGCGAGCAGGGCGACCGCGCTGCTGCCCAGCAGGGCGAACCGCATGCCGTCGAGGAAGGCCGTCCGGGCCTGGTCGGCCACCGGGCCTCCGACGGCGTTCGCGGCGGCCAGTGAGGACCGGGCCGCCGCGGCGACGTGCGGGGGCACGCCGGTCAGGTCCAGCCCGTCGCGGTAGGTGGCGCTCAGGATGCTGCCGAGGACCGCGATGCCCAGCGCGCCGCCGAGCTCCCGCGTGAGGTCGTTCATCGCCGAGCCGACGTTCTGCAGCGCCCGGGGCAGGGCGCCGGTGATGGCGGTGGTCGCCGGAGTCATCGCCAGTCCCATCCCGAGGCCGTTGGAGAAGAGCGCGGTGGCGATCAGCCAGTAGGAACTCCGGGCGTCGATCTGGGCGAGGGTGCCCATGCCGAGCGCGACGGCGAGCAGTCCCGCGACCCAGGGGCCCCTCGCTCCGAAGCGGGCGGTCAGGCGCGGGCTCAGCCGTGAGGACGGCACCATGCCCACGGACAGCGGCAGCATGCTCACCGCGGCGACCAGGGCGCTGTCACCACGCACCATCTGCAGGTACTGCATGATCACGAAGATGAAGCCGAAGAAGCCGAAGAAGACGAGCGTCATCGACAGCGAGCCGGCCGTGAAGCGCCGGTTGCGGAACAGGCGCGGGTCCAGCAGCGGGCTTGGCCGCCGCAGTTCCCAGACGACGAAGACGGCCAGGAACGCCAGCCCCAGGCCGATGCCGCCGAGGGTCGACGCGTCGTGCCAGCCGCGGGTCGGGGCCTCGATCACCGAGTACACGACCAGCGCCAGGCACACCACCGACAGCAGCACGCCGACCACGTCGATCCGCGCGGTGTCCGGCTCGGCCGACTCCGGCACGTACAGCAGCGTGCCGACCAGGGCGGCCAGGGAGAGGGCGACGTTGAGGACGAAGACGGAGGGCCAGGACCACAACTCCAGCAGGAGCCCCGAGGCCAGGATCCCCACCACCGCGCTGGCCCCCGCGACCGCGGCCCACACACTGACCGCGCGGGTCCGCTGCGCGCCGGAGAACGTGCTGGTGATCGTGGACAGGGTGGCCGGCATGACCAGGGCGGCGCCCGCCCCGAGCACGGCGCGCAGGGCGATCAGGGTGGTGGGGTCGGTCGTGAGCGCAGCCGCTCCCGAACCCGCTCCGAAGATCGCGAGACCGGCGAGCAGGGCCCGGCGGCGGCCGAACCGGTCACCCAGCGCACCTGCCGGCAGGAGCAGCGAGGCGAACGCCAGGCTGTAGGCGTCGATGATCCACGAGAGCTGCGTCTGGCTGCCGTGGGTCTCCCTGGCGATGTTGGGCAGTGCCACGTTGAGCGACGCCATCGCCGCGACCACAGCGCCCAGGGCCAGGCAGGTGATGACGAGGACGAGGGGCCGGCGGACGGGGGGTGCTGCGGGGCGGGCGGTATCGAGAGGCTGCACGACGCTCATGTGGTGTTCTTCCTGGATTCCCGGCGGGGTGCCGGGGTGCACGGAGCCTGCGGACGCGGTCAGCCGGCCGGCTGACCGCAGCCCACGGTGACGGCGCCCCGGGCATGAATTCCACCGCGATGAATAAGGCGGGGGCGCAGTCGGGACCTGCGGAGCTCCGGACGTCCGCGGCGCGGGACGGGGGCCCGCCCGATGACGTGGGGGCGGCGTCCGGCGGCCGGCCCGCGGGCCGTGGCGCACGCCGGCGGGTGACCGGCGGTTCCTCGGGGTAAGATTTCAATGATGATGAATAAAACCCGGCGCCGCGGCCGGCGACCCGGCAGCCCGGACACCAGGGCCGAGATCCTCGACGTCGCCCGCCGCCGTTTCCTCCAGGACGGCTACCACGCCGTGACCCTGCGCTCCATCGCGGCCGAAGCGGGCGTGGACCTGGCCCTCATCAGCTACTTCTACGGCTCCAAGAAGGGCCTGTTCGGTGCCGCCCTGGCGCTGTCCGTCAATCCGGCGGACGTCGTGGCCGAGGTGCTGGAGGGCGATCCCGCGACCCTTCCCCAGCGGGCGCTGCGGAGCGTGCTCGCCGCGTGGGACGACCCCGAGTCCGGCCCGGTTCTGCTCGCGCTGGTCCGCAACGCCATCCAGGACGACGCCTTCGCGGCGCTCCTCCGGGAACTCGTCGAACGCGAGATCGTGGACCGTGTCGCCGCCTCGCTCGGCGGCACCGCCGCCCGTCGGCGCGCCATGGCCTTCTGCACACAGGTCGCCGGGCTCATCACCACGCGCTACCTGCTGCGGGTGGAGCCGATGGCCTCGATGACCCACGAGGAGATCGTCCGTCACCTCGGTCCCGCGGTGCGGCAGACCCTGGGCGAGCCCGGTCGGCGCCCGGTGCAGGGCGGCGCCGCCCCGACGACCCGGAGCCGGCAGGAGCAGACGGCGCGCCCGGCGGGGACCGGAGGGGGAAACGGCGGCGCGACCGGCTGGTGAACGCCCTCCCGGCCTGAGCGCCGGGCGCCCACCGCTCGGGCCGTGACGATGCCCCAGCGAGCAGGCCGTGGTGATCGCCGGTCAGGGCGCGGCGCGGACCGTTCGGGGACGGCCCTCCGACCCCCGACGGGGGCATGCCGGGTCCGCGTGCCGGGGCGGGACACGCACCGGACCGGCGGTGGGGCAGGAAGGGGCAAGCGGGGCGTCAGCGGCGGGCGAGCCGCCGCAGCGCGACGACGATCTGCAGGGCGGCGGCAGGCCGGAGCAGAACGGGACGGGGCTGTTCGGGCATGGCACCGCGGTAGAGCGCGAGGCCGGTGACGGCGGTGACCGGAAACGCCCAGGCGGCCACTGCCGCCGCCCGTACGGCACGGTCGGGTTCGTGACGCAGGGTGAGCCACATCCAGAAGGCGGCGTCGGCGAAGGTGTCGGCGTAGGCGCCGAAGGGCGAGACGGTGCCCCGGCGGCGGGCGAGGCGCCCGTCGGCCACGTCCAGGCCGATCGCCAGCATCCCGCAGGCGCGGTGGGCACTGCCGGGCAGGGCCGGGAGATTGGCGCGCACCAGCGTCAGGGCGTCCGGGAGGGTCAGGCGCGTGCGGTGCTCCAGCAGCCCCAGGTGCAGCACCGCGAGCGCCCAGCTGGTGGTCACCCAGCGCCGTCCGGGCCGCCTGCCGTACGCCGGCACGTACAGGGCGCCGTGCAGGAGCGTGAGTTCGGCCAGGGCGCGCGGCCGGCGGGCGGCCTGGCGCAGCGAGCGGCGCACGGCCAGCGCGAGGAAGCTCCCGACGGCCGCCGGGCGGAAGCGCCCGCCGCGTACTTCGGCCAGGAGCGCGTTCGTGGCCGCTCTGCTGTCCGTCTGATCGAGCAGGGAGTCCACGTCTCGTCGCCCTCCGCACACGGTGATGGTGTTCACCGTAGGGCGCGACGCGCCCTGACGCCGGTTCACGCGCTCACCCGTTGCCGGACCGTGCGGTACTAGGGTCGGTGGCGAGAGCGGCGCCGTCGTCCGAAGGGCGGCTGCGCGGCGTCCGGCGGGTGCTCTCGGTGTGCCGCGCGAAACCCCTCGTACGGGGCGGACCCGGGCTCTCCCCGGGCGATGCGCGGACAGCGCGTGCCGGGTGTGGCGCGGCAGACGTCACTCTCGCGGCAGGCCCTGGCATCGGTGTGCGGAACGGGCGGACACGCGTGGAGGTCGGGCAGTGGTGCGGATCGGCGCTCTGGTGGCGGGGGCGGTGGTGGCGGGTGGAGCTGCCGCGGCCGGATATCTGGGACTGGTGACGGGGGCGCTGCCGCTGGACGTGCGGGCCGGTCGGAGAAGCAGGCGGCTCGGGCCGCGGACCGTGGACATCGCGGCACCGCGCACGGTCGTGTTCGACGTCGTCGCCCAGCCGTACGTGGGGCGGGCCACGCGGGCGATGCGGGAGAAGGTGACCGTGCTGGAGCGGGGAACCGACATGGTGCTCGCAGCCCACCGGACCCCGGTCGCCGGGGGGAGGCTGACGGCGACGACGGTGGAGACGGTGCGGTTCACCCGCCCGGACCGGATCGACTTCCGGCTCGTGCGTGGCCCGGTGCCCGCGGTCACCGAGACGTTCACCCTCACCGAGTACGGCCCCGGGACGCGGTTGGTGTACGCGGGCGAGCTGGCCACCGATCTGTGGGGTGCCGGGCAGTGGTGGGGAGAGCTGGTCGCCCCCCGGTGGGAGGCGGCTGTCGCCGCGACCCTGGCCGCCGTGCGGCAGGAGGCCGAGCGCCGCGCGTCGGCGACGTGAGGCAATCGGCCGCCGCCGGGGGAGGAGACCTGGGACGGCGACGTCCGTAGGCCGACGCGACCGCACCTGCGAGAGGAGTTCCGTGACGACCGCGGCACCTGGGCCGCGGCGCGGGGCGGACCGGGCCGAGGCGAGCGGTGCCGGGCTCGGTGACGGGTGCGTCAACCTGGACGCCTGCGAGAGCCCGTCGAGCGGCACCCTCGGCGTACGGGACGGCTCCGGCAGGACGAAGGCCTGCGTCCCCTGCTGGCCCGGTGGTACGGACACCGTCGTACGGCGGTTGTCCGCCCTGCGGCGGTATGGCTTTCCCGAGTGGTGGAACGCCTGGTGGCACGGTGGTTCACGGGGGAGGCGCGTTGCGAGGATCGATGTGCCCGAACACCGCAACGCCGCATCTGAAGGAACCCCCCATGCGCAGCTCACGTCTCGTTGCCGCTTCTCTGGCCGGGGTCGTCGTTTCCGGTCCTGCCGTCTCGACCACGGTCCCGGCATCGGCCGTGTCCACCTCGCACTCCGCGCCGGCGCTGTCCGTGTCACCGGCCCCCGCGAAGGGCCTGACACTCACGCTTCCCGCACCACGCGGCCGCTACCGCACCGGCGAGTCGGTGTTCCGGCTCGCCGACGGCGGGCGCGCGGACCCGTGGGTGCCCAGCCGGCGCCAACGCGAGCTGATGATCAGCGTCTTCTACCCGGCGGCGCACACCCGCGGCCGGCCGTTCACGAACCAGTTCCCGGCGGCGGTGGCCGCAAAGGTCGGTCCGGCGGTCGAGACGAACGTCAACCTGCCCGCCGGTCTGGTGGATTGGGCCGCGACCAGGACGCACTCGGTGCAGGACGCAGCGATGGCGCCGGGCCGATTCCCGGTCGTCCTGTACTCGCCCGGCGCCGGGGACCCGCGGGACTGGAACGTGTCGCTGGTCGAGGACCTCGCCTCGCGCGGCTTCGTGGTGGTCACCGTCGACCACACCGGGGAGGCGCCGGCGGTGCAGTTCCCGGACGGCCACGTGGTCGGCAACGGGCCGCTGATGGAAGCGTGGGCCCAGGCGTTCCAGGACGGCACGACTCCGGCGTTCCTCACGAAGCTGACGGACGTGCGCGTGGCCGACACCGAGCTGGTGCTGGACCGGTTGACGGGCCTGCCGGACCGGCTGACCAACGGCATGGACCTGAACCGGATCGGCATGTTCGGCCACTCCGCCGGCGGGTTCACGGCGGCGAACACGATGTACGGCGACCCGCGGATCAGGGCCGGCGTCAACATGGACGGCACCATGGAGTACACGGCCGAGCCCGACGGCACCAACCTGAGCGAGGTCGCGCTGCACGGGCTGGACCGGCCGTTTCTGCTGATGGGCAGCAGCTCCGCGGCCGACGGGAGCGACGTGCACCGCGAGCCGTCCTGGGCGTCGTTCTGGCGGCACCAGCGTGGCTGGAAGGCCGACGTCACGCTGGACGACTCCGCGCACGCGTCGTTCACCGATGCCGAGGCGCTGCTGCCGCAGCTGGCCGGCCGGGTGCCGGACGCGACGCTGGCCGCGGCGGTCGGGACGGTCGACTCGCACCGGGCGGTGGCGGCGAACCGGGCGCTGGTGGCCTCGTTCTTCGAGCGGTTCCTGAAGGGCTGCGACGACCACCTGCTGGACGGCGGTGCGTCCCGGTACCCGATCACCTTCGTGCGGTAGCTCGGCCCGACGGCCTTGTCCTGCCCCCAGCGGAGGGCACCGTCGCCCGCGCGGCGGCGCCGCCCGGACGCGAAGCCGTGCCCTGGCCGATCCACCCGGCGAGGCCCTCGTCCCCGGCGCGGGCGGACGCGCCGACGACGACCCAGCCGAGCATCGGGCGTCCGGTGAAGCCGAAGGACCGTGCCCCGGGCCGGGTGAGCGCGGCGCGGGCGTTTCGGCGGGCGCGGGCAACCCGGCCCGCCCTACCAGGCGCGCTCCCTGCGCAGCGCCGTGTCGGCCAGGGCCCGCAGGTGCACTCCCTGGAGGAACAGGTCGTAGCACCATTCGGGGAATACCAGCATCGAGGCCGCCGCCGCCCGCCACCCCCTGGCCTTCACGGTGATCGCCCGCTCGATCGCGTAGAACGCGGTGAGGAGCAGCCAGAACGGTGCGATGCGCAGGCCGGATCCGCTGCACAGGAACCACACCAGGCCGCCCAGGTAGAGGGCGGACACGGCGGTGCCCAGCAGCGAGACCAGCTGCCTGGCCCATCCTTCGAGGGTGTGGCGCGTCAGACCGTAGTCGAAGAGGTTCTCCAGGGCTCCGCGTTTCCAGCGGAGCCGCTGCCGTGCCAGGTCCCGCCACGTCGGCATGACCTCGGTCGTCATGGTGGCCCCGGCCGGTGCCGCGACGCGCCAGCCGCGGTGCTTCAGGGCCAGGGTGAGTTCGTTGTCCTCGGTCAGCACCTTGGTGTCGTACACGCCGTCCGCGGCCGGTAGCTCCCCGTTCCGGCGCGCCGCCAGCACGTCCTTGAGCGCCTCCGCCCGGAACAGGCAGGCGGTGCCCGTCAGGCACAGGACCTTTCCGTGTTTGCGGGCCGTGTCCCGGGCGTACCGGGCGAACTCGTTGCGCTGGAACGCGCCGCAGAGCCCACCGCCCCCGCGGCCGCGGAAGTTGCCGCCCGCGGCACCGTGGCCCCGGCGCAGCTTCGCGTAGGTCACCTCGACGAAGCGGGGGTCGAGGTAGGTGTCGGCGTCCTGCACCAGGACGGCGTCGTCCCCGGAGAGGGACGGCAGGAGTTCGGCCAGTGCCCCGTTGAGGTTGCCCGCCTTCTTGTGCCGGTTGCCGACCGAGTGCCGCACCTCGGCGCCGGACCGGCGGCCGATCCGTTCCAACTCGGCGGTCCTCGCCGGATCCTTGTGCGGGTCGAGGGTCACGACGATGCGATCGGGTGGCCGCGTCTGGGCGTTGAGCGCGTCGAGGACGTGCTGGAGCGAGCCCACCTCCTTGTACGCGGGGACGAGGGCCACCACCCTTCCCGGCCCGTTCGTCGCCCGCGGTCCGCCCGGCCCGGGCCGGGCGCGGGGAGCCGTCCCGGTGGCCGGGAGCCGTTCGTCGAGGACAGGGGTGGGGGCCTCGGCAGGAGGCATGGTGTCCGCCCTTCGGTCGAGCCGTGCGGTTCTCCTCCTTCTGCGTTTACGGCGTAAACGTACACACACTTCCACTATCCGGCCGGTGTGGTGAGTCGTCAACGCGGGCGGATGCCGGGTCGGGGGCCGGGCGGCCGCCCTCCGTTTGACCTCACCGCCCGACGGGTGAAAAGTGTACGTATACGTAGTAAACGTGCGATGTACGGCAGGGTGGGTCCTGGGAGCGCGCATGTACTCCGGTCATTCCGTCGTGCTTGCGGCGTTCGAAAGGAGAACCTCATGGCGGACTACACGGGTGCCGGTACGGCGGCTTCGGCCGGGGCCGGTGCGGGCGTGCTGCCCGTCACCGGCGGCGTGGACAGCATCTGGTTCTGGGTCGTGATGTTCGTTCTCGTCTCGGCGGGATTCGCCCTGCTGCGGCTGGTCCCCCGCAGGACGGGCGGCGACGACACCTGACGCACTGTCCACCACGTCCGAGGTGGGGCCGCGCGGCGAGCGGCCCCACCGGAACACCGAGGATGTCGCACCATGCGGAACCTGATCCGCCCGGTCGGCGTGGGGCTGATCCTGGCGGGCCTGCTGCTGGGGGCCTTCGCCGTGTACCGGAACTGGCAGCAGGACCAGGCGAACCGGGACTACGGGCAGGCCCAGCACGACCTGCGCGCACAGCTCTCCCAGCCGCGGACCGGGTACGACTCGCCGGCCGTCTCCGAGGGGACGCCGGCACCGGCGTCCGGGCCGCGGGACGGGGCGGCCCTCGCAGTCCTGCGTGTTCCGCGATTCGGCGCCGGATACCACCCCGTGGTCGTCGAGGGCGTCTCCCCGAACGACCTGGCGAAGGGGCCGGGGCACTACCCGGGCACCGCCCTGCCGGGCGACGTGGGGAACTTCGCCGTCGCCGGACACCGGACGGGATGGGGCCAGCCGTTCAATCGGCTGGACGAACTGGTGCGCGGCGACGCGCTGGTCGTGCAGTGGCAGGGCAGGTCGTACACCTACCGCGTCACCGCCACGAAGACCGTGGAGCCGACCGACGTCGGTGTCGTCCTGCCGGTGCCGAACAGGCCCGGCGCGGAGCCCGACAAGGCCCGGATCACGCTCACGACATGCACGGACCGCGACCCGGTGACCCGCGCCTACACCCACCGACTCGTCGTGTGGGGCGAGTTGGAGAGAGGGTGAGGAGCGGTCGCGTCAGCGACCGCGGCGCGAGCGGCGGCCGAAGCGTGGTGGCTGAAGGGCGGCGGTCCTGGTCCCCCTGGTACGACGCGCCGCGGGAGGCGATCGGTACCGCACCGGACCGCCTCCGTGCGGCGTCTGACGGCGCCGTGCCGCGCCGGGGTGCCGCCGTTGCCGCTCCGTGACGCGCGCCGACCGGGCCGGGCCCCTCGGCCGCCCGCCGGGACGCCGCAGCGGCAGGGTCTCAGCCGGAACGGTGAGGTTCCGTGAACCGGTCGAGCAGGGCGTCCAGACCGGCGGCCAGGCCGTCCGGCCCACCGCGCTCGGCCAGCACCGGCGTCGTCTCCCGCAGGACGGGCAACTCCTGCGCCGGCATCCGGTGCAGCCCGAGCCGGAAGGCCGGCTCGGGCTCGTCGGGGTTGTCCACGACCGGGCGCAGTTCCACCGACACGTACCCCAGCAGCCACGCCGTGAACGCCCGGAAGGCGGCCGCCGTGGCGGCCTCGTCCAGCCCGGCCCGCCGCAGCAGACCCAGGACCCGTTCGTGGTCCTGGAGGACGGCGAGCGGCCGGCGCGCCAGCGGCACCGCCAGCATGCGCGTCGCCAGCAGTGGCACCGCCTGCGGGTGGGTGAGGCACACGTCGTAGGTGACCCGCGCGATCCGGTGCAGGCCGGCGCGCCACTCCGGTTCCGTCCCCGGGTCCGGGGCCTCGGCCGCCAACCGCTCCGCCAGCTCCAGGTAGAGCGCCTCGACCAGGCCGTCGAGCAGGGCGTCCTTGCCCTCGGCGTAGCGGTACAGGGCCATCGCCTCGACGCCGAGTTCGGCGCCGAGACGGCGCATGCTCAGCGCCGACAGGCCCTCCCGGTCCACCAGCTCCAGTGCCGTGGCCAGCACCCGTTGCCGGCTGAGCCGGCCGTAGCGCCCACGATCGCTGGCGCGCCGCGCGGGAGCCGCCGCGCCGCTCTCCGCGGGTCGTGCGGGCCTCTCCCGGGTCATGTCCCACCTCCTGTCGGCCCTGCCGCCGTGCCGTGCCGGGTCGACTCTAGGCCCGAGGAGCCGAGTCTGTACGCATATGACGTACATGTGAGCAGCCGGTACCTGGGGGATCGCGGTGACCGGGAACGCGGCCCGGTGTCCGTCGGTGACGTGGCGGAGTCGGCGCGGACGCCTCGCCGTTCGCCCTCCCCCGCGCGCCGAGCAGGCCTCACCACAAGCCGCGACCGGTCACGGAGATCGAGTGGCCGCCCCGACCGACCGGCGTACCCTGTGGGGGACGGCACAGCGCACGCCCCGACGCCGGGCGGCAGCTGGGCGACGCGCCGCAGGCGTTCAGTCACATCGCCCTGGTGGAGACGGCGTTCGCGCTGTCATCAGCACCATCCCCGAGTCCCCGTAGTCCGGAAGCGTCGGGTCGGCGTCGATCCTGGTCACCCTGAGCTGCTCGGTCAGGGGGCTGAACACGTCCCGCAGGACTCCCGGGTCCACCGGGCAGCCCGGCCAGCGGGAGTCACGTCCGATGCGGTACGTCGGCATGTTCTCCATGAACGCGGCCACCAGGAACCCGCCCGGGACGACGGACCGGGCGAACGTCCGGCACAGCGCCGCGAACTCCGGGAAGTCCTCGGTCACCCCCTCGGCCACGAAGTGCATCGACGCGAGTCCGAACGTTCCGGGCGGCACGTCCCTGACGTCGCCGTGCACGACCCGTACCCGGGACAGCGCCCGGGGCAGGGTCGGTGGAAGGGCGGGGAGCAGCCGCCGGCACAGCTCGTAGAACGGCAGCCAGCTGTCGTCCGGGCCCCGGTGCAGCTGGTGCCTCAGATAGGAGACGTTGGCCGCGCCCGCCTCCACGGCGTCGATGGCGCGGCCCGCGGCGGCGGCCAGCATCAGCGGGTAGAGGTTCGGCCCGGCGCCGAACTCCACACAGCGCGCGATGCTCCGCGGTCCCAGTCTGCGGTAGAAGGCGGCGTGATGGACGATGACCGCCCTGTCGGACGGGTGCAGTTCGCGGTAGTTCTCCGCCAGGTAGTCCTGGACGGGCCAGCTGTTCCAGTCCACGTCGTCGTTGCGGACGGGCGTGGGACCGCGGGACGGGGGAGCGGCCACGGCACAGTCACCTCCGAAGCCGCAGGGCGCGGCGCTCGGCGAGCCGGCTCAGCGTGCCGTTGAGCCGGTCGATGTCCTCGTCGGAGTTGAGAGCGGTCAGCTGGATCCGGAAGCCGACCCGGTCGCGGGGGACGAGCGGGTAGGCGGCGACCGTCACGTAGATGCCCTGGTCCCACAGGAACCGCACGACGTCGTCCAGGTCCGCGCCGTGTGCGAGGGGGACCTCCACGATCGGGAACCCCCGCGCGCCGGGCACGTCCAGCCCGAGGCCGCGGACGTGGTCGAGGACGCGGACCGTCCTGCGGTGCAGATCGGCGCGGATCGCGTCCCCCCGGCGGTCGTTGACCGCCAGGCCCGCGAGTACGGTCGCCAGGGAGGCCGTCGGGGAGGGGCCGGAGTACAGGTAGGGTCCCGCGGTGACCTTCAGCCGGTCCTTGAGCCGGGTCGGCACCGCGAGGAAGGCGAGCAGCGACGAGTACGCCTTGGAGAAGCCGCCGACCAGCACCACGTCGTCGTACCCCGCGCCGGTGTGCCGGATCACGCCGTTGCCGCGCGTACCGTACGGGCAGGTGTCGTCCGGTGACCGCTGCCCGATGACGCCGAAGCCGTGCGTGTCGTCGACGTACAGCGTGGCGCCCCGCTCCCGGCAGATGCCGGCCAGCACCGGCATGTCGGGCACGCTGCCGCTCATGCTGTCGACTCCGTCCAGGCAGACCAGCCGGGGGCCGCCCGCGGGCGCGTCCCGCAGCAGCGCCTCCAGCTGCTCCGGCCGGTCGGCGCGGAAGCGGTGCAGCGTCGCGCCCTGCCCGCGCGCGCCGACGCACCCCTCGTACACGGTGCGGTGCGCGGTCGCCTCGACGAAGAGCTGTCCCCGGCCGGCGAGGACCGGGATCACCGAGTGGTGGATCAGCGTGGTCGTCGGCAGCAGCAGCGTGTCCTCGCAGCCCAGCAGCGCGGTGAGGCGGTCCTCGATCCCCGGGTAGAGCCGCGGGCTGCCCAGCAGCCGCGACCAGCTGGGGTGCGTGCCCCAGCGCCGTACGGCCGGCTCGATCGCCGCCATGATCTCCGGGTCGAAGTCGAAGCCCAGGTAGTTGCAGGAGGCGAAGTCGATGAGCCAGTGCCGTCCGCATCTGATGTGACGGCCCCGCACCTCGTCCAGGACGGCGTCGCTCATGGGGCTGGTCCGGCGCAGCCGGTCCAGGTCTGCCCACCGCTCGTCGGAGCGGGCCTGCGGCGGGCC
This sequence comes from Streptomyces sp. MUM 2J, assembly GCF_022414535.1. Taxonomy (GTDB): domain Bacteria; phylum Actinomycetota; class Actinomycetes; order Streptomycetales; family Streptomycetaceae; genus Streptomyces. The sequence goes on from NZ_JADWYM010000031.1 coordinate 39,666, forward strand.
GGCAACGGCTGATGTCATCAGGGTTCCTCCGTGGACGCCCCGGCCTCCGGGCCGGGGAGGAAACGGACTCCTGCGGAGCAGGGCAGGGAGCGACGCGTCGCCGTCAAGCCGATTCGGCGTCTGCCGGCCGGCGGCCGGCGCCCGTCACGCGCGCGGGAAGTCAAGGCGCTGTGTCTCCCCTTCTTCCTCGGGGCGGCACCGCCGGAGGGTGCTGCACGCTCTGTCCCGTCCGGGCTGCCCGGGGGGCGGCGTTCCGGTCGGCCGGGGGTGTGCCGGCACGAATGCCCGGCGGTGTCCGCACCGGGCCGGGCCCTGGCTGCGGGCCGGCGGCCGACTCCGGACCACCGCCGGGCCGCGTCCCGCGGGGCGCGACACCCGGTGCCGCCCCCCGCGCGGGGGTGCCGCCTGGCGGCGAGCCGCTCAGCACGGCCCGGCCCTGGTCGAGCGTCATCGGCGGGGCGAACAGATAGCCCTGGCCGAAGTGGCAGCCCATGGCGGTCAGCAGCTCCCGCTGGGCCTGCTCCTCGATCCCCTCGGCGATGACCGCGAGGCCGAGCGTGTCGGCGATGCGCACGATGCCCTCGACGAGTGCGACCTGCCGGGGGTCGCGCGCGATGTCGTCGATGAACGACTTGTCGATCTTGAGTGTGTCGAGCGGGAACTCCCGCAGATAGCGCAGTGAGGAGAACCCGGTACCGAAGTCGTCCACGGCGATGCGCACCCCGCGCTCCCGCAGTTCCCGTATGGCGGAGTCGACCTGCCCGTCGCGCCGCAGCAGCACCGACTCGGTCAGCTCCAGCTGGAGCGATCCCGGAACGAGCCCCGGCGTGTCCAGTGCCCGGCGCACCTCGCCGAGGAAGCCGGCGTCGCGCCACTGCCGGCCGGAGACGTTGACGCTGACGTACGGTGCCGCCGACGCCTCCGCCTCACGCTGGAGCCGGGCGATGTCGGCGGTGGCGCTGCGCAGCACCCAGGCGCCCAGCGGATTGATGTGGCCGGTCTCCTCGGCGAGCGGGATGAACTGCCCGGGCGGCACCGGCCCGTGCCGGGCGTACGGCCAGCGGGCCAGCGCCTCGAACCCGACCACGTCGCCCGCGGCGGTGCCGGCGAGGTCGACGACGGGTTGGTAGCGGACCGCGAACTCGCCACGTGCGATGGCGTTGTCCAGTCCCGCCAGCAGGTCGTGCCGCTCGGCCGTCCGCGTCCGCAGCTGCGGCCGGAACCGGCACCACTGCTGCTTGCCCGCCGCCTTCGCCGCGTAGAGCGCGAGATCGGCCAGGGCCAGCAACTCCTCGGCGTCCTCACTGTCGTGGGCGGTGGCCACGCCCACACTGGCGGAGACGCCGAGGAGTTCGCCCGACAGCCGGAAGGGGCGCCCGAGGGCCTGGATCACCTGGGCGGCCAGCAGCTCGGCGTCCAAGGGCTGCCGGGCGTCCTCCATCAGCACCGCGAACTCGTCGCCGCCCAGCCGGGAGGCGGTGTCCGTGCGGCGCAGCGTCTGCGTCAGCCGCTCGCCGACGGCTCTGAGCAGGCGGTCGCCGACGGAGTGGCCGAACGTGTCGTTGACGGTCTTGAAGCCGTCGAGGTCGATGAAGAGCAGGCAGCTCAGGGTTCCTTCCCGGCGTCCCCGCAGCAGCGCGCGCCCGGTCCGCTCCAGCAGCAGGGTGCGGTTGGGCAGGCCGGTGAGCGAGTCGTGGAACGCGCGCTGCGTCAGCTCGTGCTCCAGCTGGCGCTGCTCGGTCACGTCCCGCAGGGTGACCACCAGCCCGGCCACGGTCTGGTCCTCGCGCAGGTCCCGGCAGCGCACCTCCACCTCGATGCGGTCGGCCTCGCGCGCCACCCACCAGTGGTCGTGGGACTCCTGGCGGCCGTGCCGGCAGAGGACGCTCAGTGTGCGGTCCACCCGGCCGCGGTCTTCCGGGTCCACCAGGTCCCGCAGCGGCGTCCCGTTGAGCGCGGAGCTGCCGAACACCGCCTCGGCGGACGGAGTGGCGTAGCGCACGGTGCCGTCACCGTCGACGATCAGGATCACGTCCGAGGCGTTGCGCACCAGGGTGCGGAAATAGGCCTCGCTCTCCCTGCGGACGATCTCCTTGCGCAGCGCGATGCGGTCCACGGCCAGCCCCGCGTGTGAGGCGAGGATCTCCAGGGAGCCGCGTGTCTCGTTGAGCCGGCGCTCGGGGCCCGCGGCCACCAGGGCGCCCCCGAGCACGGCGCCGGGCCGGTCGGGACGGATCATCGGGCACACCAGGGCACTGGGCAGGGCGCCGAGCCGGTCGACGAGCTCCGGCGGCAGCGCCGAGACGGGCACGGCCCGGGTGCGGCCGGGCGGGGCGGCGGTCGCGGTGCCGGCCGCGGGCAGCCAGCCGTACAGCTCGGCTGCCTGCCGGGCGGTGAGCAGCAGGGTGCGGTGCCGGGTGTTCGGCCCGCACAGGCCGGCCACGGCGCGGTCGCAGGCCCGCTCGATCTGCAGCGGCGTCATGGCCGCGACCAGTTTGGCCGTCGCCTCCCGCAGTGTCTGCTCCCGTGTGACGGCCTTGCGGTGCGCCGCGACCATGCCCGCGAGCCGGAGGATCACCAGCAGGAACAGGGCGGTGGAGAACGCGGCCAGCACCGTCGCGTCCGCCACCCGGCCCGACTGCTGCTCGAAGAGCAGGACCGCGGGCGCGAGCAGGGTGGCCGCGGTCAGCAGCGCCAGCCGCTGCCAGTGCGGCAGCAGGGAGTGCGGCGGCGGCTCCGCCGCGGTCAGCTCCGCCATGGACGGATGGAGCGCGGCCAGCCCCCACGCCGTGTAGAAGACGACCCAGCCGGCGTCCAGCAGCGTGCCCGCCTGCCAGGTCCCGTTCAGCTGGAGGATGCCGTAGGTGATGTCGAAGCACAGCAGCGTCACCGTGCCCAGCACCAGCAGTTGCACGGCGCGGTTGCGGCCGGAGCCGGGGCTCGGCGCGAGCAGCCGGATCAGCAGCGCGAGCACCAGCACGTCGCCCAGCGGGTAGGCGACACTGATCACCCGCTGCTGCCACGTCAGCCCGTCCTGGGTGGCCAGCGGATGCACCAGGTAGACCCACACGGGCAGCGCCAGACCGGCCGTGATGATCAGCGCGTCCAGCAGGCTGGGCACGTCCCGGTCCGCCCACCGGTGGCGGACCAGACCGAACAGGCCCGCGGCGAACAGCGGGTAGACGGCCAGGTAGCAGGCGTCGGCGGGGGAGGGGAACGGGTTGGACGCCTGGAAGTACTGCTCCTGCACGTTGTAGTACGTGTCGCCCGCCGAGAAGGCCAGCAGCCCCGCCGCCAGAGCCAGCCAGGGCCACCGGTGCGCGGGCCGGTGGACGACCACCCCGGTCACGACGGCCGCCGCACCGCTCAGGCCGATGACCGCCCACAGCGGTGCACGCAGTTCCGGTACCGCCATGTAGATGCTCGTGACCGCCGCGACCATGGCGAGGTAGGCGGCCGGTAGCCGGTGGATCGGCGGCACTACACGCCCCCTCCGCTGGGAGGAGTCCGGGCTGCGTACGGGCGTCGTCAACCTGGGCTTCCCACCGATCGTAGGCATGGTCCGGCACGGCCTGCATCTCGTGCGGCGGGGCTCAGCGGTCCTCGGCCCCGGGGCGCCGTGGGTCCGGGTAACCGCGCGGGTTGGCGTGCTGGAAGCGCCAGGCGTCCCGGCACATGTCGTCCAGGTCCCGCCCGGGACGCCAGCCCCAGGCCCGGGCGACGGCCCGGGCGTCGGCGACACGTTCGGCCACGTCGCCCGAGCGGTGCGGCGTCACCGTGTACGGCACCGGTCTGCCCGCCGCGCGGGAGACGGAGGCGATCACCTCCAGGACGGAACTGCCCGTGCCCCGGCCCAGGTTGTACACGTGCATGCCCGGGGCGTCGGCGAGGCGGTCCAGCGCCACCCGGTGAGCCTCGGCGGCGTCCATCACGTGGACGTAGTCCCGTACGCCGGTCCCGTCCGGTGTGGGGTGGCCGGTGCCGTAGACCGGCAGCCGCTCCCGCAGGCCGGCCGCGACCTGCGCCGCGTACGGCATCAGGTGCTCCGGTACGCCGTGCGGAGCCTGTCCGAGCAGCCCGCTGGGATGGGCGCCGGCCGTGTTGAACAGCCGCAGGCACAGCACGGTGTACTCGGGGCGGCGCCGGCACACGTCGGCGAGGATCTGCTCGCACATCCGTTTGGAGGTCGCGTAGGGGGTCAGGGGGCGGGCCGGCGTCGACTCGTCGAGTGGTCCGGGTCCTGCGTCGCCGTAGACGGAGCCGGCGGAGGAGAACACCAGCCGGTGCACGCCGTGCTCGTGCATCACGCGCAGCAGGGCGGTGGTGCCGCCGACGTTGGCGTCGTAGTGGTCGGTGGGCGTGCGCAGCGACGCGGCTCCGGACGTGCGCGCCGCGAAGTGCACCACCGCGTCCACCGCGTGCCGTTCGAAGACGACGGCCAGCGCGTGCCGGTCGCGGAGGTCCAGTTCGTGGACGGCGCCGACGAAGCGGCCGGCGAGCTGTTCCACGCGCGCGAGGACCTGCGGTGCGCTGGTGGAGTAGTCGTCGACCGCGATCACCTCGTAACCGTGGTCCAGCAGCTCGACACACGTGTGGGACCCGAGGAAGCCGGCCCCGCCGGTGACCAGGACTGTGGACGCTGCGCTCATGGGTCCGGCTCCTCGCACAGGACGTCGTACGTTTACGCCGTATATCCAGACTGTGCGCCCACCGCGCGTGCCCGTCAAGCGCTGTCGGCCGGTGGTGGGGCCCTGGTCCTCCTCGCCGCGTGCGAGAGGGCGGTTCGGGGCGTCCGGTGTTGCCTGCTCAGGGGCCGGCCGGCGCGGTGTACAGGGGAAGCCGCGGATCGACCGGCCGGCCGGGCCAGGTGTCGCGGATCCAGGCGTGGTCGGGGTGGTCGCGGATCAGCCAGGCCCGCTCGGTCCCCGGGCCGGCCATGACGTTGAGGTAGTACATGTGGTGGCCGGGCACGGCCATGGACGGGCCGTGCCAGCCGTCGGGGACGAGGACGACGTCCCCGTCACGGACCTCGGCCAGCACGTCCGCCCCCCGGCCCCGTCCCGAGGGGGAGACCCGCTGGTAGCCGAGGCCGGGCGTCGAGCCGTGGGCGGCGAACTCGAAGTAGTAGATCTCCTCCAGTTGCGACTCCTCGCCCGGCCGGTGCTCGTCGTGCTTGTGCGGCGGGTACGAGGACCAGTTGCCGCCGGGCGTGACCACCTCGACCGCGATCAGCTTGTCGCACTCGAACACCCCGGCCGCGCCGAAGTTGTTCACCTGGCGCGAGCAGTCGCCCGTCCCGCGCAGTTCCACCGGGACGGCGGAGGCGGGGCCGTACCGGGCGGGCAGCCGGAGGGAGCAGCGGGCACCGGTCAGTGCGAAGCGTCCGCCACCGGCGGAGGCGAGGGTCGCCCGGGCGTCGCGCGGCGCGTAGGCGAAGTCGCTCACGCCGCTGAAGACGTCCCGGCGGCCGGCCAGTTCGAACGAGTTCCGGCCGAAGTCGTCGCTGACGGTGACCGCGCAGCCGCCGGCCAGCGGGAGGACGATCCACTCGCTGTCGCCGGTGTCGAAGGTGTACGCGCCACCCGGCGGCAGGTCGAGGACCCGCAGGCGGGAGTGGCCCCAGCCGGCGCTCTCGGGCGTGATGTCGACGGTGTGGGGGCCGGCGGCCGCCGTGCCCGCGGGAAGGTGGTAGGTCATACGGTGCCTCCGGGTCACAACAGGCCGACGGCCGTGTCGACCGCGTCCGCGACACCGCCCCCGGCCGGGTGGGGCTGCGAGGGCCCCTCGCAGCTCCCCACCCGCGTCAGGGGTACCCGGCACCGCGGGGGGTATGGATCAACTCCGACACGGCTCATGGCGATCAGATCGAACATGCGCGACGCTCCTCGCTGCGGGGCGATGGCCCTGCCGCCTCCCAGGTGTAGGTGCCGGGGTCGACGCTGTCAATATTTTGTACTTACATTCGGACCTTTGGGTGAAAATATGTCCTGACAAAGTATTGACAGTGGGCATGCCAAGAGCTTGGATCCGGTCCCAGCGCACCAGCACGGCCGCGGCGGTCCCCACCCGCCGCGATTCCACCCTTGCCCCCGTCGCACAGTGAGGTGCCGGAGAGATGGATCGCTCTGCCCGTCCCGCACGTCCCCGCGGACTCGCCCCCGCGCTCGCCCTCGCCGCCGCGGCGGTCCTGACCCTGGCCGGCTGCTCCAGCGGTTCCGGTGGCAGGAAGTCCGAGGAGGGCGGTGCGGGCGCCTCCGCGGGCAAGGCCACCACGCCCCGCATGACCGTCGCCCTGGTCACGCACCAGTCGCCCGGCGACACCTTCTGGGACATCGTCCGCAAGGGCGCCGAGGCCGCCGCGGCCAAGGACAACATCAGACTGGTCTACTCCGCCGACCCGAACGCGGGCGGCCAGGCGAACCTGGTCCAGAACGCCGTGGACCAGAAGGTCGACGGCATCGCGCTCACCCTGGCCAAGCCCGACGCCCTGAAGGACGTCCTCGGCACGGCCCGGAAGGCCGGCATCCCCGTGGTCGGCCTCAACTCCGGGCTGAGCGAATGGAAGAAGCTCGGTCTGCTGGAGTTCTTCGGCCAGGACGAGACCGTGGCCGGCCGGGCCCTCGGCAGCCGGCTGAACCGGGCCGGCGCGAAGAACGCCGTCTGCGTCATCCAGGAGCAGGGCAACATCGGCCTCACCCAGCGCTGCGACGGTGTGCGCGGGACGTTCTCCGGATCCGTCGAGAACCTCTACGTCAACGGCGCCGACATGCCGTCGGTCAAGGCGACCGTCACCGCCAAGCTCAAGCAGGACCCCTCGATCGACCACGTCATCGCGCTCGGCGCCCCGATCGCGATGACCGCCACCCAGTCGGTCTCCGAGGCGGGCAGCAGCGCGAAGGTGGCGACCTTCGACCTGAACAAGGAACTGACCGGCGCGATCGCCGGGGGCAGCATCGAATTCGCCGTCGACCAGCAGCCCTGGCTCCAGGGCTACCTGGCGGTCGACGCCCTCTGGCTGTACCGGACCAACGGCAACTACCTGGGCGGCGGCGAGCAGCCGGTGCTGACCGGCCCGGCCTTCGTCGACAAGGGGAACGTCGACGAGATCGACGCCTTCGCCGCGAAGGGCACCCGGTGAGCAGTACGGCCCGTCAGGCCCCGCCGGCCCAGGGCGCACCGGTACCGGGCGACGGCGCGGACGGCCGGGCCCGGAAGCGCTCCACGGCGGTCGCCCTGCTGGCCCGGCCCGAGGTCGGCGTCCTCCTCGGAGCCGTGGCGGTCCTCGTCTTCTTCCTCGTGGCGGCCCCGGCCGTCCGCCAGGCCGGCGCGATGGCCACGATCCTCTACCAGTCGTCGACCATCGGCATCATGGCCCTGCCCGTGGCCCTGCTGATGATCGGCGGCGAGTTCGACCTGTCCTCCGGCGTCGCCGTGATCACCTCGGCGCTCACCGCGAGCATGCTGAGCTACCAGCTGACGGTGAACGTCTGGACCGGCGTCGCCGCCGCCCTGCTCGTGTCGCTGGCGATCGGTGCCCTCAACGGCTGGATGGTGGTCAGGACCGGGCTGCCCAGCTTCCTGGTCACCCTCGGCACCTTCCTGATCCTCCAGGGCGTCAACCTCGCCGTGACCAAGCTCGTCACCGGTAACGTCGCCACCGACGACATCAGCGACATGGACGGTTTCGGCCTGGCCCGGCAGATCTTCGCCTCGTCGTTCGCCGTCGGCGGGGTCCGGGTGAAGATCACCGTGGTGTGGTGGCTGCTCTTCGCGGCGCTGGCCACCTGGGTGCTGCTGCGCACCCGGTTCGGCAACTGGGTCTTCGCGGTCGGCGGCGCCCGGGAGTCCGCCCGCGCCGTCGGCGTCCCGGTGGACCGCACCAAGATCATCCTGTTCACGGCGGTCGGCTTCGGCGCCTGGTTCGTCGGCATGCACAACCTGTTCTCCTTCCGCACCGTCCAGTCCGGCGAGGGCGTCGGCCAGGAGCTGATCTACATCGCCGCGGCCGTCATCGGCGGCTGCCTGCTCACCGGCGGCCAGGGCTCCGCCGTCGGCCCGGTCTTCGGCGCCTTCATGTTCGGCCTGGTGAACCAGGGCATCGTCTACGCCGGCTGGAACCCCGACTGGTTCAAGGCCTTCCTCGGCGCGATGCTCCTGGGCGCCGTCCTCGTCAACCTGTACGTCCGGCGCACGGCCACCCGGAGGTGACGCCATGACCACCGACGCCATCGGCACGCACGGCGCGGCCGGGAGCACACCCCCACCGGGCCCGGCACCCCTGGCCGAACTGCGGGGCGCCGGCAAGTCCTACGGCGCCGTCCGCGCCCTGTACGGCGTCGACCTCGCCGTCCGCCCCGGCCGGGTCACGTGCGTCCTCGGCGACAACGGCGCCGGCAAATCCACCCTCATCAAGATCGTCTCGGGGCTGCACCGGCACACCGAGGGCACCTTCCTCGTCGATGGCGCCCCGGTGCGCTTCCGCAGCCCCCGCGACGCCCTCGACCGGGGCATTGCCGCCGTCTACCAGGACCTGGCGACCGTCCCGCTGATGCCGGTGTGGCGCAACTTCTTCCTCGGCTCCGAGACGACCAAGGGCCCCCGGCCCTTCCGCCGCCTGGACATCGCGGCGATGAAGAGGACGGCCGACCGCGAACTGCGCGGCATGGGCATCGTCCTCGACGACCTCGAACAGCCCGTCGGCACCCTCTCCGGCGGCCAGCGCCAGTGCGTCGCCATCGCCCGCGCCGTCCACTTCGGCGCCCGCGTCCTCGTCCTGGACGAACCCACCGCAGCCCTCGGCGTCAAGCAGTCCGGCGTGGTGCTCAAGTACATCGCCGCCGCCCGCGACCGCGGCCTCGGCGTCGTCCTCGTCACCCACAACCCGCACCACGCCCACCTGGTCGGGGATCACTTCAGCGTGCTGCGTCTCGGTACCCTCGAACTCTCCGCCGACCGCAGCGAGGTGAGCCTTCAGGAGCTGACGCACCACATGGCCGGCGGAGCCGACCTCGCCGCCCTCGAGCACGAACTGGCCCAGGTCCACCACGCCGGCGCCGAGGAACACCCCGAGGGGGACCTCTCAGCGCCGGTGACGACGCGCACCGAGGAAGGAACGCCCTGACATGCCCGCTGCCCTCGACCGAATCCGGGTCGGCTCCGCCCCCGACTCCTGGGGCGTCTGGTTCCCCGACGACCCGCGGCAGGTGCCCTGGGACCGCTTCCTGGACGAGGTCGCCGAGGCCGGCTACGAGTGGATCGAACTCGGACCCCACGGCTACCTGCCCACCGACCCCGCCCGGCTCGCCGACGAGGTGGCCCGCCGGGGCCTGAAGGTCTCCGCCGGCACGGTCTTCACCGGCCTGCACCGCGGACCGTCGGTGTGGGAGTCCACCTGGGAACACGTGCGCCGGGTCGCCGCCCTCACCCGCGCCATGGGTGCCCGGCACCTCGTCGTCATCCCCTCCTTCTGGCGCGACGACAGGACCGCCCGGATCCTGGAGCCACCGGAGCTGACGGCCGAGCAGTGGGCCCACCTCACCCGGGGCACCGAGCGCCTCGCCCACCGCGTCAGGGAGGCCTACGGCCTGGACATCGTCGTCCACCCGCACGCCGACACCCACCTCGACACCGGGACCCACGTCGAGCGCTTCCTCGACTCCACCGACTCCGACCTGGTCAACCTCTGCCTGGACACCGGGCACTACGCCTACTGCGGCGGCGACAGCGTCAAGCTGATCGAGACCTACGGCGAGCGCATCGGCTACCTGCACCTCAAGCAGGTCGACCCGGAGATCCTCGCCGACGTGGTGAAGAACGGGATCGCCTTCGGGCCCGCCGTGGCGCGCGGCGTGATGTGCGAACCGCCCTCCGGGGTGCCGGCGCTGGAACCCGTCCTGACCGCGGCCCAGGCGCTGGGAGTGGAACTGTTCGCCATCGTCGAGCAGGACATGTACCCCTGCGCCCCCGACCGGCCGCTGCCGATCGCCGCACGCACCAGGAGGTTCCTGCGCTCCTGCGGGGCCTGAGGAACTCGTTCCGCAAATGGCCACCACACCTTCATCTCCGCTCCGGTGGCCGTTGGCCGGCCGTTCCCCCGGCAGCCATCCGGCGATCCGACGATCCTGCCCCGCTACCGCAGGAGAACCGGGTGGCCACACCAGAGACCCACAGACCCCCTCACCGCCGGGAACCACGACTGAGGATGGCCGGGCCCGCGCCCGCGCCGCCCCGGCATCCATGGCGGCGGTTACTGCCGCTGGCCGCGGCCCTGGCCGTCGTCGTCTGCGGCGGGCCCGTCGTGGCCACCGAGCGTGTCGCGCTGCCGTTCCAGCGCGTCGTGACCGTCGAGGCCGCGATGGGCTCCAAGTCTGACTACTTCGAGGATCCCGAGGTCCGGCGGCTGCTGATGCGACACGGCATCCGGGTGCACCTCACCCGGATGGGCTCGCGCGACATCGCCCACCGGACCTACACCGGCTTCGACGTCGTCTTCCCCTCGGGACAGCCCGCGGCCGACAGCATCGCCCGCCGCCGTGCCGCCGAAGGACGCCCCGCGACGGCGTACCGGCCCTTCGTCAGCCCGATCGTGCTCGGCACCTACCGTGAGTACGCCGAGACACTGACGGACGCCGGCATCGCCACCCCGATGCCGGCCGCCTCCCCCGGCACGCCGACGCTGTACTACCGGCTCGACATGAGGAAGTTCCTCGACGCCACCGCCGCGGGCAGGCGCTGGAAGGACCTCGGCATCGAGGACCACGGCCTGCACAACGACAACCGGGTGCTCGCCCAGACCTCCGACATCTGCGAGTCCAACTCCGCGGGCACCTACCTCGGCCTGGTGTCCTACGTCGACCACACCGTGGGCAAGGACCGCGGGAAGGGCGAGATACCGCAGACGCCCGCCGCAGCCGAGGAGTTCGGCCGCGACATCACGATGCTCCTGAACGACCAGGGCATGCCGGCCTCCGAGAAGAACGAGACGTACGTGTCCGCCGAGGGCAAGAGCATCGCCCCCGTCGCGGTCATCTACGAGCACCAGTTCCTCGCCCACCAGATCCGGGCCACGGCCAGGACCGGCCGGGTCGACGCCGAACGCGTCCTGCTCTACCCCTCGACCCGCTTCTTCACCGAGCCGCGGTTCATCGCGCTGACCGCGCGGGGCGAGCGGCTCGGCGAGCTGATGTCCGGCGACGGCGCGCTGCGCGAACGGGCCAGGGAACTCGGTTTCCGGGTACGCGAGCAGGGCCGCGGGGACGGGCACGGCACGTTGGAGGACCATCTCAGGGCCCGGCACGTCCAGGTGCCGACGCTGTCCGCCGACGACACCAAGGCGGTGCTGCCCCGCCTCGACCTGTTCGAACGGATGGTTGAGGTCGTCGGTGGCTGCGACCCGCTCCCGGGGCCGGCGACCGCCGACGGGGAGGCCTCGTGAGCGCACGCCGGTCCCCGCCCCTCGCGCTGTGCCTGGTCCTCGTCGCGGTGTTCGCCTCCCTCACCGCCTGCTCCGGCGACGGCGGCGGGACCACCACCCTGCACGTCCTCGCCAGTGACGAATTGGCCGACATGGAGCCGGTGCTGACGCGGCTGCGCGAGGACACCGGCGTCCGGCTGGCGATGCACTACCGGCCCACCAACGACGCCTCCGACACGCTCGTCACCGGCCGCCACTCCTACGACCTGGCCTGGCTCTCGTCCGACCGCTACCTCAGACTCCGCCTCAAGGGCCGGGGCGGCGCGGGCTCGCCGCCCCCCGCCGTGCAGAGCACCTCGATCATGCGGTCCCCGGTCGTCGTCGGCCTCACCCCCGATGTCGCCCGGCGGCTGCACGCCGGCGTACCCGGCAGGCGTCTGTCCTGGGCGGACATCGCCGACGCCGCCGCCACCGGCACCGTCCGCTTCGGTATGGCCGACCCGCGGCACACCAACAGCGGCCTCGCCGCCCTGGTCGGCGTGGCGACCGCCGCGTCCGGCACAGGCGGCGCGCTGCGCCCGCAGGACGTCGGCTGCGACCGGCTGCGCGGCTTCCGCTCCGGGCAGGCGCTCACCGCCGGCACCTCCAGCGCCCTCCTGGACGACTTCGCCGCACATCCCGGCCGCACCAACGCGCTGATCACCTACGAGTCCGCGCTGCTCCGGCTGAACGCCTCGGGACGGCTCGCCCAGCCGCTGGAGATCGTCCACCCGGCCGACGGCATGGTGCTCTCCGACTACCCGCTGCTGCTCCTCGACACCGCTCGCCGCGCCGCCTACGACAAGGTCGTCGGATGGCTCACCGCGGCCGGCCACCAGCGCGAGATCATGCGGGAGACGCTGCGCAGGCCCGTCAGTACAGCCGTGCGGCGGGACGACCGGCTTGCCTCGCCCGTCGGCAACGCCCTGTACTTCCCCGACGATCCGGCCGTCCTGGACCGGCTGCTGGCCGACTACGGAGACCCGGGAGCAGGCACCGCCGATCAGGTGATCTTCCTGCTGGACTTCTCCGGCTCCATGCGCGGAGCCCGCACCGACGCCCTGAGGGCGGCCTTCGCCTCCCTCAGCGGCGCGGACACCTCGTCGACGGCCAAGTTCGTCCGCTTCCACCTGGGGGAGCGCCTCACCGTCGTGCGCTTCGGCGGCCGTCCTCTCGACGAGCGGACGGTCACCGTACGCGGCCCGCGGGACCTGGAGGCGCTGGAGGAGTACGTCGCCGGGGGCGGATACGACGGCTCGACCGCGATCTGGTCCGCTCTCGACCACGGGTACCGCCGAGCCCAGCAGGCGGTGCGGGACGACCCGGCGCGCACCGTGTCCATCGTGCTGATGACCGACGGCGAGAACAACGCGGGCCTCGGCCCCGCCGCGTTCGCCGAGCGGTACCGCGCCCGCCCGGCCGCCGCCCGAGCCGTGCCCACCTACCCGGTCCGGTTCGGCGGGGCCGACGCCGCCGAGCTGCGCCAGGTCGCGTCGCTGACCGGTGGGCGCATGGTCGACGGGCACGCGACGTCCCTGTCCGCTGCGTTCAAGGAGATCCGTGGCTGTCACTGAGGGCGCGTGGTGGAGTGCGCACTGGGGCTGGATGGTGTGGTGGCTGCTGGGAGCCGCCGGTCTGCTGACGCTCGCCGGGCTCGCGACGTGGCGGCTGGTGGGCCGGTCAGCGCCGGAGGGTGACTGGGCGGTGGACCGGTACAGCCCGCTGTACCTGGACAACGAGGCCGTCATCGACCAGTACAAGCTGGGCAGCCAGCGGGCGGCGCTGAGGCAGGAGGTGGAGGAGCGGCGCAGCCGCACCTTCGGCTGGCTGGCCTGGCTGCCGTTCCTGTCCGGGAGCGGCGCGCACGGCAAGAGCGGTCAGGACATGTTCGTCAAGTACGTCGAGGAGAAGGAGCCGATCTCCGTCATCGGCATGCTCATGTCCGCCTTCAAACGGGCGGACGCCCTCGTGGAGGTGGACATGGGCGAAGGCACCCTCGTCCCCAACAGGCGGCTGATCAGCCGCTTCGCCGGACGCATCCAGGCCGGCGAAGCCGTCGACGTCGCTCTCACCGACCTCGGCGCCTTCGTCATGATCGAGGGGCAGTTCAAGGCGGAGGACGGCGATGGCGAGACGCTGGTGATGCGGGCCCCGTACGGCGGCGGCCCGCCGCGCGCCCACGTGCTGGTGGTCCTGCGCCGCGACGGCCTGCGCCGCCCCGACAAGCAGCTCCCCAAGGGCGTCTTCCGCGCCCACTGCCTGGGGAAGGTGACGAGTTGGGACCCGGACACCAGGGAGACGATCGTGGAGCGCCCGCTGGCGGTCTTCCAGTGACCCCGTGCGGTCACCGGACGGACCGCGGACACCCGGGCGGGCCCGCCGGCCCGCGCCGCCGGACCCGGCACCCCGCCGAGGCACCGCCCGCCCCGGGGCCCACCGGGAGGTGCGTCGCGCTCCGCCCCGCGGCGCACCCCCACCGGAAGCCGCGACCTACCGGGCGGTCCTTCCCGGGCACGGCACCGGCCCCGGAGCCGCGTACGCTCCTGCCATGGACCTGCCCGCCGTACGCCTGGAGGCGCCCGCCACCTCCACCGCTCCCGCTCTCCTCCTGCGCCCCTGGTGCCTCGCGGACGCCGCAGACCTGGCCGCGCTCGGCCGGGACGACGCCCTGCGCCGCTGGACCGGCTTCCCCGTGGAGGACGGGACGAGCGCGGAGCGCTGGCTGCAAGAGCAGATCCACGGCCGGGAGACGGGCCACCGGTTCGCGTTCGCCGTGACGGAGCCTCCCACCGGCGGCGCGCGCGGCCACCTGGTCGGGCACGTCGTCCTCAAGTACGGCACCCCCGGTCTGCCCGTCGCCGAGGTCGGCTACTGGACGGCCGCCCCCGCACGCGGCCGGCACGTCGCCTCCCGGGCGCTGCGGGCGCTCACCGTGTGGGCCTTCGACGCCTTCGGCGCCGAGGGGCCGGCCCGCCTGGAACTGGTGCACCAGGTGGACAACGCGGCCTCCTGCCGGGTCGCCCGCGCCTGCGGGTACGACCTCGTCACGGTGCTGCCCGCCGTGCCGCCCGCCCACCCCCTCGACGGCCACCTGCACGCCCGCACCGCCCCCGCGCGGTAGTCAGCGCGACCGCACCTCCGCCGGTGTCACCGGCCGGTGCTCGTGCAGCGACCGCGTGCAGGCCTCGGCGATCCAGCCCGCCTCCAGGGCGTCCTCCACGGTGCACGGGGAGGGGCGGGTGCCGGCGACGACCTCGGTGAAGACGGCGAGTTCGGCACGGTAGGCGGCGGCGAAGCGGTCCAGGAAGTACGCGTGCGGCGGGCCGGCCGGGAACGAGGTACCCGCTTCGGCCGAGCGCAGCGGCAGCCCGTCGTCGAGGCCGACGGCGAGGGAGTCGGCGAACCCGTGCAGCTCCAAGCGGACGTCGTAACCACGCCCGTTGTGCCGCGAGTTGGACACCACCGCGAGGGTGCCGTCGTCCAGGGTGAGGAGCGCGCCGGTGGTGTCGGCGTCGCCCGCCTCGGCGATGTAGCCGGCGCCCCGGTTGCCGCCGACGGCGTACACCTCGGCGACCTCGCGCCCGGTCACCCAGCGGATGCTGTCGAAGTCGTGCACAGCGCAGTCGCGGAAGATCCCGCCGGACGCGGCGATGTACGCCGCGGGCGGTGGCGCCGGATCGAGCGTCGTGGACCGCACGGTGTGCAGCGTGCCCAGTTCACCGGCGCGCACGGCGGCGCGGGCGGCGCGGAACCCGGCGTCGAAGCGGCGGTTGTAGCCGATCTGGACCGCCACCCCGCGATCCTGGACGGCCTTCAGCAGCTCCGCGCCCCCGGCCATGGTGCGGGCCACGGGCTTCTCGCAGAACACGGGCACGCCCGCGTCGACGCCCGCCCGGATCAGCGCCGGGTGCGCATCGGTCGCCGCGGCCACGACGATGCCGTCCACACCGGACGCCAGCAGGGCCCCGGGCGTGTCCACGACCTCGGCACCGAAGCGCTCGCCCGCGGCCCTGGCCGCGTCGGTGAGCGGGTCCGTGACGACGAGCGACTCGACGGCTTCGAGCCTGGCGAGGGTGGCGGCGTGGAAGGCGCCGATCCGGCCGAGGCCGAGGATTCCGATACGCATGCTGCTCCTTGGACGCGCGGGTGCGGACGGTTCTCCAGGGGCGTCGCACCGGGACCGCCGGGACACGCCCGCCCCAGTCCATCACCCGGCCGGCGGCCGGGCCGTCCCGGTCCGGCCGCACGGCGAGGACGCGGGCGGTGATCTCCTCCGGCCGGACGATTCCGCCCGCCCGCGTACGCGCCGCGGGCCGTTGTGGCGGCCGGGCCGTTGCGCGGTCCGGCCGTCCCCCGGTCGTGCGGCGGCCCGCCGATCGTCCCCGGGTACGCCGCACGGCGCGGCGCCGGACGGGACACGCCGTCCCGGGCCCGCCGTCGCGGGACGTGCCGGCACGGGGCGGGCGCGGCACGATGACACACCGGGCCCAGCGCTGCCATTCTTGTCCTGACAAATCCGTCGAGCATCCGGCGGAGAGCCGTCACGACCCCCGGGAGGAGCCGGCTCATGGGCCTTCTCTTCCTCCTCCGCGAGAGCGTGCGCCGGGCGGGCCCGGGCGGGACCTGCGCCGATCGGGCGGCGGGCGCCGCGGCCGGCCCCCCGCCGCGGCACGGGCACCGCCCGTCCGCCGGCCCCCACCGCGGACAGCGCCCGGACGCCCGCGGGGCCTGCCGGTCCGTACTGCGCGACCACGCCGTACCCCCACCCGCGGAGCCCGGGCCGCCGTCCGTGATCCGGGCGGCGGCACCCGTCACCCGCGTGGCGGACGGGGCGGCGCCGGGCCGGAACGGCGGGCCGAGGAGGCCGGGATGAGCGGGCGGACCGAGTACGTGGAGATCGAGGGCGTCCCGTTCGCGGTGACACTGACCCGGCGCGGCACGACCGGGCTGCTGGCTCTGCACGCCGACAACGAAGGCGGGACGGGCGAACTCGCGGAGTCGGTGGCCGAGCGCTGCGGTGCCACCAGCCTGGTCTTCAGGCAGCCCGGCGTCCGCGACCCGGTGCACCTGCCCTCCCCCCGCATGGCGGTCGGCCACTGCGAGCTGCTGCAGGCGTTCCTGGCGCACGTCTCGGTCACCGTGTCCCTCCACGGCCATCTGCGCAGCAGCGCGCCGCGCACCGTGTTCCTCGGCGGTCGCAACCGGTCCGCGGCGCGCCGGCTCGCCTACGCACTGCGCACGCTGCGCCCGGAGTTCCGGACGGTCACGGACCTCGGCGCGATCCCGGTGGCGTTGCGCGGGCTGCATGCCAGGAACCCGGTGAACCTGACCCGGGGCGGCGGGGTCCAGGTCGAACTCCCGCTCCTGGCCCGCGCCTCGGGCCCGCTGGACGTCCCGCCGCGACGCGTCGCCGACGCGCTGGCGGCGGGGGTGCCCCTGCTCACGCTCACGGCCCGAGGCTGACCCACGTGCCCTGGGCCGCCGAGCGCGCCGTCGCGCCCACCGCCGCGGCGCTGTGCACGGCGTCGTCGAGGGCCGTGCCGTACGGGGTGCCCTCCTCGACCGGGCCGGTCAGAGCCCGCCACGCATGATCCGGGGTGCGGGGCGCCGTTGCCGTTGCCCCTCCGCTCACTGGTTGATCACATACGCCTTGCGGAGCGTCTCGTGCACCGTCCACGTCGTGCGGTCGCCCGCGCGCAGGACCGCCATGTCCCCGGGGCCGACGTGCAGCGTGGGCCCGCCCTCGACCTCGACCGTCGCCGACCCGCTGACGACGACGAAGACCTCGTCCGCCTCGGTGTCGGTCACCACGCCGGGCGTGATCTGCCAGATGCCGCGGATCTGCCGGCCGTCCGCCGACTCCCCCACCACCTTCCCGGTCACCTCGGGCGTGCCGGAGACGATCTGTGCCGGGTCGAGCGGTTCGGCGTCGAGAGCGGCGTCGGGGATGTGCAGGGCGAAGGCGTGGTTCATGGGGCGAACCTAACCGGGATCCACCCGCTCCCGCCGTGGACAGTGTGTGCGGTTCGGGCCCCGCGGACCGGACACACCGTCGCACCCCCTCGTTCCCGCACCGCCGCGGACATCACGCCCCGCCGCTCACCGGACGGCCCTGGAGGGCCGCGTGCCTGCCGTCGCCCTGCCGCCGAAAGGCGCCCGAACGCCGGCCGCCGGACCGGCGATGACACGACCCCTGCCCCCAGCGGGACCCCCAGCGCGCGGCACGCGCCAACGTCGGTGCTCCGGTGAGGGCACACGTTCCCGTGCGGTAGGGTTTACCTGCGTGATCGCGCGGGTGCACCGTGCGAGACGTATCGGGACGTGGCGCAGCTTGGTAGCGCACTTGACTGGGGGTCAAGGGGTCGCAGGTTCAAATCCTGTCGTCCCGACTCGAAAGAGTCGCGGTTGAGGGTCGGCTTCGGAGGATTCCGGAGCCGGCCCTCGGTCGTTCTCGGGGGCCGCTGGCCCTGTCCGGCACCGGCGCGTGACGAGCATCGGGCTCGGCAGGGACCGCGGGGCGCGCAACACGCTCGGATGCGCCGAGGGCGACGCGCCAGCGGTCGTGTGCGCTCGTACACGTCCGGGTGCGGGTGGCGCCGGACGGTGGTCAGCGGTCCGTGGCCGGCGATCCTGCGCGGGACGCGGACCGGAACTCCTGCTCCGGCCAACCACGTCGGGACGGTGTGCCGCAGGTTGTGCCGTGCGTGCGCTGAGCGCCGGGTGCGAGTGGCTGTCCGTGTTCCCGCTGCCCGCCCACGCGCCCGACCTCAACCCCGTCGAGTGGGTACGGGCACACGTCGAGCGCGGCCCGGCCGGACTCGCCGTCCTCGCTCTCGACCGGCTCGAAGCCCTCGTCCGCAACCGGCTCGAACGCCTCCGGTACCGGCCCGGCAGCCCCGACGGCTTCACCGCGGGCACCGGCCTGTCCTCTCGAACCCCGCGGCACCTTGACGAGCCGCAGCCAGTAAATTTGAAGGATGCATTGACTGTGCACGAAGCTCATCAGCCGCAGGAGCCGCAGTGATCTTGCCATACGCTGACGCGATCCAGCAGCTGGTCGACTCGCTCGCCACGCGGATCCACCGGTCGGTCGCCCTGGACGACGAGCGCGGCAGCCTCGTCGCCTGCAGCCGTCACTTCGGCGACGAGGACAGGCTCCGTGTCGAGGTGGTGCTCTCCCGGCGTTTGCCGGCCCGCGTCGCGGAGTATCT
The DNA here is from genome assembly GCF_022414535.1 of Streptomyces sp. MUM 2J. Classification (GTDB taxonomy): domain Bacteria; phylum Actinomycetota; class Actinomycetes; order Streptomycetales; family Streptomycetaceae; genus Streptomyces. The sequence continues at coordinate 58,329 of NZ_JADWYM010000031.1, forward strand.
CAACAGCTTCGGCATCGCCACCTCTGACAAGCCCGTGTCGATTCCTGCCAGCCCCTCGCTCGGGCTCAAGGCCCGGCGATGCTATCCAATCCGTGATCGTGGACGGCTGCTCGGCTACGTGTGGCTGATCGGTGATCACGCGGAGCGCTTCGACGAGGTGGTGGGGGAGTGCGTGGTCCAGTTGTCGGGGCGGCTGCGGGAACGGTCGCTGCAGGTGGCCGGGGAGGAGAGGCAGCGCCGGGCGTTGGCGGCCGATCTCCTGCGTGGAGCCGAGGACTCCGCTCGTGCCGCGGGGGACATGGTCAGCCAGGGGCTCGTCGGCGCCGAGGACGAGATCGTGGTCATCGTGGCTGACGCGACCACGGACCCCGAGGTGGTTGCGGAGTCGATCGACGAGGCGACCGGTCGGGGCGGCCGCGAGGAGTCGGCCGTCCGAGCACTCGCCAGTGTGGTGGAGGATCACGGTGTCGTCCTCGTCGCCGGCCGAAACAAGGTGGAACGCGAAGCGGCGCGGTTGGCCGAGGCGGTCCGGAGGGGAGCGCGGGGGCGGGGCACGGGGAGTGGGGCCTTCGTCGGGTTGAGCAACGCCGGCCGACTTGATCGAGCTCCCGACCTGTTGCGTCAGGCTGTGCTGGCCGTGTTCGCCGCTGCCGAGTTGCCGGAGTTCGCCCCGGTGCTGTCCTGGCGGGATACCGGCGTCTACGGCCCGCTCATGCTTGCCGCGGTGGATTCTCCCGACATCGTCGTACCGCCGGAGATCGCTGAACTCAGCGCCCATGGACGTACGGATTCCCTGGCCCGCACCGCAGAGGTGTTCCTGGACGCCGCCGGGGACACCTCGGCCGCGTCCGAGCAGCTGATGATCCACCGCACCACGCTCTACTACCGGCTGGCCCAGGTGGAGAACAGGACCGGGTGGGACCTGAAGAACGGCCGTGACCGGCTGACCTTGCACCTGGGGCTGAAACTGCAGCGCCTCCTCGACAGCGGCATCCCGGCTTTCCTACGAGGAGAGGAAGAGCGCCGGGGGAGTTCCTCACACGTGGCGAAGCCGACGGGGGCCGGTCGGCCGGAGACTTCCCAGCACCTCGGACGGCGCCCGCCGCCGGGGTGAGGACGAGAGTCGAAGGAGCCTCATGACCGTCCCCACTGACCGACGGTGTGTCGCAGACCAGCTGAAGATCGGCTCGGAGCTGCTCTATCTGACCCGGCAGGATGTCGAAGGCCTGGCACTGACGCGGGAGGACATCCTGGAGCTGACCCGCCAGGCCCTGGTCGAGCACGGGCATCGCCGTTACGAGATGCCCGCCAAGATCGGTGTCCACCCGTACGACAACGTCTTCTACCACGCCATGCCGGCCTACCTGCCAGGGCCGGGCATCGTGGGCATGAAGTGGATCGAGTGCTACCCGGACAACCCGCGCACGTTCGGCCTTCCGCAGACCACGGGGCTGCTCGTGCTCAACGACGTGGACACCGGTGTGCCGATGGCCGTGATGGACTCGGCCTGGCTGACCGCGATGCGTACCCCCGCGGTGACGGTGCTGGCCGCCGCGGCGCTGCACCCCGACGCCACCACCTTCGGGATGTTCGGTTGCGGCGTGCAGGGAGTAGAGCATGTCCGCTACGCGGCCCTGGCGCTGCCCAGGCTGAAGAACGTCTACGTCTACGACACCGACAAGGCCGCCGCGGACGCCTTGATCGCCATGCTCCAGCCGGAACTGGATCTGCGTATCGTCATGGGCGAGTCGCCCGAGGCGGTCACCAAGAGCGCAGAGGTGCTCAGCTCCGCGACGGTCATCCTGCGGGAGCCGCTCGCGGTGGTGAAGGACGAGTGGGTGACCGCCGGCCAGACCATCCTGCCGTGCGACCTGAACACCTTCTGGGATCCCCGCACCGCCCTGCGCGCCGACAAGTACATCGTCGACAGCATCGAGGAACACCAGTTGTTCGCGTCGATGGGGTACTTCCCCGACGGCCTGCCCGAGGTTGCCGCCGAGACCGGTGAGGTGCTGGCCGGGGTGAAGCCCGGCCGTGAGAGGGCCGAAGAGATCATCGTCAACAGCAACATCGGCATGGCCGTCTGCGACATCGCGGTGGGCCACGCGATCATGCACCGTGCGCTCGGGCGCGGCGCCGGGGTGCGGCTGCCCCTGTGATCTCCCTTCACCGCGGATGCGGGTGACCGGCCGTGGTGGAGGGGCCCAGGGCGCCAACGCGATCCGAACCGCCGAACCACCGGAACCCGCGTGAGGCGCCACGGAAGGAAGCTGTCACCCAGTCCCCGCCCACGCCGGCCGTCATGCTCCCGGGGCCGTCGTCCCGATGCGGTGGGCTCCGGAGACCCGGGGCCCGACCCTTCACGCATCTGCTGCCGTGCCCGACCCGGTGGTCCCCAACGTCGGATCGCGCTCGTCACGGCCGCTGCCCTGGCGGCGTCCACGGATACCACCCGGCTCGGTGCTGTTTCCGGTGCCGGGAACGGATCGAGGCGGACTCTGCGATGTGAAGACCCTGACGAGTGAGAATTCCTTTTCTTCCCGGTCAGAACTGCCGTACTACTGCGCTTTGTGAAGGCGCCCCTGGTCGGATGGCGTTGCCGACGCTCTCGGAGATTGGCCCGTGACAGGGGCAAATCTGTTGATCGATTTGCGCAATGGGAATTCCGGAGGATTCAGCCTGCAGGCGCACATGAAGATTCAACGGGGATGGTTCTGAATTCAATGCGGTCTCCGTACTCCAGCACATTCATTTTCCGGGTCGGCGAGCAACAGCTCCGTGGAGCCGTGCTCGCGGTCGGAACCTTCAACAGGAGTCAAGAATGGAAAATCTGACCAGACGCCTTGGTGCGGGCATCGCACTGACCGGTGTCGCGCTGCTCTCCGCCTGCGGCGGCAACGGCTCGTCGGGGGGTGACGACGGCAGCGGACCGATCAGGATCGGTGTGAGCGCGCCGCTGTCGGGTGACTCCGCGGCCGCCGGCACGGACATCGTCAACGCCGCCAAGCTCGCGGTGGAGAAGATCAACAAGGAAGGCCTCCTCGGCGGCCGGAAGGTCGAGATCGTCCAGGTCGACGACGCCTGCGACGCGCAGACCGGTACCGCCGCGATGCGGAAGCTGCTGACACAGAAGGTCGTGGCCGTCGCGGGCGGCTACTGCTCGGGCGCCGTCATCCCCGAGACGATGATCACCGACAGGGCCGGCATTCCCTTCATCGCCGACGCCTCGACCAATGTGGAGATCACCGAACGGGGCCTGAAGCATGTCTTCCGCACCATCGGCCGCGACGACAAGCAGTCGGAGTTCGCCGCCAGGTACATGGTGGAGTACCTGAAGGCGGACAACGTCGCCGTCATCCACGACAACACGGCCTACTCGAAGGGCCTCGCCGAGGCCACCAAGGACACCGTCAGGAAGCTCGGCGCGAAGACCGTGTTCTACGACGCCATCACCCCCGGCGCCAAGGACTTCACCTCCTTCCTGACCAAGGCCAAGAGCACCAGGCCCCAGGCGATCTACTTCACCGGCTACTACGCCGACGCGGGGCTGCTGCTCAAGCAGGCCGACGAACTGGGCATCGACGTCCCGATCATCGGCGGTGACGCCAACCAGGACCCGACCGTCATCAGGACCGCCGGCAGGGCCGCCGAGGGATTCACCACCACGACCGCTCCGCTGCCGGACTTCATCAAGTCGACCGCCGACTTCGTGTCCGCCTACAAGAGCGAGTACGGCACCGAACCCGGACCGTACGCGCCGTACGAGTACGACGCGGTCAACGTGCTGGCGGACGCCATCGCGCGGGCCGGATCAGCGGATTCGGAGAAGGTCACCGAGGCACTGCACGCCACGAAGGACTACGCGGGCGTCACCGGCCCGATCAACTTCGACGAGAAGGGCGACCGTGTGCATCCGGTCTATGTGACCGCGGTCGTCGAGGGCGGCGTGTTCGTTCCCGGCAAGAAGCTCGACGAGTCGGGCAACTGGGTCGACGCGAAGGGCTGAACGGACACCGTGAACGACTTCCTCCAGTACACCCTCAACGGCCTGACGGTCGGAGCGTTCTACGCGCTGGTCGCACTGGGCTACACGATGGTGTACGGCATCATCCGGCTCCTCAACTTCGCCCACGGCGACTTCTTCATGGTGGGAGCCTTCCTCGCCACGGGCGTGCTCAGCCTGTTGACGGGCAGCGGTCTGCCGTCCGGCCTGGTCGTCGTGGTCGCGCTCGTCGCGGCCACGGCGGCGGCCGCCGCACTCGGCGGCGTCTCCGCCCGCATCGTCTACCTCCCCCTCGTCAAGGCCCCGAAGCTGTCGCTGCTCGTCTCCGCGCTCGGACTCTCGCTCGCCGTCGAGTACGGGACGGCGCTGTCGCAGGGAACCGGCTTCAGGAGCGTTCCGCACATCGGTTTCCTCTCCGCCGAGCACGCGGTCGGGCTGACCGACGGTGTGCGGCTGACGTACGCGCAACTGGGTGTCATCGGCGTCAGCCTGGCGTTGATGATCGGCCTGTACCTCTATGTCACGCGCACGTTCACCGGGACCGCCATGCGCGTCCTTGCCATGGACCAGGACGCCGCGCGGTTGATGGGAGTGAACGTCGAGCGCACGATCATGATGACGTTCGTCATCGGTGCCGGGCTCGCCGGCACGGCGGGCACCATGTACGCCCTGTACTACCCCCAGGTCAACTTCCTGATGGGCTTCCTGCTCGGCCTGCGCGCCTTCACCGCCGCCGTCCTCGGCGGCATCGGCAACATCCCCGGAGCCATGGTGGGCGGTTTCCTCATCGGACTGCTGGAGTCCTACGCCACCGGCTACGTGGCCGGGCGGTGGACCGACGTGGTCGTCTTCGGCGTGCTCATCGGCGTACTCGTCATACGGCCGAGCGGGATCCTCGGCGAGCGCGTCGCGGAAAGGGTGTGACAGACATGCGCGGAATCAGCGGACTCACCGGGCTGCTCGAATCGGCACGCGTGAAGATCCCCTCTCTTGCCGTGTTCGCCGTCGTACTGCTCGCCTTCCCCGGCATCGCGGACGAGTACTGGACGGACGTCGGCGTCAAGGTGCTGCTGTACGTCGTTCTCGGCCTCGGCATCAACGTCGTGGTCGGCTACGCGGGCCTGCTGGACCTCGGCTACTCGGCGTTCTTCGCCGTGGGCGGCTACACCACCGCGATCCTCGTCGGCAACTACGGCGTCAACTGGTGGCTCACACTGCCGGTCGCGATGCTCGTCGCCGCCATCGGCGGCTACCTCATCGGCTACCCGACACTGCGGCTGCGCAGCGACTACCTGGCGATCGTCACCCTCGGCTTCGGCGAGATCGTGCGGGTGACCGCCAACAACCTCGAGTTCACCGGCGGGCCGGACGGCGTCATCCTCCCCTTCCGCCCCGTGCTCTTCGGCTACGGGTTTGCCGGCACACAGAGCATGTACTACCTCGTGCTCGTGATCGCCGTCGTCGTGGGGCTGGGCACCACCAGCCTCACCCGCTCGAAGATCGGCCGCTCGTGGGAGAGCGTCCGCGAGGACGAGCGGGTCGCCGAGGCGGTGGGCGTGCCGTCCATCCGGGTCAAGGCGCTCGCCTACGTCGTCGGCGGCGTGATCGCGGGCGTGGCCGGGGCCTTCTTCGCCACCTACATCGGCATCGTCAGCCCCACCAGCTTCACTTTCCTCACCTCGGTGCTCATCCTGCTGGTGGTCCTGATCGGCGGGCGCGGCAGCCTCGTCGGGGTGTTCCTCGGCGCGCTCGTCGTCCAGGGCACGCCCGAAGTACTGCGGAGCATCGGTGACGAGTGGCGGATCTTCCTGTTCGCGGTGGTCCTCATCGTGCTGATGTTCGTCCGGCCGCTGGGGCTGTGGCCGGCGCGCACCAGACGTGGGGCACGGCTCGCACCGTCCGCCGAGGAACCGCCGCTGCCCGAGGTCCCGGTGGCGCCCGGGGAACCGCTGCTCGACGTACGCGGTCTGACGATGCGGTTCGGTGGCCTGCTGGCGCTGAACGATGTGGACATCACCGTCGGGCGCGGCGAGGTCCTCGGCGTCATCGGGCCCAACGGCGCCGGCAAGACCACCGTGTTCAACTGCGTGACCGGTGTGGTGCGGCCCACGGCCGGGAAGGTCGTCCTCGGCGGTGAGTCGCTGATCGGCCGACGCCCTCACCAGGTCGTACAGCGCGGCATGGCCCGCACCTTCCAGGGCGCGCGCCTGTTCTCGGACATGAGCGTCGTCGAGAACGTGCTCGTCGGCATGACAGCCCGGATGAACAGCGGCGTGCTGACCTCGCTGCTGCGCCTGCCGGCTCAGCGCAGGGAGGAACGGCGCGCCGGACGGCAGGCCCGCTACTGGCTTGAGTTCGTGGGCCTGTCCGACAAGGCCACCCGGTTCGCCCGCGAACTGTCCTACGGCGACCAGCGCCGTCTGGACATCGCACGCGCGCTGGCGAGCAACCCGCTGGTGCTCCTGCTGGACGAGCCCGCAGCCGGTATGAACCCCAGTGAGAAGGCCGACCTCATGGAACTCATCGGCCGGATCCGGGACCGGAGTGTCACCGTTGTCCTCATCGAGCACGACATGGCCTTCGTGATGGGCCTGTGCAAGCGGGTGATCGTCATCGAGACCGGTGCCAAGCTCACCGAGGGATCGCCGGACGAGGTCCAGCAGGACCCCAGGGTGATCGAGGCATACCTCGGCGTGGACGAGGACGACGAGGACGACGAGGGCGACGAGGTTGCCGACGGCGACCTCGACGCCGGTCCGGACGACACCACCGCCCCGACTCTCACGAAGGGCCTGTGAGATGGCACTGCTCGAAGTCACCGGCCTGGACGCCTCCTACGGCGCGATCGAGGCCTTGTCAGGGGTCTCTCTGCGGGTCGAACCCGGGGAGATCGTGGCGATCCTCGGCGCGAACGGCGCCGGCAAGACGACGCTGCTGCGCACCCTCACCGGCCTGCACCGGGCGAAGGCGGGCACGGTCCTCCTCGACGGTCAGGACATCACCCGCCGCAGGGCGCACGACATCGTGGGCATGGGCTTCGGCCACGTCCCCGAAGGGCGCCAGGTGTTCGCCGCGCTGGAGGTCGACGGCAACCTGACGATGGGCGGCTACCAGTCCCGCAAGGACCCCGCGGCACTGGCGGAACGGCGCCTGCAGGTGTACGGGCTCTTCCCGCGCCTTGCCGAGCGGCAGGGCCAGCTCGCGGGCACGTTGTCCGGTGGTGAGCAGCAGATGCTCGCGATCGGCAGAGCCCTGATGAACGCGCCGCGGTTCCTTGCCCTGGACGAACCCTCGCTCGGTCTGTCCCCGCTGTTCACCCGCAACATCTTCAAGATCGTGCGGCGGATCCGGGAGCAGGGCACAGCCGTGCTGCTGGTCGAGCAGAACGCCCGCCAAGCACTGCGGCTCGCCGACCGGGCGTATGTGCTGGAGACCGGACGGGTCGCGCTGGAGGGCCCGGCGGCCGAGCTGGCCGACGACCCACGGGTGAAGGCCGCCTACCTGGGCGGCGCCCCGGCGGAACCGTCGCCCACGGGCCCGGTCGCCGGCACCTCCGACAACGGCGGGAAGGGCGCCGACGGTTCCTGACCGCCACGGACACCGGCGGGCGTGCCTGACAGGACCTGGTCAGGTACGTCCGCCGATGGCGTGTCGCTTTGCTGGCAGGCGAGTTGACGGTACCGGCACGTCCGGGAACCGGGCGTGGCCGGAGCCGGCGATGCTCCGCGTGTGGCGGATGCCGGTGGCGGTGACGCAGTCGCCCCAGCCGGTCTTCCCCTCGAACACGGTCAGCCTCCTCAGGTGCCGTCGGAAGGACCTGACACGGCGCACGATCAGCCGTGTCCCCTGCGGCCGGCCCTCACGGGCGTTCACCCCGGTCGACGGACATTCCCCTCGAACCGCGCCGGCAGCGGACAGGCGCCCCACCGTGTGCCCGGCTGCCGTGGCCGCGGGGTCATCCGACGATGTCTCTCCAGAGGGCTTCGACGCCCGGGTCGTCCGAGGGGACGGCCGCGGTCTGGGCCGACAGGAGTCTGCCCGTGGCTTCCAGATGGGCCCGCATGCGGGCGCCCGCCGTCGTCCCGTCACCTGCCGCAATGGCGTCGAGCACCGGGCGGTGCTCCGCGGCGACGGCGGGCAGGGAGCGGGCCGCCGTCGTGGTGCCCGGTCCGATGAGGCGGGTCCTCTCCCGGAGGTCGCGGACCACGGCGGCCGCCTGGCTGTTGCCCGCAGCCGTGAGGATCGTGTGGTGGAAATCCTGGTCGTGGGCCCAGAACGACGGTTCGTCCCATGAGGCCGCCGCCTTCTCCATGGCTGCCATCGTCTGCCGGAGCCGCTCCGCCACCGCCGGGTCGCGGCGGGCGGCGACCCTGGCCGCGGCCGCTGGCTCCAGTGCCAGGCGGATGGCGAAGATCTCCACGATCTGCCGGGCAGAGGGCACGGTGACGCGGAAGCCCCGGTTGCGCTCGAAGCCGACCAGCCCGGCCGCCTCCAGCTTCAGCAGTCCGTCGCGTACCGGTGAGCGGGAGATGCCCAGCGCCTCGGCCAACTGGTACACCGAGTACAGCTTGCCTGCGCGCAGTTCGCCGCAGCGGACCATCTGCTGCACCTTCTCGATGACCTCGTCGGTGAGCGTACGGCGTGTGCCGATCCGTTCCTCGGTGCGCAGGGTGTCGGGCATGGCGCCATCCTACGGGAGAAGGTATCGGCGATGGGTCACATGTAGCATGTTACCTGTGACTAACCCGCGCCCCTCCCATCCCACCGGTGCCGCACTGCGCCGCCGGCTTCTCCGCGCCGGGCTCCGCGACGTCCGCGTCGACGACACCACCCGCGCCGCCTACTCCTCCGACGCCTCGCTCTACCGTGTGCTGCCGGCCGCCGTCGCCTTCCCGCGCGACGACGCCGAGGTCGCCGCTGCCGTCCATGCCGCCCGCGTCCTCGGCCTCGGCGTCACCGCCCGCGGCGCCGGTACCTCCGTCGCCGGGAACGCCATCGGCCCCGGACTCGTGCTGGACTTCTCCCGCCATCTCGACGCCGTTCTCGCCGTCGACCCCGAGGCCCGCACCGCACGCGTCCGGCCCGGCGTGGTGCACGCGTCGCTGCAGCACGCCGCCGCCCCGCACGGACTGCGCTTCGGCCCCGACCCCTCGACCCACACCCGCTGCACCATCGGCGGAATGATCGGCAACGACGCCTGCGGGTCCCGGGCCCTCGGCTACGGCCGCACCGCGGAGAACGTCGAAGCCCTCACCCTGATCACCGGCACCGGCGAAGTGCTGCGCACCAGCCGCCTGGACAACACGCACACTGCCGACGGCTGCCCCACCCAGCAGCGCGAACTCAAGGCGCTCGTCGCCCGCGCCCTGGAGCCGGTCCGCACCGAACTCGGCCGCTTCCACCGTCAGATATCCGGCTACGCCCTGCACCAGCTCCTCCCCGAGAACGATTTCGATCTCACCCGCATGCTGGTCGGCAGCGAGGGCACTCTCGGCATCGTCACCGAAGCGACCGTGCGGCTGGTACGTTCCCCCGCCCACCGCGTGCTGGTGACGCTTGGCTACCCCGACATCGCCACGGCCGGCGAGGCCACCGCCCTCGTCCTGCCGTATCGACCGATCGCCTGCGAAGGGCTCGACTCCCGCATTGTGGACGTGGTCCGCGAGCGCAAGGGCCCGGCCGCCGTCCCCGACCTGCCGCGCGGCGCCGCCTGGCTGCTCGTCGAACTCGCCGGGGACGACCGCGCCGAGCTCCTGGAACGCGCCGCGAAACTGGCGGCCGGCGCCTGCGCGCTGCGGCACCGCATCGTCGCCGATCCCGCCGAGCAGGCCGCGCTCTGGCGAATCCGTGAGGACGGCGGGGGACTCGCCGGCCGCGCGCCGTCGGGCCGCCCCGCCTGGGCAGGGTGGGAGGACGCTGCCGTGCCGCCCGCCGAACTCGGCGGCTATCTGCGTGCCTTCGACGCCCTGCTGGCCGAGCACGGCCTGACCGCCATGCCCTTCGGCCATTTCGGCGAGGGCTGCATCCACGTGCGGCTGGACTTCCCTCTCGACCGCCCCGACGGCCCGGCCGCCTTCCGTCGCTTTCTCACCGATGCCGCGGACCTGGTCGCTGCGCACGGCGGCACCCTGTCCGGCGAGCACGGTGACGGCCGGGCCCGGGGCGAGCTGCTGCCGCGCGTGTACTCGCGACGCGTGCTCGACCTCTTCGCCGAGGTCAAGTCGGTGTTCGACCCGGACGGCATCCTCAACCCGGGTGTGCTCATCGACCCCCGCCCGCTCGACGCGGATCTGCGCGTGCCGACGGCACGGCCGCCCGAGCAGCCGCCCGCCCTGCTCTACCCCGCCGACGACGGCGACTTCTCCGCCGCCGTGCACCGCTGCACCGGCGTCGCCAAGTGCCGCACCGTCGCGAGGGGACCGGGCACGGTGATGTGCCCCTCCTACGCCGCCACCCGCGAGGAGAAGGACTCCACCCGAGGCCGGGCCCGTGTGCTCCAGGAGATGCTCAACGGCGAACTGATCGGCGGCTGGCGCTCACCTGCCGTGGCCGATGCGCTGGACCTCTGCCTGGGGTGCAAGGGCTGCGCCTCGGACTGCCCGACCGGCATCGACATGGCCGCGTACAAGGCCGAGGCCCTGCACCAGAAGTACCGCTGCCGGCCGCGGCCCCGCTCGCACTACACCCTGGGGCGGCTCCCGATGTGGGCGAAGCTCGCCGCCCGGGCGCCCCGACTGGTCAACGCTCTCCTGCGGACGCCGGGGCTGCGGCACGTCGCTCTGGCCGGTGCGGGCGTCGACGCCCGGCGCGGTGTCCCCGCTTTCGCCCGCACCACCGCCCGCGCCGCCGCCCGGAAGAACCCGCCGGACACGGCGAACACCGACGGCCGTCCCGTCGTGGTCTTCCTCGACAGCTTCACCGAGCACTTCGCCCCCGAGGTCGCCGAGGACGTCCTCGCCGTGCTCGTAGACGCCGGCTACACCCCCACCCTCACCAGCGAAGAGGTCTGCTGCGGCCTGACCTGGATCTCCACCGGACAACTGGACGAGGCCCGACGCCGCCTCGCCCGCTCGGTCGCCGTCCTGGACGCCGCCGCCCGCGCGGACGTGCCCGTGGTGGGCATCGAGCCGTCCTGCACCACCGCGCTCCGGCACGACGCGGTCGAACTGCTCGGCACCGACGCCGCCCGGCGGGTGGCCGCGGCGATGCGCACCCTCGCCGAACTGCTCGTCGCGGACAGCGGCTGGACCCCGCCCGACCTCACCGGCCTGGAGGTGGTCGCCCAGCCGCACTGCCACCAGCACGCCGTCGGCGGCTGGGACGCCGAGGCCCGGCTGCTCGCCGACGCGGGCGCGCGAGTGCGACGGGTCGGCGGCTGCTGCGGGCTCGCCGGGAACTTCGGCGTCGAGCGCGGCCACTACGACGTCTCGGTGGCGGTCGCCGAGCAGCAGCTGCTGCCGGCGCTGGACGGGGCCGGCCCGGACGCGGTGTTCCTGGCCGACGGCTTCTCGTGCCGCACCCAGGCCGCCGACCTGCGCGACCGCACCGGATTCCACCTGGCCCAGCTGCTGCGCGGCGCCGCCCGCGGCGACCTGCCCGCACCGGCGGCTCCGCCGGCGAACCCGGCTCGTTAGAGCGCCGGACCGTTCGGACGCCCCGGCGTGGTCCGTCCGCCCTGTCCCCCTCGGAGCTCCTTCCCTCTCGGGACACCGAGAGCCCTGCTGCCGCATGCCTTCCGGGACATAAGCATCGCTGATGGTCACCTGCGACAACCGTGTGCTGGGCCCCCTGTCCCGGCCGGTACGAGACGGCAATCATGAAAGCTCTCGCCGAACGCCCGAGGAGTGTGCAACCTTGCCGAACGACACCTTCGACCTCATGGACGAATGGGGCCCGGAGAAAGTGGTCTGTGTCTCCGACCGCCGGACGGGGATGCGGGGCGTCCTGGTCCTCGACAACACCGCACGTGGCATGGGCAAGGGCGGCACGCGGATGAGTCCCGGCCTGCGCGTGCTGGAAGTCGCGCGGCTGGCACGGGCCATGACCTGGAAGTGGGCCGCGGTCGACCTCTTTCACGGAGGGGCGAAGGCGGGCATCCTCGGTGACCCGAACTCCCCGGACAAGGAACGCGTCCTGCGCGCCTTCGCACGCGCCCTCTCCAACGAGGTGCCCAGCGAGTACGTCTTCGGCCTCGACATGGGCCTCAACGAGACCGACGCGGCGATCTTCCTGGACGAGCTGGGCGACCGCGGCGCCGCCGTCGGTCTGCCGCGCGCGCTCGGCGGCCTGCCCTACGACGAGCTGGGTGTGACGGGATACGGCGTCGCGGAGGCCACCGACGCCGCCGCCCAGAGCATCGGGATGACCGTCGCCGGCGCCCGCGTCGCACTGCAGGGCTTCGGCGCCGTCGGCCTGGCCACCGCACGCCGACTGGCCGAGTTGGGCGCGGTCGTGGTCGCCGTGTCCACCGCGCGCGGCGCCGTCCTCGACCCCGGCGGGCTGGACATACCCCGGTTGGCGGAGCTGCGCGCAGTCCACGGCGACGACTGCGTGCTGGAGTACGGCGGCGCCGTCGGCACCGATGCCGTGCTCACCGCCGACGCCGACATTCTCATCCCGGCCGCGCGCGAGGACGTCATCGACAAGGACCGGGCCGGCACCACCTCCGTACGCCTCATCGTCGAGGGTGCCAACCTGCCCACCACCCCGGCCGCGCGTGACGTGCTGCACCAGCGCGGCATCGCCCTGGTACCCGACTTCATCGCCAACGCGGGCGGCATCGTCGCCGCCGCACACTCCATGGACGCCCGCTACTCGCCCTTCACCGTCGACCCCGACGACGTCTTCCCCATGATCTCCGCCAAGATGCGCGCCAACGCCGCCACCGTGCTCGCCGAGAGCGCGCGGCACGACGTACCCGCACACCACGCCGCCCAACTGCTCGCCCAGGAGCGGGTGCGCGAGGCGATGCGGCTGCGCGGCCAGTACGACCCCGGAAGGTGAAACCCATGCGCTTCGTCGATTCCACCGAGTTGCGGGCCGGCTTCGCGGCACGCCTGTCCACGCTCTACGGCACGGAAGTGCCCGCGTACACCACGCTGGTCGATGTCTCGCACCAGGTGAACCAGCGGGTCATGCGGCGTGACCCCGAGGCCGCCCAGCGGCTGGGCACCATCGAGCGCGTCACCGCCGAGCGGCACGGCGCCATCCGCGTCGGCAGTCCCGCCGAGCTGGCCCAGGTGGCGCGGATCTTCGGTGCGCTCGGTATGCACCCCACCGGCTTCTACGACCTGCGCGACGCCCACCCGCGGCCGATCCCGGTGATCTCCACCGCCTTCCGCCCCACCGACCGGGCCGAGCTGGCCCGCAACCCGTTCCGCGTCTTCACCTCGATGCTGGTGCCCGAGGACCGACGGTTCTTCGACGACGACCTCGCAGGACGGCTGCGCACCTTCATCGGCAACCGCCGCCTCTTCGACGACGAACTCCTCTCCCTCGCCGACCGCGCCGAGGCCAAGGGCGGTCTGGAGGAAACCGAAGCCGGCCGTTTCCTCACCCTCGCGGCCGCCGCCTTCGCGCTCTCCCCGGAACCGATCGACCGGGCCTGGTACACCGAACTGGAGCGCGTCTCCGACGTCGCCGCCGACATCGGCGGTGTCACGTCGACCCACATCAACCACCTCACCCCGCGCGTGCTGGACATCGACGACCTCTACGCCGACATGAGCCGCCGTGGCATCGTGATGATCGACCGCGTCCAGGGCCCGCCGCGCTGGGAGGGCCCCGACGTGCTGCTGCGCCAGACGTCCTTCCGCGCCCTGTCGGAGCCGCGCCGCTTCCGCGGGGCGGACGGCGGCGTCCGCGACGGCGAACTGCGGGTGCGCTTCGGCGAGGTCGAGGCGCGCGGTATCGCGCTCACCCCGGCCGGCCGTGACCTGTACGACCGGCTGGTGGCCACCGTGGACGAGCGCAGCGCCGCCCGGTCGGAGCACGACCACCAGGAGGTCGCCGCCGAGGTGTGGCGCGAGAGCATGCCGCGAACCGAGCGCGAACTCGCCGAGCGCGGGCTGGCCTTCTTCACCTACCGCGTCCGCGAGGACCGCCCGGTCGGCCCGCCGCCGGCCACCGCGTCCGCCACCGAGCTGACGTCGGGCGGCTGGGTGGATCCGGAGCCCATCGTCTACGAGGACTTCCTGCCCCGCTCGGCCGCCGGTATCTTCGCCTCCAACCTCACCGGCGGCGGCCGCGTGGACGCCGACCAGGGCGGCGCCGACCGCGACATGGCCTGGCTCTCCGGCGCCATCGGCCGCGAGATCCATGTGCCCGAGGAGCTGTACCGGGCCGAGAGCGAGGCGTCACTAAGGGCGGTGCTCGGCGAACTCGGTGCCGCGCCCCGGTCGGCCTCGCACACGTAGGGGGTGCCCATGAGCGGGGTCCCGTCGATCCCGTGACGGTGATCGTGGCGGGTGACCGGGAGACCGCGCGCGACCGTGCCGGCCTCCTCTCCGCGGCGCGCGCCGCCCGCTTCGTCACGACGTCGCCGAGGTGGCGGTGATACCGATGGCGTCGACCGCGGTTTCGCGGGCGGAGGCGTGCAGTGCGGTCAGCATGGTCCTCCACACCCCCTCGGTGGTGGCCGGTGAGCGCAGCGCGACCACCTGACGGTAGGCGTCCGGATGGGCGAGCGGGGTACAGGAGACCCCCGGGCCGGGCGTGTAGCCCAGCGCCGGCACCACTGCCACGCCGAGCCCGGCGGCCACCAGGCCCTGCAACACGGCGTAGTTGTTGCTGTGGTACGCCACCAGCGGCTCGAACCCCGCCGCCGCGCACAGCCGGCGCAGCATCGAGGCGGCCGACGTACCGGATCGGGTGCTGATCCAGGTTTCCTCGGCCAGCAGCTCGATCGACGGCCACTCGCTGCCGCCGGTCAGCGGATGGCCGGTGGGGGTGAGCAGCAGCAGATCCTCGGTGAGCAACTTCTCCGCGCACAGGCCCCGCGGCCAGCGCCGGGGCACCGACCCGTACTGGTAGACCAACACGATGTCCAGCTCGTGGCTCTCCATCATCGGCAGCAACTCGGCCGGCTCGCCCTCGTCGAGCTGCACCTCGACCTGCGGGTGGTCGGTGGTGAACGCCGACAGCGCCCGGGGCAGCAAACGCTCGCTCGCGGTGGGGAAGCTGCCCAGCCGCAGCCGACCCACCACGCCGTCGAGCAGCAGCGCGACGTCGTCTTCCAGAGCCCGCAGACTGCCCAGCGCCTCAAGGGACCGCCCCGCGATGAACTCGGCCGCCGGCGTCGGCCGGACGCCGTGCGCGCCCCGTTCGAAGAGAGGGGTGCGCACCTGCCGTTCGAGTGCGGACATCTGCTGGGAGACAGCCGAGCCGGTGTATCCGAGCTGACGGGCCGCGTCGGCGAACGAACCGGTGCGCAGCACCGCCTGCAGGGTATGCAGATGGATGGGATTGAGCATAAGGAACACTAACCTCCGGCTCGCGCCAAGCCCAGGTCGAGGCTGTTTCTCCTGCCGCGGTCACCACGCTCGCATACGCGCGCACAGCGAGCGTGGCCCCGGCACCGGTGATCGATACAACCCCGATTACCCGGCGTTTTCCCTGCCGGAACATGGGTGTAACAGGGGCACTGGGGCGCGGCTTCACGAACTGATTCCTGCACCCGAAGACTCTCTCACCGCTCTGCCGAGCCCGTCACACCCAGCCCAAGCATCACTTGTCGCAGCGTAATTCTTCCTGCGTCTTGAGCCACTTCCTGAAGAGTCATCATTCGGGCAATGTGGCTCGTCGGACATCAGTCGCGTTGATCGCGACGGAGCCGGTGACGAAGAGAGCCGATGCCCGGTGGTCCACCGGCGCCGTCGACCCTCCCCGGACAACCGGGCCGCTCTCAGGCCCGTGTCCGACGGGCGGTCGTGCCGAGGCGACCGCCGTTCATGGTCCCGCCCTGTCTTCGCCGCGAGGAGAACCATTGATGAACACCGTGACCGAGTCCGTGATCGATGTGCGCTCACTGCGTACACACTTCGGAGATCACGTGGTTCTCGACGATGCCAGCCTGTCCGTCGCCCGGGGCGAGGTCGCGGCCGTCATCGGACCCAGCGGTGCCGGCAAGAGCACCCTGCTGCGCTGCCTCGACTGAACATGTACCAGGACGTGGAGGCCGGCCGTATCGAGGTCGCGGTGGACAGCTACGGATCCGGCGTGTACAACGTCGGCGACGACCTGCAGGTGAAGGTCGCCGAACCCTTCAAGGAGGTCGCCGCCTCCGCCGAGGGGCGCGCAGTCGACCTTCCCCGTCCGGCAGAACGGCACGGACCTGCTGACGGCGCCCGACGAGGACATCGCCGAGCTGCGCGGAGACGGCCGACCGGCAGAGATCCCGAAAGCGAACGGACTGGACGAGTCCGCCGCCGAGCCCGGCGAGCCCCGTCTGATCGGCGGCTGACCAGTGAGACGCACGATGGACCGGCAGCGCGAGGGGCGGACGGCCGGACCGCCCTTCGCCCGAAATGCCCAGGTACGCTCCCGGCACCGGCAGACAGGTCGCCGACCTGCTCGCAGGCACGCCCGGCGCGCGGCCCGGCGCAGTCGCCCCGCCACGCCACCGCACGACGTCGGCCCGACCGGCCGAGGGCCACACCCCGCCACCGGTGGGCGACCCGGCAGCCGGCCGGACGCCCACCGCATCACGAACCGGAGGAACCCGTGACCACCACAGCACGCCACGTGCCGCCCGACACGGCCGACATCGTCATCATCGGAGGCGGCATCATGGGGCTCAGCGCCGCGTACCACCTCGCCGCGGCGGGCGTCGAACGTGTCGTACTCGTGGAGCGCGGTGCCCTCGGCGAGGGCTCGACCTGCAAGGCGGCCGGCGGGGTCAGGGCGTTGTTCTCCGACGAGATCAACATCAAGCTCGGGCTGCACAGCCTGGAGACCTTCGAGCGCTTCGGCGCCGAGTTCGGGCAGGAGATCGACCTCCACCAGGTCGGCTACCTCTTCCTCCTGGACGACGAGGAGGACCTGGACACCTTCGCCAGGAACGCCGAGCTGCAGAACGCCCTCGGCGTGCCGAGCCGCCTCATCGACGTGGCCGAGGCCAGGCAGCTCTCCCCGCTGATCGACACCGACGGCATGGTGGGCGCGCTGTACTCGCCCCGCGACGGTCACTGCACCCCGGAATCGGTGGTGCTCGGATACGCCACCGCCGCCCGCCGCGCAGGCGCCCGCATCGTCACCGGGTGCGCAGCCACCGGGATCGACGCGCAGGGCGAGGAGATCACGGCCGTGCACACCGAGCACGGCACCATCCGCACCACCACTGTCATCTGTACCGCCGGTGCCTGGGCCAAGCAGGTCGGTGCGTGGGCGGGGGTGACGCTGCCCGTCGAGCCGCTGCGCCGGCAGGTCGTGATCACCGAACCGGTGCCTGGGCTGGCCCCCGACACCCCGTTCACCATCGACTTCTCGACCTCCTTCTACTTCCACAACGAGGGCAAGGGCCTGCTCATGGGCATGTCCGAGCGCACCGACTCCTGGGGTTTCGACCTGACCCGTGATCCTGAGTGGCTCGCCGACCTCGCCGAGGTGATGGAGCGGCGCGTCCCCTCGCTCGGTGAAGTCGGCATCGCCAGCGGCTGGACGGGCCTGTACGAGATGACGCCCGACCACAACGCGATGATCGGCCGCTCGGCGGAGGTGCCCGGTTTCCTGTACGCGACGGGCTTCTCCGGGCACGGGTTCCTCATGGGACCCGCGGTCGGCGAGGTGCTGCGCGATCTCTACACCGGCTCCAGCCCCCTCGTGGACGTCAGCGCGCTGAGCGCGGACCGGTTCACGGGCACGGACGTGCGGCCCGAACTCAACATCGTCTAGACCTCTGTCCGGTACAACCCTGAAGGAAGCTGGTCCACCCATGACCCTCAACCGCATCCCCGGCCCCGACGTCCTCGGCGCCCAGGCACTGGAGGCCGCCCGTCGCTGCGGCGTGGACGTGACCGCCGTCGGCGGCGACGCCCCGCACCGCTCGCCGGTCAACGGTGGCTCGCTGGGCGGCGTCGCCTGGTGCGAGCCCGCCGGTCTCGACGAGGTAGTGGCCCGGTCCCAGGAGGCGTTCCTGGCCTGGCGCAAGATCCCCGCCCCGGCGCGCGGGGCCGTGGTCAAACGTTTCGGTGACCTGCTCACCGTGCACAAGTCCGACCTCGGCGAACTGATCAGCCTGGAAGCCGGCAAGATCACCTCGGAGGCGCTGGGCGAGGTGCAGGAGATGATCGACATCTGCGACTTCGCGGTCGGCCTCTCCCGCCAGCTCTACGGCCGCACCGCCGTCTCCGAGCGGCCCGGACACCGGCTGATGGAGACCTGGCACCCGCTGGGCGTGGTGGGCGTCATCAGCGCCTTCAACTTCCCCGCCGCGGTGTGGGCGTGGAACACCGCCGTCGCCCTGGTCTGCGGCGACACAGTGGTGTGGAAGCCGTCCGAGCAGACGCCGCTGACCGCGTGGGCGAGTGCCGCGCTGCTCGACCGGGCGCTGACGGAGGCGGGCGCGCCGCGCGATGTCAGCCAGGTCGTGGTCGGTGGCCCGGCGGTGGGTGAGGCTCTGGTGGATCACCGCGACGTCGCGCTGGTCAGCGCGACCGGATCGACCCGGATGGGCCGCGCCGTCGGCCCCCGGGTGGCGAACCGCTTCGGCCGCTCGTTGCTGGAACTGGGTGGCAACAACGCCGGCATCGTCGCCCCCTCGGCGGACCTGGACCTCGCCCTGCGCGGCATCGTCTTCGCGGCGGCCGGCACGGCCGGACAGCGCTGCACCACCATGCGCCGCGTCATCGCCCACCGCGACATCGCCGACGAACTCACCGAGCGGCTGGTCGAGGCGTACGGCCGGTTGCCGATCGGCAATCCGATGGCCGCGGGCACCCTGGTCGGCCCGCTGGTGAACAAGACCGCGTACGAGACGATGGTCGCGGCCGTCGGGCAGGCCACCGCCGAGGGCGGCACGGTCGTCGTGGGCGGCGGCCGCGAACTGACGGGCGAGGCCCCGGACGCGTACTACGTCCAGCCGGCCCTGGTGCGCATGCCGGCCCAGACGGACGTCGTCCGCGTGGAGACCTTCGCCCCGCTTCTGTACGTGCTGACCTACGACGACCTCGACGAGGCCATCGCGCTCAACAACGCCGTCCCACAAGGGCTGTCCTCGTCCCTCTTCACCCGCGACCAGGCGGAGGCGGAGATCTTTGTCTCCGACGAGGGCTCGGACTGCGGCATCGCCAACGTCAACATCGGCACCTCGGGTGCCGAGATCGGCGGCGCGTTCGGCGGTGAGAAGGAGACGGGCGGCGGCCGCGAGTCCGGCTCCGACGCATGGCGCGGGTACATGCGCCGCGCCACCAACACCGTCAACTACTCAGGTGAACTCCCTCTCGCACAGGGGGTCGACTTCTCGATCTGACAGGTCGGACCCCCACCCCGCGCGTGGGCTGCCGCCGATCACCCGGGCTGCAGCCCACGTGCTGCGGGACGGCTGGGGTGGCCGGACATGACCACGCCGGCAACGCCGCAAACATTCATCCCGGAGGCCAGGGGGCTCCTGCCCCGCCTCGCGCGACCAGGAGCGTGCTCCCCGTTCGCTGCTCACTCATGGGCGGCGGGTGAGTGCCGGCCCGCGGAGGCCCGCAGGACGTCGACCAGGGCTGCCACCGTCGGGCGGTGCTCGGCGAAGGAGCGGAACACCACCACGATGTGCCGCTCCATCGTCTCGTGGAGCTCCAGGACATCGAGGCCGGACGGACGCAGCCGGAGCATCAGATCCGTCACCGCGCTGACCCCGACGCCGGCCTCGACCAGGGCCAGGGTGGCAGCCGTGTC
Source organism: Streptomyces sp. MUM 2J (assembly GCF_022414535.1). Taxonomy (GTDB): domain Bacteria; phylum Actinomycetota; class Actinomycetes; order Streptomycetales; family Streptomycetaceae; genus Streptomyces. The sequence continues at coordinate 78,214 of NZ_JADWYM010000031.1, forward strand.
CGTCACCTCGTGCAGAACCTGTGGTTCGAAACCGGCCCGGCGGCAGGCGGTGAGCACGGCGCGGCCGTAGTAGCTGCCGGCCGACGGCAGGATCCATCCCAGGTGTTCGGTGTCGGCGAGCGAGACCTTGGTCCGGCCGGGCATGGCTCCGGCGGGAACCGCGAGCGAGAAGCGTTCCCTGGACAGTTCCCTCACCCGCAGGGACGGATCTCGCGGGATGGGTACGTCCGGGTAGTCCAGCCCCAGCGCCAGGTCCACGCTGCCGCCGGCGACCGCGTCGTACACCTCGTCCACGTCCATGTCCCGGCTGCGCACGGTCACGCCCGGATGCAGCCTGCGCACCCGGCGCAGAGCCGACGGCAGGATCTCGGCGGCGGCCGTGGCGAAGAGCCCGATCCGCAGCGTCCCGGAGACCTCGTTGCGGGTGCGCTCCAGCGCCTCGACGGCCTCGTCCTCCGTCGTGAGGATGCGCTCGGCGTGCACCGCCAGGGTCGCCCCGGCGTCGGTGAGTTCCACGCGGCGCCCCACGCGCCGCAGCAGTTGCATACCGGTGGCCCTCTCCAGTGCGCTGATCTGCTGCGAGACCCCGCCGGGGGAGTATCCCAGGGCGTCTGCGACCGCAGTGATGGTGCCGCGCCTGGTCAGTTCCACCAGCGAACGCAGCTGCGCACTCGTCCATTCCATATAGGAATTCTAAAAGATTGGAAGCATGAACCGTTGATAGACGTCAACGGTGGGGTTGCTGCACGATGACACACAGACAGCTGATCGGCGTCGCTCTGTACTGTCAGCCCCGCCACTCTCGGAAACGGACTCGCCCGTCCGACGGGGTGGCCCCTGGAAGGGAGTGGTCTGTTGTCCTCCTCCGCCTTCCGTACCGTTCCGGCCACCGCCGATGTCGTGATCATCGGTGGCGGTGCGATGGGTGCGAGCACCGCCTTCCACCTCGCCGAGGCCGGGGTGAAGAACATCGTCGTCGTCGAGCGCGGCGAGCTGGGCTGCGGCAGCTCGGGCAAGCCGATCGGCGGCGTACGTGCCCAGTTCTCCGACCCGCTCAACATCGAGCTGGGCCACCGCAGCCTGCGTGCCTACCAGGAGTTCCCCCACCGGCCCGGCGGCGACATCAAACTCGACTCCGTCGGCTACCTCTTCCTGCTCGACAGCGAGCAGCAGGCGAGCAGTTTCGAGGCCGGCGTCGAACTCCAGAACAGCCTGAACGTGCCGAGCCGCATGATCAGTCCCGACGACGCCCGGCGTCTGTGTCCCTACGTCAGCACCGATGGCCTCGTGGCCGCCGTGTACTCCCCGGCGGACGGACACGCCCGCCCCGGACTGGTCATCCGGGGCTATGCGCGGGCCGCTGCCCGGGCCGGTGTCAGCATCGCCACCCACACCGCGGTCTCCGGCATCGACACGGCCGGAGACCGCATCACCGGCGTGCACACCGGCCACGGCCGCATCGCGTGCTCCACCGTGATCTGCACGGCCGGAGCCTGGTCGGCGCACATCGGTGACATGGTCGGCGTCGGCCTCCCGGTCCGGCCCGTCAGACGGCAGCTGGCGTTCACCCCGCCGCTCACGCCGCCCGCTCCGCGTATCCCGTTCACCATCGACTTCTCATCGTCCGCCTACTTCCACAACAGCGACGACGGTCTGCTGTTCGGCCTGGCCGACCCCGCCCAGAAGGACGGGTTCGACACCACCTGGACCCCGGAATGGCTGGAGCTGTTCCGTACCGCCGCCCGCCGCCGCGCCCCGGCCCTGGCCGACATGAAGACCGTCGGCGGCTGGGCGGGCCTGTACGAGGTCACGCCGGACCACAACGCGCTGATCGGCCGCTCCGTCGAGCTGCCGGGCTTCCTGTACGCCGCCGGGTTCTCCGGGCACGGCTTCCTCCAGGCGCCCGCGGTCGGAGAGATCCTGCGCGACCTCTACCTGGAGCGCGAGCCGGTCACCGACATCTCCCCGCTCAGCGTCGACCGGTTCCGCCACGGCGCCGAGATCCGCCCCGAAGTCCACGTGGTGTGAACCCCGATCGAGACGTACTGGACCCCCGCGCCCTCCAGACCCGGGAGCGGGCGAACTTCCTTGACCGGGCGCTCACGAACCGGATCTCACCGACCCCCTCGGCCGACCCCCACACTGGCAAGGACCACCACGACCAGCACGGCACAGCCCCTCACCGACGACCTGCGCACCCGTGCTCGCGCCGCTCTCCGGAACATCGGCGTCACCGTCCCGGAGGGCGGCGACCTCCACGCCCGCACGCCCCTCACCGGCGAGCGTCTCTTCGGTCTTGGCGGCGGCCACCGAAGCCGACGACGAAGAGGCCGTCGAAGCCACCCGCGCGGTCTTCCTCACCTGCTTGCGCCACGGAGCCGGCTCGAACGCTCGATTCTCCCTCGCCTCGCCCGCCGGACGACTCCGCGACCCCGCCCCGTGCACGGTCGCGCGCAAGGTCACCGCACCCGGCGGCGCCGACGGTGGTGCCCGTGTCCGCGTGTCTGCGTCCCCACGGGCCCGGACGCGCCGCGCCGTCGGCGGCGGACCCGGGGGTCCCGGGGGTCTCCCGCACGGTCCGCACCGGGGGCGCGACCACGCACCCGGTGCGGGCCGCGGGCACCGCCTCGGTGTCTGAGCGACACCTTCCCCCGGCGGCGGCGTCCGCGGCCCTTCCCCCGGTGCCGGACCGTGGTCCGGACGTCCGGGTGCCCCCGTGACATGCCGTCACCAACACATGACGGCCATCTCGCCCGAACCCCAGCAGGAGTACAGGCGCACCCGGACGACATAGCGGCGGCCCTTGACGAGCCGGGCCCTGATCGTGGCGTTGCGCGGGGTGCCCCCGTCGTCCCGGCCGGCGAGATAGCGGGGCACGCCGCCGCGCATCTCGAACACCACGACGACGGTGTCGCCGTCGCCGAAGGCTCCCACGGTGTACTCGCGGGTCTCCGGCGGCTCCACCGAGAAGTCGGCCTGCTCGCCCGCGCCGAGCGCGAGCGGCGCCGAGCGGAACGGCACCAGCGGCGGCACCTGCGAGCCGGCCGGCGGATACCAGCGCAACGCGTACTCCTTGTCGAGCGCCGACAGGGCGCCCGGCGGGTGGACACCCCCGCGGAACTGCTCCGGCTCCAGGATCAGCCCCTGCCCGAAGGCGTACTCCATGATGGACAGCGGATCCCACACCGAGCCGTTGACCTCGGCCGGGTCGAGCTTGCGCAGGATGTTGCCGTACGTCGTCTGCCGGCTCCAGAAGTTCGGCGGGCCCGCGAGGTCGGCGTAGACGGCCTCCTCGTCCCAGTGGATGCCGGCGAAGGGGCTCTGGTGCTCGTGCAGCATGCCGAGCGCGTGACCGACCTCGTGCAGGGCCGTCCCGTGCCCCCCGGCGGCGGTCAGATCCCAGCCGAAGTTCATCGTCCGCTCGTTCACTCCGATCCGCAGCGCCTCCCGGCCCACCGCCGACCAGGAGCCGTCGCCCTGCTGGAACCCGATCCGCAACTCCGCCTCGGAGCGGTCGGCGACCTCGGCGAAACCGATCCCGATGCCGAGGTCCTGCCACGCGCGGAAGCCGTCGCGCACCACCTCCCGCTGCTCCGGGGAGCCGGTCCACGGCACGCGGCGGGTCCGCCCGGTCCCCGGCACGCGGATCACCGAGGCGTCCGTCCCGGCGTCGAAGAAGTGGTAATGCAGCATCGTGCCGTTGACCCACCTGCGCCGCCCGGCCGCCAGCGCGCCGAGCCGCTCGGCGGTCAGCCCGGGCGCGAACGCCGGGACCGACTGCTGCGGCAGCGAGCAGTAGCGAGCGGTCATGCGCCCAGGCTGCCCCGGCGGGCGTCCGGGCGCCTGAGTCGAGGTCTACTCAAGTCGCCCTGTATCAGGGATGAGCACCGGTGCTCCTGACACTGTGACGACTGCGCTAGTGACGCCCCCCGGCCGCCCGCACACCTCCGACGCGCCCTGGCCGTTCACCGGCCGGGACGAGGAACTGGAGTTCGCCCGCCGGTGCCTGGCCGCCGGCCGTCCCGGACTGGTGGTCACCGGCCCGGTGGGCTGCGGCAAGACCCGACTGGCCGCCGAGGCCGTCCGCGGCACCGACTGCGCCGAGGTGACCGGTACACCCGCGACCCGCCGTACGCCGTACGCCGCGTTCGCCCACCTGCTGCCCGGCACCGTCTCCCTGCACGAGGCGCTGCGGCGGCTGTCCGGCACCCGGCTGCTGCTGGTCGACGACGCCCATCTCCTCGACGACGCCTCGGCCGCCCTGATCCACCAGCTCGCCGCGCACGGCCGCACCCGGCTCCTGCTGGTCGCCGCCGCAGGCGCCCCCGCGCCCGACGCGATCCGCCGGCTGTGGACCGGGCAACTCCTGCCGCGCCTGGCCCTTGAGCCCCTGACCCGGCAGGAGACCGCCCGGCTGATCGGCAGTGGGGACACGGCCCCGGACTCCCTCACGGCGCACCGCCTGCACCGGCTCGCGCACGGCGACCTGCGGCTGCTGGGCGACCTGCTGGACGCGGTGCGCGGCAGCGGACGGCTCGTCCCGGAACCGGACAGCGGCACGCATGCCTGGCGGGGACCCCTGCCGGTGACGGCCGCCGTCCGCGAGCGCACCGCGCCCCACCTCGACCGCGCGCACCCGGTCGAGCGCGAGACGCTGGACCGCCTCGCCTTCGCCGAACCGGCCCCGCTCGACGCCGACCTGCTCGACCTGCGGGCACTGGAGTGCCTGGAGGCCGACGGCCTGATCGAGGTGGACGCCGCCGGCGCCGTCCGCCTCGTCCACCCCCTGCACGGTCCGGTGCTGCGCGCCACCGCCGGCCGGCTGCGGGCCCGCCGCCTGGACCCCGGCCCCGAGGAGCGCGAACTCGCCCTGAAGGCCGAGACGGCCGCACTGGCCCACCGCATCGACGAGTGCGACGTACGCGACCTGCCGACCCCGGCGGGGGAGTGGCTCCTGACCGAGGACCTGCCCGTGCCCCCCGGGTACGCCGCCGTACGCGCCCGCTTCGCCCGTCTGCGCGGCGAGCTGGGCGACGCCGCGTCCTGGGCCCGCCGGGCGCCCGGGGACCCCGCCTGCCGGGCCGAACTGGCCCTGGCCTCGGCCCAGTCGGGCCGGCCGCCGGCACCGGCGGGGGGCTGTGACCCGCTGGCCCCCGCCGGTGC
>NZ_JADWYM010000032.1 GCF_022414535.1 Streptomyces sp. MUM 2J
CGGGGGTGGCGGTCGCGGGTGCGGCGGCGGCTCCGGCGGCGCAGGCGGCACCGGTCTCGCGGGCCGCCCCCCACGGCCGATGTCCCCGCCTCCGCCCCCGACCCCGCTCCCACCCCGGGCTCGGACTCCGGTTCCGGTTCCGCCCCGCAGGCCCTTCGCACCGCGACCCGGGTCGACCTCCCCGCCCAGCCGCCGGCACCCCTGCCCTTCGTCGGTTCGCGTCCCCCCACCTATGACGCCGAGCCCACCGCCCTGCCCGCCGCCGACCCCGACGAACTGGGCGAGCTGGTGGCGGACACCGTGCTGGACGGGGCGCGGTACGGGGCCTGCGCGCTGCGGGCGGTGTCGGTGCGGGGCGATTCCGCGCGCTACCGGGGTGAGCTGCGCCGGGACTCGCTGCTGACCGCCCGGTTCGGGACGGGGGAGCAGGCACTGGTGCTGGTCGCGATGGCGACCGGCGCGCGGGCGACCGCCGGGGCGCACCGCGCGGCCGCGGAGGCGTGCCGGTGGATCGGCCGGGCCGTGGGGCGCAGCCACGCCCGGCTCGCCGAGGACGTCCGGGCCGCCCGTCGCGGCGACCTCAAGTCGGGGCTGCACCGCCTCACCGACCGCAGCCTCAAACGGCTCCGCGCCAGCGCCGCCGAGCAGGGGCTGAATCCGGAGGAGTACGCGGCCACCCTGCGCTGCCTGCTGCTGCCCGCCGACCCTGAGTGCCGGGTGCGGGTCTTCTTCGGTGTCGGCGCCGGCGGCCTGTTCCGCCTGCGGGACGGCGCCTGGCGGGACATCGAACCGCCGGTCGGTGAGGTCGCCGGCGAGCCGGTCGTCGGCTTCGGCTCACCACCGGCGGAGACCCCCGAGGGCGACCGCCTCACCATGGACCTCGGCGTCCCGACGCCCCCGAGTCCGTACGAGCCGGCCCCGGAGCCACCGCGCGAGCCGTTCCGGTTCCGCGCCTCCGTGGCCCGTCCGGGTGATGTGCTGCTGATGTGCACGGCGGGTCTCGCCGAACCCCTGCGCGGCGAGTCCGAGCTGTGCCGGTACCTGGCGGCACGGTGGTCGGCGCCCGCCCCGCCCGGCCTCGCCGCCTATCTCTCGGACGCCCAGGTCCGGGTGAAGGGGTACGCCGACGACCGCACGGCCGCCGCCCTGTGGGAGGCGTGACCGCGCCCGCCGTGGGCTGACGGATGCACACGGTCCGCCTGGGGGCGAATTCCGGCCAACTTCGCCTTGGGCGCCGGGGTCGTCGAGCCCGAGTGGTGTTGCTCCGACGACAGGGGGTGACCGTACGTGGCCGCGGCCCGGCGCCGGCGGCCACGCACCCGCGTCCGCGGGCGGCTGCCGGAGGGGCGGGCGCGTACGGCGGTTTCGTCAGGGCGGGGTCGGCCGTTCGCCCCATTTCCGGCGGCCGGGGCGGTCCGGGGCGCCTAGGCGCCCCATGGACGGGGAGGGCGGGTTGTCCGCCGGGTGCGGCAGCCGCGGCGCCGATCGTCCCCTCCGGGGCCGTTCGGCTTCCCGCGTGGCCCCTTCGGACCGTGGCGGCCCCGGCGGCCTCTCCTGCGGCGCGTTCCGGCCGCGGAGGCCGTGCGGACATCTGCGCGGAACCTCGCGGACACCTGTTCGCAGCGCTGTCGCGGGCGTCCCGCACGTGGCCGAACACCTGGTCGTTGACGGTTCGACATGACTGCCGCCGGGGTGACGGGGCAAGCATCCCCGTGAACGTGTTCGAGCAGGAGGGGACCGACATCGGCACGCGGGCGGGGGTCATGAAGAGGCAGGCACGAGGAAGCGGGCCGATCATGTTCGGGGCCACCTCGACACAGACGCAGGCGCAGACGGCGGTGGGCGGGACAGGGCCGGCCCCCGACCGGCCGGGGTCGCCCCGGCTGGAGCGCCGGATCGCGCGGGCCGACCTGAAGGGGGTGCCCGAGGTGCGCCGGGCGCTGCGCGAGCTGCTGCGGCACTGGGGGAGGCCGGGGCGCTCGGAGACGGCGGAACTGCTCACCAGCGAACTGGTCACCAACGCCCTGGTGCACACCGACCGCGACGCGGTCCTGACCGCCGTCGTCGGCCCCGGCACCCTGCGGGTGGAGGTGCGGGACTTCACGGCGCGCAGACCCCGGCTGCGCGTACCGGTCCCCGACGACGGTACGCACGGCCGGGGTCTGCTGCTGGTGCAGTGCCTCGCGGACGCCTGGGGCGTGACGGCGCACGGGACGGGCAAGGTGGTCTGGTTCGAGATGGCCGCCGGACCCGGATGATCGGGGCCCGCGGCAACGGGAAGGGGGCGCGGCAGTCGTGCGCGCCGCGCCCCCTTCCCATGACGGCCGGTCCCGTCCCGCCCTTGCCCCGGAGTTCTAACCGAACTGCTGCTCCAGATCCTTGAGCTTGCGCTCCAGGGAGTCGAGGCGCGGCAGTGCCTGGGTGTCGTCCTCCGCGGTGAGGTCCACGGTGACCGCGTCAGAACCCCTCCGTACGGGCTGGAGGGAGGGACGTGAGCGTACGGGCAGCTGTTCCGGCGAGGATATGGCGGGCTCCGCTGAGACCCGTTCCGAGTCCCGCTCCACCGAGTGCACCTCCACCTCGCGGCCGGTGCCCCGGCCGACGAAGCCGCGGTGGCCGCGGCTGATCGCCTTGAGCTGGGCCCGCTCCACGCGCTCCTTCTCGCGGCGCAGGCGGCGTGTCTCCTCCTTCTGACGCTTGTCCTCGCGTACCTCGTCCACGGCCTCGTCCAGGCTGCGCACGCCCTCCAGGAGCATCAGGGACCAGGCCCTGTAGGTCTCGCGCGGCGCCCTCAGCCAGCGCACGATGCGGATCTGCGGCAGCGGACGCGGGATCAGGCCCTGCTCACGCAGTGCCGCCCGGCGGGTCTGCTTCAGCGCCCGGTCGAACAGCACCGCGGCCGACAGCGACATGCCCGCGAAGAAGTGCGGGGCGCCCGCGTGCCCGAGGCCGCGCGGCGCGTGGACCCAGTTGAACCAGGCCGCGGCGCCCGCGAACGTCCACACGAGTATGCGCGAGCCGAGTGCGGCGTCACCGTGGCTGGCCTCACGCACGGCGAGCACGGAGCAGAACATCGCCGCGCCGTCCAGGCCGAACGGCACCAGGTACTCCCAGCCGCCGGTCAGGTTCAGGTTCTGCTGGCCGAAGCCGACCAGACCGTGGAAGGACAGTGCCGCTGCCACCGCCGCACAGCAGAACAGCAGGACGTAGGAGGCGGTGCCGTAGATGGCCTCCTTGCGCCTGCGGCGTTCCTCCGCGCGCTCCCACGAGTCCTCCGTCTTCGCGTGCTCCCCGGAGGAGCGCTTGCCGCGCGCGAGCACCGCCACCGCCGCCAGCATGCCCAGGAGCAGTACGGCGCCCGGAAGCAGCCAGTTCAGCGATATGTCGGTCAGTCTCATCTGGGGTCCCTTGCATTGGGATAGGGCGTAACGCCCGCCATAGTGGCCCAATCCCACCGGCCCTCAGGGGGTTTCGGGGCAAGAGGCCGCCAAGGAGGTGCAAGGGGATGCCCAGGGCAGCGTTCTGCTCGAACTGCCGCTTGAGGGGCGGGAGTTGAGTTCGAATAAGAATACCCGCAGGGGTGGTTCCACGGAAAGTTCCTGCGGCGGGTGAGGAAAATGTGAAACGGCTGTGACCTGTCGGCTGTCCTGTCCACGACGATCTTACGGGACGTCTGCCCGTGGACGGGCCCGATCGGGCTCCTTCGTACGGATTCTGAGGTTGTCTCAAGTGCATCGGTGCTCACGCGGCTTGGGTGTGCGGCCCGGTTCGCGCACGGCCGGGCGCGCGGGGCCTGCCGGACGGCCCCCGGGGAGTCCTCGATAAGGTAAACCTTGCCTTATCTGGCTGGGGTGGGGTTTGAACCGGGCGGTTCTCCGCCTATCGTGCTTGACGGCCGAGTGACAACCCGTCGTAATGACCCCAAGTACTGACAAGCCGGAGGAGGACCCGTGAGACAGGGGGCGCAGGGCTCCACCGGAACGGGGATCCCCGCTGCGCGTGAGCGTCCCGCACAGGTGCCGGTGCAGCCGTGCGCCGCGGACGCCGACACCGTGGGCGGCCGGCAGCGGGCGGTGGACGCCGACGGCGCCCGAGGTGAGCACACGCACAGTGAGCAGCCGGTTCCGCGGCCGGCCGTGCAGCGGTCGTCGGTCCGCGGGCAGATCCTCGACGCGCTGCGCACCGCGCTCGTGGCGGGGGAGCTGCGGCCCGGCGAGGTGTACTCCGCGCCCGCGCTCGGCGAGCGCTTCGGCGTCTCGGCGACGCCGGTCCGGGAGGCCATGCAGCAGCTGGCCCTCGAAGGTGCCGTCGAGGTCGTGCCCAACCGCGGCTTCCGGGTCGTCGAGCGCGACGCGCGGGAGCTGGCCGAGCTGGCGGAGGTGCGGGCGCTGATCGAGGTGCCGGTGATGCTGCGGCTGGCGCGGACCGTGCCGGTCGAGCGCTGGGCCGACCTGCGCCCGCTCGCCGAGGCGACCGTGCGCGCCGCGTCCTCCGGGTGCCGGGCCGCGTACGCCGAGTCCGACCGGGCCTTCCACCGGGCGCTGCTGGCCCTCGCGGGCAACGAACAGCTGGTCCGCATCGCCGACGATCTGCACCGGCGGGCGCAGTGGCCCCTGGTGGGCGGGCCGGTGCGCAACGGGCGCGCCGCCCTGCTGGCGGACGCGGCGGAGCACACGGCCCTGCTGGACGCGCTGACCGCCGGGGACCTGGACGTGGTGCGGGTACTGGTCGGGGAGCACTTCGCCGGCGTGGCCTGAGCACCTTCACCCGGACGCCGGGACGCGCCGGCTGCCCGGCGCCTCCGCCCGGCAACGGCGCCGACACCGGAGCGTCCACGCCGGATCCCGTCGGGGCGCCCCGCGCGCCCCGCGCGCACAGCGGCACACGCGACGCGCGGCTCACCGCGTACACGGGGCACGCGGCACACGCCACTCGCGCCGCACGCAACACGCGACCTGGCCCCGCACGCCGCACGCGACCGTGTCCGGCCGTCATCGCGCGGCCGCGCCGCCGCCGGCATGTCACGCCGTCGCCGACGTCGTCCCCGTCGCCGGTGGGGCCAGCTGCCGGGCCAGCCAGGTCGGCACGCCGCCGAGCAGACGGAACAGCCGGCGGGCCTCCTCCCGGAGGCGGGATGCCTCGGGCTCCGTCTCCGTGTCCGCCAGGGACACCAGCGCCGGGGCCGTTCCCACCAGGTAGCCCAGTTCCTCGCGGATCCGCAGCGACTCGGCGAAGCCGTGCCGGGCCTCCGCCAACTCACCTTCACGCAAGGCGAGTCCGGCCAGATGGCGCCAGGTGAAGGACAGCAGGAGGGGGTCGGAACCCTCGGTGGCGCCCGCGTGGGCCCGGCGGTAGGCGGCGAGCGCGGCCTGCGGGGAGCGCGCCAGGTTCTCGGCGAGCAGACCGCGCCGGAAGTCCAGCAGGGCCCGCCCCGGAGCCCCCGGGGGGATCAGCGCCGCCGCCCGGCCCAGAGCGGCCCGCGCCTCGTCATCCCGGTCGCGCACGCCGAGCAGCGTGGCCGCATAGGCCACGTATCCGCGTTCACATGCCGCGGCGCCGCGTTCCTCGTCGCTGTGGGCGAGGGCCTCGGCGGTGCGCAGAGCGTCCTCGGCGTCCTCCCAGCCCTGCTCGGTGTACAGGCACCGTTCCGTCAGCAGTGCGGCCCGCTGCAGCGCCGCGGCCGGCGTGGCCGGTGTCAGCAGAGCTGCCGCATCGACCCAGCAGGCGCGTGAGCGCAGCCGCCACACCGCGGTCTGGAGCGGATCGTCACCGGCGGTCGTTCCCGAACCAGACATGGCGGTGTACGCCACGTTGCCCTCCCCGAGCACGCCATCGAGCTTTGAGTGGTGGCGGCATTCCAGCACCAATGATGGCGCCCGGCCAAGGGGGTGGGTGAAGGATTTCACAAAGTCGTGGGGCTTCGGGGCGCTTCGGGTTTCAGCTCATGCGCAGTGCCAGGAAGAAGTCCAGCTTGTCCTCCAGCCGCGAGAGGTCACGACCCGTCAACTGCTCGATTCGCCCGACCCGGTAGCGCAGCGTGTTGACGTGCAGGTGGAGCCGGGAGGCGCAGCGCGTCCAGGAGCCGTCGCAGTCCAGGAAGGCTTCGAGGGTCGGGATGAGCTCGGCGCGGTGGCGGCGGTCGTAGTCGCGCAGCGGGTCCAGCAGGCGGGCGGTGAAGGCCCGCCGGACGTCGTCGGGGACGAACGGCAGCAGCAGCACGTGCGAGGCGAGCTCCTGGTGGCCCGCGGCGCAGACGCGGCCCGGGCGCGCCGCCGCCACCCGGCGGGCGTGCCGGGCCTCCTCCAGCGCGCCGCGCAGGCCCTCCGCCGAGTGCACGGCCGCGCTGACGCCGAGGGTGAGCCGCCCGTCGCCGTCCAGGCCGGCCGACAGCGGATCCCGTACGGACCGCAGCAGCTGATCGGCGAGGACCCCGGTCTCCGAGCCGTCGTGCTCGGCGGAGACGGCCGGCAGCGGCACCAGGGCGATGGCCTCGTCGCCGGTGTGCGCCACCGCGATCCGGTCGGAGGGCTCGGGGCCGGTGGACAGCGGGTCGACGAGGACCTCCTCCAGCAGCGACTGGGCCACCGGGCCGCCGTCGGCCTCCCCGCCGTCCCAGTCGACGCGGGCCACGACCACCTGCCAGTGCGGGGCCGCGCCGAGGCCGGGCAGCAGCACCGGTGCGGCGACCCGGAGCCGGGCGGCGATCTCCGCGGGCGCGGCGCCCGTCTGCACCAGTTCCAGCACCTCCTGCGCGAGCCGCCGGCGCACGGTGCGGGCGGCGTCCCGCCGGTCCCGTTCGACCGCGATCAGCTGGGTGACGCCCTGGAGCAGGTCGAGCCGCTCCTCGGGCCAGTCCGAGGCGTCGGCCTCGACGGCCAGCAGCCAGTCCGACAGGACCGTCCCCCGGGTGTCGCGGGCGGCCTGCGGGGCGCGCCCGCCGCTGCGGATCGGGAAGAGCGAGTACGCGGTCGTGCCCAGGGTGACCCGGTGCGGGCCGCGGCGCCCGCTGCGGGACGCCGCCAGGTGCTCGGCCGCGAGCTGAGCGCACGTCTCGCCGGGCAGTGCCGGGCCCTCCACCTTCGGGCCCGCGATCAGCCGGCCGGTGGGGGACAGCACCCAGGCCCGCAGGTCCAGGTCGGAGCCGAGCAGGTCCAGGACCACGTCCGGGCCGCCGCCCGCCGGACCGGAGGTCATCATCCGCCGGTGCCGGTCGACGACCGCCGCCAGGTCCCCGGCACGCTCGCCGCTGACCTGCCGGACGACATGCTCGGTGATCGTGGCGAACGCCACCGACTCGTGGACGGCGAACAGCGGCAGGCGGTGTCTGGCGCACGCCGCCACCAGGTCGTCCGGGACGTCCCCGAGCTCCGCCTCGCCGGCCGCCAGCGCGGCCACGCCGGCCTGCACCAGGATCCGGACGAAGGGCTCGGAGTCGGCGGCGTCCCGTCGCCAGGCCAGGCCGGTGAGGACCAGCTCGCCGCCCGAGAGGTAGCGGCTCGGGTCCCGCAGATCGGTGGTCATCACGCCCCGCACGGTGCGGTCCAGCTCGTCCTCGCCGCCGAGCAGCCTGAGGCCCAGCGCGTCGGTGTCCAGCAGTGCGCGCAGCCGCATTCTCGTCGCCGCCGTTCTCTGTCTCGAAATCTACGATCGGGATGGGGCCCTGAGGCGATCGGGCCGGCCCGGCGGGTGACCGCCGGGCGGAGGATGTCTGCGCGGCCGTGACCGGCCACGTCTCACGTTTCCACGGGAAAACGCAGAGGTTACGGATGGCCTCCGTTCATACGAATCTACAAGATGACCTCCCTGGCCAGCCAACTCCTTCATGGTTTCCGTGACTGACCCCGGTGGAGCACGGAGCGGTGTACTGACCCCACTCCGCGTAAACAGCACATGAACGAGCCGGGCCCGCCGCACACGGATTGGCTCAATCTGTACGACTCACGAGACGGAAGAAGAGAGCCGGTCATGGACTTCCTTCGCCCCGCCAGCTGGGGGGAGGCGCTCGCCGCCAAGGCAGAGCACCCCACCGCTGTGCCGATTGCGGGTGGCACCGACGTGATGGTCGAGATCAACTTCGACCACCGTCGGCCCGAGTACCTCTTGGACCTCAACCGCATCGGTGACCTCCAGGAGTGGGAGGTCGGCGAGGAGAGCGTACGGCTGGGCGCCTCCGTGCCGTACACGCGGATCATGGAGAATCTGCGCGCCGAGCTGCCGGGGCTGGCCCTCGCCTCGCACACGGTCGCCTCCCCGCAGATCCGCAACCGCGGCGGCGTCGGCGGCAATCTCGGCACCGCCTCCCCGGCCGGGGACGCCCACCCCGCCCTGCTGGCGGCCGGCGCCGAGGTCGAGGTCGAGTCGGCGGCCCGTGGCACCCGACTGATCCCGATCGACGACTTCTACACCGGCGTCAAGCGCAACGCGCTCCAGCCCGACGAGCTGATCCGCGCCGTGCACATCGCCAAGGCCGACGGCCCGCAGCAGTACTCCAAGGTCGGCACCCGCAACGCCATGGTCATCGCCGTGTGCGCGTTCGGGCTCGCCCTGCACCCCGCGACCCGCACCGTGCGCACCGGCATCGGCTCTGCCGCGCCCACCCCGGTCCGGGCGAAGGCGGCCGAGGAGTTCCTCGACGCCGCGCTCGACGAGGGCGGCTTCTGGGACAACGGAAAGATCATCACCCCCTCGGTCGCCAAGCAGTTCGCCGAGCTGTGCTCGGCCGCCTGCAACCCGATCGACGACGTCCGGGGCACCGCGAGCTACCGCCGCCACGCGGTCGGCGTCATGGCCCGACGCACACTGACCTGGACCTGGGAGTCGTACCGCGACACCCGCCGCGCCTCAAAGGGAGCTGCGTAATGCGCGTCAACTTCACCGTCAACGGACGCCCCCAGGAGGCCGACGACGTGTGGGAGGGCGAGTCCCTGCTGTACGTCCTGCGCGAGCGCCTCGGCCTGCCCGGCTCCAAGAACGCCTGCGAACAGGGCGAGTGCGGCTCCTGCACCGTGCGCCTGGACGGCGTGCCGGTCTGCTCCTGCCTGGTCGCCGCGGGCCAGGTGGAGGGCCGCGAGGTCGTCACCGTGGAGGGTCTGGCGGACTACGCCAAGCAGCGCGCCGAGGGCGGCTGCGCGAGCGGGGCCTGCGGCACCCCGCTCGATGCGGCGAAGGCGTGGCAGGCCGAGGGCGCCGACTCGCAGACCGGCGAGGGCAACGAGCTGTCCCCGATCCAGCAGGCGTTCATCGACGCCGGTGCCGTCCAGTGCGGCTTCTGCACCCCCGGCCTCCTCGTCGCCGCCGACGAGATGCTGGAGCGCACCCCGAACCCGACCGACGCGGACATCCGCGAGGCGCTGTCGGGCAACCTGTGCCGCTGCACGGGCTACGAGAAGATCATGGACGCGGTCCGCCTGGCCGCCGCCCGCCAGTCCGAGGGGGTCTGACCATGCCGTTCCCCAAGCGTTCGACGACGTCCGAGCAGGGCGACGCCCCCACCGGCGTTCCCGCCAAGATCACGCAGGGCTCGCACACCAAGGGCGGCATCGGGGAGTCCACGCTCCGCCCGGACGGCACCCTGAAGGTCACCGGCGAGTTCGCGTACTCGTCCGACATGTGGCACGAGGACATGCTCTGGGGCCAGATCCTGCGCTCCACCGTCGCCCACGCCGAGATCGTGTCGATCGACACGTCCCAGGCCCTGGCGATGCCGGGCGTGTACGCCGTCATGACCTACGACGACCTGCCCGCCGAGGTGAAGAACTACGGCCTGGAGATCCAGGACACCCCGGTCCTGGCCCACGGCAAGGTCCGCCACCACGGCGAGCCCGTCGCGATCGTCGCCGCCGACCACCCCGAGACCGCCCGCCGCGCCGCCGCCAAGATCCACGTGGAGTACCGCGAACTCCCCGTCATCACCGACGAGGCGTCGGCGGTCGCCCCCGACGCGCTCCTCGTCCACGAGGGCCGCGACGACCACCACGTGGGGCACGTCCCGCACCCCAACATCGTCCACCGCCAGCCCATCGTCCGCGGCGACGCCGCCGAGGCCGCGCGGCGCGCCGACGCCGTCGTCACCGGCGAGTACACCTTCGGCATGCAGGACCAGGCCTTCCTCGGTCCCGAGTCCGGCCTGGCCGTGCCGGAGGAGGACGGCGGCGTCCACCTCTACGTCGCCACCCAGTGGCTCCACTCCGACCTGCGCCAGATCGCGCCCGTCCTCGGCCTGCCCGAGGACCGGGTGCGGATGACGCTGGCCGGCGTCGGCGGCGCGTTCGGCGGCCGCGAGGACCTGTCGATGCAGATCCACGCCTGCCTCCTGGCGCTGCGCACCGGCAAGCCTGTGAAGATCGTCTACAACCGCTTCGAGTCCTTCTTCGGACACGTCCACCGTCACCCGGCGAAGCTGTACTACGAGCACGGCGCCACCAAGGACGGCAAGCTCACGCACGTCAGGTGCCGGATCGTCCTGGACGGCGGCGCCTACGCCTCCGCCTCCCCGGCGGTCGTCGGCAACGCCGCCTCCCTGTCGGTCGGCCCGTACGTGGTGGACGACGTCGACATCGAGGCCATCGCCCTCTACACCAACAACCCGCCCTGCGGCGCCATGCGCGGCTTCGGCGCGGTCCAGGCGTGCTTCGCCTACGAGGCGCAGATGGACAAGCTGGCCGAGGAGCTGGGCATCGACCCGGTGGAGTTCCGCCGCCTGAACGCGATGGAGCAGGGCACGATCATGCCGACCGGCCAGCCCGTCGACTCCCCGGCTCCCGTCGCCGAACTCCTGCGCCGCGTCAAGGCGATGCCGATGCCGCCCGAGCGCCAGTGGGAGTCCAGCGAGGGTGCCGACATCCGGCAGCTGCCCGGCGGTCTGTCCAACACCACGCACGGCGAGGGCGTCGTACGCGGCGTCGGCTACGCGGTCGGCATCAAGAACGTCGGCTTCTCCGAAGGGTTCGACGACTACTCCACGGCGCGCGTGCGCATGGAGGTCGTCGCCGGCGAGCCGGTCGCCACCGTGCACACCGCGATGGCGGAGGTCGGCCAGGGCGGCGTCACCGTGCACGCGCAGATCGCCCGCACCGAGCTCGGCATCACCCGGGTGACCATCCAGCCGGCCGACACCCAGGTGGGCTCGGCCGGTTCGACGTCCGCCTCCCGCCAGACGTACGTCACCGGTGGCGCCGTGAAGAACGCGTGCGAACTGGTCCGGGAGAAGGTCCTGGAGATCGGGCGCCGCAGGTTCGGCTCCTACCACCCCGCCTGGGCGACCGCCGAACTGCTGCTGGAGGGCGGCAAGGTGGTCACCGACGCCGGCGAGGTGCTCGCCGACCTCGTCGACGTCCTGGAGGGCGAGGCCGTCGAGGTCGAACGGGAGTGGCGGCACCGCCCGACCGAGGCCTTCGACCTGCGCACCGGCCAGGGCAACGGCCATGTGCAGTACTCCTTCGCCGCGCACCGCGCCGTGGTCGAGGTCGACACCGAACTCGGCCTGGTCAAGGTGATCGAACTGGCCTGTGCCCAGGACGTCGGCAAGGCGCTCAACCCGCTGTCCGTCGTCGGCCAGATCCAGGGCGGCACGACCCAGGGCCTGGGCGTGGCGGTGATGGAGGAGATCATCGTCGACCCGAAGACGGCGAAGGTGCGCAACCCCTCCTTCACCGACTACCTGATCCCCACCATCCTCGACACGCCGACCATCCCGGTCGACGTCCTCGAACTCGCCGACGAGCACGCCCCCTACGGCCTGCGCGGCATCGGCGAGGCGCCGACCCTGTCGTCGACGCCGGCCGTCCTCGCGGCCGTCCGCGACGCCACCGGCCTGGCGCTCGACCGCACCCCGGTGCGGCCCGAGCACCTGACCGGCACGGCGTAGCACCCGGACTCCCCGGGCGGCGCAGGGAACGTCACACACTCCACGCGCCGCCCGGAGGAACCCCCTTCAGGTTCCGCTCCGCTCGCGGTCCTCGAAGCACCAGCAGTTCCGTTCGTCTCGGGCCGTCCCCCGGGTCGTCCATTCCCAAATCCCGCAGCCGCGGCACCCACGACCGCCGCGGCCAGGATGCGGGTGCCCCTTTGAACCTTGGGAGATGGCACCATGACCCAGCAGTCAGTGGAGCCCAGAACCACCGCCGAGGACGCGGGCGCGGGCAGCCGCGTCCCGGCCGGCCGGTCCTGGCTCGACCGGTACTTCCACATATCCCAGCGGGGATCCACCGTCGCGACCGAAGTGCGCGGCGGCGTCACCACCTTCATGGCGATGGCGTACATCCTGCTGCTCAACCCCCTGATCCTGTCCGGCAAGGACGCGGCCGGGGACACGCTCGGCCAGAAGTCCCTGATCACCGCGACCGCGTTCGCCGCGGCCGCCACCACGCTCCTGATGGGCTTCGTCGGCAAGGTGCCGCTCGCCCTCGCCGCCGGCCTGTCGGTCTCCGGAGTCCTCTCCTCCCAGGTCGCCCCGCAGATGACCTGGCCGCAGGCGATGGGCATGTGCGTGATGTACGGAGTCGTCATCATGCTGCTGGTCGTCACCGGCCTGCGCGAGTTGATCATGAACGCGATCCCGCTCGCGCTCAAGCACGGCATCACGATGGGCATCGGTCTGTTCATCGCCCTCATCGGCTTCTACAAGGCCGGTTTCGTCCACCAGGGCAAGGCCACCCCGCTCTCCCTCGGCCCCGCCGGTGAGCTGGCCGGCTGGCCGGTCCTGCTCTTCGCCGGCACCCTCCTGCTGATCTTCATGCTGCAGGCCCGCAAGGTCCCCGGCGCCATCCTCATCGGCATCGTCTCCGGCACCGTCGTCGCCGCGATCCTCAACGGCGCCGGCGTCGTCAAGGCCGGTGCCTGGTCCAACGGCGCCCCCGAACTCCACGGCAGCGCGGTGTCGATGCCCGACTTCTCGCTCTTCGGCCACGTCGAGTTCGGCGGCTGGGGCGAGGTCGGTGCCATGACCGTCGGCATGATCGTCTTCACCCTGGTCCTCGCCGGGTTCTTCGACGCCATGGCCACCATCATCGGCGTCGGCACCGAGGCCAAGCTCGCCGACGACAAGGGCCGTATGCCGGGCCTGTCGAAGGCGCTGTTCATCGACGGCGCCGGTGGCGCGATCGGCGGCGTCGCGGGTGGCTCGGGCCAGACGGTCTTCATCGAGTCGGCGACCGGGGTCGGCGAGGGCGCCCGCACGGGTCTCGCCTCCGTCGTCACGGGCCTGTTCTTCGCGGCCTGCCTCTTCTTCACCCCGCTGACGGCGATCGTGCCGCAGGAGGTCGCCTCCGCCGCCCTGGTGGTCATCGGAGCGATGATGCTGATGAACGCCCGCCACGTCGACTGGGCCGACCGCGCCACCGCGATCCCGGTGTTCCTGACGGTCGTGCTGATGCCGTTCACCTACACCATCACCACGGGTGTGGCCGCCGGCGTCGTCTCGTACGTCGCCATCAAGGCCGCCCAGGGCAAGGCCCGTGAGATCGGTGCCTTCATGTGGGGCCTGACCGCGATCTTCCTGGTCTACTTCGCCCTCAACCCGATCGAGAGCTGGCTGGGCGTGCACTAGGGGTGTTGCGAACGTCCCGCACCGCACCGGACGTTCGGAACACCCCCTGGCCGAGCTCTCCGAGAGCCCGCCACACCACCGCCTTAAGGAGACCGACAGATGCTGGACATCGCCGACGAGCTGAACCGGTGGGTCGAGCAGGGACGCGACTTCGCCGTCGCCACCGTGGTGGCCGTCGGCGGCAGCGCACCCCGCCAGCCCGGCGCCGCACTCGCGGTGGACGCCGATGGCACGGCGATCGGGTCGGTCTCCGGTGGTTGCGTGGAGGGCGCGGTGTACGAGCTGTGCCGGCAGGCGCTGACGGACGGCGAGACCGTCCTGGAGCGCTTCGGCTACAGCGACGATGACGCCTTCGCCGTCGGCCTGACCTGCGGCGGCGCCATCGACATCCTCGTCACCCCGGTGCGGGCCGGCGACCCGGCCCGCCCGGCGGCCGCCGAGGCCCTCGCCGCGGCCGCGGGAGGGCGGGCGGCGGCCCTCGCGCGGGTCGTGCGGGGCCCGGCCGACCTGATGGGCCGGGCCCTGCTGGTCCGCCCCGACGGCTCCGGCACGGGCGGTCTCGGCGCCCACCCCGAGCTGGACCGCACCGTGGCCGCCGAGGCCCGCGCCTTCCTCGACGCCGGCCGCACCGGTGTCCTGGAGATCGGCGAGCGGGGTTCGCGCTGCGGGGCGCCGCTGACCCTGCTCGTCGAGTCCTCCGTTCCCCCGCCCCGGATGATCGTCTTCGGTGCCGTCGACTTCGCCTCGGCCCTGGTCCGCGTCGGGAAGTTCCTCGGCCACCGTGTGACGGTGTGCGACGCCCGCCCCGTCTTCGCCACCCGCGCCCGCTTCCCCGACGCCGACGAGGTCGTCGTCGAGTGGCCCCACAAGTACCTCCGGCGCACGGACGTCGACGCCCGCACCGTCCTGTGCGTGCTCACCCACGACGCCAAGTTCGACGTGCCGCTGCTGAAGCTGGCGCTGCGGCTGCCGGTGGCCTACGTCGGTGCGATGGGCTCACGCCGTACCCACCTGGACCGCAACCGGCGGCTGCGCGAGGTCGGGGTGACGGATCTGGAACTGGCCCGGCTGCGTTCCCCGATCGGCCTCGACCTCGGGGCCCGCACCCCGGAGGAGACGGCCCTGTCGATCGCCGCGGAGATCGTCGCCGACCGGCGCGGCGGCAGTGGGGTGTCACTGACCGGAGCGCCCACCCCGATCCACCACGACACGGCGGCGCAAGCAGCGCAACGGACCGGGGCGGTGGCCTGACGTCTCGGACCCGGTCCCCTCGGGGGTGATGCGTCCGGGGCGCGGAGTGCGGTGCCGGTGCCTGCCGGGCGGGCTTCGGCCGGGTGGCCGAGGCGGGCCGGGCTGGTACCGGCCGGCGATCCGCACCGGCCGGTACCAGCCCGGCCCGGCGGGTCCGGGTCCGGCGGGTCCGGGCTCACCCGGCCCTGAGCAGGTGGTTCACCGCCCGGCCGAACACGGCGCGCGAGGTCGCCCGCACGACCGGGTCGAAGAAGCCCGGCAGGAAGGGCAGACGCAGCTCCTCGCGCCACTCCACCCGGGTCCGGCCGCCGGGGCCGGGCCGTACCTCGATCTCGGCCCAGCCGCGGACCACCCGCCCCCGCTTCTCCAGGCGGCAGCGCCCGGGGGTGTCCTCGTCCGGCGGCTGCCAGACGGTGACCTCCATCCGGTCGTCGAAGCCGATCGGCCCGAGGGCGGTGCGGGCCACCACGAGGGTTCCGAGGGCGGTGGGCTGCGGTGGGTGCACGCTGACGCGGGTCAGGGGGACCGCGTCCCCGTGCCGGGGCCAGTCGGTGAGCCGGCGCCAGGTCTCCCGCAGGGGGAGCGGTGCCGTGCGTTGGAGGCGGAAGTCGACCACGCCTTGATCATATGGACCGTACGCCCCGTCAGGGCCGGTACACCGTGCCCGGCTCCGCCGTGCCCGGGGCCAGCAGTTGGGGGACCGTCACGAAGACGTAGCCGCGTTCCTTCAGGGCGTCGATGATGCCGGGCACGGCGGGGACCGTGCCCGGGTAGATGTCGTGCAGCAGGATGATGCCGTCCCGGGACGCCTGGTCGAGGACCCGCCGGGTGATCAGTGCGGAGTCCTCGGTCTGGTAGTCCTTGGCGGTGACGCTCCACAGCACCTCGGCCAGGCCCATCTCCCTGCAGATCCGGTGCACGGTGTCGTTGGTGCGGCCCTGAGGTGGGCGCATCAGCGTCGGCCGGTGCCCGGTCAGGCGTTCTATCGCCTCGTCGGGGCGGCGGAGTTCCTCGCGTATCTCCTCCGGCCCGATCCGCGTCAGTATCTTGTGGTCCCAGGTGTGGCTGGCGACCTCGTGGCCCTCGGCGGCCATCCGCTTCACCAGTTCGGGGTACTTCTCGATGTGCCGTGCGCCCAGGAGGAAGAAGGTCGCCGGGACCTGTCTCTCCTTCAGGATGTCCAGCAGCCGCGGGGAGTTCTCGCTGGGCCCGGCGTCGAAGGTGAGCGCGATGCACTTGGCCTCGCGGCAGTCGACGGTTCCGAACCGGGCGCCCTGGACGGTGGCGGCGGGGTGGGCGCGGGCAGCGCTGGGTGCCGTGGTGTTCAGGCGGGCGCACCCGCTCAGCGTCAGGATCAGGCCGGCGGCGGCCGAGAGGGCCGCCGCGGTCCGGAACGCATTCCCCGTTCTGTGCATCTTCCTGGTCAGTGAAGGCATGGAGCGACTATACGTAGCGTGTATACGCGCTACGTATAGTCTCCGATCGCTGCCCTTTCGCCGAATGTGACGGTCCTCACCAGGTCATACGCGCCAACGGGAAAAGGCACACACCCCCCGCCGGGACGCCGCCGCCGTCGCTCGGTGGCGGGGTCCCGGTGCCCCCCGTGCCAGGCCGGGGCCGTCTCCCGGGGCACCCGCGGGTCACCAGCCGGTCAGCAGCAGGTGGTTGGCGAGCAGCGCGAGTGCCGCCTGGGCCGCCAGTGCCGCGGCAGGCAGCGTTCGCACGTCAAGGAGCGGCGTCCGGTGCGTGCTCCCGGTGTGCCGGCCGGAAGTCGTCGTACCGGGCGTACCGGGGCTTTCGGCCGGTGCTGCGGATGGCGCCGCCTCCCACGCCCTCGGGGCGGCGGGGGAGCGCGCCGGGCGT
The DNA here is from genome assembly GCF_022414535.1 of Streptomyces sp. MUM 2J. Taxonomy (GTDB): domain Bacteria; phylum Actinomycetota; class Actinomycetes; order Streptomycetales; family Streptomycetaceae; genus Streptomyces. The sequence goes on from NZ_JADWYM010000032.1 coordinate 16,661, forward strand.
CGCGACGGGGCGAACGCCGCCTGTCGCGGCACCGGCCACGCGCGTGGGCCGGTCAGGAACGCTCCCGCCGGCAGCAGCCACATCACGAACGGCAGCCAGATCCGCTCCGTCTCCGCCTTGCTCATCCCCGACAGGTCGGCCGTCAGCAGGGCGAGCGCCGCCGCCCCGACGAGGACGGCGAGCCGTGCCTCACCGGCGTCGTCGTCCAGCAGCCCGCGGCCCCGCGTGCGCAGCAGCGTGCCCCCGGCCCGGCGCAGGCCCGCCACGGTCGCAAGCCCGATGAGCAGCACCGTGCACGCGAGATTGGCCCACACCCAGTAGGCGTAGGGCCGGATGCCGCCGGCTCCCTGGTAGTAGCGGCGCACCAGCAGGTGGTAGGCCTCCCACCAGTCGAATCCGGCGAGGGTGAACGCGGTCGGTACGACGGCCGCCCCGGCCACCAGCCAGGGCAGCGCCCGCAGCCGGCCCCGCCCCAGCAGCAGCACCGCCCCGCCGATCAGCGCGAAGAGCGTCAGACCGTACGACAGGTAGCACGTCAGCCCGAACAGCAGGCCCGAGCCCGCCGCCCACACCGCCGGCCTCCCGGTCACCGCCAGCGCCAGCATGGCCACCGACCAGGCGGCCACGGCCGCGAAGTAGGCGTCGGGCGCGGCGCCCATCCAGACCGCGGCCGGTGCGAGCACCAGGAACGGCGCCGCCCGCCGCGCCAGGCCCTCCCCGCTCAGCGCGCGCACCGCGACGAGGACGGCCACGCACGCCGACGCGCCGGCGGTGATGCACCAGGCCCCCGCCCAGCCGCCGCCGCCGAGGCCGATCCGGTCCAGCAGGACGAAGGTGAGGACGGCGCCCGGCGGGTGGCCGGCGACGTGCGCGGGCCAGTTGTCGGGGGAGTGGAGCAGGATGTGGTGGGTGAAGTCCTGCAGCGCGGCGTGGATGTCGTGGAAGCGGCCGACGGCCGGCACGTACTCGAAGCGGGTGGTCAGCCGCTCCACCACACCGCGCTGCCAGCCGTCGATCAGCGCCAGCGACCAGATCCAGGCCAGTGCGGTGCCGTAGGCCGCCCACAGCAACGCCTGCCAGGGCAGCCGGGCGGCGACGCCGGGGCCGTACGCCACGACGGCGACGGCGAGCGCCACCGCGGCCGGCGTGCCCGGCCCGACGTGCGGGTCCCAGGCACCCACCAGCGGGGGCCAGCCCACGAAGAGGGTGTGGTCGGAGTCCTCGATGCGGCGGCCGACGACGACGGCGGCCACGACGAGCAGGACGGCCGCCAGGACGGCGGCGAGGTCGCGGTAACGGGAACGGATCACATCGTCGAACGCTAGGGTGTGCGGACCGCGAGCGGGGGATGACCGGCAGGGACGTCAGCGTTTCGTCATCGGTCGTGCACCGGTTGGCAGCCCCTTCCGGGCCTACCGTCGTCTCATGCGCGACCAACGCCTCCCCTCCTCACCCGGCTTCTGGCGCAGCCCGCTGCGCGGCCCGTGGCTCACGTCGGTCCTCGGTGTCGTCCTGCTCGCCGGGATCACGCTGCTGTTCGTGACCGGACTGCTGTCGTACGCCGCCTACAATCCGGACGTGTCGTCGGTCAACGACATGACGCCCGGGAAGGGCCTGCTCGGCTTCTACCTGTTCGCGTGGCCGACGAGTCCGTACTGGCTGTACCGGCTCACCCAGGGCGTCCACGTCACCCTCGGCATCACCCTCATCCCGGTGGTGCTGGCCAAGCTGTGGTCGGTGGTGCCGAAACTGTTCGCCCTGCCGCCGGCCCGCTCCCTCTCGCACGCCCTGGAGCGGATCTCCCTGCTGCTGCTCGTCGGCGGCGTCCTGTTCGAGTTCACCACCGGTGCGCTCAACATCCAGCTGGACTACATCTTCCCGGGGTCGTTCTACCCCCTGCACTTCTACGGCGCCTGGGTGTTCTTCGCCGCGTTCGCCCTGCACGTGGCGCTGCGGCTGCCCGCGGCGCTGCGCAATCTGCGGCACCTCAGGAGCGGGCGGGAGCGGGAGGGCGAGGAACTCGTCTCACCGCAGCCCGACCCGCCGACCGTCTCCCGCCGCGGAGCCCTGTGGACGGTCGGCGGCGCCTCGCTGCTGCTGTTCGGCACGACCGTGGGCCAGAGCCTCGGCGGAGCCTGGCGGCGCACCGCGCTGCTCGCGCCGCACGGCGGCGCCGATCCGGGCAGTGGGCCCGGCGGGTTCCAGGTCAACAAGACCGCCTCGTACGCGGGCATCGACCCGCGGGAGACCGGCGACGAGGCGTGGCGGCTCGTCGTCACCGGCCGCACCGGGACCGTCCGCCTGTCCCGCGCCGACCTGCTGCGGATGCCGCTGTACAGCGTGGCGCTGCCCATCGCCTGCGTGGAGGGGTGGTCCACCGACGACCAGTGGTGGCGCGGGGTGCGGCTGCGCGACCTCGCCGCGCTCGTGGGTCACGAGAGCGATCCGCCGGACGTGCTCGTGGAGTCGCTCCAGCGGCGCGGCGCCTTCCGGCACGCGGCCCTGCGCGACAACCAGGTCGGCGACGCGCGCTCCCTGCTCGCCCTCTACGCCAACGGTGAGCCCCTCACCCCCGACCACGGCCACCCGGCCCGTGTCATCGTGCCCGGGGCGCCCGGCGTGATGAACACCAAGTGGGTGGCCCGGATGACGTTCGGAGTCCTGTGATGACCCGGCGACCGGAACTGATGCGACGGCTCCCGCCGCTCGGCAGCCCCCTGCACCTGCTGTTGCTGGCCTGCTCCTTCGCCCTCGCCGGATACGCCGGCGTGCGGCTGCTGGAAGGTGACTGGTTCGGCATCCTGCTGTGGTTCGTGGGTGCCGCACTCCTGCACGACCTGGTGCTGCTGCCGCTGTACTCGGTGGCGGACCGCGCCGTCGTGCAGGCGTTCGGTGCGTCGGGCTCCCGGGAACTGGCCGTGTACGTGCGGGTGCCGGCGATGCTGTCCGGGCTGCTGCTGCTCCTGTGGTTCCCGCTGATCAGCGGCCGGGTCGCGGACCGCTACCGGGCGGTGACCGGGCTGTCGCCCGACGGCTTCCTCGCCCGCTGGCTGCTGATCAGCGCCGTACTGTTCGGGGGCTCGGCGCTTCTGCTCCTGCTGCGGCTGCGCCGGCTGCGGCGACTGCGCAGCGCGACGAAGCAGCGTCCGCCCGCCACCCACTGATCGACGGCACGCCAGCCCAGCGGGCGGGCGTGCCGCAGCAGTGCCGCCGTGCCCAGGCGGGCCCAGGGGAAGGGTGCGCTGGTGCCGCCTCGGGCGTCGGTCACCCGGACGTGGACGCGTTCGTCGACGTCCACCGGGACCGTCTCGGCGATCAGCAGACCGCCCGGTACCAGCAGCCCGTGCATCCGGGCCAGCAGGGCGTGCGGGTCACCGCCGATGCCGAGGTTGCCGTCGACCAGCAGGGCGGTGCCCCACCGGCCCTCGTCCGGCACCGGCTCGAACACCGAGCGGTGCAGCGCCCGCCCGCCCAGCCCCACGGTGCGGGCGACGGCGACCTCGCTGACATCGATGCCGAGCGCGTTGACGCCCCGCTCGGCCAGCTCCGCCACCAGGCGCCCCGGACCGCAGCCCACGTCCAGGACGGTGCCCTCGCACCGGCGCAGCACGTCCAGGTCGGCCTCGTCGGCCCGCGCGCACCACCGCTCCACCTCCAGCGGCAGCAGCCAGCCGTCTCCCCGGCTGAGGAACAGAGGACCGCGCCCGGAGCGCACGGCGTCGGTGTAGGGGTCGGCGGACCAGGAGCGGTCGGAGGTGCCGGGGACGGATCGGATTCCTGCCGTGGCCTCCGTCGCCACCAGGTGGTGTGCAGTGCTCATCGTCCCGGGACCGCCTGTCCACGGACGGCCCCGCCCTGCGCCGCCACCCGCACGCGGGCCAGTTCGGCGGCGAACCGGCCGTGCGGTGCCTGCGCGGCGACCGCGTCGGCGTCGGCGGCCGTGTCGACGTCCCGCAGCGGCGGCAGGTCCCGTACCCGCAGCCCGGCCCCGACCAGTCGGCCCCGCTGCACCGCGCCGGTGTCGTCCCGTGACATCGGCACCCCGCGCAGCAGCTCCGGGTCGGGCGCGGCCAGTCCCAGCGCCCAGAAGCCGCCGTCGTGCGCGGGCCCGAAGCAGGCGTCGCAGTCCGCGAAGTCGACGGTGAGCAACTCCGGTGACACCTGAGGGGTGTCCATGCCGATGAGCAGAGCGGGACCGGTGCACGCCGCGAAGGCCGCGGCGAGCCGCTCGTCCAGACCGCCGCCGCACTGCGGCACGACGTCGAAGCCCGGCGGCAGCCAGGGACCGGGACGCCCGTCCAGCACGAGGACGCGCCGGGAGGCGGGCGTCTCCGCCACCGTGCGCAGGGTGTCCGCGAGGGCCGCCGCGGCCAGTTCCGCGGCCTGCGCGGGCGTGTACGGCGGGGTGAGCCGGGTCTTCACCCGCCCTGGCTGCGGCTCCTTGGCGATGACGAGCAGGGTGATCACCTGGAGGCTCCTTCCGTCAGGGATGCGCCGGCGGGCTCGGCCAGCACCCGGCTCATGTCGCGTACCGCCTGCCAGGTGCCGCGCCAGGTGCCGGTCACCTTCGAGGCGCCGGTGCGCGGCAGGTACGGCACGTCGTGCTCGCGGACGTCCCAGCCGGCATCCGCGGCGCGCACGACCATCTCCAGGGGATAGCCGCTGCGCCGGTCGGTCAGCCCGAGTCCGAGCAACGCGTCGCGGCGGGCGGCCCGCAACGGGCCCAGGTCGTGCAGGCGCAGTCCGGTGCGGCGGCGCAGCATCCGGGCGAGGGCGAGGTTCCCGGCCCGGGCGTGCGCGGGCCAGGCGCCCCGGCCCTGCGGGCGCCGCCGCCCGAGGACCAGGTCGGCTCCGTCCTCGCGCACCTCGCGCACGAACGGCGCGAGCAGGGAGGGGTCCAGCGAGGCGTCGCAGTCGCAGAAGCAGACGACGTCGGCGGTGGCGGCGGTCAGGCCCGCGTGGCAGGCCGCGCCGAAACCGCGCCGCGACTCGTGCACGACGGTCGCGCCGAGGCTGCGGGCGAGGTCCGCGGAGCCGTCGGTGGACCCGTTGTCCACCACCAGCGCCCGCCACCCGGCGGGAATGCGGGCCAGCACCCAGGGCAGGGCCTCGGCCTCGTTCAGACAGGGCAGTACGACGTCGACGTCCGGCGTCGGGGAGGTTGGCAATGGGGCAGTCACGGCTCTCACCCTACGGATACGAAAGGTATATAACGGGCGCAGGCGTCTTACGAAACGCGGACGTCCGGGCCGGGCGTCCCCGTGTCGGACGCCGCAGTGCGACGCTGGGGGCATGCACCAGCCGCACGAAGCCCCCGGTACCCCGCGGGACCCGGGCGCCCGGGTCCTGGTCGTCGACGACGACCCCACCGTCGCCGAGGTCGTCTCGGGCTACCTCGACCGCGCCGGATACGTCGTCGACCGCGCCGGCGACGGTCCGGCCGCCCTCGCCCGCGCCGCCGCGCACTGGCCCGACCTGGTCGTCCTCGACCTGATGCTGCCGGGCATGGACGGCCTGGAGGTGTGCCGCCGGATGCGCGGCCGGGGCCCCGTCCCGGTCATCATGCTCACCGCGCGCGGCGACGAGGACGACCGCATCCTGGGCCTGGAGGTCGGCGCCGACGACTACGTCACCAAGCCCTTCAGCCCCCGTGAACTCGTCCTGCGCGTCGAGTCCGTGCTGCGCCGCTCCCGCCCCGGGGCGACGCCGGGCCACCTGCGCGCCGCGGGCATCGAGGTGGACCCCGCGGCCCGCCGCGCCGCCAAGAACGGCACCGAACTCGCGCTCACGATCCGCGAGTTCGACCTGCTCGCGTTCCTCCTGCGCCACCCGGGCCGGGCGTTCGGCCGGGAGGAGCTGATGCGCGAGGTGTGGGGCTGGGACTTCGGCGACCTGTCCACGGTCACCGTCCACGTCCGCCGGCTGCGCGGCAAGGTCGAGGACGACCCGGCCCGCCCCCGCCTCATCCAGACCGTGTGGGGCGTCGGCTACCGCTTCGAGGTCCCCGGGGACGGGAGCTGACCGTGCACGACATCCTGCTCATCGCCTTCTACGCCTTCCTCGGCGCCACCGCGGCCGGCCTGCTCGGCGCGGCCGTCCTGATGCTGATCCGCCGCCGTTCCCTGACCGCGTCGCTCAGCGTCGTCGCCGTCGTCGCGGTGACCGCGATGCTCGCGGGCACGCTGGCCGTCGCCTGGGCGATGTTCCTCTCGCCCCACGACCTGACCGTCGTCACCACCGTCGTCGCCATGGCCGCCGTGGTCTCCCTGGCCACCGCGCTGCTGCTGGGCCGCTGGGTCGTCGCCCGCAGCCGCGACCTCGCCCGCGCCGCCCGCGCGCTCGGCGACGACGGAGCCTTCGCCGCTCCCGACGGCCCGGCCACCGCCGAACTCGCCGCGCTCAGCCACGAGCTGGCGGCCACCAGTGCCAAACTGGCCGACTCCCGGGAGCGGGAACGCGCCCTGGAGTCGTCCCGCCGTGAACTCGTCGCCTGGATCTCGCACGACCTGCGCACGCCGCTGGCCGGTCTGCGCGCCATGGCCGAGGCCCTGGAGGACGGCGTCGCCGCCGATCCCGACCGCTACCTGCGCCAGATCCGCACCGAGGTCGAACGCCTCAACGACATGGTCGGCGACCTGTTCGAGCTGTCCCGCATCCACGCCGGCTCGCTCGCTCTCGCCCCCGCCCGGATCTCCCTGTACGACCTGGTCGGCGACGCCCTCGCGGGCGCCGACCCGCTCGCCCGGGAACTGGGTGTGAAACTCGTCGGCGCCCGCATCGAGCAGGTGCCGGTCGAGGTCGACGGCAAGGAGATGAGCCGTGTCCTGGGCAACCTCCTCGTCAACGCCATCCGCCGCACCCCCGCCGACGGCACGGTCGCCGTCGCAGCCGAGCGCTCGGCGGAGGGCGTGGTGCTGTCGGTGACCGACGGCTGCGGAGGCATCCCCGAGGAGGACCTGCCCCGCGTCTTCGACACCGGCTGGCGCGGCAGCCACGCCCGGACACCGCCCGCGGGTGCGGGCCTCGGTCTGGCCATCGTCCGCGGCATCGTCGAGGCCCACCAGGGCCACACCGCCGTCCGCAACATTCCAGGCGGCTGCCGTTTCGAGGTGACCCTCCCCACGGCCGCCGGCTGACGGGGCCCGGTCGTCCCCCGCCCGGGCGCTCCCGCCCGGGCGAGCGGGCGAGAGCCCCGGCCGCCCACGACCACCGGCAGCCCCCGGCCGCTCCGCGGCAGGAACCCGGCCGCCCCACGACTCCCGGGGCGCACGCGTCGACTCCCGTGTCCCGGTGGGCGGCCGTACTGCTCACCGCCCGCGCAGCGGCGCCCCGGCGAACTCCCGCATCCCCTCGGCGAACGCCACCTCCGGCTTCCAGCCCAGCTCCGCCCTCAGCCGGGACGAGTCGGCGGTGATGTGCCGCACGTCGCCGAGCCGGTACTCGCCGGTCACGACCGGAACGGGGCCACCGTGGGCGTCGGCCAGGGCCTGGGCCATCTCGCCCACCGTGTGCGGCTCGCCGCTGCCGGTGTTGTAGGCGGCGAGCACACCGGGGCGGCCCTCCGCCTCCAGGGCCACCGCGTTGGCCGCGGCCACGTCCCGCACGTGCACGAAGTCCCGCCGCTGCCGCCCGTCCTCGAAGACCCGCGGAGACTCCCCGCGCGCCAGCGCCGACCGGAAGAACGAGGCCACCCCGGCGTACGGCGTGTCGCGGGGCATCCTCGGGCCGTACACGTTGTGGTAGCGCAGCGACACCGCCGTCCCGCCGGTGGACCGCGCCCACGCCGCCGCCAGGTGCTCCTGGGCGAGCTTGGTCGCCGCGTACACATTGCGAGGATCGAGCGGAGCGTCCTCGCCGACCAGCCCGGGCGCCAGCTCCGCACCGCACTCCGGGCACACCGGCTCGAAGCGGCCGCCGTCCAGATCGCCGACCGCCCGCGGCCCCGGCCGCACGACGCCGTGGCGCGGGCACGCGTAACGGCCCTCCCCGTACACCACCATCGACCCGGCCAGCACCAGCCGCCGCACGTCCGCCGCGGCCATCGCGGAGAGCAGCACGGCCGTACCCAGGTCGTTGCGCGAGACGTACTCCGGCGCGTCGTCCACCCCGTTGCCGAGGCCGACCATCGCCGCCTGGTGGCACACCGCGTCCACGCCCGCCAGCGCCCGTGCGACGGACGCCTCGTTCCGCACGTCCGCCGCCGGATCCTCGCGCACGTCGAACACGATCGGCTCGTGCCCGCGCTCGGCGAGCGCCTCGACCACATGGGACCCGATGAACCCGGCACCGCCGGTGACCAGTACACGCATACGCCGCAGGCTAGGCCGCCCGGCCCGCTCCGGCCGAGGAGCACGCCGCACCCGTCACGGATCGGTAAGAACCCGCCGGTCCCACCCCTGCCGAAGAAGGGACGTTCGGCCCCACCCCGGGACGGTCCGAAGGACGTTCGGCCCTGTCGGGACGGGGCGCCCCATTGATCATGTGGCCTGGTCACGACACGAACAGCTGGGGAGGGCACCGTCCGGTGGACGAGGCACAGATACAACAGCAGACGGGCACCGCACGGCCCGGCGCCGAGATCACCGCGGCAGGGGCCGCCGCGACCGGGGCCGCCGTGGCCGGACGGACCACGACCGGCCGCGCCCCGCGGCCCTCGTGGACGGAGTGGCTGACCACCACCGACCACAAGAAGATCGGGACGATGTACCTGGTCACCGCCTTCGTGTTCTTCCTGGTCGGCGGCGTCATGGCACTGCTGATGCGGGCCGAGCTCGCCCGCCCCGGGCTGCAGATCATGTCGAACGAGCAGTTCAACCAGGCGTTCACGATGCACGGCTCGATCATGCTGCTCATGTTCGCCATGCCGCTGTTCACCGGCTTCGCCAACTGGATCATGCCGTTGCAGATCGGCGCCCCGGACGTCGCGTTCCCGCGGCTGAACATGCTGGCCTACTGGCTCTTCCTGTTCGGCTCCTCGATCGCCGCGTTCGGATTCCTCACCCCGGGCGGTGCCGCCGACTTCGGCTGGTTCCTCTACGCGCCGCTGTCCGACGCCGTCCACTCGCCGGGGCTCGGCGCCGACCTGTGGATCATGGGCGTGGCCCTGTCCGGCTTCGGTTCGATCCTCGGCGCCGTCAACTTCATCACCACCATCATCTGCATGCGCGCCCCGGGCATGACCATGTTCCGCATGCCGATCTTCACCTGGAACGTGCTGCTGACCGCGGTGCTGGTCCTCATCGTCTTCCCGGTGCTGGCGGCGGCCCTGTTCGCGCTGGAGTGCGACCGCAAGTTCGGCAGCCACGTCTTCGACGCCGCGAACGGCGGTGCGCTGCTGTGGCAGCACCTGTTCTGGTTCTTCGGCCATCCCGAGGTCTACATCCTGGCCCTGCCGTTCTTCGGGATCGTCTCCGAGGTCGTCCCGGTCTTCGCCCGCAAGCCCATGTTCGGCTACATGGGCCTCATCGGCGCGACGATCGCGATCGCCGGCCTGTCGGTGACCGTCTGGGCGCACCACATGTACGTCACCGGCGGCGTCCTCCTGCCCTTCTTCTCCTTCATGACCTTCCTGATCGCCGTCCCCACGGGCGTGAAGTTCTTCAACTGGATCGGCACCATGTGGAAGGGGAGCCTCTCCTTCGAGACGCCGATGCTGTGGACCACGGGCTTCCTGGTGACGTTCGTCTTCGGCGGTCTGACCGGCGTCATCCTGGCCGCTCCGCCCATGGACTTCCACCTCTCCGACTCGTACTTCGTCGTCGCGCACTTCCACTACACGGTGTTCGGCACGGTCGTGTACGCGATGTTCGCCGGATTCCACTTCTGGTGGCCGAAGTTCACCGGCAAGCTCCTGGACGAACGCCTCGGGAAGATCACCTTCTGGACCCTCACGGTCGGCTTCCACCTCACCTTCCTGGTCCAGCACTGGCTGGGCGCCGAGGGCATGCCGCGCCGCTACGCCGACTACCTCGCCGCCGACGGCTTCACCGCGCTCAACACCCTCTCCACGATCGGGTCGTTCCTGCTCGGGCTGTCGATCCTGCCGTTCTGCTACAACGTCTGGAAGACCGCCAGGTACGGCAAGCCGGTCGATGCCGACGACCCCTGGGGCTACGGCCGTTCGCTGGAGTGGGCCACCTCGTGCCCGCCCCCGCGGCACAACTTCACCTCGCTGCCGCGGATCCGCTCCGAGTCGCCGGCGTTCGACCTGCACCACCCGGAGATCGCGGCGAAGGCGGCGGTGTAGCCGTGGCACAGCCCGCTCTGGCCCTGGGCACGGCCCTGCTCACCTTCGCCGGCAGCGTCTGGTACCTGCCGGCCCTCGCGGACGTGCGCGCGGGAGCGGACCGGCCCGACTCCCGCCGCAGCGCGGCGGCGGCCTGCCTGAGCGGCTGGGCCACCCTCGCCTGCCTGGCCGTGGCCCTGCTCCTGACGGAGAACTGGCGGCTCCTGGTCGCGCTGGCCGCGACGGGCAGCGCCCTCACCGCCGCGCTCCGGATCCGCGCGGCCGTGCGGAGCCGGCGTGAGGCCCGGGAGTCCGCCCGCCACTGGGCGGAGCTCCGCCGGACCCCTCCGCGCGGCGGCACCCACGACGCCCGGACCCGCTTCGCCGTCCTCCTCGGCACCGGCCTGACCGCCGCGGCGGTGACCGCGCTCCTCCTCGCGACCGGCACGCCCGGCACCTGGCCGGGCTGGACCGTGGCAGCCGTTCCCGCACTCCTGACGGCGGCGGCCCTCGCCCTCGCCAGCGGCAGGGCACGCGCGGCCCGCCGCCACACGACCCGCACCGGCTGACGCCGTCCGCCCCCGGCGGCACGGCGCCGGAAACGACGAGGGGTGCCGCACCCGGTGCGGCACCCTTCCGCTGTCACGACGCACCGTGGCGGTTCGGCCGGGCGTCGATCCGCGTGACCGTTCCGGGTGCGCCACGCGTCCCCGGCCGTTCCGCCGGGCCCTGCGCGGCCCGGCGGGCGCAGGTTCCGTCCGGGGCGGCGCCGGTCCACCGCGCGGCCGTGCCGGCGCCGGCACCCGCAGCCAGGTTGAACACCGCAGCGAGCCGCGCCGTATCCCCTTGCGGAGTGCGCCCGCGGCGGTCCCCGTCGGCCGGTGCGGGTAGCCGTGTGCCACGACGGTCGGGGCCGCGGGGCCCGCGCTCGAACGGCACGAACAGCGGGAGGCACGGCGAACGATGGGGGCGACGAGGCGATTCCCTCCGGTGACCGCCCAACCCCGGCAGGCCGAGGCCGAGCTGTGCCCTGGTCACTCCCCGGGACCGTGCCGTGGCCACTACCCGGGTGGGCGGATCCGTCGCCGCCCGGCGGCGCACCCGGCGCGCGAACGCGCCCGGCCCCCGCACCGCGCCCCCGCAGCCGACGCCGGCTCAGGGGCCGCGCCCCAAACCCCCAAGCCCCACGGCCCCCCCCGGATCCCCAGTCCCCGGCAGGCCCGGCCGCGCGGCCACACCGTCACGGTCGCCGACGCCGCCGCACACGCGCGGCGAACCGGCCCGTGTCGCCGCCGTCCCCACGTCTGCCCGGTGCCCCGGACCCCCGCACGGCCCCACCTCCCGTCCGCGACACCGGGCACCGTATGCTGCGCCCCTCCCGCGCGGGCCCCAACGGCCCGCCGGACCTGCACCGGCGCACAGACACCCCGAGGGGGACCCCGCCTCCGCGCCCCGACCCGTCCCGCGCCCGGACGGCCCCTGTGGGCCGCCCCGCCCGCCCAGTGAGGAGCAACCCTTGCCCGTCCACCACACCGCCCGCGCAGCGCTCCGGGCGGCGGCAGCCGGTGCCGGCGCGCCCGCGGCCGTTCTCGCCCTCGCCGGTCCCGCCGCCGCCCACGCCGAGGTCGAGGCAGACACCCCGCGGGCACTGGCCGAGAACGTCACCCTGACCTTCGTCTCCGAAGCCGAGTCCGACAGCGGCGGCTTCACCCGGGTGCGCGTCGTCCTGCCCGAAGGCATCGCCCCGGGCGACGTCGCCCTCGCCGGCGCCCCGGCGGGCTGGAAACTCACGGCGTCCGCCGACGGCTACACCATCGGCGGCCCCGCCCTGAAGACCGGGGTCGACGCCGCATACAGAATCAGGGTGCGGCAGTTGCCCGACGCCGAACTACTCGTGTTCAAAACGGTCGAGACCTACTCCGACGGCAAGATCTCCCGCTGGATCGAGTTGCCCACCGGCGGCGCCGAGCCCGAGGAACCCGCCCCCGTGCTGAAACTGGAGCCCCCGGCCGCCGGCGCGACCCCGCTCACGCCCGGCCCGTCCGCGGACACCGCCTCCGCCCCCGGCACCGCCCCCTCCACCGACGCCGACCGGAACGTCCCCGCCGCCGGGGCCACACCCGCGCAGGGGAAGGCCGCCGCGGAGGACGGCGGCCCCTCCACCGCCGTCATCGCCGGCTCGGCCGCCGCCGTGCTCGCCGCGCTGGGCGGCGGCTGGTGGCTCGCCCGCCGCCGGTCCTCCGGCACCGGCTGACCGCCCCCACGGCCCGCCCCGCCCCGTACCCGCACCGCCAGGACCCAGGACCCAGGACCCCGGAGACACGACGAGTGGTACGACGACGACCGGTACGACCGCTGCTACGACGACTGGCCCGCGGCGCGACACGCACCCCCGCCGCGCTGCTGACGGTGGCCGCGTTCGTCGCCCTGTTCCTCCTCGGCGGAGGCGCCCCGGCAGCCGCCCACGCGGTGATGACGGGCAGCGACCCCCGCGAGGGCACGGTCCTCAGGACGGCGCCGCGGCAGGTCACGGTGACGTTCGACGAACCCGTGGCCCTCGTCGAGAGCTCGCTGCGCGTGCTCGACCCCGACAACCGCCCGGTGACCGCCGGCGACCCGATCCACGCGGACGGCAAGGGCGACACCGCCCGCGTGCGCCTCACCGACGGCCTGGGCCGGGGCACGTACACCGTGTCCTGGCGAGTGGTGTCCGCCGACGGTCACGCCGTCTCGGGCGCGTTCACCTTCTCCTACGGCGAACCCTCGGGAACCCGCGCCTCCGCGACCACCCCCGCCGTCGACCCCGTCGTCCGCGCGCTCCACGGCACCGCACGCTACGCGGCCTACGCCGGCCTGGCCCTGCTGATCGGCGCCACCGTGTTCGTCCTCGCCTGCCGGCCCGCGCCCACGGCCGCACGGACGGCGCACCGCCTCGCCACGGCCGGCTGGTGGATCCTGCTCGCGTCCACGGCACTGCTCCTCCTCCTGCGCGGGCCGTACGACAGCGGCGACGGCGCGAGCGGGGCACTGGACCCCGGCCTGTTGGGGCACACGGCGAGCAGCAGACCCGGCATCGCGCTGCTGGCCCGGCTGGCCCTGTTGCTCGCGGTGGCCCTCCCGGCGCGGAACCGGCAGCCGGTCACCGCACTCACCCGGCGGTCGGCCGCCGCAGCCGCCCTGTGGGCACTCGCCCTGGCCGCGACCTGGGCCGCGGCCGACCACGCGGCCGTCGGCATCCAGGTCCCGGTCGCCGTGGCCGCCTCGATGCTGCACCTGGGGGCGATGGCCGTGTGGCTGGGCGGCCTGGCCGCACTGCTGACGGCGTTGTACCGGGCACCCGCCGCGGAACCGCTCCCGCCCACCGCCGTCGCCCGCTTCTCCCGGCTCGCCATGACGGCGGTGGCCGTCCTGGCCGTCACCGGCGTCTACCAGTCCTGGCGCGGCCTGGGGTCCGTCGAGGCGCTGTTCACCACCGGCTACGGCCGGATCCTCGCGTTCAAGGCCTGGGCGGTGCTGCTGATGCTCGCGGTCGCGTGGCACTCCCGCCGTCACACCGGCCGTCTGCTTCGCGTCCCCGGGCGGGAGAGGACCCCGGTCACGGTGGGCGGCGGCGCACCGGCCGCGCCACCGGACCGCGGAGCCGGCGGCGTCCCCCTCCCGGAGGGCGAGGCGCCGAACCCCGCACCCGGGCCGCACACGTACCGGCGGCGCCTGCGCCGCTGCGTACTGGCCGAGGCGGCCGTGGGCGTGGTGGTACTCGCCCTGAGCACCGTCCTGACGGGCAGTCAACCGGGACGTGCCGCCACCGAGGCCGCGGCGGTACGCCCCGTGGTGCCCGGGCAGCCGGACGTGAACCTGACCATGATCCCGTTCAACACCGGCAGCACCGCGCTCGCCGGACACGGCAGGGTCCAGATCACCCTGGAGCCCGGCCGGGTGGGCCGGAACGTCGTCGAAGCCGTCGTCTACGGCGCCGACGGCAGCCCCGTCACCGCCCCCGAACTGCGCCTGACCCTCACCCTCCGGGACCGCCGCGTCGGCCCGCTGGACGCGCACCTCGCCGACGAGGGCGGCTACTGGGGCAGCGACACCCTGGAACTGCCCGTCGCCGGGACCTGGACGATGCGGGCCACGGTCCGCACCTCCGACATCGACCAGGTCACGGTCGAGAGGACGGTGAGGATCGGACCGTGAGGGGGAGGGCGTCGTGGGCCCGGGCGCACGGCGACGCCGGTTTGACGGTCGTGGATGTGGAGGGGGCACCTCCGCTCGCGCGGATCCGGCTCGCCCCCCGGCCAGGCGCACCCGAGCGGGGGCGGGACACCTCCGCGTGAGCGGAGTCACGCCCCGGCGGGGAGGGGCGGGGAAGCGGGCGCCGGGCGCCGCGGTGGTCCCTCCCCGCCGGAGCCCCGGAGGGCCGGGCGGGTTCCCGGGGATGGAGAGGGGGGCGTTGCGGGCTGCTCGTGGAAGCCCGCAACGCCCCCCTGGCATTCACCTGAGGGGTACTCAGGAGCCTTCTGGGGCGACCGGTACGTCTGCGCGGTCACGGAGGCGCGGCGGGTGGTCAGCCGGGTGAGGACACCCGGCTGACCGTCCCTCGCACGCTCCTCCCCCCAGGAAGTGATTCCTGCCAGGACGCCCCCGATGAACAGGGGACCGCCGCTGTCGTCCTGGCAGGTGTCCAGGTCGCCGGACGGGCGTCCGGCGCACACCGTGTCGTCCGCCGCGAGGGCGGAGCCGTACGAGTTGTTGGAACCGGGGTCGGACACGACGGGGACGGTCGCGGTCGCATCCGGGAGGAGAGGGAAGGCTCCGGCGCGGCGGCCCGGGCCGGGATGCGGGCGAGCGCGCCCGCGGTGACGTGCGTGCCGCTCGACCGGGGGGCGGGGGCGGCCACTGCGCGCAGGGTGCCGAGGAATGCCGTCGCTGCATTCCGTCGTGCGCGGGTGGGCCCGGACATGCGTCTCCTCTGGGTGTTGCCGGTGGGGGGTTCGACGGGGTGTCGCGGTGGCGGGTTCGGGTTCCTCCGGCTGCTTCGAGCCGGGGGGATCGGACCTGCCCCCGTGTGCCCCGGCGAGCGGCACACCCTTACACTAGGGCGGCGTCGGTCCCCGCCCAATGAGGGAACCCCCTAACGGAGTTGGGCAGGGAAAACCCTCGGTCACCTCCCCGCCCGCCCGCACCGCAGCCGTGCGGAACCGGCGCAGCGGTCACCCCCCGACCGGTCTCGCCGGGCACGGCGCCCCGCCCCCGGTCTCACTTGGCGTGGCGTCCCGCAGCCAGCCGGACGATGTCCACCCGTGACCGGATCCCGAGCTTGCGGTAGACCCGGGTCAGTGTCGCCTCGACGGTCTTGACGCTGATGAAGAGCCGGGAGGCGATCTCGCGATTGGTGGCGCCCTCCATCACCAGTGCGGCGACCTGACGTTCCATCGACGCCAGCCCCTCCAGGGCCGACGCCTTCCCCGGCGCCGGTGCCTGCGGTGCGGCGGGCCCCGCCGTGGCTGCCGCCTCGACCTGCCGGACCCACGGCACCGCGCGGCAGCGCCGGAACAGCCGGGCCGCCTCGTCGTACGACGTCGGGCCCGGTGCCGGAGCGGTGGCCGTCCGGGTGGCGCCGAGGGGGCGGGGCCGGGTGCGCAGCCGGGCCGTCGCGAAGGCGGTCCGGGCCTCCTCCAGGCCGTATCCCAGTTTGCTCAGCCGGTCCTGAACGGACGTCAGCCGGGCGACGGCGGCGTCCAGGTCGCCGCGCGCGGCGCGCACGAGGGCCTCCGCCCGGTCCAGGACGGCGAGCACGCTCTCACGGCCCAGCCGCATGGCGTGTTCGCGGGTGACGTCGACGAGTTCCTGCGCCTCGCCGACCTCTCCGACGGCGACCAGTGCCTCGGCCAGGTCACCGTGCCAGCGGCCGCGGGCGGGGTCGGTGACGCCCAGGCCCTGTTCCAGCTCCCGCACGCGGCGCAGGGCGACGATCGCCGCCTGTGCGTCGCCGGCCACGAGGTGGGCGTAGCCGAGCGCGGCGAGGGCGCGGGAGAGGTACATCTGGTCGCCGTCCTCCTCGGCGTGTCGCGCGGCCTCCCGGGCGAGCGCCAGTGCCCGGTCGACGTCGCCGCCGGACGCCTCGGCGAGCGAGGCCAGCATCGCGGAGGCGCCTTCGCCGATGCCGGAGTCGCGGGCCAGCCGCAGGCTCTCGCGGGACAGGTCCAGGGCCCGTCCGCAGTGGCCGGTGAGCAGTTCGGTCTCGGCGAGGGCCCGCAGGAAGTGCACCTCGCTCTCGACCATGCCGCGCTGGCGGACCTCGCGGAGCAGTCCGCTGATCGTGGTGCGGGCCTCGGGCAGTTGGTCGCTCATCACGAGCCAGCGGAAGCGGGCGGCGCGGGGGCCGTTGTGGTGGCAGCTCACATAGGGGTCCTGCGGTTCCCGCAGGGCTTGCCTGACGGTCGTGGGGGCGTCCGGGTGGCCCATCAGGGTCTCGGTGGAGGCCTGCAGGGCGAGTGCCATCAGCTCGGTGCGCCGGTCAGCGCCGCGTGCGGCCAGTTCGGCGGCGTGGGCGGCCTCCTGGCGGGCTTCGGCGAAGTCCCCCTCGACGACCAGGCCGCGCCAGGCCAGCTGGTAGTGGACGAGGGCGAGCAGGCGCGGGTCGTCGCCCGCGTCCGCGAGGGCCTGCGGGAAGACGGCGTCGACGTCGGCGAGGGCCTGTCCGGCGGACTCGATCACGACCATCCACGCGCGTACCCGCTGGGCGGGTGCGGCGGCCCGGGTGAGGACCTCGCGGGCGATGTCCCGGGCCAGGTCGACCTCGCCGGCGGTGATGGCGTCCTCCGCGGCCTGCAGGCGCCGCTCGTCCGCGCTGGGCACGCTTCCGCCGGGGGTGTGCCGGGCGGCGAGCAGACCCAGGGCAGCGGCCACGGAGGGGGCGCCGCGGTCGCGGGCGAGGGCGGCGGCCTCGGCGAGCCGTGCGGCGACGTTCGGGTCGGTGCCGATGGTGGCGAGGGCGAGGTGCCGGGCCCGTTCGATGGGGTCCGAGGCGGCCGTGGACAGTGTGGCGTGGGCGGCCCGCCGTTCCTGTGCGGGGGCCTCCGCGTAGAGGGCGGCGGAGATCAGGGGATGGGCGAACCGAACGGTCGGGCCCTCCGGGTCGGTGGTGAGCAGGCCGAGTGCTGCGGCCTGGGCGCATTCGGCCTCGGCGTTCTCGCGGCCGGCCGCGTGCAGGAGGGCCGGTGTGGGGCGGGCGCCGGCGCTGGCCACGAGCAGGGTGCGCCGGGCTTCTTCGGAGAGCATGTCGAGGCGGCTGAGGACGAGTGCCCGCAGCGAGGTGGGTACCGGCAGGGGCTCGCCCGGGCGGGGCGGGGTGGGGTTCTCGCCGAGCGCGCGGCCCAGCTCCAGGGCGAAGAGGGGGTTGCCGCCGCTGGTGCGGTGGATGTCGCGGAGCGTGGAGCGGGACAGACCGGTGTAGCCGCGGGCGTCCAGGAGAGCGGAGACCTGGGTGCGGGTGAAGGGGCCGAGCCGGACGGCGAGGGTGTCGGGCGGGGAGGCGTTCAGGTGCCGGTCGTACTCCTGGTCCTCGGTGCGGGCGGCACAGACCATCTGCACGGGGGTGTCGCCGAGGCGGCGGGCGGCGAAGCCGAGTAGTTCGGCGCTGGCCGCGTCCAGCCACTGCAGGTCGTCGGCGACGATCAGGACGGGGCCGTCGGCGGCGAGCACGCGCAGGGCGGAGAGCACCGCCAGTCGCAGGGCGAGGCCGTCGCGGCGCAGGGTGGGTTCGCCGCGGCCGGTGAGAGCGGACTCCAGGGCGTCGCGCTGGGCTGCGGGGAGCTGGTCGGCGATGTCCGGGAGGACCAGGCCGAAGAGGTCGGCCAGGGCGAGGAAGGGGAGGTGGGATTCGGACTCGGTGGCCGAGCAGCGCAACACGGTGCGGGCCGCCTGGCCGTAATCCGCGGCCAATGCCCGCAGCACGGTCGACTTTCCAATTCCGGCGGGTCCGTGGAGCAGCACGCTGCCGCCCGAGGCGAGCTGCTCCCGTGCGGCGGTGAACAGCTCCTCCCTGCCGATGACCAGGTCGGGGCGGTACCTCGCAGGCTCCTGGAAGTCCCGTGGCACGGTCACCGCTCCCTCCGAGTGTCGTGTTCGGGCCAAATTCTAGGCAACGGGTCCTGCAATTCGGGCGGACGGTGTGGTGAGGGATATAACAACGAGACGCATAGAAAAATTCAAGCCACTGTCCACTGAATGGTCATCGGCCGGCAAGGCCCTGTCAGCCGGAGGTTACGGCAGGAGGCCCGCCCGCCGCGCCTCCGCCACCGCTTCTCCACGGGTGTGTGCGCCGAGCTTGCGCATGGCCGAGCGCAGATAGGACTTGACCGTCTCCGGCCGCAGCCGCAGCCGCTCGGCGGTCGTCGCGTTGGTCGCGCCGGCCGCCACGCACGACAGCACGTCCAGTTCGCGCGGCGCCAGCGCCACGGCGGGGGCTCCGGACGCCGGGGTCAGCAGGTCGCAGGCGGTCAGCAGCTCCGAGCGCAGGTACGGGTCGGTGATGCGCGGGGCCAGGGCGCGCAAGGCCGCGTGGGCCTCCCGGACCTGCTCCCAGGCGGCGGACGACCCGGACCGCGCGACGAGGGCGGGACGCGCCGCCGCGAGCAGGGCGCCCGCCTCCTCCCGTGCCACCAGCGCCTGCTCCACGTCCCTGGCCGCCGCCACGGCCTCGCTCAGGGTGCGGTCGCCGAGCGGCTGAGCGGTGCGCAGGGCGCCGTAGAGCACGCCGCGCACCCGGCGCCGCACCACCACCGGCACCGCCAGCACCGACCGCAGCCCCTCCTCGGCCACGGCCGCGTCGTACTCGTGGCTGATCTGGCGCGACGAGGAGTAGTCCGTCACCGCGTAGGGGCGCGCCAGCGCCACCGCCTTGCCGCCCAGGCCGCTGCCCGAGGCCACCGCCAGCGCCCGGAGCGCCGCGGTGACGTTGCCGCTCAGTTCGCTGATGCGCATCTGCCGCCGACCGGGGTCGACGAGGCCGCCGAAGGCGACGGGCAGCCCGGTCGCCCGTCGCAGCCGGGCCAGCGCACCGCTGATCTCCATCACCCCGGGCACGTCCGCTGTCACCTGCTCGACCCCTCTGCCGCGGCTCCTGTGCGGCCCCCACCCCCGTTCGGGGGTAGTGAGACCTGCATCACGGATTACACGATGTCTCAGAGCCGCCCGGCAATGGTCCGGAACCGCCGGAACGCACCGAGGGGCGCACCGGCGCCGGAGGGCCGGCCGTGACGGGGCCCCCGGGGGCCGCCGCCGGCCGGAACGCCCGGCGGCGGGACCGAGAAACAGGGAGGACGGATGACGACGGCTGTGACGGCGACGGAGGACTTCCGCAGGGCGAGGGACTTCCTGCTGCAGCACCGCGAGGACTACACCGCGGCACACGAGGGCTTCGCCTGGCCCCGGCCCGAGCGGTTCAACTGGGCCCTCGACTGGTTCGACGTCATCGCGGAGGGCAACGACCGCACCGCCCTGCACATCGTGGAGGAGGACGGCACCGAGACCCGGCTGTCCTTCGCCGAGTTGTCCGACCGCTCGGACCGGGTGGCGAACCGGCTGCGCGAACGCGGGGTGGCCGCCGAGGACCGGGTGCTGGTGATGCTCGGCAACCAGGCCGAACTGTGGGAGACCGCGCTCGCGGCGATGAAGCTGCGCGCCGTCGTCATCCCCGCCACTCCGCTGCTGGGCCCCGCCGACCTGCGTGACCGTGTCGAACGCGGCCGGGTGCGGCACGTGGTCGTGCGGGCGGCCGACACCGGCAAGTTCGACGAGGTGCCCGGCACCTACACCCGTATCGCCGTCGGCGGCGCGGGCGGGGACTGGCAGCCCTACGAGGAGGCGTACGACGCCCCGGCCGGTTTCACCCCGGACGGGCCGACCCGCGCCGACGACCCGCTGATGCTCTACTTCACCTCGGGCACCACCGCCCGGCCCAAGCTGGTGGAGCACACCCACACCTCGTACCCGATCGGGCACCTGGCCACCATGTACTGGATCGGCCTCGTCCCCGGCGACGTGCACCTGAACATCTCCTCGCCCGGCTGGGCCAAGCACGCCTGGTCCAACCTCTTCGCCCCGTGGAACGCCGAGGCGACGGTCTTCATCCACAACTACACCCGCTTCGACGCCGCCCGGCTCATGGCGGAGATGGACCGCGCCGGGGTGACCACCTTCTGCGCACCGCCGACCGTCTGGCGCATGCTCATCCAGGCTGACCTCACGCAGCTCGCCACACCGCCGCGGGAGGTGGTGGCCGCCGGTGAGCCGCTCAACCCGGAGGTCATCGAGCAGGTCCGGCGGGCCTGGGGGGTCACCATCCGGGACGGTTTCGGGCAGACGGAGACGGCCGTGCAGGTCGCCAACAGCCCCGGCCAGCCGCTGAAGACGGGGTCCATGGGCCGCCCCAGCCCCGGCTACCGGGTCGAGCTGCTCGACCCGGTCACCGGCGCGCCGGGCGCGGTCGAGGGGGAGATCGCCCTCGACCTGTCCGGCCACCCGGTCGGCCTGATGACGGGCTACCACGGCGACGCCGACCGCACCGCGGAGGCGATGGCCGGCGGTTACTACCGCACCGGCGACATCGGCTCCCGTGACGCGGACGGCTACATCACCTACGTCGGCCGCGCCGACGACGTCTTCAAGGCCTCCGACTACAAGATCAGCCCGTTCGAGCTGGAGAGCGCCCTGCTGGAGCACGGGGCGGTCGCCGAGGCCGCCGTCGTCCCCGCCCCGGACGAGCTGCGCCTGGCGGTGCCGAAGGCCTACGTGGTGCTGGCGCAGGGCTGGGAGCCCGGACCGGACACCGCCAAGGTGATCTTCGAGCACAGCCGTGAGGTCCTCGCCCCCTACAAGCGCATCCGGCGTCTGGAGTTCGGCACGCTGCCCAAGACCGTCTCCGGCAAGATCCGCCGGATCGAGCTGCGTGAGGCCACGGCCGCCGGATCCGGCGCCGAGTACCGCGAGGAGGACTTCCGGTGAGCGACCTGTCGTACACCCACGGGACGAGCGGGACCGCCCTGCTCGGCGGCACGATCGGCGCCGACCTCGACCGGGCGGTGGACGCCTGGCCGGACCGCGAGGCGCTGGTCGACGTGCCGTCCGGGCGGCGCTGGACCTACGCCGAGTTCGCCGCGGACGTCGAGAGGCTGGCGTACGCGCTGATCGCGGCCGGGATCACCAAGGGCGACCGGGTGGGCGTCTGGGCCGTCAACTGCCCCGAGTGGGTCCTGGTCCAGTACGCCACGGCCCGTATCGGCGCCGTCATGGTGAACATCAATCCGGCCTACCGGACCCACGAGGTCGAGTACGTCCTCAACCAGGCCGGGGTCTCGCTGCTCTTCGCCTCCCTGCGGCACAAGGGCAGCGACTACCGGGCGATGGTGGAGCAGGTGCGGCCCCGCTGCCGGGCGCTGCGCGAGACGGTCTACATCGGGGACCCGACCTGGGACGCGCTGGTCGCCCGCGGGACCCCCGCCCCGTTCCCGGAGCTGTCCTGCGACGACCCGATCAACATCCAGTACACGTCGGGCACGACCGGCTTCCCCAAGGGGGCCACGCTCTCCCACCACAACATCCTCAACAACGGCTACTTCGTCGGCGAGCTGATCGGCTACTCGGAGCAGGACCGGGTCTGCGTTCCGGTGCCCTTCTACCACTGCTTCGGCATGGTGATGGGGAACCTGGCCGCCACCTCACACGGCGCCTGCATCGTCGTCCCCGCCCCCTCCTTCGACCCGAAGGCCACCCTGGAGGCCGTCCAGCAGGAGCGCTGCACCTCGCTGTACGGCGTCCCGACCATGTTCATCGCCGAGCTGAACCTGCCGGACTTCGCCTCCTACGACCTCTCCTCGCTGCGGACGGGCATCATGGCGGGCTCCCCGTGCCCCGTGGAGGTCATGAAGCGGGTGGTCGCCGAGATGCACATGCGGGAGGTCTCCATCTGCTACGGCATGACGGAGACGTCCCCGGTGTCGCTGCAGACACGGATGGACGACGACCTGGAGCACCGCACCGGCACCGTCGGCCGCGTCCTGCCGCACATCGAGGTGAAGGTCGTCGACCCGGCCACCGGCGTGACCCTGCCGCGCGGCGGCGCGGGGGAGCTGTGCACCCGCGGCTACAGCGTCATGCTGGGCTACTGGGACGAGCCCGGGAAGACCGCCGAGGCCGTCGACGCCGGGCGATGGATGCACACCGGGGACCTGGCGGTGATGCGGGAGGACGGCTACGTCGAGATCGTCGGCCGCATCAAGGACATGATCATCCGGGGCGGCGAGAACATCTACCCCCGTGAGGTCGAGGAGTTCCTCTACGGTCACCCGAAGATCCAGGACGTACAGGTGGTCGGCGTGCCGCACGAGACGTACGGCGAGGAGGTGCTCGCCTGCGTCATCCCGCGCGACCCGGCGGACCCGCCGACGCTGGAGGAGGTGCGCGACCACTGCGCGGGGCGCCTGGCGCACTACAAGGTCCCCAGCCGGATCCAGGTGCTGGACTCCTTCCCGATGACGGTGTCGGGGAAGGTGCGCAAGGTGGAGCTGCGGGAGAGGTACACGGTCTGATCCGCCTCGGCGGGACGGGGCGGCCGCCCCCGCCGTGCGGCCGGTCGCGGGCGGGTACCGGCCGCACGGCCGATCAGTGCGGGTCCGTGCCGGCCAGCTCGCGGGCCGGGCCGTTGACGGGCAGCGGGGTTCCCGCCGGGCCCAGGACGAACAGTGGGACGCCCAGCGAGTCGGCGCGGTCGCGGGCGTCGGGGGTGTAGCCGGTCAGCGAGAAGTAGACGCAACCCGCCGACTCCGTCATCGCCGTCAGCCAGAGGCACTCCACGTCCCGCAGGGAGGCCCGGCACGCCGTCGGGTCGACCTGGGCGAGCATGCCGCGGGCGGCCAGGCCGATGCCGTTCGGAGGCCGCTGGTCGGCCCGGCGCACGTCCGGGTAGCCGAGCCAGCGCAGATACAGCGCGGCGACCAGGACGGCGTCCCGTGCGGTGCGGATCGCCACCGGCCGGAACGCGCCGCTCCCTCGTGCCGGGGCGCCGGGCGCTCCCGCGGCCGCGCCGGCCGGCCGCGGGATCCGGTCCGGGGCTGCCTCCGCCTCGGCCCTCGGCGCGGCGTCCGGACGCGCCTCCGGTCGCCGCGCCGGCGCCGCGGGCCCTGCATCGGCCCAGCCCTGCGCGCCCGCCGCCGTCACGGTCTCTGCCTCCGGCTCGGCGTCCCCGCGGGCGACCGGAAGCCTGAGCACCGTCCCGCACGGGCAGTCCAGCTCCGGCTGCGGCCACTGCCCCCGCCGGCCGCAGGCCGGGCAGTTCACCGCGATCCACTGCTCGTCCCAGACGCGGTGGGTGACGGCCGTCGGGGCCGTTTCTGCGTCCAGCGGCGGGGCGACCGGGGCGCCGCAGGCGCAGGGATAGGCGGGCGCCGCGTACAGGTGCTCGCGGCGGCAGGCGGGGCAGCGCACCGGCACGCTCTTGGTCATGGCCCACTCCAGGACGGCTTCGCGTCGGGTCAGCGCCCCCCATGGTGCTCCACGCGCCCCCCGCTTGTCCGTCTCTTGACGGCCGTTCGCCCATCCGCCTACATTGCTTCCAGATAGTAGAAGATACTTTCCGCTATACGGAATCTGGACTCACCGCAGGGCGCGACGGGAGTGCGAATCCGACAGCCGAAGCAGGAGTACTCGATGGCTCGTATGACCGCTGCCCGCGCGGCAGTTGAGATCCTCAAGCGAGAGGGCGTCACGGACGCCTTCGGTGTGCCGGGCGCCGCGATCAACCCCTTCTACAAGGCGCTGAAGGAGGGTGGTGGCATCGCGCACACCCTCGCCCGCCACGTCGAGGGCGCCTCGCACATGGCCGAGGGCTACACCCGCACCGCGCCGGGCAACATCGGGGTCTGCATCGGCACCTCCGGTCCTGCCGGCACCGACATGATCACCGGCCTGTACTCGGCCATCGGCGACTCGATCCCGATCCTGTGCATCACGGGCCAGGCGCCCACCCACGTCATCCACAAGGAGGACTTCCAGGCCGTCGACATCGCGTCGATCGCCAAGCCGGTCACCAAGATGGCGGTCACCGTGCTGGAGGCCGCACAGGTGCCCGGGGTGTTCCAGCAGGCCTTCCACCTGATGCGCTCCGGACGTCCCGGCCCCGTCCTGATCGACCTGCCGATCGACGTCCAGCTCACCGAGATCGAGTTCGACCCGGAGACGTACGAGCCGCTGCCCGTCTACAAGCCGGCCGCGACCCGCGCGCAGATCGAGAAGGCACTCTCCTTCCTGCTGGCCGCCGAGCGCCCGGTCATCGTCGCCGGGGGCGGCATCGTCAGTGCCGACGCCTCGGACCTGCTGGTCGAGTTCGCGGAGCTGACCCAGACGCCCGTCGTCCCCACCCTGATGGGCTGGGGCACCCTGCCGGACGACCACGAGCTGAACGCCGGCATGGTCGGCGTGCAGACCTCGCACCGGTACGGCAACGCCAACTTCCTGGAGTCCGACGTCGTCCTCGGCATCGGCAACCGCTGGGCCAACCGCCACACCGGCTACAAGCTGGACGTCTACCGGCAGGGCCGCAAGTTCGTGCACGTCGACATCGAGCCCACGCAGATCGGCAAGATCTTCCCGCCGGACTACGGCGTCGTCTCCGACGCCGGGGCCGCCCTGGAACTCCTCGTCGAGGTGGCCCGGGAACTCAAGGCGGCGGGCCGGCTCCCGGACCGGTCCGCGTGGGTCGCCTCCACCCAGGAGCGCAAGGCCACCCTGCTGCGCCGCACCCACTTCGACGACGTGCCGATGAAGCCGCAGCGCGTGTACGAGGAGATGAACAGGGCCTTCGGTCCCGAGACCCGGTACGTCACCACCATCGGCCTCTCCCAGATCGCCGGCGCTCAGATGCTGCACGTCTACAAGCCGCGCCACTGGATCAACTGCGGTCAGGCCGGCCCGCTCGGCTGGACGATCCCCGCGGCGATCGGGGTCGCCAGGGCCGACCCCGAGGCCCCGGTCGTCGCGCTCTCCGGCGACTACGACTTCCAGTTCCTCATCGAGGAGCTGACGGTGGCCGCGCAGCACCGGATCCCCTACGTCCACGTCCTGGTCAACAACGCCTACCTCGGCCTGATCCGCCAGGCGCAGATCGGCCTCGACATCAACTTCCAGGTCAACCTGGAGTTCGAGAACATCAACTCCCCGGAGATCGGCGTCTACGGTGTCGACCACGTCAAGGTCGCCGAGGGCCTTGGCTGCAAGGCGATCCGGGTCACCGAGCCGGAGCAGCTGGGGGCTGCCTTCGAACAGGCGAAGAAGCTGGCCGCCGAGTACCGGGTGCCGGTCGTCGTCGAGGCGATCCTGGAGCGGATCACCAACATCTCGATGAGCCGCACCATGGACATCAGCGACATCTCCGAGTTCGAGGACCTGGCCACCGAGCCCGGCCACGCGCCCACCGCGATCAGGCCGCTGAAGGTCTGACCCGCCGATCAGCCCAGGGGGCGGTCCCGTACGACGTACGGGACCGCCCCCGTTGCCGTGCCCTCGCCCCGTGCGACCGGAACGGGGCGCGGGCACGCGCCTCGCCCTCGTGCGCGACCGAGCCGGGGCACTGTCCGGGGCGGGGTTGTATCCGCGCCGGAGCCGTGTCCGGGGCGGAGCCCGGATGCCCGTGCGGGGTCTCGCCGGCGGCTGGGTCCCTACGTCCCCCCGGGTGCGTTCGTGCCGTGTTCGTGGTGCTCCGACAGGCCGGGCCAGTCGTCCGGGCCGCCGCCCTGCCATTCGATGAGGTCGCTGGCGGCCACGTCCGTCACGTACAGGTCCGCCAGCCGCAGGATCTCGCTCACGTCGTCCACGTGTGTGGCGATCCCGAGCGTCTCCGTGCCCGCGGTGACGCGCCGCGAGCCGTCCAGCGCCGGGGCGTGCACCACCACGTGCTGATGCCCGGTCCGGTGTGCCATGCCTTCAGGCTGCGGCGTGCGCAGCGGATCCGCACCCCGGACGGTTCCGGCTTCGCTTCTCGCGACCGCAGAGAACCGCAGGCGCCCCCGCCGCGGGGGTCGGCGGGGGCGCCTGCGCCGAAGGCGGGGACCGCTGGAGCCCTGCCGTGGGGGCCGCCGCCCTGCGGGATTCCACCGGACAGGGGCGGGGTGCCTGCGGCAGGTGGGGTGCGTGCACCGAGGGGTGCGGTGCGCCGGGCGGGGCGCCTGCGGCAAAGGGAGAGCGCCGGGTACGGGACCGTCCGTACCCGGCGCTCGCCGGCCCATGGGGCCGGGGCCTGATGGCCGTCCGACGGCGCGAGGCTGGGCGCGACAGGACGTTCGCGCCGCCGGACGGAGTCTGTTGCTCCCCTCTCGGGGCCTGTGGCTGGGACCGCGGCGGATACGACGGATCCGGGAGCCCTCCCCTCACGTCGGGAAGGGGTTCCCGGTCCTTCACCACCGCACTGGCTCGCACCCCGCCGCGGTCCTCGCCCTGCCCGCCGTACCGTCGATCACCCCTCATCCGGATCGCTCGGCGGCGGGTCGTGTGCGTCCGGGTCCGGCCTCCCCGCCGGGCCCGGACGCAGCCCGGGGGCTCAGTCCTCGCGCAGGGCGCGGACCGCCTCCTCCACCAGCCGGCCGTACTCCGGGTCGGCGGCGTGGAAGTGGGCCAGGTTCTTCTCGACGACGTCGTCGCGGGAGACCTGGGACAGGCCGCCGGCGATGTTCGCGACCAGACGGGACCGCTCCTCCGGCGACATCAGCCGGAACAGCTCGCCGGCCTGGAAGAAGTCGTCGTCCTTGGTGTGCTGCGGCGCCGCGTGGGTGCCGGACCAGCCCGTCACCGCCAGCGGGGCCGACAGCGGGCGGCCGGTCTCGGCCGGGCCGTCGTAGGAGTTCGGCTCGTAGTTCTTGGCGTGGCGGCCCTGGCCGTTGCCGGCCATGACGCCGTCCCGGCCGTAGTTGTCCGCCCCGCCCGGCACGGCCTTCGGCGCGTTCACCGCGAGCTGGGTGTGGTTGACGCCCAGGCGGTAGCGGTGGGCGTCGGCGTAGGCGAACAGCCGGCCCTGGAGCATCTTGTCGGGCGAGGGGCCGATGCCGGGCACGAAGTTGTTCGGCGAGAACGCGGCCTGCTCCACCTCGGCGAAGACGTTGTCGGGGTTGCGGTCGAGCACCAGGCGGCCCACGCGCTGCAGCGGGTAGTCCTTGTGCGGCCACACCTTGGTCAGGTCGAACGGGTTGAAGCGGTAGTCGGCCGCCTCGGCCGCCGGCATGACCTGGACGTACAGGGTCCAGGACGGGTGCACCCCGCGTTCGATGGCCTGCAGCAGGTCCGTCTGGTGGGTGTTGGGGTCCTGGCCCGCGGCCTCCTGGGCCTGCTCGGTGGACAGGCAGCGGACGCCCTGGTTCGTCTTGAAGTGGTACTTGACGAAGAAGGCCTCGCCCCGACCGTTGGTCCACTGGTAGGTGTGCGAGCCGTAGCCGTTCATGTGGCGGTACGACGCCGGGATGCCGCGGTCGCCCATGAGCCAGGTGACCTGGTGGGTGGCCTCGGGGGAGTGGGCCCAGAAGTCCCAGACGTTGTCGGGTTCCTGCTTGCCGGTGAACGGGTCGCGCTTCTGCGAGTGGATGAAGTCCGGGAACTTGATCGGGTCCTTGATGAAGAACACCGGGGTGTTGTTGCCGACGAGGTCGTAGTTGCCCTCCTCGGTGTAGAACTTCACCGCGAAGCCGCGCGGGTCGCGCACGGCGTCCGCGCCGCCGAGCGAGTCGGCGACCGTGGAGAAGCGCACGAACACCTCGGTGCGGCGGCCCACCGTGCTCAGGAAGCCGGCACGGGTGAGGCCGGTGACGTCGTCGGTCACCTCGAAGTGGCCGTACGCGCCGGAGCCCCGCGCGTGCACCACGCGCTCCGGGATGCGCTCGCGGTTGAAGCGCGCGAGCTTCTCCAGGAGGTGCTGGTCCTGGATCAGGAGCGGGCCGCCGACGCCGGCGGAAGCGGAATTCTGGTTGTCGGCGACCGGGGCGCCGGACTCGGTGGTGAGCACGCGCTTCGACATGTGGACCTTCCGTGCGGGTGTCAGCGGAAACCTGTTTCCGCTTCGTGGAGCCTAGAAGTGGGGTGATCTGAGCGTCAACAGTTTGTTGAAGTGGATTCCGGGTCACGGCACCGCAAGGGGCGCGACGGGACAGGTGTCAGCGGCACCGCGACCCGGAAGTCGGGAACCGGGCGGGGGCCCGGTGCCGAGCCGCAGCCGGGGACCGGCGGCGGTCCGGGGCTCGACGGGGTCCCGCCTCGGCGGGATCTCAGAGCCGGGCGCCCGAGAGGCGCTCGACCGCGCGCAGCAGTGCCGAGTGGTCCAGGCCTCCGTCGCCCTGCGCGCGCAGGGAGGCGACCAGCTGGGCGACCACGGCGCCGACGGGCAGGGCGGCGCCGACGCTGCGGGCGGCGTCGGTGACGATGCCCATGTCCTTGTGGTGCAGGTCGATGCGGAAGCCGGGCTTGAAGTCGCGCGCGAGGAAGTTGTCCTTCTTCCGCGTCAGCACGGTCGAGCCGGCCAGGCCGCCGTTGAGGACGTCCAGCGCAGCCTTCAGGTCGACGCCGGACTTCTCCAGGAAGACCACGGCTTCGGCGCACGCCTGGATGTTGACGGCGACGATGAGCTGGTTGGCCGCCTTCACCGTCTGGCCCGAACCGTGCGGCCCGCACAGCACGATGGTCTTGCCGAGGGCCTCGAAGATCGGCTCGGCCTCGTCGAAGTCGGCCTGCGCGCCGCCGGCCATGATGGACAGCACGGCCTCCACGGCGCCCGCCTCACCGCCGGAGACGGGGGCGTCCAGGACGCGGATGCCCTTGCCCTCGGCGGCCCTGGCCAGGTCGATCGAGGTCTGCGGGGTGATCGACGACATGTCGATCAGCAGCGCGCCGGACCGGGCGTTCTCCAGGATGCCGTCCGGGCCGTACGCGATGGCCTCGACCTGCGGGGATGCCGGGACCATCGTGATGACGACGTCGGCGT
Organism: Streptomyces sp. MUM 2J; assembly: GCF_022414535.1. Lineage (GTDB taxonomy): Bacteria > Actinomycetota > Actinomycetes > Streptomycetales > Streptomycetaceae > Streptomyces. The sequence continues at coordinate 45,901 of NZ_JADWYM010000032.1, forward strand.
CGCGCACCGCCTCGGCGAGGGAGGAGGCCGCGGTGCCGCCGGCGGCGGTCAGGCGGTCCAGCTTCTCCTGCTCCAGGGTGTAGCCGGTGACCCGGTAGCCCGCCTTGAGGAGGTTCTCGGACATGGGGGAGCCCATGATGCCGAGGCCGATCCAGGCGATCTTGGGAAGCGTCTTGCTCATGATGGGGTGCCTCTCGGTGCGGGGGTGTTCAGCGGGCGGCGCGGGCCCGGACGGGCAGCCAGTCGAAGGCCTCGGCGCTCGGGCGGTCGCCGGGCTTGTACTCCAGGCCGACCCAGCCGTCGTAGCCGGACTTCCCGAGCAGGTCGAGCAGGTCCGCCAGGGGGAGGGAGCCCGTGCCCGGGGCGCCGCGGCCGGGGTTGTCGGCGATCTGGACGTGGCCGGTCCTCGCGCCGTACCGCTCGATCACGGACGGCAGGTCCTCGCCGTTCATGGACAAGTGGTAGAGGTCCATGAGGAACGCGGCGTTCCCGAGGCCGGTCGCCTCGTTCACCCGGTCCACGACGCCGACCGCTGCCGGGGCGCTCACCAGCGGGTACCGCGGGGACTCGGGCTGGTTCAGCGCCTCGATCAGCAGGGTCGCGCCGATCCGGCTCGCGGCCCGGGCCGCGAGGACCAGGTTCTCCAGCGCGAGTGCGTCCTGCTCGGCCGGCTCGACGCCCTCGATGCGGTTGCCGTACAGCGCGTTGAGCGCCGCGCAGCCGAGTGAGGCCGCGAGGTCCGCGGCCACGTCGATGTTGGCGCGGAACCGCTCCGACTCCTCGCCGGGCACCGACAGGGCCCCGCGGTCCGGGCCGGGCAGCTGCCCGGCGTAGAAGTTCAGGCCTGTCAGCTGTACGCCCGCGTCCTCGATCGCCTTCCTCAGGTCGTCGAGTTCGGACTGCGCGGGCGTCGGGGTGTCGATCCAGGGCCACCACAGCTCGACCGCGGTGAAGCCGGCCGCCGCCGCGGCGGCGGGGCGCTCCAGGAGCGGGAGTTCCGTGAAGAGGATCGACAGGTTGACGTTGAAGCGCTGGTCTGCGAATCCCATCGGGTGCCGCGCTCCCTTCCGTGTCGAGATTCCGTATTGCGGAAGTTAGTTTCTGCTTATTGGAAGATTGCCGTCGGGTGTCGGAGCTTGTCAAGAGGGGTCGGCGTAACGCGGTCCCGCGCGTTAGGTTGTCCGCGTGCGATTGAGAGTGGAGTTCACGACCGAACCCTTCGATCTCGACGAGGCGCCTGCGCACGCGCTCGTGGCCCGCGAGGTCGTCGAGGCGGCCCGGCTGGACGCTGTGGACGTCGGCCCCTTCGGCAATACCGCGGAGGGAGGCGCCGATCAGGTGCTCACGGCGGTCGACGCCCTGCTGCGCAAGGCTCTGCAGGCCGGTGCCACCCGGGTGTCGCTGCAGGTCAACGTGGTCGAGGAGGGCGCGTGACCGGGGCCGCGGACGAGCCGTTCATCGCCGCCGTGAAGCCGCTGGTCGATGCCATGGGTGGCGAGATGCTGCCGCCCGACGAGGCCGGGCCCGAGGACGTGGTGCTCGCCTGGGAGGGCGTCGACGCGGTCGCCGTGCGCCTGCCTCAGCTCGCCGACTCCCTCGACCACATCCTGGCCGCCATGGAGCGCAGGAGGGGCGAGCCGCTGGCGGACCTGGACCGCAGGTCCAAGCAGGAGGTCGTGCGGATACTGGAGGCGCGGGGTGCCTTCTCCGTGCGGCACGGCGTGGAGACCGTGGCGAGCGCGCTCGGTGTCAGTCGCTTCACCGTCTACAACTACCTCAACCGCGAGAAGGGGGCCTGACCGAGGCGTCGTCGCGGGGGTCCTCGCCGTGGCCGGCCGCCGTCCCGGGGTGGCGGCTTTTCGTAACACCGAATTTTCAACAAAGTGTTGACGTCGACTTTCGGAGGGCGTTAGCTGTCGGCAGCCCGTTCAGCACGCAGGCCGTTCGCGGCAACGGAGGCTCCCGTGACTTCCCCATCCACACCCCCGGGCCCGGCCCGTCTCAACGACCTTGAGGAGCCCGCGGCACTCGCCGCCCTCCACGAGGTGTGCGCCTCCACCACCTGGGCGAAGCGGCTGCTGGCGGCCCGCCCCTATGCCACGGCGGACGCGTTGTACGCCGCCGGTGACGCCGCCACGGCCGAGCTGACCGCTCAGGACCTGGAGGAGGCGATGGCCGGCCACCCGCCGATCGGCCGCCCCAAGCCGGGCGACCCGACCTCGGCGCGCGAACAGCGCGGCATGGCGGGCGCCTCCGAGGAGCTCAGGTCCCGGATGCTGGAACTGAACCTGGCCTACCAGGAGAAGTTCGGCCACGTCTTCCTCATCTGTGCCACCGGCAGGACCGCCGAGCAGATGCGGGACGCGGTCGAGGAGCGGATCGGGAACTCGCCGGAGCAGGAGCGGGAGATCGTCCGCACCGAGCTCGGCAAGATCAACCGCATTCGTCTGGCACGACTCGTCGAAGAGGACTGACAGCAGCATGAGCACGAGCACCACCGCCTCCGTGTCCACGCACATCCTGGACACCTCGCTCGGCCGCCCTGCCGAGGGTGTCGCCGTCCACCTCAGCGCCCGTGGCGGGCGGGAGGCGGACTGGGAGGCGCTCGGCGGTTCGGCGACCGACGCGGACGGGCGGTGCAAGGACCTGCCGGCACTGCCGGAGGGGACCACCCACGTACGGCTCGACTTCGCCGTCGAGGCGTACTTCGAAGACAGAACCGCGAAGAAGCAAGCCGATGCGCAGCAGGACGCCCCCGCGAATCGGGACAGCGGACCGGGCGTGTTCTTCCCCGAGGTGGCGATCACGTTCGCCGTCGTGCCGGGCGAGCACTACCACGTACCGCTGCTGCTCAACCCGTTCGGCTACTCCGTTTACCGAGGGAGCTAGCTAAATGACCGTCAATTCCCGCCCTGCCCGCCCTGTGATCCTGGGACAGAACCAGTACGGCAAGGCCGAGAACCGAGTCGTCAAGATCACGCGGGACGGCGCCACCCACCACATCAAGGACCTCAACGTCTCCGTCGCGCTGAGCGGCGACATGGACGACGTCCACTACTCCGGCTCCAACGCCCACGTCCTGCCCACCGACACCACCAAGAACACGGTGTTCGCCAAGGCCAAGGAACACGGCATCGAGTCCGCCGAGCAGTTCGGCATCCACCTCGCACGCCACTTCGTCACCTCGCAGGAGGTGATCCACCGGGCGCGCATCCGCATCGAGGAGTACGCCTGGGAACGGATCGAGAGCTCCGACGCCAACTCCCGGTTCATCGGCTCCGACGAGGTCAAGCACTCCTTCGTCCGCAAGGGCCAGGAGACCCGCCTCACCCAGATCACCTACGACGGTGAGAAGTGGGAGGTCGTCTCGGGCCTGAAGGACCTGACGGTGATGAACTCGACCAACTCCGAGTTCTGGGGCTACATCAAGGACAAGTACACCACGCTCCAGGAGGCCTACGACCGCATCCTGGCCACGTCGGTCGCGGCCCGGTGGCGCTTCAACTGGACCGACGACGAGCAGAAGATGCCGCAGTGGGAGAAGTCCTACGAGCAGGTCAGGAAGCACATGCTCCAGGCCTTCGCCGAGACGTACTCCCTCTCGCTGCAGCAGACGCTGTACCAGATGGGCTCGCGCATCATCAACAACCGCAGCGAGATCGACGAGGTCCGCTTCTCCCTGCCCAACAAGCACCACTTCCTCGTCGACATGGAGCCCTTCGGACTGAAGAACGAAACCGCCGACGGAGCAGTCTACTTCGCCGCCGACCGCCCCTACGGCCTCATCGAGGGAACCGTGCTGCGGGACGGCTGTGAGGCCCGTATCCCGGTCGACATGACCAACCTCTGACGCGGGACGCGCGTCCCCGGCCCCCGCGCCCGGACCGGGGACGCGCCACCACCGGGACCAGCGCCGGGACCAACCCGTTCTTCCACCATCTCGGCACCCGGAGCCGGCACACGGTTCCGGCACTCAAATCCTCCTAGGGTCCTGCCGTGCCCTCCCCGTGGACGGCGCCCCGTCCACGGGCCGCCACTGAAAGACAAGGAAGCCTCATGGCACCATCGGCAGCCCAGCGCACCGTCATCGAGAACTGTGCGGTCGCGACCGTGGACGCGAACGACACCGAGTACGCGTCGGGGTACATCGTCCTCGCCGGCAACAGGATCGAGTCGGTCGGCGCGGGCAGCGCCCCCGAGGGCCTGGAGAACGTGGAGCGCCGGATCGACGCCAGCGGCCACCTGGCCACGCCCGGTCTGGTCAACACCCACCACCACTTCTACCAGTGGATCACCCGCGGCCTGGCCACCGACCACAACCTGTTCGACTGGCTGGTCGCCCTCTATCCGACCTGGGCCCGCATCGACGAGCAGATGTGCTACGCGGCGGCGCAGGGATCGCTCGCCATGATGGCGCGCGGCGGTGTCACCACCGCCATGGACCACCACTACGTCTTCCCGCACGGATCCGGCGACCTGTCCGGCGCCATCATCCGGGCCGCCTCCGAGATGGGCGTCCGCTTCACCCTGGCCCGCGGTTCGATGGACCGCAGCGTCAAGGACGGCGGTCTGCCGCCGGACTTCGCCGTCGAGACGCTGGAGGGCGCGCTCGCCGCGACCGAGGACACCGTCGCCGAGCACCACGACGCCTCCTTCGACGCCATGACCCAGGTGGCCGTCGCCCCCTGCTCACCGTTCTCCGTATCCACCGAACTCATGCGGCAGGGCGCCGAGCTGGCCCGGCGCCTGGGTGTACGACTGCACACCCACGGCTCGGAGACCGTGGAGGAGGAGAAGTTCTGCCACGAGCTGTTCGGCATGGGCCCGACGGACTACTTCGAGTCGACCGGCTGGCTCGGAGAGGACGTGTGGATGGCGCACTGCGTCCACATGACCGACTCCGACATCGCCGCGTTCGCCCGTACCGGGACCGGCGTCGCCCACTGCCCGTCGTCCAACGCCCGCCTCGCGGCCGGCATCGCCCGCGTACCCGACATGCTCGCGGCGGGCGTGCCCGTGGGCCTCGGCGTCGACGGCACCGCCTCCAACGAGTCCGGTGAACTCCACACCGAGCTGCGCAACGCCCTGCTCATCAACCGCCTCGGTGCCCACCGCGAGGCCGCGCTGAACGCCCGCCAGGCGCTGCGGCTCGGCACCCACGGCGGCGCGCGGGTCCTCGGCCGGGCGGACCAGATCGGCTCGCTGGAGCCGGGCAAGCTGGCCGACGTGGTGCTCTGGAGGATGGACACGCTCGCCCACGCCTCCATCGCCGACCCGGTGACCGCCCTCGTCCTCGGCGCCGCGGCACCGGTCACCGCCTCCTTCGTCAACGGCCGGCAGATCGTCGAGAACGGCCGTCTGCTGACCGCCGACGAGGACGCCGTCGCCCGCTCCACCCGCGCCGAGGCCCAGCGCCTGGCCAGGATCGCCGCCCAGGGCTGATCCGCGGCGGAACGCCGCGTCCCCGGGCCCGCCGAGCGCGGGCCCGGACGAGAACTCCGGCCGTGAGGGACGGCTCCCGGCCGGGGCCCGTGGATCCGAGCGGGATTCACGGTAGCCGTCTCCGGGGCGCGCGTGGACGCGCGCGCCCCGGAACGGTCACCGTCCACCGTTCACCCGTGCCACCCCCGTCACGGTCCCTCCCCCACGCTCGCGGCGGCCAGCGCCCGGGCGGGGAGGTCCCCCCCCATGACCACCCGCACCACCTCCCTGAACCCATGTCGACGGCGACGTGCTAACCGACCGGAGGAGCCGCCGTGGCCACCCACCCCGTGGACGAGAAACTCCCCGCCCTGAAGATGGCGACCAGCGGCCTGCAGCACGTGGCCGCCATGTACGCCGGTGTCGTCGCCCCACCCCTGATCGTCGGCGCGGCCGTGGGCCTGTCCGCGGCCGAACTCACCTTCCTCACCGGCGCCTGCCTGTTCACGGCGGGTCTCGCCACCCTGCTGCAGACCCTGGGCATCTGGAAGATCGGTGCACGGCTGCCGTTCGTCAACGGGGTCACCTTCGCCGGCGTCGCCCCGATGACCGCGGTCGTCGCCTCCACCGACGACCCGACCGACGCCCTGCCGATCATCTTCGGGGCGGTGATCGTCGCCGGTGTGCTCGGCTTCGTCGCCGCACCCTTCTTCGGCAAGGCGGTCCGCTTCTTCCCGCCGGTCGTCACCGGATCCGTGATCACCCTCATCGGCGTGTCCCTGCTCCCGGTCGCCTTCGGCTGGGCCCAGGGCCCCGACCCCGCTGCCGAGGACTACGGTTCGGCGACGTACCTCACCCTGGCCGGTCTCACCCTGGTGATCGTCCTGCTGCTGCGCCGCTTCACCCGCGGCTTCGTCAAGCAGATCGCCGTGCTGCTCGGCCTGGGCGCCGGCACCCTCATCGCGATCCCGTTCGGTGTCACCGACTTCGGCCCGGTGACCGATGCCGACGTGATCGGCTTCCCGACTCCGTTCCACTTCGGCGCCCCGCAGTTCCAGCTCGCCGCCGTCCTTTCGCTGTGCGTGGTCATGGTGGTCTCGATGACCGAGTCGACTGCGGACATGCTGGCGCTCGGTGAGATCGTCGAACGCCCCTCCGGCGAGCGGACCATCGCCGCCGGACTGCGCGCCGACGCCCTCGGCTCGGCGATCAGCCCGCTGTTCAACGGCTTCATGTGCAGTGCCTTCGCGCAGAACATCGGCCTCGTGGCGATGACGAGGATCCGCAGCCGGTACGTCGTCGCGACCGGTGGCGGTTTCCTCGTCCTGATGGGCCTGTGCCCGATGGCCGCCTCGCTGATCGTGGTCGTGCCGCGCCCCGTCCTCGGCGGCGCCGGCGTCGTCCTGTTCGGCTCGGTCGCGGCGAGCGGCATCCAGACCCTGGTGCGGGCCGGGCTCGACCGGGACAACAACGTCCTGATCGTGGCCGTCGCCCTCGCCGTCGGGATCATCCCGATCACCGCGCCGGACTTCTACCACGCCTTCCCCGCGACCGCGAGGATCATCCTGGACTCGGGCATCTCGACCGGCTGTGTGACGGCCGTCCTGCTCAACCTGGTCTTCAACCACCCGGGCAGGAGCAGCGGGGCCCAGGACGTCACCCATCCGATGGAGGCGGGGGAGGAGATCGCCGCCGCACACTGACGCACGGGCGGACTGACCCGGGGGAGGACGGCCGTGCGACACCGTCCTTCCCCGGCCGTCTCTCCCCGCGGCCGTATCACCCGGGCGGCCCATACGGCGGGCCGCGGCGCCGCCGACGTTCCGTGCCACCTCCGGGCGGGCGGCGGCACCGGGATCCGCCCGGCGTCGGCTACAGGCCGAACAGGCCCGGATCCCGCGCCAGTTCCTTGAACCGCTCCCGCGGGTTGGCGACCAGTCTGCGCTCCCCCAGGTCGAGCAGGCCGGCGACCGCGGTGATCTCGGCGGACACCGTTCCGTCCGTCCTGCTGATGGTCTGCCGGATGCGGAACGTCCTGCCCTCGCCCCACTCGAAGACGCACGACACGTCGACCTCGTCACCGGCGAGGAGCTCGCGGCGGTAGCGGATGGTGGTCTCCAGGGCGACCGGACCGACCCCGGTCGCGATCAGTCCGGCCTGGGTGATACCGGCGGCCTGGAGCAGCGACCACCGGGCGTGCTCGGCGTAGTTGAGGTAGACGCTCTGATTGAGATGGCCCTGCACGTCGGTCTCGTAGCCGCGCACGGTGACCCGGACGGAAAACGGCTCGCTCACTGGTTCCCCTTCGTTCCACGCGGTGGCCTGTGCGGCCACCGGCCCCGTCGTCCCCGATCCTGGCACGCCGTTCACACCCGGCGCGGTGAGGCCAGCAGGTAGCGGGCCCGGGAGCGGGGCTCGGTGTGCTCGCCGGTCTGCCAGCCGGCCCGTTCGAGCGTCGCCGCGCAGGCGCCCAGGGCGGCGGTGTCCTCGTCGTGGACGGCGACTGCCTCCGGCTGCGCGGTCGCCCGCACCCGGTAGCCGGGGCCCTCCGGCCCCGCGGGCCGGTGCCCGGCCGACTCCAGGGCCAGCGCGGCCGCCCGCACCAGATGCGCGCGCTCCCAGCCGCACGGCCGGTCCGTCGCCCCGTCCGGGTTGGTCATCCGGCGCAGCTCCAGCAGCCCCTGCCAGGCGCTGTGGACCTCACGCAGCCGGGCCGGCGCGGCTGCCGGCGCGTCCGTCTCCCCACCGACGCGCGCGGCGAACACGGCGCCGTCCGAGCCGTCCGCGGGTGCGGGCGGCTCCGGACCGGACTCCCGGGTCCGGTGTCCGGCCGGGGTCAGGAAGTGGTCGTGCGGCGGTCGCGGATGCCTGAAGGCCAGCCCCCGCTTCACCAGCGCGGCGAGCTGCGCCGGTGTCCCCCGCACCCGTCCGGTGACGGGGTCGGCGGCATCGATCACACGCCGCTGCGCGGCGGTCGGCGGACGGGTCACGACGCGCTCCCTCCCGGTGTGCTCTCCCCGCTTCCCCCTGCCTTCGCAGGCTACGCCGGGGGTCTGACATTCCACGCGGCGATCACCGGCCGCGCGTGCTCGGTGCCGAGCCGGCACAGTGTCCCCGTCGCCAGCTGGAACAGCGCTCCCGCGGACGGGCGCAGGCCCAGTCGCCGCGCGGTCAGCACCCGCAGGAAGTGCCCGTGGGCGACGAGCACCACGCACCCCTCGGTGTTGGCGAACGCCGCGTCGACCTTCGCCAGTATCCGGTCGGCCCGTTCCCCGACCTGCTCGACGCTCTCCCCCGGACGGTCCGGCGGGCCCGGCACCACGCCGTCCCTGAAGAGGAACCAGTCCGGCCGCTCCCGCTGGATCTCGACGGTGGTGACGCCCTCGTACCCGCCGTAGTCCCATTCCCGCAGATCCGCGTCGACGCGGACGTCGTGCAGCCCGATCAGCTCGGCCGTCTCCCGGGCCCGCTGCAGCGGGCTGACGAACACGGCACCGATCCGGTGCGACCGGACGAGCGGCACGAGCCCCCGCGCCTCCTGGCGTCCGTGCTCGGTCAGCGGCACGTCGGTCCGGCCGGTGTGCCGCCCCGACCGCGACCACTCCGTCTCGCCGTGCCGGACCAGAAAGAGATCGCTCATGAACCCAGGCTACGAGTCCTGACCTCCGGCTTCGCGGTGTCGCACCCGTGTGGGGGTCCCGTCGGTGCCGGACGGATCGAGCGGCACGCGCGCGGCCGGCGACGCGGCACGTACCGCCCGGGCACCGGCGACCGGGGGACGGAGGAAGGGCGGTGGGTGCCGACCGCGGCCGGCGGGGCGCACGTGCACGACCCCGCGGATCGCACCGCCGCGCCGGGTCCGGGTGGGGACGGCCCGGGGGCGCCGGGCCGGGCCGCGGACTGCTCCCGCCCGGCCGCTGCCGGCGGTACCGGCCAGGCCTCCGCAGGTGACCGCGCGGACCGCTACTGCCGGTACCCGCCCAGGAATCTCCCGATCCTCCCGATGGCCGCCTCCAGGTCGTCGGCGTGGGGGAGCGTCAGGATGCGGAAGTGGTCGGGGGCCGGCCAGTTGAAGCCGGTGCCCTGGACGACCTGGATCTTCTCGCGCAGCAGCAGGTCCAGGACGAACCTCTCATCGTCGTGGATCCGGTGGACGGCGGGGTCCAGACGGGGGAAGGCGTACAGCGCGCCCTTCGGCTTCACGCAGGACACGCCGGGGATCTCGTTGAGCTTCTCCCAGGCGACGTCGCGCTGTTCGCGCAGCCGGCCGCCGGGCGCGGTCAGCTCGCGGACGGACTGGCGCCCGCCGAGGGCTGCCTGGATGGCGTACTGGGCGGGCGCGTTGGCGCACAGGCGCATGGAGGCCAGCATGGTCAGGCCCTCCAGGTAGTCGCGCGCGTGCTGCTTGGGGCCCGTCACCACCAGCCAGCCCGAGCGGAAGCCCGCCACCCGGTACGTCTTGGACAAGCCGCAGAAGGTGAGGACGACGAGGTCGGGGGCGAGGGCGGCGGCCGAGTGGTGCACGGCGTCGTCGTAGAGGATCTGGTCGTAGATCTCGTCGGCGAGGACCATCAGGCCGTGCCGTCGGGCCAGGTCGAGGATGCCCTCGACGATCTCCCTGGGGTACACCGCTCCCGTGGGGTTGTTGGGGTTGATGATCACGACGGCCTTGGTGCGGTCCGTGATCTTCGAGGCCATGTCGGCCAGGTCCGGATACCACTCCGCCTGCTCGTCGCACAGGTAGTGGACCGCCTTGCCGCCCGCCAGTGTCGTCACCGCCGTCCAGAGGGGGAAGTCCGGCGCGGGCACGAGGATCTCGTCGCCGTCCTCCACCAGCGCCTGCACCGCCATCGACACCAGCTCGCTGACGCCGTTGCCGAGGAAGACGTCGTCCACGCCGACCTCCAGGCCCAGGTTCTGGTAGCGCTGGGCGACCGCGCGGCGGGCGGAGAGGATGCCGCGCGAGTCGGTGTAGCCGTGTGCCCGGGGGAGCATGCGGATCATGTCCTGGAGGATCTCCTCCGGCGCCTCGAAGCCGAAGAGGGCCGGGTTCCCCGTGTTGAGGCGCAGCACGCTGTGGCCGGCCTCCTCCAGGGCGTCGGCGTGCTCGATCACCGGTCCGCGGATCTCGTAGCAGACCTCGCTGAGTTTGTTCGACTGCCGGAACTCCATGCGCCGTCCCTCCGGAATCTGACGTTGCTTGGTTTTACCAAGTGGGAGCTTGGAAAGTCCAACAACATGTCTAGACTGCGTCGCATGTCTCCTCGCCGAAGCTACGACCAGTACTGTTCCGCAGCACGCGCCCTCGACGTCGTCGGCGACCGCTGGACCCTGCTGATCGTCCGGGAGCTGCTCGCCGGGCCGCGCCGCTACACCGACCTGCACGCGGACCTGCCGGGGGTGAGCACCGACGTCCTCGCCTCGCGGCTGAAGGACATGGAGCGCGACGGGCTCGCGGAGCGACACCGGCTGCCGCCGCCCGGCGCCGTGTACGTCTACGAACTCACCGGGCGCGGCAGGGAGCTGCTGCCCGTGCTGCAGGCCCTCGGGGTCTGGGGGCAGGCCGAGCTGGCGGAGCGGCGGCCCACCGACGCGGTGCGCGCGCACTGGTTCGCACTGCCGCTGCTCAGGGAGCTGGAGCGAAGGGCGGGCTGGGCCGGACTCGTCGAGGTCCGGCTGGAGGAAGGGGTCTTCCACCTCCATGTCGGCGCCCCGGACACGCCGGTCTACGGCGACGGGCCGGCTCCCGGGGAGCCCGACGCCCGGCTGGTCCTGGATTCGGCGACGTGCACGGCCCTGGCCCGCGGGGAGCTGGGGCTGGCCGGCGCGGTGCGCGACGGGCGGGTCGAGGTACAGGGCGACGGCGCGCCCGCCAAGGAACTCCGGGAGACGTGACGAGCCCGCCGCACCATCGGTGCGGCGGGCCCTCGTGGCGTCGGTTCCCGCCGCACCCGGTGGTGCAGCGGGCCCTGATGACGTCACGTCGTCCAACGGGTTGTCATCCGGCGAAGTGGCATCCGAAGGGGTGCCGCCCGGCGGGGTGTCACCCGGCCGGCGGCACTCGCGAGGGCCTGCCCGAGCCGCGTGTCAGCACGTACCCCCCGATGCCCGCGAGCGCGGCCAGCATGCCGCCGATCGCGGTCCACACCCAGCGGTCTGTCCACCAGCCGGAGGACCAGCCGTCCTCGGGGTCGATCGCCGACAGCACCGCGGAGCCCGGCTTGCCGTCACCTGAGTCCTCGTTCGCCGAGGTCACCGCGATACCCGGCACCAGCGGCTTCGCCAGCGAGCCGTCCACCGCCGCCGCGCCGCCGATGTCCTTGGACTCCACGCGCACCTCGGCGCTGACGGGCAGACCGAGGTCGTCCTGGGTCAGGCCCACCACGGTCAGCCGGATGTAGTACGTCCCCGGCAGCGGGTCGTCCGCCCACGGCTCCGACCAGGACCGCACCGTGCGCAGCGTGCAGGACAGCCCGACCGTGGCGCCGCCCGGGGCGGCGGTGCGGGTCTGCGCACCGTACTGGCAGGCCTGGCGGCGCCGCAGTCCGTCGTACACGTCGACCTGCCACGTCTGGCGGCCCGACTGCGACGGAGGCAGCTTCACCGTCGCCGTGACCGTGGGCCGCTGGCCGATGTCCGCGGGGAACGACCAGTACAGGTAGTCACCCGTGGAACCGCTCGCGGTCGCCGTCTGTCCCTGCTCCGTCTCCGCCGCGGTGCGGAAGGAGGTGCCCGCCTCGGTCGGCGCCCCACTGCCGCCCGACGGCTCGGGCGAGGGGGAGGAGTCGGCTGCCGCCGGGCCGGCGGCCAGGCCGAGGGCGAGCAGTGCGGCGCTCAGCGCCTTGGTGATACGCATCAGTTGGTCCTCCACACCGCGACTCGCCAGCGTGACAGCCAGCCCCACACCAGTCCGCCCAGGAAGCCGGCGACGACCAGCGCGCCCAGCAGCCACCAGCCGCGGCCCAGCCCGAACGAGGCCACGTCGCCCGCCGGGGACGGGCCGTCCACCACGTCCACGGTCAGCTCCAGCGGCAGGCCCGGTGTGCTCTTCACCCCGGCCGCCGCCGCGAAGGAGTGCGTGACCTGCAGGCACACCGTCTCGGCGGGCGTCTCCTCGTCGTCGCTCTCCGCCTTCGGATACCGCAGACCGGTGGAGACCACATCCGTACGGCCGTTGCCCGCGGCCTCGCCGCGCACGATCTCGCGGCCGTGCACCGTCACCGCGCGCAGCAGCACACCGTAGTCCGGGCTGACCGCGCGGTCCGCGGCCACGCTCACCGCCGCACGCAGCTCCTGGCCCGGCTCGACGTCCACCCGGTACCAGCGCTCCCGGCCGAACTCCTCGCGGTCGGTGTACAGGCCGGACTTCAGGGTCGGTGCCTTGGCGCACTCCGCGGCGCCCTCGGTGGCCACCGGGGTGACCACGGGATCGGCCGCACGGTCCACCAACTGGTTGACCCGGTCGGTGAGTTCGTTTGCGTGCTCGACGGAGGTGTACGTGCCGCCGGTCGCCTCGGCGATGCAGCTGAGCTGCTTGCGCATCTTCGCGTTCGGCACCAGGCCGAGTGTGTCGATGGTCAGGCCGATGCCCTTGGCCGCTATCTCACGGGCCACCTCGCACGGGTCGAGCGGGGCGCAGGTGTCCTCGCCGTCGCTGATCAGCACGATGCGCTTGGACCCCTCCCCGCCGTCGAGGTCGTCCGCCGCCCTCAGCAGTGCCGGGCCGATCGGCGTCCACCCGGTCGGCGTGAGGGTGGCCACCGCCGCCTTGGCCTCGGTCCGGTCCAGCGGGCCCACCGGGAACAGCTGTGCGGTGTCCTTGCAGCCGGTCTTCCGGTCGTCGCCGGGGTAGGTGGCGCCGAGGGTGCGTATGCCGAGCCGCACCTCCTCCGGGGTGGCGTCCAGCACCTCGTTGAACGCCTGCTTCGCCGCGGCCATCCGCGACTGCCCGTCGATGTCCTTCGCCCGCATCGAACCGCTGACGTCGATGACGAGATCGACCTTCGGTGCGTTGGCGGTGGTCTCGTCGGCGACCGCCCCCGCCGGGAACGCGAGCCCGGCCGCGAGCGCGGCGAGCAGGGCCCCCAGCCCTGCCGCCAGCCGTTGTCTTGTGATCATCGGCGGATCCTATTGACCGAAGCCGCTCCGCTTCAAAACGGACGTGGCCGTCAGGACCGCCCGGCGTCGCCCAACAGGCCCGCCGGCCAAGCCCGGTAGAACACAGCCAGGTTGACACCGCAGGGGATCCGGCCGTCCGCGGCCATCGCCTCCCTCTCGTCCGGTCTCACCGTGATCGCCCGGCCGAGCGCCCCGCGGCTTCCAGGGCACCGACGTGGTCGACTCGCGCCGCCGGCGGAGCATCCCGGAGTCGAGCCCCACAGGAAGCCGACCTCTGCTCCCGCGCCGCCCGTGCCGGTCGACTCCCCGTGCGTTCGCCACGGTACGGCACCACCCGGGTGAGCGATCGCGCCTGTGTGGCCATGATCTGATGATGCGTCAGGTGTGGTGGCCGGTCGCCGCCTCCGGGCGGGGCAGGTGCGTCCACCGGTCGCCGCCGCCGGCGGACGAGAGCCGCATGAGCGTCAGCGCCTTCGCGGGCAGGGGCTGTTCGCGCAGTGCCCGGAGGTCGGGCGTGTCCGGCAGGTCCGGTCCGGCCGCTGCCAGCGCCGCCGCCAGGGCGGGGCCCGAGCCGGCCGTCGCCGCCAGCGAGCCCGCCACGAGGGAGCCGAACAGCTTGCGCCGCAGGGCGGCCACGTCATCGGTGACGATCCGCCCGGACAGCTCCGGCAGTGCGATGCCGTGCCGCGCCAGCCGGGCCGGGCCGACCCGGATGTCCGCCAGGTCGCGGTAGACCAGCCGCAGCGGCTCCCCCCGCCCCGACAGCACCACCAGCAGGTTCTGGCCGTGCGCCTCCAGCGCGACCCCCAGCTGGAGCAGCCGCAGCCCGACCGTGAGCGCGAGCCGCGCGAACGCGGCCGTCCAGGCCGCCGACCCGGTGAGCCCGGTGGCCGGCAACGCCGCCACCGGGACCACGTGCTCACCCGGCCCCGCGTACCGCCGCGGCGACTCGCGCAGCACCGCCGCCAGGTCCGGGGAGCCCGCCGTGGCCGCGCCCAGCGTACGGGTGACGTGCAGCAACCCACCGGTGCGGGCGGCGACGTCCTCCGCGAACGCCGACAGCGCCGCCGCCATCCGCACCGAACCCACGGAGATGTCCCGGACCGACGACGTCAGCCGTGCACTGAGCGCCGTCTTGACGTGCGGGCCCTCTGGCAGCGCGAGCGTGCGCACCGGCATCAGCGGATGCGCCGCGGGTCCCTCCACACACCCCCGCTCCAGCACGTGCTCCGCCTGCCAGGGATGCACCGGCAGCACCACCCGCCCCCGTTCCCTCAGCCATCGCGGCCAGGAGCCGGACACCAGGCACTCCTCCGCCGGAACCGCCAGCAGGCCCAGCCGCACCACCGGCCGGTGCTCCGGGCCGTACGCGAGTTGATCGGCCACCGAAAAACCGGGCCGGGAACGGCAGTTGGGATGGTATGGATGCCCGTCCACCACCTGCTGCTCCCATTCCCAGTCGGTCGCCGGCCACTCTTTCGGGCGATCCGGGTGATCCGAGCGGTCCGGACGGCCGGCCCGTGCCAGCGCCAACGAGGCGACGCTGTGGGCGAGTTCGGTGGCGAACACGGTCCCGTGCGGCACGGCGAGGGCGGCCATCAGCCGCTCCGGACGGTCGTACGACACCCCGTCCAGCTCCACGGCCGGGACGCGATCGGCCGTCGCGTACGGGTCCGCGGCCGGGCCGTGCAGCCGTCGGCCGTCCGCCAGCCGTACGGTGAGGCCGCCCCCGGCGCTCTCGCGGCGCTCCACCCAGGGCAGCGGCTCATGGGCGAAGCCCCGCCACAGCCTGGTCAGCACGGCCGCACGGGCCCCCGGCAACTGCCGGGTGAACTCCGTGACGAGACCGGGCCGTACCGCGGCCAGCTCGGCGGCGACCTCGTCCTCGGCGGTGGCAGGTCGGTGCACGATCGGGCTCCTCGGGTACGAGTAGGGCGTCAGGGCGGGTGGTGGCGGCGGCGATACTGATCGTCTCCGCCCGACATGACCGCAGGGAACGAGTGGAACGCGTGGACCTCATGCCCCAGGCCGCCGGCGACGACGCCGGGGCCCACGATGATGCCGCAGCCGCCACCGGCCCGCCCGCGCCGGCCCGCCTCGCCGCCCCGCCCGGTGCGTGCGTGCGGCCCGGCCCCGCCGCCGGCGGCCCGCGCGCCGGAGCCGCGGCCGACGCGTACGCGGCCGCCCCCCTGCTCAACTGTCTCCTGCGGGAGGTGGCCCGGCCGGTTTCCGGTGAGGACGGCCGCCCCGTGTACCGGCTGCCCGGCACGGGCCGGCTGCTGCGGGTGCGCGGCACCCGCCGGCCCGCCGACCCGGAACTGGGCACGGACGACGGCTGGCGCCTGCTCGGCCACGCCGACCTCGTCGCGCTCGTCGCCGAGGAACTCCTCCGGCACACCGGCCTGCCCAACCGCGAACTTCCCGCCGAGATGGCCGACAGCCGGGACGCCGTCGCCGCGCTGCTCGGCGCCCGCGCCCGCGCGGCCCCACCCGAGGACCACTACCTGCGATCCGAGCAGTCCCTGATCACCGGTCACCCCCACCACCCCGCCCCCAAGGCCCGCGGTGGCCGCCCGGCGGCGACCTGGCTCCCGTACGCGCCCGAGGCACACGCCCGCTTCCCGCTCGTCCTGCTCGGACTGCGCGAGGACGCCGTCGTCGAGGACGGCGACACGACCGCCCTGGACGCCCTCGGCACCGCCCCGCCCGGCTACCGGCTGCTGCCGGCCCACCCCTGGCAGCTCGACCTCGTCGGCCACCGCCTGACGGCGGCCTTCGCGGACGGCCGGCTCGTCCGGCTCGGCACGACCACGTCCGAGGCCTGGCCGACCGCCGCGATCCGCACGCTGTACGCGCCGCAGGAGGACCTGTTCGTCAAGTTCAGCCTCGACGTGCGCATCACCAACGACATCCGCCGGCTGTGGCGGCACGACCTGCTGAGGCTGCGCCACGCCGACCGGGCCGCCGCGCACGCGGTCGCGTCGGCCCGCGGTCCCGCCGCATGGCTGAGCGACCGCGGGTACCGCACCGCCGCCTTCGCCTTCGAGGAACTCGCCGTCCTGGCCCGGGAGGGACTCCACGACCGGCTGCTGCCCGGCGCGACCCCGCTGCTCGCCGCCGGTCTGGTGGAGGACTTCCCGGGCAGCCCCCTCGCCGCCGCCCCCGACCCGGCCGCCTGGTGGGAGGCCTACCTCGCCGCCGTCGTCCCCCCGGCCCTGACCGCCTACGCCGACCACGGCGTCGTCCTGGAGGCACACCTGCAGAACACGCTGGTCGCCGTGGACGCCTGCGGGACGCCCGTGCAAGCCCTCTTCCGGGACGCCGAGGGCGTGAAACTGCTGTCGGACGTCGGCCGGGCGGCCGGGTGGAAGCGGCTGGTGTACTGCCTCGTCGTCAACCACCTCACGGAGGTCGCCGGGGCACTCGCCGAGCACCACCCCGGCCTGGACCCCTGGCCGGCCGCGCGCCGGGAGTTCGCCCGGCACCGGCTGCCCGAGACCGCCGCACTGCTCGACGCCCCGACCCTGCCGGGCAAGACGAACCTGCTGCTGCGCTGGACCGGCGCCGACGGCGGCGACGCCCGCTACCGGCCCCTGCCCAACCCACTGGCGCAACCGCCGACCCGGGGGCCGGGCCCCGGCGCGTGAATCCGTGGCGGCCGGACGCCTGGGCGGTCCCGCGCCGCCCCCGAAGAGCCTGAACCCCCCGGGCGCACCCGGAGTCTCCGAGAGGCGGCGGGCTCAGGCGGGACGGGCGAGATCCTGCACCCACACGGTCCCGTCGGGGCCTTTCGCGGTGCCGACGCCCACGTCGCGGAACTGGCAGTCGAGCATGTTCTCCTGGTGGATCGAACCGTCCGTCCAGTCCGCCACCACGACTGACGGGTCCGAGGTGCCCCGGTCCAGGTTCTCGCCCCACACACTCCAGTCGTACCCGGCGGCGCTGATCCGCTCGTCCGCGTGCCGCCCTTCCGGGTTCGCGTGATCGAAGTAGCCCCGCGCCACCATGTCCTCGGCGTGCCGGCGGGCAGCCTCACTGAGCCGCGGATCGATCCTCAGCGGTGCGCAGCCGGCCTGTGCCCGGCGGGCGTTGACGAGCTCGGTGAGGCGCTGTTCGGGAGTCGCCGCCGCGGGGGCGGGCTTGCGGGTACTGGGCTTCGGAGTCGGAGTCGGAGTGGGAGTGGGAGTGGGAGTGGGGGACGGCGGGGGCGAGGCCGTCACCGCAGCGGAGGAGGAGCCCGCCGTCCGCACGGCTCCGGGCTCGGGCGCCGGCTCCGAGCCGGGCCACAGCAGGGCGAGCAGCAGCGCACCGGCCGCCACACCTCCGCTCGCGGCGCCGACCACGGGCCACACGCCGCCGGAGCCACTCGCGCCGGCGCTCTGCCCGACGGAGCCGGTCGCTCCCGGGAGGCCGCTCCCGCCTGCCCCCTCGACTCCGGTACCCGTGCCCGGCGGGCCGTTCATCCCGGCCGCGGCGCCCGGGGAATCGGCGGGACCGGTGGCACCGGCGGGACCGGGATGCCCGTGCAGGCCGGTCAAGTGGGACAGGACGGCGGGGTAGCCGTGCAGGGGTACCACCATCGCCATGCCCGCCAGCAGCCCCTGCGCCGGTATGAGGTCCGTCCAGTGCGCGGAGCACGTGGGGCACGTGCGCGCGTGCCGGACGATCCTCTTGCGCCATACGGACGACGGCACGCCGTCCCAGACCGCGGTGACCTCCCCCAGTTCACCGCAGGGGGTCCCGGAGCCGAGGGCGCGGACGACGACGCGGCTCGCCTCCAGCCGCTCCTTCATGCGCTGCACGCGCACGGCGGCATGCTGGGGAGTCACGCCCAGGGCGGCTGCCAGGTCGTCCCGGGTGAGCCGTCCGGCGGCCTCCTGCCACCACAGGGCCAGGACCTCTCGGTCGTTCTCGTCGAGCCAGCGGGTCGCTTCGGCGACCTCGCGGCGCTGTCCGGAGAGCCCGAGCCGGAGAATGGTCAGGTCGACGAAGTCGGCGCCCGGGTCCGCGGCGTCCGGGACGCTTTCGAGGGAGGTGGCCGTGGCACGCTGCCGGACGTGCCAGCGGTGACGTATCTGGTTCACGGCTATGGCGACCACCCAGGATCGGAAGCGCGAGGGCTCCCGCAGCCCGCCGAGGCCGTGGAGCGCCCGGAGCACCGTCTCCTGGACGACGTCGTCCACGTCCGCGTGACCGTCCAGCGCCCGCCCCACGATGTTGTAGATCAACGGCAGGTAGTCCGCCACCAGCTGTTCCCGCGCACGCCGGTCACCATCGCGCGCGGCGGTCACCACATCCGCCTCGTGCAGGTCGTCCCTGTTCATTCGCTTCTCGCCTCTTTCCCCCCGCCCTCGAAGCAGACCACCGGGACATGCCGCAGCCACTCGTTCGCGTGCCCCGCACGGCCGCCCTGGAGCCGGAGCCAGGGACAGTACCGCACGTGTGTTCTGGAGCGAGCGGGTCCCGCCCGCAGCGGTGCAACGGCGCAGCAGAGTCACCCGCTTCCGCAGAACTCGTTATGCGGGGCGCGTGGACCGCTCTCCTATGTGCCGGAACGACCGGCCAGTGAATCGTCGGAGTGGAGCCACCATGCGTCATCGTCACCCTCGTCACACGCGCGAGCCGGGTGGGAGCCGGCCCTCGGCCCCGGCGACGGACGACCTCGCGAGCACACCGGGTGCTCTCCACACCGCCCCGGACGGCACCGGGTCCCGCGCAGACCGCGGGAGGCGGCGCCGCCGCGTGCAGACCGGACGACTCGCCGTCGCCGCGGTGACCGCCTTCGTGGTCACCGCGGGCGCGGGCTACGCCCTGATGGGCCACGGGGACGGTACGCACGTCGAGGTGACGACCCGGGAGGAGGCAGCCGGGAACCGCACCGGGGAACCCCTGGCCGAGGCGTCCGTCACCTCCAGCCCCCACGCGTCCGCGTCCCGCACCGCCCCGGCCTCGGCCTCGGCGTCCGTCACGGCCACGGCGAAACCGGCCCGGACCGGAAGCCCCTCCGTCCGCCCCGGGGCGGGCGCGGACGCGGAACGCGCCACACCCACGCCCAGGGCGAGCCCGACGCGGCGGACCGCGACCCCGCGCCCCACACCCACCGCCGGCGCCGCCGCTCCCGGGAGCCCGGCCACCGGCACAGCCGCCGCCCTCGCCCGGGAGGTGCTGCAACTCACCAACGAGGAGCGGGCCAAGGCGGGCTGCGCGCCACTGCGCACCGACAGCCGTCTCCAGACCGCCGCACAGGCCCATGCCGATGACATGGCCGCCCGCGACTACTACGAGCACGACACACCGGAGGGGAAGGATCCCGGCGACCGGATGCAAGCGGCGGGCTACGACTGGCGCAAGTGGGGCGAGAACATCCACCGGAGCCCGAAGGACGCCAGGACCGCGGTGCGGGACTGGATGAACAGCCCCGCGCACCGCGACAACATACTCGACTGCGGATTCAAGGACCTTGGCGTCGGCGTGAACCTCAGTGCCAACGGTCCGTGGTGGGTACAGGACTTCGGCACCCTGAGCTGACCCGCCGCGTACGGTTCCCCCGTCGTGCGGCACGGGGGCCGGCACCCCCAGAGCTCATCCGTGCCCCGATCGTGCTGGAGGCGGCGGGGCCCGTGGTGACGCCGGTGCGATGGCTCGGGAATACCTCTCCGGCCGTCACGCTTGCCTACTATGCTCACTTCACGCAGGAGGCAGGCCGAAGCAGGTGTCGCACCGCCGTCGGCGACTCCCGGGGAGAAAGGGAGACGAGCATGTCGTTCGGAACTCCCCGGATTCTCCGCAGGGGCGATCGCGGGCGTTTCCCGGCTTGCCGCACCTCGGAGGTGGCCGTGAACCACGAGGTGGAGATGCGACGGGACCTTCGGACATGTTGAGAGAGGTCACCGCGACCCGCTACGTCGAACCTCTCCGCTCCGGCGGCTCGGTGCCCGGCATCGTCGAGGCCGACGACCTCGGCACCTACGTCGTGAAGTTCACCGGCTCCGCGCAGGGCCGCAAGGCCCTGGTCGCCGAGGTGGTCGTCGGAGAGCTGGCCCGGGCGCTCGGCCTGCGCTTCCCCGAGCTGGTCCTGGTGCACTTCGATCCGGCGGTCGCCGCGGACGAGCCCCACCAGGAGGTGCGGGACCTGCACGCCGCCAGCGCGGGCGTCAATCTGGGCATGGACTTCCTGCCGGGTGCGCGGGACTTCTCCCCGGAGGTCGCCGAGGTCTTCCCCGTCGACCCGGTGGAGGCGGGCCGGATCGTCTGGCTGGACGCGCTGACCGCGAACGTCGACCGCACGGTGCACAGCTCCAATCTGATGGTGTGGCCCACCCTGGGGGTCGCGCCGCCGCGGCTGTGGCTGATCGATCACGGTGCGGCCCTGGTCTTCCACCACCGCTGGGACGGCGCCGACCCGTCGAGGGCCTACGACCTCCGCCACCACGCCCTCGGCCGCTACGGCCCGGACGTGCGCGCGGCCGATGCCGAACTGGCCCCGAAGGTGACCGCGGACCTGCTGCGCCGGATCGTCGCTGAGGTGCCGGACGCCTGGCTGGCGGACGCTGCCGGACCCGATGAGACGCGTGAGGCGTACGTCGACCACCTGTACGCGCGCGTGCGGCACTCGGCGGCCTGGCTCCCCACTGATTTCCCCGGCCGCGAGGTGCTGGCGGCCGAGGAGGCGCGCCGCGCGGCACGGACCCGGGCCGGCCGGCCGGCCGGACTGGCTGAAGCGGGTTCCCGACCTGCACGGCAGGCCCGGCGCGGAACGGGACTGGTCGGTGCACCTGGGATGAGGGGCGCCACGACCGGCACGACGGACGGCGTGAGGAACGATGCGAGGGATGGCAGGGTGGGTGACGTGGTGAACGACGTGAGCGGCGCCCGGCGCGTGGAGATCGAGTACTGCACGCAGTGCCGCTGGCTGCCGCGGGCCGCCTGGCTCGCCCAGGAACTGCTCACGACGTTCGAGGCGGAGCTGACCGAGCTGGTGCTCCGTCCCGGCACGGGAGGCGTCTTCGTCGTCCGCGTGAACGACGAGGTGGTGTGGGATCGCCGTGAGCAGGGGTTCCCGGAGCCCACGGCGGTCAAGCGGGCCGTACGCGACCGGGTGGCCCCGGGCAGGTCCCTGGGCCACTCGGACGGTCCTGCGTGATGTTCAGCCGCGCAGCTGCTCGTAGGCCGGCAGGGTGAGGAAGTCGGCGTAGTCCTCGTCGAGGGAGACCGTCAGCAGGAGGTCGTGGGCCTGCTGCCAGTTGCCCGCGGCGAAGGCCTCGGCGCCGATCTCCGCGCGGATGTTCTCCAGCTCCTCGGCGGCCACCTTGCGGGCCAGGTCGGCGGTGACCCGCTCGCCGTTGTCGAGGACGACGCCGGCGTTGATCCACTGCCAGATCTGCGAGCGGGAGATCTCGGCGGTGGCGGCGTCCTCCATGAGGTTGAAGATGGCGACGGCGCCGAGACCGCGCAGCCAGGCCTCGATGTAGCGGATGCCGACCTGGACGGCGTTGACCAGTCCGCCGTACGTCGGCTTGGCCTCCAGGGAGTCGATGGCGATGAGGTCCGCGGCCTTGACGTCGACGTCCTCGCGCAGCCGGTCCTTCTGGTTCGGCCTGTCGCCGAGCACCCTGTCGAAGGACTCCATGGCGATCGGCACGAGGTCGGGGTGGGCGACCCAGGAGCCGTCGAAGCCGTCGTTCGCCTCGCGGTCCTTGTCGGCGCGGACCTTCTCGAACGCGACCCTGTTGACCTCCGCGTCCTTGCGGGACGGGATGAAGGCCGCCATGCCGCCGACGGCGTGGGCGCCGCGCTTGTGGCAGGTGCGGACCAGGAGTTCGGTGTACGCCCGCATGAACGGGGCGGTCATCGTCACCGCGTTGCGGTCCGGCAGGACGAACCTGGCGCCGCCGTCACGGAAGTTCTTGACGATGGAGAACAGGTAGTCCCAGCGGCCCGCGTTCAGCCCGGAAGCGTGGTCGCGGAGTTCGTAGAGGATCTCCTCCATCTCGTACGCCGCGGTGATCGTCTCGATCAGGACGGTGGCGCGGACGGTGCCCTGCGGGATGCCGACGTGGTCCTGTGCGAAGACGAACACGTCGTTCCACAGCCGGGCCTCGAGGTGCGACTCGGTCTTCGGAAGGTAGAAGTACGGGCCCTTGCCGAGGTCGAGGAGGCGCTGGGCGTTGTGGAAGAAGTACAGGCCGAAGTCGACGAGGGCGCCGGGGACCTGCCGTCCGCCGGCGTCGACCAGGTGACGCTCGTTCAGGTGCCAGCCACGGGGGCGCATGACCACGGTGGCGAGCTCGTCGTTCGGGCGCAGGGCGTAGGACTTCCCGGTGCGCCCGTCGGTGAAGTCGATGTCGCGGGTGTAGGCGTCGATCAGGTTGAGCTGGCCGAGGACGACGTTCTCCCAGGTCGGCGCGGAGGCGTCCTCGAAGTCCGCGAGCCAGACCCGTGCGCCCGAGTTGAGGGCGTTGATGGTCATCTTGCGGTCGGTGGGGCCGGTGATCTCCACGCGCCGGTCGTCGAGCGCGGCAGGAGCCGGGGCCACCTTCCAGGAGTCGTCCGCCCGGATCGCGGCGGTCTCCGGCAGGAAGTCGAGGGTGGAGGTGCGGGCGATCTCGGCGCGGCGCTCTGCGCGGCGGGCGAGGAGTTCGTCGCGGCGCGGCGTGAACCGCCGGTGCAGCTCGGCCACGAAGGCGAGTGCCGCGTCGGTGAGGACCTCTTCCTGCCGGGGCAGGGGCTCGGCGTCGACGATGGCCAGCGGGGACGGCGCTGGTGCGGACATGAACTGTCACTTCCTTCAGCGAGCGTGGCACCGGGTGCCGGAGGGTGCGGAGAGGCGGATCGCACCGGCGACGGGCCGTCGCTCACGTGTGGTGAGCGGAACGAGGCAGGTCGGGTGCTTCTGGCTAATGGATAGTAGTTTCCTCATCGTGGAACTTCAATGGTTTGTTGATGTCGAGATTCTCCGAGTCGAGGGAAGGTGGCGCCCGGTGCCACCCCGATCACTCAAGGTGGCCGAGGTCCGCGACGGTGTCGATGTCGTGGGGTGCGGCCACGTCGCCGCACTCGACGAGGGTGATCTCGGCCTCGTGTGCCTTCAGGTAGGCGCGTGCCCCGCGGTCGCCGGTGGCGGTCGCGGTGACACCCGCCCAGTGCGCGGCGCCGAGGAGTACGGGGTGCCCGCGTACGCCGTCGTAGGCGGCGGAGGCGAGTGAGGTCTCGTCCGTGTACGCGGCCAGGACGCGGGCGACGGCCTCCGGTCCGATGCCGGGCTGGTCGACCAGTGAGACCAGGGCGGCCCGTGCGCCCGTTCCGGTGAGCGAACCCAGCCCGGTCCGCAGGGAGGAGCCCATGCCCTGCTCCCAGTCCGGGTTGCCGACGAGGACGCAGCCGTCGAGTCGGGCCCGCTCGCGCACGCCGTCCGCGTCGGCCCCCAGGACCACGTGCACCCGCGTGCACCCCGCCGCCCGCAGTACCGCGACGGCGTGTTCGACCAGAGGCCGGCCCCGGTGGGTCAGCAGCGCCTTGGGTCGCCCGCCGAGCCGCCGCCCCCCTCCCGCGGCGAGCACCAGTCCCGCAACAGCCTCCGTCGTCCGGGTCGTCCGAGGTGTCGTCATGGAGCCTGCATACCGCACGGGGGTGGCGGAAGGCGGCGGTGGCGCGTGGTGGGCGTCGTCACCGGGCCGCCCGGGCCGCGGGTCCCGGGTTCCCGCTTCCGGTGCCCGGTGCCCGGGGTCCGCGGTTCCCGGTGTGCGGGATCAGCCCCCGTTGCCGGAACTGGCCAGGGCTTCCGACAGCTCGCGGGCGACCTGCTGGAGCAGCGGCACCATCGTCTCGGTCGCCGCTTCGGTGACGCGGCCGGCGGGGCCGGAGATCGAGATCGCCGCAGTGGTGGGGGAGTCCGGCACCGAGACGGCGAGGCAGCGGACGCCGATCTCCTGCTCGTTGTCGTCGACGGCGTAACCCTGCCGCCGCACGTCCTCCAGTGCCGCGAGAAACCCCTCCGGCGTGGTGATGGTCTTGTCGGTCGCGGCCGGCATGCCGGTCCGGGCGAGCAGCGCGCGCACCTCCCCGGCGGGGAAGTCCGCCAGCAGTGCCTTGCCCACGCCGGTGGAGTGCGGCAGGACGCGCCGCCCGACCTCGGTGAACATGCGCATCGAGTGCTTCGACGGCACCTGGGCCACGTAGACGATCTCGTCGCCGTCCAGCAGGGCCATGTTGGCCGTCTCGCCGGTCTCCTCGACCAGGCGGGTCAGGTAGGGGCGGGCCCAGGTCCCCAGCAGCCGGGAGGCCGACTCGCCCAGGCGGATCAGCCGCGGGCCGAGGGCGTAGCGGCGGTTGGGCTGCTGGCGCACGTAGCCGCAGGCCACCAGCGTGCGCATCAGGCGGTGGATGGTCGGCAGCGGCAGGCCGCTGCTCGCGGACAGCTCGCTGAGGCCGACCTCGCCGCCTGCGTCCGCCATCCGCTCCAGCAGGTCGAAGGCGCGCTCCAGGGACTGGACCCCGCCCGAGGCGGCGGACCTGGCGGAGTCGGTGGTGCTGGCGCTGGACGTCGGCACGGCGCGTTCCTTTCGCGGCTGGCAGGAGGGGGCAGCAGCCTACCCGGCAGTCGGTTGACTCCCTGCTTGTGTGTAGCTACGTTCTGCTTGATGGAATTCTAATTCCACTTAGTGGAAACGTCCAGAGGGTCTCCGGTGGGTGCACTGTGGACGAGTGTGCCCTTGACGGCTTTAGGGCGGGAGTGAAGACTCCGCACTGGGATTCAACAGTTCGTTGAAGTTTGTTACGCGCCATCACATCGCGTTTCCCGCAGGTGAACCGGTGAGAGAGGGGTCCGGGTGTCCGAGGCTGAACTGGTGCTGCGCTCGCGGCGCGTGGTCACTCCCGAGGGGACGCGCGCCGCGTCGGTCGCGGTCGCCGCCGGGAGGATCACGGGCGTACTGCCGTACGACGCCGACGTCCCGGCCGGTGCCCGCCTGGAGGACCTCGGCGACGACGTCCTGCTGCCGGGCCTCGTCGACACCCACGTGCACGTCAACGACCCCGGCCGAACCGAGTGGGAGGGCTTCTGGACGGCCACTCGCGCCGCGGCGGCCGGCGGCGTCACCACCCTCGTCGACATGCCGCTCAACTCCCTGCCGCCGACCACCACCGTGGGGAACCTGCGGGTGAAGCAGGAGGTGGCGCGCGACAAGGCCCACGTCGACGTCGGCTTCTGGGGTGGCGCGCTGCCCGACAACGTCAAGGACCTGCGCCCGCTGCACGAGGCAGGCGTCTTCGGCTTCAAGGCCTTCCTGTCGCCGTCCGGTGTGGACGAGTTCCCGCATCTGGACCAGGAGCAGCTCGCCCGGTCCCTGGCGGAGATCGCCGGATTCGGGGGCCTGCTGATCGTGCACGCGGAGGACCCCCACCGCCTGGCCGCGGCCCCGCAGCACGGCGGCCCCGAGTACGCGCACTTCCTCGCCTCGCGTCCGCGCGACGCCGAGGACACCGCCATCGGGAACCTCGTCGCACAGGCCCGGCGCCTGGACGCGCGCGTGCACGTGCTGCACCTCTCCTCCGGCGACGCCCTGCCGAAGATCCGCGCGGCGAAGGCAGAGGGCGTGGCGATCACGGTGGAGACGTGCCCGCACTACCTGACCCTCACCGCCGAGGAGGTCCCCGACGGCGCCAGCGCGTTCAAGTGCTGTCCGCCCATCCGCGAGGCGGCCAACCGGGACCTGTTGTGGCAGGCGCTCGCCGACGGGACCATCGACTGCGTGGTCACCGACCACTCGCCCTCCACCGCGGACCTGAAGACCGACGACTTCGCCACCGCCTGGGGCGGTATCTCCGGACTCCAGCTCAGCCTCTCCGCCGTCTGGACCGAGGCCCGTCGCCGCGGCCACGGGCTGGAGGACGTCGTCCGCTGGATGTCCGAGCGGACGGCCGCCCTGGCCGGTCTGGCGGACAAGGGCGCGATCGCACCCGGTCGCGACGCCGACTTCGCGGTCCTGGCGCCCGACGAGAGCTTCACCGTGGACCCGGCCACCCTCCAGCACCGCAACCGTGTCACCGCGTACGCGGGCAGGACGCTGTACGGCGTGGTGCGGTCCACCTGGCTGCGCGGGCAGCGGATCGCGGCGGACGGCATGTTCACCGAGCCGCGGGGCCGCCTGCTCACCCGCCACCCGTAGCCCCGCGCCTCCCTCTTCTCCCGCTCCCGCAGCCTTCTCCCGCTCCCGCAGCCTTCTCCCGCTCCCGCAGCGGCCGACCGAACGAAAGGCAGGACCTGATCACCGTGACGGCGATTCCCAGCTTCACCGGCGACGCGAACCCCTACGGCGGCGGCGACCCGTACGCGGACTACCGCACCGCCGACTTCCCCTTCTCCCACCACGCGGACCTCGCCGACCGCCGGCTCGGCGCCTCGGTCATCGCCGCCAACGACGAATTCTTCGCCCAGCGGGAGAACCTGCTGCTGCCCGAGCGCGCCGAGTTCGACCCGGAACACTTCGGGCACAAGGGCAAGATCATGGACGGCTGGGAGACCCGCAGGCGCCGCGGTGTCTCCGCCGAGCACCCCTGGCCGGCCGCCGACGACCACGACTGGGCGCTGATCCGCCTCGGCGCCCCCGGCGTCGTACGCGGCATCGTCGTGGACACCGCGCACTTCCGCGGCAACTACCCGCAAGCCGTGTCCGTCGAGGGCGCCTGCGTACCCGGCTCCCCGTCCCCCGGGGAACTCCTCGCCGACGACGTCAAGTGGACCACCCTGGTCCCGCGTACCCCGGTCGGCGGCCACGCGGCCAACGGCTTCGAGGTCGCCGTCGAGCAGTGCTTCACCCACCTGCGCGTCAACCAGCACCCGGACGGCGGCATCGCGCGCCTGCGTGTGTACGGCGAGGTCGTTCCCGACCCGGAGTGGCTGGCGGCCCTCGGCACCTTCGACGTCGTGGCGCTGGAGAACGGCGGCGGCGTCGAGGACGCGTCGAACCTGTTCTACTCGCCGGCCACCAACACGATCCAGCCGGGCCGCTCCCGCAAGATGGACGACGGCTGGGAGACACGCCGCCGTCGTGACCAGGGCCACGACTGGATCCGCTACCGGCTCGTCGAGCAGTCCGCGATCCGCGCCGTCGAGATCGACACCGCCTGCCTGAAGGGCAACAGCGCCAGCTGGGCGTCGGTGTCCGTGAAGGACGGCGAGAACGGCGAGTGGCGGGAGGTCCTGCCGCGCACCCGCCTGCAGCCCGACACCTGCCACCGCTTCGTGCTCCCGCAGGCGGCCGTCGGCACGCACGCGCGCGTGGACATCTTCCCCGACGGCGGTATCTCCCGCCTGCGCCTGCACGGTTCGCTGACCGAGGAGGGCGCCGCGCGGCTGGCGGCACGCCACCAGGAACTGGGCGGCTGACGCTCCCGGGACCCGCTGCGAAGGCACCGCCGTCCCGCCCGTGGGCTCGCCCCGAGCGTCGCGGGTCGGGCGGGGCGGAGGCCCCGGCCCGTGCGCCCGGCCGCCGCCCCAGCGGGGACGAGGACCTCGCGCACATCGACCCGCGTGCTGCGTCTGCCGTCCGAGGAGGACCGGGGGACGGCGGAGAGCGGGGCCGTCCGGAGGGCCGTTGTCCACGCCCGCCGGACGAACCGATGAGTTGCGGGCACCGGCCGGGTCTGAGGTGATGACGGCAGAACCCGCCGAGCCAGGAGGAGGAACCCGCCATGGGCACGCTCGTCTCCACGATCTTCGTCACCCTCGACGGCGTCTACCAGGCGCCGGGCGGCCCGCAGGAGGACACCAGTGGCGGCTTCGCCCAGGGCGGCTGGAGCTTTCCGTACGCCGACGACGACTTCGGGCGCTTCGTCTCCGGGGTCTTCGACCGCGCGGGCGCCTTCCTGCTCGGGCGCCGGACGTACGACATCTTCGCGTCGTACTGGCCGAAGGTGACCGACCCCGCCGACCCGGTCGCCGCCCGGCTCAACTCCCTGCCCAAACATGTCCCCTCGGCCACGCTGACCGACCCGGCGTGGAAGGGCACGAGCGTCGTCCGCGGCGACCTCGCCAGGGAGATCCCCGCCCTCAAGGCGGATACCCCCGGCGAACTCCAGGTGCACGGAAGCGGCGCCCTCGTCCGCTCCCTGCTCGACCTGGGCCTCCTCGACATCGTGCACCTGCTGACGTTCCCGGTCGTGCTCGGGGCCGGTCGCCGCCTCTTCCCCGAGGGCACCGTGCCCACCGCGTTCCGGCACATCGCCGGCGAGGTCACCATGGCGGGCGTCTCCCTCCAGACCTACGAGGTGGACGGCCCGGCGCGCTACGGCTCGTACCCGATGCCGGACGAGTCGCGGGCCGCTGGTTAACTCCCTGAAACATCAACGGACGTGACGGGAAAATCAGCAGACCTGACGTTGACGTGACGCGGTCTACGCGCGTCATCATGAGGGCATGAGATTCCGCCCACGCGTCTCGTGCACCGGCTCCCAGCACGCCCGTTGTCCGCGGCCGGCGCCGTCTTCGGCGCCGGAGGGGGAACGTCCGCCGCGGCGGACGGCGTCCCGGCCGCCACGAGCGCGGGGACGGCCAAGCACAGGGCGGCCACCGCAGTGGCGAACCGCGGTGGGCGATGACGTCGTTCGGTGGACATGCGCGACTCCAGGGGGATGAGCACTGCACACGATCGAACACAGGCGAACGAAAGCCACCACATCTCAGCGGCTTGTCCGAACCCTGTCAAGGTCCTGTGGCGGTGTTCCACGAGGCGTCCGCGCTCGTCCGCCCCTGCGCACGCCCCCCGGCGCTCCGCCTCCCGCGACCGGTCCCGTGCGGCCCGTCCCCGGCGGCCGGGGCCCGGCTGCCCGGCTCCCGGACGCCTGGTGCAGGCCCCCGGGCCCCGGGCGTTCAGCCGGCCGTCGGTGCGGCTCCGTCCGGGATCTCCGTCAGGCGAACCGGTCTGCGTTCCCTTCGGGACCGCTCGCACGCCTCGGCGATGCGGAACGCCTGCAGGGCCTCCCGTCCGCCGCAGGGGTTGGGAAGCTCGCCGCGGACCACCGACACGAACGCCGACAGTTCCGCCTCGTACGCCGGGGCGAAGCGCTCCAGGAAGCCCGGCCAGGGCTTGTCGGCCGCGGGTGGACCGGTCGGCTCCGTGGAGGCGATGGGGGTGCGGTCGTCGAGGCCGACCACGATCTGGTCCCGCTCCCCGGCCAGTTCCATGCGTACGTCGTAGCCGGCGCCGTTGAGGCGGGTCGCGGTGGCGGTGGCGAGGGTGCCGTCGTCCAGCGTCAGCAGTACCGCCGCCGTGTCCACGTCGCCGGCCTCGCGGAACACGGGTCCCCCGGCGTCCGAGCCGGCGGCGTAGACGTCGGCCACCTCGTGGCCGGTCACCCAGCGCAGGACGTCGAAGTCGTGGATGAGCGTGTCCCGGTACAGCCCGCCGGACGTCGCGAGCCAGGCGGCCGGGGGCGGTACCTGGTCGGAGGTGATGGCCCGCACGGTGTGCAGTCGTCCGAGCCGCCCGGAGAGCACCGCGTCGCGGGCGCCGGTGTAGCCGGTGTCGAAGCGGCGCTGGAAACCCATCTGCAGGATCGTCCCCGCGGCCTCGACCTCGGCGATCGCCTGCAGCGTGCCCGGCAGGTCGAGTGCGATGGGCTTCTCGCAGAAGACCGGCAGCCCCGATCGTGCTGCCCGACCGATCAGTTCGGCGTGGGCCTGGGTCGCGGTGGTGATCACCACGGCGTCCACGCCCCACTTGAAGATCTCGTCCACCCCCGGGGCCGCGGTCTCGCCCAGCCGCAGTGCCAGCCCCGCCGCCCGTGCCGGCTCGGCGTCCGTGAGGATCAGGGAACCGACCTCGCGGTTCCGGCTGAGCGTGTTCGCGTGGATGGTGCCGAGCCGGCCCGTACCGATGACCCCGATGCGCATGGGTACAAAGTGAGGCCGGGCCCGGCACGCTGTCAATGCGTATGTCCGGACAATCTGACTACACGACTTCCCGTCAACAGCTCACGGAGCTACGCTCGCCCCGTGCCGAAACCAGAAGTCGACCCGACCGTGCAGCTGGATCTCCGTGTGGACCGCAGCTCGCCGGTACCGTTGTACTTCCAGCTCTCCCAGCAGCTGGAAGCCGCGATCGAGCACGGGACGCTCACTCCGGGCAGCCTCCTCGGCAATGAGATCGAGCTCGCCTCCCGGCTCGGCCTGTCCCGGCCGACGGTCCGCCAGGCCATCCAGTCCCTGGTCGACAAGGGGCTTCTGGTACGCCGCCGCGGCGTCGGCACGCAGGTCGTGCACAGTCAGGTCAAGCGTCCGCTGGAGCTCAGCAGCCTCTACGACGATCTGGAGGCGGCCGGGCAGAGCCCCGCCACCAAGGTCCTGGTCAACACCGTCGTGTCCGCCTCCACCGAGGTCGCCGCCGCCCTCGGGGTGCCCGAGGGCGGCGACGTGCACCGCGTCGAGCGGCTGCGGCTCGCCCGCGGCGAGCCGATGGCGTACCTGTGCAACCACCTGCCGCCCGGCCTCCTCGACCTGGACACCGTTCAGCTGGAGGCCACCGGGCTGTACCGGCTGCTGCGCTCCGCCGGGATCACCCTGCACAGCGCCCGTCAGTCCATCGGCGCCCGCGCCGCGACCGCCGCCGAGGCCGAGCGGCTCACCGAGGCCGAGGGGGCCCCGCTGCTCACCATGCGCCGCACCACGTTCGACGACACCGGACGCGCGGTCGAGTTCGGCGACCACACGTACCGCCCCAGCCGCTACTCCTTCGAGTTCCAGCTCCTCGTCCGGCCCTGAACCCCGCGGCGCCCCACTCCGTCGACGCCACTCCGTGTCCGGACAGGCCCCGGGGTGGTGCTGATCACTCACAACCCGCACCACGCGTACCTGGTCGGGATCAGGTTCGTGCTGCTGAAGAGGGGCACGATGGTGGGCAACCACACACGCGACGAGACCACGGTCGACGAACTGACGCAGCAGACGGCGGGCGGCTCCGACCTGGAGGCCCTGCGCCACGAACTGCGCCGCGCCTGAGTCCGCGTGGGGCTCCGGACACCGGGCCACCCGCGTTCCGCCCCCGGCCCATGACATGAACCACGCCCCGGCTCCGCCGTTCGGCACCGGGCGCGGGCGTGCGGCAGAATCGGCGGCGATGAGCACCTACGGCAACTTCACGGCCCCCATCGGCTCCCGCCGCGCCCCGGCGCTCCGCACGGTCGGTACGAGGGAGCGCCGGTCGCACCTGACCGCACCCCGTGTCCCGACCGTCGGCATCGACATCGGCGGCACCAAGGTGATGGCCGGCGTCGTGGATGCCGACGGCAACATCCTGGAGAAGCTCCGCGCGGAGACCCCGGACAAGTCCAAGAGCCCCCAGGTCGTCGAGGACACCATCGTCGAGCTCGTGCTGGACCTGTCCGACCGGCACGACGTGCACGCGGTCGGCATCGGCGCCGCCGGCTGGGTCGACGCCGACCGCAACCGCGTCCTGTTCGCCCCCCACCTGTCCTGGCGCAACGAACCGCTGCGCGACCGCCTCGCCGGCCGCCTGTCCGTGCCCGTGCTCGTCGACAACGACGCCAACACGGCGGCGTGGGCGGAATGGCGCTTCGGCGCGGGCCGCGGCGAGGACCACCTCGTCATGATCACCCTCGGCACCGGCATCGGCGGCGCCATCCTGGAGGACGGCCAGGTCAAGCGCGGCAAGTACGGCGTCGCCGGCGAGTTCGGCCACATGCAGGTCGTACCCGGCGGGCACCGCTGCCCGTGCGGCAACCGCGGCTGCTGGGAGCAGTACAGCTCCGGCAACGCGCTGGTCCGCGAGGCCAAGGAGCTGGCCGCCGCGGACTCCCCGGTGGCGTACGGGATCATCGAGCACGTCAAGGGCAACGTCGACGACATCACCGGTCCGATGATCACGGAGCTGGCCCGCGAGGGTGACGCGATGTGCGTCGAACTGCTCCAGGACATCGGCCAGTGGCTCGGCGTCGGCATCGCCAACCTCGCCGCCGCCCTCGACCCCTCCTGCTTCGTCATCGGCGGCGGCGTCTCGGCCGCCGACGACCTGCTGATCGGCCCGGCGCGCGAAGCCTTCAAGCGCCACCTCACCGGCCGCGGCTACCGTCCCGAGGCCCGCATCGTGCGCGCCCAGCTCGGTCCCGAGGCGGGCATGGTCGGCGCCGCCGACCTCGCCCGGCTGGTCGCCCGCCGGTTCCGGCGCGCCAAGCGGCGCCGGGTGGAGCGCCACGAGCGCTACGAGCGGTACGTGCAGGCCCGCCGAGCGGCAAGGGACAGCGCATGACCGCCTCGCTGCCGCACCAGGCCGCGCGTCCGGGGGAGCAGGCTCCCTCCGAGGACCGGCGCCACGCGATCCGGCGCCGCGCGCTCACCCTGCTGATCATCGTCCTGCTCATCGGGGTGCCGGCCGGCTATCTGGTGATCTCCGCCAACCAGAGCCGGGACGCCGGAAAGGACAAGGAGGAGCGGTACTCGGCGACCGGCCTGACCGCCGGCTGGCCCTCGCGGGTGCAGCGCCGCCTCTACCAGGTGCCGGTCCCGGCCCCGTCGTCCGAGGTCGCCTACTACGAGACGAACAACTGGAAGACCAGCCGCCTCTACGTCCAGTTCCAGACCTCCCCGGCGAACCTGGACTGGTTCCTGGAGGCCGTGGGCACGGACCGGTCCCACCTCAGGGAGGGCGACGTCACCATCGGCGGCCGCGACCGGAAGGTCACCGGCTGGACGTTCACCGGCTCCGGGCCGTGGTGGGGCGTGGTGCACGAGCAGGAGGACCCGGCACCCACCCAGGACATCGTCGTGAACATGGCCGACCCGGAGCGGCCCATGGTCTACGTCGTCTCACGCACCGTTCCCTGACCCGCCGTGGCGCGGACGGCCGGGACGACCCGTTGTCGGACCCCGCCCGTAGAGTCGAAGACGTCCCGGCCGAGGCGAGGGCGACCCGTGGACGGGAGGTGGCGAGGAGATGACAGGACCGGTGGGCGAAGCACGCCCGGGTGACCCGGTGGCGGGCACCGGGCCCGCACCGGGTGGCGGACCGGCCGGCGGGCGGCCGGACGTGCCCGTGCGGCTCGCCGCCGTGTTCCTGCCCGCACCCCTGCCCCGCGACGGCCGCATCGCCTTCTGGGACCCCGCGGACCGGCCGCTGCCCGAAACGGCCGGCGCCGAACACACCGAGCTGACGGTCGTACGCCGCCACGGGGCCTCCGCGCGCCGCCGCAGGACCCCGGCGTTGACCCTGCCGGTCGACACGGCCCTGCCCCTCCTCGTCCGCGCCCGCCGGGACCCCGCCGCCCACCCCGCCACCGCCTGCTGGGGTGCGGCGGCCCTGCACGCCCTGCGGCTCGCCGCCCGCGGACGCCTGCTGCCCGGCCTCACCCCCTCAGGCCACGACGCCTGGCGCGCCGGCCCCCTCGACCCGGACGACGCCGCCCACCTGCGCGCGGTCGCCGCCGCCCTGCCCCACGAGGGCCATGCCGTGCCCCTGCCCGGCCGCGGGCCGCTCCGCCTGCCCGCCCCGCAGGCACTGATCCGGACCTTCCTGGACGCCGTCGCCGACACCCTGCCCCGCACCCCGGCCGCCCCGTACGCCCACGGCAGGCCGTTCGCCGCCCGCGAGGCGCAGCGGCTGCCCCGCGCGCAGGACTGGGCGGCGGAGGTCGCCGCCGGCATGGACGCGGGCGTGCGGATCTCCCTGCGCCTGGACCTGTCCGCGCAGGACCTCTTCGACAGGGAACAGGACACCGACGGCGGCGACGCCGTCCGCAGGGCCGGCGCGGCGATCGTCCAGGTGCACAGCCTCGCCGACCCCACCCTGGTGGCCGACGCCGCCGCGCTGTGGGCGGGCACGGCCGACGCCGCCCTCGGGCCACGCGCGCGCGTCGACGCCGCGCTCGCCGTGCGGCGGGCCGCCCGGGTGTGGCCGCCGCTCGGCCGGCTCGCCGGACAGGACGCCCCCGACGTCCTGGCACTGTCCGACCGGGAGCTGGGCGATCTGCTCGGCACGGCCGCCACCCGGCTCGCCGCGGCCGGGGTCGCGGTGCACTGGCCGCGCGACCTCGCCCACGACCTCAGCGCCAGCGCCGTGGTGCGGCCCGCACCCGGCTCGGCGACCGACGGCACCGGCTTCTTCGAGAGCGACGAACTGCTGCGGTTCCGCTGGCAGCTGGCCCTCGGCGGCGACCCGCTCACCGAGACCGAGATGGACCTCCTCGCCGAGGCGCACCGCCCCGTGGTCCGGCTGCGGGACCGCTGGGTGCTCGTCGACCCGGAGCTGGTGCGCAAGGCCCGCAAGCGCGACCTCGGACTCCTCGACCCGGTCGACGCGCTGTCCGTCGCGCTCACCGGCAGCGCCGAGGTGGACGGCGAGAGCGTCGAGGCGGTCCCGCTCGGGGCGCTGGCCGCCCTGCGCGACCGCATCACCGCGGGCCCGCACCCCGCCGACCCGCCGCCGGGCCTGGACGCCACCCTGCGCGACTACCAGCTGCACGGGCTGGCCTGGCTCGACCTGATGACCTCGCTCGGGCTCGGCGGCTGCCTCGCCGACGACATGGGACTGGGCAAGACGGTCACCCTCATCGCACTGCACCTCAAGCGGGCCCGCCGGGAACCGACACTGGTCGTCTGCCCGGCCTCGCTGCTCGGCAACTGGCAGCGGGAGATCAGCCGGTTCGCCCCCGGCGTCCCCGTCCGCCGCTACCACGGCCCCGACCGCACCCTGGACGGCCTGGCGGGCGGCTTCGTCCTCACCACCTACGGCACCATGCGCTCGACCGCCGCCACCCTCACCGGGCAGCGCTGGGGCATGGTCGTCGCCGACGAGGCACAGCACGTGAAGAACCCGTACTCCGCCACGGCCAGGGCCCTGCGCACCATCCCCGCTCCCGCACGCGTGGCGCTCACCGGCACCCCGGTGGAGAACAACCTCTCCGAGCTGTGGGCCCTGCTCGACTGGACGACCCCCGGTCTGCTCGGGCCGCTGAAGTCCTTCCGAGCCCGCCACGCCCGCGCGGTGGAGAGCGGTGAGGACGAAGAGGCGGCACAGCGTCTCGCCCGCCTCGTCCGGCCGTTCCTGCTGCGCCGCAGGAAGTCCGACCCGGGCATCGTGCCCGAGCTGCCGCCCAAGACCGAGACCGACCATCCCGTCCCGCTCACGCGTGAACAGGCCGCGCTGTACGAGGCGGTGGTGCGCGAGTCGATGCACGCCATCGGCACCGCCGAGGGGATGGCCCGCCGCGGACTGGTCCTGAAGCTGCTCGGCGCCCTGAAGCAGATCTGCGACCATCCGGCGCTGTACCTCAAGGAGGAGCACGCCGCGCCATCCACCGACCGGCTCGCCGCCCGCTCCGGCAAACTCGCCCTGCTCGACGAACTGCTGGACACCCTGCTCGCCGAGGACGGCTCGGCCCTGGTCTTCACCCAGTACGTCGGCATGGCGCGCCTGATCACCACCCACCTGACCGCCCGCGCCGTCCCCGTGGATCTGCTGCACGGCGGCACGCCGGTCCCGGAGCGCGAACACATGGTGGACCGCTTCCAGAGCGGGGCGGTGCCCGTCCTGGTGCTGTCCCTGAAAGCGGCCGGCACGGGACTCAACCTGACCCGGGCCGGCCACGTCGTCCACTTCGACCGCTGGTGGAACCCGGCGGTGGAGGAGCAGGCCACCGACCGCGCCTACCGCATCGGCCAGACCCAGCCCGTCCAGGTGCACCGCCTCATCACCGAGGGCACGGTCGAGGACCGCATCGCCGAGATGCTCACCGCCAAGCGGGCCCTGGCCGACGCCGTCCTCGGCTCCGGGGAGTCCGCCCTCACCGAGCTGACCGACCGCGAACTGGCCGACCTGGTGTCCCTGCGGAGACAACCGTGACGGGCGTCGCTCGTCCGGATGGTCACCGGGCCCGACTCCAGCACACCGAGCAGCGGCTGGTGACCGGGCAT
>NZ_JADWYM010000033.1 GCF_022414535.1 Streptomyces sp. MUM 2J
TACGCGGTGCCGTGATCTGGATCCGCAGCCTCCGACCAACATGATCCGAACCTGGAACAGGCCCTAGACGAGTTTCACGCCGTCGTGGGCGCGTATAGCTGGCGGGGACACCGCGTCGAGTGCGTCCAGGACGCGGATCGCGTACGCCTCGTCGGCAAGCTCGGTGACCTCTTCGCGGGTGGCCCAGCGCAATGCGCGGGTCTCGTCACCGGTGGTGGGCGTGCCGTCGGCGGCCTCGCAGCGGAAGACCATGGAGACGATCAAGCCCGTCATGTTCTTGTAGACGCCGGTCAGGGTCGCGGGAAGTGCGATCTTGATGCCGGTCTCTTCGAGGACCTCGCGTTGGAGGGCCTCGGGGATGGTCTCCGCGCGTTCGAGGACGCCGCCCGGGGGCTCCCACTTGCCGTTGTCGCGGCGCTGGATCAAGAGGGCCCGGCCGCGGGCGTCGACGACGACCCCGGCCACGCTCACGGAGTGCGGGCGTTCAGTGCTCACGTTCCTCGGCCCTCTCGGCTGGCTAGGCTCTCCACCGTAGCAACTTCACTCGCCCACTCGTCTAGATACCTAAAGGAGTACACGTGAGCCCTCTCCCTTCGGGCCTTCTCGGTGATCTCGACCCCACGAGCGATCGTGCGGTCTTCCGGCAGATCGCCGACCAGCTTCGCGAGGCCATCGACCGTGGGCGATTCCGCGAAGGCGAAAAGCTGCCGTCGGAGGCCGAACTCGTCGAGCACTACGGCGTGTCCCGGATGACGGTCCGGAACTCCTTCTCCGTCCTCACGGGTGAGGGCCTCGTGCACGCCGAGCACGGCAAGGGCGTGTTCGTCCGGCCGCGCCCGCCCGTGCGCCGTCTCGCCTCCGACCGGTTCGCCCGGCGGCACAGGGAGCAGGGGAAATCGGCGTTCATCGTCGAGGCCGACGCCGCCGGCAGTCACCCGCAGGTCGACAGTCTGGAGGTCAAGGAGGAGAAGGCCGGTCAGGACATCTCCACCCGGCTCGGGTCCGTGCGGCGGGTGCTGGTTCGCCGTCGGCGTTATCTGCTGGACGGGCGGCCTGTGGAGTTCGCCTCCTCGTATCTTCCGCTCGACATCGCACGCGGAACGCAGATCGCAGAGCCCAACCCCGGCCCTGGAGGTATCTATGCCCGCCTCGAAGAGCTGGGCCACCGCCTCGACCACTTCGAGGAGGAGATCCGCGCCCGGATGCCCTCGCCCGCGGAGGTCAAGACACTGCACCTCGCGGCCGGCGTGCCCGTGATCCATCTGATCCGGACCGCCTTCGACACAGAGGGGCGGCCGGTCGAGGTCTGCGACACGGTCATGGCGGCAGACGCATACGTGCTGTCGTACCAGCTCCCGGCGACGTGAGCGTATGACCGGCGGTGGTGCGCGGGGCTGGTTCTCCGAACTCGTACACCCCAACATGCTTACTCGTATAGACGAGTGGGCAAGTTGTGTGGCAAGGTGGTTAGCGTGATCCCGGGAATCGGGTTCGCACGACGCATCTTGTATAGACGAGTAGATGGGAGAGTGTGCCTTGCGCACCATCCGTGTGGAGACCTCGGCGGCGACGATCCTGCTCACCGAGGCCCCTGAACCCAAGGTCCGCGACCGGCAGACGGGCGAGATCGCCAAGGACGCCGTGAGCGGAGAGGCCCTGATGACGATCGGTGTCGTCCACATCGAGGACGGGGAGTCGTCCCTGATCAAGGTCACCGTCCCGGAGAGCGGGGTCTCCGAAGGGCTGGTCCTCGGCTCGCCCGTTTCGCTGCCGGGGCTCGTCGCCCGGCCGTGGGAGAGCGTGTTCAACGGGCAGCAGCGCCACGGCATCGCCTACCGCGCCGCCGCCGTCACCCCGGCCGCCTTCCCGGCTGCCATGGGGGCAACCGCCTGATGACCGATCTCGCGACGCTCCTGGAGGTGGGTGGTCCTGTCGCCGCGCTCGGCGGTGGGGCCGCCTACACCCGGGCCAGGCACCCGGGCGTCTACTGGTCCGCGGTCGGCCTCCCGTTATCCACGGTCCGACTGCTCAGCTCGTACAGCGCGGTCATGGAAGCCTGCGGCCTGACCGTGGCGCCGTCCCGGCTTCGCGTCCTCGCCCTCAAGGCGACCACGCGACGGGAGATTCGGGCCGTTCCACCACGCCGCGGCATCATCCGGCCCACGACGACCGGCCTGCGCCTTCGGCTCCGTCTCGCCCCCGGACAGGAACCCGCCGACGTCGCCGCCTCGGCCGAACGGCTACGTCACGCCTGGGGTGTTCACGCCGTGTACGTCACCACTGTCAGGCCCGGCGTCGTCGAACTGCGACTCGTCGGGTACGACGTGCTGCGGCGCGTACGGATGCCCCGCAAAGCCGACCACGAGTTCCTGAAAGTGCCGGTCGCGCTGCGGGAGGACGCCACGCCCTTCGTGCGCGACTACCGGACCGTGCCACACGGACTCGTCCTCGGAGCAACGCTGTCCGGCAAGTCCATGTACCTGCGCCACCTCATCTCCGGGCTCGCCCCTCAACCCGTGGCCCTTGTGGGCATCGACTGCAAGCGTGGCGTGGAGCTGGCGCCCTTCGCCGCACGTCTGTCCGCACTGGCGACCGACCCGGACGAAGCGGCCGAGCTGCTGCCCGTGCTGGTCGGGGAAATGGAGGACCGGTACGACCTGATCAGGGCCCGGCAGGGCATCGCGCCCGGTACCCCGGACGAGGAGATCACCTCCGACATCTGGGGCCTGCCCGAGGACGAACGGCCCGTGCCCATCGTGCTGTTCGTGGACGAGGTGGCCGAACTCTTCCTCACCGCCACCAAGAAGGACGAGGAACGCCGGGACGAGATGGTCACCCAGCTCATCCGCCTCGCCCAACTCGGCCGCGCCGCCGGCATCTACCTGGAAGTGTGCGGGCAACGCTTCGGTGCCGAACTCGGCAAGGGAGCCACCATGCTCCGCGCCCAACTGACCGGCCGCGTCTGCCATCGCGTCAACGACGAAGCCTCCGCCAAGATGGCCCTCGGAGACATCGCCCCGGAAGCAGTGGCCGCCGCCTGCGCCATCGCACCCGAATGTCCCGGCCTCGCCGTCGCGGGGGACACGTCCGGCGGCTGGTCCCGCATCCGCACCCCCTACCTCTCACTCGGCGCCGCCGCCGACGTCTGCCGCAAGTCGGCCGACCTGGTACCCGACATCCCCGCGCTCAAGTCGTTCCGGCCCAACATCCCCGTACAGACGGCCAAGACGCCGGGCAGGGCTGTTCAGCCGGACCCTGTGACCAGCTGACCTGCACCCACACCTCACGGTCGGCGTGACCGCCTTGTGCCACGCCCCTGCCCCTCCCCTGCCTGAACCCGGAAGGAGCCGCACCATGCGCGCCCAACTGGCCCGCATCGACGCGGTGTTCGTCCAGGCGCTCATCGCCGCCGCGCTGTCCTTCGCCCACCTGCACGATGTCGCCTCGGCGGCCGGACAGGACGGATGGAAAGCCTGGGCCTACCCCATCTCGGTCGACCTGCTCCTCGTCGCCGCCTGGCGCCGACTCCGCACCGGCAACACGAAGGCCGCCGCCTGGAGCTGGTTCGTCATCGCGCTCGCGGCGTCCCTCGGCGCGAACATCGCCACCGCCGGGCTGCTCGACATGCACCACGTGCCGGCCTGGCTGCGCATCCTCGTCGCCGGTTGGCCCGCGGTCGCCTTCCTCGGCGGAACCCTCCTCGCCCACACCGCCCCGGCGGCAGCCGACGAGATCGGTCGGGCCGACGACGACCAAGAGGAGGCCTCCAAAGCGTCGCCCGAGGAGCCCTCTCGACCGGTCACCGAGACGGCTCCCGTACCTCCAGCCGTAACGGTCCCGGCCGCTCTGCTCGACCATGCGCGCAAGGTCGCCACCGAGCACCGCACCCGCACGGGCGCCTCCATCGACAGCGCGACCCTCCGCACCCGGCTCGGGGTTCCCGTGCCCATGGCCGAAGCCATCGCCGCCCAGCTCTGACAGGAGAACGACCGTGACCGCCAACCGCCGCTTCCGCGACGTCACCCGCATCGGTCCCGTCCAGGTCGCCACCTCGTACGACAACCGGGGCCGCGAGAAGCACACCGCCGCCTGCACCGCCCCGCGCTGCGGCTTCTCCGCCGACTACGACAGCCGTGCCGCCGCCGAACTCGCCGCCCGCACACACCGCTGTCCCGTCCGCTGAAAGGATCCCGAACGCCGTGACCGTCAGCCTGCCGCTCGTCTTCGTCCTCGGCTTCTTCGTCTGGGGAGCGATCAAGTTCCTCGGCATCCGACCCTGGATCGTCGTCCTGATCGCCCTCTTCGGCTTCTGGCTCTCGCACACCTTCTTCGCCCCCGCCATCGAGTCCGGCACGCGTACCGGCGTGACCGTCGTAAACGGCTCACATGCCTAGACGAGTAGATAAAGAGATCGCCGTGTTCCTGCCGAAGTACCCCGGCAACCCCACCCCGCTGCCCGCGCACACCCATGCCACGACCGACCCGGCGCCTGTCCGACGGGGCCTGCCGGCGATCTCCATCAGCACCGGAGCCGTGGTGGCGGTCCTCACGGGCGGAGTGGTCCTCACCGCTCTCCTGGCCGCCGTCGCCGTCTCGGCCGTCTCCGTGGCCATCGCCGCCGTGGTCCTGCGCTCCCTGCTCCGCGAACACAAGCGGCGCTGATCAACGACTCCGGTCCTCCGGGACGGCGGGACACGGCCAGCATCTGCCGCCCCGGAGGCCATCACACCCCTGACCGAGCCAGTCAGAAGGAGCACAGTCATCCTCGCCCGCAGCACACCGCCCCCGCTCACGGAACTCGCCAACCTCGCCGCAGGCGGCGCCCTCCCGGGTATCCTCCGCCAACTCTCCGGCCACGGAGGCTGCACCCAACCGATCCGCCTCGACGGCCACCGCACCGAGTACGACGTCGACACGGCAACCGGCGAGATCGGCCGCATCCTCCGTCACCTCGACTCGACCGAACTGCCAGCGGGCCAGCTTCTCGTCCGCTGCAACAACCGCCGTACCACCCGCTGCCCGGCCTGCGCGGAGGTCTACCGCCGCGACACCTTCCACCTGATCACCGCCGGACTGCGCGGCGGCAAGGGCACTTCGGAACACGTCGCCACGCACCCTCGCGTCTTCGCCACCTTCACCGCCCCCAGCTTCGGCCCTGTCCACAACCGCCCCACCGGCCCGGCCGGGGCGGCCCGCCCTTGCCGCTGCCGCACCATTCACGACCAGGACGACGACACACTCGGCACCGCACTCGACCCGGACACCTACGACTACGAAGCCGCCGTCCTCTGGAACGCGCACGCAGGCTCCCTCTGGCGGCGCTTCTCGATCTACCTACGCCGAGAGGTCGCCAAGCGCGCAGGTCTGCCCCAACGTCGACTCCACGAACACGCGCGCGTGTCCTTCGCCAAGGTCGCCGAGTACCAGAAGCGCGGTGCAGTCCACTTCCACGCGGTCATCCGCCTCGACGGTCCCCAAGGCGGCGACACCACTCCCCCGGCCTGGGCCACCCCCGAGCTGCTGACCGACGCCATCAGTACCGCCGCCGCCAAGGTCCGCGTGGACGGGCCGTCCGTCGACGGACGCGCCCACACCTTCGCCTTCGGCCGCCAACTCGACGTCCGCATGATCCGGTCCGCCGACTTCGACGACGGTCGGGAGCTGACCGAACGGGCCGTCGCCGCCTACATCGCCAAGTACGCCACCAAGGGCGCCGAGACCGCGACGGGAGCTCTCGACCGGCCCCTGAAGTTCGCCGCCGAACTCGCCCAGCTCGACATCAGCGACCACGCCCGCCGCCTCATCCGCACCGCCTGGACCCTCGGCGCCCGCAAGGACCTCGCACACCTCCGCCTGCGCGCTTGGTCCCACATGCTTTGCTTCCGCGGCCACTTCTCCACCAAGTCCCGCCGCTACTCGACCACCCTCGGCGCCCTCCGTGACGCGCGCGCCGCATGGCGCCGCGCACAAGCCGCAGCAGCCAACGGCCCCGCCCAGGAGCCGGAGACGACGTACGTCCTCGCCCACTGGGTCTTCGCCGGTACCGGCCTGTCCGACGTCGAAGCCTGGCTTGCCGCGTCCCTCGAACCAGCCCCCGGAACGGAAGGAGAACCCACCCGTGGCTGACCGACGCAGCACAGTGGCGGAAGCCGCACCGCGCCCCCTGCCCACGCGGTTCCTGACTCCTGACGACCTGGTGGAGATGTTCGACCTGCCCAGCGTCGAGACGGTCTACCAGTGGCGCCGTAGGCGCACCGGTCCTCGCGGCTTCCGGGTCGGCCGGCACCTGCGATTCGATCCGGACGACGTACGCGCCTGGGTGGAGTCCCAGATCAAGGGGGTCGCTGCCTGATGGCCGGACACATCCAAGACCGCTGGTACAAGGAAGAGAAGGGGGCGGACGGCAGGACTCGCAGAGTCAAGACCGAGCGCTACGGCTCGGGCATGCGCTACCGCGCCCGCTACGTGGGCCCGGACGGCACCGAGAAGTCCAAGAGCTTCCCCGACCGTCAGAAGCGGCTCGCCGAGCAGTGGCTCTCGCAGACCGAAGCGGACATGACGCGGGGGCAGTACATCGACCCCCGCGCGGCCCGGATCACCTTCCAGCAGTACTCCGAGAAGTGGGTGACCCACGCGCCGGACCCGAACACGCAGGCTTCGATGGAGTCTCAGCTTCGGTTGCACGCCTACCCCCACCTGGGGTCGCGCCCCCTCGGCTCCTTCCAGCCCGCTCACATCCGCGATTGGGTGCGACAGCTCCAGGAGAACGGCGTCCGCGGCTCGTATGCCCGGACGATCTACTCCAACGTGCGCGCCGCCCTCAGCGCGGCCGTGGACGACGGGCACCTTCCCCGGAACCCGTGCGCCGCCCGCTCAGTCCGTCCACCGACTGTGGACAACAAACGCGTCGCGCCCTGGCCGCCGGAACGGGTCTTCGCCGTCCGGGCCGGCATGCCCGAGCGCTACCAAGCCATGGTCGACCTGGGCGGCGGCTGCGGCCTTCGGCAAGGCGAGATCCTGGGCGTGGCCGTCGACGCGATCGGCTTCGAGTCGGACACCCTCCACGTGGTCCAGCAGCTCAAGCTGAGTCGCAGCAAGCCGGTCTTCGCCCCGC
Organism: Streptomyces sp. MUM 2J; assembly: GCF_022414535.1. Lineage (GTDB taxonomy): Bacteria > Actinomycetota > Actinomycetes > Streptomycetales > Streptomycetaceae > Streptomyces. Next base: position 7,115 of record NZ_JADWYM010000033.1, read on the forward strand.
CGAAGGGTGGCAAGCTCCGGGACGTACCGCTCCCCTGTCCAGTCGCTGACGCCCTGCGGACCCATATGAAGCGGTTCCCGCCGGTCGAGATCACCTTGCCGTGGAAGGTGGCGGACGGGCCTCCGGTGACCAAGCGGCTGGTCTTCACCGGACCGCGCGGCGGGCACGTCTGGCGTACGTCGCTCAACGAGGAGGTGTGGAAGCGCGCCCTCGCCTCGGTCGGCGTGATCCCCGAGCGGAAGCCGGGCGGGTCGTACGCCGGGTCCCGCGAGAACGGCATGCACGCCCTCCGCCACTTCTACGCCTCAGTGCTCCTGGACGCCGGAGAGAACATCAAGGCCCTCGCCGAGTACCTCGGCCACTCCGGCCCCGGCCTGACGCTCCGCGTGTACGCGCACCTCATGCCGTCGAGCCAGGAGCGCACGCGCAAGGCGGTCGCCTCCGTCTTCGACACGGCCCAGTCGGCCAGGCCCGGCACCTGACGGCCCAGAGACGGCCCAGAGGCAGCGAAAAGCCCCCTCCCAGCGGAGAACCCGCAGGCAGGGGGCTTGCGCGTGGGCGGTTACTTCTTCTTGCCCTGGTTCTTGACCGCTTCGATCGCGGCCGCGGCCGCGTCCGGGTCCAGGTACGTGCCACCCGGCGCGACCGGCTTGAAGTCGGCGTCGAGCTCGTAGGACAGGGGGATGCCCGTGGGGATGTTCAGGCCCGCGATGTCGGCGTCGGAGATACCGTCGAGGTGCTTGACCAGGGCACGCAGGGAGTTGCCGTGCGCGGCGACGAGGACCGTGCGGCCCGCCAGGAGGTCGGGGACGATGCCGTCGTACCAGTAGGGGAGCATGCGGAACACCACGTCCTGGAGGCACTCCGTGTTCGGGCGCAGCTCCGGCGGGATCGTGGCGTAGCGGGCGTCGTGCGCCTGGGAGTACTCGGCGTCGTCGGCGAGGGGCGGCGGCGGGGTGTCGTAGGAGCGGCGCCACAGCATGAACTGCTCCTCACCGAACTCGGCGAGGGTCTGGGCCTTGTCCTTGCCCTGGAGGGCGCCGTAGTGGCGCTCGTTCAGGCGCCAGGAGCGGTGGACGGGGATCCAGTGGCGGTCGGCGGACTCCAGCGCGAGCTGGGCGGTGCGGATCGCGCGCTTCTGCAGGGAGGTGTGGACGACGTCGGGGAGCAGGCCGGCGTCCTTGAGCAGCTCGCCGCCGCGCGTCGCCTCCTTCTCGCCCTTCGCGGTCAGGTTGACGTCCACCCAGCCGGTGAACAGGTTCTTCTCGTTCCACTCGCTCTCGCCGTGACGGAGGAGGATCAGCTTGTACGGTGCGTCGGCCATGCGTATGAGCGTAATCGACGGCTCTGGGCGGCGGCGCCGGCGCTCACAGGGCGGACTTCCGCCCCGCTCCGGGCCGGGGCCGTTAATCGAGTGGTCTTCGTGAGCTTCCTCTCGTAAGTTGTGCCTGCCGCTTGCGCCACTTACTCGCTCTGCCACACGCACGGGGGTCCCGCTCATGTCACCCGCCTCCCTCAGACGCACCGCCCGGGAGTCCGTCTCCGGGCTCCCCCGGGAGTTCTGGTGGCTGTGGACCAGCACTCTCGTCAACCGGCTGGGGTCCTTCGTCGCCACGTTCATGGCGCTCTACCTCACCCTCGACCGCGGTGCCTCCGCCTTCTACGCCGGTCTCGTCGCCTCCCTCCACGGACTGGGCGGCGTCGTCTCCGCGCTCGGCGGCGGGGTGATGGCGGACCGGCTGGGCCGGCGGCCCACCATGCTCGTCGCGCAGGTGGCGACCGCGGGGTCCGTGGCGCTCCTCGGGCTCGTGCGGGACCCGGTGGCGATCGCGGCGGTCGCGTTCGCCGTCGGCATGGCCTCCAACGCCTCCCGGCCGGCCGTGCAGGCGATGATGGCGGACATCGTGCGGCCCGAGGACCGGGTGCGGGCGTTCTCGTTGAACTACTGGGCGATCAACCTGGGTTTCGCCGTGTCGTCCATGGCCGCTGGGTTCATCGCCGAGTTCAGCTATCTCGCCGGCTTCCTCGCCGAGGCCGGGATGACGCTCGTCTGCGCCCTCGTCGTCTTCTTCAAGGTGCCCGAGTCCCGGCCGGGCCCGGAGCACGCCGAGGCGGCCGGAGACGGCTCCGTGCGGCTGTCCACCGTGCTCGCCGACCGGCGGTTCATGGGCGTCGTCGGGTTGTCGTTCCTCGTGGCGCTGGTCTTCCAGCAGGGGTCGGTGGGCCTGCCCGTCGCGATGGGCGCGGCCGGCTTCACGCCCGCCGACTACGGCTTCGCCATCGCCGTCAACGGCGTCCTCATCGTCGCCCTGCAGATCCCGGTGACCCGGTTCATCGAGCACCGCGATCCGCGGCGGCTGCTCGTGGTGTCCTCGCTGCTCGCCGGGTACGGCTTCGGGCTCACCGCCTTCGCCGGATCCGTCGGCGTCTTCGCGCTGACCGTCTGCGTGTGGACCCTGGCGGAGATCGTCAACGCGCCCACACAGACCGGGCTCGTCGTCCGGCTCTCCCCCGCCCGGGGCCGCGGGCGGTACCAGGGCATGTACACCATGTCGTGGTCCGTCGCCGGGCTCGTCGCCCCGCTGATGTCCGGCACCGTCATCGACCGGTTCGGATCCGCCTGGCTGTGGGGGCTCACCGCGGCCGTGGGAACGGTGGCGGGCGTCGGGTACGCGCTGCTCATGCGGCGGCTGCCGGCCGAGGGCGTCGAGGGCGCGGTCCGGCGGACGCCCCCGGCCGCCGCACCCGTCACGGATGCATCCGCGACCCCTTGAGCACCTTGTCCACCGCGTTCCGCGGGCCGTGGACGGCCAGTCCCACCAGGTCCAGTTCCTCCGTCGGCACGGCCCGCACCGCCGCCCGGTTGTCCCGGTCGTTGCCCGTGCCGAAGAGGTCGGCGGTGAACACGGCGCGCGGGAGCGCGCGGGAGAGCACGCGCGCGTGCGCCGCCCTCAGCGTCTCCGCGGTGCCCTCGAAGACCAGCACCGGCTGCCGGAACATCGGCAGGTAGCCCACCCCGTCCGCGTCCACGTACGGCTCTCCGATCACCTCGGGGGCCGCCGTGCCGAGGCCGCTGACCAGGAAGGCGGTGACGTTCAGGCGCTGCCAGGGTTCGAGGTCCGCGCGCAGCAGGACGGCGATCTTCGTGTCGAAGCGGATGCCGGACGGCGTGGGTTCATCGGTCATGCCGGCAGCCTGCCGGCCGTCGTGCGGCTGCGTCTTGTACGTTCTTTGCATGGCCGCCGGGCAGCATGTCGCCGCGTGGCGCCCGCGCGTCCCGGGCGTCTCGGAGGTCTTCCACGCCCGCTTCACCGAGTACGCCTATCCGATGCACGTCCACGAGGCGTGGACGCTGCTCATCGTGGACGCCGGGGCAGTGCGGTACGACCTGGACCGGCACGAGCACGGCACCCCGTACGACACGGTCACGCTGCTGCCGCCGCACGTGCCGCACAACGGCTCGTCCGCCACCGAGGGCGGCTTCCGCAAGCGGGTGCTGTACCTCGACGGCCGGCTTCTGCCCACGACGCTGATCGGGGCCGCGGTCGACCGGCCCGATCTGCGGGACCCGCTGCTGCGGCGCCGGGTGGCACAGGTGCACGCCGCTCTGACCGGGCCCGGCGACGAACTGGCGGCGGAGAGCAGGCTGACCCTCGTCGGGGAGCGGCTGCGGGAGCACCTGAGCCCGCGGGCCGCCGCCACGCCCCCGCGCCGCGATCCGGTGCTCGCCCGGCGGCTGCGCGAGCTGCTCGACGCGCGGGTCGTCGAGAGGGTCACCCTGGCGGAAGCCTCCGCCGTCCTTCAGGCCCATCCCGCCCATCTGGTGCGGGCGTTCAGCGGCGCCTACGGCATCGCACCGCACCAGTACCTGACCTCGCGGCGGGTCGACCGGGCCCGGCGGCTGCTGCTGGACGGGCTCCCGCCGGCAGAGACGGCCGCCGCGACGGGCTTCCACGACCAGGCCCACCTCACCCGCCACTTCCGGAGGCTGGTCGGCGTGACGCCGGGCCGCTACCGGGACGGCGTGTCCCGCGCCGGCTGAGCCGGGGCTCCCACCGGCGTTCGGGGCAGGGGTGTCCGCCGGAACAGCAGCCGCTGCCGGAGCAGGGGTGCCAGCCGAAGGGCGGGCGTCAGCCGGTGCAGGGGCGTCAGCCGGTGCAGGGGCGTCAGCCGGTGCAGAGGCGTCAGCCGGTGCAGAGGCGTCCGCGGGAGCAGGGCGTCAGTCGGCCGGCCGGGTCAGGTGCCGGAACGCGTCCAGGTTCCGCGTCGGTTCCCCGCGCGAGACCCGCCACGCGTACTCCTTGCGGATCGCGGAGGCGAAACCCAGTTCCAGGAGGGTGTTGAAGGCGCCGTCCGCCGCTTCCAGGACCTGCCCCAGCAGACGGTCGATCTCGTCGGGGGTGACCGAGGCGAGGGGCAGGCGGGCGGTGACGTAGACGTCGCCGAGCCGGTCGACGGCGTAGGAGACGCCGTACAGCTTGAGGTTGCGTTCCAGCAGCCAGCGGTGGACGCCCGGCTCGTTCTCGTCGGGGTGACGGATGACGAAGGCGTTCAGGGACAGCGAGTGGCGGCCGACGACCAACTGCACGGTCGTGGACAGCTTGCGGGTGCCGGGCAGCTTGACGACGTAGGTGCCGGGCTGCGGGCTCTCCCAGTCCACTTCGGCGTCCTTCAGCGCGTCCTCGACGGTCCGCGCCGTCGACTCGGTCCGGTCGCCCTCTTCGACATCACCCATGGTGGGAGCGTACGCGACGGCGGTGGGCCTGCATCGCGGCCGTGTACACGTCGGCGGTGGCCGCGGCGGCGGTGTCCCAGCCGAAGGCCGTGGCGTGGCGGGCCGCGGCCGCCCCCATGCGGGGCGACATACCCGGATCGTCCGCGAACCGGGCCAGCACGCGCGCGTACGCCGCCGGATCGTGGCCCTGTACCAGGACGCCGGTCTCGCCGTCGCGGACCGCGACCGGCAGGCCGCCGACCGCGGCGGCCAGCACGGGCGTACCGGCGGCCTGGGCCTCTATGGCGACCAGCCCGAAGGACTCGCTGTAGGACGGGACGACGAGGACGGAGGCCGCCCGGAACCAGTCCGCGAGCCGGTCCTGCCCGACCGGCGGGTGGAAGCGGACGACGTCGGCGATGCCGAGGCGCGCGGCGAGCTTCTGCAGCCCTTCCGGCTTGGCGAGGCCGCTGCCGCTGGGGCCGCCGACGACCGGGACGACGACGCGCGGGCGCAGGTCCGGGCGTTCGTCCAGCAGGGCGGCGACCGCGCGCAGCAGCACGTCGGGGGCCTTCAGCGGTTGGATGCGTCCGGCGAACAGCGGGACCAGGGCGTCCTGCGGCAGGCCCAGGCGGGCGCGCGCGGCGGCGCGGCCGTCGGCCGGGCGGAAGCGGCCCAGGTTGACGCCCGGGTGGACGACGGCGGCCTTGGCCGGGTCGGCGGCGTAGTGCCGTACCAGTTCCTCCGACTCCTCGGCCGTGTTGGCGATCAGCCGGTCCGCCGCGGCGACGATCTGCGTCTCGCCGATGACGCGGGCGGCGGGCTCGGGGGTGTCGCCGTCGGCCAGATTGGCGTTCTTGACCTTGGCCATGGTGTGCATGGCGTGCACGAGCGGGACGCCCCAGCGCTGGGCGGCGAGCCAGCCCACGTGGCCGGAGAGCCAGTAGTGCGAGTGGACGAGGTCGTAGTGGCCGGGGCGGTGGCCGGCCCAGGCCTGCATCACACCGTGGGTGAAGGCGCACAGCTGGGCGGGCAGGTCCTCCTTGGCCAGGCCCTCGTAGGGGCCGGCGTCGACGTGGCGGACCAGGACGCCGGGGGCCAGATCGACGACCGGTGGCAGGGCCGCCGTGGTCGCGCGGGTGAAGACCTCGACCTCGATGTTGATCGCGGCGAGGCGCTGCGCGAGTTCGACGATGTATACGTTCATGCCGCCGGCGTCGCCCGTCCCGGGTTGGTGCAGCGGGGAGGTGTGCACCGAGAGCATGGCGACACGGCGCGGGCGGCGGTGCAGCCGGAGCCGTGAGGGGGTTGCCGGGGAGCGACGCCCGAGCCTGCTGACGTAGTGGCTCACGTGGCGGTCCTCCTTGCTGCGGGCATGCCGTTCGGAGGGCGTGCGGCGCCCTCCTCGGGGAGGAACAGCGGAGGGAGCCATTCCCATTCCGGGTGCCGGGATTTTTGCCGAGGCGTTACCCGATATCGGGCAACTGTTCGATAGCGGGTTGCGTCCCCGGGAGCCCTCCACACCCCCGGGCGTCCCGCGGGATACGGCGGCGGGGCCTCCGCGCGGGGAGGCGGCTCCGCGACCACGCCACCCACGGCGGCACCCCCGCGAGCGGTCTCCGCGGTCGCCCCACGACCGCGCTTCCGTGGCCAGGTCGCCGCCGCCGGGTCGCCGCGGCGTACCCCCCAAAGGGGCGGGCGCCCCGCCGTCGGCCGCATACCCTCGTATCCATGACATCCCGCACCGCTCCCCGCCCCGTGGGCACGGTCACGCGCGGGACGACCAACCCCAACCGGCTGCGCCGCATGGACCGCTGGATCGCGGCCGCGCACGGCGCAGAGCTGCGCCGCGCCGACGACCCCGTGGCCGTCGACCTCGGATACGGCGCCGCGCCCTGGACGGCCGTGGAACTGCTCGGACGGCTGCGGACGGCGGCGCCACGCGCACGGGTGGTCGGCATCGAGATCGAGCCGGCGCGGGTCGCGGCGGCCCGGCCCTTCGAGCGCGACGGCCTGGCCTTCCGGCACGGCGGCTTCGAGGTGCCCATGCCCGGGAGGCCGGTGCTGATCCGCGCGGCGAACGTCCTGCGGCAGTACGACGAGGACGCGGTCGCCGCGGTGTGGCGGCGGCTGTGCACCCGCCTGGCCCCGGCCGGGGACGGCTCCCGTGGCGGCCTGCTGGTGGAGGGGACCTGCGACGAGATCGGACGGCGGCACGTGTGGGTGGCACTCGGCCCCGAGGGACCCCGCACGGTCACCTTCGCCACCCGGCTCGGCTCGCTGGAACGCCCCTCCGACCTCGCCGAACGGCTGCCGAAGGCGCTGATCCACCGCAATGTGCCCGGCGAGCCCGTCCACGCCTTCCTGCGCGACTTCGACCGCGCCTGGGCCTCCGCGGCCCCCTACGCCTCCTACGGCGCCCGGCAGCGGTGGATCCGGACGGCGCGGGACCTGAGCGCCGACTGGCCGGTGACCGACGGGCCGTCGCGATGGCGTCAGGGCGAGGTGACGGTGGCCTGGACGGCACTGGCACCACTGCCTCGGCCCTGAGACACCGCGGGCCCCACCCCGCCGCCACGCCCCCGCGGCGTCGGGCACCCCACGCCCCGACCTCCGCGCAACCCGTCCCGCGCCCCTCCCCCACCGGGCCGGCCCGCGTCCCGGAATCGCGGCACCTATCCTGACCTGCGGGGAACGATCTCCGCACGTGGTACGTCACAGGGGCGGGGATCACGCCGTACCGGGCCGTGCCGCCCGGGAGCAGACAGCGCGCCTGCCATCGGAGCACTACCCCTGTCGCTTTCGACGCGAACATGGCACGATCCCCCAGGCACCGTATGTTACTGACGGTTAATCAGTTTGGGGGAGACCTATGGGTACGGCGGGCAAGCGCGGCCTGATCGCGGCGGCCGTCACCGTGGTCTGCGCGGTCACCGTACTGGCGGCACCGGGCGCGGCGTTCGCCGCTCCTTCCCCCGCACCGACGCCCTCCGCCACGCCCTCCGGCACACCCTCGGCCACACCCTCCGCCGCGCCCGCGTCGCCCAACAGGGACCTGGAGGCCGTCCGCAGGAAACTCGACGCCCTCTACCACGACGCGGCCGTGGCCACCGACGCCTACAACGCCGCCGCGGAGAAGGCGAAGCAGCAGTCCGCACAGATCGTCGAGCTGGCCAGGAAGATCGTCGCGGGGCAGGAGCGCCTGGACCGGCTGAAGGACCGGGCCGGCGCCGCCGCCCGGCAGCAGTACCGCAGCGGCGGCCTGCCGCCCGGGGCGCAGTTGGTGTTCAGCGACGACCCGCAGCACTTCCTCGACGGCGCGGGCAGGGTCATTCAGGGCCAGCGCGCAGCCAAGGCGCTGATCGAGGAAACGACGCGCACCCAGCAGGACTTGAAGCAGTACGCCGCGGACGCCTCCGCCCAGTGGCGGAAGCTGGAACAGAACCGCAAGGCCAAGGAAGCCGCCCGGGAGAAGGTCAAGAAGCAGATCGCCGAGGCGGAGAAGCTCGAATCCCGGCTGGAGCAACAGGAGAAGGAGCGCCTCGCCGAACTGGAGCGGCAGGCCGCGCTGAAGGCGCAGACGGCGTGGCTGGACACCGGCGTGCTGAAGGACGTCCAGGACAAGGCGTCCGACCAGGGCACGAAGGCCGTGCGGTACGCCACCGCACAGATGGGCAAGCCGTACGAATGGGGCGCCGAGGGGCCGAGGACCTATGACTGCTCGGGGCTGACCTCGCAGGCCTGGGCGCACGCCGGGCACCCCATTCCGCGTACCTCGCAGGAGCAGTGGAGACGGCTGAAGCACGTCGACGTCACGGACATGCGCCCGGGCGACCTGGTCATCTACTTCGGCGACGCCAGCCATGTGGGCCTGTACATCGGCGACGGAACGATCGTGCACGCCCCTCGCCCCGGGCGGACCGTGACGGTCACAGGGGCGGGCTCGATGCCGATCCTGGGCGTCGTCCGGCCGGACGCGTGACCGGCGGCACAGCCCGACACCCCATCGTGACCGGCGGCACACCCCAACACCCCACCCATGACCGGCGCCACACCCCGACGACCCGCCCGTGACCGGGGCCACGTGACTCACCGCACGTGGATCATCCGTCAAACCCCGCACCGGCGTGACCTTCGTCATCCCGGTACCGGCGTCGATCTGTCCAACTGCGTTGGCAAAAGCGGCATATGACCGGAGCCGGCCCGGCAGCGGGGTGGCTCACACCATTCCTTTACGGCGCCGGCACCCGCTAAGGTCCCCGTCGGTGAACCGAGGTCCCTCGGCTCCGCCGTGCCCTCGGGGGGAGGGAAGGAAACCGAAGACGATGCCCGTACCCATACCGCGGCCCAGGGCGATCCCGGCCGTGGAGAGTGGTCAGGCGCAGGTCGCCCACCCGGGCGGCCCTTCCAGGGAAGAGACCCCGCGCAAGGAAGCCAAGGTCGACAACAACGCCGCCACCAACCTGACACTGCTGCTGATCGAGGACGATCCCGGCGGCTCACCTATCGTGCCCGATCTGCTCGACACGACGGGCAAACCGATCCGTGTCCGCACCGCCCGCAACCTCACCGAGGCCGAGCGGCTGCTCACCGACGACGTCCACTGCATCCTGCTGGACCTCGCGCTGGCCGCGCCCGGCAGGGCGGAGGGCGGCGGGGACGAGCTGGCCGTGCTGCGGCACGTGCTGGAGCTCGCGCCCCGGCACGCCGTCCTCGCGCTGACCGCCTCCGGCGACGCCGAGCGCGGCGCCGAGGCCGTACGCGTCGGCGCCCAGGACTACCTGTTCCGGGACGAGCTGGACGGGTGGCTGCTGAGCCGTGCGATCCGCTACGCCGTTGAGCGGAAGCGGTCCGACACGGCCGAACGGAAGCTGGCCGAGGGCCGGCTGCGCGCGCAGGAGAACCGCCGCCTGGAGCGGGGCCTGCTGCCCACGCCCCTGCTGGACGGCTCCTCCCTGCGCTTCGCCGCCCGCTACCGTCCCGGCCGCTCGCGCGCCCTGCTGGGTGGTGACTTCTACGACACCGTCCGAACCCCCGACGGCACGGTGCACGCCATGATCGGCGACGTCTGCGGGCACGGCCCGGACGAGGCGGCGCTCGGCGTGGAGCTGCGGATCGCCTGGCGCGCGCTGACGCTCGCGGGACTGTGCGGCGACGAGTTGCTGAACACCCTCCAGCAGGTACTGGAGCACGAGCGCGGCGACGACGAGATCTTCGCGACCCTGTGCACGGTGGACATCGCGCCGGACGGCCGCCGCGCCGGCCTGTGCCTGGCGGGGCATCCCTCCCCGCTGATCGCGCGCCCCGGTCACCGCCCGCGTCTTCTGCCCTGCGACAACAACGGCCCCGCTCTCGGCCTGCTGCCCGGCGCCCGGTGGCCGCGGACGCAGGTGGAGCTGGGGGCCGAGTGGAGCCTGATGCTCTACACCGACGGCCTCATCGAGGGCCGGGTCGGCGAGGGCCGGGAGCGGCTGGGCCAGGAGGGCATGGTCGCGATGGTCGGCCGGCAGCTGGCTCAGGGACTGCGCGGCGAGGAACTGCTCCAGGCCGCGGTCAACGAGGTCCGCGAGCTGAACGGCGGCGAGCTGACGGACGACGTGGCCGTGGTCCTGCTGGACCGCGTGCCGTGACGCCCCGCTTCGGGCCCGCTCGGGCCCGGCGGACGGCGCCGGCGGTCAGCGACCGCCGTTCCACGGGCCGTACGGCCCGTCGCTGCTGGAGCCCCGGCGGCCCCAGCCCCTGCCGCCGGACATGCCGCGCAGGGCCGGCCGCACGTCGACCATGTACACGATCGTCGCGACGAGGCCGATGATCATCAGGAGCCACATGCTCGCGAGCGTCACGTTCATGACGTTCACCAGGAAGGACAGGCCGAGGACGATCAGCCAGAACGGCTTGGTCCGCTTGTCCGCCGCCCGGTAGGCGTCCTCCCGGCGGATCGCGGCGTCGATCAGCGCGAACCCGCTGAACGCGACCAGCGCCAAGCTCAGCAGGAACATCACCCAGCTGAAACCTGCGATCAGCATTGCCCGTCCACCGCCCGTTCTCGAGTCTGTTCTGCCGCCACCGTACCCATTCAACGGGCCGGGCACCCGTGAAGTGCCCGGCCCGCGCGTGGTCCCGTCTTCCCTACTGGGCGGGCGGGGCGGTCTTCTTGGCGGTGGTCTTGCGCGCCACGGGCTTCTTGGCGGCGGCGGCCTTCTTGGCCGGGGCCGACTCGGACTCGGCGGCGGCCGGCTTCGGCTCCGCCTTCGCGGCGACCGGCTCGGACTTCGGCTCGACGGCGATCGCCAGCTCCTCGACCTCCTCCGCGACGTCCTCGATGCCCTCGGCGGCCTGACCGCGCCAGGTCCGCACGGTCTGCTCGCCGTGCTCGGCGACCTTCTCGTAGGTCTCGCGGGCCTTCACGGCGTACTCGGCGGCGACGCCGACGCCGCGCAGGGCGAGGTCCTGGGCGGTCTCGCCGAACTTCTTCAGGTCGGAGTCGAGGGAGCCCATGAACTCCGTGACCCTGGTCTGGAACGTCTCCTGCGTCTCCCGGACGCGGGCACCGGCCTCCTTCGCGCGGGCGGCGGCCTTCTCCTGGACCGCCTTGGGGTCGGTGCTGCGGACCGCCTCGAAACGGGCCGGCGCCTCGGAACGCAGCTGCTCGACCAGGGCCGGCACCTTCTTCGCCTGCTGGTACGCGAGGTCGGCGGTGCCGGCGGCGAAGTAGAGCGGGGTCGGGTCGCTTAGGGTCTTGCGCAGGTCGTCGGTGATGGCCATGGTGATGGTCCTCCCGGAATCTCTTCGGATGAGGGTTGTGGTGATCCGCAGCCGGCGGCCGGTCGTTCCCTGGCCCGGTCAGCCGGCCGTCTGCTGCGGATCGGCGTCTGTTCCGCCGACCGTGCGGGGGTCGTCTGCGGCGGCCTCGCCCGACGCGCCGTCGTCTCCGTCCGCTGCCGTGAAGCCGTTCTCCTTGCGGAACGACTCGTAGATCTGCAGCAGCACCTGCTTCTGCCGTTCGTTGAGCGAGGGATCGGCGAGGACGACCGCACGGGTCTCGATCTCCCCCCGGTCCCGCTCCGCATCGAGGATGCCGGCGCGCACGTACAGCGTCTCGGCGGAGATCCGCAGCGCCTTGGCGACCTGCTGGAGCACCTCCGCGCTGGGCTTGCGCAGCCCGCGCTCGATCTGGCTCAGGTACGGATTGGACACCCCGGCCGCATCGGCGAGCTGCCTGAGCGACAGTTGCGCGTTGCGCCTCTGCTCCCGCAGGTACTCACCGAGACTGCCGACGTTGAGCGATGCCATACCTCCACCTTGCCGGATCGCGCTAACTATTGCAAGCACCTCGCTTGCAGCAGCGCGCGGAATGAGCCCCTCCGGTCCTGTGCCTTCCAGCGTTGGCTGTCACAGCTCGGCGCTTGTTGTCGGAGGGCTTCTCGAAACCGGGTGTGGGGCTGGGGGTTCCGTACGGGTGTACGGCAGGTCAGCGGCTGGCCGCCGGTGGCACGGCGTTCGGCCAGCAGTCCCATGACCTGCTGATATTCCGGCGACAGCACCTCGGCCGACAGCACCTGCGGCACTGTCAGCGTAGGCGCTGACCCGCAGCACCAGGGCCCGGACCACCGAGTCGGTGGTCCGGGCCCTGGTGCTTGTCCTACCGCTGCGTCGGCTTGCGGTTCTGCTGCTGCGGCTCGGAGCCGCCGCGGCGCAGGTGCCCCGCCTGCTCCGCGGAGTCGCCCGGCTTCTTCCTTGCGGCGCCGTTCGGCTTCTTCGCCGTGCCCCGCGTGGTCGACTTGCCCCGCGCGGCCGCCGTGGAGACGCGCGTATCGCGCCCGTCCCTGGCTCCAGGGAGCGGCCGGGCCAGTGCCTCCCCGAGCTGACGCATAGCCGGGATGTCCACCGTGGTGGACGCGGTGCCCCGTGACGCCGGCGGCGGCCCGCTGCGGCCTCCGCCGGGGGAGCTGTAGGAGGCGGCGGCATCCGCGACGCCTTGCAGAGCATCGGCGGCCGGGGCGTCGGCCTCCTTCTCGTCGCCCCGTCGCCGGAGCGAAGGACCGCTGCAACGCGGCCAGGTCGGCGTTGAGGTCGGCAACCAGGTCCTGCGCCGTGCCGTTCTCCGGCGGCACGTGCTCCTCCCGGGCCTCCAGCACCGCCTGGCACTCGGTACGGACGTCCATCGGCCCGGCCGGAGGCTCCGTCGCCGCGGTGTCGGCGGGCGAGGTCTCCGCGCGGGTCCATAGCGGCAGGTCGCCGGGCTGCGCGGAAGCCTTCGGCTGATCGGCCCGCAGGGCGTCTTCCAGCGCCTGGCGAATGCCGTCGACGGCGGCGTCGAGAGCCGGACCGTTCTCCTCGGGGACCACGGCCCCGTCCGGGCTTCCCGGTCCGGGGACGTCCGTGGCCGGTGCTCGACGGCGGGAAGATCCGGCTCAGCGGGGACGCCCGGCTCGATGTCAACAAGGCGTACAACTTCGACCTGGGTGAGAGCGCGGACCTCGGCCCGGTCGAATTCTCCTTCGACCCGCTCGCCGCCGCCCCCCACTATCGTCTGGCCAAGAACTTCACGGTACAAGGGAGCCGGACCATTGGCGTCAACACCGTCGTCACCCCGTAGCCGAGTGTCTGGAGGAGGGTTCATGCGCACCGTCCCTGCGACGGTCACGGCCGTCTGCGCGGCGCTGTCCCTCGCACTGACCGCGTGCGCGGCCCAGACCACGGACCCCCGCGCCCTGGCCGGCACCAGCGCCAACGAGAGCCTGGACAAGCTCCTTGAGAGCTACGAGCTCACGCTGCCCGGTTGCAAGGTGGAGGACCTGGGGTTCAGCGGCCGGTCGAAGGAGATCGACAAGCATCTGCTGCTGCGCTTCGAGGCTCCCAAGGACTGTGTGAACGGCTACCTCGACGCCCACGGGGTGGACCGCACCCGGGCGAACACATGGCCGTTCCCCGAGTTCTCGATCGACGGAAAGGAACTGTCCCGGACCAGGCCGCCCTTTGCCGACAGCACCATGGAGAAGCTCGACCTGAAGCTCGACCCCGAGAAGACGTACGGCCTCCACACCAGGTTCCGCACGCCCACGGGCGCCAGGTTCACCGTCCTGGTCGTTCCGCGCGGCGATGACGGGCAGGAGGTCTACATGGTGTCGACGCACAACGGCGAGGACCGAGTGCTGGGCTGAGCTTGTTCTTTTGCCTCTGGCCTCGAACGTTGCCTCGTACAGGCTCGCGCATCCGGGGATTCGCCGGGCATGCTGACGGCCTTCGAATGACCATGCGTTCCGCCACGGAATCACGTTCGTACGAAGGCCGCAGAGGTGAGTGTGCTGGACCACGACGCCCGGCGGGGTGCGTTCGACTTCACGTCACACTTCCGGGAAGACTTCTACGCGTGCCTGACCGCACGTGGTGACACGCTGTTCGAACTCACGGATGCGATGCTCTGCGTGGACGGCCCGGTGACCTCGCCGGTCGACCTGACGCTGCTGGCCGAACACCGGCGCGGGCACGGCGCGATGTACGACGCGCTCAACCGGGGCCGCATCGACGCGGTCCGGCTGCGCAAAGCCCTGGCCGTGCTGCCGCAGCCCAAGGCCGCCGACGGGCGTCTGGTCCTGGCCGTCGATGTCTCGGCATGGCTGCGCCCGGATGCGCCGACCAGCCCCAACCGGCTGTTCTGCCACGTCTACGGACGCTCGGGACGCTCCTCGGATCAGTTCATCCCCGGCTGGCCCTACTCGTTCGTCGCCGCCCTGGAAACGGGCCGCACCTCGTGGTGCCAGCTGCTGGACGCGGTCCGGCTCGGCCCCGACGACGACGTCGCCGAGGTCACCGCGGCCCAGGTCCGCCGCGTCGTCACCGACCTGATCGACGGCGGCCAGTGGGAAGCCGGTGACCCGGACATCCTCGAAGGGGACTCCACGGGCCCCGGCGAGCAGGGTCCGGGCGTCCGGGGGGCCAGGACGTCACCGTCCATGCAGTTCCAGCCCTGCCTTCCCGGCCGGATCCGCCCTGCCGGCGGCGCCCCGGGCCGGGGGGTGCGGAGCGGGCGGCGGCTCCGGCGCGGCCGCGGTTCGTGCCGGAGCAGGCTCCGGCCCCGTCGCGGGCTCCGGCCGGGCGGCGGACCGCTCGGGCAGGTCCTCGGGCCGGTCCGCCTCCTCGCAGGAGCCGCGCGCGCTGGGCCTCCGTCGCCGGGCCGTGCGCGGCTCGCCGTCCGGGCCGCCGCCGGAGCGGCGCGCGGTGTCGGCGGCGTGCCATCGGCGCAGTGCGCGGACGACGTCGGCCTCGCCGACCGGTTCACGCGCGCCGTCCAGGGCGGTCCAGGCCCGCCGCAGGGCGTCGTGGATCCGTTCGGCTGCGCGGGCGAAGTCCTCCGTCAGCGCTTCGCCGGGCAGGCCCAGGGCGGCCCGCATGACGTCCGGGAAGACGGACTGGACGTGCTCGAACCGCAGGTAAGCGGTCAGATCGGGGGCGAGCCCGGCGGTCAGCGGCGCCTGCCCGGCCCGGTGCATCGCCTCGGCCCACAGGCCGGTGACGCGCTGGTGCTCGTCGTCGTCGTAGTCCATGCGGACCAGGTGGGTGGCCAGGTCGTGCAACGGGTCGCCGTAGAGGCTGAGTTCCCAGTCCAGCACGGACAGGCGCTCCCCGTCCGGTGTCCGCGTCACCACCACGTTCGCCCGGTGGACGTCCGTGTGCAGCAGGACGAAGGGCCGGCCGGTCAGCGTCGGCACCGACCGCAGGAAGCGGCGCATGAGGTCGTCCGGGATCCCCAGCGCGTCGAACAGCTCCCCGAAGCGCGCCCGGTTGCCCCGGTACACCCGCTCCTCCGTGAAGCGGGCCAGCCGCTCCAGGAACCCCTGGCTGTCGCCGCTCGCGGGCCAGTCGGCCGGCCGCGGCGGCAGGGCGTCGGCCGGCACGGCGGCGAGACGCGCGAAGAACGCGGCGAGTTCGGCGGTGCGCACCGGCCCGACCGGGCCCTTCGGCGTCTCCTCGGCCAGGACGGTGCCGGTGACGTACTCGTGCAGCGACCACGTACCGAGGTCGGCCAGGCAGCGCGGGACGCCGTCGAGCCGGGCGCACACCGCGCTCAGCACCTCCGGCTCCCGCCAGTGGCGGGCCAGAACGACGACGGAGTCGCACGGGACGCGGAACTTGGCGCGCGTCCGGCCGGACTCCAGGCCCAGCAGGAAGGCCAGGGGCCGTCCGACCGGGAGGATGCGGTTGCGGTTGTGGTGGCCGGCGACCACCTCGCCGTGCCTCCTCCGGCGCAGCCCCGCGAAGAACCGCACAAGTGCTGTGTGGGTCCGGTGGGGCAGGTGGGGCCGCATGGGCAGACGCTACATGCCGGGGGTGACACTTCTCACGTTTACGGACGCATCCTTCCGCCATATGGACACCTCTGGCCCCATCTTGACGGGACGTCATGTCGTTTCGGTCCTCGTCCTGCCGAACCCCGTGGCCCCGCCGGTGCCGGACTCAGGAGGGCCGTACGGCTTCCAGCAGTGGCGCCAGGGAGCGCATGATGCTGTGCTCGGGCACCCCCGCCCTCCGCATCCGGTCCGCCGTCGCGGCACGACGCGCGTAGCCGATGAACGGCACGCCGGCACGGACGGCCGCCGTGTGGTCGGAGAGGCTGTCGCCGATCATCAGCGCGGCCTCGGGCGCTGCGCCCAGGGCGGTCAGGGCCGTGTTCAGGGTCCTCGGGTGCGGCTTGAGCAGGCTCAGGTCCTGGGTGCGGCCGTAGATGTGCGGGGCGAAGCAGCGCAGCAGGCCCCGTCCGTGCAGGTACGAGGACACGGTCCGGGCCGAGTTGTTGGTCACGATCGCCAGCCGTACCCCCACGGCCACCCAGGTGCGGACCAGGACGTCGGCGTAGGCGGTCGGACGGGCGAGCCGGGCCGCCCTCAGCTCGTGCCGGGTGAGCTGCTCCTCTAGTTCGGCGACGAGGTCGCTGCCCGGGTGGCGTTCCGCGATCGAGCTGAGCACGCCGTGCGGGTCCGGACTGCGGCGCTCGGCGTCGGTGAGCATCCAGCCGAGACCCCGCGCGTCCAGCCACTCCACCTGCTCCACGGCGATCCGGTCGGCCGGGCACCCGTGGAACAGCAGACAGATCGGCCCGTCGAAGTCGAACAGCACGTGCCGGGCGCGCGCGACCAGTGCCCGGAGCTCCTCGGACCCGCCCGCCGCCCGTCGGGCCCGTCCCGAATCAGCCGTCACCAGGCGAGTGTCTGCCGGGGAGCCATCAGATCCCAGAGGGAGTCCAGGTGTTTGCTCATGTCCTGCACGCACTGCGCGGCCCGTCCGCCCTCCTCCAGGCGGAACTCGAACAGGGGCGACTGGGTGCCGTGGGCGTCGAAGATCTCGACCGGTCCTTCGCCGGGCAGCTCGCGCGTGTACCGGGCGATGGTGTACCGGCCCTCCAGGCCCAGCCTGCCGTTGAGCACGTACTGCTTCACCGTCGGCGAGCACGGCAGCGGCCGGAAGTCCGCGACGGCGTCGATGCCGTGATCGCGCCGGAGACTGCGGATCTGCACCTCGATGACCGCCTTCTGGCTTCTGATCTGGTCCCTGAGCGCCTGCTGCACCCGGTCGGTGAGGTCGGTCCGCGACACGGGCGTGGGATAGAGCAGCAGGGCGTCCGGGCCCGGCAGCATGCAGCGCACGTCGACCGACGCGGGACGCACCTTCCCGGCCGCGACCAGGCGGTGCATGTCGATCAGCGCCCACATCAGCGTCTCCGCCGTCAGGCACACCGCGTCGATCCGCACCGCCGACTCCTGGAACGCCTCTTCCAGGTACGAGGTGAGCACCACGCGTGCGTCCTGGCCCGGCTGCCGCTGAGCCGGGAGGTCGGCCACCCGGGGCGGGCTGCCCCTGGTGACGTGGGTGAGCAGGCCGTCCTCCTGGAGTGCGCGCAGCGCCTGGCGCACGGTGCCGCGCTCGACGCCGAACTCGTCCGCCAGCTCGGCCTGGGTGGGCAGGCGGTCGCCCTTCTTGAGGTCACCGGCGCGGATGCGGGCGCGCAGGGCGTCGGCGATCTCCTGGGGCGAGTGCCGGGTGCTGCTGTTCACGGCGTTCTCCTGGGTCTTCACCGGGACGGTCGTGGTGTCGGCGGCCGTCCGGTGCACGGGTCAGCCGAGGTTCAGGTCTGTGGTGATGGTTTCCCACAAGGCGTCGAACCACATCTGGGACTCCTCGACGAACCGTGCGTCCCGGCCGGCGTCCCGGGCGAACGGGAAGAGCAGGGACTCGGTGCCGAGGACGTCGTACAGCTCCGCCGTACCCCGGGGGCCCGCCCCCCGGGGTTCGACCTCCTCGCTGCGGCGTCCGACCATGTAGAACGCGAACAGCGCGTCGGTGCCGTTGAGCAGGTACAGCTTCACCGGCGGGGTGAACGGCAGCGCGCGGAAGGCGACCCGCACGTCGATGCCGTGCGAGGTGCGCAGCGCCAGCAGGTTGTGCCGCAGCACCTGGCCGTGCGCGTTGCGCATCTGCAGCCAGCGCCGGTGGACGGCGTCGTCGTCGCCCTGCACGGGGGCCGGGAAGGCCAGCGAGATGTCCCGCGAGGGCAGCAGGATGCGAACCTCGACGGACTCGGGCCGGAGTGTGCCCTCGTGGAGCCGGCGCATGGGCTCGCCCAGGCCGATCATGAGCGACTCCGCCGTCAGGCAGACGGCGTCGATCGTGACCCGCCGGGCTGCGAACGCCTCGGTCAGCCGCGGCGCCAGCCCGACCAGCGTCGGTTGCGGCTGCTCCCCCGCCGGCGCCGGCTCCGCGATGCGCGGCGGGCTGCCCCTGCTGATATTGGTCAGCAGGCCGTCCTCCTGGAGTGCGCGCAGCGCCTGGCGCACGGTGCCGCGCTCGACGCCGAACTCGTCCGCCAACTCGGCCTGGGTGGGCAGGCGGTCGCCTGCCTTGAGCTCGCCGACTCGGATGCGTTCGCGCAGGATGTCGGCGATCTCCTGGGGCGTGCGCCGGGTGCTGCCGTTCACTGCCACGTTCTCCTGAGTCACGGCCAAACGCTACAACTTTGACCTATCTCGGGGGAGTTGTTTGAAACCTGTTTATGAGACAGAGCCAAGTGGGGACAACATCGGTAGAGATAATCCGAGTTGGCTACCAACTTTTCCTCGTTGGCAGCCAGAAGGAGGAAGAATCACCGTCTGAAGGGGGAAATCCCACATGCCAGCCCTCGCCCTCCTCTCCGCCGTCCTCGTCGTCACCTTCGAGCAGGCCGTCCAGTGGAAGTACGGCCCCATGGGCATCGTCGGACTGCTGCTCCTCACCATCGGCCTGAAGGCCAAGAGCCCCGCCGTCAGCTCCCTGGGAGCCGTCGTCCTCGCGCTGCTGGTCACCGGTCCCGCGCTCTGACCCGGGCCGGTCACGACAGCTGCAGGTCCGAGCTGATCGTCTCCCACAGCCCGTCGAACCACAGCCGCGCCTGCTCCACGAATCTCGCGTCCCGCACCACCGCGTCCCTCGTGAAGGCGAAGAGCATCGACCGGGTGCCCTCAACGTCGTACAGCCGGAGCTCCTCCTGGTCGATCTCCGTCCGGCGCTGCCCCAGCGTGTAGTAGGCGAACAGCGCCTCGGTGCCGTTGAGCAGGTACAGCTTCACGGGCGGGGTGAACGGCAGCGCCCGGAAGGCGACCCGCACGTCGATGCCGTGCGTGGCGCGCAGCGCCAGCAGGTTGTGCCGCAGCACCTGCCCCTGGGCGTTGCGCTGCGCCAGCCAGCGCCGGTGCAGCCGCCCGTCGGTCCCCGGGTCCACCGCCGCCGGGAAGGCGAGTTCGATGTCCCGCGACGGCAGCAGGACCCGGACGTCGACCTTGGCCGGTTCCAGCTCCCCGGCGTGGATGCGGCGCAGCGGCTCGCCGATCGCGAGGGTGAGGGAGACCGCCGTCAGGCACAGGGCGTCGATCTCGACGTGCGGGGCGGCGAAGGCCTCGGCGATGCGCGGGGCCAGAGCCACGGTCGTCGGCTGCGGCGGGACGGCGGGGCCGGCGGACATCCGGTCCGCGCCCGCTTCGGGGGCGACGGTGGCGGGGACCCCCTTGGAGACGCCGGTCAGCAGGTGCTCGGACCGCAGGATGCGCAGCGCCTGGCGTACGGCCCCGCGTTCCACGCCGAACTCCTCGGCCAGTCTGGCCTGCGTGGGCATGCGCTGCCCGGGCCGAAGCCGCCCCGAGACGATCCGGGCGCGCAGTTCGTCGGCGACCTCGCGAGGGGTCGGTTGTGACCGCCGCGGCCTCTGGGGCCGGTTCCGTCCACTGGCGGAGGCGTGTTCCGGGTCCACAGCCAAACGGTACAACTTCCCGCCATCTTGGGGCAGTTCTATGAAAGGTGGTTATGAGCCGCTTCCAGGCGGAGATAACCACAGTGGAGTTGGTCGCCAACTTCGACAACCTGGTCGAGACTCAGAAAGGTTGGCCACCGACTCTGCCGAAGGGGGACCACCATGCCACTCGTCGCCATCGCCCTCGCCGCCCTGGCCGTCGGATTCGAGCAGCTCGTCCAGTGGAGGTTCGGCCTGATGGGCATCGTCGCCCTCGTGGCCCTGACGATCGGGGTCAAGGCGAGGAACGCCATGATCGGCGGCATCGGCGCGGTCGTCCTCGCGATGCTGCTCGCCCAGTCCGGCTGACGGGCTCCCTTCCGGAGGGGAGCCGGGAGCCCGGTCGGCCGGAACCGCCACGACCACAACGACAACTCAACAGCCCGCTGCCCGGCCTGCTACGGACCGGCGGCGGACAGCGGACCCGTCACCGACGGAAGGAGCACCTCAGAACATGTCCGGGCACCACGGCCGCCTGGACGTACGCAGCAGGGCGTCGGCCATCCGGACGGCGCCCGCCCGTTCT
Organism: Streptomyces sp. MUM 2J; assembly: GCF_022414535.1. Taxonomy (GTDB): domain Bacteria; phylum Actinomycetota; class Actinomycetes; order Streptomycetales; family Streptomycetaceae; genus Streptomyces. The sequence continues at coordinate 27,671 of NZ_JADWYM010000033.1, forward strand.
TCCCGCACCCGGCCCAGGACCGCCAGCCGCTCGGCCGACTCGTCGCCGAGCCACAGCCGCGCCAGATCGCTCACGTCGAGCGTCAGGTCGGCGCCGCGGGAGGTGGGCGTGCAGGACACCCCGTCGGGCGCGGCGTCCAGCAGGTAGCGTCCGCCGGCGATCCCCGCGGCGTCCGCCACCTCCAGCACCAGCTCGCCCGCCGCCGCGTAGCGACGGGCCTCCAGCGCCCGTACGACGTCCAGCAACCGCAGCCACAGCCAGTCGGCCTGCGTGGTGAGGTGCGCCGCCCGTGGGTCCGGCAGGAGCAGCGGCAGCACGTCGTCCGGGGAGCGCCAGCCGCTCTTGACCCGCACCACCCAGTCGACGGAGCACAGGTAGTGCCACAGGGCGCGCTCGGCGGCCGGGGTCACGGCCATCAGCCCGAGCACCGTCGCCGTGTTCAGCGGCTGCTTGGCGTCGCCCCAGCTGTCGTCGCACCGGTACGCCACCATGCCCTCGACCTCACCGCCGGCCGAGCGGTACACACCGTAGAAGGGCTCCTGCCACGGATCGGTGGAGAAGCGCACGGCGCCGGTGTTCACCTGCCACCACAGCTCGTCCCGGTTCACGGCGCCGGGCTGGCCCCGCCGCAGCCGCTCGTGCAGCTCCGGGCCGAGCTTGCGGACGTCCTCGGCGTCCACCAGGTCGACCCGGCCGCCCTCCTCGGGCAGCGCCGGCCCGCGCGGGCCGAAGCCGGCGCGCGGCACGTCGATGGTCCACTCGTTCATCGTGGTCGCCGGGCCGAAGCCGTACCGGCCGTAGATCGGGTACTCGGCCGCGATCAGCGACGCGACGACGTCGCCGCGCTCCCTGGCCGCCGCCAGATCGCTGCCCATCATCCGGGTGAGCAGACCACGGCGGCGGTGGGTGGGGGTGACGGTGACGCTCGTGATCGCGTCGGCGGCCACCGGCGTACCGCCGACGGCCGTGACCTCCTGGGGGAACGAGCGGAACGTCGCCACGCACCGCCCGCCGTCGAACGCGCCGAGCAGCCGGCCCGGGGCGAAGTTCCGCCGGCGGGCCTCCAGGATCTCCGGGGGGAGGGCCGGCTCCCGCAGGAACCCGGTGTTCAGTGCGCGCTGCCAGTCGGCGAACTCGTCTTCGGTGATCGGACGGACGTCGATGTCGTGCGGGACGGGGTGGTTCATGAGGGCACGGTAGGCATGCGGGGGCGGTGGCGTCGCGTGGATTTCGGGCGGGGCCCGCCGTCCCGGCGGTCGCCGCGCCCGCCGGGCTCCTCCACGGGCCTGTGGACGGACCGGCCGAGGAGGCTCCCGCGGCCGGGTACGAGGCGGGGCGGGCGGTCCGGTGGTGACGCGGCGCCGGCGGACGGTTGCGCCGTCGGGGCGGCCGGAACGGCGCACACGGCCGGCGGTGCCGCGGGCCCGGCGGTGGCGCTTCCCGACGGTCGGATCGCGCCCGCCCCGCCAGAACCCGCCGGGCCCCTGGAGCCCCGTACCCGGTGGCGTTCCGCCGGACGACGGGCGGGGATCCCGGGGCAGGTGCCGGTCCCGCCGCAGACGTATGCGGCGCCGGCCCCGGCGGGCCCACCGGGACGTCAGACCAGCAGGTCGTCGACCTGCGCCTCCCCCTCGCGGTAACGGCGGCCGATCTCCGCGGAGCAGTCGTCCGCGGTCCGCTGCATCCGCTGCCGGCGCCGGGAGACGTGCTGCTCGTACCGGACGAGGCGACCCATCGCCTCGTGCAGCTCCGGGTCGGTCCGGGCGGCCAGGTCGGACAGCTCGACGTCGGACAGCATCTCGGCCGCCAGCCGCCGGTACTCCTCGCCGTGCGGGGTGCCCAGCGTGACGTGCCGGGCGGAGGAGCGGTGCCGGGCCGGAGCGTCGGTGAGGACCTCCGGCAGCCACTCCACGACCGAGCCCACGGCGCCCACAGGCCTCCCGGATCCCGCGGCGCCGACGAAGCGTGCCGCGCCCGGAGCGCCCGCGGAATCCGCGCGCCCGGAGCGCGCGCGGGGCACCGTGGCCCCGGGGGCCGCCGGGCCGGCGGGCCCCGCGGCCGACGGGGCGACGGTCGCCGCGGACGCCTCCCCGACGGCCACCACCAGGGCCGGCCCGCGCCGCGCGAGTTCGGCGCGCAGGATGTCGATCCGCCCCTGGAGCAGGCGCCGTACGTAGCTGAGGTCGGCCTCGTCGCGCTGCGCGTCCCGGCGCACGGCGCGCAGCTCGGGCAGGCTCAGCGCGGCCAGGTCGCGCTCGGTCGGCCCCGCGGGCAGGGGCGGGCTGTCGGTGCGCTGTGCGGGCGGCCGGAGGTCGGCCGCCCGGTGCCCCGCACAGGCCAGCGGGACAGCCCCCGGAGGCTGCCCGGTACTCGATGTGCTCATGTGCCTCTACCGTTCCCTCGACCGGTGCTGGGCAGCATCGTGCCACCCCAAGTGGCCGCTATGTGACCGAGTGCCCCCGAACGGCCGCACATGGGCGGTTAGGAGGCGAAAAATGGCTCGTTACGGGCGCGGTCCGGTCGCCCGGCATGATGGTCGTATGCGTGCAGTGGTGCAGAGAGTGGACGGCGCGAGCGTCGTCGTGGACGGCGAGACCGTCGGGGAGATCAAGGGCGAGGGGCTGTGCGTCCTCGTCGGGGTGACGCACGAGGACACCAGGGAGAAGGCGGCGCAGCTCGCCCGCAAGCTCTGGTCGATCCGCATACTGGCCGACGAGCGGTCGTGCAGCGACGTCGCGGCCCCGCTGCTGGTGATCAGCCAGTTCACGCTCTACGGCGACGCCCGCAAGGGCCGCCGCCCCACCTGGAACGCCGCCGCCCCCGGCGACGTCGCCGAGCCGCTGGTGGACGAGGTCGTCGCCCAACTGCGGGCCCTGGGCGCGACCGTGGAGACGGGCCGGTTCGGGGCGAAGATGCGGGTCTCGCTGGCGAACGACGGCCCGTTCACGGTCCTGCTGGAGATCTGAGGCGAGATCCGGGGCCGGGTGCCCCTACGGCTCCACGACCACTTCCTGCGCGGCGGCGGTCGTGCCGGCGAGGAGCGGAGCATCCGGGGGAACGTTCCGCTTGACCAGCGCCAGGGCGACCGGCCCGAGTTCGTGGTGGCGCGCGGACGTCGTCACGAAGCCGACCTTGCGGCCGTCGGGGCCCTCGCCGGCCGGCCGGATCTCGGTTCCCGGCGCCGGCAGGTGGACCTCGCTGCCGTCGAGGTGCAGGAAGACCAGCCTGCGCGGCGGCCGGCCCAGGTTCTGCACCCGGGCGACCGTCTCCTGCCCGCGGTAGCACCCCTTCTGCAGGTGGACCGCCGTGCCGATCCAGCCCAGCTCGTGCGGGATGGTGCGGTGGTCGGTCTCGAAGCCGAGGCGCGGTCGGTGCTGCTCCACCCGCAGCGCCTCGGCTGCGAGGATGCCGGCGGGCGGACCGGCCTGCGCGGCGTAGGCCTCCAGCTCGGAGCGCGGCAGGAACAGGTCACGGCCGTAGGGCGTCTCGCGTACGGTGACGCCCTCGGGCACCTCGGCGATGGAACCGGCGGGCAGATGGACGACCGCGTACTCGGCGGTGCGGTCGGCGACCTCGACCCGGTAGAAGAACTTCATCGACTCCAGGTAGGCGATCAGCGCGTCCTGGGTGCCGGGCTCGACGTGGGCCCACACCGTCCCGCCGTCGTCGACCAGGTACAGGGCGTGCTCGATGTGGCCGTTCGCGGACAGGATCAGCGCCTCCGTGGCCCGGCCCGCGGGCAGGTCGCTGACGTGCTGGGTGAGCAGCAGGTGCAGCCAGGCCAGCCGGTCCTCACCGGAGACCGTGACGACCCCGCGGTGCGAGAGGTCGACGAAACCGGTGCCGTCGGCGAGGGCGCGCTGTTCGCGGAACAGGTCGCCGTAGTGGGCGGCGACGCCTTCGTCCGCGCCTTCGGCGGGGACGGCGCCGGGCAGGGACAGCAGAGGGCTCTTCATGGGTCCAAGCCTACGACTCGGTACTTGAACCCTTCAGGGTGCAGTTCCGGCACCTGCCGAAGATCGCGAAGTGCTTCATGTCGGTGTCGAAGCCGAACTGCTCGCGCAGCTTGGCGGTGAACTCGGCGGCGACCGAGAGATCGGCCTCGATCACGTTGGTGCAGTCGCGGCAGACCAGGTGGATGTGGTGGTGCCGGTCGGCGAGGTGGTAGATCGGCGCCCCGTGCCCCAGGTGGGCGTGGCTGACCAGTCCCAGCTCCTCCAGCAGCTCCAGCGTCCGGTAGACGGTGGAGATGTTGACCCCCGACGCCGTCTTCCTCACCTCGCCGAGGATGTCGTCGGGGGTCGCGTGCTCCAGGGCGTCCACGGCTTCGAGCACGAGTTGCCGCTGCGGGGTCAGCCGGTAGCCGCGCTGCCGCAGGTCCGTCTTCCAGTCGGTGCTCACCACACCGCCAAGTCTAGGACCAGTCGCTCCGCGGCCACCTGGAAGGAAGCGGCCTACTGGAAGAAGGTGATCCCGTCCGGGAGGTCGTCCGGGAGGGCCTTCGCCCAGCGCTCGACCTCTTCGGGGGAGACGACCTTCTTCAGGTGCGCCGACATGTAGGGGCGCAGCTCGACCTCGGGGGTCTGCTTCTCACCGACCCACATCAGGTCGCTCTTGACATAGCCGTACAGCCGCTTGCCGCCGCTGTAGGGGCTGGAGGCGACGGTGCGGGCGACGGCGTCGGTGGCCAGGTCGATCTGCGGCTTCTTGTGGGCGAGTTCGCCGTACCAGATCTCGACCGTGCCGTCGTCGCGGGTCATGGTGACCTCGACCCTGCGGTCGGCGTCGATCCGCCAGTAGCCGGACTCGGACTCCAGGGGGCGCACCTTGTTGCCGTTCTCGTCGAGCACCCACGTGTGCGAGTGGTACTCGAGGAAGTCCCTGCCGTCGTGCGTGAAGGTGACCTCCTGCCCGAAGTTGCACTTCTCGGAGCCGGGGAAGTCGTGCACACCCGCGCCTGCCCAGGTACCGAGCAGGAAGGCGAGGGGGACGAGGTCCTTGTGGAGGTCGGACGGGATCTCGATCATCAGCGGAGGTTCCTAGAGAGGGGTCAGCGCTGGCCCTGGTACAGCTTCTTCACGGTCAGCCCGGCGAAGGCGAGGACACCGACGCAGACAAGGGCCAGCAGGGTTTCGAAGAAGATCTCCACAGGGTGCTCCTAGCGGTGGGCGGTGGTGCGGTGCGTACACAAGGCCGGGCCCCAGCTTACGCGTCCGGGGCCCGGCCCTCCCGGCGAGGTGCGCCCTCGGGTTCGCCCCGGGGGTGCACCTCCGCCGTCGGCCCGGCAGCCGGCTCTGCAGGACGACCGTCTGCCGGAACGGCATCGGCCACGGTGCAGGTGGCTCCGGGGGCGCTGCACGGGAGGCTCACGGGTGACACAAGCGGGTGTGAAGCAGTTGACTACGATTCGGCCATGGCGAAGAGGCTCGTGATCAAGGTGACCGCGGGGGCCGATGCCCCCGAACGCTGTTCGCAGGCGTTCACGGTGGCGGCCGTGGCCGTGGCCAGCGGGGTGGACGTGTCGCTGTGGCTGACGGGGGAGTCGGCGTGGTTCGCCCTGCCCGGTCGCGCGGCGGAGTTCGAGTTGCCGCACGCCGCGCCGCTGCCCGATCTCCTCGGCTCCCTGCTCGCCGGCGGCCGTGTCACCCTGTGCACCCAGTGCGCGGCCCGCAGGGAGATCACGGAGAAGGACGTCATCGAGGGCGTGCGGATCGCCGGGGCGCAGGTCTTCGTGCAGGAGGCGGTCGCGGACGACACGCAGGCACTCGTCTACTGAGCGGGCCGGGCGGCGCCCTACCGGGGCTTCTTCTTGCCGTCCAGCTCGTCCCACCACTCGTCGGACTGCGGGTCCCCGGAGGGTTCGTCCCACCAGCGGTCCTCCGGGCCCCGCCGGTTGGCGACGATCGCGGCGAGCGGCGGGATCACCATGGCCACGAGGCACATGACGACCGCAGCGGCCACCGACCAGATACGCACGACGGCCCACGCCAGGACGAACAGCGCGATGCAGATGCCCATCATGGCGAAATACACGTGCCGGCGCCGGGCGTACATGGCTCCAGGGTACGGCGGACCGGCCGGACGCGCCGGAGGACCGCACCCCAGGCGTCCAACCCGTGGGGTGCGGCCCTCGGCCACTCGTGGCGTGCCGCTCGGGGCCCGCGTCAGACCGCGATCGCGACCTCCGCCAGGCCACCCTGCTGGGCTACGACCGTGCGGTCGGCGGTGGCACCGGGGACGAGGGCACGGAGGGTCCAGGTGCCCTCGGCCGCGTAGAAACGGAACTGTCCGGTGGCGGAGGTCGGGACCTCCGCGGTGAACTCGCCGGTCGAGTCGAGCAGGCGCACGTAACCCTGCACCGGCTCGCCGTCGCGGGTCACCTGACCCTGGATGGTGGTCTCACCGGGCTTGATCGTGGAGGCGTCGGGGCCGCCGGCCTTCGCTCCGCACATTGTCTTTCTCCAGAGGGGTGTTGGACCAGAAGGTCGATCGGTCGGGTTACTTGTTGGCGCCGAGCTCGATCGGCACGCCGACGAGGGAGCCGTACTCGGTCCAGGAACCGTCGTAGTTCTTGACGTTCTCCACGCCGAGCAGCTCGTGCAGGACGAACCAGGTCAGCGCGGAGCGCTCACCGATGCGGCAGTAGGCGATGGTGTCCTTGGCCAGGTCGACCTGCTCGTCGGCGTAGAGGGCCTTGAGGTCCTCGTCCGACTTGAAGGTGCCGTCGTCGTTGGCGTTCTTCGACCACGGGATGTTGCGGGCGGTCGGGACGTGGCCCGGGCGCTGCGACTGCTCCTGCGGCAGGTGGGCCGGGGCGAGCAGCTTGCCGGAGAACTCGTCGGGCGAGCGCACGTCGACCAGGTTGTACGAGCCGATGGCGGCCACGACGTCGTCCCGGAAGGCGCGGATCGAGGCGTCCTGCGGCTTGGCCTTGTACGCCGTCCTGGGACGCTCGGGCACCTCGTGACCGGCGACGAGCTCGCGGGCGTCGAGCTCCCACTTCTTGCGGCCACCGTCGAGAAGCTTGACGTTCCCGTGGCCGTAGAGCTTGAAGTACCAGTACGCGTAGGAGGCGAACCAGTTGTTGTTGCCGCCGTAGAGGATCACCGTGTGGTCGTTGGCGATGCCCTTGTCGGACAGGAGCTTCTCGAAGCCCTCCTGGTCGACGAAGTCACGGCGGACCGGGTCCTGGAGGTCCTGGGTCCAGTCGATCCGGATCGCGTTCCTGATGTGGTTCTTCTCGTAGGCGGAGGTGTCCTCGTCGACCTCGACGATGGCGATCGTCGAGTCGTCCAGGTGCTCCTGCAGCCAGTCGGCGTCGACCAGGACGTCGCTGCGGCTCATGCTCGTTCTCCTCCGGGGCAGTCGCGGCGGGGGTGTGCAGGTGAGAGGGGTGCGCGCTCAGGGGGAGCAACGCACGGATGCCCTGGGACAGGGCGCGGGAAACGGAAGGCGATGCCTTCCGGTCAGAACGGGCGACAGAGCATGGCGGCAACGCGGCACAGGTCCACTGCCCGCCGCTTCGTGAGATCCGCCTGTCGCTTCATGCCGTCGATCGTAGGGAGGGACAGGCGGACATGTCACCGGCGTGTCATATCGCGAGACGCGATCGTCCGCATTCTGGATAAAGTGACGCTTCCGGGAGGCCGGGCGGGGCCCCCGGACGCATCCTCCCCGGCCTCACTTCTGAGGCGCGGACGAAGGCGTCTCACCCACTGGACGCGCGCCCGTCCGGCCTGCGTCTCGACCCGTCGGGCCGGACCTACCCGGCCAGACGGACGTGGGAGCCCTTCACCGTGATCCGCACCCCGTCCGGCTCCGCCTCGACCTTGTCCAGCTTGATGCCGCCCGGAAGCCTCTCGATCCGCTGCTCGAAGTCGGTGACCGAACGGACCTGGCTCTCCGCGAAGCGCAGACCGCCGAAGTCGGGGAGGGTGTCGGCGTGGACGCGGACGGTGTCGTCCTCGGCCGTGACGGAGGACAGCACGTAGGCCGTGCGCTCCAGGCCGAGGGCGGAGACCTTCACCTTGACCTTGATCTTGCCGTTGCCGCCGTCGGACAGGCCGATCACCTCGGCGGTCGCCGGGCCGATCTGGCGTGGCTCGGTCCTGGCGGCCTTCAGCAGTTCGGCGTAGCCGATCGAGGCGGTGCCGCTCGCGGAGTCGGCCGTGGCGGAGCTGTGGTCACCGGAGAACTCGACGCCCTTCATGACGGCGTCGAGGTCGTCGATGCGGACGGTGCCACCGTTCGTGCCGGTGTCCGCCCGGTAGTCCTCGATGCCGACCTCGACCTCGTCCAGCGAGCCGCCGGCCAGCTGGGTGAGGAAGGGGAAGCCCTTGATCGACACGTCCGGCGTGGCGGCCAGGTTCTCGCTGCTTCTCAGCTTGTCGGCCGCCTCACCCTCGGCGAAGTGCACGGCCAGCCGGTCCGCCAGCACGAACAGGCCCCCGAGGACCACGACGACGATCAGCAGTGTTCGCAGTGCGCGCATATGCGGTGCAGCCCCCCGGACGGCGGTCGACGACCACCCACGGTAACGCTCTGCGGGGAGCTCCGCGGGTTTGTCGATCAGCTGTGACAGACGCCGGCAGCGGCTACCCCAGCGCCCGGCCCAGCACGTACACCACCGGAGCCGCCGCCGACAGCGGCAGGGCCACACCCGCCGTGAAGTGCACGAAACGGGAGGGGTAGTCGTAGCTCGCCACCCGGTGCCCGATCAACGCGCACGCCGCGGCGCTCGCGCCGAGCAGCGCACCTCCCCCGCCCATGCCGGTCGCCCCGCCGACGGCGATCCCCGCGCCGGCCGCGGCCAGCAGCGCGACCACCAGGGAGGCGGGGGTGGCCATGGGAAGCGCCCGCGCGACCACCGCGGCGGAGACCGCGACCGCCCCCACCGACACGGCGTCCGGCGCGGCCGCGAGGTATCCGGTGGCGATGATCGCCAGGGCTGACGAGACGACGGTCGCCATGAGGCCGTACATGCGCTCGTCGGGGTCCGCGTGCGAGCGCAGCTGGAGCACGAGGCAGAGCAGCACCCAGACCCCGAGCGTGCCGAGGATCGCGGCGGGCCCGTGCTCGCGCCCGGCGACCGAGACGGCCGCGTCGGCGGCCAGGGCGCCGAGGAAGGCCAGCGCGATGCCCTGCCGGGCCGGCCACATGCCGTTCAGACGGAACCAGCCCGCCGCCGTGACCGCCTGGAGCGCCACCAGCGGGACGAGCAGCGCGTACGACCCGATCGCCGCCGCCCCCGACAGCAGCAGGCCGAGCAGCGCGGTGAGCGCCGCGGGCTGCATGCCGGGCTCGATGATCGGTGAACGCCCCTCCAGGCGGGCCCGCTGGGAGTCGGTGATCCGGGCGTTGCCGGAGAGCGTGGCGGGCCCGTAGCCGGGCCCGGACGCCTCACCGGCGGCGCCGGCGGGCGCCTGCGGCTGCGGCTGCTCCTCCGGCAGCGGCTGAGCCTGCCGCGGGGGGTGCTGCGCCTGCGGTGCGTGGGGCGCGGGATGCACGGGCGCGTAGGCGTGGTGCGGTGGGGCGTCGTGCCCCTGCGGCGGCAGGTAGGCCGTCTCCGTCGACTCCGGCGCGGCGACCGGCTGCTGCAGCTGGGTCTCCCAGGTCTGCCCCTGCCACTGCTGGGTGTGCTGCAGGGGATCCTCGCCGGGCGCCTGCGGCTGCTGGGGCCACCCTTGCTGCTGCGACCACTGCTCCTGCGCCGGCCACCCCTGCTGCTGTGCGTACGGGTCCTGACCGTCGTAGGGCTCGGGCCGGGCCTGGTGCGGCTGATACGGCTGCTGATGTGTCTGATACGGCTGATGTGTCTGATACGGCTGATGTGTCTGATACGGCTGCTGATGCGGCTGCTGGTACGGCCGGTCGGTCATCGGTGGGTCACCCTCCTGCGAAGGGCGGGAGCACCTCGACCGTGCCGCCCTCGGTCAGCCGTACCGTCTCGTGCCCGCGCGTGCCCACGGGATCGCCGTCGACGAGGAAGGAGCAGCGCTGGAGCACCCGCACGAGTTCGCCGGGGTGCTGCGCCCGCACGGCTCCCAGCGCGTCGGCGAGGGTGTCCGCGTCATGCGGCTCCTCGGCGACCCCGGCCGCGGCCTTGGCGGCGGCCCAGTAGCGCACCGTGACCTTTGCCATCTCGTCCCTCACGTCGGTTCGGCAGTGAACACCGTCAGGCTAGCCGCCCCGTACGACGGCCCAGCGCGCGATACGCCCCAGCAGCTCGTCATCGGCCGCGTGCTCGGCGTGCCCCATGCCCGCCTCCAGCCAGAGTTCGCCGTGGTCACCGGCGGCCTCGGCCAGCATGCGGGGATGGTCCAGGGGGAAGTAGCCGTCCCGGTCGCCGTGGACGACCAGGAGGGGTGCCGGGGCGATCCGGGGCACCGCCTCCACCGGGGAGAGCGGGACGGGTTCCCACTGCCGGTGGTGGATGCGGGTGCGGAACCCGAGGCGGCCCACCAGCCGGCCCGCCGGCCGGGTCACCAGCCAGTGCAGCCGGCGCATGGGGGCCGTGCCCCGGTAGTACCAGCGGGCGGGCGCACTGACGGAGACGACGGCGTCCGTGCGCGCCTCGTGCTCCCGCGCGGTGCCGGGACCGTACAGCGCGGCGTGCCGCAGCACCACCGAGCCGCCCATGGAGAAACCGACGGTGACCACGCGCGCGTGGCCGAGTCCGCGCGCCCAGGCGACGGCGGCGGCCAGGTCGAGCACCTCGCGGTCGCCCACGGTGGACCGCCCGCCCGACGCCCCGTGGCCGCGGAAGGAGAAGGTGACCACGGCGCCGTACCGCGCGAACGCCGCCGCGGCGCGGCGTACGTGCGGCCGGTCCGCGTCGCCGGTGAACCCGTGGGCGATCACGAACACCGGACCGCTTCCAGGTGAAGCCGCGGCGTCGCCCGCGGTCGTTCCCGGGTCGTACACGGCGTCGATCGTCACGCCGTCGGCCGTGCTCAGAAACGTACGGACGGACGTCCGCCCACCCGTCTCACTCCTCGGACGAACGGCGGAACGCGCCACATGACCTGCCGGACCTGAGCTCATGTGGGCTATTCTGCTGGGCAGAGGATCCGGGCATCGTGGCCCCCGGGTCCTTTTGTGCTTTCGGAAGCGTTGTATACGAAGCGGGAAACCTCAGGTGACCGCGGGTGTACGGGGCCCCGGGATCGCAGAGCAGGTGCTGTGCCGAACAACGTCCTCGCAGGGACCGAGGAGGAACCAGACGTATGAGTTCTCTGCTGCTCCTGACCAACGCCCTCCAGCCGTCGACGGAGGTGCTCCCCGCGCTCGGCCTGCTGCTGCACAACGTGCGGGTCGCCCCGGCGGAGGGCCCCGCCCTCGTCGACACCCCCGGCGCCGACGTCATCCTGATCGACGGCCGCCGTGACCTGCCCCAGGTGCGCAGCCTGTGCCAGCTGCTGCGCTCCACGGGCCCCGGCTGTCCACTCGTCCTCATCGTCACCGAGGGCGGCCTCGCCGCCGTCACCGCCGACTGGGGCATCGACGACGTCCTGCTCGACACCGCAGGTCCCGCCGAGGTGGAGGCCCGTCTGCGGCTGGCCATGGGCCGGCAGCAGATCGTCAACGACGACTCCCCGATGGAGATCCGCAACGGCGACCTGTCGGTGGACGAGGCGACCTACTCGGCCAAGCTCAAGGGCCGCGTCCTGGACCTCACCTTCAAGGAGTTCGAGCTCCTGAAGTACCTGGCCCAGCACCCCGGCCGGGTCTTCACCCGGGCGCAGCTGCTCCAGGAGGTCTGGGGCTACGACTACTTCGGCGGCACGCGCACCGTCGACGTGCACGTACGACGGCTGCGCGCCAAGCTCGGCCCCGAGCACGAGTCGCTGATCGGAACCGTGCGAAACGTCGGTTATCGATTCGTTACACCTGAAAAGGTGGAGCGCGCCGCCGAAGAGGCCAAGGCCAAGGCGGAGCGGGCAAAAGTAAAGGAAAAGGACAATCAGGCGCCCGCGGAGGCCGCCGAGGTGGCCGCGGACGCCTAGGAAGCGCTCCCATCGACGACCCGGTGGGGGTGCGGGGGCGTTGCTTCCGCACACTCCGCCCCTCATCCAAGCCCTGATACGCCCTGCCCAGAGCGGGTCTCTCCGCGTAGACTCCGCGCGTGGCCAAGGTGACTAGGGACGATGTGGCGCGACTGGCGGGGACTTCCACCGCCGTGGTCAGCTATGTCATCAACAACGGACCCCGGCCGGTCGCCCCGGCCACGCGCGAGCGCGTCCTCGCCGCGATCAAGGAGCTGGGGTACCGGCCCGACCGGGTCGCCCAGGCGATGGCGTCACGGCGCACCGACCTCATAGGCCTGATCATCCCCGACGCCCGCCAGCCCTTCTTCGGGGAGATGGCGCACGCCGTCGAGTGGGCTGCCGCCGAGCGCGGAAAGATGGTGCTGGTCGGCAACACCGACTACGTCGGCGAACGCGAGGTGCACTACCTGCGGGCCTTCCTGGGCATGCGGGTCTCCGGCCTGATCCTCGTCTCACACGCGCTGAACGACCTCGCCGCCGCCGAGATCGAGGCCTGGGACGCCCGCGTGGTGCTGCTGCACGAGCGGCCCGAGGCCATCGACGACGTCGCGGTGGTCACCGACGACCTCGGCGGCGCCCAGCTCGCCGTGCGGCACCTGCTGGAGCACGGCCACGCGTACGTGGCCTGTATGGGCGGCACCGCCGAGACCCCGGCGGTCGGCGACCCGGTCTCCGACCACGTCGAGGGCTGGCGGCGTGCCATGGACGAGGCGGGCATATCCACCGAGGGCCGGCTGTTCGAGGCGCCGTACAACCGCTACGACGCCTATCGGATCGCCCTGGAGATCCTCTCCGGCCCGAACCGGCCGCCCGCGGTCTTCTGCTCCACCGACGACCAGGCGCTCGGCGTGCTCCGCGCCGCCCGCGAGCTGCGCATCGACGTGCCGGGGGAGCTGGCGGTGGCCGGCTTCGACGACATCAAGGAGGCCGCGCTGGCGGACCCGCCGCTGACGACGGTCGCCTCGGACCGGTCGGCGATGGCCCGCGCCGCGGTCGACCTCGTCCTCGACGACGGGCTGCGGGTGGCCGGATCACGACGCGAGCGGCTGAAGGTGTTCCCGTCGCGGCTGGTGGTACGGGGGTCCTGCGGCTGCGGGTGAGCCCCCGGGGAGATCCCGCGTGACCAGCGCCGCCGCCGGAGCCCGGCCACAACCCTCCGGGGAGCTTCGGGGACGGGGAAGTCCTTCAGGCATCAGGGAGTCCTTCGGGCGTCGGGGAGCCCTCCGAGGAGGCCTTTCGGGGCTCCGGCCGGGAGCACCGGGAGCCTTCCCGCGTGCCGGCTCCTTCGACGGGACTTCGGCCGTGCGGTTCCGGGGGGCACCAGGACCGCCCCGGGCTTTCGCCGGGTGCTGTCCGAGAGGTGCACCAGAGCTGCGCAGGAGCAGCCGAGGGCGGGCTTCATATCGGGCATACGAGGTTCTGCCGGGCTTCTCAGACAGGACTCAGGAAGCTCTCATGGTCGGTGACGAAGCTCGGTGGCATGTCCGAGAGCTTTCGCCGCAGCGGCGACCACGACTCCCCGTACCAGGGGGCCCAGCAGCCCGACCCGAACGCCTGGCAGCACGGCTCCTCGCCCGTGAACCCCGAGTGGCCGCCCCCGCCGCCGTACCGCCCGGCGACGGGAACCGGTGAGCCCGGGACTCCCGCGACCGCCCCCACCACGCTCCTGACGGAGCCCGCCGCCCGCACCCACCGCGCGCGGCGCACCCGCGGACCGGTCGGTCTGCTGGCCGCCGTGGCGATCGTGGCCGCGGCGATCGGCGGCGGCACGGCCTATGGCATCCAGGAGCTCACCGGCAAGAACGGCACCGCCGCGAGCAGCACCGCCACCACCGTCGTGCCCTCCAGCAAGAAGGGCGACATCGCGGCGATCGCCGCGGCGGTCTCCCCGAGCATCGTCGAGGTCAAAGCGGCCCTGCCCGACGGTTCCTCCACCGGCTCCGGCGTGATCATCACCTCCGACGGCGAGATCCTCACCAACAACCACGTCATCTCCGGCGCCTCGCAGATCAAGGTCTCCACCAGCGACGGCAGGCAGTACACCGCCGACGTCCTCGGCACCGACAGCAAGAAGGACCTCGCACTGATCAAGTTGCAGGGCGCCTCGGGCCTGAAGACGGCGACGCTCGGCGACTCCTCCGGTCTCCAGGTCGGCGACACGGTCGTGGCGATCGGCTCACCGGAAGGCCTGACCGGCACCGTGACCAGCGGCATCGTCTCGGCACTCGACCGGGACGTGACCGTCTCCACCGACGAGACCCCGGGGCAGCAGGGCGGCGGCGGTCGCTGGCCGTTCGAGTTCGGCGGCCGCCAGTTCAACGGCGACACCGGCTCCTCCACGACGACGTACAAGGCGATCCAGACCGACGCGTCCCTGAACCCGGGCAACTCCGGTGGCGCGCTGATCGACATGAACGGCCGCGTCATCGGCATCAACTCGGCGATGTACTCGGCCGGCGCAGGCTCCTCCTCCTCGGACGCCGGCAGCGTGGGCCTGGGCTTCGCCATCCCCGTCGACACCGTCAAGGCGGACCTGGCCGCACTGCGCTCGGGCTCGCAGAGCTGATCGGCGAGCCCGCGGCGAGGAGCGCCCGCCGGGCAGAGCCGGATCCACACCACCGGACTCGTGGAACCGGGCCCCGGAGCCGGCCCCGTGGAGCCGGACCCCCCGAAGGCTGGCCCGCACGACCTGACCCACGCGCCCGGACCACAGAGCCGAAGGAGGCTCCCGTGATCAAGCAGGTTTCGCACACCGTGCCCGGCACCGACCCGGCCGGCACCGCCCTGGCCCTGAAGGTGGCCGGCGACCTCCACGCGCCGACCACGTCAGCCCCGTCCCCCACCCCCACGACGACCGCGGCCCCGTCCGCCGCGCCCACCGCACTGGCCGCGCAGGCGCGACCCGCCGAGGTCGCGGGCCCCGTTCCGGCGGCGCCGCGCTCCGCCGCGACGCCCCGGACGCACCGCCGCGAGGTGCCGCTGAAGCGGCGGACGGCGGTCCGCGGCTGACACCCCGGCGTCCCACGGCCGCCACACCCGGACCTTGGCCGGGCGCGCCGTCGGCATGCGAGGCTGAGAACGGCCCCCGACCACCCCACCGCACCCCGAGGAACCGCCACCGATGAGCCCCGCCGAAGGCGACCGTGACATCCAGCGCATCCTGATCGTCGACGACGAGCCCGCGGTGCGCGAAGCGCTCCAGCGCAGCCTCGCCTTCGAGGGGTACGACACCGAGGTCGCCGTCGACGGCGCCGACGCGCTGGAGAAGGCGTCGGCGTACCGGCCCGACCTGGTCGTCCTCGACATCCAGATGCCCCGCATGGACGGTCTGACCGCCGCCCGCCGCATCCGCGGCGCCGGGGACACGACCCCGATCCTGATGCTGACGGCCCGCGACACCGTCGGCGACCGGGTGACCGGCCTGGACGCCGGAGCGGACGACTACCTGGTCAAACCGTTCGAGCTGGACGAGCTGTTCGCCCGCATCCGCGCGCTGCTGCGGCGCAGTTCCTACGCCGCGGCCGTCGCGGCGGCGGCCGAGGAGGACGACGTCCTCTCCTTCGCCGACCTGCGCATGGACCTCGCCACCCGCGAGGTCACGCGGGCCGGCCGGCCGGTGGAGCTGACGCGCACCGAGTTCAGCCTGCTGGAGATGTTCATGGCGCACCCGCGCCAGGTGCTCACCCGCGAGCAGATCCTGAAGGCGGTGTGGGGCTTCGACTTCGAGCCGAGCTCCAACTCCCTGGACGTGTACGTCATGTACCTGCGCCGCAAGACGGAGGCGGGCGGCGAGCCGCGGCTGGTGCACACCGTGCGGGGCGTCGGGTACGTACTGCGACAGGGCGGGGCCGAGTGAACAGAGTCGTCCGCCGGTTCCGGACCCTCCCGATCCGTTCACGGCTCGCCCTGCTGGTCGCGGCGGCCGTCGCGTTCGCCGTGGCAGCGGTGTCGGTGACCTGCTGGTTCATCGTGAGGGGCAAGCTGTACGGCGAGCTCGACAGCGATCTGCACTCGGCGGCGGCCCGCCCGGTGCAGCAGGCCCTGTTCCTGGAGGCCATCGGCAGCTGCTCGCAGACGCCCCCGACCTCACGGCCGTTCGGCCCCCGGGTCCGGGGCTACTCCCAGATCGTGCAGGCCAACGGGACCGTCTGCGTCTTCCCCGGCGCCAACGGCACGGTGAAGATCACCGAGAGCGACAAGGCCGTGGCCGAGCATCCGGACCAGGATCACGAACGGATCCGCAACGGCACCGACACCGACGGCCATCCCGTCCGCGTGCTGACCACGGCGCTCGTCGTCGACGGCTCCGCCGGCCGCTACGCCGCGCAGAACGCCGCCCTGCTCATCGCCGTGCCGCTGCGCAGCACCCAGGCCACGCTCAACGAGCTCGCGCTGCTGCTGCTCCTCCTCTCCGGCATCGGCGTCATCGGCGCCGGCGCGGCCGGCCTCGCCGTGGCCCGCGCCGGCCTGCGCCCCGTCGACAAGCTCACGGAGGCCGTCGAGCACGTGGCCCGCACCGAGGACCTGGGCATCCGCATCCCGGTGGACGAGGACAGCGAGGACGAGGTGGCCCGGCTGTCCCGCTCCTTCAACTCGATGACGTCGGCCCTGGCCAGCTCACGCGACCTGCAGCAGCAGCTGATCGCCGACGCCGGCCACGAGCTGCGGACGCCGCTGACGTCGCTGCGCACCAACATCGAGCTGCTCACCCGCAGCGAGGAGACGGGGCGTCCGATCCCGCCCGCGGACCGCAGGGCGCTGCTCACATCGGTGAAGGCGCAGATGACCGAGCTGGCCTCGCTCATCGGCGACCTCCAGGAGCTGTCCCGCTCCCAGGGTCAGCGCGGCGAACGCGTCCAGGTGGTGGCCCTGGAGGAGACGGTGGAGGCGGCCCTGCGCCGTGCACGCCTGCGCGGCCCGGAACTGACGATCACGGCGTCGCTGGAGCCCTGGTTCGTCCGCGCGGAACCGGCTGCCCTCGAACGCGCGGTGGTCAACATCCTCGACAACGCGGTGAAGTTCAGCCCGGGCGGCGGGGCCGTGGAGGTGCGGCTGTCCGAGGGCGTCCTCACCGTCCGCGACCACGGCCCCGGCGTCCCGGAGGACGAACTCCCCCACGTCTTCGACCGCTTCTGGCGCTCCCCCGACGCGCGGGCCCTCCCGGGCTCGGGCCTGGGCCTGTCCATCGTCGCCCGCACGGTCCAGGAAGCGGGCGGCACGGTGGCGCTCGGCCGCGCGGAGGGCGGCGGCACGGTGGTGACGGTGCGGCTGCCGGGCGCGAAGACGCCTCCGCCTCGGGATCCGCCCCCGGACCGGCCGCCGGCCCCGTAGGGGACGGGGCGACTGCCGGGGCCGGTCCCGGGCTGCGGCGGTGGTGGCGGGCAGGCACGGCGAGCGCGAGCGTGACCAGCGGCTGCGGCTGCGGCTGCGGCTGCGGCTGCGATGACCGGATCGGGCCGCGGACATGCCGACGGTGGCGCGGAAGCCGCTCAGTGCATCGGTGCGCTCACGGCCCGCTGCATCACCTCGGCGGTCAGCCGCACGGCGGCGTCGCGGGTGCTCTGCCCCAGCATCGGCGGGTGGATCGGACCGCCCTGGGCCAGGTGCCGGTCGTACGGCAGGGCCACGACCGGCACACCCGGCTCCCGCAGATGCGCGGCGGCGGTCTTCGCGTCGAGCGTGGCGTCCGGTGAGCCGGCGATCAGCGCGACGACGGTGGCGGCGAGCGCCGAGTGCGGCAACCGGCCCAGCCAGTCCAGCACTTGGCGGGTCCCGTGAATGCCCTCGGCGGTCATGGGCGCCACCACCACCCGCGCGTGCGCCGTGTCCATCGCGGTGCGCGCCACCTCGCCCGGCAGTGTCTCGCAGTCCGCGACCGTCACCGCGAAGTGCCGCTGCAGCCCCAGGGTCACCGTCCGGTACGTGCGCACGTCCAGCGGCGCCCCCACCCGCCCCTGGCTCGCGGGCAGCAGCCAGCCACCGTCCGCGACCGGCACCAAGTAGCCGATGATGTCGGTGAGTCGCATGCGCGGCTGGAGGATCCGGGCGAGATCCGCGACGCTCCAGCGCACGGTCTGCGCCCCCATCCGCACCGGCAGCGTGCCGAGGGCCGCGTCCGCCTCCAGCGTGAGCACGGGATCCTGACGGTAGTGGTTGAAGGTACGGCCGAGCAGAGCGGCGACGGTCGACTTGCCCACGCCACCGCGGATCGAGGTCACCGCGACGATCCGGCCGGCCCCGACCGGCCGCCGCACCTCCTGCGCGAGCCGTGCCTCCTCCGCCGCGTCCTGCCCGCCGACGGCGGCCAGCTTCCGCAGCGAACGCCCGGCCCGCTGGGGCAGGGAGTCGCCGTGCCGGGGCGGGCCGAGGGCGACGGCGAGACGGGGGTCGACGGTCGGCAGGGACTGGGGGGCCGGGGCCATGGTCGGCGACGGCGCGACGGGAGCCGGCGGCGCCGTTCCGGTCAACTGCCGCAGTACCTCCTGCTGCTGTTCCCCGCCCCCGGTCATGAACCAGCCTCCCTCACGTGCCCGAACCTATCACCGGCCTGCCGCGGCGCAGCAGGACCGATCCGGCTGCCGCCCCGGCCGAGGGACGGGGCGCGCCGTGCCCGCGCACCGCTGGAGGAGGGCACGACGGGGGGGCGGAGGGGTGGATGGGGCGGGAGCCGCCGGCCCGGGACGCGACAAGGGCCCGGGAGGCTGTCTCCCGGGCCCTCGGTCACGCGCTGGAGGGGCGCCGCCCGCCTACTGCACGATCGTGATCCGGTCCGCTGCCGGCGGTGCGATCGGGCTGGTGGGCGAGGAGTTGGCCGTCAGGTACTGCTCCAGGGCCGTCAGGTCGTCGGTGCCGACCAGGTCGCCGGTGCCCTGGCCCAGCGTCGGGAAGCCGTCGCCGCCGCCTGCCAGGAAGCTGTTCGTCGCGACGCGGTAGGTGGCCGCCGGGTCGATCGGGGCACCGTTCAGCCGGACGGTGTCCGTGACCACGCGGTCCTCGCCGGTCCTGGTCAGGTCCAGCGTGTACGACAGACCCGTGGACGGCTGGAGGATCCTCGGCGCAGCCGCGTTGGTGCCGCTGACCTGCTCCTTGAGGACCTGGATCAGCTGGGCGCCGGTGAAGTCCTGGAGGTTCACCGTGTTGGAGAACGGCTGGACCGTGAAGCCCTCCGCGTACGTCACCACGCCGTCGCCCTCACTGCCCTTGGCCGCGTAGGTCAGACCGGCCCGGACACCGCCCGGGTTCATCAGCGCCAGGTCCGTCGACGGGTCCAGGGTTCTGGCGTACGCGAGCTGGGCATCCGCGATCAGGTCGCCCATCGGGGACTCCGTGCCCGTGTTGGGGACGTCCGAGGCGATGTAGCCGATGGGACGGTTGCCGATCGGGGCGGCGAGGGCGTTCCACCTGCCGATCAGGCAGGTCATGTCCGCCGCCTTGGGGACGTCACGGGTGACCGCGCGGTTCGCCGACTTCACCGACGTGCGGACGATGTCACGGGTCCGGCGGTCGTACGTCAGCGTCGTGTCGGTGTAGAGGCGGCCGTAGGACGCGGCCGACGTCACCATGCGGGGACGGCCCGCCGGGTCGGGGATCGTGCAGACGTACGCCCGGTGGGTGTGCCCCGTCACCAGCGCGTCGACCGCCGGCGTGATGTTCTTGGCGATGTCGACGATGGGGCCGGAGATCCCGTCACCCGCGCCCGACGCGTCACAGTCGTAGTTGTACGACGAGGACGCCGGGTAGCCGCCCTCGTGGATGAGGGCCACGATCGACTGCACGCCCTGTCGCTGCAGCACCCTGGCGTACTTGTTGATGGTCTCGACCTCGTCCTTGAAGGTCAGGCCCTTGACGCCGTCGGCGGAGACGATGCCCGGGGTGCCCTCCAGGGTGACGCCGATGAACCCGATCTTGATGCCGCCCTTCCGCCAGACCCAGTAGGGCTTGAGGATCGGCTTGCCCGTCGCGTCGTCGAGGACGTTCGCCGCGAGGTAGGGGAAGTCGGCGCCCGCGAAACCGTCCTCGGTGGAGCAGCCGTCCGTGGGGTGGCAGCCGCCGTTCTGCAGGCGGGCCAGCTCCGTCGAGCCCTCGTCGAACTCGTGGTTGCCCACGGAGGTGACGTCCAGGTCCAGCTTGTTCAGCGCCTCGATGGTGGGCTCGTCGTGGAACAGGCCCGACAGCAGCGGCGACGCGCCGACCATGTCGCCGGCCGCCGCGGTGATGGAATAGCGGTGGCCCTGGCGGGCCTCGCGGAGGTGCGTGGCCAGGTACTCCATGCCTCCCGCGTCGACCGTCTTCGTCGTGCCGTCCGGCTGCAGCTCGGTGACGCGGCCGGAGGACCCGGACGGCGGTTCGAGGTTGCCGTGCAGGTCGTTGAAGGACAGCAGCTGTACGTCCTGGTAGCGGCCCGGCCGGTGGCCGCCCGGCTTTCCGTGGTTCTCACCCGCCGCCGCCGTGCCGGGCAGCGCCGCGGCGAGCGCGCCGGCGGTGACGAGGCCGACGGCGGCCGCGGCGAGCCGGCGGTACGTACGACGTCTGGGCTTCGGCTGTGCTGTGGCTGACAAAGTCGCCCCCCTGTGGGTCGTCTGCGCCCTCGTGACCGGGCGTGGCGGTGCGCGCCACCTGGTCCCGTGGCTCTGCCGGGCCCTTCGGAAAATGCCGAGACGGGCCCTGTTCCGGGCGCAGCCTAGAGTCAACGCGCGTAGCACGACAGGGGGTTCGGGGTTACATCCTGGTTTCCCTTTGCCCTCCGCCTGCCGACACTTTGGGGTCTCCTCCCTTTACGCTCGTACGCATGACCAGCGACGACACCGCACGGCTCCCTGGCGCACGCTCCATCGAGACCGTCTCCGCGCTCTCCCCGGACCAGATCGAGGCCGTGCTCGGCCTGCTCACGGAGGCCACCCGCACCGACGGCCAGCAGGCGGTGTCCGAGCAGGGCCGGCTGCAACTGCGCGGCGGCGAACGGGAGGGCGTCTCCCACCTGTTGCTCACCGTCGACGGCGTCCTCGTCGGATACGCCCAGCTGGAGGACACCGACCCGATCGAGGCCCCCGCAGCCGAACTCGTGGTCCACCCCGCCCACCGCGGCCAGGGGCACGGCCGTGCCCTCGGCTCCGCGCTGCTCGCCGCCTCCGGCAAGCGACTGCGGGTGTGGGCCCACGGCGGCCACTCCGCCGCCCGTCACCTGGCCCAGGTCCTCGGTCTGACGCTGTTCCGTGAACTGCGTCAGATGCGCCTTCCGTTGACCGGCCTGGCCCTGCCCGAGCCGGTGCTGCCCGAGGGCGTCACCATCCGCAGCTTCGTCCCCGGCCAGGACGACACCGCCTGGCTCGCCGTCAACGCCGCCGCCTTCGCCCACCATCCCGAGCAAGGCTCGCTCACCCAGCGCGACCTCGACGACCGCAAGGCCGAGCCCTGGTTCGACCCCGCCGGCTTCTTCCTCGCCGAGCGGGAGACCGACGGCGACCTCGAACTCGTCGGCTTCCACTGGACCAAGGTCCACGCGGAGGAGCAGCTCGGCGAGGTCTACGTCCTCGGCGTCGCCCCCGGCAACCAGGGCGGCGGCCTCGGCAAGGCCCTCACCGTCGTCGGACTGCGGCATCTGGCCGCCCAGGGCCTGCCGACGGCGATGCTCTACGTCGATGCCGACAACAAGGCGGCGGTGTCGGTGTACGAGCAGATGGGCTTCACCACCTACGAGGCGGACCTCATGTACCGCACGGAGACGTAGGGCCCCCGGTTGCAGGGCCGGAGCACCACCACGGAACCAGGCGGCTGTCCTGCTACGGCCGCAGCATGCCCCTGCCGAACCCGTTCCGGAGTGCCCTCCGGCGGATCGGTTCGCGCACACTCGCCGTCCAGAGGGTCAGGGCCACGAGCAGCACCGCGGCCCATCGGTCGTGTGCCGCGTCCCACTCCGGGCTGCCCGGGGCGACGAACAGGCCCCACCGTTCGGGCAGCAGGATCCCGGCGACGACGAGCACCGGCAGTACCTGGACCGCGATCCTGCCCGGCCGGGTCTCCGAGGAGCGGCGGGCGGCTGCCGCCGCCAGCGCCAGTGCGGTCGCGGTGAGGGCCGCCGCCTCGGCCGTCACATCGGCCAGCGGTGGCCGCGCGGCTTGCGGTATGAGCAGCAGTGCGGCACACCAGCCGAGGGCCGCGGCGGGGAGGGCCAGAGCGGCGCGGAGCCAGGTCCTGACCTGCCGTCCTGTCGGTACCGCCTCCGTCGTGGGCCGGGCCGGTTCGTCCAGGAGGAACGTCAGGCCCAGGGCGAAGGCCAGCGCGGTCGCTCTGAGCAGGGCGAGACCGAGCAGCTGGCTCTCGGCGTCCGGCAGCAGCCTCGGCAGGGCCGCCACCAGCAGCCCCAGCGCGACGCCCGCGGTCAGGGGTGCGCGGGGCAGCACCCGGGCGGTCGGGCGGAGCAGGGAGTGGATCACCGCGGGCCCCTCCCCGCGGCTACGCCTCGCACGCATCACGACTGTCCTCCTTCTCCGGAGCCTTCACGTCCAGCAGCTGCGCGACCCGTGTCAGGGAGGTCTTCGGCGAGGTGAGCTCCGCCCAGTGGTCGCGCACCGCCGCGGCGACGGCCTCACCCGGCCTGTCCAGCAACGCGCGGACCATGGCGGTCTCTCCGGCACTCATGCCGAGCGGGTCCGTGGGGGCGAGGACGAAGCCGGAACCCTCCGTGCGGTCGTCCAGGCGGACGTGGACGAAGGCACTCACCGGATCCGGCTGGGCGGCCAGTGCCAGCCACATGATCGTCACTGCCCGCGCGTCGCACACCGCGCTCGCCGCCTCCTCGTCGCCCGCCACGAGGACGGACGCGACGCCGACCGCGAACTCGGGGACCCGGTTGCCGCCCCAGGCGGTGCCGACGGTGACCTGCCCGGGCCCGGTCAGCGGGGTGAGCGCGGCATCGCTCGTCAGGCCGTAGCGCGCTTCGAGGCGCTGGCGCACGGTCAGCCGGTCGCGCCGGCCACCCGCCAACTGCTGCACCCGCTCGACCACCCCGGCCCAGTCGGCCGTGCGACCGCTCCACTCCGGGAAGGCGCAGTACGTGACGGTGCCGCGGACGGAGCAGGACTGCACCTCCTCCGGACGGATGGAGGCCGTCGCCCTGGCCGCCGCCAGGTCCCGCGCGTCGCCGGGGGACTGCCCCGCGATGCCCGCGACCGTGGCGGTGAGGGCCACGGCAGTCGCCACGGCAACCGTGCGGGTCCGCTGCCCGCTCGCCGCCACCGCACCGCACAGCAGCGCGACGGTCAGGCCCACCAGGTACAGCGCGTGCCACGCGGCGGGGCGGCCCAGCAGGTCGGAGGGGAGCGGGTCGCCACCCGACTCCGGGACGACGGGGGACAGCCAGTGCAGCCAGTGCGGGTCGGACCCGCTGGAGGGGATGGAGAACACGGCCAGCAGGACGTACAGGCCGACCACGAAGAGCGGGGCCGCGAAGGCGGAGTGGATCAGGCGGGCGAGCAGGGCCCCGACGACTCCGGCGAGCAGCACCGACAGCGGGGCGACCGCCAGCTCGAAGAACGAGCCGTGCCCGACCGCGCCCGGCTTGCTCGCCGCCCAGGCGAACTCGGCGCCGACGACGACGGCGACGAGCCCCGCGAACGGCACGGCCGACAGGGCGTGGGCGAGGGTGCGCCGCCAGGGCTGCACAGGCAGGACGTCGAACTGCCGGTCGGTTCCGTGGCGCCGGGATCGCAGCACCGCGTGGTTGACGCACAGCAGCACCGCGAGGGCGACGAGCTGTGGCGCCGTCTGGGAGGCCCGGTCGGCGTTCTGGAGCACGGGATAGTCCGTCATGCCGTCCTGCTCGGCGGTCACCAGGCCGTAGAGGGAGTAGCCGAGGTAGAGGACCAGGAGGACGAGGACCGGGATGTTCAGCAGCAGTTCGCGCGCCTCGAAGCGGGCGAGGGCGAGGACCGCCGCCCAGGGGCGGTCCCCGGCGGAGGGCCGCCCGGTGACCTCGGGCGCGGGCGGCATCGTCGTCATGCTCACGCCGCGGCCTCCCCCTGCTGTGTGCCGTCGGCAGCGTCCGGGTCGTCGAGGGTGAGCAGGTAGCCGTCCTCCAGGGCGGGGTCGAGGAGATCGGCGCCCTTCGGGGGGTCGCCGACGTTGCGGAAGGTTCCGGTGCCGGTGCGCCAGCCGGCGCGTGCGCCCGGGTCCCGTGCGGCGCTGCTCCACACCCGGCCGGCCGCCCGCGCGGTCAGCTCGGCCGGGGTCCCCTCGAAGCGGACCCGGCCGCGGGCCAGGACGATCACCCGGTGGCAGAGCATCGCCACGTCCTCGGTCTGGTGGGTGGAGAGCAGCACCGTGCGGCCCTCGCCCGCCTGGGCGATCAGCTCGCGGACACGCACCCGCTGCTCGGGGTCGAGGCCGACGGTGGGCTCGTCCAGGACGAGGAAGCCGGGATCTCCGACGAGCGCGGCGGCCAGGGCGACCCGCTGCCGCATGCCGCCGGACAGCCGCTTCAGACGCCGGCCGCGCACGTCGGACAGGTCCACGGCGTCGAGGACCCGCCGCACCTCGCGATGGCGGGCGGTGCGGTCGGTCTGCTCCTTGAGGATCGCCACGTAGTCGACGAACTCGAACGCCGAGAAGTCCGGGTGGAAGCCGGGGTTCTGCGGCAGGTAGCCGAGGGCGCGCCGGAGGTTCTGCCGGCCGGCCGCGCTGCCGGGGGCATGCCCGAGGACGGTGAAGGAGCCCCGGTCGGCGGGCACGGCGGTGGCGAGGACCCGCAGCAGGGTGGTCTTGCCGGCGCCGTTGGGCCCGAGCAGACCGGTCACCCCGGGGCGCAGGCTCAGGGAGACCTCGTCGAGGGCTCGGGTGCCGCCGTAGCGGAGGGTCAGCCCGGAGGCGGAGACGGTGACGGTCATGCGGCGCTCCCGTGGGTGAAGCCGGCGAACGGTGTGTGGGCGGAGGTGGAGTCGAAGCGTTCGCGGAGCCGGATCAGCAGCCAGACGGCCACGGCGGCGACCAGTGCGGCCACGAGCTGTCCGGCCGCGGTGAACGGCGCGGGCGTGCCGTGGGCCCGCACCCGGGCGATCAGCAGCAGTGCCGTCCAGACCACGCCGACCAGCGCGGGGCCCAGGACCGGGCCGAGGCGGGGGGTGAGCGCGAGCCCGGTCGCGGTGAGGGCGAGCGCGGGCAGCAGCCAGGCCAGAGCCCGCAGCCCGTAGGCCGGCAGGGCGAGCGTGGCCAGGCCGTTGAGGACGAGGCCCGCGCTGAGGACGGCGACGGTGCGCAGCATCAGCAGCCGGAAGCCGTGCAGCGGGGCGACGACGGCCATCTCGTACGTCGGGTCGAGGACGGGGCCGTAGGACAGCGCCACCCCGGCCAGCGGCAGCAGCGGGGCCAGGCCGAGGAAGAGACCCGGGTTGTCCGCGAGGCGGACCATGAGCACGGTCGTCGTCAGCACGAACACCACCGCCAGCAGCCACGACCGGCGCAGGACCGGGGTGGCCGCCAGCAGCCGCGCGGAGTGGTCGGAGATCCCGCACCGCACCAGCAACCCCTCGAACACACCGCGCCGGGGCGCGTCCAGCTCGGCGTCCAGCCGCTCCCAGCCGGTGTCCAGCGCGACCGGGTCGCTCAGGTCCGCCAGAAGGGCGCGGCAGTCCGCGCAGGCGGTGAGGTGGGTGTCGGCCGACCACAGCAGCGGCGGCGCGAGGTCACTCCGTACGTACGCGCGCAGGTCCTCTTCTGCCACGTGCCACGTCATGCCAGCGCCTCCCGCAGTTGCTTGCGGGCCCGGTGCGCCCGCGTCTTGACCGTGCCGGGCGGGATGCCGAGGACGACGGCCGCCTCCCGGGTGCTGAGCCCGTCGATGACGGTTGCCTGGAGAACGGCACGGAGTTCGGGCGACAGCCCTATGAGGGCGCCGGCGAGGTCCCCGTGCTCCACCCCCGCGAGCACGCGTTCCTCCGCCGACGCCTCGTCCCGGTGCCGCAGCCGCGCCAGCGCCTGCCGCAGCCGGCCGCGGGCGCCGTCGCCGCGCAGCGCGTCGACCAGCCGGCGCGAGCCGATGCGCCACAGCCAGCCGGCCACGTCGCCCTCCTCGCGATAGCGGGCGCTGCCCCGCCACACCTGGAGGAACGTCTCCTGTACGACGTCGTCGACTATCCCGGCGTCGGCACAGCGGCTGCGCATGCGCGCAGCGAGCCACGGCGCGTACCGCCGGTACAGCTCCTCGAAGGCGTGACGGTCCCCGTCTGCCGCGATGGCCCGCAGCAGCTCCCCGTCGCTTCTCGTTTCGCTCACATCTCCTCATCGGACGGGACCCGCCGATCGGTTCACGCATCCGCCGACGAATTCCCCGCCCCTGTCCCGCTCCCCGCCCGGTACGCCTTCCCGGGGTCCGGGACGTCCGGCAACCCATGATGAGCGTCCCGTCCGGCGGGCCAGGCGCCTCCGGCGTAGCCGAGATCCGCCGGAAGGGCCGGGCAGCCCGGCGCACCTGCCCGTCCGTCCGGACCGAGCCCCGGCCCGGACGTCCCGCCCGGCATCCGTTCAGCGCCGCGCGGCCCGCCTGGTCACCCTCCGTGCACCGCTCCGCGAACCCGGCCCGTCCCCCCTCCCCCACCGGGCCCGAGCGGTCCCGCCCGCTGCCTCCGGCCCCGGCTCCCGTGCCTCCGGAGCCGCTCCCCGCTATCCGTACGTCATGTCTCCGTAACCATCGATTCAGACGAGCTTGCGACGCTCGGCCAATGAAGCCCGCCGTGCCAGAGCCTTCGCCGCCCCCCGAGGGGACCGCCGCCGCGCTCCCGCCCGCACGTTCCGACGCGCCTGTATCGCTGCTGGCGCGGAAGAATGGGTTCATGAGTCAGTCAGACACCCAGGCACAGGTCCAGCACCCGCAGCCCTCCGTGGGCTCCATCGCCGCGCACCGCCCGCACATCGCCGCGGGGGCGGTCTCCGACCTGGAACCGGACATCGACGCCGACCTCGACGCCTACGAGGAGTCTCAGGCCGACGGCGCGCCGTTGCCACAGGGGCGTTTCCTGGACCGGGAGCGCAGCTGGCTCGCCTTCAACGAGCGCGTCCTGGAACTCGCCGAGGACCCGAACACGCCCCTCCTGGAGCGCGCCAACTTCCTGGCGATCTTCGCCAGCAATCTGGACGAGTTCTTCATGGTCCGCGTGGCAGGTCTGAAGCGGCGCATAGCCACCGGTGTCGCCACGCGCTCCGCGTCCGGGCTCCAGCCGCGCGAGGTGCTGGAGATGATCTGGGCGCGCTCGCGCGAGCTGATGGCCCGGCACGCCGCGTGCTTCCACGAGGACGTGGCGCCCGCCCTCGCGGAGGAGGGCATCCACCTGGTCCGCTGGAACGAGCTGGCCGAGAAGGAGCAGGCCCGCCTGTTCACGCTCTTCCGGCACCAGATCTTCCCGGTCCTCACCCCGCTCGCGGTCGACCCCGCGCACCCCTTCCCCTACATCTCCGGTCTCTCGCTCAACCTCGCCGTCGTCGTACGCAACCCGGTCAGCGGACACAAGCACTTCGCGCGGGTGAAGGTGCCGCCGCTGCTGTCGCGCTTCCTGGAGGCCTCCCCGGGCCGGTACGTCCCCATCGAGGACGTCATCGCCGCGCACCTGGAGGAGCTGTTCCCGGGCATGGAGGTGCTGGAGCACCACGCCTTCCGCCTCACCCGGAACGAGGACCTGGAGGTCGAGGAGGACGACGCCGAGAACCTGCTCCAGGCCCTGGAGAAGGAGCTCATGCGGCGCCGCTTCGGACCGCCGGTGCGCCTGGAGGTCGAGGAGTCCATCGACCGCGAGGTGCTGGACCTGCTGGTCCGCGAGCTGAAGATCTCCGAGGCCGAGGTGTACCCGCTGCCCGGCCCGCTGGACCTCACGGGCCTCTTCCGCATCCACAGCCTCGACCGGCCGGAGCTGAAGTACCCGAAGTTCGTCGCCGGCACCAACCGCGATCTCGCCGAGGTCGAGTCGGCGTCCGCGCCCGACATCTTCGCGGCGCTGCGCCAGCGGGACGTGCTGCTGCACCACCCCTACGACTCCTTCTCCACCTCCGTGCAGGCCTTCCTGGAGCAGGCCGCCGGGGACCCGGACGTGCTGGCCATCAAGCAGACCCTGTACCGCACCTCCGGCGACTCACCGATAGTCGACGCCCTCATCGACGCCGCGGAGGCCGGCAAGCAGGTCCTGGTGCTGGTCGAGATCAAGGCCCGCTTCGACGAGCACGCCAACATCAAGTGGGCGCGCAAGCTGGAGGAGTCCGGCTGCCACGTCGTCTACGGCCTGGTGGGCCTGAAGACCCACTGCAAGCTGTCCCTCGTCGTGCGCCAGGAGGGCGAGACACTCAGGCGCTACAGCCACGTCGGCACCGGCAACTACCACCCCAAGACGGCGCGCCTGTACGAGGACCTCGGCCTGCTGACGGCCGACCCGCAGGTCGGCGCCGACCTGTCCGACCTGTTCAACCGCCTGTCGGGTTACTCGCGCCGGGAGACCTACCGCCGCCTGCTGGTGGCGCCCAAGTCGCTGCGCGACGGTCTGGTCTCGCGGGTCAACAAGGAGATACAGCACCACCGCGCCGGGCGTCCCGCCTACATCCGCATCAAGGTCAACTCGATGGTCGACGAGGCCGTCATCGACGCCCTGTACCGGGCGTCCCAGGCGGGTGTGCCGGTCGACGTGTGGGTACGCGGCATCTGCGCGCTGCGCCCGGGCGTGGCGGGCCTGTCGGAGAACATCCGGGTCCGCTCCGTCCTCGGCCGCTTCCTGGAGCACTCGCGGGTGTTCGCCTTCGGGAACGGCGGCGAGCCCGAGGTGTGGATCGGCAGCGCCGACATGATGCACCGCAACCTGGACCGCCGTATCGAGGCGCTGGTCCGGGTCGTCGACCCCGCCCACCGGGCCGCCCTCAACCGGCTGCTGGAGACCGGCATGGCCGACACCACCGTGTCCTGGCACCTCGGCCCGGACGGCGAGTGGACCCGGCACTCGACCGACGCGGACGGACAGCCCCTGCGCAACGTCCAGGAGATGCTCATAGACGCCCGGAGGCGCCGGCGTGGCAATGCGACACCATGACCTGACGGACCCCGGGGCCGGGACGTCCCCCGCGCTCCCGGCATCGCCCGGGCAGGAAGGCGCCCCCACCGGAACAGCCCTCGCGGAGTACCTCCGGGCACAGGCCACGGAGTTCCTCCGCGCTCTGCGCCTGCACCGGGAGACCGGCGGTACGGCGGCGGCCTCCGGTACGCAGGGGTCCGCCGACGCGGCACGTGCCCTGCGCCGCTCGGCCCGCCGGATCAGCGGCAGCCTGCACACCTACCGCCCCCTCCTCGACCCGGACTGGTCCGAGGAGATCCGCCCCGAGCTGGCGTGGCTGTCGGGGACGCTGGCCCTGGAGCACGCGTACCAGGCCCGCCTGGAGCGGCTCCTGGGCGCCCTCCAGCGGCTGTCCGGGGCGGCGGTGGTACCGGTGCAGGCGGGCGCGCCGGGGACGGGCGCGCCCGTCCCGCCGCGTGCCGCCGACGCGGACCGGGCGGGCGGTGGTGGTACCGCGACACGCGCACACCCGGGCGCCGGAGAGGCGCCCGGCGGCGCCACGGCCCCCATCCGCCCGGCTGCCACGACGGAACGCGGGAACCTCACCGTCGGCGCGGCGAAGGCGGGCGCGCTGCTCGATCGCCAGCTCACGCTCGCCCGGACCCGGGCCCACTCCACGGCGCTCCAGGCCCTGGGCAGCAGCCGCTTCCACGCCGTCGCGGACAAGGTGGCCTTACTCGCCAGCGAGGTCCCCCTCACCTCCGCCGCGGCCACCACCGAGCTGCGCCCCCACGCCGCCGCGGCCGAGGAACGGCTCACGGACGCCGTGGCCGCGCTGCCCCTGGTCACCGCCGGCCACCCCTACAACGCGGAAGCACTGATCCACGGTCTGTCACCGGATCCCTCCCCGCATCCGCAGGACGCGCCCTGGCACCAGGTACGGCTGCTGCTGCGCCTGCACCGGTACGCCGGGGAGGTGCTCGCCGGCGGCGACGGGACGGTGGACGTGCGGCTGCTCCAGGCCGGCCAGGCGCTCGACCGGCACCGCGACGCCTCGGAGGCCGCGGCGGCTGCGGCGCAGGCGGCCCGCACGCCGCGGATCGCCCCGGCGACGGCGTACGCGCTCGGTGTGCTCCATGCCGACCAGCGGCATGAGGTGGAGGCGGCGCGGTACGCGTTCCAGCAGTGCTGGCGGAGGGAAGCGGTGGGCACCGCCTGAGGCGGGCACCCTCGGGTGGTGCGGTGGCCGCCACGAACGGCGGCGGTGAGGCGATACGCGAGCGCAGGCGGAACGACCAGGTCGAGCGACCGGACCGAGGAGGCGGTGAGCGCCCGGTGAGCACTCCCGAGGACAGCACGGTGCAGGCGGCGGGCTGCGTTCTGTGGCGCCGCTCCCCGGTGGGCGACGGGCTGGAGATCTGCCTCGTCCACCGGCCCAAGTACGACGACTGGTCGCATCCCAAGGGCAAGCTGAAGCGCGAGGAGGACCCGCTCGCCGGCGCCCTGCGCGAGGTGGCGGAGGAGACCGGCCACCGGGCCGTGCCGGGCCACGAACTGCTGACCCTGCACTACACCGCGAACGGCCGTCCCAAGCGGGTGCGGTACTGGGCGGCCGAGGCCGCGGGGGGCGGTTTCACGCCCAACACGGAGGTGGACCGGCTCCTCTGGCTGCCGCCGGTGGCCGCCCGGAACCGGCTCACCCAGCCGAGGGACCGCGACCTGGTGGACGCGCTGCTGGACGCGCTGCGCACGACGTAGTGCCGCGCACGGGAAGGTTCGCCCCGTCGCGACGCCCGGCACACACGCACACCTGAACCGGGCGTCGCGCGACGGGCGCCGTTCCTGCGACAGGCCCCAGTGGCTCGACGGACGTACCCGATGGACATATCGGACAAGCCGTGATCGCATGGCACCCGAACGAAGCCCACACCCCGACCACGGCCCCGACCGCGATCCCGACCCCCCACCGCCGTAACCCCGCCGCAACCCCACAGCACCCCGCCGCGCCCAGCCGCACCCCGCCCCGCGGCACCCCGGCCACGGCCGCACCCGGCGCGGACCCCGCCCGTACCGCACGCCCCGCGAGGCGGCCGCACCGCAGCCGCATCACGGCCGTGCGCCGAACAGAGCCCGGAACCCCGCCGTGTCCTCGGCGTAAGCCTTCCGTGACCTAACCGCACCGTCCACAGGGGTTCACCCGCCGTTCATTTACGTCCACAGGCGGCTTCACCTGATCTGCCTAATTTCGGCCTTACCCGGTGCGGACCGCGGTCTCGAGGACGCGCCCGCATGACCAAAGACTTCGCACGCCGCCGAATTCAGGACGGCGGCTCCCGGAAGGACGTTCCTCAGTGAAGCTTCAGCGCATGAACCGGCGGGCCCTCGCCCTCGGCGCACTTGCCGTCTCCGGCGCCCTGGCCCTCACGGCGTGCGGCTCGGACGACACGGGCGACAAGAACAGCAGCGGCAGCAGCAGCAGCGGCGCCGCCAGCGCTCCGGCCAGCAACATCAAGTGCGACGACGCGAAGGGCCAGCTTCAGGTCGCCGGCTCCTCGGCGCAGAAGAACGCCATCGACGCCTGGGTGAAGCAGTACACGGCCGCCTGCAACGGCGTGCAGATCAACTACAACGCCAACGGCTCCGGCGCCGGCATCACGAACTTCCTGCAGGGCCAGACCGCCTTCGCCGGTTCGGACTCCGCGCTGAAGCCCGACGAGATCACCGAGTCGAAGAAGGTCTGCTCCGGCGGCCAGGCCATCGACCTGCCCATGGTCGGCGGCCCGATCGCGGTCGGCTACAACGTGCCGGGCGTGGACACCCTCGTCCTCGACGCCAAGACGCTCTCCAAGATCTTCAACAGCGAGATCTCCAACTGGAACGACAAGGCCATCGCGGCGCTGAACCCCGGCGTCAAGCTGCCCGACCTGAAGATCCAGGCGTTCCACCGCTCGGACGAGTCCGGCACCACCGACAACTTCACCAAGTACCTCAAGGCCGCCGGCGACTGGCAGTACGAGCCCGGCAAGAGCTGGAAGGCCAAGGGCGGCCAGTCCGCGCAGGGCTCCTCCGGCCTGGCCCAGCAGGTGAAGCAGACCGAGGGCGCCATCTCCTACTTCGAGCTGTCCTACGTCGCCGACGGCATGAAGGCCGTGGAGATCAAGACCGCCGCCGCCGAGCCGGTCGCGGCGACCACCGAGAACGCCTCCAAGGCGATCGGCGCCGCCAAGATCGTCGGCACCGGCGACGACCTCGCCCTCCAGCTGGACTACAACCCGTCCACCCCGGGCGCGTACCCGATCAGCCTGGTCACGTACGAGATCGTCTGCGACAAGGGCAACAAGGCCGACACCCTGCCGGCCGTGAAGTCCTTCCTCACCTACATCGCCAGCGAGGACGGCCAGAGCATCCTCTCCGACGCCGGCTACGCCCCGCTCGCGGGCGACATCGCCACCAAGGTCCGCGAGGCCATCGCGAACCTGAGCTGACCTGAGCGTGCGGTCCGGATCCGCCACCCGGGTCCGGACCGCACCATCCGGTGCACCGCCGCCAGGGGCCGCCACCCGGCCCCGCCCGAGCCGCCCACCACGAGCGGCTCCGCAGACCGGAGAACCTCATGGACATATCGACGCACACCAAAACAGCACCTCCGCCCAGTCCACGGCCCGGCCAGTCCGACCAGAAGCGCAGCGTTCGCGGCGCCACCCGACCCGGTGACCGGATCTTCCTCGGTCTGTCCCGCGGCTCGGGCATTCTGCTTCTGCTGATCATGGCCTCGATCGCGGTCTTCCTGACCTACCGGTCCTTCAAGGTCCTCCCGGACAACACGGGCAACTTCTTCACCACCTTCGAGTGGAACACCAACGTCACCCCGCCGGACTTCGGCATCGCGGTCCTGGTCTTCGGCACAATCGTTTCCTCGATCATCGCCATGGCCCTCGCGGTCCCGGTGGCCGTCGGTATCGCCCTCTTCCTGACGCACTACGCGCCCCGCCGCCTCAGCGGCCCCATCGCGTACGTCATCGACCTCCTCGCCGCCGTGCCGTCGATCGTCTACGGCCTGTGGGGCGCCCTCATCCTCGTCCCGAACCTGGACGGCCTCTACGGCTGGCTCGACGACTACCTCGGCTGGACCGGCATCTTCGACTGGCAGGGCGGCGCCCCGCGCTCCCTGCTCACCGTCGGCATCCTGCTCGCGATCATGATCCTGCCGATCATCACCAACGTGAGCCGCGAGGTCTTCCGCCAGGTGCCCCGGATGCACGAGGAGGCCGCGCTCGCCCTCGGCGCCACCCGCTGGGAAGTCGTCCGCATGTCGGTGCTCCCCTTCGGCCGCTCCGGCGTGATCTCCGCCTCGATGCTGGGCCTCGGCCGCGCACTCGGCGAGACCATCGCGGTGGCCACCGTGCTCTCCCCGACCTTCGAGATCAAGGCCAGCCTGCTCGACCCGGGCGGCGGCACCTTCGCCCAGAACATCGCCAGCAAGTTCGGCGAGGCGACCGAGCAGGGGCGTGACGCGCTGATCGCCTCCGGTCTCGTCCTGTTCGTCATCACCCTTCTGGTCAACGGTGCGGCCCGCCTGATCATCGCCCGCCGTGCCGAGTACTCGGGGGCCAACGCATGAGCACCACCCTCACGAGCAAGCACCGGAGCACGCTGCGCGGCGGCCACCTGCCCAAGTGGTCCCCCTTGGCGATCATCGCCGGCAGCGTCGCGGTCGGCCTCGGTACCAGCGCGGCCGCCGGACTGCACAGCTCCATCCAGTGGGCCCTGATCGCCGCGGTCGTCTTCGTCGTCGCGACCTACGGGATCGCCGCGAGGGTCGAGGGCCGCCGGCAGGCCAGGGACCGCATCGCGACCAGTCTCATCTGGGTCGCCTTCCTCCTCGCCGTGATCCCGCTGGCCTCCCTGGTGTGGGAGACCGTCAAGCGCGGCGTGAAGGTCTTCGACGTCTACTTCCTGACCCACTCCATGGGCGTGGTCGCCGACACCGAGCCCGGCGGCGGCATCTACCACGCGATCATCGGCACGCTGGAGCAGGTCGGCCTCGCCAGCCTGATCTCCGTGCCGATCGGCGTGCTCACCGCGATCTACCTGGTCGAGTACGGCAAGGGCAGGCTCGCCAAAGCCATCACCTTCTTCGTCGACGTCATGACGGGCATCCCGTCGATCGTCGCCGGTCTGTTCATCCTCAGCTTCTGGATCCTCATCCTCGACATGGGCTACTCCGGCTTCGCCGGTTCGCTGGCCCTGTCGATCCTGATGATGCCGGTCGTGGTCCGTTCCACCGAGGAGATGCTCAAGCTCGTACCGAACGAGCTGCGCGAGGCCTCCCTCGCGCTCGGCGTACCGAAGTGGCGCACCATCCTCAAGGTGGTCCTGCCGACCTCCATCGGCGGCATCACCACGGGCGTGATGCTCGCGGTCGCGCGCATCACCGGCGAGACCGCTCCGATGCTGCTGCTGGTCTGGGGCACGAACTTCATCAACAACAACCCCTTCGAGGACCCGCAGGCCTCGCTGCCGCTGTACATCTACCAGCAGTACGCGAACAGCTCGGGCGCCAACGCGGCGTACGACCGTGCGTGGGCGGCGGCACTCGCCCTGATCGCCTTCGTGATGATCCTCAACCTGGTGGCCCGCGGCATCGCCCGTTGGAAGGCCCCGAGCCAACACTGAGCGGCTACCGCCGCGGGGCCGGTCGCTGACGGCGACCCCCACAGCGACTGTTTGGAAGTGAAGAAGCAATGGCGAAGCGAATCGACGTCAGCGGACTGTCCGCCTACTACGGCTCCCACAAGGCGATCGACGACATCTCGATGACCATCGAGCCGCGCACGGTGACCGCGTTCATCGGCCCCTCCGGCTGCGGCAAGTCGACGTTCCTGCGCACCCTCAACCGCATGCACGAGGTCACCCCCGGCGGCCGGGTCGAGGGCAAGGTGCTGCTCGACGACGAGGACCTGTACGGCGCCGGCGTGGACCCGGTCTCCGTCCGCCGCGAGGTCGGCATGGTCTTCCAGCGCCCGAACCCCTTCCCCACCATGTCGATCTTCGACAACGTGGCGGCGGGCCTGCGCCTGAACGGCAACTACCGCAAGAGCGAGCTGAACGACATCGTCGAGAAGTCGCTCCAGGGCGCCAACCTCTGGAACGAGGTCAAGGACCGCCTGAACAAGCCGGGCTCCGGTCTCTCCGGCGGCCAGCAGCAGCGCCTGTGCATCGCGCGGGCGATCGCCGTGCAGCCGAAGGTCCTGCTGATGGACGAGCCCTGCTCGGCCCTGGACCCGATCTCCACCCTCGCCATCGAGGACCTGATCGGTGAGCTGAAGGAGCGCTTCACGATCGTCATCGTGACGCACAACATGCAGCAGGCGGCCCGTGTCTCGGACCGCACCGCGTTCTTCAACCTCGCCGCCGTCGGTCAGCCCGGCAAGCTGATCGAGATCGACGACACGGAGCGGATCTTCTCCAACCCGTCGGTCCAGGCGACCGAGGACTACATCTCCGGCCGCTTCGGCTGATCCGGCCGCCGGCGCGGACGGCGCCGGCCCCGGACGAAGCCGGTGAAGACCCCTCGCGGTGCTGCATGGCGGTGCCACCGCGGGGACGCAGAAGGGCCCGCCCCCTGGCTCCCAGGGGGCGGGCCCCTGCATCGTCGGGCCGAAACGACCGCACCGGTCACGGTGTGCGGAACGGCCGGGACGACGCCACCGGCCGAAACGATCCTCCCTGCGGCAGGGCCGGGGAGGCTGAAGCTCCTGCGGCGGGGCGCCAGCGCAGGGACCGCGGGGTTCCCGGTGCCGTGGTGGACGAGGTCCGCGCGCCGGTGGACCCCACCGGTCCGGCGTGCGGCACCGCTGCCTGCCGGGCGGCCCCGGCCAGGGAGCCGTCGCGCGTCGTGCGGCAGGCTCCGCCCTCGCACCACCGGCCCCTAGAGGAATGCCAGGTTCACCACGCCGAAGGCGCCGGCCGCCACGAGTGCCGCCGCCGGCATGGTGATGAACCAGCCCATGACGATGTTCTTGGCCACGCCCCAGCGCACGGCGTTCAGCCGCTTCGTCGCCCCGACGCCCATGATCGCGGAGGTGATCACGTGGGTCGTGGAGATCGGCGCCTTGAAGATGTAGGCGGTGGCGAACATGATCGACGCGCCCGTCGCCTCGGCGGCGAACCCCTGCGGCGGGTCGAGCTCGATGATCTTGCGGCCCAGGGTGCGCATGATGCGCCAGCCGCCCGCGTACGTGCCGAGCGACATCATCACGGCACAGGCGATCTTCACCCAGACCGGAATCGGGTCGTCGACACCCTGCACATCGGCGATGACCAGTGCCATCACCACGACACCCATGGTCTTCTGGGCGTCCTGGAGGCCGTGCCCGAGCGCCATCCCGGCGGCCGACACGGTCTGGGCGATGCGGAAGCCGCGCTTGGCCTTGTGCGGATTGGTCCGCCGGAAGATCCACATGATCGCGCACATGACGAGGTAGCCGACGATCAGGCCGACCACCGGGGAGACCACCATGGGGATGATGACCTTGTCGATGACCCCGGACCAGATAACCTGCGTGCCGCCGGCGAGCGCCGCGCCGACCAGGCCTCCGAACAGAGCGTGGGAGGAGGACGAGGGAAGGCCGAAGTACCAGGTGATCAGGTTCCACAGGATCGCCCCGAGGAGGGCGGCGAAGAGGATGCCCATCCCCTTCGATCCCTCGGGTGTCTGAATCAGGCCGCTGCTCACCGTGTGGGCGACCCCGGAGCCCAGGAAGGCACCGGCCAGATTCATGACGGCGGCCATCGCCAGCGCCGCCCGCGGGGTCAGCGCCCGCGTGGAGACGGAGGTGGCGATGGCGTTGGCGGAGTCGTGGAAACCGTTGGTGTACGTGAAGAAGAGCGCGACCGTGATGGTCACGACCAGGGCGAAGGTGTCCATGGTGCCGCTCAGGACTCCTTGACCGCGATGGTCTCCACCGTGTTGGCCACGTGCTCGAAGGCGTCGGCGGCCTCCTCCAGCACATCCACGATCTGCTTCAGCTTGAGGACCTCGATGGCGTCGTACTTGCCGTTGAAGAGGTGGGCGAGCAGCTTGCGGTGGATCTGGTCGGCCTGGTTCTCCAGCCGGTTGACCTCGATCCAGTACTCGGTGAGGTTGTCCATGGTCCGCAGGTGCGGCATGGCCTCGGCGGTGAGCTCCGCAGCCCGCGCCAGCACCTCGATCTGCTGCTCGACGCCCTTGGGCAGTTCCTCGACGTTGTAGAGGACGACCAGGTCGACGGCCTCCTCCATGAAGTCCATGATGTCGTCGAGGGACGATGCGAGGGAGTAGATGTCCTCGCGGTCGAACGGCGTGATGAACGAGGAGTTCAGCTGGTGGAAGATCGCGTGCGTGGCATCGTCGCCTGCGTGTTCCGCGGCCCGCATACGCTCTGCGATCTCGGCCCGGGCGGAGGTGTCCGCCCCGAGCAGTTCCATCAGGAGCTTCGAGCCGGTGACGATGTTGTCCGCGGATGCGGCGAACATGTCATAG
Organism: Streptomyces sp. MUM 2J; assembly: GCF_022414535.1. Taxonomy (GTDB): domain Bacteria; phylum Actinomycetota; class Actinomycetes; order Streptomycetales; family Streptomycetaceae; genus Streptomyces. Next base: position 65,257 of record NZ_JADWYM010000033.1, read on the forward strand.
AAGCTCGTCTCCCTGGGGGTCAGACGAAAGCGCACGTGGGGTCCTCGGGATGCATCGGTTTTCGGTCAGGCTGATGCTAGGCGCATCATCCGGCCTCGGCTATCGGGCCGTTCCCCAGTGTCGCCCATGGGGCAGAGTGTTCGGCACGGGGGCTGCGACCCCTTCTTACCGGTGAACTTCGCTACTATATACCCGCCAGGGGTATATGCCCGTTTTTCCCTTACACCGTGGAGGACGCGATGACGACCACCGGGGCCGGCGCAGGTGCGCCCTCCGCCGCCGCGGAAGCGGTCGGCACGAACGTGGTGACCGACCACGACCGCGGCGTGCACGGATACCACGAGCAGAAGGACGAGCACCTCAAGCGGCTGCGGCGCATCGAGGGCCAGATCCGGGGGCTGCAGCGGATGGTCGACGAGGACGTCTACTGCATCGACATACTCACCCAGGTCTCCGCCTCCACCAAGGCCCTGCAGTCCTTCGCCCTGCAACTGCTGGAGGAGCACCTGCGCCACTGCGTCGCCGACGCGGCCCTCAAGGGCGGCGACGAGATCGACGCCAAGGTGGAAGAGGCGACCAAGGCGATCGCCCGCCTGCTGCGGACCTGACGCTCAGCGCCCGGGATCGCGTTCCCGTTCCTCGGCGACCCTCAGCACCTCGTCGATGCTCGCCAGGCTGAGCCGGTCCTCGTCCGCGGCCGAGGCCGCGATGATCAGCTCTCCGCACAGCTCGATCTCGGCGAGGGCCACGTGGTCCTGAACCGCCGTACCGCCGACCGGAGCCACATGCATCACCTCATCTCTGCCGTTACCGGCTTCCTAGAGTAGGGAGCGACCGGTGCGCCGCGCATGGCACGGAAGGGCTAGTCCTGGCCACGCACCCGGCCACCCGGCCGCCGCGCCGCCCCGGTCCGGCGCCCGGCCGCTCACTCGGCGATCTTCCCGGCGTAGATGTCCTCGCTCTTCGGCAACCGTACGTCGGCCGGGGCGCCGAAGTCGTACAGCAGCGTCGTCGAGGCGACGGCCACGGCGTCCTTCCGCTGCCCGTTGACGAAACTGAACCGGTGACGGACCTTGCGGATGCGTCCCGCGTCGTCGAGGTACACGTCGAACGGCACGACCGCGGTGGCGAACCCTTTCGCCGCGGCCCGCAACGGCCCCCTGCCCGCCTCGGACGCCCGCGTCGCCGCCTCCCCGAGATCGGCGGTGCCGCGGTAGTGCCGCACCTCGGCCCCCGCCACCTCGGTGCGGCCGAGGTACGTCGCCGACCGCGCCCCGCGCAGCAACTCCGCGGCGGCGTACGGGTCGGTGGCCCCGCCGGTGACCAGGTTCCCGTCGGACAGCCCGGCGGTCTCCACCCGCACCCACTTGTCCGCGGGCACCCCGGCGCCCCGGTTCTTCATGAACAGCGCCCCGGGGGCCAGGAGTTCGGTGATGGGGCGGTGCTCGCTGCTCCCCGCCGGATCCTGCGGCAGCACCACGGTGAGCCGGCCCATCTGCCGGCGGTAGTCGTACACGCCCGCCCCGCGGATGGTCACCCGGGTCCCCCCGGTGGCCATCTCCATGGACGTCCGGGCCTTCGAACTGCCCGCCTCCACCAGCCGGTCGGCGGCTGCCCGGAGCGTCTGCACCGGATCCCCACCGGCGCGCGCGTCGCCCGCGACGGCATCGCGCCCGGAACACCCGCCGGCACACAGGCATGCCGCCACCCCGACGGCGACGCCCGCATCCCTCAGCCGCCGTTGCCGCCACCGCTGCTCAGCCATCGCCTGCCCACCACCGGTACGTCCGCCACTGGACCCCTGTCGTCCGGTTAACGACGGGTAAGTGCCCCCGTCACGCAGGGGGCTTCCCGCGCTACCGTTGACCCTGTGACCGAGCAGGACGACCCCGTCGCCCCCGATCAGGACCACCACACGACCACCATGGAAAAGGGCCGGTTCTGCCTGGCCCACTGCACCTGCGGCTGGCACGGCCCCGCCCGCCGCGCGCGCAGCCTGGCGCGGGCCGACGCGGAGGACCACGCGGGCGCGGTGACCGGGGGCCACCCGCAGCGCTAGCGTCCGCGACCCCGCCGGCCGGGACCGAACCCCCGGCACCCCCGGACCCGACCCGAGAGCCCGGCCGGCGACCCGGCGGTCACAGGGCCCGGCCGCCGCCGGCCCCCTGCCGCCCCCGTGCCCGCCCGCAGCCCCCGCGTCCCCTCACCGCCCCCGCCGCCCCGGATCGCACACCCCCGCCGGATCGCGCCTCCCGGCACCGGTCCACCCTGGAACCCCCGTCCCCCCACATCCCGTCCCCCTCCACAGAAGCCCAGGGGCAGGAAGAGGCCAGCACATGGACCGGCGCACCTTCATGGGCGGCACGGCAGCCGCCCTCACCACACTCACGACCACCACCGCCTGCACACCCACCGCGACCGGCAGCACCGGCAGCACAGGGACCGGCACGAGCAGGGCACCCGGCTCCCCGTCGCCGGGCGGGACCACCTCCTCCCCCGGCCCCGCCGCCTGGACCGCGCTGGCCGGCGACCTCGACGGCACCCTGGTCCGGCCCGGCGACGCCGACTGGCAGTCCGCCCGCCAGTTGTACAACACCCGCTTCGACTCCCTGAGGCCCGCCGCCGTCGCCTACGTCGCCCACGCCGACGACATCCGCACCACCCTCACCCACGCCCGCGCCCACGGTGTCGCCGTCTCGATCCGCAACGGCGGCCACTCCTACGCCGGCTGGTCCTCCGGCGACGGCCGCCTGGTCATCGACGTCTCCCGGCTCGACACCGTCCGCGCCTCCGGCGCCACGGCCGTCGTCGGCGCCGGGGCCAAGCTCATCGACGTCTACCGCGCGCTGGCCGCGAAGGGCGCGACGATCCCCGCCGGCTCCTGTCCGACCGTGGGCGTCTCCGGGCTCGCCCTCGGCGGGGGCCACGGCGTGGTGTCCCGGGCCTACGGCCTGACCTGCGACAGCCTGACCGGGGCGACGCTGGTCACGGCGGACGGCACCCGGCTCACCGCCGACGCCACCGACCACACGGACCTGTTCTGGGCACTGCGCGGCGCGGGCAACGGCAACTTCGGCGTCGTCACGGAACTGCGCTTCCGCACCCATCCCGCGCCGCAGGCCGTCACCGCCTACCTGTCCTGGCCCTGGTCCAGGGCGGCCGCCGTGCTGGAGGCCTGGCAGGAGTGGGGCCCGTCCCAGCCGGACGAGATCTGGTCGGCACTGCACCTGGCGAACTACACCGCGGGCACTCCCACGGTCACCGTCTCCGCCTTCTCCCTCGGCACGTACGGCGAACTCCAGAACGCCGTCGACCGCCTCGCCTCCCGCGTCGGCGCGAACGCGGCCAGCGTCTCGCTGCGTCGGCGCTCCTACGAGGAGGCCATGGAGATCTACGCCGGCTGCTCGGCCTTCACCGACGACGACCAGTGCCACCTGCCGGGCCCGACGCCGGGCCGCTCCCCGCAGGGGGCCCTGCACCGGGAGACGTACACGGGCCGCTCCGACCTCTTCGACCGCTCGGTTCCGGCCACCGGGGTCCGGGCCCTGCTGGCGCAGGTGAAGAACGTCCGCGGCGGATCGGGCACCGTGATGCTCACCGCCCTCGGCGGTGAGGTGAACCGCGTCCCGCCGACGGCGACGGCCTTCGTCCACCGCCGCTCGCGGATGCTGGCCCAGTACATCGCCTCCTGGCACGCGGGCACGGACGGTACGGCGGCCCGGTCCTGGCTGACGGCGGCGCACGACGCGATGCGCCCGTACGCCTCCGGCGCGGCCTACCAGAACTACACGGATCCCACGCTGAAGGACTGGCGCACGGCCTACTACGGCGCGGCGGCGACCCGTCTGACGCAGGTGAAGAGGCAGTACGACCCGGACCGCGTCTTCAGCTACCCGCAGGCCCTGTAGGCGGGACGCGGGCCCCGCGGCGGCCGGCCACGACCGGTCGGCCGGCACCGGCACGGGCCGTCAGGCGGCGAGATCGCGCTCCTCGGTCTCCACGACCTGCTCGCCGCGCGTGCCGGGGACGGCGCCCCCGCGCGTCCCCGCCGCCGACCGGCTGCGCACCACCCATCCCGCCCGAGGCGACCGCTCCGCGGCCTTCAGCACCGGGGTGAGCAGGGCCATGGCGAGGGGCGACAGCAGCAGGGCGACAGCCGTACCGAGGGCGAAGCCGCCGACGACGTCGGTCGGGTAGTGCACACCCATGTAGACCCGGCAGAAGCCCTCCAGCAGTGCGATCCCTATCCCGACGAGCCCGAACCTGCGGTGGGCGACGAAGAGGGCGACGCCCATCGCCATGGTGATGGTGGCGTGGTCGCTGACGAACGAGTAGTCGGTCTTGCCGGAGACGAGGACGTCCAGACCCTGATGGTCCAGGAAGGGCCGGGGCCGTTCCACGAAGCCGCGGATGGGGACGTTGACGAGCACGGCGATCGCGGCGGCGAGCGGCGCCCAGACGAGCGCGGCCACGGAGGACACGGCGTCCTCGGCGCCGCGGCGCCGCACGGTCCGCCAGCACCACAGCACGAGCAGCACCATGGCGAGCAGCAGCCCGTACTCGCCGACGTACGCCATGACCGTGTCGAACCAGCGGGGTGCGTCCTTGGCGAGGCCGTTGACGTCGTAGAGCAGGTCGACGTCGGGGTTCGCCCCGGATTCGGCGAGTCCAGCCATGGTGCCGCGGCCCCTTACGTCGTTCTCCCGGACGCACCGGCCGTGCGCCGCCTGTGCCCACCCCCGTGGATCACCGGTCGTCAACAGGAACGCACGGCCCCCGTGAATACGTTCCGCCCTCCACTGAATGATCACGCAGACGTTATCGAAGAGAGATCCATCACCGCAGCTCAGGGGGTGGGACCCCAGGCGGCGTCAGACAGTCGTGGGGAGCGCTTTCGCGCCATCCTCGGTGACCCGGGTGGCCCCGAAGTAGTCCGGCGTGTCGATCGGGTCGAACCGGATGACGGCCCCCGGCCGCGGCGCGTCGATCATGTATCCGCCGCCCACGTAGATCCCCACGTGCCGGATGGCGCGGGAGTCGGTGAGGTCGTCGGAGAAGAACACCAGGTCCCCGGGCAGCAACTCCTCCCGCCCCGGGTGCGGTCCGGCGTTGTACTGGTCGTTGGCGACACGGGGCAGGGTGATCCCGACGGTGTCGTAGGCGGCCTTGGTGAGCCCCGAGCAGTCGAACCGTCCGTCCTGGCCGGGTGTGCCGTCGCCGCCCCAGAGGTAGGGGGTGCCGAGCTTCTTCTGCGCGAAGTAGATGGCGCCCGCGGCCTGCTTCGACGGATCGACCCGCTTCACCGGGGCGGCGAAGGAGTCCTGGAGCGTCGTGATGACCCGGACGTAGTTCTGAGTCTCCTTGTACGGTGGCACTCCCCCGTACTTGATGACGGCGTACGCTCCCGCGTTGTACGCGGCGAGCATGTTCTTCGTCGTGTCGCCCGGCACATCCCTGACGTAGGAGGCGAGTTCGCAGTCGTACGACGCGGCCGACGGGATCGCGTCGTTCGGGTCCCACACGTCGCGGTCGCCGTCCCCGTCGCCGTCGATGCCGTGCGTGGCCCACGTCCCCGGGATGAACTGCGCTATCCCCTCGGCCTTCGCCGGGCTCTTGGCCCGCGGGTTGAACCCGCTCTCCTGGTACAGCTGCGCGGCGAGCAGCGCCGGGTTGAGCGCCGGACACAGGTTGCCCCACTTCTGCACCAGCGTCTGGTAGGCGGCGGGCACGGCCCCCTTGGCCAGCGCCTTGCCGACGCCGCCGAGGCCCCCCAGCATCGTCCCGGCGACGATGTACACGCCGGCGACGAGCACCATGACGAACCCGAGGGTGGCGGCCACAGCGGCGGTCGCCCCGATCCACACCTTCCGCACCGTCAACCGCCCCTCACCGCCCGGGAGTACGCCGAGGTCAGTGTAGAGGCGAGCCGCGCGGCGCGGGCGCCTTGACGCACCGCCGGAACCTGCTCAGGGCGCGGAGACCGCCTCCCCGTACAGCCGCGCCGCCTCGGTCCCGAGGGCGACGCTGTAGGAGACGTCGTCGGTGTTCCCGCCCCGCTCGTGCCCACCGAGGACGCCGACGACCTTCCCGTCCCCGTTCACCCAGGGGCTGCCGCTCGTCCCCCCGCTGAAGCCCGGACACTCGATGCGCTGCTGCGTACGGCCCTGTGCGGTCGGTTTGTTCGTGCAGGTGACCGGTGTCTCACCGTCGCTCGGATACCCGGTGACCGTGACGGCGGTGGCGCCGGTGACCGTCCCGGTGGCGAACCGCTCCGCGCCGACGACGTCCTCGATCCCGTCCCCCGCCCGATCGGGTTCGAGGACGGCGAAGGCGACGTCGCTGTCCTCGTCCTGCCGCTCGGCCCACCCCTCGGGCAGCACCCGCCGGGCCACCTTCCAGACGCCGTGCGGGGCCTGCCCGTCGCGGTACCCGGGGGCGAACAGCAGCTCCCCGGCGCCGTCGAGGCAGTGGGCGGCGGTGAGGACGAGATCGCGCCGCGGGCTGTGCACGACCGAGGCGGTGCAGAAGTGCCCCCCGACGACGTCGTCCCCGTCGCGGAACAGCACCCCGACCCGGTCGCTGCGCTCGCTCACCACCGCCCCGGCGGTCACCCCGAGGGGACCCGTGCCGGCGTCGGCGACCGCGAGGGACGAGGAGGTGACGACCGGCAGCACGAGCGCGGCGAACAGCGCGAGGCGCCGGGGGCCCGGGGAACGGGATTCTCTGTCCATCGGGAACCACTGTGACCGACGAACCTGAGAGAAACACCGGAACCGCTCACCCGCGCCGCCGGCCCGGGCATCCCGAGCCGCGTGCACCGCTGCCCTCGCGCGTGCTCCCCGGCCGACGCCGGCCCCCGGCCGGACGACCCGCGCCCGCCGCGGACCTGCGTCCTGACCGAAGAGCCTCCGACCGGCTCAGCCAGGCGTCCCGGGCGAACGGCCCGCTGCGCCCGTCTCGGCGGGAAAGCCCACTCCCGTCAGCTTCTCCGACACCGCCCACAGCCGCCGCGCCACCGCCGGGTCGCTCGCGGCTCGGGAGCGACCGACCAGCGTGGGCGCCCCGCGCAACTCCCCGAACCCGTCGGGCCCCACGTAGCTCGCCCCCGGCACGTCCTCCACCGCCGCGTACAGCGTCGGCAGTGCGCCCGCCCGGTCCGACTGCGCGATCAGGCGGTTGCCGGCCTGCATCAGCACCCGCAGCACGGGGTTCCCGGCGTGGCTCTGGAGGTTCGTGGCCGCGTATCCCGGATGGGCCGCCACCGCGCGCACCGGCGACCCGGACTCCGTCAGCCGGCGCTGGAGTTCCAGCGTGAAGAGCAGGTTCGCCAGCTTGGACTGGGCGTAGGCACGCTGCGGGTCGTAGTCGGCGGCCATGTCGAGGTCGTCGAAGTGGACCGCCGCGCCGCGCCAACGGTGCGCTCCGGAGGCGACCGTCACCACACGGTCCGTCACGTGCGGCAGCAGCAGATTGGTGAGCGCGAAGTGTCCCAGGTGGTTGGTCCCGAACTGCAGCTCGAAGCCGTCCCGCGTCCGCTGCTGCGGCACCATCATCACACCTGCGTTGTTGATCAGCACGTCCAGTGGACCGTCCCAGCCGGCGGCGAAGTCCCGCACCGACGCCAGGTCCGCCAGGTCGAGCCGCCGCACCTCCGTGCTGCCGCCGGCCTGTGCCGCGGCGGCCCTGCCGCGCCCCTCGTCCCGTACGGCGAGGACGACGTGCGCCCCCGCCCGGGCCAGCTCCCGGGCCGCCACCAGGCCGATCCCGCTGTTCGCGCCGGTCACCACCGCCGTGCGACCGGACAGGTCGGGCAGCGAGGCCGCCGTCCACGTGCTCGTCGAGTCCTTCTTCTGATCCGCCATCCCCTCAATGTAGGCAACGCCAACAATGATGTCAACGACAACATCGCGTTACGATGGTGCCCATGCCCGCAAGCCGCCCCTACCACCACGGAGACCTGCGCGCCGCCCTGCTCAAGAGCGCCGAGCGCACCCTCCGCGACAAGGGCGCCGCCGCACTCTCCCTGCGGGAACTCGCCCGCGACATCGGCGTCAGCCACGCCGCGCCCGGCCGGCACTTCAAGGACAAGCAAGCCCTGCTGGACGCCCTGGCCCTGGCCGGATACGAGCGGCTGCTCCGCGATCTAGCCGCCGCCGACGCCACCGACCGGCCCATCGACGAGCGCATGGGCGCGCTCGCCCGCACCTATCTCGGGTTCGCCATCGACAACCCCGCGCTCCTGGAACTGATGTTCGCGCGCAAGCACGAGCCCGACAGCTCCGACCGGCTCGCCGCCGCCGTCGAGGAGTCCTTCGACTCCCTCACCCGCATCGTCGCCGACGCCCAGGCGCGCGGCGAGATCGTCGCGGGCGACCCCGAACGGATCATGATGGTCATCGCCGCCGGCATGCACGGACTCGCCGCCCTCGTCGCCGGCTGCGCCCTCACACCCGAGGAAGCCCTCGCCGGCCTCGACGAGCAGGTCCACCACCTGCTGTACGGCCTCAGGCCCCGCTGAACCGAGAGCGCACCACACACCCCGCGCCGTGGGAACATCGCGACGGCCCCTCACCCGACCCGCCGTCAAGAACACGGCGTGTTCGTAGAAGTGGGTCAACGACGGAACCACACGACAGGTTCCGCTCCGTCCTCGTTGCCCGGCGTGACCTGCCGTGATACACAGAGTGACGATACGACCACTCGTATACCGCTCCTCACCGGCAGACCGGTCCCGGTGAGGAGCGGTGAGGTGGTGTTGGCAAGCTGTTCGTGCGAATCCCGCCAATCAATGACGCCAAGTCGACATACGACGGCGAGATTGTCGGCGACAATGAGGCTGACCTCTGCACTCCGCAGGGGACTGTGGAACTACCCAACAGGGGCGGTGACTTACATGCTCTTTGCGGCCGACAAGGGAGACATCAACACCATCATCGGCGGGATCGCTCCGGACTGGGGCCCGTTCGGCAGCCTGGGCAACGAGGCCAAGGTGATGATCGAGGTGGTGATGGCCGTCGCCATCCTCCTCTGCCTCGGCATCGCCGTCTGGGGCGCCGCGAAGCAGCGGATCGGCGCCACGGCCCTGAGGGACACCTTCAGCGCGGAGCAGGGCAAGGGGCTCATCATCGCCGGACTGACCGGCGTCTTCATCATCGGCTCGCTGGGCACGCTGTTCACCATCGTGTACGGCATGGCCGTGTAACCCCTCCGGCCCGCCCCACCCCTCCCGCCTTGCACCGCCCCTCCCACTTCGTCCTCTCCGGCCGCACCCGGTCCGGTTCCCTCCACCCCACCCGCCCGTCGTGCCCACCGGCTGAGGTTGCGTTTCCCTGATGTCGAGTCACCACACCGCGCCCGCACGGGAGCCAGCACGGCTACCGTCGTACATCCACGTGTCCGCATGTCCTGGCACGACGTCGAGGGGGGCGTCCACGGCATGAGTCCCGGTGACGAGCACGGTTACGGCGGTACGGGCCACACTCGCACCCGGCTGCCCGAGGGCGACCCGTACGGCGGCGCCCGGCGCACCGCCCGCTCCTCCTCCCGCAGCCTGGTCACGGTCGTCGGCGTCGTCGTCCTCCTCATCGCCGCGATCGCCTTCGCGAACCGTGGAGGAGACGATTCCTCATCGGCCGACGGCGGCCCCGCCAACGGCTCCAAACCGCAGTCAGCGGCCACGGCCGCGAGCGGGGTACGCCCGGTGCACGCCTCACCCGGGGCCATCCCGACAGGCTTCGCCCACGACCAGCAGGGCGCGCAGAGCGCGGCGGCGAACTATGCGGTGGCGCTGGGGTCGGCCGAAATGTTCAACGCGGCCAGACGGCACGAGATCGTGAGCACCGTCTACGCCCCCGATGTCGCCACCGCCCGCCAGACGGACCTGGACGCTGCCTACTCAAGCGAGAGGTTCCTCGCCAACATCGGCCTCGGCAAGGACGGCACTGCTCCTGCCGACCAGACCTTCGTGTCCCGGGTCGTTCCGGTGGGAACCAAGGTCACCGCATCGAGGGCGGACAGCGCGACAGTCGAAGTCTGGTACACCTCGCTCTTCGGTCTGTCCGGCGAGGCATCGACCAACCCTGTATCCGAGAGCTGGTACACCACCACTTACCAGCTGAGGTGGGTCGACAGCGACTGGAAGGTCACCGACTTTCGGCAGAAGGACGGGCCCGTGCCAGTCGGCCGCGATCAGAAAGCCTCCACCGCCGATGACATGACGAAGGCCGTCGAGGAGTACGGAGGGTTCACGTATGCGCGCTAGCCACCGCTTCCTCAAACTCACAGCCACCGTTGCAGCAGGACAGGCCACGCTGCTGTTGCTGGCCACCCGCGCCTTGGCCGCGCCGACACCGACCCCCACCTCGGGCAACGACCCCTGCGACCTCATCCGTGGCCCCGCCAAGGACTACTGCGAGCGCGGCAACGGCTCCAAAGGCTCCTCCGGCACCTCTCCCTCCCTCGACCCCACCGGCACACTCGATCCGCTGAGCTCGCTCGCCAAGGGCTTCGCCAACGCCGCTTCCTGGACCGTCGAGAAGCTCAGCGAAGCCGTGAAGGCGACCGCGAGCGTCGACTTCACGAACCAGAGGTTCCTCCAGCAGTACGCGATCGTCTTCGCCGCGTCGGCCATCCTCACCCTGGTGCTCTGGCTGCTGGCGGTGGCCAAGCGCGCGGTGCGCGGCGTGCCGTTCACCACCGCCGTCTCGGAAGCCATCGGCTTCCTGTGGCTGACGGTCCTGGCCTCCGCCTTCACGCCGCTGATCCTGTACACGGTCGTCTCGGCGACGGACGGTGTCAGCGACGTGCTGGCATCGGCGACCGGGGACCAGACGGACACGTTCTTCGGCACCTTCTCGGCGGCTCTGAAGCAGGGCAACGACATCGGCGGCGGCCCGATCATGCTGATCCTGGTGTCGCTGGTCTCCATCCTCGCCGCGGGCGTGCTGTATCTGGAGCTGTTCCTGCGCGCCGTCCTGCTCTACGTCGGCGCGCTGCTCGGCGTCGTCGTCTACGCCGGCCTGGTCGACAAGAACCTGTGGGGCCACGTGCGCCGCTGGGCCGGGATCATGATCGCGGTCATTCTGGTGAAGCCGGTCATCGTGATCGTCCTCGGGCTCGCCGGTGCGCTCAGCACCGACGACGGGCCCGACTCCCTGGCCGCCGTCGTCTCCGGGCTCGCCATCATCCTGCTCGCCATCTTCGCCAGCGGCATGATCTACCGGTTCGTCCCCGGCTTCGGTGACGAGATCGCCAACTCCCGCAACAACCGCATCATGCAGGGCGCCGAGGGCAAGGCCGCCGCGGTCATCAGCTCTCCGGCCACCCTCGTCGCCCAGGGCATCAAGACCCACAGCAGCCGGGCCGACAGCAACGGCGGCGGCCAGGCCACCGCGACGAGCACTCCCCGCCCGGCCAACCCGGCGTCCGGTGGCGTCACCGCGCACGGCAGCCGCACCTCGACCGGTGGTGGCGGCGGATCTGTCCCCTCCGCCGCACCCCCGCCCCGCTCCAGCACCGCCGTCAACACTCCCCACGCCAGCAACACCCGCAACAGCAGTACCAACCGCACGGGAGGTGAAGGGCGTTGACGACCGAGTCCCACGTGTCCCATCCGGTCACGCCCCGCCGTACATACCTGATCGGCCGCGCCCGGCCGAACGCGATCGTCGGCCGCAACCGCGAGACCGGCGAGATCGCTCTGATCATCGTGGGCGCGTTCCTCGGCATGATGTGCGGTCTCCTCGTCCCCGTCCTCCCGCTGCGCATCGGGCTGCTGACCGGTTTCCCGCTGATCGCGCTGGCAGCGGTCTACGTGCCCTACCGGAACCGCACCTTCTACAGGTGGTTCGAGATCAACCGGAGCTACCGGCGGACCCTGCGCCGGGGCGCCACCTACCGCTCCACCGCCATGGAGGCCGGCACCCGCGTCGACGGCCGGGAGATCGAGGTCGGATCGCCGCCCGGCATCGGCCGGCTGAGCTGGCTGGCCGCGCCGTTCGGGCCGGACGAGATCGCCGTGCTGCTGCACGCCGACCGCCGGACCGTCACCGCCGCCATCGAGATCGAGGGGCCCGGCGTCGGCCTGCGCGACTCCGAGGACCAGGAGGCCCTCGTCGACCGGTTCGGCACCCTGCTCAAGCACGTGGCCAACGGCGACGGGTTCGTCACCCGCCTCCAGATGCTCGCCCGCACCCTGCCCGCCGACCCCGACGCCCACGCCAAGGACGTCATCGCCCGCGGGGACGACAAGGCGCCGTCGTGGCTCCAGCAGTCGTACGACCAGCTGCTGTCGATGGTGTCGACGAGCAGCGAGCAGCACCGCGCCTACCTCGTCGCCTGCATGCACTACACCCGGGAACTGGCCGCCGAGGCCAACGCCATGGCGCGCGCGGCCCGGCCGCAGGCCGGCGGCCGGAGGGTCGACCGGGACGCCGGCCTGGCCGTCGTCATGGCCCGTGAGCTGACCGACATCTGCTCCCGGCTGCAGGAGGCCGACATCCGCGTCCGGCAGCCGCTGGGGCAGGGCAGGCTCGCCTCCCTCATCCACTCGATGTACGACCCGGACCATCCCATCGACCACATCCAGGCGATGACGAAGCGCAATGCCTGGCCGGCCGAGCTTGACGCCACCGAGCCCACCTATCTCCAGGCCAAGACCCGGGAGTCCTCCACCCGCGCCCCCTGGTGCCACGCCACGGCCTGGGTCAAGGAGTGGCCGATGACGCCCGTCGGCGTCAACTTCCTGGCTCCTCTCCTGGTGCACACCCCGGACGTGATCCGCACCGTGGCGGTGACCATGGACCTGGAACCCACCGAGGTCGCCATCGAGCGGATGCTGACGGAGAAGACCAACGACGAGGCCGAGGCGTCCCGCGCCGCCAAGATGAACCGCACCGTCGACCCGCGCGACATCGCCGCCCACAACCGACTCGACCAGCGCGGCGAGGACCTCGCCAGCGGCGCCGCCGGCGTCAACCTGGTCGGCTACATCACCGTCTCCTCCCGTTCCCCGGAGGCCCTGAACCGCGACAAGCGGACGATAAGGGCCTCGGCCGGAAAGTCGTACCTGAAGCTGGAGTGGTGCGACCGCGAGCACCACCGCGCGTTCGTGAACACGCTGCCGTTCGCCACCGGAATCCGAAGGTAGGGGCTGATGCGCTGATGCGGGACCCGCTCTCCGTCCTCACGGACGCCTTCACCTCCTTCCTGTTCGGGAAGGTCGAGACGACCCGCCTGCCGGTGCGCACCTCGACGGGCCAGGCCCAGGCGGTCTATCTCCCGACGGCCGCGCCCGGCCTCGGCGACTCGGGGGTGATCATCGGCCGCGAGGTGTACTCCGGCAAGGGCTACGTCTACGACCCCTTCCAGCTGTACGGGCAGCAGCTCCCGGCCCCGCACTGGCTGGTCCTGGGCGAGTCCGGCAACGGCAAGTCGGCGCTGGAGAAGACGTACGTCCTGCGCCAGCTCCGCTTCCGCGACCGGCAGGTCGTCGTCCTCGACGCGCAGGGCGAGGACGGGGTCGGCGAGTGGAACCTGATCGCGCAGGAGCTGGGGATAACACCCATCCGGCTCGACCCGACGGCCGCCCTGGACCACGGCATCAGGCTCAACCCCCTTGACCCCTCGATCACGACCACGGGCCAGCTCGCGCTCCTGCGGACGATCATCGAGGTGGCGATGGGGCACGGCCTGGACGAGCGGTCCGGCTTCGCCCTCAAGGTCGCCCACGCCTACGTCAACGAGACGATCGTCGAACGCCAGCCGGTCCTCTCCGACATCGTCGAGCAGCTGCGGCACCCCGAGCCGGAGTCGGCCGAGGCGATGAACGTCGCCATAGACGATGTGCGGGCATGGGGTCTGGACGTCGCCCTGGTCCTGGACCGCCTGGTCGACGGCGATCTGCGGGGCATGTTCGACGGCCCGACGACCGTCGGCATCGACCTGGACGCCCCGCTCATCGTGTTCGACCTGTCCCACATCGACCGCAACTCCATCGCCATGCCGATCCTGATGGCGATCGTCGGTGTGTGGCTGGAGCACACCTGGATCCGCCCCGACCGCAAGAAGCGCATCTTCCTGGTCGAGGAGGCCTGGCACATCATCAACAGCCCGTTCGTGGCACAGCTGTTCCAGCGGCTGCTGAAGTTCGGGCGCCGGCTGGGCCTGTCGTTCGTGGCGGTCGTCCACCACCTGTCCGACGTGGTGGACGGCGCGGCGGCGAAGGAGGCGGCGGCGATCCTGAAGATGGCGTCGACACGGACCGTCTACGCGCAGAAGGCCGACGAGGCGCGGGCTACGGGCCGTGTGCTGGGTCTCCCCCGCTGGGCCGTGGAGATCATCCCGACGCTGACGCCGGGCATCGCGGTCTGGGACGTCAACGGCAACGTGCAGGTCGTCAAGCACCTGATCACCGAGTCCGAGCGGCCGCTGGTCTTCACCGACCGCGCCATGACGGAGTCCTCCACCGACCTCGCGGACGACGCTCTGCGCGCGGCCGAGCTGGAGGCGGAGGAACGGGCGGCGGCCTTCGTGGAACAGCACCTGGGCGACTCCGAATCGACGGTGGCGTAGAGGGGACGGAGCGTGGGACCGGAGAACCGCCGTGCGCAGGGTGCCGGCCGGGCGGGCGGCCAGGGCGGCGTCCCCGACGGCCTGCTGGTCGGCATACTCGCGTTCCTCCTCGGCATGACCCTGCTGGTGTGGACGGCCACCGGCCTGGCGGGTCTGTTCTCCCACGGCGTGTGGCCACAGGGCGTCTCCTTCACGCGCACCCCCCTGGCCATGCGCCACCTCATCGGCCGGCCCCACGACATCCCCGGCGCCTGGCCGGACGCCCCCGAGACCCAGCTGTCCGGCCACGGCCTCTTCTGGGGCCTGTTCATCGGCCAGTTGATGGTCCTGTTCGTCCTGACGGTCTTCGTCATCGGCACCGTGGCCCGCTGGCGATCGCGCCGGGCCGGACGGAACGCGGAGCGGACGGCGGCCATCGAACGGGCCACGGCCGCGGCGCCGGCCCCCTCACGGCCGTCGGAGCCCCGCCCGGCAGAGGCCGAGCCCACACTCCCCCCACCACGGACGGAGGAACTCCGCGAACCGGCCTGGGAGGTCCGCCGCCCCCGAGGCCCGGTGCTGTACGGCCCCGCGGAGAGCCGCCGGACCATGGCGGCCGAGGCCATCAGGGACGCGGAGGGACCCACCCTCGTCGTCACCTCCGACCCGGCCCTGTGGCAGGACACCAAGGACGCCCGTGCCAAGCTCGGCCCGGTCCACCTCTACGACCCCACGCACGCCTGCGACACCCCGGCCCGCGTCCACTGGTCCCCCACCGCCGCCTGCGAGGACAAGCAGACCGCGGAGGAGAGAGCCGCGGCGCTCCTCTCCCCCGTGCGTCCCACCTCCCGCCTCGACCAGGCGGTCGGCGACACCGCCGTCCTGCTGCTGCGCAGCTACCTCCACGCCGCCGCCATCGACGGCCGCACCATCCGCCATGTCCACCGCTGGTCGCAGGGCACACAGGTCCAGGACGCCGTGCGCACACTGCGGACGAGCCCGAAGGCCGCGTTCGGCGCGGCGGGCGAACTGGAGGCGGCGCTCACCGCCCACCCCGAGCGCCGCGACATGGCCCAGGAACTGCTCACCCGGGCGCTGTCCGCGCTGTTCACGGTCAATGTCCGGGACGCCTGCACACCCAACCGAACTGATGCGCTCGCCCTGGATTCCTTCGTTCAGGAAGGGGGCACGCTTTATGTGGTGGGTCAATCCATCGAGGACCCCAGGACGAACCCAGGTGCGATGCCGCTCCTGACGGCCCTCGTCTCCAGCGTGGTCGAGCGTGGCCGGCGCATGGCCGAACGGTCATCCTCCGGTCGGCTCGACCCACCACTGACGCTCGTCCTGGACGACGTCGCCGCCGTGGCTCCACTTCCCCGGCTGCCGGAGCTGCTGGACACCGGAGAGGACCGGGGTCTACCGACCCTGGCTCTGCTCCGGTCGCGGGAGCAGGCCCGTGCCCGCTGGCCACACGACGAGCTGCCGGTCTGACAACTCTCCCTCCACAGTCCTCCTTCTGCTCTGCTCTGGGCTTTCCCCGTCATCCGTCTTCTGCTCTTCCCCGACTGCCCGACGACCCCACGACGGCTACCGGGCGGCTGCCTGACGGCTGAGAGCGCCCCGGCGACGGACCGTTGCGACATGGCGTCGGGACACCGGCGGACGGGTCCGGAAAACGCGAAAGAGCCCCAACTCCCGGGCTCACCCGGAGTTGGGGCTCTTTCTCAAGAATTGTTCGGCGGCGTCCTACTCTCCCACAGGGTCCCCCCTGCAGTACCATCGGCGCTGTAAGGCTTAGCT
>NZ_JADWYM010000034.1 GCF_022414535.1 Streptomyces sp. MUM 2J
CCGCGACACCGACCGCCCCATCAACCTTCTCCTGACCGGATGACCAACGACTTTGCCGGGCCCCTGGTGCGGGGCCTGCACGATCCATTGCGGCTCGATCGTGAATACGTCGGCGCTCATTCCGGGGGCCTTTCTGGGGAGGGCGGCGCGCTGGGGTAGCGCGCCGCCGTGACGCGTGGGAATTAGAGGGCGTATCCGTCGACGTATTCGCCGCGCTCTCCCTCGGGGGTCTGAACATGGGGAAGGAATCGGCTCACCGCGAATACGACGGCGTCAGCGATAATCCGGGGTACGTCGTTGAGTACAAGACTCACCGTGTCGCCGTCGAGTCCGATACGGACTTCGCCCGGTTCAAGATCCATGTAGACAAAGGCGGTTGTGCCGTCGATTCGGGTTCGCGCTCCGGGAAGTCGGTCGGAGAGATCGCGTGCGGCTTCCTCAACACCCCGCCGCATTGCGGCCTGTGCGCGGTTGTGCTCCTTCACCCGCTCGTGAACCTTGCGGTGCACGGGAATGAGGTCGGCGGCGATCCGGGCCGCGATGTCCGCCGGGTCCTCGCTCATGGCAACTCGGACCGTGTCGCGCTCGCCCCTGTGGAACGGATAGTCGGTGGTGGGGAACGCGCCCCGGATGTGCAGATGTCCGGGGTCATCGAACCGCTCGGAGAGGTGGAGCTGTCGGCCGTCCAGGTGGGTGAACGTGGCGGCGTGGTCCAGCTCCTGGACGCCGTGGCGCGCGGGCTGCGGTCGCCAGTTTCCGCCGAGTTCGAGGGCGATCGGGTGGGACAGTTCCGCGACGGTGAGAGGCGTGTTCATCGTCCATCTCCTGGTGAGAGAGGTTGTCGGCGGCCGGTCGGCCTACCGGGTGCCGGGCGGGGGTTGCCCTCCCCTTCCGACATCACTAATTAAACCATGTTCTAGGGGTTGGGTCAACCCGGATAGACGCTCTGACCTGCTCTTTTCCTCCACCGGCGATCCGCACCCGCCCGGCCGAGCCCGGCCACAACGGGCCTGGGCGGGGTTCCCTCCTCGGTCGGACAGCTCCGCCGTATCAGGGTTCCGGGCGCGGTGTCCTGGCTCGCGTAGCGACCGCGTAGCGGCTTGGCCTGGACGCCGTGTCCGGGTTCCTGATACGCCCCCTGGGTGTCCGGCCGAGGAGGGAACCCCGCCTTCACCACCCGCACCACAACGGCGCGGCACCCGACCGACCAGCCCCCACCCCCTCCGAGGAGGACCCGCCGGAGGCAGCCTTTTCGCCCTCGCCGGCACCCAACGAATCTGTTCGCCGGAGTCGCTGTTGGTCGTACGCGGCGCCTGTGCGGCCGGGGTCCGCGGGTAGCGCGGCGGGCTCCTCGGATGCATCACCGTCACCACAAGGCGGGTTGCACGGCGGTGTGCCGGTGCAGGGGCAGGATGATCCGGACGGGCGGATTCGCGGGGACGCCTGCTGCGGGGCGCGGAGTGTCCGCGCCGGGGCAGTAGCCGCCCTCGTCCTCCCACCGGTCGACGGCGTCGCGCTCGGCGCGGGCCTGCTGCTCGGTGAGGGTGACCGGCTTCCGGTACAACTTCCGCGCGCTGGAATCGAGCGGCGGGAGCACGCGGGCGGCGGCCTTCTGGTCGTCGCGGCGCTTATGGCGTCGACGGACCCGGGCGAACCGTGCCTCGTAGGCGGCCTTGTCGCTGCCGTGGAGCCCGGCGGGATGGAGCCGGGCCAGCTCAAGTGCGACTTGGCCCATCGGGCTGGGCATCAGTACGCGGGTGCCGTCGTCCTGACGGACGGCGACGAGGAACCGCGCGGCGAACAGTGCCTGGGTTCGCTCGCGACTGATCCGCCGGCCACCGTTCCACACGCCGTGCCGCGCTGCCTGCCGGGCCCGCCCGCCTCGCCAGTACAGGCGCCCGGACGCGGCGGCCTCCAGCACACGGACGTGTCCCGCCGTCCAACCGAGTTCGGCAACATGCCCTTCGGCGAGATAGCGGTTCCTCGCCGCCCGGTCCCGGTTGTCCGCGTCCATGCCGGTGGCCGCCCGCTCCTCGGCCTCCCGCTCGGCTTCTTCCCGGCGGCGTTCGGTCTCCCGCTCGGCGTACTCAGCCGCCGTCAACTTCCGCTCCAGCTCGACCCGCAGGTCGGCGGCCGTCGTCTCGACTCCGGCGGCCGACTGCGCCCGAACAGCGTGGTCGACGGCCGCACGAGCGCAGTACAAGGGGGCACTGCTCGGCATGGTGGGGTCGTCGGCGTATTGCTCGGCGCGGTCGGCGTGACCCTCGGCTTCGACGGCTTCCTTGTGGGCCGCGTGCATGGCCGCCTCCAAGCGGGCGGTAGCGCCGGATCGGCTGCGGCAGACGGCAGTCATGGCGTCGTCGGCTGCGGTGACGGCGAGGATCGCGGCCTGCCTGGCGACCTGGAGACAGGTCTGCGGAGACGGGTCCCCCGCGGGGGCAACCTGATGTTGGACGGCGGACGCGTTCTTGGGCATGGGGTGTTCCTCGGGATCTCGGCGGTGCGGTCGGCGGCGTACCGTTCCGGCGTCGGGGAGATGCCGCCCGTGGTCGCGCGGAGCGCGATGGACAGGGCCGTCGTGCCCGAAGGGCACGCCCGTTTGGCCCGGCGTCCGGACGGGACGGGAGGGCCGCCTGCGGCCCGGACGTTCCGGCCGGACGCCGGGCCGGGCCGGGCTGAGTCGTCCCGGAGGGACGCCCTTCGTACGGGGGCCGGTGAGCGGGGCCGGCCGCCGACGCGGGCGGCCCTGGTCGGTGGTGGGCGGAGCGTGGGGTGGGCGGCTCGATGCCGCCCACCCCACGGCCCGGCGGCCGGGGTCCGGCCGGGCGGTGGCTCCCGCCCGGCCGGGCTCCTGCTACGCGGCGACCGGTTCGCGTGCGGCAACGCGGCACCGGGTGAGTACGGTCTGTGCGGTCTCGCCGTAGATGCTGTGGTCCTTGACCGTGCCGGTCAGCTCGACCTCGTCGCCCTGGTCGGGGACATCGGCGGCGGAGCTGAACCAGACGAACACGTTGCCGCTCGGGTCCTGGAACTTCACCAGTCGGCGGCGCTGGGTGTGGTAGCCGTACGTCCGGCCTTCCAGCTCGATCACGGTGGTGACGGTGGCGGTGGTGGTGATGCGCTCGCCCACGGTGCCCTGCGGCTTGCTGTTCTGGGCGGCCCGCTCGGTGGCCTCCTTCTCCTGGTCGCGGTACCAACCCGCGATGGCGGACACGAGCGTCGGCAGGTGGCGCGGGTCGACGGTCTCACCCTTGGCGAGCTGCCCCACCTTGTGGCGGTAGTCGGAGAGGCTGCCGTATCCCTGGACGGCCCATGCCCGGACGGCGGCGGCGGTGGTCGGCGCGTCGGGGTCGGCGTCGATAGCGTCCTTCCACTCCTGCGGGGCCTTGCGGTCGAAGAAGTACGCTTCGACGCCGTCGGCGGTCGGAGACGCGTCCTTCCACTGCTCGGACCGGCTGTAGAACCGGCCCTCCGTCTTCACGATGGCGGCGGTCACCCGCAGCACCTCGATCACCGGGACGCGGAGATCGGCCGGGATGCCGCCCCCCTCGCCGTCCCAGTCGCAGTCCTTCAGCGTGCCGAACCGCCACAGGGCCTCAAGTCCCTTGATCGGCAGGCCGGTGTACGGCTCGACGCACGTCGTGCCCAACTGC
Organism: Streptomyces sp. MUM 2J; assembly: GCF_022414535.1. Taxonomy (GTDB): domain Bacteria; phylum Actinomycetota; class Actinomycetes; order Streptomycetales; family Streptomycetaceae; genus Streptomyces. Next base: position 3,654 of record NZ_JADWYM010000034.1, read on the forward strand.
CGCATCTCGCCGGTCTCGTGGCGGGCAAGGTAGGTGGCGGTGCGGTGCCGGGCGACGGCGCACCCGTGGCAGAAGTTCTCGATGGCGCGGTACTGGCGCGCGGCCTCGGCGTCCTGCTCGGGCAGACCGGGGAACAGGCTGGTGATCGTCTCGCCCTCCTCGTCGTGGTCCAGGCGGGCGATGACGGTCCAGCCGTGGTGACGGGGGATGTCGCCGGAGATCGTCACGGTGACGGTGGGGCGCTTGCCGATCACGCGGCCGTCAAGGTCGCGGTAGTCGGCAAGGAACGGCTCGGAGATGTCGAGCGCGTACGCGCTGAGGTGGTGGACGGCGGCGCGGGCGTTGGTGGCCTCGACAAGCTGACGGACGCGGGACTGAGCGGTCGCGGGGATGGAAAACCGCATGGCTGCGCTGGTCATCGTGGGTACTCCTGCTGGTGAGAGAGGGATCGCGGGCCCGGCCGGGCGGGTTGCCCTCCGCGTACGGCCGGTCTCGGGCCGGCTGGCGGCCCGTCGTGTCGGAGGGGGGTTGCCCTCCCCCTCCGACACCATTAATTAAACCATGTTTTGGGGTGTGGGGCAAGCATCCCGGCCGGGGATGTCCAGTGCGGCGCGGTCGCGCAGGAACGCGGCGAACAGGGCGGCGGTGTAGCTGTCGGCGGTGCCGTACGTGCGGCGGCAGTCCAGTGCGCCGATGCGTTCGCCCCGGTGGTGGACGGCGAACGCTGCGCCGGGGGCGGGGATGGCGAGCGCGTACAGCCCGCGCGGGGTGTCCACGCGCAGGACGACGGCGGCGACCTGGTGGTCGTAGGCGGCGGACCAGCGGCGGGGCCCGACGCCGAACTCTGCGAGTCCCCCCGCGATGGCGCGGGCCTGCATGATGTCGGCGGTGGTGCCGGGGTCGGGCTCGGCGGGGGCGGGGACGCATCCGCAACCGTGGTCGTCGGCGTGGGTCTCGAGCAGGGCTGTACGGGTCACTGTGGGGCTCCTGGGGTGGCCGGGAGCGGGAGGGTTCCCGCCCCCGGCGTCGGGCGGCTGAGGTGGTTAGGCGGCGGCTTCATCGTCGCTGGCGGGGTCGTCGGCCTCCTCGGCGTCCGGCTCGCCCTCCTCCTCGTCGGTGCCGGTCTCCTGCTCGGCCTCCGGCTCACTGCCCGTCGTGATGGCGCGGGGCTTCTTCTTCGACGGGTCGTAAGGCTCGTCGTCCACGACCGACTGCTCAATGGGCGTGAGCGGGTACCCGAGAGCCGCGAGCACCTGGAACCAGCGGCCGGTGGGCGTCCGCGTCCACGGGGCGCGCTGGCTGTCCGTCCTCCACGCGGAGCGGTTCGCGCACTTCTCCCGTACGGCGGCGATGGCGGCGAACTGGAGCTGCGGGGCCCTGCGGGGGTCCTTGGCGACGTGACCGGCGAAGCTGCCCCGGTCCTTGGCCTGCTCGGTGCTCAGCCCCAGGAAGGCGGCCAGGATCTCCGTCGTCGGCTCCTTGACCAGTTCGTCAAGGCCCCAACTGGCGTTCAAAAGAGCGTTGTTCACATGTCCGATGAGGTGGTTGGTCGTGGTCTTCGGGAGGTTGCGCCGCTTGATCAGGTCGGTGATCCACTTCCGGCGCAGGGCCTCGGCCGCGTCCCAGTCGATGTTCCCCTTCTTGACGGCGGCGCGGGCGGCGCGCTCGGCCTCCACCTCGGCGGCGGTCTTCGTGCCGCTGCCGTTTCCGCCCTCGGGGACCGTGTGTCCGTACAGGCCGGGGGCGGAGCAGTAGGGCTCGTACCGGTCCGCCCGCCGCTCGTCGAACACCCACACCAGACCCTTGCAGTCGGCGTGCTCCTCGGTGCTGATGCCGCGCAGTCGCCACACGGGCATGGCGCGCTCGGACAGTTCCTCGGCGTCCCTGATCTTCTGCCCGGTCGCCTCCAGCTCCGCGCGGTGGGTCTCGGCCTTGGTCCGCTTGTCGCGCTTGGTCCGCTCGACCGCGATGGCCCAGTCAACGTCTCCCTCGTCGGCGTCGTCGTCGGCGGCGGCCTCGGTGATCGCGGCAAGCGCTTCGGCGTCGTCCGCAAACTCTCCGAGTGCGGCCAGGTGCTCGAACGTCCACTCGTAGCTGCTCGCGCCGCTGACGGCGGCCGACAGCTTCTCGTCGGACCGGACCTTGACCAGCGTCTTGACGTCCTTCTGCCGTACGCCTGCGGCCTTGGCGATGCGGCCCACCTGCGCGCCCGCCTCGGCCGCGCTGAACATGGCCTGGTTCACCTCGGTCTTGGTGAGGCTCTTGCGGTGCTGAGCGGTTGTGATCATGTCGAGGAACTGTCCGGCCGCGTCGCGGTCGTCGTCCTCCCACTCGTACGGCAGGTGGGTAAGACCCGCGTCCGTCGCGGCGTGGTAGCGGCGGTTTCCGTCGTTGACCTGGAGGACTCCGCCGTCGAGTCGCTGGATCTTGACGGGGATGCGGCACCCCTCGGCGCGGAGGGATTCCACGAACGGTGCGTTCAGGTCGAGGTCTTCGCGGGCGTTCTTCGGGTGCGGGGTGAGCGCGTCAATCCGGATGACGGGGCGCGGGGTGACCGGCACGGTCTCCAGCCCTGCGGCGACGGCGGCGGCCAGTCGCTGGAACCCGTCGATGACCTGCGGTACGTCGCCGTTGGTGCGCACGACGTACAGCGGCTCCACGATGCCGCTGTCCTTCACGTCAGCCAGCAGATCGGCCGGGGCCTCGATGTCGCGGACGTTGCCGGGGTGCGCGGCCAGCTCGGCGACCGTGAGGGTCGGCCACAGGGCAGGGGAGGTCTGGACGCCGGCCTGGGTCTTGGTGTTCGTCATCGGTCCTTGTCTTTCTGGTGAGAGTTGGTCGGGCCGTTCGGCCCGGTGGGGTGCCGGTCGGGGGGGTTGCCCTCCCCCTTCCGACACCATTAATTAAACCACGTTCTGAAGAGTGGGGCAACCGGGGATGCTGTGATCGCCGTCACTCGGGTGTAGGGCTGCGGCGGTGCGGATCATGGCGGCGGCCTCGGCGGTGGTCCGCTCGGGCTCGTCCCCCCAGCACCACAGGAGGGTGCGCCGGTAGGCGTCTTCCGTGAGCTTGAGCTTTCGCCACCGGACGCCGGACACGGGGCGGCCGTTGGCCTGGTTGCTGAGTACCACAAGGGAGTCGAACAGGGCGCGTTGGAAGATGTCCCACGCCTCACCGCGTACGGACCAGCGGGGCCGGGCGGAGCGCACGCCGCGCTCCCAGGCGTGCAGCACTGTGCACGGGGCGCTGTCGCCCATCCGGCCGGGCTGCCAGAGGTGGTCACCCTGGTAGAGCCCGACGCGTTCGATGTGGTCGGCGGCGGCGGTGAGGATGCGGGCGGGGGTGGCGGGCGGCTTCCGGGACGGCATCGCGTTCTCCTGGCGGTGGTCGGTGGCGGTCAACTGGCTGCGTACTGGGCGGACTTGGCGGTGATGGTGCACTCGACGCAGTGACACGGGGTCTGCCACTGCCAGCCGGACATGGAGATGATCGAGTAGGCAAGGGCGGCGGCTTCGCTGATCCGGCCGGTGCCGGGCTCCTTCGGCGTCGCGGCGGCCCACGTAGAGGGGAAGCTGTAGATCTGGAAGTAGTGGCGGCCGTTCTCGTCGGTCTTGTGGAATCGGGCCCATTCCATGTACATGCGTGACTCCTCGTCGCTTCGAGCGGGGGCCGGGGCGGCGGGCTGCCGCCCCGGCGAGACGGGCGGGTCAGGCTGCTATCGCTCCGGTGGTCTGGGCACCGATGCGGCGGCTGCCTCCGATGTCGGCGCGGTTGCCTGCGGCGGCTCCGTCGCCGTACCCGCTGCCGCTGTACGAGCCGCGCGTGTGCCGGACGTGCGGGTGTTCCTCGCGGTAGAGCGCTTCCACCTTCGCGTCACGGTCGGCCAGCACGAGTTCACCGCTGCGGCCGGTGGCCGACGTCTCCTCGCTGGCGGTGGCGCGGGCTGCCTGCTCGATCGCCTCAAGCCGTGCAATGACGCGCTCGATGAACCCGAGGGTCCACGAGTTCCGCCATGCCCGCGCGCTGCGGACGCCGTACGGGACAACCTGCGCACTGAGCCCGCCGAGCATCTGAAGGTGGAGCGAGGAGTAAAGAACCTCGGCACGCTGGATGTCGGACTCATGGCCCACGATGTGAACTCGGCGCACCTTGCCCCGCACTCCCATGTGCACGGCCTTGCACCCGACGCTCTGAGCGATGAAGCAGATCAGCCGGACACGGGACATGGCCCACGGGTTGGGGAGGTCGACGTACTTCGCGGTGACCGCGTCCCGCGACGGCTGCCCGTCGCTCAGCATGGCCTCTTCGACGCCGTACTTCGCCATCATCTCGAACGCCCGCTTCCGGGCCAACTCCGCCTCCGACTCCGGCGTGCGGGGGTCCTCCGCCGTGGCGAGCAGAGCGCGGATGGTGTCGAGCTTTCCGGGGGCCTTCGTGGTGCTCACGTGCGTTCTCCTGGTGAGAGAGGTTGTCGGCGGCCGGTCGGTCCGCCGTTCGCCGGTCGGGGGTTGCCCTCCCCTTCCGACACCACTAATTAAACCATATTATTGGGTTCGGGGCAAGCCTGCTCCGCATCAAACCCGCAGGTGGCAACGCTCCTTCCGTACCACTCACCCGCTTCCATCCCGTACGCCGTCGACCCACACGCAGTGGAGCGGACGCGGTGCCGGGCGTCCAGGTGGAGCGCGCCACTGCACGAACGACCTGGACGCCCGGTGCCGTGTCTGCTCGCCTTGGCTGGGTCGACGGTGTGCGGGATGGAAGCACCCTCACCCCCACGAACCCGCAGCCGGGCACGAAGCCCCCTCCGCCCCGGTGCCGGCCGATCCCCCGCCGGAGGCACTGATCACTGACCTGACCCCACCGACCCGTGGTTCGAGATGTCCGCGGACCTGTGCCTACGGTGCGCGCGACGAGCCACGATTTCGAACAGGACTGGGGGCACGGGTGAGCACCAATTCGGCAGGGCCGGTAAGCACGTCGGAGCTGCGGCGGCGGGTTCGCGCTGCTGAAGCACTGAAGGCGAAGACGCGCGAGATAGCCGCCGCGAACACGCTGACCGCGCGAGAGGCCGCAGCGAAAGCGGCCACGGCGAAGGAGGAGGCCGATGTCGCCGCGCGGGAAGCCGCTGCTGTCGTCCTGCGGCTGTTCGACAACGACGCCGAGTTGGTCTCGGAACTGCTGGGCGTCCCAGCAGATGAGCTGGAACGGGAAGCGAAGCCTGTTACCGCCGCTCGGGCGAAGGAGGTCATCGAGGAGCTGCGGGCCCGCGCCGAGCGGCCTCGCTCCACCCGCACCCGTAAGCCTCCACCGGATGCGGCCGGCGCCGCTTCCTCGACCCCGGACACCTCGCCCCCGGCGGCCACGACGGATGACGGCCGGGCTGATGCCGCCTGAGCACGACTCCGGGCACGGCCTCTTCCCGCTCTCGGCGGTGAACGGGGCCGGGCCCATTCACGTTGACGAGCAACTTTCGCTCATCGGTGAACCAACGCCCGTCCGCATACCGGCCGTTGAGTGGATGCGCTGGCTGGCCGACGAGTCCGTTCAAGCCCGGTACTGGGCGAAGGTCTACCGGACCCCGTCAACCGAGGACTGCTGGTTCTTCCTCGGAGGGATCTCTAGCACCGGCCACGCCAGCTTCAGGGCCGCGTCGCGGCCGGGCAGGACACGCACGGGCACGGTGCCGGGCCACCTGTACGGATACCAGCTCGCGCACGGCGTGATCCCCCGACTTGGCTGGGGAACCGACAGCCCGACCGTCTGCCACACCTGCGACAACCACTCCTGCCAGCAGCCGACGCACCTGCGCCTCGGCACGGCGGCGGAGAACCGGGCCGAATGGCTGGCCCGCCGCCGCGACCCGAGCAGTCCGCTCGCTGACGTCCGCGGCCCGGCCGGAAGGTCGCGCGCCATCGGCGCCGCCATCGAGGCCGGCCGGAAGGGCGGGGAGTCCGCGGAGTCGATCAAAGCTCGCGTCCGTGCAGCGATCGCGGCTGGGCGCCCGCTCAGCCTGTGGTGAACCTCGCCGCCCTCCGAAACCAACCCCCCGAAGGACAGACGGGCCCCGACAGACACGATGAGGTCTGTCAGGGCCCGTCGTCGCACGCGTCAGAAGACCTTCTCTGTCTCCGCGGCCTTGTCTACCTCTATGCCGTCGCAGTTCGGAACGTGAGACTCAAGACACAAAGCCCTGGGATCATGAGCTCTTATATGGAGTGGTCCAGAAGGTCGGTTTGTGCGATGAGGTAGGCAAGCTGTGCGCGGCTGCGGCTGCCGAGAACTTCAGAGGTCTTCTGGACGTGCGTGCCCACCGTTCGTCTGCTGATGCCCAGTCGCGCCGCGATCGCGTCGTCGGTGTAGCCCTCCACCATGAGCCGCAGCACGGCCCTTCGGGTCTCGTCGGTAAGGAGTGGCGGGCGCAGCCGGGAGGGGGCTTCTCCCACGGCTACCGCACGGCTCCACGCCTGCTCGAAGCCTTTGACCAGGTACTCGATGACGCTGGGTTGCCGAATGACCAACGCGGACTGGCGGCGGTCATGCGGACCGGGGATGAAGGCCGTCTTGTTGTCACACACGATGAGCCGCTCGAACACCTCGTCAAGCGTCCTGACCTGCGCACCCGCGTTCACCACTCGCTCGATGTAGGAAAGCGTGGGACCGTGTCCCCGCACCGTGTGCTGGTACAACGTGCGCTGTTTGACGCCTCGAGCGGCCAGGGCGAGATCGCGCGGCAGGGCCTCGGCGAGGAGCTCCGGCGAGCGGCCGCCGTTGGGCTGGGCGGTCAGCAACTCCTCACGGCAAGACTGCACCGCCTCTTCCAGAGCGGCTCCGATCACGCTTTCGCCGCTGAGCACCTCGACCGAGGTGCCGCCGCTCTGCTGGGCCTCCGCGTAGACAACCTCCACCCGGGCCATCGTGGCGCGGATCGCCATCAGGGCGTCCTGGTGCCTCATGATTGCACGCTCAATCGGCCGGGAAAGTGAAGCAGTGGCAAGGGCTGGAGGAACCGGAACGAGGGATCCCGGGTTGTCCGGCATGCACCGGAACAACCCCAAGTCGACCAGGCAGTCAGGGACCCGGTCCGCCACGACGCCACCTGCCACCAGCGCCTCGCGATAGCGCGCCAGGCCCTGCTCGCACAGCTCAGGGAGCTGCGTTACCCCCACCTGATCCTTCTCTGTGCACATTTGTCCCCACTTCACGTTCTTGCACTGCCCACTCATGATGCCAGTTGAATCTTCACTCGCGGCGAACGGCAGAGGATGCTTCTGAACACCGAAACGGTGACTCAGTCGCAAATCGAGGGAGACCAATGATTTACCGCATTCGCACCATCTCTGTCGGACTCGGAACGGCCGCACTGTTGGCCCTCGGCGCCATCAATCTTCATGCGGACAGTACGACGCTGACGAATACTGATCACACGGCGTCCGCTTCGCAGAATCAGGAAACTCTCACGCCGTATGACTCTGCGTGGGGGTGACCTCCCAGGACCGACTGATGCCGCGGGCCCCCTCCAATTCCCCGTAGCCGCCCGGGATGCGGTCCCAGTGGATTGAAAATCAGGGTGGCCAAGGTAGCGTCGCCCATTGGGTCTGGCATGAGGAATGCCAATTCTTACACCCCGCGAGAACCCGCAGGACTCATATCCGATACACACAGAATTTGTCGTAATTCGGAGACGCCCAGTGCATTCTTAGCGGTGATCCATAATGTCGTCCGTTAGCGAAAATGGGCACCCCCGCACCTGGGTGCCGGTTCACGCGGGAGTATCAGACGGTTACGGCACTGAGCACCCCGAGGCGAGTGCTTCACACTGGCGCGCTCGACGGTCCGCCCGCCCCAATTAGTGCCACCGTAAGCCGACGGCCTGGCGCAACGCGGTGAGCAGGGCGAGGGACGCACGCGTTCGGCATCAACGCGTCGGTAGGGGAGGGCGTTTGAGAGGGGCCGAGGCGTCTCGGCCGACCGTCGTCCGGGAGTGTCTGCCGAGGCGGTCGGCACGGCTCTGCGTGGCTCCACGTCTCGGAATTCGCCTTCGCGAATCTCATTGAGTGCCGTCCTGCGGCCGGAACTGCAAACGGCGCACGCTACTGATGGTCGGGCCCGCCTTTCCTCGAGCCACCGATAGATGGGGCAGTGCATGGATGGGAATGCTTGGTGTAAAGAAGGAGGAGTCAGGATGACCGATCGGCCCGTGGTGGCTCTGGTCGATGCTTACTCTAACGCACGACTGCTCGTGTCCCCGATCCGGATGCGAGGCTATGAAATTGTTCACGTACAGAGCTCTGCAGAAATACCTGAGTGGTTTGAATCATCCTTTCGGCGCGATGACTTTCGTGACCTCGTGGTGCACAACCGCCATTTCATGGACACGGTGGACCGTGTGTCCTCTTCCCAGCCGGTAGCTGTGCTGCCCGGACTCGGAACCGGGGTCGAATTAGCTGCTGATTTGAGCGCGCATCTGGGCCTGCGAAACAGTGGCATGCGAAAAAGCGTGGCCCTGCAGAATACTGCGGAAATAGTCAGCCAGACGGGATTCAAGGTTCATTCAGTGAGTCTCGACGGGGTCCACTACATCTGCGATATCTGGGAGATGCGGCAGTCCGGCTCGCCACAGGCTGACGGCCGACCGCGGGGTGCGATGCTGCTCGCCCGCCGGGGCGTGCGGCAAGACCGGCTCGTGGACCTCACCCTGAGCGGACTCGACGCGGCAGGGCTGCGTAACGGTCCGGCCTGCACGGAGTTCGAGCACACCGCGCACGGTCCGGTCCAGGGCGCCCCGAACGCGGGCATCTGCGCGACCGACGAGCCGCTACTCACGCGCGAGGCGATCGGCGAAGGACAGGCCGACTGGACTGTCTTCGCCTATCTCGCCCCGGAATGGTTCCGGCTGCGCGCCTCCAGGCCCTACCGGCGGCTACGACACGCGGCCTGGGTCAGCCTGGCCACTCCGGCGCCCGGTTCTGCGAGATTCCGCCTCCTCATGCGGGAACTGAAGGCGCTGGAGAGCTACCACGGCTCAGTGGTTGGCGGAGCACCGCCGGTGACCCGGGTTCAGCTACTCCACACCGAAGAAAAGACAGTGGTGCGTGACTACGCCGCGGCCTTGGCCGCGGTGGAACTGTACGGAGAGGGTCCATGGACGTCAGCTATCTGAACACCTTCCTAGCCGTGGCCGGCTGGCCCAACTCCAGCAAGGCGACTGGTCAACTCAATCTATTCCAGCAGACGGTGACCGCGCGGATCAAGCGTCTCGAAGCCAGTCTCTTCCTGCGCGGCGCCGCAGGAGCAGGGCACACAGAAGCCCGTGTCCGGTTGCAAGGGTACGCACGCAGCATCGTCCAACTCTCGGAGTTCGCCCAGCGAGCGGTCACCGTGACCGATCAGGCGTCTCCGAGCCAGCACGCGAAAGGGAGGTAGGCGAGTGGATTCGGTTATCGCGACTACAGGCCGGCGCACGCCACGCGCGACTCCTCCTCCCGTCGAGCGGGTCCCCATCAGGCTGCTTGTGACGGGAAGTTCACCTCGGCTCCGTGGCGTCGACAACGGGCATGTTCGAGTGCTTGCGGAGACGCAGTTGCTTCCGCCGATCCTTGTGCACCGAGGGACGATGCGCGTCATCGACGGGGTGCACCGGCTGATGGCCGCTCGCCTACGAGGCGACCGGTCACTGGACGTGACCTTTGTGGATGACTCCGAGGACAACTGCTTTATTCGGGCAGTCGAAGCCAACAACGCTCATGGGATGCCCCTCTCCCTCGCAGACCGCAAGGCCGCGGCTGCGAGAATCCTCCGGGGCCGTCCTGAATGGTCGGATCGGGCGGTCGCGGGGATCGTTGGACTGTCACCCAAGACTGTGGCGGTCGTCCGCCAGAAGCCGAGTGAGGAAATTCCTCAGTCGACGATGAGGATCGGCCGTGACGGTCGGAAGCGGGCCATGCAGCCACCTCATGCGTCAAGGCGCACGGCGTTGGATGACTCTGCCGGACCCGCTTCGTCTCAGGTCGGCGGTCCGAATGCGCACGGCGTCGGCGACGGCGGTGTCCGCACCACGCCCTCACGCGGCTGGGCGCCGCCTGAAGAGTTCCGGGCACTGCCATCCGGTCGCACCAGCGTCACCAGCGCAGCGCGAACGTCGATCGAGCCTTTCCAAGGCCCTCGGATTCTCAAGGCACTAGCGAGAGATCCGTCCCTGCGACTCTCGGAGGCGGGACGGGCGCTGGTGAAGAAGCTTGCAGCATGCTCCGTTGCCCCGGAAGAGGTGGACAGGATCGCTGCAGCCGTTCCCGCGCACTGCGCGCAGTCGGTCACCCAGCTTGCCCTGGCCTACGCCAGAGCTTGGGAGGAATTGGCGCAGACCCTCCAAACTGCGTCAACCTGATCCCGTGCCAACCATGCGTCCACGCGCTTCCCGTTTCGCCCGACTTATGCCCGACCAGTGGACGCACCGTGGGGAGACATCAAGGGTGCATTGCGGCACAGAACCCAGACCCGATAGCCGTGGGTCGTGGACGACGAGTTGTGGGCGATGCTCGAGCCGGTGCTGCCACCCCTTGTCGGAGCGGTCACCCGCCCCCCGGCCCGTGTCACGTGCCCTTCGTGCTCTCCACGGAGATCGCCCGGCAAGACGTACGAGTCTTCGAGCAACTGCAGTGGATCCGGCTGCCGGGGCTGGACGCAGCCGGGGAACTGGACTTGAGCCACGCGTACGTGGACGCGTCCCACGTAAGCCCGAGAAGGGGGCACCGCGACGGGCCTGGCGGCGGTCGACCGCCGCCAGGCCAGCAGCAGACACCACCTGGTCTGCGGCGTCAACGGCATCCGCTGAAAGCGGATCCCACGGGAGCGGTGGTGTGGGTTGCCGGCAGGCCGGGTTGGTCGTAGGCCAGTGCTACGCTGCAATATCGATAACAGGCGAGAATCCGTCCATGAGTATGTGCGAGGAAAGGCACTCGCGTACCTGTTCTGGCTAAACGGCACTGGGCGACGTGGACTACACCGTGGACGTCGGCGACTTTGGGGATATAGACATCAGCACCCCCCAGACCTCAGTAAATCATATTAATGCATGCCCCGCGGTGAAAACTCACCACTTCGGTTTTACCTAGCGGGACGTGCCTTATTGTGCTGCCTGAGCAGATACCGTCCACCGCGTAGGGGCCGAGAATGTAAGACACGCCAGTTCGTTCCACCCTGCCGGTGCGGGCATTATAGTAGTCCATTTCCATGTGATCCGCCTGCACATATTCCTGCAGTACGTGATCACGAGTCTCAGACGCCATTTGCAATCGATTCTTCCACTCTCCGGGATCGCTGGACCGCCCGACCATAACGCCTTTTCCGCCAGCAGAGTTGATGGGCTTCAGCACGAAGTCCCGCTGCCGCATGACGGCGAGGTCTATCAGGTTCTTCTCGGTCCCCTCATGTTCAGTCGAGCCAGCTCGCATCAGCCGGGTCCACGGGATGTGACGATCCACGAAGGCTCGTTCGTCGGCAGTAAGCGGTACCGATCCCTCGCTCAACCAGGCGAGGACTAGCTTGCTCGACAGCGCCAAGCCCGAGTCCGGGACCATGAACAGCGTGCTCTGGTGAGCCCGTGCGATTCCGTCCCACGAAATACCGAGTTTGCGCCAATCCTCGGGAAGAAAGTTCTTCAGCCCGATATCGAAGGATGGACGACCCGATTTCGGCGAGTCGAAGAATTCTGGTTCGACAAAAGCGCTCTCAAATCCATGATTCTTCAGATACTCGGACTCCGCGTCGTAGTACCACCTGTCCGGAATGTCAGAATCCCGCATCGTACCGACGTTCACCACGGACCGCTTCAGCCCCTTCTCGGCGCAGATACGCTCATACATCCTGACCCAGCCCTCAAGAGGTTCGGCGGGCTCATTCCCCGCGCGGGTCGGCTCCATCCCGAAGAGGTCGCGGTAGGCGGCGATAAGATAGTGGGCCGTGACTGGCCCCCCGTTCGCGACACCGAAGTTGCACTCGACGAACAATGGCACCCCATCGCGCAACACGGTGTCCCCACGCGCATTACTCGCGGAGAACTCAATCTCGTGCGACGTGCCGCCGGCGCCGAGCAGTGGTACTTGGTAGGGCAGCAGACCTGCCCGCTGCACGAGTTCTCTCGGATCGTCGGTCAACGACCAGCAGATTTTGTGCAGGAGACGAACCAACCCTTCCATCGCGTCATGGACCGCAGTCCTGGTCTCCGCAGGCAGCACTACTGGACGGATCGCGGTCCTTTCCTGCTCCGGCGTGAATCGCAGACCGCGCATGCGATCGCGGATGTGTTGGGCTGTGGCGGCCGCTTCCACTGGGGAAGGCAAGTCATCCCATATAGCAGTCATACATCGCTCCTCAGCTCGACACGGTCCAAGCCGTGTTCATTACTCCGCCTCGCACCCCGTTGACAATCGAGGTGGTGGACACGTTGGTGTGCCTGACCAGGACGCCGCTCAGACGCCGGCCGAAGATGATCGGGCTGAATACCGAGGCGGCAGAGATGGACCTGACCTCGCCGTCGCCATGATGGAAAACCGGCACGTTGATGGGGTCGGGCGGCCAGAACTCCTGGGCCACATAGCGCCCGTTCGCCACAGCAGACTCGAGGGCATCCTCCCACTCGCTTTCCTCAACGTCCCGCCCCACCACGCAGCCCGCACCGCCGCGCTGGTCGAACGGCTTGAGCAGGAATCCATTGCGATTGGTGCGGAGGAGCTTCAGCAGGCCGACACGATCCCCTTTCCAGGTCACCTCGGTGTCCGAGACGACCCGGGTCCACGCCAGGTAGGTGTCGACGAACTCTCGATCGGCAGATGACAGTTCATCGGCAGACTCACTGAGCCAGGCAAGAACTCGCTTGCTCGTGTAGAGCGTGCCCAACTCCGGCGAGAGCGTGAGTGCTGTATCTGTCTCCGTTGAACGCGCGAGGGGTGTAAGGTCAAGGCCCTCTTCGGCAGCCTCGCCGGTAGTGAACATACGCAGCACGACATCGACACGACGGCCTCGATGCGTCAGGAATGTTGAGAAATCGAGGTCGCCTGGAAGCGCAAACTCGCAGGATACGCCCCGTCCGGCAAGGTCGGAAATGACGTCGCTGAAGTACCTCTCGGACCCAAAGCCCTCGGCGCTCCATCCCAGCACTCGGATTTCCGGACGATCCACACCGCGGGCCTTCGCGCTGTCCACGGCCAGCTGACTGCGCGCGCGCAGAGAGTCGGGGACGCCTACGCGCTTGTCGTCCAACCATTCCCAACCGGTAGACCGAACAGTGTCCCGGAAGAAGCCGTTCAACAATGCGATCTGCTCGGGTCCCGCAAGCGCGCTGTCGATGTTGCATTCGACAAATTTGGGAGCTCCCCCGCTGATCACGACGTCCGGTCGTGCCATACCGAGCACGGCACGATTCTGCGCCGGGTTGTCGCTGAGCAACGAAACGGTCGGGCGTGTGTATCCCACGCGGTCCGCCAGTTCGGCCACCGAGCTCGCGTGGGCACGGCACGTCCGGTCAACGAGATCGAGCAGACGTATCGAGGCTTCTTCCAGTTCGCGCCCACGTTCGGACGTGATGAGCACGGGGCGGATCGGCACGGGGCCTTCGGGGTGACGGTAGGGGCCGATGCTCATCATGGCATCCAGGCGCTCGGCAAGATCAATGGAAAGCTGGCGCCCTGTTGCTGTGCCTAGAAGGTGCTCGTCCCAGCAGGTCTGGAGCGTGTTAGTCCCGGGCATGATCTACCTCTATTTGAGATGCCAGTGCGTGGCGATGCCGGTAGATGGCCGGCAGGAACAGGGCCCCGCTTACGGAGAGCACCACCAGTGCGAGCAGACCATTGCCGACGCTGTCAGTGGCGCTGCTGGCCGCGCCGCCGAGGAGAGGCCCCAAGGGCATCAGCCCCCAGGCAAGTGCCCGGTAGGACGCGTTGACGCGGCCAAGAATCGAACGAGGCACACTGCGCTGACGATAGGAGACCGTGATGACGTTCCACATGATCACGCACGCGCTGTATCCGGCGAGAGCGATGCTCGCCATCAAGAAGGTCGGCACGAACACGGGCAGCGCGAGGAAGACTCCGCCGAGGAGCTGCGAGGCCGTGAGCATGTGCACACGCGGAATCCACCGGATCAGCCGGGGGGCTGCGACCGACAGCGCGATGCCTCCTAGCGACCCGATCGAATAGACCAGCCCGAAGTGGAAGCTGTCCAGGCCGACCAGGTCCTTGTCGGTTGCGAAGAGGGCGAACAGCGGCTGCCATCCAGCGAAGGTCAAGGCTCCGAACGCGGTCATCAGCATGAACACACGCAGCAACGGGTTGCGCCAAATAGCTCGGAACCCCTCCAGCATCGACGGGAGGTAACCCGCGACGCTCTCGCTGCGCTCCGCGGCGAGCCGAGGCAGGCGCATCGCGGCCAGAATCGCCATCGCGTACAAGGCCGCGCTAGAGAGCAGCGACCAGCTCGCGCTGACAGCCATGATCATGCCGCCCAGTGCCGGGCCGATCATGCCGTTCAGTAGCTCCCCAAGCACCGTCTGTTTGGAGTTGGCGCTCTCCAACTCATCTGCGGAGACAATGGCGGGTAGTGCCGTCTGCGCCGAGACGTCGTAGAGCACTTCACCGATGCCGACTAGCAGCGCGCCTGCTGCCAGGATGGGGATGTTCAGCCAGCCTCCCGCCACGGCGACCGCCACGAGAACCAGGCTGGAGGCCCGTAGGAGATTCGCGCCTTGCAACACCGCACGCAGTGCGGACCGGTCGGCGAACACACCCAACGCAGGTGCCAGCAATGCCCACGGCACCATCCGGCATGCGGCGACAGTGCCAACCGCCAGTGCCGACCTAGAGGTCTCTGCCGCCAGTAGCGGCAGTGTCACCAACGTGAACCCGTCCGCGAGGTTGGCGAACGCGAAAGATGTCAGTAGTGCCCGTAGGCGGGGCTTGGACCTTCCTGCGGTCTGGGTAGTTGTCGCGGCCGAGCCCGTGGGCCGCTTGTCGGCGGCATCGGCCGTTTCGGGTGAATTCACTCTGCAGGTTCCTTTGTCATGACGCGACTTACCATCGAGTCGAATTTGCGGAGGTGAAAAGAGCCGAAAGAGACCCCGCTCTTCGGGCAATCAAATCGTCAGCGGATCCGGCCCTGTTTGGTGAAGCAGCCCCCTTACTTGCCGTCGACGACAGGGCGGCCAGCCAGTACGGGCGCATCGACGGTCGCCAAGGGTTCCGCGGCGTAATCCCAATCAGCCGCGATGTGCTCGATCACGCGCCAACCTCGTCGGCCTCGTCCGTTGCGCGGCCGACGAGGTTGGCGCAGCTGAAGGCGAGCAGCAACGGTTCAGCTGCGACCGGTACTCGAGGCTGTCGGCAGGGGGTCCGAGCCCTGCCGAACTGTGCTTTCGTCGAGAGAGGTCACCGCCCGTGCCCTTCTGCCAGCGTGTCCTCCCCGGCAGTCACCACACAACCGAACGACACGCCGTCACGGTGGCGCAGCAACCTGGCTGCCTCGTTCACGCGGGGTTGCTTGGTGTAGCAGCCGGCGCTGCGCTCGCCGACGCGGAACGGGCCGAGCAGCACCGGTGCGGTGACCTCAGTGAGCTCCTCGCGCTGGCGGTCCCAGTAGAGGAGCGGCCACGGGTCGGCTTCGACGGCCTCCTGCACCACGTAATCGTCGCTCGCGACCGCGTCCTTCAGCAGTCGCTCCCATTCACCGGCCGGGGTGACGGAACCGAGAACCACGCCGCGTGAGCCGAAAGCATTGCACGGCTTGAGCACCGCGTTCTCCCGGTGCGAGGCTGCCCACTCGGTTGCGTCGACCAGGGCCCCCTGCCGCCGGGCTGGGCCCTCCTGCAGTCGGGCGGTCC
This sequence comes from Streptomyces sp. MUM 2J, assembly GCF_022414535.1. Taxonomy (GTDB): domain Bacteria; phylum Actinomycetota; class Actinomycetes; order Streptomycetales; family Streptomycetaceae; genus Streptomyces. Next base: position 19,525 of record NZ_JADWYM010000034.1, read on the forward strand.
ACGGAACGTGGTCGAGCAGCCGCTGCTGCTCCGCCGTCAAATCGGTGCGCTGAAAGAGATCGGCCAGCAGCGCCTTACTAGTGAACAGTGCCGCGAGCTGCCCGCCGAAGAGCGGCACTCCGCTCTGTTCCAAGGCCACCAGCCGGTCCGCGTGCTCGCCAACCACCCGCTCGGAAGCCATGAAGTACTTCACCGCGGCCGCGTAGGTGACGCCCTGCCAGTGAAGCCCACCTGCGTCTATCTCGACCTCGTCGAACGGGACGAAGTCGCAGGGGACACCGTGCGCGCTGTGATAGGCGGCTTCCAGCTCGAATGCCCGCAACGAACCTTCGTCCCCGTCCCAGGGAAATCCGAGCAGAGCCACCCGGCCGCCAGGTTCAGGCAGTTGGTCCACGATCCAGCTGAGCCGGGCCGCGAAGGTCGACTGCGCACCGATTCCGTGCGCGCGACGGGCCTCGATACCGGGGCCGGACTTGAACAGGGCCTCCGTCAGCACCGGGGTGGGCGTCGCCCCGTTGAGACAGGCCCCGAAGTTGAATTCGAGGAACTTCGGCTGCCCCGACTCGACCAGTACGTCCGCCCGGGAACAACCCAGGACCCGGCCGAGCGGCTGGGCGGCTGGCAGAAACCAGCGAGCGTCCTGAGGAACGCCGGTGTGATCGGCTAGCCGTCCGAAGTCCCCCGCGGAGATGTCCACGGCATGGTCCACCAACAGGCGGGTGAGCTGCGAATTCAGCCGGTCGAGGGTACGGCCGCTCGCGGCGTCGACCACGAACGGCTGCACCGGAACCAGGTCCGTGTACTGCCAAATACCCAACTCACGGCAGCTGTACTCGATTTCTCGCCCCGTGCAGGCCGCCTCACCACTGCTCAGCGCCGCGAGGCGGCGAGCCCAGTCGCGGTGAGCCGGGCCGGGCCGGAGATCGACGGGAGACGCGTCGGCGTGCATCAGGTATTCCCCTTTTCCATGTGCGGTCTTTCAGTTCTGGCAGGTGCCCCGCCCGAGAATCTCACTTGCTCCGACGGATCAACCCCTCGCCTTTGTAACCGGGTACGGCGCATCGGGTCATGCCAGCACCTCCCCGGACGGTCCAGCCGCCGCCGCAGAGGTCAACCGTGCGGCCAGCCGCTCGCGCAGAGGCGACGGAGGGCGTGCCTCCGTGACCGGCAGTGCCCCACAGGGCCCCTGTACGGCCAAGGCCTCCAGGTAGCGGACCATGTCGTCGAGCAGCGTGCCGATGGTCGCCTCTCGGTACAGAGACCGGTCGTAGAGCGCCCTGATCCGCAGCACACCGGCCTTGGACCGGAACTCGACGGCCAGCGGGAACTTCGCGGTCCCTGGCAGTGGGATCTCCAACGCCTCGACCCTGCTGTCCGCCGCCTCGGAGTCGAACATCGTCGCGATCACGCCGAAGGCACCGGAGCGGGCCCTCGACTCCCGGCGCAACAGCGGCAGGACATCCAGGAACGGGATGTCCGAGTTGCCCATCGCTTCGAGGAGTTGCCGGCGCGTATCCGCGAGGCTCGCGCCCAAGGTGGGCCCGTGATCCGGGCGCCGCTGTCGGAGGCGCAGCAGGACCGGGTCCACGAGAAGCCCGACGATGTTCTCGTGGCTGGGCAGCGGACGCTTGGAGATGTTGGTCGCGATCAGGACCTCGTCCGTCCGGCACCAGCGGGCGAGGGAACCGGCGAAGGCCGCCAGCGCTGCGGCGAAGAGCGTCGTACCCTCGATCGCGACCATCTCCTGGAGGTCGATCACCGTCCGTGCCCCGATCGAGCGCGAGAGCGTGCCCACGCTGTCGCCCCCGTCGGCGTCGCGGTCCCGCGGCGGCACGGTGGGCGCCGCGCCGTCCAGGGTCCGCCGCCAAAAATCGAGTTGCCGGGCGTGCTCCGGACCTGCCCGGAAGGCCTGCTCCCAGGCGACGAAATCGGCGTAGTCGCCCGCGGGTCGGGCGGATTCGCCGCCCGCGAGGTGAGCCACCAGCGAACCGCCGATCAGATCGGTGGACCAGCCGTCGACCGCGATGTGGTGGCAGACGAAGATCACCTGCCACCTTCCCGAGCTCTGCCGTAGCAGCACCCTGGCAGAGTTGGCGGCCAGGTCGAAGGGCCGCGAGACGAACTCCTCCAGGAGCCGTTCCGGGTGCTCGCCGTCGGGCAGCCCGCCGACCACGTCCACCGGAACAGCACTCGCGTCGATCACCGTGCGCCTGGGGATGCCCGTACGATCCGTCGCGAAGACGGAGCGCAGAGAGGTGTGCTCCGCGAGCACCGCCCGCACGGCGGCGAGCAGTTCGGGCTCCGAGACCTCCTGGTTGACGGTCCAACCGAAGGGCACGTTGTAGGAGTCGCTGTCCCCGCCCAACTGGTTCTCGTAATAAAGGCGTTCCTGCATAGTCGAGAGTAGGTCCCGGTGCACGGCCACAGTTGCGGCATGCTGCTCAGCCGCTGCTTCCGTTCCGCCGATGAGCAGTTCGCTGGCCTGCCGGGGCGTCCGGCAGGCGACCAGTCGGGCCAGGGTGGCGTCCGGGCGGAGCAGTGGGCGCACCCGGGCGGCGAACCGCATCATCTGCAGAGAGTCGACCCCCAGGGCGACGAAGGTCTCGTCGGCAGGCACCTCACTGTGGCCGGTGACCGCCCGGATCGCGGCCAGCGCCGCCTCCAGAGCGTCAGTACCAAGTGCCGGAGCGCTGTCGGCGGTCATGATGCCAGCGACCGCGCGCAGATCACGGCTGATCGTTCGCAGGCGGGCGGCGATGGGCTCGGTGGCCGGTGCGACCACGGCGGACCGCGTGCAGAGTGCGGCCCGCAGCAGCAGCGCGCCCTCCTCCCTGCTGAGGCCGCGTTCGCTGCTCCTGCCGTCGTGCGACCATCCGTCCCACTGGATCGAGATCCACGGTCGGCCGGTACGAGCCGTCTGCACCCGGGCCAGCGCGTCGAGGAAGGCATTGGCGCTGACGTACGGCCCGAAGGTACGCGCCCCGATGACGGTGGACAGGGACGAGTACAGCGCGACAAAGTCGTGCTCGACGTTCTCCAGCTCGGCGGCGAGGAAACGTGCCCCGTCGACCTTGGCGCGGACCGTGTCGAAAGCCAACTGCTCGGTGGTCTCGGTTAGTTCGGAGAACGCGTCCCGATCCGTGTCGCCGGCCAAGTGGAAGACGCCGTCCACCCGTCCGGATTCGCCGGCCACCTCCGCGAGGAGGCGGCGCAGGTCTTCGGCATCGGTGCAGTCGACCGTGGCCCACTCGATCCGGGAACCGGATGCGCGAATCCGTCGCTCAGCGGCCTGAATCTCCGCCGACCGGGGCCCGGCCGCACTCCGTCCGGCCAGCACCACCCTGGCTCGGGTCTGCTCGCAGATCGTCTCGGCCAGATGCATACCCAGGTTCCCGGTCCCGCCCAGGACCAGATAGGTGCCGCCCCAGCGCAGCAGGCTCGGGTGCAAGCCGTCGACCGGCCGGTGGACCCGCCGGTAACCGGAGCCGCCGCGCAGTGCCCGGTCCTCGCTGCCGTCGACGAACTGCCAAAGGATCTGGTCCAGCTCCGCGTCGACGTCCAGCGCCGCGCCACCTGGCTCGCACGGTTCGAGATCGAGGACCGAGGCGCGGAGACCGACCACCTCGTGCGGGGCACAGGCCCGCACCCCGAGCAGGCCGGACTGGCGCAGATCGGGCAGTTCGCCGGGGAGGACCGCGAAGCCACCCCGCGAGACCAGGACGAGGTCCGTCGTGTTCTCGGCGAGCGCCCCGGCGGGACCGAGCACGGTCTCGCGCAGCCAGCGCCTCAGGTCGAAATCGGACGGGGTACCGGCAGGTTCTCCGTCCCGGCCTTCGAGCACCACGACCACGGCACTGCCGGAGGAGGCCCGGGTGTCCTCGCCCATGCGTGCCAGCCGTTCACGCAGGGCGTCGGCGACACGTCCCTCACCCACGACGCGCACCTGCGCCGGTACTCGCGGTGTTCCCGGTCGAACGGCGTCGGGCACCCAGACCGGCTCCTCAAGCACGCAGCGGCCATACCGCCCGGTAGCACCGGGCTCCGCCCCGGGGGCGTGCGCCCAGTGCGACTGGCGCTGGAACGGGTATCCCGGCAGTTCCGCGATCGAGCCCTGTCCGGAGAGATTGACCGCGTCCCAGTCGACTTCCTGCCCCGCCACCCACAGCGCGGACAGCTGGGCGAACAGCCCAGCCACGCAGCCGTCCGGGTGCGACATGATCTCCGCGAGGTCGATGCACGGCCCGTCGACGGTCGCGGTCGGTTCCTCGGCGTCTGGGGCAGGGGCGTACGGCAGCTCCTGCAGGCAGCGTTCGAGATCCGAATCGCCCTGCAGGAGGCCCAGCAGCGGGTCGTCGTCCCGCCCGTGGAACGAGCCGATCTCGACGCCGAAGGAAGTGAGGAGCTCGACCACGGCAAGGTGCTGGGCGATCCGCAGGACGGCAGCGGCGCGCTCGTCCCTGTCCGTCCCCAGACCCTGGCAGACTCTGTCCGCAGCAGCATCGGCCCGGGCGGTCACCATCTCCCAGCGCTCGCGGGCCACCGGATAGCGGCTGAGCAGCGGGCCGAAGTCGCCGGCCGGTGCCGCCTGGGCGGGTGCGAGCACGAGGGCGACCGCACCGGCACACTCGCCCGGCGAGCGAGTGCCTTCCAGAGCGGTCACCCGGGTCGTGCCCGCTCCGCCGGTGCGGAGGAGCACGCTGCGCCGGCGGTGACGGCGTCGGCCTGCTGCGAGCGTGTGCAGCAGGTCCAGATCGGCGCCGTCGCGGTCCAGCCGCTCGCGGAGGGTCTCCTCGACCGCCGTCAGGGCGGCCTGGTGCGGTGCCGAGAGCGGTATCGCCTGCGGACCCTCGACCGGAGCGGACCCGGCGCGCTGAGCGGTCTGGGGCTGCTCGACGATCACGTGTGCGTTGGTGCCCCCGACGCCGAAGGAGCTGACCCCGGCCCGCCGGACGTCGGCGTCCCACAGTTCGGCGCCGGTCGGGAAGGTGAACGGAACGGCCCCGCCGACGAAGTCGGGGAGCGGCGAGCGCAGGTTCCGCAGCGGCGGGCGGACCCCGCGTTCCACGCAGAGGGCGGCCTTGATCAGGCCGACCACTCCGGCGGCCCGGTCGAGGTGCCCGAAGTTCGCCTTGAGCGAGCCGACGGCGCAGAAGCCCGCCGCGCCGCTGAGCGCCGTGAACGCGTCCTGCGCGGCGGCGAGTTCGATGGCGTCACCGAGCCGGGTGCCGGTGCCGTGCGTCTCCAGATAGCCCACGCTCTCGACGGGAATCCGCGCCCGGGAGATCGCGGAGAGCAGCACGTCCGTCTGACCGCGGCGGTTCGGGGCCAGGAAGCTCGTCTTCTCGGAGCCGTCGTTGTTGACGGCGGTACTGCGGATCACCGCGTGCACCACCCTCCCCTGCTCGATGGCGTCCTCCAGGCGCTGGAGCACCACCACGCCGGCCCCGTTGCCCGGCACGGCGCCGTCCGACTCGGCATCGAAAGGCCGGCAGACGCCGTCGGGAGAGGTGATCATGCCCTCTTCAAAGACATAACCGTCCGCCAGGCCGAGGTTGACGGTCACTCCGCCGGCGAGCGCCACATCGATGTTGCCCGAGAGCAGGCTCTCCACCGCCAGGTGGACGGCAACCAAGGAGGAGGAGCAGCCAGTCTGGACGTTGACCGCCTCGCCCTCCAGGTTCAGCAGATAGCTGACCCGGGTGGCGAGGAAGTCAGGCGCGTTGCCGGTAAGGACCTGGTACTTGGCGGCCTCGGAACTGCCCTGGGGCACCAGGTAGCTGCTGGGTGCCGCCGAGGCGTACACCCCCGTCGGCAGATCCGAGGTGGGCACCACGCCCGAACCGTCGAGCGCGTCCCAGCACAGCTCCAGGAAGACCCGGTGCTGCGGATCGAGGACCTCCGCCTCCGCGGGACTGAGCCCGAACGACGCGGCGTCGAAGAGGTCCACGTCGGACAACAATCCTGCGGTGGGGACCCGGGTGGGCTCGGTCGCGGACCGCGACCAGGTGGTCGTCCCGTCCTCACCGCGGACGCACATCTCCCAGAACGACTCCAGATCCGGTGCCTTGGGCGCCCTGACGGCCATCCCGACGATCGCGACGCAGTTCTCGGGAATGCGGTCCGGGGCTGTGTCCTGCTCCACGGTGTCGTCCTCGATTCTCATTTCGGCCACTCCAGGCACTCCAGACAAGTCGTCAGCACAGTCCCGAACTCAGCCGCGTGGTCCGTGTTGAGCATGCTGTAGTGGTTGCCGGGGGCCTCGGTCACCTGGACCGGCACCCCCAGGGCGGCGGTCCAGCCGAGATCGGCAGGAACTGCTCCCCAGCCGGTCTCGTGCCGGGCTCGGATCTGGAACATCGGCACGGTCGGTCGGGGCGGCGTCCAAGGGGCGCGGATCGCCTCAAGGTGCCAGGTGAAGGCGGACAGGAAGGGCTCCAGGTCCGCCCGGGTGAGTGACGGTAGCCGGTACCGGTCCCGCAGGACCCGCAGGACCGCGGCCCAGGTCTCCTCTTCCGAAGGCGCCGGTCCCAGCTCCAGTTCCTCGGTCGACGAGAACTCGAACAGTCCCGCGAGTTCGTCCCCCAGGGTGCGTTCCGCGCGGTCGAGGATGGTCGGGCATCCCGAGTCGATCAGTACGATCCCGGACACCTTCCGCCCGGCCGCTTCGAGCCGTGCTGCCATGTCGACGGCGACCGACCCGCCGAAGGACCAACCGGCCAGCACCACGTGCTCGATGCCGTACGACATCAGCTCGTCGGTGTACCGGGCCGACAGGCGACCGACCGAGCACAGCTCGGTGCTCGCCGGACCGGCGTTCTCGAAGGCGAGCACCTGGTAGTCGCCCTCCAACTGGGGGAGCAGGCGCCGGAAGGCCGTGGCCATCCCACTCGCGGGGTGCACGAACACCAGCGCCGACGTTCCCTCCCCGCGCAGTGCGACGAGGTGTTCCTCCAAGAGCCCCGGGGTCATGAGCGCGCGGCCGGGAGGTCAAGCAGATCGGCCAGCTCCCGCACGGTCGGCCGCCGCATGGCGGCCCTGATGGTGAGCCGCTCATGACCGTCCCCGCGCAGGATGTTCACCATCCGGGCGAGCACCAGCGAATGACCGCCGGCGGCGAAGAAGTCCGCTTCGGGGTCGGGCCACTCCCCCCCGCTCAACAGCTCCCGCCACACCTCGGCCACAGCGCGTTCGGCCGACGTGTACGCCTCGGGGTCGATCTGACCGGTCTTCTCCATGGTGGTGAGCAGCAAGCGCTCATCGAGCTTGCCACTGGGCGTGAACGGGAAGACCGGGACTCGGGTGACCGTCGGCATCAATGCCGCCGGCAGTTCGGCGCGCAGGTGCGACGTCATGTCGGGTTCGGCAGCCGGGCCTGTGTAGAACAGGTGGAGCGAGGTGCCGTCGCCGTGACGCACCGCGACCCGTGCGCGGACCCCGTCGAGCCACTCGGCCACCGACTCGATCTGCTGGGGATCGATCCGCCAGCCGCGGACCTTGACCTGACGGTCCGTACGGCCGTTCAGGCGCAGTCGGCCGCCGACGAGGGACCCGAGGTCCCCGGTCCGGTAGACCGGGATCTCCCGGCCGCCGATCGTCATCGTGCCGAACGGCACAACCTGCCCGTCGCTCAGGTAACCCGCGGCAACGCCAGGACCGGCCACCCGGACCTCTCCCGGGAACCCTTCGGGCACCGGTCGTCCCCAGCGATCGGTGATCAGCACCCGGGCACCGGCGACGGGCAGCCCGACATCCACTTGGCCTCCGGGCAGCAGGCGGCCCGCTGTGGCGGTCGCGGTGGTCTCGGTTGGCCCGTAGAGGTTCCAGATCTCGCTGTGCGCGAACGCAGACGAAGTCCGGGCGACCAGCCCCGGCGCGACCGGCTCGCCGCCGAGGAAGAGGCGGCGCAGCCGGGGCCGGGCCTCCTCGGCGAACGCGTCGAGCAGTGCGGACCAGTAGCCGGGAACACAGTTGAGATCGAAGTCGACTTCGAATTGCGCCAGTTCACGGGCGACGCCCTCGACATCGGCACGCGGCGAGGTGAGCCCCACGGTCGTGCCACCGACGTACTGGGGGCCGAGGAACTGCTTGAGCCCGGCGTCGAAGATGGGCGCGGAGACCCACGGCATGGGGTGGCTGCCCAGTCCCAGCCCGACGGAGATCCCGTGCAGGTAGTTGTCGAGGTTGTCCCGCGTCACCACGACGACCTTCGGCTCCCCGGTGGAGCCGGAGGTACGGACCAGGTAGGCCGGAGCCTCCCCGGTGAAGTCCGCCGGAGGCCCGCAGGGCGCCGTGCCCGAGGCAGCGGCAACGGCCAGGTCCGACGTCCGCGGGTGCAGCCCCTCGGCCTGCGCCGCGAGCCCGGCCTGGTGTAGCAGCGCCACCGCTCCGGTGGAGGCGAGAGCGGCCTCGATCCGCTGTCGCGGCTCCTCCGGCGACAGCGGCAGTACCACTGCCCCGTGCCACAGTACCGCGAGCCAACCGACGAGCAGGTCCAGGCCGTTCTCGGCGAGCACACCGACGACAGCGCCCTGTTCGATCCCCTCAAGCTCCCGGAGCACCCCGGCGGTCGACCGGGCGAGTTCGCCGCGGCTGACTTCGGCCGACCCCACCCGGAAGGCGGTGCTGTCGGGAGCCGCGAGAGCGTGGGCGTACACCGCCTCGCACAGCCCCTGGGGCTGCTCCTCGACCGGTGCGGCCAGGGTATCGGCCAGGACAAGCTGCCCGGTCCGGGTCAGCGGTCCCGCCTGCCCGCAGTTGCCGGCGGAGGCCTCGACCACGTGCTCCAGCACGCTCCGCCATGCGTCCAGCAGGGATTCGAGGCGCCCGTCCACGATCCCGTCCACGGCATCGGCCCGTAGCACCGTGGCCGCCTCGGTCTCCACGACGTGCAGTGTCACCGCTTCCGTGACACCGAGGCACCACTCCTCGACCCGCCATCCGGTCGGCAGATCCCAGCCGGTACCCGGCGCGAAGACGAGCGCTGGCCGGACGGAACCAGCTCCCAGCGCGGCCCCACCGGCCTTCGCACGGTGCTCCGCCAGCCGCTGGCTCTGCGACTGCGCCGCCTGCTCCAGGGGCATGCTCGGCGCGAGCAGTGGGTTGTCCGGCAGGATCTGACTGAAGGCGCCGGGAAGGCCGTCCAGCCCGAGGGTCGCCCGCGCGTCGCAGACCCACCCGAGGAGCGGCTGCTCGGTGAACCCGGACGCGAGGACCGAGAGCGCGAGGTAGGCGACGTCGTCAACCGTGGTATTCCACGTCCGGGCGAGCACCTTCAACGCTTCCCCGGCCTCGGGAGCGAGTCGGAGGGCCACGCTACGCACGGTCGGCTCGGAGTGCTGCTGCGCGCTCTCCTCCGCCCCCGTGCCCAGGAGCTCGAACGGGTCCCGTTCGGCGTCGGCGGGAACCGCCTCCCAGTAGGCGTCCTCCTCCGCGAGTTCGCCGTCCTTCGCCATCTGCGCGTAGGCGCTGACGACAGCGGCCAGGCGGTCCTGCGCCTCGGTGTCCAGCACTCCGGCGAGGGCGCTCAGGAATCCCTGGAGCGAGGACCGGTCGACCAGGCTCCAGTCTCCGGTGAGACGAAGACGGGAACCGTCGGGCCCGGGGGTCACCACGACGGTGAGCGCACCCGCGGAGAACTCGACGCCTCGTTCGTGGTCGCCTTCGGAGCGGATGGCGCCAGGCGACTGCCGCAGCACCCGGACGCCGGTCACCTTGCGCAACGCCAGCCGCAGGGCGGGGGTCGCGTCCAGCACCTCTCGCACCCGCTGCGACAACCCGGCCGCCGACAGCGGGGTCCCCAGCTCCAACACGAACGGCCGAGCGGTGTACTGCTGCAGGGAGAGCTGTGGAGGCGTCAGCGGCAGCAGCTCCTCATCGATCTCAGGCACCGATCGTCCCCCGCTCCTGGTAGGAGTCCGCGATCTTCAGCAGGATGCGGCGGTCCCCGGTGTAGGGACGACGCCCGTGACCGCAGATCATGTTGTCGACCACCAGAACGTCTCCCTCCGCCCAGTCGAACTGCACAGCTTCGCGCTCCACGATGTCGTTGACCTGCGTGATGACGTCGCCGTCGATCTCCTCCCCGTCACCCCAGTAGACGTTGTTCGGCCACAGGGCGTCATCCGTGTCGTCCGCCGAGGTCGACAGGGCCGCCCGGATGTCGTCGTCCATCCTGGAGATGTGGAAACCGTGGGCGAAGTTGAACCACACCTCCTCACCCGTCACCGGATGCTCAGCGACCGCCGGCCGGCGCTCGAAGGTGCGCAGCCGGTCGTCCTCCAGCCACTCGCAGCTGCGGCCCTCCCGCGTGCAGAGCTCTTCGACCTCGGCTCGGCTCTCCGTCTCGTAGGAGCGCTGCCAGGTCCGGTTGTAGCCGTAGCCACGCATGTACATCAGGCCTCGCTCCCGGAACTGCCGAACGATCTCCTCCGGCAGCAGGCGGATGACGGTCCGGTTGTCCACGATCGGAGTCTGACCACGGTCCTTGGGAGCGATGTCGCAGTAGAAGAACAGCAGCATCGGCCAGTCGTTGGAGTAGCAGAACTCGCTGTGCAGCCGGATGTCGAGCGACTCCGGGTACTCACTCGCGGTGTAGGTGCCGGAGTCGACCCGGCTGCGGATCGCAGCGCCGCCGCGGTAGTCAACCGGGCGGTCCGCGAGGCCGGCAAAAACCTCCTCGAAGGAGGACCGGTCCAGCCCACGGAACAGCAGCGCGCCGTAGCGGCTGATCTCCGCCCTGAGCCGGTCCTTGTTCTCCTTCAGCCACTGCGACAGATCGAGGTCCTGGTCAACCTCGACGACGCGCGGCAGCTGCTGGTCGTTCAGAAAGTACTCGCGGGACGAGGAGGTCTCCGCGACGGTCTGTGCATGCATCAAACGGTCGAACTTCGTCATCGTGTGCTTACCCCTGGAAGTGGTGCGTCCTGTCGCGACTCATGCCGGCTCGGCGGCTGTCACCGAGCTCCGGTGACGGCCACGCCCGGCTCGGACATCCGGCTTTCGACAAAGGCACAGATGCTTTCGACGCTTCGGAAGTTGGCCAGGCGGAGGTCGTCGGCCCGGACCGGGATGTCGAAGTGGCGCCCGACCCAGGTGACGATCTGCATGGCTATCAGGGAGCTGAGTCCGCCGGCCGCGAACAGGTCGTCGCCGTCGGCGAAGTCCTCCGGCATGCCCCGCTCGATCACGAACTGCCTGACATCGTCATAGGTGTGATTCATCGTCAACCCTTCTAGGGGGCGTAGGAATAGAAGCCGGAGCCGGACTTGCGGCCGAGCCGCCCGGACTCCACGTACTCACGCAGCAGGGCGGAGGGGACGAACTTCTCCTCGTCCCGGTGCGTGGCCAGCACCTCAAGCGAGAACAGCACGGTGTCGAGGCCGATCAGGTCCGCGGTCTCTAGTGGGCCCATCTGGTGCCCCAAACAACCGCGCATGAGGCGATCGATACCGGCCGGATCGCTCACCCCCTCGGCGACCAGGTGCACCGCCTCGTTCACCATCAGCATCGCGATCCGGTTGGTCACGAACCCGGGCGAGTCGTTGACCACCACGGTGTCCTTGCCGACGTTGTTCAGCCGGGCCCGCATGGTGGCCACCGTCGCCTCCGAGGTGAGCGGGCCGGGGATCACCTCGACCAGGCGCTTCAACGGCACCGGGTTCATCAGGTGCACCCCGACGACCCGCTCCGGGCGGCTGGTGTACGACCCGAGAACGCTGATCGGGATGGCCGAGGTGTTGACGCCGATCGGAACCTCGGGCGCACACACCTGGTCGAGGAAGGAAAGGACCTCCTTCTTGACGGCATGGTTCTCCGTCACGTTCTCGATTAGCCAGTCGCTGGCGGCGGCCGCCCCCAGGTCGGTCCCCACTGTGATCCGGTCGAGTACCCGTCGCGGGTCGTCGACGGCCAGCTCGGGCTGGAGCATGCCGTACATACCGACATTGGCGTCGATCAGCTCAAGTGCGCGGTCCAGCGCCTGCTGGTCCTTGTCCAGCAGCAGGACATCCTCCCCCGCCACCGCGAAGGCGTGGGCAGCACCCACACCCATAGTGCCCGCCCCCACGACGGTGACCTTCCGTCGCTCCGAATCGTGTGTCATACGGCATCTCCTTCCGCGGCCCGCAGCAGGGCGGGCCAGCGGCTCTCATCAGGTCCGAATTGGGTTAGCACTGCGTAGACCAGCCGTTCCAGGCCGGCACCCACGCAGGCCGAGTGGACGTCGGTAGCGCCGTCACCCCGGATGTCGAAGCTCTCGGTGAAATGCGTGTGGTGGATGTTGAAGGAGGCCACCGCCAGGGACTCCGTGGTGCTGATCGGCAGCCGGAGTTCCTGCTTCAGGTCGAGCATCCGCTGCGTGTCCGCACGCCCCGCATCCGCGCCGGAGGCGAAGAAGGGATCGTTGGCGCGCTCGCACCAGCCGGCCAGTCCGAGTTCGTCGACAAGCTGCAGCACCTGTTCGCGCAGTTCCGCGACTGCCGCCTCCACTTGCTTCGGCGGACCGAGGAAGACGGTCTCCCGGATGGTGAAGTCGCTCAGCCGCTCGGCCGTGCGGTGGTAGCGGGACTCGTGCCGGAAGGCCGCTCCTCGGCTGGTCACACAGGTGAGCCCGGCAGGAGCCTGGGAGCCGGCGAACTGCGCGAAGGTGTGGTAGCACATGGTCGGCGGTAGGACCCGGTCCACCGGTGCCGCGTTCTCGAGCAGCAGTCGGCCGAGCTCCGGAGTACCGCTGCTGCGCGCGAGGCGCTCGTACACCGGCAGTTCGCCCTGAATCCGGGAGGCGAAGTAGACGTGCTGCGGGAAGGACCCGAAGTAGCCGCTGCGCTGCAAGACAGCCAGTGGCAAGGTGGCCGGGTACTGGTGTTCCTGCGCCGCGAACTTCGAGCCGACCCGGCGCAGCAGCGCCCGATCGAGCTGCCGGTAGAGGCGGACCGCGCCCTCCGCCAGCAGCACCTGCCCGGGCGCGATCTCCTTGAACAGCCCGGCTGAGGTCAGCGCGTCGAAGTCGTGGAGAGCAATGTCGCCCGGGTCCCGGGAGGACTTCCAGAACTCGACGCCTGGCAGCCCCCAGCGGTTGCGGATCTCCCGGTCGACGAAGTCGTTGAGGATCGTCTCCAAGTCGGCCGTCCCGGGATCGCCGTCGATCTCCAGGGAGATCTCCGCGACGGCCCCTTCCGCATTCCGGTGCATCGCGAAGCCGAGAATCCGCTCCGAGAGGAAGTACACCTGACGTTCGAGCTCGTGGATCTGGGACTGGCCCGTCAGCGGTGAGCGGAGCGGCAGTTGACGAGTAATCATGAGGAAGCTCCGCTCACGACCAGGCCAGACATCGCGGCGATCGCGGAACGCTGAATCTCGGAGGTACCTCCGTAGATCGTCGCCGCCAGGCTGTCACGCACCTGCCGCTCGGCCGGAGCCCCTGCCAGGAACCCCGCCGCGCCCCGCAGTTGCAGCAGGTCGAGCGAGATGCTTTTGAGGGCCTCACTGACCCAGAGCTTCAGCATGCAGGCCTCCTCGATGGCCAGGTGACCGGCCTTGACCTTCCAGGCCATCTTGTGCAGGAGCAGCTTCGAGGTCTCCACGCGCACCTTGTGGTCTGCGATCCGATGCGCGACGGACTGGTTCGACCCGATGGTGCGGCCGAACTGGCGGCGCTCGTTGCAGTGCGCCACCATCTCGTCCAGGAGCCGTTCCAGAGCGCCGACCTGTGTGGCGAACATGAATCCACGCTCCCAAACCAATCCGGTCTGGAACATCTGGTAGGCCCCGCCCGGTTCCCCCAGCAGCGAGGTCGCCGGCACCGCACAGTCCTCGAAGGTGACCTCTCCCATCGGCGTTCCGCCGAGCCCCATCTTGGCCAGCGGACGGACCGTCACCCCCGACTGGGTGCTGGGCACCAGGAAGGCGCTGATCGACGCCTGGCCGGGGGCGCCCTCGTCGGTGCGGGCGAAGACCACGAACAGGCCCGCGACAGGCCCATTACTGACGTAAGTCTTCCGGCCGTCGATGACGAACCGGTCGCCGACCCGGCGCGCCACCGTACGCATCGACAGTACGTCGGACCCCGCCGTCACCTCGGTGAGCGCGTGGGCACCAATCACGGAGCCGGAGGCCAGCGCGGGCAGCCACTCGAAGCGTTGCTCCGGTGTGCCGTGATCGAGCAGGTAGGTGGTACAGGCGAACAAGTGGTTGTTGACCGCGAACAACAGGCCGTTGTCTGCGCAGCCGGCCCCGAGCGCCTCCAGGGACAGCGCCGCCGAGAGTGGGTCGAGCCCCGCCCCGCCGTACTCCTGGGGAGTCAGCCAGCCCAGCACGCCGTACTGCGCGCAGGCCTCCCAGCCGGCCTTGTTGAAGTCGGATTCGTCGAGGCCCTCACCGAGCCGGCCCAAGCCGGACGCGAACCTCCGAGCCCCGGCGATCATCCGTCGTTGTTCTGTGGTAGCAGCGAAATCCAAGGCAACCTCTCAACTCGGCCGCGGCCGAGATCTCAGACGCGCCAGAGGCTGGCCGACCACGCCGCCACGGCACTGTTGTTCAGGATCAGCACCCGATCCCCAGGACCGATGTCGCCGGTCCTGAGTAGGGCATCGAGATTGGCGACGACGTCCATCGCCCCCAGGTGGCCGTAGCGCTCGAAGACGTCACGGCAGACCGGGTGGATCGGCGTGCCCAGCAGGTCGCCATAGAAGTCGAAGGCCCGCGCCGACACGTTCTGCATGAGCACCGCGCCGACCTCCGCCAGAGTCACGGCGGCGGCATCGAGCACCCGCTCGGTCAGCGCCGCAAGTCGGTTTCGGCTCTCCAGGGCGAGCTCGAAGGTGTACCGCGCGGGGTCGGAGCACTCTTCGGCCCAGCTGTGCCAAGGGGTGCGCTTGTAGTCGACCTTAAACAGGTCGTGATAGCTCCCCTCGGTCTCCAGGGCGTGCGCCTCCAGCACCGGGCGGCCGCCGCGGACCAAGGTCATGGCAAAGGCCCCGTCACCGACCACAGTCACCGGCGGCCGCACTCGCAGCCGTCCGGTGGGCTTGCTTCCGTGCGTGATGACGATCCGGCTGCGGGCGGGGTCGGCGTGCAGCAGGTCCCGGCCGAGTCCCCAGGCCGCACTGGAGCCGACACAACCGAGCCCGTCGACGGTGAAAGCCATACCCGCCGACAGCCCGGCGGCGTGCTGCACCTTGGTCGCGTCACTTCCAAGCAGGGTGTCCGGGGCTCGCCCCGCACAGTGCAGCAGCACGTCCGCGGACCGATCACCGGCCCCGAGGAGCCGCCGGCAGGCCTCGGCCGCCAGATCGCTCTGCGACAGGCCCGGGAACACTCCCACCCGCTGTGCTCCGGATGCCGTGACGAAGGCTTCGTCGGCTTCCGGTTCGATCTCGCCGATCGGCAGAGTGGAATCGGGCAGCAGGCAGTAGATCTCACCTATTCCGATGGATTCATCGGGATTTCCGCGCACCACTTCCGCTCCTCTTCCCTTTGCCTAATAGAAGTCAAGAATATTTTGGGATCGACCCGTGGTGGCCGCTATGCCGTGGACGAAGTCGGCCACAGCGATATCGAGGACACCAAGCCCGAAAGGAGAAAATATTCGCGGCCTGGCAGCATCCGGCTCCACTTCCCCGGTCATCAGATCTGCCAAGGTGCCGGAGATGATCGAATTCCCGTGGAGCTCCACAGAAAGTCCCATGGACGTCTTCTCGCGCAATGCGTGGACGGGATCGTCGACGATGTTCTGGGCGTCGCGGAGAACTTCGGTTCCCAGGTCCCGCAGCGATATGTGAAGAACGGTGTGCCGGGGCTTGAAAAGGGTCGCATCGAGAAAATGCGGCTCGCCTGCGGTCGTGGCGAAAAGCACCAGATCGGATTCTTCCACGACCGCAGCCGCGCTCGACAGGGCAGCCGTCTCACCCGCGAGGCCACGCCGGAAGGTGTCCGACCGCGCGGCGTCGAGGTCGTGCACGACGGTGCGCCGGAAGGACCAGCCATCGGCCTCCAACTGCCCCAGGACCGCTCTCGCGATCGGGCCGCAACCGATGACGCCAAGTACCTGACCTTCGGTTTCCCGATGCAGCTCCCGGGCCGCCAGCGCCGCCGAGGCGGCCGTCCGGGCCGCGGAGATGGCAGACGCCTCCAGGCAGGCCACCGGAAACCCAGTGTCCATCTCATTGAGGATGATCACGGCGGAAGCGCGGGGCAGCCCCTGGGCGAGGTTTCCGGGAAAACTGGAGATCCACTTGATGCCGACTCGGTCGACCTCGCCGCCACGATCACGCGCAGGCAGTGCGATGATGCGGTCGCGGGGACGGTCGGGGAACTTGAGGAAGTGGCTCTCCGGATTTGCGGAAAACCCCTCATGGTAGCGGAGATAAGCTTCACGAACGAGTTCGCGCAGCTCGTCCCGACGGGAATCGATGATCTCGGAGACCGTCGCACCCGTGACAATCTTGAATATCGGGCCCGATCGCTTCCCCGCGCTCGAACCGTCGGGAAAATTAACGTCCCGCAGCAATTCCATGCCGTCAACCCCAATGATCAATTCTCGACTGGCGACACAGTATGGACACCCGTCTGAGCTGGTCAAGTGAGGATTTTCCTCAGTCCGCGGTCGCCTGCCATTGGCGTTGACGACGCTCCGCCCGCGCTGTGATGCTGACCGGAGCTTGATCGACTGTGATCGCGGCGGCACCATCCGAACATCGGGGGCATTCTCCCGCCTCCGTCGCGATTCGATTCATTTTCTTTTCCCTAACGATCTACCCCGGATGCACGCCTGAGTGTCACGGCCCACACGGGGTCCACCTGAACCGAACGAACCAGCCACGCTGGAACTATGGGGGTCTTGTTTCCGTGAAAATGACAGATGTGGTTCGGCATGCCCCGAAGCAGGCGCAGGACGGGCAGAAGCCGACACCGGAGGACGTGCACCGCCTGCTAGGCCGGCACGTGCTGGCCGACGGCTTCGACTTCGTGCTCGACCTCGAAGCCAGTCGCGGGAGCTGGCTGGTCGACGCGCTGACAGGTCATCAGTACCTGGACCTGTTCACCTTCTTCGCCTCGCTTCCGCTCGGAGCCAATCCGCCCGTGCTCACGGAGGACCCGGACACGATGGCGGCGCTGCGCTCGGCGTCGATCAACAAAACCGCCAACCCGGACATCTATACAGCCGCCTACGCGCGGTTCGTGACGACTTTCGCCCGCGTCCTCGGTGATCCGGCGCTGCCGCACCTGTTCTTCATCGACGGCGGAGCGCTGGCCGTCGAGAACGCGCTGAAGGCCGCCTTCGACTGGAAGGCGCAGCGGCTCGGCACCGACACCGCCAACCACCTTTCCGTGCTGCACCTGGAGAACGCCTTCCACGGCCGCAGCGGTTACACTCTGTCGCTCACCAACACCGACCCGGCCAAGACGGAGCGCTTCCCCCAGTTCACGTGGCCGCGCATCCCATCCCCCGCACAGCGCTTCCCGTTGGACCGGTTCACTGCGCAGAACGCGGCGGCGGACGCGAGCGCACTGGCGGCGGCTCGAAAAGCCTTCGAGCAGGCTGGCGGCACGATCGCCTGCTTCATCGCGGAGCCCATCCAGGGCGAAGGCGGTGACAACCACCTCAGCGCACGCTTCCTGCAGGGCATGCAGGAGTTGTGCCACGAGTTCGACGCCCTGTTCGTGCTGGACGAAGTCCAGACCGGCTGCGGTTCCAGCGGCACGGCGTGGGCGTACCAGCAGCTCGGTCTGGAGCCCGACCTGGTGGCGTTCGGCAAGAAGACCCAGGTGTGCGGTGTCATGGGTGGCCGACGGATGGACGAGGTCCCCCGCAACGTGTTCCAAGTGTCCTCCCGGATCAGCTCCACCTGGGGCGGCAACCTCACCGACATGGTCAGGGCGACCGCGCTGCTGGAGGCGATCGAGCGCGAGGACCGGTTCAGCATCGCCGCCCGGACCGGCGCATACCTCCAGCAGCACCTCGTCGCGCTGGCAGCCCGGCACCCCGAGGTCCTGGACAACCCCCGGGGCCGAGGTCTGCTGGCTGCCGTGGACCTGCCCGACCAGATCACCCGCGACTTGGTGCTGGCCCACCTGTACCGGGTCGAGCGGGTCATCGCGCTGCCCTGCGGCGAACGCTCTCTGCGCATGCGGCCGGCGCTGAACATCAGCACCGACGAAGTGGACCAGGCCATCGCGGCACTGGACCGCTCGGTCCTCGCGGTCAGCGCGAGCGCGTAAGGGTCGACCACTCAAGAGTCCCGAGGACACCGATGACGATAGTGCAACACCCGTTCGAGATCGCTGCTCCGCCTCTCTTCCTGGACCTGAACAAGATCACGGGACGGCGTCTCTACCTGAAGTTGGAGGGGCACAACGCCGCCGGTTCCATCAAACTGCGTACTGCCTCGGCCCTGGTCCGGCATGCCGAGCAGACCGGACGTCTGAGGCCAGGTGCCACCATCATCGAGTCCTCCTCGGGCAACCTCGGCGTCGCGCTGGGCGTCATCGCCGCCAGCTGCGGCTACCGCTTCATCTGTGTCACCGACGTCCGCTGCAACCACTCCACGTTGAACCTTCTGCACGCCCTCGGTGCCGAGGTGGTGATGATCGACACCCCGCACCCCGTCCACGGTTTCCTCCAGGCCCGGCTGGACTACGTACGGTCGCGCTGCGCGGCGGACCCGAACCTGACGTGGCTGAACCAGTACGAGAGCCAGGCCAACCGGCTGGCGCACTACGAGGGCACCGCGCCGGCCATCGCCCAGGCCGTCCCAAATCTCGACGTTCTGTTCGTCGGGGTGGGGACCGGTGGCACCGCGATGGGGTGCGCGCAGTACTTCCGTGAGCACCACCCCCGGGTCCGCGTGGTCGCCGTCGACACAGCAGGCTCGGTGACCTTCGGCGACCAACCGCGCACCCGATACCTCCCCGGCCTCGGCTCGGGCGTGAAGCCGCCACTGGTTGATCCGACCGTCTTCGACGACGTGGTGATCGTCCCCGAACGCGAGAGCGTCCGGTGCTGCCGGCAACTGGCTGGCGGCGGACTGCTCGCGGGCGGCTCGACCGGAACCGTGGTCAGCGGCGCGCTCCGCTGGCTGGCCGACCGGGGCGACATGGTCGCCGCCGCCATCTCACCCGACCTGGCGGACCGCTACGCCGACACCGTCTACGACGACACCTGGGTGGAGCAGCATCTGGCCAAACAGGATCTGCCCGACCTACCTGATCTCCAATTCGCCGGTGTCGCCCTACCAGAGAAGGTCTCATGACAAGTCCCTTGCTGTGCGAGCCCACCCTGCACGCCGCCTTTCTCGTCGATGCTTGGGGCGGCCGCTCGGACTCCGGGACAGCGCACCCCGTGTACATCCGCGAAGCCGCCGACCCCGCGTTGCTGGAGCGGCGCCTGGCCGTCCATGCCGAGCTGGCTGGCAGCCGACTCGACACGCGTCAGGAGCGCAGCCAGGTAGAAGCGGTCTACGGCGCCCTGAGTCCGACCGATCTGGCCATGGTGCGGATGTTCGGCCTCCCCAGGCTCCGAGCCCAACAGGACGCTCCCTACCGGCAGTCAGGCACGACGTTCAATTCGGTCGAGGCCCGCGGACTGATCCGGGGGGAGTGGCCCGGCCGCCCCGTGTTCGTCTTCCTGGACGAGATCCTCGCGCCCGACTGGCTCGCAGTGGGCGACCCGCCCGTGATCAACGGGCACTCGGCCGTGCTGCCCCACGCGCGAGGCATGCACGCGCTTGAACAGGTCGCGGCGAGCGGGGATCGCGAGCGCTTCCTCCGGGCCGCTGGGGCGACCGTGCACTACGTCGATCCGGGTGTCGACACGGGAGCCGTCATCCGGGCCGAGCGCCTGCCAGAGCCATTCGGATACGAGTCCCTCTGGGAGTGCAAGGCCGGAGCCTTCAAGCTCGCGTTCGATCTGCTGACCCAGGTCCGCACACAGCTGAGCGAGCCGGGCGCCGTCCTGCTCGGAACCCCGCAACCCGGCGACGACACACCCACGTTCCGGCGCCGGACGTTCGACGCTGGGACAGCGGGCCGCGCAGCGGCCCAGTACACCGCCTGGCGGACGGAGACCGAGGAGTGGGGGCGACGCGCCGGATGACAGACCAGTTGAAGGTCGACACAGAGCGGTTGTGGTCGGCGCTGGAGGAACTCGGGTCCTTCGGTCGCTACGAGGCCCCGGAGGCCAACCTGTTCGGTGTCTCCCGGCCAGCGTTCTCCCCCGCCGATGTCGCGGCGCGACGGTGGATCATGGCCCGCATGGAGGAACTCGGCCTGACCGTACAGATCGACCCCGTCGGCAACGTGTTCGGCCGACTTGAGGGCTCCGATCCGGGGCGGTCGCCGGTGGTGATCGGCTCACACGTCGACAGCGTGCCGCAGGGGGGTGCTTTCGACGGAGCGCTGGGGGTCCTGGCCGCACTGGAGGTGGTGCGCACCCTGCGCAGTGCGGAGACCGTGCTCCGCGGACCGCTGATCGTCGCGGTCTTCACCGAGGAGGAGGGCTCGCGCTTCGGCGTGGACATGCTCGGCAGCGCCGTCGCCGCCGGACGGATTCCGTTGGCCGAGGCCCTGGCACTTCGCGATCCGGACGGGGTGACCCTCGCCGAGGCTCTCCGTGACACGGGCTTCGCCGGCACCGGACTCGTTCTCGACGCTCCGCTGGCCTATCTTGAAGTCCACATCGAGCAGGGCCCGCTGCTCAGTTCGTCAGACTCGGACATCGGTGTGCCGACCGGGGTCCAGGCGATCTCGTGGCACGAGCTGACCGTCGTCGGACAGGCCGCCCACGCCGGAGCGACCCCTCCGCGGCTCCGCAGGGACGCGGCCCGGACCGCCACACGGTTGGCCGACAGGATGTTCGAGTACGCCTCGGACCACCAGGACCACGGCCTCACGGCCACCGTCGGTCGTATGCTCCTGGAGCCCGGCGTCATCAACATCATCCCTGGCGCTGCCCGGTTCAGCCTGGACATGAGAGCGCCCGACGACGAGGTGCTCACGGCCGCCGAGGCGCATCTGAGCGCTCTCGTCGAAGAGGTCCACGCCGAAGGGACCGGGCTTGTCTGCGAGTCCCGCCGGACGGTGCGAACTCGGCCGGTGCCCTTCGCCGAGCCTCTGCGCCAGATCGTCGCGAGCTGGGCCGAACGGCTCGGTTACCGGCACCAGCCTCTCATCTCCGGCGCGGGCCACGACGCGCAGGAGATGGCCGCCCTGTGCCCCTCAGCCATGATCTTCGTCCCTGGTCGGCACGACGGCATCAGCCACTCTCCGAGGGAATATTCCGAACCGGCCGCCTGCGCGAAGGCGGCCACCCTGCTTCTGCATGTTGTCCGCACGCTCTGCGAGGAATCCCCATGACCGACACCTTCGACTCGCTGCCCAGCACCGAGGACCTCCGAACCCGGGCGCTGGACGCGCTCACCCGACTCGGCGCCACGGTGCCGGAGGGCGAGGGGCTGCGGGCCCGGACGCCGATCACCGGGGAGGATCTGCTCGGCCTGCGGGCAGACACCCCGGAGGCCGCCGAGGACGCGGTCTCTGCTGCTCGGGCGGCATTCATCTGTTGGCGTACCACCCCGGCTCCTCAGCGGGGGCAGCTCGTCCGCCGGCTCGGCGAGCTGCTGCGCGAACACAAGGCCGCGCTTGCCGAGCTGATCACCATCGAGGCCGGGAAGATCCACTCCGAAGCACTCGGCGAAGTGCAGGAGATGATCGACATCTGCGACTTCGCGGTCGGCCTCTCCCGGCAGCTCTACGGGCGGACCATCGCATCCGAACGCCCTGGGCACCGTCTCGCCGAGACCTGGCACCCGCTGGGCGTGGTCGGCGTGATCTCGGCCTTCAACTTTCCCGCCGCAGTGTGGTCCTGGAACACGGCAGTGGCCCTGGTCTGCGGCGACACCGTAGTCTGGAAGCCCTCCGAACTGACCCCGCTGACCTCGCTGGGCTGCGCAGCGCTGCTGGCCCGCGCGGCCGAGGAGGTTGGTGCGCCGGCCGACGTGCACCGACTCCTGCTCGGCGACCGCACGCTGGCCGAAGTTCTGGTCGACGACCACCGAGTCGCTCTGGTCAGCGCCACCGGCTCGACCCGGATGGGGCGCGAGGTCGGACCTCGAGTTGCGGCACGCTTCGGGCGCAGCCTGCTCGAACTGGGCGGCAATAACGCCGCCGTGGTCACGTCCTCCGCCGATGTGGACCTCGCCGTCCGCGGTATCGTCTTTGCCGCCGCCGGAACCGCCGGGCAGAGGTGCACCACGCTGCGACGCCTGATCGTCCACACCGACGTGGCCGACCAGCTCACGGACCGGCTCGTCGCCGCGTACCGGCACCTCACCCTGGGGAACCCGTTCGACTCCAGAACACTGGTCGGGCCCCTGATCTCCGCCGATTCCTACCGGGCCATGCAGGACACGCTGGGCGCTGTCCGGGCGGACGGCGGAGAGGTACTGGTCGGCGGCGGCCGTAATCTCAACTCGCAGGCCCCACAGGCGGTGTACGCGGAGCCGGCCATCGTCCACCTCGACCGGCAGACCGACCGGGTCCGACAGGAGACGTTCGCGCCGATCCTGCACGTCCTGACCTACTCGGACCTCGACGAGGCGATAGCCCTGCAGAACGACGTCCCGCAGGGCCTGTCCTCCAGCATCTTCACGAACGACCAGCGCGAGGCCGAGTACTTCCTCTCGGCCGAAGGGTCGGATTGCGGCATCTCGAACGTGAACATCGGCACATCCGGCGCGGAGATCGGCGGTGCTTTCGGCGGCGAGAAGGACACCGGCGGCGGGCGTGAGTCCGGCTCCGACGCGTGGCGCGCCTACATGCGTTCGGCCACCAACACCATCAACTATTCGGGCCGGCTGACGCTGGCCCAGAACGTCAACTTCCTCTGACCTGAAACGAGCTCGGAGCTCGAAGAGGCACCCGCCCAGCCAGGGCCCGCGAGCCACCCACCGTCGGGGCCCGGAAGGCCCGGCGGCCCGGCGCGACGACTCCTCGTTCCAGACCGATGCCAACGAAAGGTAGCGCGGCTGATGGCAGCCTCCTCCGTCCCGTCCTCGACCCTGACCGCCGTGTTCGCCGATCGGGTCGACCGGCACCCCTCCCGCCCCTCGCTCCGAGCAGCCGACGGCCGGTCCTGGACCTACGCCGAACTCCGCGCTTGCGCAGTCGCCCTGGCAGCTGACCTGGCCCGGCTCGGGGTCGGTCGCGGGGACCGTGTCGCAGTGCTGGGCGGACGGACCGCCGACACCGTCGTCGCGCTACTCGGCGTCCTCCACGCCGGTGCCGCCTACTGCGTGATCGATCCGAGTGTCCCTCTCACCCGGCGCGACCTGATCCTCTCTGATCTCGCCCCGGTCGCGTTGGTGATCGCAGACCTGGCTGAGGGCCCCCCGGCCTCCGATCACCTGCCGGTCGTCCGGTTGGCCGACCGCACCGACCTCGCCACCTCCTCCTGGCAGCCGGTTGACGGCGACGCGGACGACGACGCGTACGTCATCTACACGTCCGGTTCGACCGGTATCCCCAAGGGCATCGTGGTGCAGCACAGCAGCGTGCTCAACATGCTCTCCTCGTACGAGGCCCTGGCGCCGGCGCCAGAGGCATTCACGGCGAGCCTCCTGGCACCACCATCGTTCGATGTCTCGGTGTGGGAGATCTTCTCGGCGTTCCTGTACGGCGGGTGCCTGCACGTACCTGACCAGGCGTGCTTGCTGGACGGCGATGCACTGTGGGGGTTCCTCGGCGGCGACGCGATCCAGAGCGCCTACATACCCCCGGGGCTGCTCGCGCCGATGGTCCAGGCGGCGGAGCAGGAGGGTGAGTGGCGGGCGGCCCGGTTGCTGGTGGGGGTGGAGCCGATTCCCCAGGGGCTGTTGGCCCGGTTGGCCACCGCCGTGCCGGGGCTGCGGATCGTCAACGGATACGGTCCGACCGAGACCACCATCACCGCCACCCTGCACCTGGTGGGCCCTGTCGGGGACCCCCACCACCGTGTCCCCATCGGCCGTGCCGTGGCCGGCTCCACGATCGAGGTCGTGGACGAACTGCTTGAGCCGGTCCCCCAAGGCGAAGTGGGCGAAATCCTGGTCTCCGGCGCCTGCCTCGCTCGTGGCTACCTGGACGGGCACAGCAGGGGATTCATCAAAGTCCGGGGCAGGCGGGTTTTCCGCACCGGCGATTTCGGACGGTTCCTGCCCGGCGGCGTCTTGGAATTCAGCGGCCGTCGCGACGGACAGGTCAAGCTGAGGGGGTTCCGAGTCGAGCTCGCCGAGGTCGAGGCCGCCCTCAACGCGGTAGAGGGAATCCGCAGGGCCGTGGTGTTCACCACGGGCGAGAGCGGAGAGAAGCGGCTCATCGCGGCCGTCGAGGCTCCAGCCTACGTGAGGAGGGCCGACATCCGGAATCAGCTGGCCGACCAGCTGCCCCCCCATGCCATGCCGTCCCGGATCATGGTGCTCCCCACTTTCCCTGTGACCGCCAACGGGAAGGTGGCCACCGACGCGCTGCTGGCCATGGATCAGGAACGCCCCGCCAGCGCGAAGCCGTTCGTGGCCCCACGGACGGAGTGGGAGAGCCGCGTTGCTGCCGCGTGGTCGGAGGTCCTGAGTGTCAACACAGTCGGGATTGACGACAACTTCCATGAGCTCGGCGGGACTTCACTGGACGCGATCCACGTCGCCGCGCGCCTCCGGGACGACTGGCGGCCCGTTTCCACGGCGGCCGTGCTGTCCCGTCCCACCATCCGCGCCCTAGCCGACGGGGTGACGGACACCCAGCAGGTGAGGGTGGCGCCGGTCGGGCCGGGAACCTACCCGACCGACCGCGCCCAGGAGGGGCTGTGGGCCTGGCGGGAACTGCACGCGGACGCCACGGCGACCACGGTCGTCCACGCCATCCGATTGGACGGACCGGTGGATGTGGCAAGAATGTGCCGAGGTTTCACCGCAGTCGTGGCCCGCCACGAGAGCCTGCGCACCACGTTCGTGGTGAACGCCGACGACCGCCTGGAGCAGCGGGTGTCCGCGCCGACGATGGCCGTGGACCTCCCCGTCAACCGGGTGGGATCCGCGAGCGAGGTCGACGAGTTGCTCCGGCTCAGGCTCGATCAGCGCTTCGACGTTACGGTCCGACCGTGGGAGGCCGAGCTAGTGCTTGGCGACGACTTCGCGGTACTCATATTCGCCGCGGACCATATGGTGTTCGACGGCGAATCCGCGGAGGTGCTCCAGCGCGACCTCGCCGCCGCGTACGGCGATCCCGGCATCGCGCTGCGACAGGTGGGCGGAAGCGCCGCACTCCACCCGCTGCTGACCCCAGCGGCCGACCGACGCGATGTTCTGCACGCGTACTGGCGCAAGGCACTGGCCGGGTTCCGCGCCCAGCCCGCACTGCCTCCGCCCGCGCCGTCGCACCGGACGGACCGGAGGGTGCACGTGCTGAAGCGTGCGGTCAGCACCGCGACCTGGCAGAGCGTGCTGGAACTTGCCAGGCAAGCGGGGACAACACCGTTCACCGTGGTACTCGCCGCGCTGAAGGCCTTTCTGCGACAGCGCACCGGCGCTTCCCCCCAGACCGTGACGATCGCGATCTCGCAGCGTCGGTCGGTGGACTGCGCGGACGCCGTCGGACATTTCGTCAACCTGGTGCCCGTGTACGACCAGCTCAGCACGGACGCCTACTCCCGGCTGTCCTTCGCCGACTACGTCGGGCAAGTGGCCGTGCTCGCCCGGCAGGCGGTTGAGCACGGCGACCTGAGCTACGAGGACATCCTGGCGGACCTCCCCGGATCGGCCGCCCGCGGCGACTCGGGCCTGGCCCAGGTGGTGCTGAGCCAGCAGGTACAGTCCCTCGCGCCGCCGGTCACCGCCTCGGACGGCCTGCGCTTCCAGCCGTGGCGCGAAGTCCCGGTCAACTCCATGTACGACGTGTCGGTCTTCCTCACCGAAGCAGCCGGGGCCGACGCGACCCGGATCGAGTGGGCGGTGGACGCGGCGAAGACCCTCGCCGGTTCACCCGAGCGCACCGCCAGTGCCTTCGCGGCGTTCCTGGATGCTGCGGTCGCGGCACCGCTCACCTCGATCGCTGCCCTGGAACCGCCTGCCCAGCAGGGCCTGGAAACAGCGACCGAAGCGGTGCACGGCAGGCCGCGGGCCGCCAGCCGCGCTCTCGACCGGCCCCCCGTGTCGTACACCTCCGAGGAAAGCCGGCCCGAGGCAGTTGTCCACCGGATCTGGGCCGACCTGTTGGAAGCCCCTGAACTCGGCCCCGACGACGACGTTTTCGAATTCGGCGCAAACTCCATGATGGTGCTCTCCGCCTCTCGGAATATCAGCCGGGAACTAGGCACGAAAGTTCCTGCACATATCGTCTACTCAGAACCGACGGCGCGCTTGCTGGCGGCCCGCCTGACATCAGAGAACGTACACGAAGAGATGGACAGTCGAGTCCGGGGCATGCGCGACCGGGCAGATCGGGTCCGTCGATCAAGGTCCCGATGACCAAACCGCCCATCGAGCGGAGAAGCATTTCCCTCATCGGAATTCCCAACCTTCCAGAAAGGACTGAACAAGATGTTCCGCACGTTTTTCCCGGTGACCACTGGCGAGTCAAGCATTGACGGCCTTGGAGTGTTCGCCGGAATCGCACTGGAGCCCGGCCAGGCCGTCTTCACCTTCGAGGGCACGCGACTCAATCGAGCCGAGTTCTTCTCGCACCGGGAGAGTCGAAAGTATTCCGACGTGGCCTACGACGCAATTCAGATCGACGACGAGTTCCACCTGGTGGATAAGCGGGAGACCCTCCACGTAAATCATTCATGCGACTCCAACCTGTGGATGTCGGGCCCCACGACCTACTCCACACGTCGAGCGGTGGCCGCAGGGGAGGAGCTGACCGTCGACTATGCGCTGCTCGGCGACGTCGCAGCGAGGCTCGTCCCGGGAGACTGCCGCTGCGGCACCTCCTACTGCCGCAGCGAGATCAGGGGGGACGACTGGAACCGTGAGGAGTTGCAGTCGCGCTACGCCGGCGGCTTCACGCCGTTCCTCGCCCGGCGCATCGCCGCGGGGGCGCAATCCGGCAGGGCACGCCCCGTCGCGCCGCTCACGAACTAGCTGTCCGAGATCCGCTTCTTCCGAACGGTGGGAGCAGCTCCCTACATTCGCTTCTGTTGTTTTCCATAGGCATGGACTTCGTCCGCCGACCCCTGGAGTGGGAAGTGCATCTGTCCAGATCCGCATCATTGGTCGACCTTTTCGGTTCCGTCGCTCGGGAGAACTCGGAGTCGATTTCCGTAGCGGGGGGCGGGGCGTCGATCACCTACGGAGAGCTCGATCGGAGGTCGGAGGATTTGGCGCGGCGAATTCGCTCCCTCACACCGGGCGGGCCGGCCTTCCTCGGGGTGGTCGCCGACCGCTCCCCGGACAGCGTGGTCGGCATGATGGCCATTCTCAAGGCCGGCCATGCCTATGTGCCGCTGGACCCATTTTATCCGCTCGAACGACTGCATTATCTACTGGACGACGCCCAGGTCTCGCTCGTGGTGGGCCCCCGGGAAATCACCGAGTCATTCGCCCCGCAGCACCTGGGGATACTCGACCCCCGGGAGGCCCCTTGGGAGGCGGCTCCAGAGGAAACCGTGGGGGTGTCGGACGTGCGGATCGCGGGGTCCGATCCCGCCTACATGATCTACACTTCCGGATCCACCGGAAACCCGAAGGGCTGCATCGTCACGCACGACAATGTGCTGTCGATGCTGCGGGCAGCACTGCCGCTGTTCGACGTGTCGGCGGACGATCGATGGAGCATATTTCACTCCATGAGCTTCGACTTCTCCGTGTGGGAACTCTGGGGAGCCTTCGCAAAAGGCAGCCGGGCGACTCTGGTGCCGGCTGATATCACACAGACACCGGAAGCCTTCATTGATTTCCTGGCGACAGAGGAAATCACGGTACTCAACCAAGTTCCATCAGTTTTTCGCCATCTGGCCAAGGCGCACGCGGAGCGGCCGGAGGCCCTGACCGCACTGCGCCACATAATATTCGGCGGAGAAAAGGTCGACCTGGAATGCGTCCGCAGGTTCAGCTTGAGCTGCGGAAAGCATGTACCCGAATTCACGAACATGTACGGAATCACCGAGATAACCGTGCACGCAACATTCAAGCGGCTGACAGAGGCGGACTTCGAGAGCGGCATCAGCTCTCCTATCGGCCAGCCTCTGTCGAATCTCGCGATCAGCATCAGGGACGAACACGGAGTGGAACTCCCCCTGGGCGAGACTGGCGAGATGTGGATCACTGGGGATGGCGTGGCCCGTGGCTACCACCGTCGTCCGGAAAGTACGCAGAAAAGCTTCGCCCATCTCTCCCATGATTCTAGGGGAACTCGCTACTACCGCAGCGGCGATCTCGGCCGAGCCCTTCCTGGCGGAGAGTTTGAGTATGTCGGACGAGCCGACCAGCAAGTCAAAGTCATGGGTTTCCGAATCGAGCTCGGGGAGATCGAGGAGGTACTCAAGCAACATCCCCATGTGGAAGACGCGGTCGTCTCACTTGTCCCGGACCGGACCGGAACGAAGTCCCTCGTGGCATGCTTCGTTCGCCGAATTGAGAACGACCAGCAGGTCATCCGCGAACTCCGCTCCTATGCCTCCTCGAAACTTCCTCGCCATATGGCCCCAAACCGCTTCCGAGCATTCGATAAATTCCCCCTCAACAGCTCTGGGAAGACCGACCGCAAGGCACTTCTGGCTGTGTTCCACTGAGGCTTCCGATCTGCGATCGCATGCCGGAATCGGCTCCGCAGCAACCAAATCAGGGAACCTCGCGAAAGG
The DNA here is from genome assembly GCF_022414535.1 of Streptomyces sp. MUM 2J. GTDB lineage: Bacteria > Actinomycetota > Actinomycetes > Streptomycetales > Streptomycetaceae > Streptomyces. Next base: position 48,347 of record NZ_JADWYM010000034.1, read on the forward strand.
ATATACGGCATGACCGTCGCCGCCCCCTACGGCACGTGGCAATCACCGGTCTCGGCCATCGACGCATCAGCGCAGAGCGGACACCCGGACTGGCTGGGCACTGTCGGTGCCGAAACCTGGTGGACGGAACCCCGGCCCTCCGAGAACGGACGCTGCACTTTGGTCCGCCGCCACCCGGACGGCCGCACCGAGGACGCGTTGCCCGCCCCCTGGAACGTACGCACCCGAGTGATGGAGTACGGCGGCGCACCATGGACTGGGCAGGTTGGCAAGCAAGGTCCCGAGATCGTCTTCACCCACTTCGCCGACCAGCGCCTGTACCGCGTCATCCCTGACACCGCACCGGCCGTACCCGTCCCCCTCACCCCCAACCCGACGGAGTCGGCAGCGCTCCGCTATGTCGACCCGATCATGGTCGGAGACTACGTATGGTGTGTCCGCGAGACCCACCACGGACCGGACTCCGCGGCCGTCAGCCGTGACTTGGTCGCTGTCCCACTCGATGGCTCGGCCGCCGCCGACCCGTCCGCCGTCGAAGTGCTCGTCGCCGACCGGCACTTCATCACAGGTCCTCGACTCTCACCCGACTGTCGCCGGGTCGCCTGGATCGGCTGGGATCACCCGGCGATGCCCTGGGACGGCACCGAACTGCGAGTCGCCGACATCGGCCCGGACGGGTCCTTCGGCGCTCCGCGCACCGTCGCCGGCGGGCCCGAGGAGCCGATCTGCCAGGTGGAGTGGGCGAACTCGGACGAACTGCTCTTCTCGGGTGAGTGCGACGGCTGGTGGAACCTGCACCGGCTCGACCTCACCACTGGTGCCGTCATGGCGCTCCACACCGCCGAGGAGGAGTTCGGCGGTCCGCTCTGGCAAGTCGGCTGCCGCTGGTTCGCCCCACTTTCTGACGGACGGATCGCCGTCGTGCACGGGCGTGGCACCACTCACCTCGGTTTCCTGGACCCGGCGGACGCCACGCTGACCGACGTTCCGGGCCCCTGGACTGAGTGGGCCCCGACCCTCGCGGTCCCCGCCGACGGCAGCCGTGTCGTCGCCTGCGGTGCGGGACCCGCCAGGTCCTATGAGGTCGTGGAAATCCGCCCCGGTACCGGCTGTGCCGTGCCCTCCGCCGAGGTGATCGGCCACCCCCATACCGACAGTGTCGACCCCGCGTACCTCTCCGAGCCGTATGCGCGCACCTTCACCGGCCCGGGCGGCCGCGAAGTACACGCCATCGTGCACCCTCCGCGCAATCCCGATTACACGGGCCCCGAACACGCGCTGCCGCCCTATGTCGTCTTCGTGCACGGCGGCCCGACTTCCCGCAGCTCCATGGTGCTCTCGCTGTCAATCGCCTACTTCACCAGCCGCGGCGTCGGCGTACTGGACGTCAACTACGGTGGCTCGACCGGCTTCGGCCGCGCTTACCGAGAACGGTTGCGCGGACAGTGGGGCGTGGTCGATGTCCAGGACTGCGAGGCCGCCGCGCTGGGGCTGGTCGCAGAGGGCCTGGCAGATCCGAACCGGCTGGGCATCCGAGGCCGCAGCGCGGGCGGGTGGACCGTCGGAGCCTCGCTGGTCTCCGTCCCAACCTATCGCTGCGGCACCCTCTACTACCCCGCCCTCGACCTGGTCGCCTTCGCCTCCGGCGGCACCCACGACTTCGAATCCCGCTACCTCGACGCGCTGGTCGGCCCCCTGCCCCAAGCAATCGACCAGTATCATGACCGCTCCCCCATCAACCGCACCGACCGTCTGACGGCGCCCTTCCTGCTGCTTCAGGGCCTCGATGACCGAGTCTGCCCGCCTGAACAGTGCGAGCGGTTCCTCGTGAAGGCGGCCGGTCGCGGTGTTTCGCACGCCTACCTCGCATTCGAGGGCGAAGGACACGGCTTCCGGCGACTGGAGAACCAGATAGCCGCGCTCGAAGCCGAATTCGCGCTCTACGCCCATGCCTTCGGCTTCTATCGTCCTGGCATCAAAGCAGTAGGCTGGCGCGAGTAGGCGAAGCAGGTGATGTCGCAGGTCTGCCCGGAACCGGGAGCTGAGTGACAGTGCGGCCGTCGCCGGTCATCGCAGCCAGCAGGGGCACGGCCAGCACTTCGCAGCGGCGCGAGCCACGGGCGGTCTTGCCTTATACCGCCACGGTGGCCGCACTCCAGCAGGGTTGGCGCCGTCAGATCAGCCTGGCCGCCGGAACACATAGCACCGATCACGCGCCGGATGGTGGCCGGTGAGAGAGCCGTGCGGACCGCGAGGGCGCTGGCCCGGCCAGGGTGTCGTGCGGTGCCAAGCGTGCCCAATGTCCAATTGCCGTCCAGGAACGGGAGTCGGCCGTCAGCTCGCATGCCGCAATAAGCAGTACCACCACGAACGGGTGACGCGCTCCGCACCGCTTTCTCAGGTCGGGCGGCGTCCCGAGCCGTTCGTCAGTGAGGGAAGGTCCATTGGCTGACGCGAGGGCGACTTGGTCGGGCAGACGGTGGCAGGCGGGCGGCCCATCAAAGCTCTGTTGGGCGAAGGCGACGTGGGAAGGTCACCTGCACAACGGAGCTTCGTTGCGTACGACGCGGCCCACCGGGCATCGCCACCCTCTTGTGGCCTGCGCGCCCACAAGATCAACTTCGAAATCGTCCTGGTCGCCTGGAGTCGGCTGAGCAACCTGGCTGCCAGACCCCAGTCCAGCTGCAAGCCCATGCCCTTCCGTCAAGGACGGATGTCCGGACAAGGAACGCTCTGGTCTCCGTTCTCGTGCGCTCCTCGCACATCAGCCGCTCAAACGGCCCTTCCCGCGCCGCGTGGGCCAGCCGCAGACGCCACACCGCGTCTTCCTCGACTCCCGCCTCAGCGGGCAAGGCCTACCACTCCACCTCCCTCCCACGCGCAAACTCGGCCTTCGCCGCGATCAACGACATCATCGAGCCTTCCCACAGCATTCCCAGCCCTCTTCCGATACCCCTCCCGCCGGAGCGGCCCGCCACCCGTTCCAGGAAACGATCACCTGCCAGAGTGGCCGTCCTCGCACGGGCTTGCCCATGATCACCGGGCCATTAGCCTCGCGCTTTCGCGCGCCCAGCAGACTCGGAGGTCTTCGTGATGTAGCTGATCTTGAGTCGTAAGCTCGTTGTCGCCTGCCGGTGGAAGTCCGGTCCGGGTAGCTGCCAGGAGGCCCGGTAGCAGACTGGCGGCGTCGGGGGGAAACGCCCGGCGTCGAAGCCCAGTGTCGAAAGCCCTGTAAGGGGGAGCAAAGCAGCGGTCCGTAGCATGAAGCGAAGCCTGCGGCGTCGTTAGAGGCCCGCCTCTCGGGGCGGGGACAGGGAGTGCCGAGCCCCCGAGATCAGGGCGAAGGCCATGGAAGCGGCGAAGATCCTGGAGATGCAGCCGTGAGGGACTCCCCGGCGTATGGGGCATGGAACGTTGTGACGGTGACAGCGGGAACTGGGGAGGCCCTCCCCGGCCCGGCGGCCTGCGGATAGGTGCTGCCGGAAGCTGCGCGTCCTGTAACCGGGTGATCCCCGGGAAGTGGGCGCGGGCCGGGTGGGCGTCGGAGGCGGCCGTAGTACCGCGATGAGCCGGCGGACAACACAACCGTCGGTCAGGGAAGGGCCGCTGCTTCGTCGATGTGCGGGTTGTCTGGAGGGGCTTGGTGAGTGCCGTTTCGGCTAGTTCCACCACGTCGGGATCCCTGAAGCTGGATCCGGTCCGAGCCTTGCAGCATGCGCTCTACCGGGCGGCCAAGGCCGGTCCCGGACGGCGGTTTCACGCGCTGGGGGACAAGGTCCACCGCAGGGACGTCCTGAGGCGCGCGTGGGTGACGGTGCGTCGCAACAACGGCGCTCCGGGCATTGACGCCACCACTCTGGCTGAAGTTGAGGAGTACGGCGTTGACCGTCTCCTTGGTGAGCTGGCCGCGGAACTGCGGGAAGGCCGCTGGCGGCCGTTGCCTGCGCGCCGGGTGTTCATTCCGAAGCCCGGTGTGGCGGAGCAGAGGCCGTTGTCGATTCCTTCGGTTCGCGACCGGATCGTGCAGGCCGCGTTGAAGATCGTGCTCGAGCCGGTCTTCGAGGCCGACATGCTCCCGTGCTCGTTCGGGTTCCGGCCGAAGCGCGGAGCACACGATGCCCTCCAGGTGATCGTGGATGAGGCGTGGCGGGGCAGGCGTTGGGTGGTGGAGACGGATACCCGAGTTCGACAGTTGGTGGGCATGCGGGACGGTTCGGCGGCGGATCTGTGCAGGTGAGAGGGCCGGCGCCCGCCTGGGACCGTTCGAAGGTGTGGGCAAACGGATTTGCCGTGGGTATTGCCCTGATCTGGCCTGTTGCCTGATGATGCGGGCATGTACCTGCGGAAGATCCAGCGGCGGAACAAGGACGGGTCGGTGGTGCGTTACCTCCAACTCGCCCACAACCGGCGCAAGGACGGCACCACCCAGGCCGAGGTGCTGGTCAACTTCGGCCGCGAGGACCGCCTGGACGTCGACGGGCTGCGCCGCCTGGTCGCCTCGATCAACCGCTACCTCGGTGACGAGGACGACACCGCCGCGCCGCTGGGCGCCGAGGAAGCCGGCCCGCTGACGGTGCAGTCCTCCCGGCCGATCGGGGCGAGCTGGCTGCTCGACGGACTGTGGAAGCTCCTGGGCATCGACACCGCCCTGGCCTCGCGCATCGACGGCCGCAAGTTCCGCACCGACGTCGAGCGCACAATCTTCGCGCTGGTCGCCAACCGGGCCATCGCCCCCGCCTCCAAGCTCGCCGCCGCCGAGTGGGCCACCTTCGACCACGTCATCCCCGGTCTGGACGCCCTCGCCGAGCAGCACGCCTACCGGGCCATGGACCTGCTCATCGAGGCCGATGTCCAAGGTGCCGTGCAGGAAGCAGTGTTCTTCTCCGCCGCCCACCTGCTCAACCTCGAAGTCGACCTGGTCTTCTTCGACACCACCTCTACCTACTTCGAGCGCGACGAAGCCGACGAACCGACCGGCGAGCACAGCAGCCTGCGGCAGTACGGGCACTCCAAGGACCACCGGCGGGACCTGCCGCAGATCGTCATCGGGCTGGCCGTCACCCGCGAGGGCATCCCGGTCCGCTGCTGGACCTGGCCCGGCGGAACCAACGACCAGACCGTGATCACCGAAGTCAAGGACGGGCTGCGCGACTGGCGGCTCGGGCGGGTGGTCACCGTCTGCGACACCGGGTTCTCCTCCGAGGCCAACCAGAGCTACCTGCGCCGGGCCGGCGGCCACTACATCACCGGCGTCAAGATGCGCGAAGGCTCCCACCGTGCCGACCAGGCCCTGGCCCGCCAGGGCCGCTACCAGGACGTGCGCGACAACCTGCGCGTGAAGGAGGTCCGCCTCGACGGCGACGAGGGCAGGCGCTTCATCATCTGCCACAACCCTGCCGAGGCGATGCGCGATGCCGCCCGACGCGAAAACCAACTCGCCGCGATCCGTGAGGAGCTGACGCGCATCAAGGCGGCCCGCCAGGCCGATGCGAAGAAGGCGAAGGCCAAGGCGGCCAAGACCGGCAAGCGCCTCGCAGCCCCTTCGGACGCCCCGCACCGCAAGGCCGAGTGCGCGCTTCGCGACCATCCTGCCCTCGGCCGTTGGCTCAAGCAGCACCCGACCACCGGGCGGCTGTCCACCGACGCCGCCAAGGTCGCCGCCGAGGCCCGCCTGGACGGCAAGTACCTGCTGGCCACCAGCGACCCGGACCTGTCCGCCGAGGACGTCGCGCTCGGTTACAAGAACTTGCTGGAAGCAGAACGCGCCTTCCGCACGATGAAATCCACCCTCGACCTGCGGCCGGTCTACCACCGCCTTGACGAGCGGATACGCGCTCACGTGCTGCTGTGCTGGCTCGCCCTGCTGCTGATCCGCGTCGCCGAGCGCCGCACCGAGCAGACCTGGCCCAAGATTGCCGCCGAGCTCGGCCGGATCCACCAGGTCACCCTCTCCGGCCCCGCCGGCAGCCTCCAGCAGACCACCCGGCTCACCGACACCCAGACCAAACTCTTCAAGGAATGCGGTGTCCCGCTCCCGCCAAAGATGAGCGCCCTCAAGACCCCAGAATAGCCACTGACCTGGGAAAACGTACTCCGGAGCCGTGGGCAAACGGCTCCGGAGCCTCCTCATGCCCATCACCGCAGGTCAGCCCGCAGATCCGCCACCGCCGCATGCCCACCAACTGTCGAACTCGGGTCTAGGAATTGACCGCGAGTCGGGCCGACAGCTGAAGCGCGATGCACACGCGCCCGCTTCACGAGGTGAAGCGCCACCCTCAAGATGCATGCTGATGCACTGCTCCGGCGCCACTTCATACCTATCGCGCTTCGGAACGCCACGGCATCGACCCAGAACCCTGGAATCATGGGCGTCGCATACCAGTCCAGAGACCGATGATTTGCAATCGCAACGTCACGCTGCCCCGTGCCCACCGGTGGGCACGGGTCCCGAAGCGAGCCGGATCGAGCAGGGCGGGAGAGGATGGAAACAGGGGTGTTTGCCCAGCTCTCCAGCAATGCCCCAGGTCAGGGAGGTAAAGTTTTCGGGTTCGAATCCCGTTGGGGGCACGCAACACCGTGTGCGACACTGTCGTACACAACAGCTTGGTCCTGTGGAGCAGTTTGGAGTGCTCGCCACCCTGTCAAGGTGGAGGCCGCGGGTTCAAATCCCGTCAGGACCGCTGAGGTCTCTCGTAGACCTCGTGGCTGGGTAGCTCAGTTGGTACGAGCGTCCGCCTGAAAAGCGGAAGGTCGCCGGTTCGACCCCGGCCCCAGCCACCACCGCCCTGACCAGGGCATGCGGCCCCGTCGAAGATGCTTCGACGGGGCCGTTCTCTTGCCGGGTGCACCGGGCCGTGCGCCGACGGGTCCCGGGCCTCACGAGCCGCAGGTCGCCGCCCGACCCGCTGCGGCGCGCCCCACGGTCAGCGTCTCGTGGTCCAGTCGATCGCATCCCAGCGCAACCCCGGCGGCTCGCCCCGCCGCGTCCCCGGAACCGGGGCCGGCACATGGACGGCGTGCAGCCGGTCATCCGCCCGGCCCCGGGACAGACACCCGGACCGGCGGCGCTCAGCCCCTTCCCGGTGTCGCACGAGGGCGTGGGGACTTGTACGGGCGGGGCGAACCCCCGTTCGTCCGCCGGCGCACCGGGGCGGCGGCCCGATGGACATCCGGGTCACCGGGCCCTTCGCGTCAGACGGGTTCGGTGCGCAGGAGGGCGGTGGCATCGAGGATGCGGTCGAGGTCGTGGCCGGTGAGGGCGGCGTGGAGGCAGATCCTCAGGGGCAGGTGGCCCGGGCGGGGTACGGGCAGGACGAAGGCGCTGGTACGGATGGCGGCTGCGTCCAGGACGGCGACGGAGCGGGCCAGGCGGGGCAGGGTGGTGTGGACGAGGGAGGCGATGTGGGCGCCGTCCCCGACGTCCCAGCCCTGCCGGTCAAGGCCCTGGCGCAGGTCGGCGGTCAGGCCGGCGAGGCGGGCCCGGGCCTGGTCGGCGTGCTCGACGAGGGTGAGGGTGGCGTCGATGCCGGCGATGTCGCGCGGCAGCAGAGTGGAGGCGAAGCACGCGGAGCGCGCCCGGTAGCGGACCTGCTCGGCGGCGGTGCGGCTGGTGGCGACAATGCCGGCGCGGGCGGTGAACGCCTTGGCCAGAGAGGCCGTGCGGTGCGCGACGCGGCCACCGGGGCCGACCCCGGCGGCGAGTCCACGGCCGGCCGGGCCGAGTGCGCCGAGGGAGTGGGACTCGTCCAGAACGACCTCGGCCCCGTACCGCTCGGCCACCTCCGTCATGGCGGCGAGCGGGGTCAGGTCGCCGCGGACGTTGTACACGGCGTTCAGGACCACCAGGCCCGGGCCGTGGCGGCGCAGCAACTCGTCCAGGTGGGCCGGGTCGTTGTGCCGCACGTCGTGGATCTCGGCACGGGCGGCGAGCGCGCCGTCGGTCAGCGAGGTGTGGGCGGTCCCGTCCCGGAACACCCGCACACCCCGGGCGAGGACCTGCATCAGTCCGAAGTTCGCGGTCCACCCGGACTGGGTCAGCACCACCGCCTCCACACCGAGCCACGCCGCGATCCGCTCCTCCAGGCGCCGCTGCGGGTCGTCGGCGAACAGGTGCGGGGCCGCCATCCGGTTCCCGTTGCCGAACCGCTCGTCGGCCTCCCGCTGCGCGGCGGCGATGTCCGGGTGCCCGCCGAGGGCGAGGTAGTCGTTGGAGACCACCTCCACGAGCTTGCCCTCGTCCGCCGACCGGCTGCGGCACCGGTAGAGCGCGTCGAGCATCTCGTCGTCCACGTACTGCAGATGATCACTGGTCACGCCACAAGATCTACTGGGTTTCCCCGCCGAACCGTCGCTGCGATCGCTCCAGAAGGGTGGAGCAGGCGCAGGCTTCACCCCGGCGAGCGAGCTCGGATGTGCCCTGTGTTGACCCGGCCCTTCGACCCGCCGCTCTGCGGACGCGACGCCTCCGGGGGAGGTGCCGAGGCGGATCGGGTGGACACGCCACGGATGCGGGACACCGGCCCCCCTTTCCCCGCCCCCGCCCCGGCCGGGACCGGCAGCCCGGGGGCCGACAGGGGTCCCGCCGGCCCCCGGGCAAAAGCGTTCGCCACGTTTTTCTCCGGGATGAGATCCTGGACCGCGTATGTCTACGTACCCTGCCCCCGCCCTCGGCGCCCTCGCCCCCCGCCTGACCGAGCTGTCGCTGCGCGATGCGCACCGGCTCGGGCGCAGGCTCGAAGGCGCGCGAAAGATCCGCAAGCCGGAGGCCCGCGCCGCCGTCCTCGCCGAGATCGAGGCGGAGGTCACCAAGGCCGAGGAGCGGATGACCGCCCGGCGTTCCCGTGTGCCCGCCGTCACCTACCCCGGGCAACTGCCCGTCAGCCAGAAGAAGGACCTGATCGCGGAGGCCATCCGCGATCACCAGGTGGTCATCGTGGCCGGTGAGACCGGTTCGGGCAAGACGACGCAGATCCCCAAGATCTGCATGGAGCTCGGCCGGGGCGTCCGCGGCATGATCGGGCACACCCAGCCCCGCCGGATCGCCGCCCGCACCGTGGCCGAGCGCGTCGCCGAGGAACTCGCGACGCCGCTCGGCGAGGCCGTCGGCTGGAAGGTGCGCTTCACCGACCAGGTCGACCGGGACGCCACCTTCGTCAAACTGATGACGGACGGCATCCTGCTCGCCGAGATCCAGACCGACCGCGAGCTGCGCGCCTACGACACGATCATCATCGACGAGGCCCACGAGCGGTCCCTCAACATCGACTTCCTGCTCGGCTACCTCGCCCAGCTGCTGCCGCGCCGGCCCGACCTCAAGGTCGTCATCACCTCCGCCACCATCGACCCCGAGCGTTTCTCCCGGCACTTCGGTGACGCGCCGATCATCGAGGTGAGCGGGCGGACGTACCCCGTGGAGGTGCGCTACCGGCCTCTGCTGGAGGAGGACTCCGAGGACACCGACCGTGACCAGATCACGGCCATCACCGACGCGGTGGAAGAGCTGATGGGCGAGGGCGCGGGGGACATCCTCGTCTTCCTCTCCGGCGAGCGTGAGATCCGGGACACCGCGGACGCGCTGAACCGGAAGCAGTACCGGTTCACCGAGGTCCTTCCGCTGTACGCGCGGCTCTCGCACGCCGAGCAGCACCGTGTCTTCCAGCCGCACACCGGGCGCAGGATCGTTCTGGCGACGAACGTCGCCGAGACCTCGCTGACGGTCCCCGGCATCAGGTACGTGATCGACCCCGGCTTCGCCCGCATCTCCCGCTACAGCCACCGCACCAAGGTGCAGCGACTGCCCATCGAGGCGGTCTCCCAGGCCAGTGCCAACCAGCGCAAGGGCCGCTGCGGCCGGACGTCGGACGGCATCTGCATCCGGCTCTACAGCGAGGAGGACTTCCTCGCCCGGCCCGAGTTCACCGATGCCGAGATCCTCCGCACCAATCTGGCCTCCGTCATCCTGCAGATGACCGCGGCCGGCCTGGGCGAGATCGAGAAGTTCCCCTTCATCGACCCTCCGGACCACCGCAACATCCGCGACGGTGTCCAGCTCCTCCAGGAGCTCGGCGCGCTCGACCCGGCGCAGAAGGACCCGCGCAAGCGGCTCACGGAGACCGGCCGCAAGCTGGCCCAGCTGCCCGTCGACCCTCGGCTGGCCCGCATGGTGCTGGAGGCCGACCGCAACGGCTGCGTCCGCGAGGTCATGGTCATAGCCGCCGCGCTGTCCATCCAGGACCCGCGCGAACGCCCCGCCGACAAGCAGACCCAGGCCGACCAGCAGCACGCCCGCTTCAAGGACGAGACCAGCGACTTCCTCGCCTACCTCAACCTGTGGCGCTACCTGCGCGAGCAGCAGAAGGAACGCGGCTCGTCGTCCTTCCGGCGCATGTGCAAGCAGGAGTACCTGAACTTCCTGCGGATCCGCGAATGGCAGGACATCTACACCCAGCTGCGCACGGTCGCCAAGCAGATGGGCATCCACCTCGACGAGAACGACGCCCCCGCCGACCGCATCCACGTCTCCCTGCTGGCCGGCCTGCTCTCCCACGTCGGGATGAAGGACGTCAAGGACGGCAACAAGAACGAGTACCTGGGCGCCCGCAACGCCAGGTTCGCGGTGTTCCCGGGCTCGGCGCTGTTCCGCAAGCAGCCGCGGTTCGTGATGTCGGCCGAGCTCGTCGAGACCTCCCGCCTGTGGGCCCGGGTCAACGCGAAGGTCGAGCCGGAGTGGGTCGAGCCGCTCGCCCAGCACCTGGTCAAGCGGACGTACTCCGAACCGCACTGGGAGAAGGACCAGGCCGCGGTGATGGCGTACGAGAAGGTCACCCTGTACGGCGTCCCGATCGTCGCCCAGCGCAAGGTCAACTACGGCCGGATCGACCCGGAGCTCTCGCGCGAGCTGTTCATCCGCAACGCGCTCGTCGAGGGCGACTGGCGCACGCACCACAAGTTCTTCGCCGACAACCGCCGCCTCCTCAGCGAGGTCGAGGAGCTGGAGCACCGGGCCCGGCGCCGGGACATCGTCGTCGACGACGAGACGCTGTTCGACTTCTACGAGCAGCGGGTGCCCGAACACGTCGTCTCCGGCGCCCACTTCGACTCCTGGTGGAAACGCAAGCGGCACGAGCAGCCCGACTTCCTCGACTTCGAGCGGGAGATGCTCATCCGGGAGTCGGCGGAGGCCGTCACCAAGGCCGACTATCCGGACTCCTGGCATCAGGGGCGGCTGAAGTTCCGCGTGACCTACCAGTTCGAGCCCGGAGCGGACGCGGACGGCGTGACCGTGCACATCCCGCTCCAGGTGCTCAACCAGGTGACGGACGAGAACTTCGACTGGCAGATCCCGGGCTTGCGGGAGGAGTTGGTCACCGAGCTGATCCGCTCCCTGCCCAAGCCGATCCGCCGCAACTACGTGCCCGCGCCGAACTACGCCAAGGCGTTCCTCGACCGGGCGACCCCCCTCGGGGAACCCCTCACGACGACCATGGCCCGCGAGTTGAAGCGCATGGTCGGCGTGCCCTTCGAGGCGGACGACTTCGACTGGGGCAGGATCCCCGACCATCTGCGGATCACCTTCCGGATCGTGGACGAGCGGCGGCGCAAGCTGGCCGAGGACAAGGACCTTCAGGCGCTGAAGCTCCGGCTGAAGCCGAAGGCGCGCAAGGCGCTGTCCCAGGCGGCTGCCGCGACCGCCTCCCGCGAGGGTGGCGAGTCCCTGGAACGGCGGGGTCTCACGGACTGGACGATCGGCACGCTGACCCGCGTCTTCGAGACCCGCCGCGCCGGCCAGCCGGTGCGGGCGTACCCGGCCCTCGTCGACGACGGGGACACGGTCTCGGTGCGGCTCTTCGACACCGAGGCCGAGCAGGCCGAGGCGATGTGGCGGGGCACGCGCCGGCTGATCCTGCGCAACATTCCGGTCAACCCGGCGAAGTTCGCATCCGAGAAGCTCACCAACGCGCAGAAGCTCGCCCTGTCGGCGAATCCGCACGGCTCGGTCCAGGCTCTGTTCGACGACTGCGCCATGGCGGCGGCGGACCGGCTGATCGCCGATTTCGGCGGCCCGGCGTGGGACGAGGAGTCGTACCGCAAGCTGTTCGACAAGGTGCGTGCCGAGATCGTCGACACGACCGTGCGCGCGGTCGGCCAGGTGCAGCAGGTCCTCGCTGCCTGGCAGGCCTGTGAGCGCCGGCTGAAGACCGTGCGCAGCACGGCGCTGCCGGCGAACCTGGCGGACGTGCGCAAGCAGCTGGACGGCCTGGTGAGGCCCGGTTTCGTGACGCAGGCGGGACTGCGCCGACTGCCGGACCTGATGCGCTACCTGGTGGCCGCGGACCGGCGTCTGCAGCAGATGCCGTCCAACGTCCAGCGGGACACCACCCGGATGGCGAAGGTCCACGAGATGCAGGACGAGTACGCCTGGCTGCTGGAGCAGATGCCGCAGGGCAGGCCGGTCCCGCCCTCGGTCCTGGACATCCGCTGGATGATCGAGGAGCTCCGGGTCAGCTATTTCGCGCACGCGCTGGGCACGGCGTACCCGGTCTCGGACAAGCGGATCGTGAAGGCGATCGACGCCGCCGTACCGTAACGGGCCACACGCGGACGGTGAGTTCGACCAGGGGGCTCACCCTCCTGTACAGTCCTTCTCGCAGCACGGCGCAGGGCCGGATCGACCGAGGATCCGTTCGTGCAGGTGCCGCGACATCTGGTCCTGTGGAGCAGTTTGGAGTGCTCGCCACCCTGTCAAGGTGGAGGCCGCGGGTTCAAATCCCGTCAGGACCGCATCGAAGAGAGCCCGGGTCGAAAGACCCGGGCTCTTGTGCGTCGGGCTCGATGTCGCCCTGGCGGCACAGGGCATCTTGACGGAGTCACATTCGCCCAGTACCCCAGAAACAGGGCCCGCCCCCCGCAGGCCCACCGGAGGTGGCGTATGGCGACATCGGTCAGGCACGAGACGCGGGCGCTGCTCCGCGCGCACTTGTCGGCCGCGTCGTCCTACGGGCACCTGACCCGCCGCTGTCCGGTCTGCCACCACCTTCTGCGGCTGGCGATGGACGCGTCCCCGCAGGCGCCGCAGGAGGCGATCGCCGAGACGGGGGACGAAGGCCCCACCGGCGCATGACCGTTGCCGGGCCCGAACGGGCTTCGGGCGTGGCAGTCTGGAACGTGCGGCTCCTTTAGTGCACGGCACCCGGCCGCAACAAGGAGTCCAGGGTGTGACGGGTGTCACCAGATGGGTTTTCGGATTCGGGCCTCTTACCCGGTCCCTACAAGTAGTCGATTTAATATGTGCAATTGCACCACTCCCCCAGGCTTCCCCAGGCTCGGACAAGCCCGCCCACGGAGCGACCCCGTCGGCCACCTCGGGCGCACAAAAAAGATCGCGCTGGACCCGGCGGAGTCCAGCGCGATCGACGACGCACCCTGTTTCGCTGAGCGGGCGTGGAGTCTGTTGGGGCAGTCCCCGCGTCGCTTGGAGCTGTGGTTTCGGGCGTCGTTGCGGGTTGGGGGACCCGCCGTCGGCCCGGCTATTCAGTTGTCAGGCCTCGCTGCGCTGCTGCGGAATGCCCGCGAGCAGTGCGCGGACCTCGGCCTCGCGGTAGCGGCGGTGCCCGCCGAGCGTGCGGATCGACGTGAGCTTCCCGGCCTTCGCCCACCGCGTGACCGTCTTGGGGTCGACGCGGAACATGCTGGCGACCTCAGCCGGGGTCAGCAGCGGCTCGGCTTCAGGGGTGCGAGCGGTCATGAGCGGCCTCCTCGGGAGAACCGAACCTTCTCGGTTCTTTCCTCTAAATTCTGCACCTTGACCCGCGTTGCCCGAAATGGCGGACGCGAGTCGAGTCGGTTATAGGACGAACGGCTTGTCCTCGGCACTACAACTACACCATCTGTCCAGCCGCGTCGGCCAAACCGATGGAATTGCCCTCCCAGGTGTTCATCAGCGACGGAAGCCGATGGACCATGCCATAGCGGACAGTCACGCCACTGTGACGATCAGTCACAGGGCGATCAGGAGGCACCAGACCCCCCAAAGCGTGCACTGCGGAGAATCCGCCCAGACTGGCACACAGTTGGGCGGACAGAGTCCTCCCCGGACTCCTTGTCCTATTTTGGCACGAGGGGGGGCAAGAGATGCAAGGCGCCTGAACGTGCGGTCTGTCACGCTTGACACAAACGCCCGGATCGGGGTCTACGCCCCATCGGCCCGCCGGAGTGCCGTCGACCGTACGCCGCACCGGCCCGCACGGGCCGTGACCCACGTCACGCCAAAGCCGTCCGCGCCGGACTCAGTTCGCCGACCGCAGGTCCCGCACCGACCGCCACCGCTCCACGAGCCGGCCGTACGCCTCGCCGGCCGCCGCCGCGTCACCGCGCCGCAGCGCCTCGATCCCCTCGGCCACGTCCGCCGCCGAGCGGTCGTCCTCCAACGCCCCCGCGGGCAGGACGTGCACCAGCCCGCCGTAGTCCAACTCCACCACGGAGCGCGGATGGAACTCCTCCAGCCAGCGCCCCACGTCCATCAGGCCCTCGATCATCGGCCCCTCGTCGACGGCCTCCTTGAGCGTCCTGAGCGCCCGCGCGACCCGGCGCCGGGCCTGCACCATCGGGGTGCGGTAGCGCAGCATCGGGGGATTCCCGCCCGAACCCTCGTCGAACCGCCGCTCCGCGTCGGAGACGAGCACGAACCAGCTCAGCGGCACCTGCCAGGTCCCGGTACGGATCCACGGGCGCGCATCCGGGTTGCGGGTCAGCCAGCGCTCGTAGTCCTGCGCGGCCTGACGGCGCACCACCTCCGGCAGCACGGCGTCCAGCACCGGCGCCGGAAGCTCCTCCTCCAGTTCCCCCATCGCCTGCCAGCCGCGCAGCCGGGTGCGCCACGGGCACACGCACAGCGCCCCGTCGGACTCCAGGACGAAGGCGTCCCCGCTCTCGTGCACCGGTACCGGCACCGGCGGGGTGGGCAGCAGATCGGCGAGCGAACGGCGCAGTTCGTCCTGGTAGGTCGGCAGGTCGCGGCGGCGGGCGTAGCGCGCCCAGTAGCTGCGCTCCGGCTCGGGGAAGGCGGCCAGCGGCTCGTACACGCGCAGATAGGTCGCGTAGGGCACGATCACCGAGGACACCTTGGGCACGCCTGCTCCCTCCCCCGCCCGCCGCCGGGGAAAACTGCCGGACCCGCTCAGGGACGGGCGGGAAAACTGTGCAAATCGTCGCACGGGTGTCCCCCACGAGTGGGTGATCCTCGCCACTGCCCCGTCGGTGGGCCCGGCAAGGTCTACTCTCATGCCACGGCACCCGCCACCCGCACGGGGGCCCCTCCCCACTCGCCGCTACTTACTCAGGAGTCACCACCGTGACCGACGTAACCGGCGCACCTGCTGATGTCCTGCACACCCTGTTCCACTCGGACCAGGGAGGCCATGAGCAGGTCGTGCTCTGCCAGGACCGCGCGAGCGGCCTGAAGGCCGTCATCGCCATCCACTCCACCGCCCTGGGTCCCGCGCTCGGCGGCACGCGCTTCTACCCGTACGCGACCGAGGCCGAGGCCGTCGCCGACGCCCTCAACCTGGCGCGCGGGATGTCGTACAAGAACGCCATGGCCGGGCTCGACCACGGCGGCGGCAAGGCCGTGATCATCGGCCACCCGGAGCGGGACAAGACCGAGGGACTGCTCCTCGCCTACGGGCGCATGGTGGCCTCCCTCGGCGGCCGCTACGTCACCGCCTGCGACGTCGGCACCTACGTCGCCGACATGGACGTCGTCGCGCGCGAGTGCCGCTGGACGACCGGCCGCTCCCCCGAGAACGGCGGCGCCGGCGACTCCTCCGTGCTCACGGCCTTCAGCGTCTACCAGGGCATGCGCGCCTCGGCGCAGCACCTGTGGGGCGACCCCTCGCTGCGCGGCCGCAAGGTCGGCATCGCCGGCGTCGGCAAGGTCGGCCACCACCTGGTGGAGCACCTGCGGGCGGAGGGCGCCGAGATCCTCGTGACCGACGTGCGCGAGGACGCCGTGCGCCGGATCCTCGACCGGCACCCCGAGGGCGTGAGCGCCGTCCCCGGCACCGACGCGCTGATCCGGGTCGAGGACCTGGACATCTACGCCCCCTGCGCGCTCGGTGGGGCGCTGGACGACGACACGGTGCCGGCGCTCACCGCGCGCGTGGTCTGCGGCGCCGCCAACAACCAGCTCGCCCATCCGGGTGTGGAGAAGGACCTCGCCGACCGCGGGATCCTCTACGCGCCGGACTACGTGGTGAACGCGGGCGGTGTCATCCAGGTCGCCGACGAGCTCCACGGTTTCGACTTCGAGCGGTGCCGGGCGAAGGCGGCGAAGATCTACGACACCACGCTCGCCATATTCGCACGTGCGAAGGAAGACGGCATCCCGCCCGCCGCCGCGGCGGACCGGATCGCCGAGCAGCGGATGCACGACGCCGTCGCCGCCCCCGCGCTCTGATCCCTCCGCTCCCTCCGCGGACACGGCGGCCCGGGTTTCGGCGGTACCTGCCGGTCGATACTTAGAGAGAACTCTCACTTCGACCGGCGGGTCGTCCGCCGAGAAGTGGTTAAAATCGCCACTGACCAGCAAGGACAGGGCGCCCTGCGGGTCCTGTGCACACGCGGCTGCTGCGGGCGACGTACCGTATGGGCGCGGGCTCAGGTACCGTGGAAGCCCTACGGACGGGCTCTCCATGGAGAGACCGTTGTGGATCATGAACGCGTGTCAACCTGGGGCCGTCGAGCCCCGTCGTTGAGGGGGTCGAGCCATGGGGCGCGGCCGGGCCAAGGCCAAGCAGACGAAGGTCGCCCGCCAGCTGAAGTACAACAGCGGTGGGACTGATCTTTCTCGCCTGGCCGAGGAGCTGGGCGCATCGACGTCGAACCAGTCGCCGAACGGTGACCAATTCGAGGACGATGGGCAAGACGACGACCTGTACGCACGGTACGCCGACCTCTACGAGGACGACGACGGCGACGAGGACGAGGACTCCTCACCACAGCGTCGCGGTGCCTGATGCCTGATGCGGCTTAGCCGCGTGCCACCCGGTCCGGTCTTGCACCGGACCGGGTTTCGTGCTGCCTTCTCCGGGCCAGCTCGGGGCCGGGGGCGGGTCCGCGACCGCGGGTCGCGGACCCCCACCAGCGAGGATCACGCGTAGTCGCCCACCAGCTCGGCGCCCGTGGTGCGCTCGCCGCGTTCGGTGATCTCACCGGCCACCCACGCGTCCACGCCGCGGTCCGCGAGTGTCGCCAGCGCCACGTCCACCGACTCCCCGGGGACGACCGCCATCATGCCGACGCCCATGTTGAGGGTCTTCTCCAGCTCCAGGCGCTCGACGCGGCCGGTGCGGCCGACGAGGTCGAACACCGGGGCCGGGGTCCAGGTGGAGCGGTCGACCACGGCGTGCAGCCCGTCCGGGACGACACGGGCCAGATTGGCCGCGAGACCGCCACCGGTGATGTGGGAGAAGGCGTGGACGTCCGTGGTGCGGATCAGGGCCAGACAGTCCAGGGAGTAGATCTTCGTCGGCTCCAGCAGCTCCTCGCCGAGGGTGCGGCCCAGAGCCTCGACATGTGCGTCCAGAGCGATCCCGGCCTCGTTCAGCAGCACGTGACGGACGAGGGAGTACCCGTTCGAGTGAAGCCCGGACGACGCCATGGCGATGACGGCGTCCCCCGTGCGGATGCGTTCCGCGCCGAGCAGCCGGTCGGCCTCCACGACGCCCGTACCGGCGCCGGCGACGTCGAAGTCGTCCTCGCCGAGCAGGCCCGGGTGTTCGGCCGTCTCGCCGCCCACCAGGGCGCAGCCGGCCAGTACACAGCCCTCCGCGATGCCCTTGACGATGGCGGCGACGCGCTCGGGGTGGACCTTGCCGACGCAGATGTAGTCCGTCATGAACAGCGGCTCGGCACCACACACCACGATGTCGTCCATGACCATGGCGACGAGGTCGTGGCCGATGGTGTCGTAGACGCCCATCTGCCGGGCGACGTCGACCTTGGTGCCGACGCCGTCGGTGGCGGAGGCGAGCAGGGGCCGCTCGAAGCGCTTGAGGGCGGAGGCGTCGAAGAGGCCGGCGAAACCGCCGAGGCCGCCGAGGACCTCGGGGCGCTGCGTCTTCCTCACCCACTCCTTCATCAGCTCGACCGCGCGGTCGCCCGCCTCGATGTCGACGCCGGCAGCCGCGTAGGAAGCACCGGGAACAGCAGTCTCAGACATTGCCTGGGATCTTTCGGGTTGGTTTCTACGGGGCTCACGGGCGACGGATGGCGTCGACCGCGGCCGGGGCCGCCGTGCCGGCGGCCAGCTCGGTCTCCAGCAGCTGCTTGCCGAGCAGCTCCGGGTCGGGCAGCTCCATCGGGTACTCGCCGTCGAAGCAGGCGCGGCACAGGTTCGGCTTGGCGATGGTGGTCGCCTCGATCATGCCGTCGATGGAGATGTACGCCAGGGAGTCGGCGCCGAGCGAGGTGCCGATCTCCTCGATGGTCATGCCGTTGGCGATGAGTTCGGCGCGGGTGGCGAAGTCGATGCCGAAGAAGCAGGGCCACTTCACGGGCGGCGAGGAGATCCGGATGTGGACCTCGGCGGCGCCGGCCTCGCGGAGCATGCGGACCAGGGCGCGCTGGGTGTTGCCGCGCACGATGGAGTCGTCGACGACGACCAGCCGCTTGCCCTTGATGACTTCCTTCAGCGGGTTCAGCTTCAGGCGGATGCCGAGCTGCCGGATCGTCTGCGAGGGCTGGATGAAGGTGCGGCCGACGTAGGCGTTCTTGACCAGACCGGCGCCGAACGGGATGCCGGAGGCCTCGGCGTAGCCGATGGCGGCCGGGGTGCCGGACTCGGGAGTCGCTATGACGAGATCGGCCTCGACCGGGGCCTCCTTCGCCAGGCGGCGGCCCATCTCCACGCGGGAGAGGTACACGTTCCGGCCGGCGATGTCGGTGTCCGGGCGGGCGAGGTACACGTACTCGAAGACACAGCCCTTGGGCTTTGCTTCCGCGAAGCGGGAGGTGCGCAGGCCGTTCTCGTCGATGGCGATGAATTCGCCCGGCTCGATCTCGCGGACGAAGCTGGCGCCCACGATGTCGAGCGCGGCGGACTCGGAGGCGACGACCCAGCCACGCTCCAGGCGGCCGAGGACCAGCGGGCGGATGCCCTGCGGGTCGCGGGCGGCGTACAGGGTGTGCTCGTCCATGAAGACGAGGCTGAAGGCGCCGCGGACCTTCGGCAGGACCGCCCCGGCGGCCTGCTCGACGGTCAGCGGTTTGCCGTCCTCGTCGACCTGGCCCGCGAGCAGGGCGGTGACCAGGTCGGTGTCGTTGGTGGCCGCGGCCCGGCCGGAGCGGCTGTTGTTGTCGTTCGGCAGCTCCGCGACCAGCTCGGCCAGCCGGGCCGTGTTGACCAGGTTGCCGTTGTGGCCGAGCGCGATCGAACCGTGCGCGGTGGCACGGAACGTCGGCTGGGCGTTCTCCCAGACGGATGCTCCGGTGGTCGAGTAGCGGGCGTGTCCGACCGCGATGTGACCCTGGAGCGAACCGAGGGAGGTTTCGTCGAAGACCTGGGAGACGAGGCCCATGTCCTTGAAGACGAGGATCTGGGAGCCGTTGCTGACCGCGATTCCCGCGGATTCCTGACCCCGATGCTGGAGGGCGTAGAGCCCGAAGTACGTGAGCTTGGCGACCTCTTCGCCGGGAGCCCAGACACCGAAGACGCCGCAAGCGTCCTGGGGGCCCTTCTCGCCGGGGAGCAGATCGTGATTGAGGAGACCGTCACCACGTGGCACGAGACCGAGTGTAGGCGAGGTCGTCCACTGGTCCGAATTGGGGATACCAGCCCGTCTTGGATCTTCGTTGCGTTTTCCCAGTTCAGGGCCCTGGTACCGGGGTGATGACCCCCTCCTCACCGGGTACACGAGTGAGGCGTCGCACATCATTGGGCTTCCGCGGGTCAGGAGAGCAGCGGCAGCAGCCCGGCGAGGTCGGCCCGCTCGCCGCTCGCGCTCACCTTGGCACCGGCGAGGGCATCCGCCCAGGTCACCCGCCCGGTGGCCAACCGGATCCAGGTCAGCGGGTCGGTCTCGACGACGTTCGGCGGAGTGCCCCGGGTGTGCCGGGGCCCCTCGACGCACTGCACGACGGCGTACGGCGGCACGCGCACCTCCGTGGCCCCGCCGGGGGCCTCCGCGGCGAGCGTGTCGGCGAGCAGGCGGGTGCAGGCGGCGAGGGCCTGACGGTCGTGGGGGACGCCGAGGCCGGGGACGGCGGCGTTCAGGTCGTCGGTGTGGGTGACGAGCTCGACGGTCCGGGTGACCAGGTAGTCGTCGAGCGTCATGGCGCCGGTGCGGGTGGCGAGGAGGCGGCTGCCGGGGGTGTCCGCGAGCCTTCGCCGGACGCGCTCCTCGGTGCGGGTGTACAGGGCGTCGAGGTCGGGGCTGTCCGCGGCGAGGCGCCGGGTGCCGTCGGCGATGTCGGCGGCGTGGGACGCGGTCGCGAAGGGCCACTGCAGGAGCGTGAGTTCCGGCGCCGCCGGCTCCTCGCGGTCGATGTTCGAGCTGACCGCCTCCACCGCCTCGGTCACGTGCGCCGCGAGGTCCCGCACGGTCCAGTCACCGAGCCGGGTGGGCAGCGCGAGCTGCTCCGCGGTGAGGCGGCGCACCGCGTCCCGCACATGGCCGAACTGGGCGAGGACGGCGGTTCGCGTCCGGGCGGGGTCGTAGGTGCGAGGGCGCTTCTTCGCGGGCGGCATGCCCGAAGCGTAGGCGTTCCGCCGGACGGGGGAGTCCCATGACCGCGGGCCCGGCCGCGGCCCGGCGCGCTGTTCCTCGCGCCCCCCGGTGCGTCCCGGCAAGGAGGCGGAGGAGGCGGCCGAGGCGGACCCGGTCGTCGCCACCGTGTCCACGGTGACGGTCTCCCGGACGCTCGACGGTGAAGGCCCCGCCCCGACTCACGCGTTCCGGAGTCGGGGCGGGGCCTTCACCGTCGTACGGCCGAGGAGACCTACGCGAGCAGCGCCGGGATCGTCTCGTCGTGCGCCGTGCGCAGCTGCGCCAGCGGCAGCGCGAACGCGCCCTGGAGCTCGACCGCGTCGCCGTCCACGACACCGATGCGGGTGGCCGGCAGGCCGCGCGCGCCGCACATGTCGTTGAAGCGGACCTCCTCCGAGCGCGGCACGGCGACGACGGCACGCCCCGCGGACTCGGAGAACAGGAAGGTGAACGCGTCGAGCCCGTCCGGGACGACCAGCCGCGCGCCCTTGCCACCCAGCAGCGCGGACTCCACGACCGCCTGGATCAGACCGCCGTCCGACAGGTCGTGCGCGGAGTCGATCATGCCGTCGCGGGAGGCGGCGATCAGGATCTCGGCCAGCAGCCGTTCGCGCTCCAGGTCGACCTTGGGCGGCAGGCCGCCGAGGTGGTCGTGGACGACCTGCGACCAGGCCGAGCCGCCGAACTCCTCACGCGTGTCGCCCAGGAGGTACAGCAGCTGACCCTCCTCCTGGAAGGCGACCGGCGTGCGGCGGGCCACGTCGTCGATGACACCGAGGACCGCGACGACCGGGGTCGGGTGGATGGCGGCCTCGCCCGTCTGGTTGTACAGGGAGACGTTGCCGCCGGTCACCGGCGTGCCCAGCTGCAGGCAGCCGTCGGCCAGGCCGCGCACGGCCTCCGCGAACTGCCACATGACCGCGGGGTCCTCGGGCGAGCCGAAGTTCAGGCAGTCGGAGACCGCGAGCGGCTTGGCGCCGGTCGTCGCAACGTTCCGGTAGGCCTCGGCCAGGGCCAGCTGGGCGCCCGTGTAGGGGTCGAGCTTGGCGTACCGGCCGTTGCCGTCGGTGGCGAGGGCGACGCCGAGGCCGGTCTCCTCGTCGATGCGGATCATGCCGGAGTCCTCGGGCTGGGCGAGGACCGTGTTGCCCTGCACGAAGTGGTCGTACTGGGACGTGATCCACTTCTTGGAGGCCTGGTTGGGCGACGCCACCAGCTTCAGGACCTGGTCCTTGAGCTCGTCGGCCGTCTGCGGGCGCGGCAGCTTGCCCGCGTCGTCGGCCTGGAGGGCGTCCTGCCACTCCGGGCGGGCGTAGGGGCGCTCGTAGGTCGGGCCCTCGTGCGCGACCGTGCGCGGGTCGACGTCGACGATCTTCCCGCCGTGCCAGAAGATCTCCAGGCGGTCGCCGTCGGTCACCTCACCGATGACGGTGGCGATGACGTCCCACTTCTCGCAGATCTCCAGGAAGCGGTCGGCCTTCTCCGGCTCCACGACGGCGCACATGCGCTCCTGCGACTCGCTCATGAGGATCTCCTCCGGCGAGAGCGTGGAGTCGCGCAGCGGCACGTCGTCCAGCGTGACGCGCATGCCGCCGGAGCCGTTGGAGGCCAGCTCGCTGGTCGCGCAGGACAGGCCCGCCGCACCCAGGTCCTGGATGCCGACGACCAGCTTCTCCCGGAACGCCTCCAGGGTGCACTCGATGAGGAGCTTCTCCTGGAAGGGGTCGCCGACCTGGACGGCGGGGCGCTTGGACGGCTTGGCGTCGTCGAAGGTCTCCGAGGCCAGGATGGAGGCGCCGCCGATGCCGTCGCCGCCGGTCCGGGCTCCGTACAGGATGACCTTGTTGCCCGCGCCGGACGCCTTGGCGAGGTGGATGTCCTCGTGCCGCATCACGCCGACGCAGCCGGCGTTGACCAGCGGGTTGCCCTGGTAGCAGGAGTCGAAGACGACCTCGCCGCCGATGTTGGGCAGACCCAGGCAGTTGCCGTAGCCGCCGATGCCGGCGACGACACCGGGGAGCACCCGCTTGGTGTCGGGGTGGTCGGCGGCGCCGAAGCGCAGCGGGTCGACGACCGCGACCGGGCGGGCGCCCATGGCGATGATGTCGCGGACGATGCCGCCGACACCGGTGGCGGCGCCCTGGTAGGGCTCCACGTAGGACGGGTGGTTGTGCGACTCCACCTTGAAGGTGACCGCGTAGCCCTGGCCGACGTCGACGACGCCGGCGTTCTCCCCGATGCCGACGAGGAGGGCGTCGTTCTCGGGGGCCTTCTCGCCGAACTGGCGGAGGTGGACCTTGGAGGACTTGTACGAGCAGTGCTCGGACCACATGACCGAGTACATGGCGAGTTCGGCACCGGTGGGGCGGCGGCCGAGGATCTCCACCACCCGCTCGTACTCGTCCTTCTTCAGGCCCAGTTCGGCCCAGGGCAGCTCGACGTCGGGGGTCGCGGTCGCGTGCTCGACCGTGTCCAGAGGCGTCCGGCTCATGCGTTGACCAGCTTCTTGAGGATCGAGGTGAAGAAGGGGAGTCCGTCGGTGCGGCCGGTGCCGATCAGCGGCTCCACGGCGTGCTCCGGGTGCGGCATCAGGCCCACGACGTTGCCGGCCTCGTTGGTGATGCCGGCGATGTCGTTGAGTGAGCCGTTCGGGTTGCCGTATCCGTCGTCGGCCTCGCCGTGGGCGAGGTAGCGGAACGCCACCCGGCCCTCGGCCTCCAGCTTGTCCAGCGTGTACCGGTCGGCCACGTAGCGGCCGTCCATGTTCTTGAGCGGGATGTGGATCTCCTGTCCCTGCTCGTAGTCGCTGGTCCACACGGTGTTCGCGTTCTCCACCCGCAGCTTCTGATCGCGGCAGATGAAGTGCAGGTGGTCGTTGCCGAGCATCCCGCCGGGGAGCAGGTGGGCCTCGGTGAGGATCTGGAAGCCGTTGCAGATGCCGAGGACCGGCAGGCCGGCCCTCGCCTGCTCGATGACGGACTCCGTCACCGGCGAGAAGCGGGAGATGGCGCCGGCTCGCAGATAGTCGCCGTAGGAGAAACCACCGGGCAGGACCACGGCGTCGACCTGCTTGAGGTCCTTGTCCTTGTGCCACAGGGCGACCGGTTCGGCGCCCGCGACACGGATCGCGCGCCGGGTGTCCCGGTCGTCGAGACTGCCCGGGAAAGTGACGACGCCAATACGAGCGGTCACTTCACGGCCTCCGCGGCTTCCTCGACCCGAACGGTGAAGTTCTCGATCACGGTGTTGGCGAGGAAGGATTCCGCGAGATCGTGGATGCGGGCGAGGGCTGCCCCGTCGACCGGACCCTCAACTTCCAGTTCGAATCGCTTTCCCTGGCGGACGTCCGAGATCCCTTCGAAACCCAGACGCGGCAGCGCACGCTGGACCGCCTGGCCCTGGGGGTCGAGGATCTCCGGCTTGAGCATGACGTCGACTACGACGCGTGCCACTGGCACTCCCGGTGTGTGGTGCTGAGCAGGTTCCTTCAGACTACCCGCACAAAATTTCTACGCGAGTAGAGTTGTAGGAAGGTACGTGACCGTCATCACGATCCGGCATCGAGGGGGTGCGGTGGGGAAAAGTTACGGGAAAGATCCCGGATCGGTCCCTGCTCCCTATTGCGCGAGGGACACGCGGGGCGTTTTAGTCGGGCTTCACATTCCAATGCCGGGCACTGTACAAATGAATTGGCAATAACCGATACTCGGCACGTCATCGCAGATGGGCTGTATCGAGGTGCCGTACGAAGGGATCGATATTCGTGGCTCAGAAGGTCGTGGTCACGCTCTTTGACGACATCGACGGCTCGGAAGCGGCGGAAACGGTCGCCTTCGGACTCGACGGGAAGTCGTACGAGATCGACCTGAATGAAACCAATGCCCAGGACCTGCGCACGGCCCTCGCGCCGTACGTGGAGGCCGGCCGCAAGCGGTCGAGGTCGGGCAAGGCGTACCGGCAGACGGAGGTCGCCCCGGACCCGGCGGCCGTGCGGGCCTGGGCCCAGGCCAACAAGATGGACGTCCCGGCTCGCGGCCGGATTCCCAAGAGGGTCTACGAGGCGTTCGCGGCAGCCCGCTGAGGGCTGCGCACACCGGCCCCCAGGGTGCATCAGACCGCCCTGGGGACAACCGACTTGCGCTACCCCCCTGCCGATCAGCTAATGTCTGGAGCACGCCGCCGGGCGGGGCCGAAGAGCCCAGACCACGGGGGACGTGCGGGTGTAGTTCAGTAGTAGAACATCCCCCTTCCAGGGGGAAGGCGCAGTGTGCAATTCCTGTCACCCGCTCTGCATCACCGTCATGACCACTGTCGTGGATCGGGTAGGGTGGTGCTCGCACCGATCGGTGGGAGCCGGTCGGCCGCAATGCGGACGTAGCTCAGTTGGTAGAGCGCAACCTTGCCAAGGTTGAGGTCGCGAGTTCGAACCTCGTCGTCCGCTCGGGAACAAGACCTCGGTCCTCAGGGACCGGGGTCTTCTTCGTGTCCCTGAGGACCCTCTCTCCCCTCCCCCCACACCGGTCTGCGTCCCCCTTGCACACGGGTCCGGACCCGTGTGCTCCGGACCCGTGTGCGGCGTGGGGACGACCGCGCTCGTCCGCACCCTGTGCGACCGTCTGAGATATGTCATGCCGGGTGATGAAACCGCGCGCTGCCGGCCGGCTCCCGCCGCCGGAACGCTGAAGTCATGAAATCGAACGGACACGATCACGTGATTGAGGTCTCCGGCCTCCGGCGTGTGTACGGGGGCGGGTTCGAGGCGGTGCGCGGCATCACGTTTCACGTGGAACGTGGCGAGGTCTCCGCACTGCTGGGCACCAACGGCGCGGGCGGGACATCGACCGTGGAAGTACTGGGTCGTCGGGGGAGGCCCCGGCGGCGCTGACCGGCGCGCTGGCCTGGACCGTCACCGCACGACGCCGGCGCCCTCGCGCTGGACGCTCTGCTGGCCCTGGAGGACGACCTGGTGGTGGTCGCCGAGGCGGCGAGCGAACCCGAGGCGCCGGCCATGGCACGGGTGCACGAGCCGGACGTCGCCGTGCTCGATCTGCAGATGCCCGGCGCCGACGGTGTGAAGGTCGCCACATCCCTGTGGGCCGAACTGCCCGGATGCCGGGTGCTGATCGTGACCGGTCACGGCCGGCCGGGGCATCTGAAGCGGGCGCTCGCGGCGGGTGTGCGGGGATTCGTTCCGAAGACGGTCAGCGCACAGCGGCTCGCGGAGATCATCCGTACGGTGCACGCCGGACACCGCTACGTCGACCCGGAGTTGGCCGCCGACGCGATCTCCGCCGGGGACTCGCCGCTGACCACCCGGGAGGCCGAGGTGCTGGAGTTCGCCGCCGACGGGGCGCCGGTGGCGGAGATCGCCGAGCGGGCCGCTCTGTCGCCCGGGCCCGTCCGGAACGACCTGTCGTCGGCCGTCTCCAAGCTGGGCGCGGTAAACCGGCATGCGGCGGTGCGTCTCGCGCGCGAGCGAGGTTGGGTATAGTTGCTCTCGCGCCACGGCGCAACGCGGACGTAGCTCAGTTGGTAGAGCGCAACCTTGCCAAGGTTGAGGTCGCGAGTTCGAGCCTCGTCGTCCGCTCCAGTCAGGCCCCCGGATTCCCGGGGGCCTTTCGCGTTGCCTCCCGGGCTACGACCAGTCCGTGCCGGTCAGCCGCTCATAGGCCTCGATGTACTTGGCGCGGGTCTGATCGACGACCTGCTGCGGGAGCGCCGGCGGGGGCTGCTCGCTCCTGCGGTCCCAGCCGGACTCGGCGGACGTCAGCCAGTCCCGGACGAACTGCTTGTCGTACGACGGCTGGGCGCGGCCCGGCTGCCACCGGTCGGCGGGCCAGAAGCGGGAGGAGTCGGGGGTGAGGACTTCGTCGGCCAGGATCAGCCGGTCACCCTCGAAGCCGAACTCGAACTTGGTGTCCGCGAGGACGATGCCGCGGTCGCGGGCGATGTCGCGGGCGCGGGAGTAGACGGCGAGGGTGGCCTGACGCAGCCGGGCGGCGGTGTCGGCGCCGACCCTGCGGGCGACCTCCTCGTAGGAGACGTTCTCGTCGTGCTCACCGACCTCGGCCTTGGTGGCCGGGGTGAAGATCGGGGCGGGGAGCTCGGAGCCGTCGACGAGGCCTTCGGGGAGGGCCAGGCCGCAGACGGTGCGGGACTCGTCGTACTCCGCGAGGCCCGAACCCGTGAGGTAGCCGCGGGCCACGCACTCCACCGGGAGCATCTTCAGCGACTTGCAGACCAGGGTGCGGCCGGCCCAGTCGGCGGGGGCACCCGCGGGCAGCTCGGTGCTCAGGACATGGTTGGGGACCAGGTCGGCGAGCTGGTCGAACCACCAGAGGGACAGCTGGGTCAGGACACGGCCCTTGTCGGGGATCTCGCTCTGCAGCACCCAGTCGTAGGCGGAGATGCGGTCGCTGGCGACCATGACGAGGTCACCCGCCTCGTTCTGGTACAGGTCGCGCACCTTGCCGGTGTGCAGATGCACCAGACCCGGCACCTGGATCGGCTCGGGCTTTTCGACGAATCCGGACACGGTTCCTCCCCGTGGTCTGTATGAAAGGGGTGCCCGCAGGGCTCGTGCAAAGCGATGGTGGGACACGGGCGGGCCCATGCCTCCGATTGTCCCGTATCCCGGGCGCCGGCCCCGGTCCGGGGGTGGGCGGGTCGCCGCGGCGCCCCGCGGTCCGGGCCGTGCCGTCCGGCCCGTTCAGTCCCGTTTGCAGATGCGGTCGAGCAGATTGGCGGTGGCGCGCTGCACCCGCGCGTCGACGTGGCCCGGCCGGTCGAGCGCCGGGGACCAGGCGAACGTTCCGGACGCGAACACCCAGGCGCCGGACGGGGCGCGGTAGAGGGATGTCTCCTGGTGCCGCAGAGCGCCCTGGACGTCGGTGTACGGGGAGTGGGCGAGGAGGACGCGCTCGTCGTGCCCGGGGAGCGGGGCGCGCGGGAAGTAGCGGTCGGCCTCGCCCGCGACCAGCCCGTCCAGCGCGTCGCCCTCGCGGGCGCCGGTGGCGTCCCAGAGCCAGTGGCCGGCGTTGCGCACGATCAGCGGGTGCGGCTCGGGGACCCGGCCGAGGTACTGGATGCCCACGAGCTGCTGCTCGGGGCGGTCGACCTCCCGCCACAGCACCGGCTTGCCGGGGCCCCTGCGCTTGCGGCAGGTCAGCAGCCGGTCCGGTGCGCCGGACGGGGAGGGAGCGAGCTCCACCTGCCAGTACAGGGTGTTGGCGGAGAGGAAGACCAGCGAGGTGCCGTGATCGCGGGCACGCTCGACGGTACGGCGCATCACCGTGGACCAGTACTCGTCGTGGCCGGGGAAGACCAGGCCGCGGTACCGGGTCGGGTCGACGTGGCCGCCGTGCAGATCGCGGGCGTCGGCGTAGGCGACGTCGTAGCCGTAACGTTCGGCCCAGCGGATGAAGTCGTAGGCGTGGCCGACGTGCAGCGGCAGGCCCGCGCCCGCGTAGGGGCGGTCGAAGGAGACGGTCGTGGCCGCGTCGGCCTCGCCGAGCAGCCGGCCGGAGTCGTCCCAGGCGTGGTAGAGGCTGGCGCCGGTGCGGCCGTCCTCCGGGTAGAGGTTGTACGCCTGCCAGGTGATGTCCGGCAGGAGCAGCAGCAGGTCGGCCGAGCGGTTGTCGCGGATCGTGAACGGGATGTGGGAGCGGTGGCGGCCGTCGGCAGTGGTCAGGACGGCGACGTGGGCGCCGATGCTCCAGTACGACGGGATCTGCAGCCGCCACGACAGCCACCAGTGGTGACAGGAGACCGTGCGGTCGGCGGCGAGCGGCGGCGGCTGGACGATGCCGGACAGCCGGGGACTCGTGGTGATCTTGGCGGCGCCGTCACCGCCGTAGTGGCCGATGCGGTAGACGTCGACGGTGAACTCCTGGGGCGGGTTCACGGTGACGTGGAGGTCGAGGGCCTCACCGGGGGCGACCGCTCCGGTGGAGACGAAGCCCTTGATCTGCTGGTGCACGTCGTCGGCGGACCGCAGGCCGGCTCCCCCCGCCGTGCCCGCCCGGCGGGGGGCGGGCACGCGCGAGCCGGCCTTCCGGGCGGCGGGGCCGGGCGCGACGGACTCCGGGGCGGGCTCCGTGTACCAGGGGACGACCTGGCCGCTGTCGTCGAAGTACGTCTCACCGCCGCGCAGCCAGGGAACGGGGCCTTGGCCGAAGGGGTCCGTCACGGCGTGCGCCAGCGCCCCCGACTCCCAGCGGCGAATCTGCTCGGACCCCATGGTCGCTTCCCTCCCTCGCCCCCGTGTCCTATGTCGTGAGCCCTTGCCATGTGCGCGAACGATCCCAGCACATCACATTGCGCACGCAGACTGTCACTGGTCGTTGCGAATTGGCCAAAAGTGGAACGCGGTACTCCGGTAGGCGGGGGTGGTCCGGCCGCCGGCCGGGTCAGACGAGGCGCACGGGCTTCTCGGGGCGTATGCCCGCGGCCGTCAGCCACTCCCGCAGCGGCACGGGATCACCGTCCTCCGTCAGGCTGAGCACTCTGGGCGTGAGGTCGGCGGCGCGTTCGCCGTCGATCAGCAGCGTCGGCCCGTCGAGCCAGTCGAGCCCCGGAGCGGCACCGGCGGTGTCCATCGCGGCGCAGCACACCATCGCCGCCACATGGTCGGCGAGCAGCTCGCGGGGCGTGCGCGGCGGCTGGAGGGGGAAGAGGGGCAGCGCGCCGTCGTCCCACAGCGCCGTGTCGGGCCCCTGCCCGACGCCCTCCGCGCCGCCCTTGCGGGTGGACGGCCCGGCGGCCTCCTCCCGGGCGAGTTCGGCGGCGAGGCCCTCGGCGAGAGCCGCGGTACGGGGGTTCTCGGGGATCTCCGCGGGCGGCTCGAACATGCCCGGCGGGTCGCCGGACAGGACGTCCCGGAACGCGTCGTCCGCGGACGGGAATTCGGCGATCGGGTCCTCGCCGGCCGGGGGCTGGGGCCGCGGATTCTCCGGGGCCCGGTCCGCCGGGGCCGGGGCATGCGTGGCCCGGGCGGGCCCGGCCGGGCTCTCCGGGGTCTGGGCGGGCGCGACCCGGGCGGGCGACGCCGGCTTCTCGGCGGCCGACGGCCCGGCGCTGTCCGGGTCCTCCGCCCGGGCCGACGCCCCTGCGTCCGTGTCCTCCGGGGTGACCGGGGCCCCGGTGACGGGGGCCGCCTCGACGGCCGGGGCTCCGGTGGGGGGCGGTTCCGGTGCGGCCGGTCCGGCAGTCGGCACGGGGGCCGGCGCGGGGGCCGCCAGGTGATCTAGGACGCGGGTCAGGGTGGGACCGGAGGGCGCGGGGAGGGCCTGGTCGCTGGTGCGGCGGACACCGAGGGTGTCCAGGACACGGTGGAGACGGGCAGCGTCGCTGCGCCACTTGCGATCGACGACCTCCTCCGGATAGTCCTGCCAGTCCACCGGCGACCAGTCGGGGCCGGCCTCGGCGGGACCGCCGTGGAAAAGGCGCGCGGCCAGCAGCGACGTCGCCTCGTCGATGACGCCGGGCTCCTCCAGCAGATCGCAGGCGGGGCGCTCGCCGAGCCGGGAGGCGAATCCCTCGGCCAGCCGGTCCCTGCGGGACAGCTCGGTGAGGGCGGCCACGACCCCGGCGTCCAGCCGGGCGGGCCAGCGGCCCATCCGCCAGGCGGGCAGCGCGACCCGGGTCAGCAGCCGGTCCCAACCCGCGTACGCCAGGCCGACCTGCTCCTGCGCGACGATCCGCAGACCGTAGTCCACAGCCTGTGCGCGCTCGGCGGCCGCCGACGCGACCCCGCGCTCCATCTCGACCGCGTGCCCACGGCAACTGCGCAGCAGCAGGCGCGCCGTCCAGCCGAGCCCCGCACACACCGGGCGGGTCAGCGGGCAGCGGCCGGGTGTCGCGGCCACGGCCACCGCCGCGTCCAGGCCCCGCACGAAACGGCGGGCCGCCGCTATGTCCGGGTGGGCGGACGGCTCGGTACCGGCGACGACCGGGGCGAGCACTGCGCGCAACTCGCCGACGCGCATCCACCACAGGAAGGGGGAGCCGATGACGAGCACCGTGGCGCCCGTACGGCGGTGGGCATGGTCGCGGCCGACGGAGGCGAGGTCACCACCGCCGTCGTCGGCCTGCCGGAACCGGGGCACGGAGGACGCCGGATCGTGCGGCGCGTGGGCGCGGTCCTCCAGCCAGCTGTCGCAGTCCGGGGTGAGCGCTATCGCGGAGGGCGCCGGGACGTCGAGGCGATCGGCGAGGTCGCGGACCATCCGGTACAGGTCGGGGGCCGCCTCCTCCCTGACCGGGACGGTCGGGCTGACGGCAGGCCGGGCACGCGCCACGACCAGGGCGACACCGCCGGCGGCCAGCAGCACCAGCAGCGCGCAGGCGGACACGGCCCAGCGCGCGACGCCCCACACCGGGCCCGTCAGGTGCCCGGTGGAGCCGCCGGCCAGCAGGATCACGGCGGCTGCCGCGGGCAGCAGCGCCACGGCCACCGCCCGGCCGCGGACGCGCAGCACGGCCAGTGCCCGGGATCGCGCGGCCTGCGCGCCCGCTTCCACACCCATACCGGTCATGACCGGACCTCACCCCCTCCCCGCTGTCCTGATGCTGCCTGTCCTGGTGTTGCTCACTCCCCCACTGTGGCACCCGTCACTGACATCGCAATGCCGGTGGGCCAAGTGCCGGAACGCTTGCGCCGCACCCTAGTTGGGGCCCCGGCCCCCGTCAGCCGGATGGGCCATCGGTCACCCGATGGAATGGCTTTGGTCAGAGGTGGATGACGGAGGGCAAGGATGAGGCCCCGGATCCTGAGACGGATCCGGGGCCTGCGGGGTTCATCGGCCCGGCGGGGCGGGAGCGGTCAGGCGCCTGCCGCCGCCTTCGCCGCGATGTCGGTGCGGTGCTGGGAGCCGTCCAGACGGATGCGGCCGACGGCGGCGTAGGCCCGGTCACGGGCCTGGGCGAGGTCCTCCCCGGTCGCGGTGATCGACAGGACGCGTCCGCCCGCGCTGACGACCGACCCGCCGTCGCGCCGGGTCCCCGCGTGCAGGACGTAGGCGTGCGGGGCGTCCTGGGCGGCGACTTCGTCGAGGCCGGTGATCGGGTCGCCGGTGCGCGGGGTGGCGGGGTAGTTGTGGGAGGCGACGACCACGGTGACCGCGGCGTCGTCGCTCCAGCGCAGCGGCTCCAGGTCGGCCAGGACGCCGGTGGCCGCGGCCTTCAGGACACCGCCCAGCGGCGTCTTCAGCCGGGCCAGGACGACCTGCGTCTCGGGGTCGCCGAAGCGGGCGTTGAACTCGATGACCCGAACACCCCGGGAGGTGATGGCGAGGCCGGCGTAGAGCAGCCCGGAGAACGGGGTGCCGCGACGGCGCAGCTCGTCGACGGTCGGCTGCAGCACGGTCTCCAGCACCTCCTCGACCAGCTTGGGCTCGGCCCACGGCAGCGGGGAGTAGGCGCCCATGCCACCGGTGTTCGGGCCCTCGTCGCCGTCCAGGGCGCGCTTGAAGTCCTGGGCCGGCTGGAGCGGCAGGACCGTCACGCCGTCGGTGACCGCGAACAGGGAGACCTCGGGGCCGTCGAGGTACTCCTCGATCACCACGCGCTCGCAGGCGGCGGCGTGCGCCTTGGCGACCCCGACGTCGGAGGTGACGACGACGCCCTTGCCGGCCGCGAGACCGTCGTCCTTGACGACGTACGGCGCGCCGAAGGCGTCGAGGGCCTCGGCGGCCTCCTCGGCGGTCGTGCAGACGTAGCTGCGGGCGGTCGGGACGCCGGCCGCCGCCATCACGTCCTTGGCGAACGCCTTGGACCCTTCGAGCTGAGCAGCCTCGCCGGAGGGGCCGAACACCGGGATGCCCGCGCCGCGCACGGCGTCTGCGACACCGGCGACGAGCGGGGCCTCCGGACCCACGACGACCAGCTCGGCGCCCAGCTCGGTGGCGAGCGCGGCCACGGCGGCGCCGTCCAGGGCGTCGACCGGGTGCAGCTCGGCGACCTCGGCGATGCCGGCGTTGCCGGGTGCGCAGTGCAGCGCGGTCACGGCGGGATCGAGGGACAGTGAGCGGCACAGGGCGTGTTCGCGGGCGCCGCTGCCGATGACGAGGACGTTCACGGGGTCAGCCTAACGGGAGCGGGCGGCACGGGTTTGTGCGGGCTTCCGAAGGGAGCGGGCCGCAGGCGTCGTGCATTCCTCCAAGCCGGGTCGGGTGGCCGGCCCCCAGCGACCGGCGCACGGGCACTCCCTGGTCCGCCGGTTCGCCCACTGGCCCCCTCGCCTGTTCGCCTGTTCGCCTGTTCGCCTCCTCGCCTATTCGTTGGTGAACTCCTCGACCACCGTCGCGCCCAGCTCTCGCACGATGAGGTCGTGGCCGGAGAGAGCCGACTCGTTGAGGTCGGGGTCGTCGTCCTCGGGGATGTCGTCCTCGAGAGCGACCGGGGGCGGCGGCTCGGGGGCCGCCGGCCGGTGCGCCGGGGCGGGCGCGGAGGCCTGCGGGGCCGCCGGCGACGGGGCGGCGGACCGTGGCGGCGCCGGGG
>NZ_JADWYM010000035.1 GCF_022414535.1 Streptomyces sp. MUM 2J
GGGTGGACTGCTGGCGGACCAGCTCGGCGTCGACGGCCGCGGCGACCTCGGGGTCGAGCTCGTGCAGAGGCTGGCTGAACAGGGTCATCGGCGGACTCCTCGGGTGTGGGCGCGGTGGGCGGCGTAGGCGTCGGCGGACGGCGCGCCGGCGATGTTCTCGACCCGTGTCCGGAGCAGCCAGCCGCCGGTGCACGGACCGGCGTTGACGGCACCGGGGTCCTCGGCCAGCGCGGTGTCGACTGCCAGGACCCGGCCCGAAGCGGGGGCGTACCGGCGGCTGACGGCTGTCGGTGAGCCGAGCAGCCACTGCGCGTCCAGGTCCTCGTACTCCTCCGCATCGCCGGGCGCGAGCGCGGCGGCGTCGACGTCGCCCTTGAGGAAGTCCCTGGACAGCGGCGGGCGGTCGCAGGGGGTTTGACGCTCCTCCCCCCACGACGACGATCTCGCCGTCGTAGCCCTCTGCGCGCAGCGCGCGGACCGTGCTCGAACCTGCCAGCGACGCTCCGACAACGGTGATGCTCCTCATGTCGGCTCCTGACGGAGGATTGTCTCGCATAACACAACGATCATCGTTATGCGCAACATGCTTTCCGTGGGGTGCAGGGGTTGTCAAGGGGGCGGCCCGAGATGCGCGGGAGTTGGCGGCCCTCGGCGATCGAGGCTCGCACGCCACCCCTTGACCAGCCGGTGACCCTCAGTACCATGTTGCGCATTGCCCACCATGTTGCGTGATGTGCATCAGAGACACGATGGAGGATGCCATGTCTCCTCACCCGCAGCCCGGCCGCGAGTTCGTCCTCACCCTTTCGTGCCCCGACCAGGCGGGCATCGTCCACGCCGTGACCGCCTACCTCGTGAACCACTCCGGCAACATCCTGGAGAGCCAGCAGTTCGACGACCGGCTGCAGGACCGCTTCTTCATGCGGGTGCACTTCGACGTCTCGCATCCCGGCATCTCACTGGAGGACCTGCGCACCGGCTTCGGCCCGGTCGGTCACGCGTACGGGATCAGCTGGCAGCTGCGCGACGCCTCGACCCCGACGCGAACGCTGATCATGGTGTCGAAGTTCGGCCACTGCCTGAACGACCTGCTCTTCCGCAAGTCCACGGGTGCGCTCAACATCGAGATCCCGGCCATCGTCTCCAATCACCGCGCATTCGAGCCACTGGCGCAGAGCTACGGCGTCCCCTTCCACCACATCCCGGTGACCAGGGACACCAAGGCGGAGGCCGAGGCACGACTACTGGAGCTCGTGCGTGAGCTGAACATCGACCTGGTGGTGCTGGCCCGCTACATGCAGATCCTCTCCGACGACCTGTGCAAGCAGCTCGACGGCCGGGCCATCAACATCCACCACTCCTTCCTGCCGAGCTTCAAGGGAGCCAGGCCGTACGTCCAGGCGCACCAGCGCGGTGTGAAGCTCGTCGGGGCCACGGCGCACTACGTCACGCCCGACCTCGACGAAGGTCCGATCATCGAGCAGGACGTCGTCCGCGTGGATCACTCGCGCGACCCCGATGAGCTGGTCACCATCGGCCGAGACGTCGAGGCCCGGGTGCTCGCCCGCGCCGTCGAGTGGCACAGCGAAAGCCGCGTGCTGGTCAACGACAGGTGCACGGTCGTCTTCCGCTGACGCACGGACAGTCCTGGTGTGCGGAGGGGCAGTCGGAGTCAGGCGCCCAGTCGCCGCGGTCTCTCGCCGCACGCCCACGATGGCGTACAGTTGCGCCATGGGCAACCATGCTGCAGATGATGGAACAGCAGCTCCCGCTCCGGGCGGGGTGCAGTCCGTCGACCGTGCCGTCGGCCTCCTGGAGATCCTGGCCCAGCGCGGGGAGGCGGGTGTCAGCGAAGTCGCCGCCGGGATCGACGTCCACAAGTCGACCGCGTTCCGTCTGCTCGGGGCGTTGGAGGCGCGCGGTCTGGTCGAGCAGACGGCCGAGCGGGGCAAGTACCGGCTCGGTTTCGGGATCGTGCGTCTGGCCGGTGCGGTCACGGACCGTCTCGACATCACCCAGCAGGGCCGACAGGTGTGCGAGCGGCTCAGCGAGGAGATCGGCGAGACCGTCAACATCGCAGTCCTGCAGGAGCACTACGCGGTCAACCTCTGCCAGGTGCACGGCCCGGGCGCGATCGGCACGCACAACTGGGTCGGGCAGCTCACGCCGGTACACGCCACCTCGAGCGGCAAGATCCTGCTGGCCCACCTGCCGGAGAAGGACCGCGCCGACGTGCTCGCGGGGTCGGAGCCGCAGCAGCTGACGCCGCACACCCTGACCTCCGGGACCAAGCTGGAGAAGAGTCTCGCCGAGGCGCGGGAGCGCGGGTACGCGGTGGCACTGGAGGAGTTCGAGATCGGGCTCCACGCCATGGCGGCTCCGATCCGCTCCCTCGATGGCAAGGTCATCGCCGCCCTCAGCGCCTCCGGCCCCACGTACCGTTTCACCGAGGAGCGCATCCACGAGGTCGGCCCCTTGCTCGTCAAGGGCGCGGAGGAGGTCAGCCGCCGAATGGGCTATCCGGGCTGAGCCGAGGTGCTCGAGCCCAGCAGCGGCTGTCCTGACGCCGCCGCCTCGACGCCCCAGCGTGCCGTCACCCGCACCGCATCGAGTGTCGAGGCGACGTCGTGCACGCGCAGGCACCAGACGTCCTGCGCGGCCGCCAGCACGGATACGGCGGTCGTCGCGGCGTCACGCTGACGCGGCGGGCGCGGTCGCCCCGTCACCCGGTCCTCCAGCAGGTGGCCCAGGAACGACTTGCGTGATGCACCGACCAGGACGGCGTGGCCCAGGGCACGCACCTCCCCGAGTCGGCCCAGCAACTCCCAGTTGTGCTCGGGCGCCTTGGCGAGCCCAGCCCGGGGTCGACGATCAGGCAGCCGGGCGCGATCCCCGCCTCCAGCGCGGCCTCGATCCTCAGGCGCAGTTCGTCGAGCACGTCGGTGACGACGTCGCCGTAGAGTGCGTTCGCCTGCATGCCGGCGGCATGTCCGCGCCAGTGCATCACCACGTAGGGCGTGCCCGCCCGGGCCATCAGCGGCAGCATCCCGGGGTCGGCGAGGCCCCCCGAGACGTCGTTGATCAGCCGTGCCCCCAGGTCCAGCGCGCGGGCGGCGACCTCGGCCCGCATGGTGTCGACGCTGACGACCGCGCCCGCCGAGGCGAGTTCCCGGACGACGGGCAGGACGCGTCGCAGTTCCTCCTCGACGGGCGGGCGTGCCGCGCCGGGGCGGGTCGACTCGCCGCCCACGTCCACGATGTCCGCTCCCTGTTCGAGCAGCGCGAGTCCATGTGTGACGGCCGTACCCGCGGCGAACGACAGGCCGCCGTCGGAGAACGAGTCCGGCGTGACGTTCACGATGCCCATGACCAGCGTCCGGCCGGGCCGCGGCAGCCCGTGCGGGTGGAGTTCGGGCGATTCCGGGTGCGGAGGGGTGGTGGCGTGAGCCGTGGCAGTCACAGGATCCAACCTTCGATGGGTGTCGAACCTTCTGGACAAAGCCCTGTGGGAGCCCCTCGGCCGAGCTCCCACAGGGGCTGCGGGGCGACCCCGGCGGGGTCGCCCAGATGACTCCGTCGCCGCGTCGGGCAACCGGTCCGCCAGCTGGCCGGCGAACGACGAACGGACCGGGATCCGGAACCCGGCCCTGGGTTCGTCCCGGCCGGCCGGGACGACGTGCGGGCGTCCCGGGACACGGCGGGCGCACGGGGGCTGGGGGCGCCTATGCGGCGGCATTCCTCTCGGCGGCCTCGACGACGTTGGCGAGCAACATCGCCCGGGTCATGGGACCCACTCCGCCCGGCACGGGGGCGAGCCATCCGGCGACCCGGGCGGCGTCCGGGTGGATGTCGCCGGCCAGCCCGTGGTGGGTGCGGGTGATGCCTACGTCCAGAACCGCCGCGCCGGGGCGCAGCATGTCCTTGGTGACCAGTCCGGGCGAGCCGGCGGCCGCGATGACGACGTCCGCCTCGCGTACGTGCCAGGCCAGGCCTTTGGTGCCGGTGTGGCAGAGGGTCACGGTGGCGTTCTCCAAGCGGCGGGTGAGCAACAGTCCGAGGGGGCGTCCGACGGTGATGCCTCGGCCGATCACGCACACCCGTGCTCCGGCGAGCGGTACGTCGTGGCGGCGGAGCAGTTCGACGATGCCGCGCGGGGTGCACGGCAGCGGGGCCCGGACGCCCAGGACGAGTCTGCCGAGGTTGACGGGGTGGAGGCCGTCGGCGTCCTTGGCCGGGTCCATGCGTTCCAGGACGGCGTTGGCGTCCAGGTGGCGCGGGAGCGGGAGCTGGACGATGTAGCCGGTGCAGCGCGGGTCGGCGTTGAGCTCGTCGATCGTCTCCTCGACCTGCTGCTGGGAGGTGTCGGGGGGCAGCTCCCGGCGGATGGAGGCGATGCCCGCCTGGGCGCAGTCCCGGTGCTTACCGGCGACGTAGGCGTGACTGCCGGGGTCGTCGCCGACCAGGACCGTACCCAGACCCGGCGGGCGGCCGGCGGCGGCGGTCAACCTGGCCACGCGTTCGGCGAGTTCGCGGCGGATGTCGGCGGCGGTCGCCCTGCCGTCGAGCAGTTGTGCGTTCACCGGCAGCGCTCCTTTCCCTTCGATCGGGTCCTGTGCTACGGCCAAGGAGGCGGGTGGTGATCGGGGCGAACCGGAGTCCCCGGCGACGACCACCTCGACACCGCGTGGGCGATGCCCTCGGCAGCCGGTGTGGCCGTGGGCGGCGCCGGTGACACGGCCGCCGAGCCGATGCCCGTCGCAGAGCGGTTCCTCGCCCCTGACGACGGGCCTGCGGGCCGTCGATGTCGGAGGACCACGCCGGAACGCGACATCTCGGAGCGGGGCGCACCTCGATGCGCATCACCACTTACCGACGGCCGGAATCCAACTGATATACGAAAGATCTGTCAAGGGCCGTCGAGCCTCTTTCCGCTCTGCACCCGACGGGGCCCCGCTTGCTGCCGAACGCACCCCCCGGGGAGCCGCCCGGCGGTCGTCAGGCGCGGCCGGTCCACCGGACGAGGGTCGAGCGAAGTTCCACGGATTGCCTCTTGACCGTCAGTCACCTGCCCTATAGCGTGCTCAACAACTAGTATATCAGTTACGTGTCACCCCGAGGGAGGCCACCGTGGCAGAGGTTCCGCCGCAGGCGAAATGTGTCGTGATCGGGTCCGGGATCGTCGGCAACAGCCTGGTCCACCACCTGGCCCGACTCGGCTGGCGCGACATCGTGCAGATCGACAAGGGCCCCCTGCCCAACCCCGGTGGCTCGACCGGTCACGCCTCCAACTTCATCTTCCCCGTCGACCACTCCCGCGAGATCACCGACCTGACCCTGGA
This sequence comes from Streptomyces sp. MUM 2J, assembly GCF_022414535.1. Taxonomy (GTDB): domain Bacteria; phylum Actinomycetota; class Actinomycetes; order Streptomycetales; family Streptomycetaceae; genus Streptomyces. The sequence continues at coordinate 5,340 of NZ_JADWYM010000035.1, forward strand.
CTCGATGCGGCAGTACAAGGAACTGGGCGTCTTCACCGAGTCCGGCGGCTTCGAGATCGCGCGCACCGAGGAGCGCATGGAGGAGCTGCGCCGCCGGATGTCCAGCGCCAGGGCTCGGGGGATCGAGGCGCAGCTGGTCGAACCCGCCTTCGTCAGGGAGAAGGTGCCGTTCATCGAGGCGGACCAGTTCGTCGGCGCCTTCTGGACCCCGAGCGTCGGCGTCGTCGACTCCCTGCGCGCCGGCACGATCATGCGCGACGGTGCCATCGCGAGCGGCGCGCTGACGAGCGTGCCCAACGTCGAGGTGGTCGGCCTGGACGTCGAGGACGGGCGGATCCGCCGGGTGCGCACGAACAAGGGCGGCATCGAGGCCGAGTACGTCGTGATCGCCTGCGGCGTGTGGAGCCCGAAGATCGGCGACATGGCCGGCATCAGCATCCCGCTGACCCCCGCCGTCCACCAGATGATCTCCGTCGGCCCCTGCCCGCAGCTGTCCGGGCTGCCCGGCGAGATCAACTTCCCGATCGTCCGGGACATGGACACCTTCTGCTACGAGCGCCAGCACGGCGCGGACATGGAGGTGGGGTCCTACGCCCACCGGGCGATCCTGCACGAGCCGGAGGACATCCCGAGCATCGAGCAGTCCAGGCTCAGCCCCACCGAACTCCCCTTCACCTCCGACGACTTCGACCCACAACTGGAGCAGGCCTACGAGCTGATGCCCGAGTTGCTGGGTGCCGAGGGCGCGGAGATCCGGTACGCGATCAACGGCTTGCTGTCGCTGACCTGCGACGGCAACCCGATCCTCGGTGAGAGCCAGGTGAAGGGGCTGTGGACGGCGGCGGCGGTGTGGATCAAGGAGGGCCCGGGCGTCGGCCGCGCGGTCGCGGAGTGGATGACCCACGGCCACAGCGAGATCGACGTCTCCGGGGCCGACATCGCCCGGTTCTACCCCCACCAGATGCGCCGCGAGCACACCCGGCTGCGCACCACCGAGTCGTTCATCAAGACCTACGGGATCATCCACCCCGCTGAACAGTACGAGTCCGACCGCGGGCGGCGGCTCTCCCCGATGCACGAGTCGGAGAAGAAGCTCGGTGCGGCCTTCTTCGAGGCGGTCGGATGGGAGCGGCCGCAGTGGTACGAGTCCAACGCCGATCTCCTCGAGGTGTACGGCGACCGCGTGATGCCGCGCGAGCACGAGTGGGACATGCGCTGGTGGAGCCCGATCACCAACGCCGAGCACCTGCGGATGCGTGAAGCCGCGGGCGTCATCGACCTGACCGCCTTCGCGATCTTCGACATCACCGGTCCCGGCGCGCTGGACGCCGTACAGCGCACCTGCGTCGCGCAGTGCGACGTCCCGGTCGGCAAGGTGATCTACACCCCGGTACTCGACCGCAAGGGCGGGTTCCGCTCCGACCTCACCGTCATGCGCCTGGGCGAGGACCACTTCCGCGTCGTCACCGGCGGGGCGCACGGCATGGCGGACAAGAAGTGGTTCGCCGACCAGCTCGGCGACGACGCGTCCCTGGAGGACCTCACCGACCGGATCTCCACGATCGGGCTGTGGGGCCCGCGGGCCCGCGACATCCTGTCGCAGCTCACCGGTGCGGACGTGTCCCACGAGGGCTTCCGGTTCCTCAACTGCCGCGAGATCGACCTCGACGGCATCCCCGTGCTGGCCTCCCGGATCTCCTACGTCGGGGAACTCGGCTGGGAGCTGTACGTCCCCTTCGACCAGGCCGCGTCGGTGTGGGACAAGCTGCTGGCGACGGGCACGCCGTACGGCGCCCGCCCGGTCGGCATCGGCGTCTACGTGACCACCGCGCGGATCGAGAAGGGCTACCGGGCCTTCGGCCACGAGCTCGACGGCGAGCGCACCATCGTCGAAGCGGGCATGCAGCGGCCGAAGGTGAAGACCGCCGACTTCATCGGCAAGGAGGCATACCTCGAACAGCGTGCCGGTGAGCCCGCGGCGGTGCTGTGCACGCTGGCCGTCGACGACCACACGTCGGCCTCCGGGGTGAAACGGTACATGCTCGGTGGCGAGCCGATCGTCACCCGCTCCGGCGAGGCGCTCGTCGACGGGCACGGGCACCACCCCTATGTCACCGCCGCCGGCTCAGCCCCCTCGCTGGGCAAGCACCTGCTGATGGCGTACCTGCCACCCGAGCAGGCGCGGGTCGGCAACGAACTCGCGGTCTCCTACATGGAGGAGCGCTACCCCGTGACCGTGATCTCTCACGACGCCACGCCCCCCTTCGACCCGGACAACGAGCGGATCCGTTGACGTCGGTCGCGGTGCCGTCGGTGGTCGGCACGGCCGAGACCACGAGAGGTGAAAGATGACAAACGTTCTGGTCTGCATCAAGCGGGTCCCCGACTCCTCCGGTGAGGTCCTGCTCACCGACGACCAGCAGGGCGTCGACGGGAGGTACGTCGGCTTCACCGTGAGCAACCACGAGAGTTGTGCGGTAGAGCTGGCGGTCCGGACCGTCGAAGCGACCGGCGGTACGGTCACGCTGCTCACCGTCGGCCCACCCGGGGCCGCCGAGCAACTGCGGGACACACTGGCACTCGGCTGCACCGCCGCCGTACTCGTCGAGGCGGAGCCCGCCCGGCTGGGACCGGCCGACGTGGCCCGGGAGATCGCCCACGTCGTGCGCGAGAAGGAGGCTGCAGGCACGACGTACGACCTGGTCCTGCTCGGCAACGACGCCGCCGACAGCGGCGACTTCCAGGTGGGCATCCGGCTGGCCCACGCGCTCGGCCGGCCGGTGGTCAACGGCGTGTCGGCGTTCGAGGTGGCCGACGGCGACCTGACCGCCCACGGCGACGGCCCCGACGGCGAGGAGACCTACTCGCTGCCGCTGCCCGCGGTCGCCACCGTGCTCGAGGGCGGGGCGGAGCCCCGCTATCCGACGCTGAGGGGCCGGATGGCGGCCAAGAAGGTCGAGATCGAGACCCGGGCCCTGTCAGCCGAGCCCGCCGGAGCCAACCGGGTGCGGCTGCTGCTGCCCCCGCCGGCGCCGTCGGCGGTCGAGGTGCTGGGCGAGGGCCCGGAGGCGGCCAAGGCGGTCGCCGACCTGTTCGGGAAGTTGGGGGTGACCCGATGATTCTGGTGCTGGTCGAGACCGAGAACGGCGCCGCGAGCGAGGTCTCGCTGGAGACGCTCGCCTTCGCCCGGTCGCTGGCGGCCGAGGGCGGCGGTATCGCCATCCGCGCGGTCGTGGTCGGCGCGGTCGAGGACCGCGACGCGCTGGCAGCCGAACTCGGCGCCCACGGCGCGGCCGAGGTCCACCAGGCGGTGGGCGAGGGGTTCGTGTCGTACGCCGGGGCCGCCTGGGCGGCGGCGCTGCAGGCGATCCGCGAGTCGACCCGCTCCGTCGTGGTCACCGCTGCTGGCTCGCCCCGGGGCAACGAGGTGCTGGCGCATCTGGCCGCCAGGCTCGACGTGCCCATGGCCGCCAACGTGGTCGCGTTCCACGGGCTCGCGCCGTTCGTGGTGACCCGCCAGGTGGTCGGCGGCGCGGCACTGGAGGAGACGAAGCTCGACCAGCGGCCCGCGGTCTTCTCCGTCGCCGGCCACTCGTGGACCGCTTCACCGGTGGCGGACGCGTCGCCCGCCACCTGGGTGGAGATCACCCCCGAGGTGGCGGACTCCGACCTCGTGGCGCGGGTCGTGGCGACGGGCACCAAGGAGGTCGACCACTCCGACTCGCTGAAGTCCGCCAAGGTCGTCGTGGGTGCCGGACGCGGGGCGGGTGGTGCGGACGGCTTCGGCGCGGTCGCCGAACTCGCAGAGTTGCTCGGCGGCGCGGTCGGGGTGTCCCGGGTGGTCACCTCGCTGGGCTGGCGGCCCCACCACGAGCAGGTCGGCCAGACCGGCTCCCGGATCAGCCCGGACCTGTACGTCCCCTGCGGCATCTCCGGTGCCATCCAGCACTGGGCCGGCTGCGCGTCGTCGAAGACGATCCTCGCGATCAACACCGATCCCGAGGCGCCGATGATGACCAAGGCGAACTACGCCGTCGTGGGCGACATGCACGAGGTCCTCCCGGCGATCATCGAAGAGCTCAGGTCGCGCGGGGTGACCGGGTGAGGCACGTGACGACTGCCGAGTGACCCGCCGCAGCGGGAGCCGAGGAGGACGTCACCGCCGCTGCGAATCGGCTCACCGCCCTGGAGTGAGGCTGCGGCGCCTGCGAAGGAAGCCGCAGCCTCCTCCGCTCCGTGAACCCTGAGAAGGCCGGATCCGCACCCCGCGGATCCGCACCCACGTGCGGTGGTGCCGGCCGGCGCTGCTGCTCGTCCGGGCCGCCGAGACCGCCGCCGGCGACACCCGGCGCCACGTGCGGCACGTGCTGGACCGCATGCACCTGGTCACCCTGGCCACCCCCGGCGGGCGAGTCGCGCAACGCTCCGCCACGCCCCCGGTCAGAAGACCGCCCTTGAGGAGCCCCGATGCAGATCTTCGCCCTGGCGGCGTCGCTGGCGCTCACGCTGGCCGCCTTGTTCGTCCTGGTCCCCGCTGTCCGGAGCATGCTCCGGGTGATCCGGACGGGCGGGCCCGCGAGCCCGAGCCGCACCGACGATCCGGTCGCCCGTACGGTCACCATGCTCAGGGAGACCGTGCTGCACACCCGGATGCTCCAGTGGACCTGGGTCGGCGTCATGCACTGGTTCGTGTTCGCGGCGTTCCTCTTCCTGAGCACCGCGGTCGTGGGCGCCTACGTCCAGTTGTTCGACCCCGAGTGGGCGTGGCCGATCGTGGGCCACTGGTACCCCTTCGAGTGGTTCAGCGAGTTCATCGGCGCGCTGAGCACGGTCGGCATCATCTGGCTGATCGTCTATCGGCAGAAGCACCACCCCCGCAGCGAGGGCCGCGGGAGCCGGTTCTTCGGCTCGACGTTCTGGCAGGCCTACTTCGTGGAGTACCTGGCCCTGCTGGAGGGTGCGGCGATTCTGTTCATCCGGGGAGCGGAGTTCCACCTCGCCGACCATGAGTCCGCGCCCCGCGCGCATTTCCCGCTCTCATCCTGGCTCGGTGACGCGCTCTACCCGGCCGGTCAGGGCACCAACGAGAACCTCGTCTGTCTCGTCGCGTTCTTCAAGATCGCGCTGGCGATGGTCTGGCTGATCGTCATCGGCCGCAACCTGACCATGGGCATCGCCTGGCACCGGTTCACCGCCTGGTTCAACATCTGGTTCAAGCGTGAGTCCTCGGGCCGTACGGCGCTGGGCGCGGTCAAGCCGCTCGCGGTCGACGGCAAGGCGGTCACCCTGGACGACATCGACGACCTCCGCGAGGACGCCGCACTCGGCGTCGGAGCGATCGAGGACTTCTCCTGGAAGAGCCTCCTCGACTTCACCACCTGCACTGAATGCGGTCGCTGCCAGTCGCAGTGTCCGGCCTGGCACACCGCTAAGCCACTCTCGCCGAAGCTGCTGATGAAGGGCCTGCGTGAGCACACCTACCGCAAGGCCGCCGGACAGGCCGGACACGCCCAGCGGGCGCTGATCGGCAAGGGCGACGCGGGCGAGGGATTCTACAATCCCGAGGGCGGCGACTTCGTCATCGACGGGGACGTGCTCTGGTCGTGCACGACGTGCGGCGCCTGCGTCGAGCAGTGCCCGGTCGACATCGAGCATGTCGACCACATCGTCGACATGCGCCGCTACCAGGTGCTCATCGAGTCGGACTTCCCCGCCGAACTCAACCAGCTCTTCAAGGGCCTTGAGACCAGGGGCAATCCCTGGAACATGGCACCGAGCGCGCGCATGGACTGGGCCAGGGGCCTGCCGTTCGAGGTCAGGGAGGTCGGCAATGACCTGGAGTCGCTGGAGTCGGTCGACTGGCTGTTCTGGGTCGGCTGCGCCGGCGCCTACGAGGACCGGGCCAAGAAGACCACCCGCGCGGTCGCCGAGCTGCTCCACATGGCCGGCGTTTCCTTCGGCGTGCTCGGCAACCGCGAGACCTGCACCGGCGACTCGGCCCGCCGCGCCGGCAACGAGTTCGTCTACCAGGCCCTGGCCCGGGAGAACGTCGAGACCTTCAAGGAGTTCAAGGTAAGGAAGGTCGTCGCGACCTGCTCCCACTGCTTCAACACACTCAAGAACGAGTACAAGGCCTTCGGCATCGAGCTCGAGGTCGTCCACCACACCCAGCTGCTCAACCGGCTCGTGCGCGAGGGCAGGCTGACCCCGGTCGCCCCCGAGGACGGCGCGAACAAGCGGTCGATCACGTACCACGACCCGTGTTATCTCGGCCGGCACAACCAGGTCTACAGCCCGCCGCGCGAGCTGCTGCAGGTGCTGCCGGGCACCTCGTACGTCGAGATGGAGCGCAACTCGGAGCGGTCCTTCTGCTGCGGGGCCGGCGGCGCCCGGATGTGGATGGAGGAGAGCCTCGGAGAGCGGATCAACATGAACCGCAGCGCGGAGGCGGTCGGCACCGGCGCCGACCAGATCGTGGTCGGCTGTCCGTTCTGCCGGGTGATGCTCTCCGATGGAGTCACGGCACTCCAGGCCAAGTCCGAGGCCCGCGACGAGGTCGAGGTCCTCGACGTCGCACAGATGCTGCTCGCCTCGGTCAAGGCCGGTGAGAACGCGGCCGAGGCCGAGAAGGCGCCCGCCGCAGCTCCTGCCACCCCGGCCACCCCAACTGCTCCGGCTGCCCCGACTGCCGCTGCTCCGGCGGAGCCCGGCGCCTCCGGCGCCGCCGGGGCGTCGTTGTTCGACGGGACACCCGCCGAGCCACCCACGCGACCGGCCTCCGGGGCGTCGCTGTTCGACGAGCCCACAACCACGCCGACCGCTCCCGCCACCACAAGCAGCTCACTCTTCGACGTCCCGGCCGACGGAGCTCCGCCGCGCGCGACCACCTGGACGCCGGAGCCGGCGGGCGAGGGCACCGCTGAGCCCACACCGTCAGGCTCCCTCTTCGCCATCGAGGAGGAGCCGGCTACCGGCGCTGCTCAGCCGACGGCGGAGCCGCAGCCCTCGACCGAGCGGCCCACGGCACCGGAGGAGCCGAAGGGCCTCTTCGACCACTGATCGCTCCGCCCCGGCGAAAGATCCGCCCCCCTGTGCCGGATTCCCGGCGCAGGGGGTGCTTTTTCAGGCTGACGCGGCAGCCGAGCGGTCGACCAGGTCCTGTGCCCGGCGGTCCGGCCGGCGCTCAGCCGTCCGGCCGGTGGTGACGACGCCAGGTGCACGGCGGGTGCGCCCAGGACGGCGCCGCACAGCGGGGTGCAGGCGCCCACCCCACCCGGGCGGAGGTCCCGGTCCGCAGCCGACCGGCGAGTTCGCGGACAGTCAGAGTACGCCGCGGATCTCACGGGCAAAGCCGGCGATGTGCTCGCGGGTGAGGCGCTCGGCGCGGTCGGCGTCGCCGTCGGCGACGGCGTCGAGCAGGTCCGCGTGCTCGGTGACGTGGTGTGCAAGGTCGGGAAGCCGATCGATGACCAGGCACCAGATGCGGGTGGCCAGGTTGTCGTAGCGGATCAGCACGTCCTCGAGGTGCGGGTTGCCGCTCGCCTTGTAGATGAGCCGGTGCAGAGCCATGTCCGTCCGCATCAGTGCGGTGCGATCATCGCGAGGGATTTCGAGGCTCCTCACCTCGTCGGCCTTGGCTCGCAGCACGTCGCGCATGGCGCTACCGGCGTGGACGGCGGCCCTCCGTGCCGCGAACGGCATGAGCTGCTCGCGGATGTCGGAGATCGCGCCGAGCTCGGTCACGTCGATGGTGGTGGCGAATGTGCCCCGGCGCGGGTAGGACACCACGAGATGGTCGGTCTCGAGCCGCTTGAGCGCCTCGCGGAGGGGCGTACGCCCGACGCCGATCTCCTCGGCGAGCTGGCTGTCGTTGATCGGCTCGCCGGGCCGGATGTCGAGCATGATCAATCGATCCTGGAGGCGCTCGTAGGCCAGGTCGGCCAATGACATCGGCGCCGCGTCAGTCACGGGGGAGACTTCGGGGCTGCTCGTCTTTCGGCCGCCTCTTCGTACGCGCGGGACTGTTGGCATCGAATGCCCTGCCTCTGACATACTTCAAATATATCAGGTTGCAGTGGTCGGCGTACCGACCCGCCCGCCGGCGGAGGCGGACCCGGAGATCCGGCCCGTGATCGACACCGGCCTGAAGCGCCGGCAAACGATACCGGAGTGCTCGTATCGGAGAACTTCGGCCCTCCGCCGCCATGGAGCCAGGACCGGTGTCGGCCGCACGTACGCGGAGAGCCACCCGGGCCGCCTACCGCAACAGGTGCGACGCGACGGCCGCTCCCACGCTTCCACCGGGAGCGCGTACGCCTCCACCCGGCACCCAGCCAGTAGGAGGAGTTCGACGCCTGTCGCCAGAGCGGGCGTCAAGGCGGCGGTGGCATCGGAGAGTCGGTGGCACCGGAGAGGCAGCCCGAGACACGAGGAGGCCCGGCAGGCTGTCGGCACAGCCTGGCCCGGCAGGCTGTCGGCACAGCCTGCCGGGACCATCTCAGGGTTGCGTCCGGTCCTCGGCCGAGTGCAGCGACACGGCCGAGGCGCCCTACTTCAGCCAGGCGTCCACCTTGTCGCGGTTGGCCTCGACCCACTTCTCCGCCGCGGCCTCGGCGGTCATCTTGTCCTCGGCGATGTACTTCGCCACGACGTTCTGGTCGTCGTTCGTCCAATTGAAGTTCTTCACCAGGCCATAGGCCGGACTGCCCGACTCGGCGAACTTCGCACTGACGATCTTGTCCAGCTTGTACACCGGGTAGTCACAGGCGACCTTCGCGGTGTCGGCGTCGCAGCCCTCCTTGTAGTCAGGCAGCTTGACCTTCGCGAGCGGCACCTCGGACATGAACCACTGTGGCTCGTAGAAGTAGCCGATCACCCATTCCTTGTCCTTCTCCGCCTTGCGGAAGGCCTGGATGAGGGCGGTCTCGCTGCCCGCGTACACGACCTTGTAGTCCAGCTTGAGGTTCTTCACCAGGGCTTCGTCGTTGGTGACGAACGAGGGGTCGCCGTCGAGGAGTTGACCCTTGCCACCGGACTCGGACGTCTTGAACTCGGCCGCGTACTTGTTGAGGTTGCTCCAGTCGAGGATGTCCGGGTGAGCCTTGGCCAGCCACGGCGGCACGTACCAGCCGATGAGGCCTTCGTTGCCGGTCGGGCCGGCGTCGACGGCTGTCTTCTGGTCGGTGATGTACTTCTTCTTCAAGTCGTCGTGGCCCCAGTTCTCGACGACGGCGTCGACCTCGCCCGTCCCGAAGCCCTGCCAGGCGATCTCTTCCTTCAGGTTCTTCTTGGTGACCTTGCAACCGAGGTCCTTCTCCGCGACGTAGGCGATGACGGCCGCGTTGGCCTCGTACCCCACCCACGGGTTGACCGCGAGGTTGAAGGTGCCGCACGTGCCGGAGCTGCCCGAGCCGCCGGCCTCCGAGGAGCTGTCACCGACCTTCGTGCCGCCGCAGGCGGTGAGGGTGAGGCCGAGGACCGCTATGCCGGCCGCGCCGACTCTCCATTGTCTTGCTTGCCTTGCCATGGTCAGTTGCTCCTTACGCGCTGGTACGTCGCGCCGCTGCCTGAGTGATCCGGTCGAACATGACTCCGAGAAGGACGATGGCGAGCCCTGCGGCGAGCCCCTTCCCGTACAGCTGTCCCTGCGAGAAGCCGGCCACGACGTCGTAGCCGAGGGCGCCCGCGCCTACCAGGCCGCCCACTACAACCATCGACAGCACGTAGATCAGGCCCTGGTTGGTCGCCAGAGTCAGAGCGCCGCGCGCCATCGGCAGTTGAACCTTGGTGATGATCTGCCAGGTGCTGCACCCGGCAGAGGTGGCCGCCTCCACGGTGGTCGCGGGCACGTTCCGCACGCCGTCCGCGATGATCTTCATGGCGACGGGAGCCGCGTAGACCACGGCGGCGACGATCGCGGTGAAGCGGGTCGCGCCGAACAGAGCGAGGAAGGGCACGAGGTAGACGAACGGCGGCATGACCTGTGCCGCGTCCAGGCTCGGCCGCAGCAGCCGGTCCGCCACCGCACTGCGTCCCATCCACACGCCGACGACGACACCGAGCAACATCACGAGCACGGTCGCTACGAGGGTCGACGCCAGCGTCGTCATGCTGTCCGACCACACACCGGTGCCGAGCAGCAGACCCACGCAGACGGCGGTGGTGACCCCGGCGCGCCAGCCGCCGAGCACGACACCGAGCGCGACCAGTGCCGCGCCGACGAGCCACCACGGGGAGTCGGTGAGCAGTGCCTGGAAGGGATTGAGCAGACCGTTGGTGACCGCGTCCCGGAAGGCGTTGCTGATGCCCGAGAGGTTGTCCTGCACCCAGGTGGTCACGTTGTCAGCCGTGTTCGAGACGACATCGCCGGCGCTTCCCTCACCGGGGAACTCCGCCGCCCACAGATAGGTGTGGGAGAGGTGGAGCAGGACCGCCGTGACCACCGCGCCCGCCGCCAGCAGCGGACGTCGCCAGGACAGGAAGCGGTTCGTCGCACGCCGTGCGGCCTCCTCGCGTGCGCTCGCCGCCGTGGTGACCCGGTCCAGCACGATGGCCATGACGACGATGGCCAGACCCGCGTTGAAGGCCGCGCCGACGTCGAGCGTCTGGAGCGCCTCGATGACCGTCTTGCCGAGCCCGGGCGCGTCGATCAGGGCGGCGATCGTCACCATGGCCAGGGCGGCCATGATGGTCTGGTTCACGCCCATCACCACGGTTCGCCTGGACATCGGCAGCAGCACCTTCGTCAAGGTCTGCCGTCGGGTGGCGCCCAGCGAGTCGGCCGCCTCGACCGTGGTCTGCGGCACGGAGCGGATGGCGTGCGCGGTGATGCGAATCGCGGGCGGCGCCGCGTAGATCAGCGTGGCGATGGTGGCGGACGCCGGACCGATGAGGAAGAACAGGGTCAGCGGTGCCAGGTAGACGAAGGTGGGCATCGTCTGCATGAAGTCCAGGAAGGGTGTGATGATCCGGTTGAACCGGTCGGACAGCCCCGCCCACACGCCGAGCGGGATCGCGAACAGCAGCGCCACGAACACGGCGGAGACCGTGAGCGCCAGGGTGTCCATGCTCTCCTGCCACAGGCCCTGCAGGCCCAGGAAGGTGAAGCCGGCCACCGCCAGCAGCGCCACCCTCCAGTTGCCCACGGCCCAGGAGACATAGCCCGCGACGCCGACGACACCGAGCCAGCCGATCTGCGGGACGGGGCGGTCGGCGGAGGACTGCGAGATCAGCTCCTGCACGAACGTCACCAGGGAGTCGATGACCAGGCGAACCTCGTTGAAGAAGTACAGGAAGAGCGGGTTGGAGTTGCGGTTGGCGCCGATCGAGTCGTTGGCGTCGTTGAACCACCGGTGCAGATCGGTCAGGTCCGCCGCCGCCAGGCCAAGGGTCTGCTTTCCCCGCAGCACGAGGAACAGCACCAGCCAGACGACGAAGATCGCGGCCACCACGACGGACCGGTCGGCCTCACGCACCCTCTTGACGGGAGCGGCTTGCCGCACGGCCTGGCCACTCTCCGGCTTCTCCGTTTCCTCCACGGCGACGGTCATCACGCGCCGCCTTCCCGCCCGGCGACCACGGCGAGGATCTCCTCGTCGCCGACGATGCCGAGCAGCTTGCCGTTCTCGACGACCTTGACCGGCTCGTCGGCCGCGAGCACCGTCCGGATGGCGTCCTTCACGACGACGTCCGGGCCCAGCTCCGCACCGTCCAGCGCGTCGCCGTCCGCCGGCGCGCGCATGATCCAGCGCAGGGTGAGCACGTCACCGCGCGGCACGTCCTTGACGAACTCGCGCACGTAGTCGTCCGCCGGGGCGCCCACCAGCTCGTCGCCGGTGCCGCACTGGACCATCCTCCCGTCGCGCATGATCAGGATGCGATCGCCCAGCTTGAGCGCCTCGGAGAGGTCGTGGGTGATGAACACCATGGTCTTGCCGACCTCGTGGTGCAGGCGGATGACCTCGTTCTGCATGTCGCGCCGGATCAGCGGGTCGAGCGCCGAGAACGGCTCGTCAAAGAAGAGCACGTCCGGATCACCGGCCAACGCCCGTGCCAGGCCGACGCGCTGCTGCATGCCGCCGGACAACTGGTCGGGATAGGAGTTCTCGTAGCCCGCGAGGCCGACCAGCTCGACGACCTCCTGGGCCCGCTCGGCACGCTCGGCCTTGCCCATGCCCCGGATCTCCAGACCGAACGCCACGTTGTCGACGACGCGGCGGTGGGGCAGCAGACCGAAGTGCTGGAAGACCATGGAGAACTTCCGGCGCCGCAAGTCGCGCAGATGTCTGTCGTCCGCGCCGCGGATGTCCTCGCCCTCGAAAACGATCTCCCCGGCAGTGGGTTCGATCAGCCGGGTCAGACATCGCACCAGCGTGGACTTGCCGGAACCGGACAGGCCCATGACGACGAAGACCTCGCCGGGCGAGACGTCGAAGTGGACATCTCGTACGGCTGCGGTGCATCCGGTGCGGTCCATGAGTTCGCGGCGGGTGAGCCCGCACAGTTCCTCGGAGTCCGGGACCTGGTCGGCCTTCGGCCCGAACACCTTCCACAGCCTGCGTACGGATACGACCGGGGCGGAGCCCGAGTCCTGGGGCGTGCCGCTCCGCTGCGACACCTCGGTCTGTGTGGTCACGTTCGACCTCATTTCGGCATTCAGCCGCGGAACCGGTACTGCGGCCGAGGTTGGATGTTCTGCCAGATGTGCTGGGGCTCTCGGTGCTCGTTCAGGCCGGTCGGTCCCAGCTCCCGGCCCACCCCCGAATGCTCGAAGCCACCCCGCTCCGCCTGCGGCACCTAGGGGTGGTGGTCGTCGATCCACACCGTGCCGCGGCACGGCCGCCGGGCGACCGCCGGGCTTCGGCGGCCTCCTGCGTCCAGACGGCTCCGGCGCGTCCGTACCCGGTGTCGTTGGCGATGCGTACGGCGTCGTCCTCCTGGGTGAAGCGCTCCACGGTGAGCGCCGGCCCGCACGGCTCCTCGTGCACCACGCGCCGGGGCGGCCTTCCAACCAGCCTGCAGCAGCGCGTAGTTCCATGTGGTGATGAACCCGCACACGCCGACCGGCTCGACGGGACATCGGATGTCCCGGTGCCCACCGGCCACCGCGTCCCACCATTCGCCGTCCACGTGCAGGTCTGCCACGCGCCGAGCCTTTCGAGATTCGTTGCGCATCGTGCACCCGATTGCTTGTGGTGAAACACCCTGGCGAATGCCCCGACAGACGTCAAGAGGTTGTCGGATCGCGATTTGGCAAGGGTCCGCCGACCCCGTCCCCTCCGGTCGAGGAACCCGTCGAACTCAGCATGTTGTTGTGTATTGCTCGCCATGTTGCACATCACGCACCCTGAGGGCTCGACACACCCTGCCCCCACTCCGACGTTTGCCGCGCAAACGCCGACCTCGAAAAGCCGCGTTACGGGTTCGGTCCCTTGGCCCACGGCGCAGGACATCTCCCGACCCCCGAGCAAGCCCGCCACGCCGGGCCGGACCCCGCTCAAGGTGTCCGAGTCCGGCCACCCGGTGGGCTGGTCGATCAACGACCACAGACGCACCCGGGGCCGCGAGGGAAGAGGCTCACCGAGGTCTCGTGGCCAGCGGGCGCGCGACTCCCGCCGCTCCCCGGTGTCGGCCGGTCGCAGGGCTGAACGACCTCGTGCGCACGGCTGCCATCATCTTGCCGACCACCTCGGCGGGCGGGCAGGGTCTGGATCATGCTTGAACTCCGCACCCTGGAATCGGACGACTGGCCCCTTTGGCGGGAGTTGCGACTGGCCGCGCTCACCGAGTCGCCCTACGCGTTCGGATCGACGCTGGCCCAGTGGCAGGGCTCCGGCGACCGAGAGGAACGCTGGCGTGCCCGCCTGTCGATTCCCGGCGCACACGATCTCGTCGCGCTCCTGGACGGCCTCCCGGTGGGCATGGCCAGCGGAGTGCCGGGCGAGGAAGCGGAGAACGTGGAGTTGATCTCGATGTGGGTCAACCCCACCGCGCGAGGCAAGGGCGTGGGCGACCACCTGATCCAGGCGGTCGAGCGGTGGGCGGCGGAGCGCGGTGCCACGACACTGCGGTTGTCCGTCATGCCGGGCAACCGCAAGGCGGCCGCGCTCTACGAACGGCACGGTTTCACCGACACGGGTGAGCCCGGCGCCCCTCTGCCCGATGGCATGGGCAGGGAGCGGGTCATGGCGAAGAGCCTGGCCGCTGCCTGATCTCCGCATCCGGGCACGGCGGGATCACCTACGCGCTCAGGCTGCGGCGGCGGGAGGGCGTCCACGTCAGCGGACGGCCTTCTCGCTGCGGACGCGGGCGCGTTCCCTGCGTCGCGCGGGCCACTGACGCCGTAAATGTGCGGACGGCCCGATGACGATAGCATCCATGCACAAGGTTGCGAGAAACGCAACGGTCAAGGACCCTGTTCCCCCATCGTTACTTGCAGTAGCGTTGTTTATTGTGGGTATAGTTGCGTTATGAGCAACTACAATCCCGCAACCGAAACCTCGAATTCACACTCCGGCGGCGTGCAGTCAGTGGACCGTGCCATCAGCGTCCTGGAGATCCTGGCTCACCGCGGCGAGGCGGGCGTCAGCGAGGTGGCGGGCGAGATTGACGTCCACAAGTCCACCGCCTTCCGCCTGCTCGGCGCCCTGGAGGCACGCGGGCTGGTGGAGCAGGCGGGTGAGCGCGGCAAGTACCGCCTCGGCTTCGGCATCGTACGTCTGGCCGGTGCGGTCACCGGACGCATCGACATCACCCAGCAGGGTCGCCCGGTCTGCGAGGACCTCGCCGAGGAGATCGGCGAGACCGTCAACATCGCCGTACTGCAGGAGCACTACGCGGTCAACCTGTACCAGGTGCGTGGCCCCGGGGCCGTCACCGCCCAGAACTGGGTCGGCCAACTGACCCCGCTGCACGCCACCTCGAGCGGCAAGGTCCTGCTGGCCTATCTGCCCACCAAGGCACGCACCGCGCTGGTGACCCAGTCCGAGATGAAGAAGGTCACCTCGCACACCATCACCGCGAAGACGAAGCTCGAGAAGAACCTCGCCGAGGTCCGGGAGCGTGGCTACGCCTGGGCCATGGAGGAACTGGAGATCGGCCTTCACGCCATCGCCGCTCCCATTCACGATCGGGACGGAGAGGTCGTCGCGGCGGTGAGCGCCTCCGGGCCCTCGTACCGGCTCACCGAGGAGCGCCTGCATGAGCTCGCTCCGGTGCTGGTCAAGGGCGCGGAGAAGATCAGCCACCGGATGGGCTACCTGGGCTGACCGCCCTGTTGTCCTCCTGATGGTGGGTGCCCAGGCGCTCGTGCACCCAGTCGTGGAAGGCACCGAGGTGGTGCTCGCTGGGGACGAGTACGCCGCCCTTGGCGTACGTCCGGGAGCCCATTCCGGGTTGCGTGCGCTCACAGGCGTCGAAGTCCTGCTGGTTGACACGGTGGAAGAGTTCCACGGACCGGCTGACGTCCTTGCCGCTCTCGACCACGTGCGGGAGGTAGAGCCAGTCGCACTCCACGATCGTGCGGTCAACGGCCACCGGGTACATGCGGTGGAAGATGACGTGGTCGGGGACGAGGTTGATGAAGACCTGCGGCCGGACGGTGATGGC
The DNA here is from genome assembly GCF_022414535.1 of Streptomyces sp. MUM 2J. Lineage (GTDB taxonomy): Bacteria > Actinomycetota > Actinomycetes > Streptomycetales > Streptomycetaceae > Streptomyces. The sequence goes on from NZ_JADWYM010000035.1 coordinate 20,946, forward strand.
GTAGTAGCGACGGTCCTGGTCCCCGGCCACACCCGGGAGGCGGTCCAGGCCCTCGGAGCCGTCGACGGTGAACCCCTGGACCTCCTCGCCGAACTCGGCACCGTGACCGACGTAGTACTGGGCGGCGAAGCCCTCGGCGAACTCAGGCAACACCTCGGTGAGTTCGGGGTGGATCGTGGCGCAGTGGTAGCACTCCATGAAGTTCTCGACGATGAGCTTCCAGTTCGCCTCCACCTCGTAGGTGATACGCCTGCCGACCGAGAGGTTCTCGATGTCGTAGCGCTCGATCGACTCGGCGTCACCCAGTCGCGTGACGACATCGCCGATGACGTCCTCCTCGAAGGAAGGGGGGTTCTCCGCGAGGCACACCCAGACATAGCCGAGCCATTCGCGGGTGGCCACGCTCACCAGGCCGTACTCGGTGCGGCCGATGTCGGGCATCTTGGTGAGGTTGGGCGCCGCGACGAGCTTGCCGTTCAGGTCGTACGTCCAGGCGTGGTACGGGCACTGGAAAGCCCGTTTGACCTCACCGCTCTCCTCCACGCAGAGCCTGGCGCCGCGGTGCCGGCAGATGTTGAAGTAGGCGCGGACCGAGCTGTCGCGGGCCCGGGTGACGAGGATGCTTTCGCGGCCCACGTCGACGGTCCGGAAGGCACCGGGCCTCGCCAGGTCCGACGAGCGCGCGACGCAGAACCACACGGACTCGAAAATGTGCTCCTGCTCCTGGGCGAAGATCCCGGGATCGGTGTAGAAGGAGCCGGGGAGGGTGGCGATCAGGCTGTCCGGCAGGCTGGTCGAGGTCACGGTGCACTCCTCGGGAAACGTCGTGATGGGGTCATTCACGCGCCGGTGGGAACGACTCGACGGCGTTGCGCTTGGAGCAACCCTGCTTGCCATATGCAGCGCAGCATGGGATGCCTCAAGGGTGGTGTCAAGATGCGGGGCGGGTGAGTTGTCTGCGCCAGCGGGTGAACAGCCGCGGCTGGTTCATCCCGAGCGCCGCGACCGGCTCGCCGGCACGGCGGTAGACGGCGAGGACGTTGCGGTCGTCCGCGGAGCCTTCCTCGATCGTCACGCTGTCGGCTCCGGTCGCATGGCCGACGAACTGGATCTTCACGCCGTACTGGTCTGACCAGAAGTACGGCGGCCGGGGCACACCCGGTTCCACGGCACCGCCCGCCAGCAGCGTGGCGATCGCGGCGTCTGGACGCTCGCGCGCGCCGGTCCAGTGTTCGACGCGGCGGTGGCCGCCCGCGCGCGGGTCGTACCAGCTGGCGCAGTCGCCGACCGCGACCACGCCGGCCAGGCTGGTGCGGCCGTCCGCACCGCACTTGACGCCGTTGTCGAGTTCGACGCCGGATCCCTCCAGCCACTCGACGCAGGGGCGTGCGCCCACGCCGACGACGACGGTGTCGGCGGGGATGCTGCGGCCGTCTTCCAGCAGGACGGCGTCGACACGGGTCTCCCCGCTCAGCCCCTTGACGCCCACGCCGCACAACAGCCGTACGCCGTGGTCCGCGTGGAGGGCGGAGACGAGGGAGCCCATGGCCTCGCCGAGCGGTCCGACGAGCGGCGTCGCGGCCGCCTCGACCACCGTCACGTCGAGCCCGAGGTCGCGGGCGGTGGAGGCGACCTCGGCTCCGATGAATCCGCCGCCGATCACCACCAGCCGTCCACCGCCAAGCAGCTCGTCCCGTAGCGCGCGGGCGTCGTCCAGGGTGCGCAGGACGTGCACTCCGGCCAGGCCGTCGGAGCCGGGCAGGGTGCGCGCGGCGGCGCCGGTCGCGACGACGACGCCGTCGGCGCGGACGTCCCGGCCGTCGGCGAGCCGGACGGCGCGGGCGGTGCGGTCAAGTCCGGTGGCGCGGGTGCCGAGCAGCCACTCCGCCTGCAGGTCCTCGCCGTCCGTCTCCAGCGCGAGATCCGCTTCCTCGACGGTGCCGGCCAGGAACTCCTTGGACAGCGGGGGTCGGTCGTACGGGCGGTGGAGCTCGTCCCCCATGATGATCAGCCGTCCGCCGTAGCCCTGCTTCCGAAGTGAGCGCGCGGCCGACAGTCCGGCCAGCGAGGCGCCCACCACGGCCACCGTCCTCACGCGGAGATCCCGACAAGCTTGCGCGCGACGCAGTGCGGCAGGTTGGGGGCGGCCGTGGACAGCTTGACGTAGACCATGCCGTCCTCGACGACTACCTCGTGGGTCCGGACGGGACGCTTGGCCGGCGGCGCGTCGACCTCACCGGTCTTGAGGTTGAACTTCGAGGCGTGCAGCGGGCATTCCACCCAGCAGGCCTCCACCCATCCGTCGGCGAGCGAGGCGTCCTGGTGGGTGCACGTGTCGTCAATGGCGAAGAGTTCGCCGTCCTCGGTGTGGAACACCGTGACCGGCGGGTCGATCTCAAGCCGGAAGGCCTCCCCTCGCGGCAGATCCGCCAGAGGGCACGCGGGAATCATCATGACCACCTCGGTGCGTATAACGAAACGGATTGCGTTTAGCGCAACATCAGTCTGGGGTCGCCCAGAACCCTTGTCAAGGCGTTCACAGGGCACCGTGAGCCGTTGATGAAGTTGCACCATGCAAAACTTCATCCATATAGAACAACAGCAGCCCGCCACATCGGATCGCGATGGCCGCGAGCCGAGGGCGGGCGCGTGATGATCACCGACAGGCGTCAGAAACCTCGGTCGATCCACTCCTGGAGGTGCGGAGCCTCAGCGGCGATGGTGGTCGTCCCCCCGTGCCCGGTGTGCACGACGGTGTCGCCCGGCAGCACCAGCAGCCGGTCCCGGATCGACTCGACGATCGTCGGGAAGTGGCTGTACGACCTCCCCGTGGCCCCCGGCCCACCGGCGAACAGCGTGTCGCCGCTGAAGAGCGCCGCCAGGGCCGGCGCGTACAGGCAGACCGCGCCGGGGGCGTGGCCGGGCGTATGCAGCACGGTCAGTTCGACGCCGGCCACCGTGAAGCCCTGGCCGTCGGCCAGTTCGGCGTCCGGCGCCTTGTCGGGGTGGGTCTGCTTCCACAGCGGCAGGTCGTCCGGGTGAAGGAGAATCGGGGCACCCGTGCGCGCCGCGAGTTCCGGAGCGGCGTCGATGTGGTCGTTGTGTGCGTGTGTGCACACGATGGCCCGCAAGGCGCGCCCGTCGACGACCCGCGCGATCGCTTCGGCGTCATGCGCGGCGTCGACGACGATCGCCTCGCTGTCGTCGCCGATGATCCACACGTTGTTGTCGACGTCCCAGGTGCCGCCGTCCAGCGAGAAGGTCCCCGAGGTGACGAGGTGCTCGATGCGGGCGGCCATCAGAGAACCACCACCGAGCGCAGCACGTCACCGTGGTGCATCCGCTCGAAGGCCTTCTCGACCTCGTCCAGCGCGATGGTCTCCGTGACGAAGGCGTCCAGGTTCAGCCGGCCCTGCAGATACAGGTCGACGAGCATGGGGAAGTCCCTGCTCGGCAGACAGTCACCGTACCAGGAGGACTTCAGCGCGCCACCGCGTCCGAAAACGTCCAGCAGCGGCAGTTCGAGCTTCATCTCCGGGGTGGGCACGCCGACCAGGACAACCGTGCCGGCGAGATCGCGGGCGTAGAAGGCCTGCTTGTACGTCTCCGGGCGGCCGACCGCCTCGATGACGACATCGGCGCCGAATCCGCCGGTCAGCTCACCGATCGCGTCGACGGCGTCGACTTCCCCGGAGTTGACGGTGTGGGTCGCGCCCAGGCTCCTGGCCGTCTCCAGCTTGCGGTCGTCGATGTCCACCGCGATGACCTTCGCCGCGCCCGCCAGGCTCGCCCCGGCGATCGCCGCGGCTCCGACACCGCCGCAGCCGATGACGGCGACCGAGTCACCCCGTCCGACGTTCCCGGTGTTGATGGCCGCGCCGATGCCCGCCATCACCCCGCACCCCAGCAGACCGGCGGCGGCCGCCGACGCGGCCCGGTCGACCTTCGTGCACTGCCCGGCCGCGACCAGCGTCTTCTCCGCGAACGCGCCGATGCCCAGCGCCGGTGACAGCTCGGTGCCGTCCGTCAAGGTCATCTTCTGCTTCGCGTTGTGGGTGTTGAAGCAGTACCACGGCCGTCCACGCAGACAGGCCCGGCACTGACCGCACACCGCACGCCAGTTGAGGATGACGAAGTCTCCGGGGGCGACGTCGGTGACGCCCTCCCCCACCGACTCCACGACCCCAGCGGCCTCGTGGCCCAGCAGGAACGGGAAGTCGTCGTTGATGCCGCCCTCGCGATAGTGCAGATCGGTGTGGCAGACCCCGCAGGCCTCGATCCTCACGAGCGCCTCACCCGGACCCGGGTCGGGCACGATGATCGTTTCCAGGCTGACGGGGGCGCCCTTGCCCCGCGCGACGACGGCACGGACCTGGTGCGTCATGGCCACTCCTCGGCTGATCGATACATGAGACAGGTGTTGCTCATTGCGGCACAGATCTCGTTTTCCGCAACACAGCATCCTGGAGCGCCGACCGAGGGTCAAGGATTCCGCACCCACCGGGGCGCGCACTGCGGCCGCGGAGTCCGCGAGTCTGCGCGTGGGCACGAGGGAGTCCCGTTCCCGGCCGTGCGCTACACGGTGACGAACCCGCCCCACACACCCGTGCGGGCCCCCGCCCGACGCCACAGGAAACGAACAGACCGGCTGGAGCGAGCAGCTGCGAACCCGGACCGGATGGCGGTGAGACGGAACGGTCACGCTGGTGCCGGGCTGAGCACGACCTGGTGTTCCGTTGGTGTGCTGGTCAGCGAGCGGTAGACCTCGCGGGCGGCGAATCATTCGCGACGGCGCAGGATGTCCTGGTCGCTCAGTCCTCCCTTCCGCCCTTGGAACCCGGGGCCGGGGACACCAGACTCTCCCCTATGACTGCCACCGTCGAAGAACGCTGGGAGCCCACCCACGGCGCCCCCTACCACCCGGTCCCCTACCGCCCTGAGCGCATGGAGCCCGCGGAGTCCCTCACCCGCTCGGCAGAGCTGCGCGACCGGATGCGGCAGCGGCGCACGGTACGCCGGTTCTCCTCCGACCCCGTGCCGGAGCAGGTCGTACGGGACGCCATCGCCTGCGCGGCCACGGCACCGTCCGGTGCCCACCAGCAGCCCTGGACCTTCGTCCTGGTCCGGGATCCGCAGATCCGCGTGCGCATCCGTGAAGAAGCCGAGCGCGAGGAGCGGACCTCCTACGACGGCAGGCTCGGCGAGGAGTGGCTCGCCGCCCTGCGCCCGCTGGGCACGGACGCGGTGAAGACACACCTCACGGACGCCCCGGCGCTGATCGTGGTCTTCCAGCAGCGGTACTGGCTGGGTGAGGACGGCGCCAAACGGAAGCACTACTACGTGGACGAGTCCGTGGGCATCGCGGTCGGCATGCTGCTGTCCGCCCTGCACCTGTCGGGCCTGGCCGCGCTGGTCCACACGCCGAGCCCGATGCGCTTCCTCTCCCAGGTACTGGGACGGCCCGAGAACGAGAAGGCCTTCGCCGTGATCCCGGTCGGCTACCCGGCGGAGGACTGCCAGGTGCCGGACCTGAAGCGCAAGGCGCTGGACCAGGTGATGGTGGAGGTCTGACGACTCGCGCGGTGCCCGCCGCACCGGGCACACGGGAACCGCCCCCGCCTTCGATGGGGTACCGAGGAAGGGAGCGGTTCCGGTGGCGGGGCCCGACGGCCCCGGGGAGCCGCTCGGCGCAACGGGCCGCCCCGGTCAGACGGATTCTGCTTCCGGGCCCGCGGCAGACCGAAGACAGCTCAGGGCGGGGGCCGCCGCGAGCAGGGCGGCGCCCCGTTGGCCGCGGACAGGTCCCGGGTACGGCGCAGCAGTGCTTCCCGTACCTCGTCCGGAGACAGGACCCGCAGCGGGGTGGCCAGGCTGAGCAGGTATCGGGCGAGCCCGTCCGCATCGGGGCCGCCGATGTCGACGATGGTGGCATCGGGGCCGTCCGGTCGGTGGGTGCCGACCGTCGACGGGACCAGGCGTAGCGCTTGGTCCATGGGCAACGGGAGGCGGACGCTCGCACAGAGCGGGTAGGCGCCGGTCGCGACGGATCGGGAGACGAGCAGTACCGGGTCGGGTGGGTCGAGGAGTTCCACGGCTTGCCCGGTTGGCCGTATGCGGGCCACCCGGTCCGCCCGGAACGTCCGCCACTCGCCCCGCGTCACGTCCCGGGCGACGAAGTACCAGCGGCGCCCCGTGTGCACGAGGCGGTACGGGTCGACGTCCCGGGTGGTGGCCTTCCCTTTCCTGTCGCGGTACGACAAGTGGGCGCGCTCCCCCCGGCGGCACGCGGTGGCCAGTTCCAGCAGCATGGCGGGCGTGATCTGCGGCTCGTCGGGCCTGGGGGTGTGCGCAAAGGCGGCGTCCATCTCACCAAGTCGGTCCGCGATCCGCGGTGGAAGGACCTGCCGCAGTTTCAGCAGCGCCGACAGCGCGGCTTGGTCGCCGCCGAGAACGCCGCTGAGTGCCGCCTCGCGCAGCCCGACGGCCACGGCGAGTGCCTCTTCGTCATCAAGGATCAGCGGCGGCAGCCGCTTCCCGGTCCTGAGGCGATAACCGCCCCAGGGCCCGGGGGCGGACTCGACTCCGTAGCCCAGATCCCGGAGCCTTGCGACGTCCCGGCGCACCGTGCGCTCGGTGACCGCCATCCGGTCGGCCAACTCACCGCAGGTCCACGAGGGTCTCGCGGACAGCAGTGAGACGAGTCGCAGCAGGCGTGCCGAAGTGGTGACCACATCGTGAAGTGTCCCGCATGACCAGGACCCATCCTGTCCTGGTCCCGCCCTATCGTCTGCCGCATGAGCACTGCCGAGACGTCCCCACCCGCGATCCGCTACTCAGCCATCACCTTCGACTGCCCGGACCCCGCCGAACTGGCCCGCTTCTACGGCGACGCCCTTGGACTGCCCGTCGCCTACTCCACCGACGACTTCGTCCTGCTCGGCCAGGAGGGCTCGGCCGGACTGGGGTTCAACCGCCTGGCCGACTACCGGCGTCCCACCTGGCCAGACCCGTCTCAGGAGAAGCAAGCCCACATCGAACTGGGTGTCGATGACCTCGATGCCGCCCAGGCTTGGCTGCTCGCCCTGGGGGCCGTCGAGCCGGCGATCCAGCCGGAACCCGGCCGGTGGCGGGTCCTGTTGGACCCCGCAGGCCACCCCTTCTGCATCACCACCCTGGCCTGAGCGTGATCGGCAGACTGATGACCATGACAGCACACCCGGGCAGAGGCGGCGAACTCGCCGCCGTCCTTCTGGGAGTGGCGGAGAGGCTGCGCGGCTTCGCCGGCTGTGAGATCTACCTGGTCAGCCAGGACGCGGCCGATCCGGACACAGTGCGTGTCACCGAAGTCTGGCGGGACGACGCCAGTGCACGGGCTGCCCTCTCCGCTCCGTCGCCCGCCGACGGTCCCACCCCCGCGGATGTCCTCGCGCTGCTGTCGACTGCGCCGCACCGCACGGACCTCGCCGTTCTGGGCGGGGTGGGTCTTCCGGCCGACGGCCGGCCCTGACGAACAAGCCCCCGATGCGCAGGTGCGGGCCACGCCGCGGGCCCGCGGGTCAGCTCGGGGTCATGCGTCCCGCACCGTGGGGCGCCCGGCCCGACGTCCGCAGCCCGCGCGCCCGCGCCGTGTCGGGCGCCGGGGCCCACACGGCGCGGCCGGCGCTCCGGAACGGGCCGGCCGCGCCGTATCAGAAGGCCGAGTTGGCGAACCAGCGCTCCAGCAGTTCCTCGTCCCCATCGGCGGAGACGAGTCCGCTGTCGAGGGACATCCGTCCGTAGAGGAGCAGGAGCAGGTCGGCGGCGCTTCCCCGGACGGCCGCGTCCCCGGCGGCCGCGGTCTCGTGAGCGGTGTCGATCCCGAAGCCGTCGGGACGCAGGCGCACGAGCCACCGGTCGTCCCCGTCGGTGGTGCCGAAGAGGATCGTTCGGTCGGAGGCCCGCAGATCGGCCACCTTGGGGGCGAAGAAGGCGGCGAAGGGCAGATTGACCAGGAACTCGTCGATTCCGTCGACGGCGGCCGGGCGGTCCACAGCGGGCCGCAGGCCGAGCGCCGTTTCGGCGTCGGTCCGGTGCAGCAGGGTCTCGCAGAACATCCGGCGCGTCCAGAAGCGGGCGTGCTGGTCGGCGCCCCAGGCCCACATCGGCAGATCCGGCTCGGTGACGGCGAATGCGTCGGCGGCCACGGCCGCGCTCGCGGCGAGCCAGCCGGGGTATCCGTCCTCCCGGTCCGGGAGGTCCAGCTCCACCTCGCGCGTGCTCGGCGGCTGCTGGACGCGCGTCCGCAGCAGCACCGAGAACCAGCGCTGCACGCTTCCCGTGTGCCTGATCAGATCGGTCAGCGTCCAGCCGGGGCAGCCAGGCACCGGGGTCGCCGGGTCGGCGCCCTCGACCGCAGCGACGAACCGGGCGGTCTCGGCCGCCACCGCGGCCCGGTGGTCCACCGGTGTGTGAACGGGTCGGTGGCCGGAATCGTCCGAGGTCTTCAACGTCGCATGCCTTTCGGGGAGGAGGGGTTCGGCCGTGCCGCCGGGCGGGGCGGGCTCGGGAACGGCGGTGGGGCAGGTCGGTGGTTCCCGCTCACATGGTCGCGGAGGCGGATTCCGTCTCCGCTCCCTGCGCCGCCGGGGGCTCCTCGGCCGTACTCGGCCCGGCAGTCCGCGGCACGCGGTCCGGCTGGAGGCCGAGGAGCGCGATGGCCACGACCAGGAGGAAGGCCGCTCCGGCGATGACGAAGCTCGACGTGAACTGACTCTCGGCGGGCAGCGCGGGCACACCCCGCGGAACCGGGACGGTCTTGGACGCGAGCAGCGAGGTGATCACCGCGCTCGCCACGGCGCTGCCGACCGAGCGGGAGATCGAGTTGATGCCGTTGGCGATGCCCGTCTGGTGGGACGGGACGCCGGCCACGATGAGAGCGGGCATCGCGGCGTAGCCGAAGCTGATCGACAGACCGATGATCATGCCCGCGCCGATCACCGAGGCCGTGGTGTCGTGCGCGCCGCTCAGCCAGGTGAAGCCGAGGACTCCGCAGCAGGCTCCGACCGCCAGCGTGACACGTGCGCCGAGACGGCGTACCAGCACACCACCGAACTGGGCACCCACCAGCGAAACGAGTGCCGTCGGCAGCAGATACACCACGGACGCTTCGAGCACGGACGCTCCGAAGCCGTAGCCGACGAGCTTGTCCGGCATCTGGACGAGATACGAGACGCCGAGGAACTGGGTGAACATCGCAAACCCCAGCATCAGTCCGGCCAGGTTGGTGAAGAGGACCGGCGGGTGGACGAACATCTTCAGGTCCACCATCGGCTCCCCGACCCGGCGCTCGACGACGACCCACACCAGCCCCATCACGACCGCCCCGGCGAAGGTGCCGAGCGTGCGGCCGGAGGTCCATCCCCACTGGTGCCCCTGCGAGACGGGCAGAAGGAGCAGCACCAGCAGCGCTCCCAGAGTGAGGGCTCCCAGCCAGTCCGTGCGCCCGCCCGTCTTCGTCCGGGAGGCGGGCACGGTGAACAGCACGCCCGCCAGCGCCACCACAGCGAGCAGGACCGCGAGCCAGAAGACCCGGTGGTAGTCCGGGTCGGAGCCGCGGGTGAGCAGCCCCGCACCGACCAGCGCGAGTCCGCTGCCGAACGCGAGGGTGCCGCTGACCAGGGCCATCGCACCGTGCAGTCGTTCCGGCCTGATCTCTTCACGCAGGATGGAGAGGGCCAGGGGGAAGATCGCGGTTGCAGCTCCCTGCATCACCCGGCCGACGATCAGCCAGGTCAGCGAGGTGGTCGTGGCGGCGAGGACGGAACCCATGACCATCACCAGCAGGACGCCGACGAGGGTGGGCTTCTTGCCGTGCTGGTCGCCGAAACGGCCGAACAGCGGGGTGAAGACGGCCGCTGACAGCAGCGTGGCCGTGGCCACCCAGCTGACGTCGGAGGTGGTGGCCTTGAGGTCGTTCTGGATGATGCCCAGGATCGGGACGACCAGGGTCTGCATCATCGAGACGACCATGGCGGCGAGCCCGAGCACCAGGACGACCGCGGTATCTCCCGAGCGCCGTGGAGGCACCGTCTGCTGTGCCTGAGACACGAAGAGTCTCCCTGTTCATGACCCGGTGAGCTTCCTGAGGGCCCGGATCAACTGTTTGAGGACATTGATACTTGATGACTTCAAGCAATGGCGCGACGGTAGCCACCATTGCTTGAGATCGTCAAGTTTCCTGGCGTAGGGTGACGCACATGACAGGAACCGCCCGCACCGACACGGCTCAGCTCATGGAGTTGCTCTCGGTCTCGCTGGCCTCCTACTACGGCGACTTCACGGTCGCCGCCGCGAGCGAGAACCTCACCCCCAGCCAGGGCAAGACCCTCACCGTGCTACGCCGGGGAGCCGCGTCCATGAGCGCCCTGGCCGCCACCTTGACCTGCGACGCCTCCAACATGACCGGGATCGTCGACCGGCTGGAGAAGCGCGGCCTGGTGCGCCGCGCCCCCAGCCCGTCCGACCGGCGCGTCAAGAACGTCGTCCTGACGGCGGACGGCGAGCGGGTCATCGACACGATCCGCGGCAAGATGCACCACACCGTCGCAGGTCTGGAACAGCTCGGCCCGCAGGAGAGGGACACCCTGTCCGCGCTGCTGGAGCGCGTCTTCACCGCGCGGCCCGCAGACTGACCCGCGCCACATGTGCGGGTCGCCGCAACCACGCAAACGGGCAGACGGCAGCAGTCGCTGCCGTCTGCCCATTGGCGGGAAGCCGTCCCGCGCCGCATGTGCCGCTACGCGCACGGACACCTGCGGCGCCCTGGCGAGCGGCACCGCAGGTGTCCGTCACGCGGTGCGGGGGGACCGGCCGGGCGGGTTCAGTCGTCTCCGCCGGCGTGCAGGAGCGTGCGGGCGGCGCGGGCGGCGACCTGCGGATCACGCATCCCCTGGTAGACGGGCGGGATCGGGCGGTCCACACCCAGCAGCGTGTACATCGCCAGCATCGCGGCGTGCACCGAGTACTCCACGGTGAAGACGACGTCGTCGGGCATCTCGACGAACTGTCCGGCGAATGCGAAATTGCGGGCGCCGTCCGGCACGACCTCGGGACGGTCCCCCGGAGCCCGGCAGGCGAAGAGGGCGGAGGCGTACGGCATCATGGAGGTGGTGACGTCCGTCGTCTCCAGCACGTGGTCGAGGAGATCGTCGAAGCCGAGCTGGCGAACGAGTTCCGTCAGGATCTCCCCGCCGGTCGACCGCGCCATGGGCTTGCGCACGTAGTCGCCTTCGCGGTCGATCTCGAAGCCGTATCCCCACAGGGTGTAGGTGTCCTCTGGCATGTCCGGAAAGTGCGGCTGGTAGGGAACCACGATGGACAGATGCCAGCCCGACTCGATCCAGGTCATCAGGGCGCCCGTACCCGGTTCGTTTCCGGTGTAGGCGGTGATGCGCCTGAGGAGCGCCTCGTCGTGCATGGTGAGGGTGAACGACTCCCACTTGTGCTCGTCCACGTTGCCGTAGAAGGACATGGGACGCCCGAAGTCGTCGGCCTTGCGGGCGATCTTCTCCCACAGCGACCAGCCCTGGTCACGGCGGTCCCGGATGAGTTCCGGCACTGTGTCGTTCCCGCCGTAGGTGGAGTCGGCGGTGATGGACCCCAGGGTGATCAGGGCGTAGTCGTCCGGCCCGAGTTCGAGGCGCCGGCTGCCGTCGGCGTCCTGGATGTGCAGGCAGGTGGCGCGGCGGCCGGTCTCCGGGGTGCCGCTGAAGTCGACGTCCAGGACCCGGGTGCCGAGGCGTACGTCGACACCCTGGGCCACCAGCCAGCGCTGGAGCGGCACGACCATCGAGTCGAACTGGTTGTAGACGGTCCTGCGCACGCCGGACAGAGTGTGGATGCGGGAGAACTCCTGGGCGAACCGCAGGAGGTAGCGGCGCAGTTCCGCTGCCGAGTGCCAGCGCTGGAAGGCGAAGGTGGTGCGCCACATCTGCCAGAAGTTGGTCGTGAAGAAGTGGGGATCGAACATCTCGTCGATCCGCTTGCTGCCGAGCAGGTGTTCCGGTGTGCCCATGAGACGGGAGAGTTCGCTCCGGTCCCGGACGGAGAAGCCGAAGTCGGAGGCGTCCAGGATGCGGTGGCGGCCGTCGATGAGTCGGGCCTGGGCATGGGTCCTGATCCGGCTGTTGAACTCCCGCGTCTCGTCCGTGACGCTGACGTCCGGATCCTCCAGTGAGGGGATGGTGCTGAACAGGTCCCACACGCACTGATACGCCTCCTCCTCCAGCATGCGTCCGCCGCGTGTCACGTACGCGTCGCGGTGGGCCGGGGACTTGGCGCCGTCGAGGGAACCGCCCTCGACGTCCAGTTCCTCCAGGATGTGGACCTGACTGCCGGACATGCCGGCGTCGCGTACGGCGAAGGCGGCCGCCGCCATACCGGCGATCCCGCCGCCGACGATCCACAGGTGCTTGTTGTCGTTGTTCATCGCCATGACCTCAATTCCGGACTGGACTCCGTTTCGAGCGTACTCAGTTTTTCCTGGCGATCTTCTATCCTGGGCACATGCGGGACCTTCGACCCCGCCGCACGCCGGATCAGGGCCCTTCGGCCCCCGATGACGGCCGTTCTTCACGGAAAGGGCAGCCATGCAACCGACCCCTCCGCCGTCACGGCCCGCGGCAGCCTCTGCGGCGCAGCCTGTCAGCCGGCGGGAACGGAACAAACAGGACAAGATCCGCCGCATCCTCGACGCGGCCACCGAACTGTTCGCCGAACGCGGCTACTCGGCTGTAGCCACGCAGGAGGTCGCCGACGCGGCCGATGTCGGCACCGGCACCCTCTTCCGCTACGCGGGGTCCAAAGCAGGCCTGCTCATGCTGGTGATGAACGAACAGCTCCGGCTCGGCGTCGAACGGGGCATCACGCTCAGCCGAAACGGCACCGCTCCCACCGAGGCGGTCCTCGCGCTGGTGGCACCACTCGTCGAATCGGTCCGCCGCCACCCCGAGAACACGGCCGCCTACCAACGGGAGACGCTGTTCGGAAGTGGCCCGGAGCGGGAGGAAGCCGCCGCCCATGTGGCCAGGGTCGAGTGCGCGATCGAGGAGATCCTGCGCAGGTACGTCGCCACCGGCCCGGTGCTCCCCGGAAGCGACCTGGAGATGGCGGCTCACGTCATCTACTCGACCATGTACATGGACATCGTGCGGGTCTGCATGGGCCGGGCTCCGGCCGACGGCCTCACCGACCGCCTTCGCCGGTCGGTCGACTACCTGCTGGACACACTGGTGCGACCGCCCACCGGGAGAGGCACCCCGCCCGGGTGAACGCCAGGGGGTGCGAAAGGATCCACGGAAGCCGCCGGGCGACCGCCGGCGCTGCGCCGTATCCGCATGGGCACGTCCTGGACACGGCCGGGACGAGCACCGCGATCCGTCCGGCCGGAAGGATCCGCCGGCCACTCGGCCAGTCTGGTTGTTGCTCCTGCGTTCAGGACGGGGGCTGACGGACCTGCCGTCAGACCGGCTGTCAGAATTTGCCGCTGTTGTTCGCCTCGGCGGGGGACGGGACGGGCTCCGCCACCTCCCAGTGCTCGACGATCAGACCGTCCTGAAGCCGGAAGATGTCGAACACGGCCATGGGGGTACCGGCCCGGTCGACCTCGCTGAGGGTGACGACGAAATTCCCCTGGCCGACCAGCCGGTGCACCCTCGTGTACGTCTGCGACTTCCCCTCGGCCGCGAGGCCCGCGATGAACGCGGCGAAGCCGTCGACACCGTCGGCCACCCCGGGGGTGTGCTGCACGTACCGGTCCTGCGAGACGAACTCGGCGACACGCTCGGTCTGTCCGCCCCGGAAGACCGTGGCGATGAAGTCGGAGACCTTTTGCTTGTTCTCTTCCGTGCGGCCGAGATCGGATACCTCGGTTGCTCCGCCGGTCTGGGTGTGGCCCGACGGAGTGGTCAGTCCGCCGACGGCGATCGTGTCCCAGTGCTCGATGATCCGGGCGTTCTCGTCGGTGTCGAACAGGTCTGCGGTCACCCAGTGCGCCGTGCCGCCCAGGGTCTGCGCCACATGGAGGAAGACATATCGGCCGTCCTCGATCGCGCGGACCACCTCGATGTCACGTTGAGGGTTGCAGAGGAGAAAAGGCTCGAAGAAGGCGAGGAATCCCTCCTTGCCGTCGGCCACTCCCGTGCTGTGCTGGGTGTAACGGTCCCCCGTGTACCGATCGAGAGCCTCGCGCGCCCTGCCGTCACGGATACCGTGAAGGTACAGACCCCGCGCGTTGTCCAGTCTCACCGTCATACAGCCATGGTCGCAGAGCCGGTTCGAGCGAGACGGCATTGCCACTGAACCCGCGGGAGGGGAAGCGGCCGATGCCGGTGGTCTTGCCGCACCGGATACCGGGCTGGGCGGCGCTCCCCACCGGCCGGTTCCCGCCGGAATGGAATCCCGCGCCACGACGGGCACCACGGTGGGCTCCACTCCCCACTCGGCCGCTCGCCGCGGAGTGGGCTCCACCCTGGAGACACCGGAGGGCGATGGACGCCACCGCGACTCCGTGATCGCGGGGACCTGCGCCCGCCTCGCCGTCCTGGTGCCCCACCCCGCCCATCTGCGCCGGCTCTTGTCCGAGTCGCCGTTTCACCTTCCGGGACGCCCGGGGTGAAGACCGCTTGTGGGGTGGTTCCGGGTCAGGGCATCGGTCGCCATTCCTGTTCGCGGCTTCCGTTGCAGAGGGCGAGTTTGACTGCCGGGGATTTGTACTGCGTGAGGGCGGTGAGGCACTGGCCTTGGTTGATCAGGGAGAACCCGGGACCCTGCTGCCACCACCAGGGATCATTCTGGTAGCAGTCACTGCCTATGACCATCGAATACCCATTGGACCCCAGGCATTGCGTAACGCCGCGAGTGGTCTCCTCGAGGGAGCCCGTGGACGTCAGGGACCAGCGCAGAAGTGTGCTGGCGGCGCAGTTGGAGAGGCCGGCGGCGGAGCCCTCGATGACGTTCTGGCCGCGATGGACGTCGAGGCACTGGCCTGTCGCGGTGTTGACGAGTCTGGCGTTGGTGATGTCTGCGTGGACCAGAGCCGGGACGGTCGGATAGATGAATCCGGTCTGGGCAGGGTTGAACGTCGTGGTGGGCGAGGCGAGGGCGAAACAGTATGCGATGCCCAGTTGTGGATCACTGGCGGTGAAGGTGGTGTGGGAGCAGAGCCGCGCCGTCTGATCGGAACCGGTGGTCACCTGCTTGACGAGGTAGGTGCCGTTGAGGCCGTTGTAGGTGCCGTAGGCCGTTTCGGTCGGACTCGAGCTGGTCACGGAGCATGTTTCGCCGCTCC
Organism: Streptomyces sp. MUM 2J; assembly: GCF_022414535.1. GTDB lineage: Bacteria > Actinomycetota > Actinomycetes > Streptomycetales > Streptomycetaceae > Streptomyces. The sequence goes on from NZ_JADWYM010000035.1 coordinate 36,271, forward strand.
TGCAACCGATGGAGTACCAGTTGTAGCCTTGGTTTCCGAAGTCGTAGCCGGTGTCGCCGATGACCAGGTCGCCGTTCTTGACCGACAGGTAGCAGTAGTTGTGCGTGTTGTCTGCCAGTGCGGTGCTGCTCAGCCTCGTCACGTCACTGAAGGCGGCGTCCTCGCAGGCGACGCTGCCGGCACCGACGGTCTTGACGACCCAGGCACCGTTGCCGCCGTAGGCCATCTGGTGGACGCCATCCGACGGCACGGTGCAGGTGCCGCCCGGGCCGGCGCAGAAGGCGAGGTGCGCGGGCGGTCTGGCGAGGTGGCACGATTCGTTGCTGTGCCCGGGCAACGGGTCGGTCGGGAACGTCGAGTCGGTGCTGCCTGCCGTGCACGGCACGCCGTGGGGGTAGTCCGCCCCGTTCACACTCCGGTAGACCCAGTAGGAGCCGTTGTCCTGCGCCCCGTAGGCCAGGGTGGTCTTCCCGCTGACGTAGCACACGCCTCCCTTCGCGGCACAGAATCCCGCCGGCCCCCCGGACTGGAGGGACGGACCCGGAACCGAGCCTGCCAGGATGGTGCATCGCTTGCTCGCGCCCGGTGCGGGATCCGCGCCGAAGCTGCCGGCGCTGCAGGTGATGGAAGAGGTGACCGGTTTGATGATCCATGTCGCCCCGGTGCCGTAGGCGACCTCCTGGGTGCCGCTCACCGTGCACGTGTCGCCCTCGTCGCCGCACGGGGCCACGACGGCCAGCCATGATCCGTCGTCAGCGGTACTCGGGCCGACCGGAGCCTGGACGAAGCAGGTCTCGTGAGCGGAGGGGTTGGGGTCAGTGACGAAAGAGGACGCCTCGCACGCGACACCGTCGGAGGGCAGGGGCCTGGTGACGTAGCTGCCGGCCGCACCGAAGACGACCTGCCCGGTGGCGGCCACACTGCTCTTGCAGGTGCCGTTCTGGTCGGCGCAGTTGATGAAGTGGATCGGCGCCACCGGGGCCGTGTCGACCGCGGGCACCAGCCGGAACAGCGCCTTCGATGTGATCTGGCTGTCCACCGCGTCCTGGTAGGCGCTCAGGTCGTCCGAGCTGAACTTGTTCTTCGGCACGTCGGCCTTCACCTGCGGAGCGACGACGGAGTCGTAGTGCGCCCGCATCCTGGCCGAGACCTGCTTCACGCTGCACGAGCTGCCGGAGCAGTACTCGTTGAAATGTGCGTTGTACCAGCTGTCGTAGCTCCTCTCCAGGTAGGACGCGGTGTAGACGTCCGACCCGGTTCCCCTGTTCAACGAGTCGACCGTCGCACCGATCGCCTGGTGCACCCCCTTGATGAATCCGCTCCGAAGCGCCTGCTCGGCGGCCGTGGTGTCCGCCACGATCCGGGCCTTCGCGGTCTGCGCCGCCGTCATGACCGCTGAGCTGCCCGACGCGTCGGCCTTCGCGTCCAGCATCGCCATGGACAGGTTCGCGCTCCACAGCACCTGGTTCTGCGCGGCCCTGAACGCGGCCTGTGCGTTTGCCAGCAACGCGGGGATGCTCTGTCCGGTGATGGTCGCGTCCAGCTCGTCGTGCCACGCCTTGTCGCGGCTCGAGATCATCTGCCCCACTTCGGACACGCCCTGCACCGCGCTGATGATCGTCTGCACGACGGCCGTGATGAGTGCGGCGACCCCCAGCACCAGACTCACTTCCGGCATTGCCGCGAAATCAGCCGCGATCGCCAGCAGCGTCAGCACGTTCGCGGTGATCCCGGCGGGGTCCTGGTGGATCGCCGAGTCGGCGATCCCGAGCAGCTGGCCCACGACCGGTACCAGCGCCAGCGTGGCGGTCGCCTTGTCCAGGTCGGACGAGTCCGCACTGAACGCCTGCTGCATCGAGTTGATCCACAGGAGCACCATGGCCGGTGTGGCCGCAGTGTTGAGGTCGGAGAACGCCTCGGTCAACTTGGGCGACAGAATGCCGGACGCTTTGCCTGAAGCACTGGTCGCACCACCGAGCGGCACAAACACCTTGGCCCGGTTCCTCCACGAGTCCCGCAGGTTCGAGGTGAAGCCGACCTTCGCCAGATCGCTCGGCGCAGCGCTCCGGTAGGCCGACTCGGCCTCCGCCACCATCGTCTGAGCGTAGACCGGAAGATCTTCCGCCGGCATTCCCCGGACGATCAGTCCCTCCGGCGACTCCTCCACGACCTTGGACGCCGCGTCGGCAGCCTGGAAATCCTGCGCTTCCTTGATCTCCTCCGACGTAGCCGCCCTCGAGGAGTCGTAGCATCCGAACACCGGATTGCCGGCAGGGCAGGTCGCCACCCACGTTCCCGCCCTGTACTCCGTCTTGGTGAGAGAGGAGCTCTGCAAGGGATCTTCGTAGTCGTCCTGCGTCAGGGCGCGCCACGTCTTGCCCGATGCCGGAGCGAACCGGTAGCGCGTCGCGTTGGGAGGTGCGTTGTACGCCGGACGGGAAGGCTGGGCGATACTGCTCGCGTCGACGAAGGACAGCTCCGAAACGGGCCTGTCGGCGATGGCCTTGCGGACCTTGAGCGTCCGCGCGACGGCCGCATTACGTGGGGCCGCCTTGACGGCGGTAGCGGCGATCCCGACCGACTTCGCCGCATAGGGATCCGCGTTGATGGACAGCCACGCTGTATACCACTTTGCGCCGAAGGCGGCCTTCAGCCCCGCCCTTCCGCCGTGTGTGATGAGCTCCTCGGCGTTTGTGGTCATCATGAACATACTCGACGGATCGGTGAAATCGTCCACCGGATAGGTGACGGAAACACGCCCGGGCGATCCGCCAGCCGTTGCCGGGACGGTTGCCGGAACGAACCCGAGCAAGCCCCTCAACGCGTGTATCAGTTCGTGGAACAGTGCAGTGGCCGGGCGCGTCCCGAAGTTCGCGCCCTCGGCCGTCAATGCTCCGTGAATGTGGTCGGGAACCTCAATGAAAGTGACGCCGGTCCCCTGCCCCTCCCCCGTCCAGGTTCCGCTGGCGGCTACCTCGCTGTATGGCGCTCCCAACTTCACGGCCTGGTAGTCGTCTCCCTGAGGGGCATGGGTGATCACGGTCTTCACGTCCGACGGGGCGGAACTACCGACGTCGTGGAACTGGTAGGCCGCGGTCCCGCCGGAAGCCGGCAGGGGCGACGCCTCGCCCATCGCCCGGAGCGCCCGTACGCCCTCCGGGTTGGACGCGATCTCGTCGAGCTCGGCCCACGTGCGGTTGAGGAAGTCCTGGGCAGCCTGGCCACGCACCTCCGCGGGGGGCCAGTTGGGGACGCTCTTCGTCACGCTGCCGTTGGTGAGCAGCACACCCGGATACACCGCAATCCCAGCACTCTGCCCCCCGGGAAGCCGGTATTCGTACGTCAGGAGCTGGGCGGCCCTGCCGATTTGGGGAACGTATATCCGCCGGGCGCGGGAATCACGTGCGCCGTGGCTCAGGTCGGGTGGGGTGGTGGTGACAGGTGCTGCCGAGGCGTGGGGCGCGGCCCTCAGCTGTACCAGCGATACGCCGGCCACCAGAAGCCCGACGGGGAGTGCGAGTGTCAGCAGGCGGATCCACCACCGCTGCACCTTGCGTTGTAGCACGATTGCTCCTTGGGCTCGTGGTCGGTCCGGGTGTTTCGCCCCCGGCGCCCAGTCGCGGCGCGGACCATGCGGTCGGGCGTGGATCCCTGACTGTGGACACGCCCAGAGCTGGCCAAGCATCAATCGAGACCCGTCTGGTGCGGTAGAGGAGATCTACCTGATCGGCGCATGACAGTCCTCGATACGGGTCGGCCCGGGCCGGTAGCGTGGAATCACCTGTTCGCCGGGGGCCGCCCGGAACAACTCCGCTGCCTCCTGTGTGGGAAGCGGCTGACGCCCCGACCGGTGGAACGAAGCCGGGGACTTCGGCTGGGGCTGTCGGCAACCGGAAGACCTCGCGGACGACGGCGCGCTTCAGCCGGTCGGGGCCGAGGCCGGCGCCGGGGTCGTCAGTCGGCCGCGCGGTGGCCGATCGTCCAGGTGGCGATCTGGACGCGCGAGGTGAAGTCGAGTTTGGCCAGTATGCGCTGGACGTGTCCTTCTATGGTGCGCGGGGACAGGACCAGGCGGGCGGCGATCTGCCGATCACTCAGGCCCTCGGCGATCAGTTCGGCGACCTGGCTCTCGCGGGTGGTCAGTGTGGGCAGTGACCGACTCGGCTCGGTGGCCGGTGCCATGTTCCAGTCGGGGGCCCAGCCCAGCGCGAGGTCGATCGCCTGCGGGACGGTCAGCTCCGCACCGGCTCGTACGGCGTCCGCCAGTTGCCGCCCGTCCAACTCGTACCGCAGGCGCCTCTCGCAGGCCGCGCGGTGGTCCAGGAGCCGGCCGAGTACCGGTGTGGCGACGCCGATCCGCTGCCACAGTTCCTGTGCGGCGCCGAGCAGGGTGGCGGCATGCGCGCCGGACCCGTTCTCGGCTGCGATCCAGGCCAGCACCTCCAGGCACTGGGTGACGGCGAACAGGTTGTGGCTCGGTGTGCCGATGCGCAGAGCGTCTTTGAGCGCCGCGGTGGCTCCGGGCAGGTCCGCGGTGAGCCAGCGCTGCAGGCCGAGCGCCCAGAGTGCGTAGCAGCGCGACCACAGGGCACCGTGCGTGTCACACAGTGCCAGGCTCTGCCGGCCGTAGTCGGCGGCTCGCTCGTCCTTCGACAGGCAGCAGGCGACGGTCAGCAGGAACAGGGTGGTCCACTGGCCGGTGAGGTCGCCTGCTGCCCGGTGGCGTTCCAGAGTGTCTTCCAGCAGGGGGATCGCCCGGGAGTAGTCGTCGCGGAACAGGGCGACCAGGCCGGCGAGTTGCCCGGCGTGGGCGAGACTCGGCGCGTGATCGAGGTCGTCGGCGATGGCCCGGCACTCCGTCAGACGGGCGGTGGCGTTGGCGCTGTCGCCCCGCAGGAGAGCGAGCCAGCCGTCGGCCCACAGGGCCCTGGCCCTGGCAGGGGTGGGGGTGGTGTCGGCGGCCAGGGCCCGGATCAGCCAGTGCCGTTCCTCTTCCAGGCCGCCGCGGCCGAGTCGGTGGCTCCACAGGGAGGCGGCCAGTTCGAGCACGCCCTGGACCTGGCCGGGTGTGCTCAGGCCGAACTCGACCGCCTCGCGAAGGTTCGCGTGATTGCGGCGCAGACGCGCGAACCACAAGCTCTGGTGGGGGCTGAACCAGTCGGCCGCCGCGCGCAGGGCGAGGTTCCGGTAGTAGTCGCCGTGGCGTTGTCTGACGTCGTCGGCTTCGGATCTCTGCGCGCGCAGGCGGGTGTGTCCGTAGCAGCGGATCGTTTCCAGCATCCGGTAGTGGGCCTGGCCGCCGTGGTTGTCGCGGGTCAGGACGGACTTGTTCACCAGCGCGGCCAGGCCGCTCAGCACGTCCTGGCGTGCGAGGTCGTCCCCGGTGCAGACGGCCTCGGCCGCCTCCAGGTCGAAGCCGCCGCGAAAGACCGAGAGGCTGAGCCAGGTGCGCTGTTCACCGGGTGTGCACAGCTGGAAGCTCCGGTCGATCGTGGCGTGCAGCGTGCGGTGCCGGACCGTGCAAGCGGATCCGGCCGGGAACCGGAGGCAGTCGGAGAGGCGTTCGAGAACCTGCTGCACCGTCAGCACCCGCAGCCACGCGGCGGCCAGTTCGATGGCCAGGGGAATGCCGTCGAGCCGGGCGCAGATCAGTCCGGCCGCTCTCCAGCTGTCCGTGTCGTGGCCGAACGCGCCTGCCTGGGCGGACGCCCGCTGCACGAACAGCCGCACCGAGGCGTAGCGGGCCATGGTCTGCGGCGGTGGCGGGAGGTCGGCGTCGGGGAACGCCAGCGGTCCCAGGTCCATCAGGTACTCGCCGTAGACGCCGAGCGGGTGGCGGCTGGTGGCCAGGACGTGCAGCTTCGGGCAGGCGGCGATCAGTGGTTGGATCAGCGGGGCGCAATGCTCGGCGAGGTGTTCGCAGTTGTCGAGGACCAGCAGCATCCGCCGGTCGGCGAGGTACCGTGCCAGCACGGCCTGCGGCGAGGGGCCGCAGTCGCCGTCGAGCCCGAGCGCGAGCGCCACGGCTTCCGGGAGCCGTTCGCCGTCCTGGAGGTGCGCGAGGTCCACCACCCGCACCCCGTCCGGGAATCGATGCGCGTCATCGCGGGCGGTGCGCATCGCCAGGCGCGTCTTGCCGATGCCGCCCGGACCGGTCACTGTCACCAGCTTGGCCCGCGACAGGAGTTGGCGCACTCGGGCGAGATCACGGCGCCTGCCGACCAGGCTCGTCGTCTCGGCGGGTATGCCGTGTCCCGCAGGTCGTTCGGTGGTCATTCCTCTCATTCCCCTGTGAGCGTGGAGCACTTCGCCCTGCCGCCTCGATCCCCCGACGGGCGTCGGCTCGTGCCTTGCTGATGATCCGTTCGGACTCCACCGGTGGTAGGCAGGCTGCCGGACGCGCTGTGCCGGCGCCGGGTGCTGTGGACCAGGGAGGTCACTCCTGTCCGGTTCCCGGCCCAGGAGAGGTGTCGCACGTGGGGGTTCACCCCGAGCGTGGCCCCGGGTTCCATGCGGGGAGGCCGAGGCTACCGAAGTCGATCAGCCGCCGTGCGAAGTCGGCAGGCGTGAGGTACCGCACGGCCGAATCGGCGCCGGTGGTCGTCACACGAGAGCCGGCGGGACAGATCCAGGCGAGGTGCCTCGCATGGACGGCCGCGCGGTGACGCGCCTCGCGCCGGGGCGGCATGACCTGCTGAAATTTGCACACCTTGCGCAAAGATGCTCGTGCCGTGTAACTTTCAGAGGTGCCTGAAGGGCGAGAGGAGGCGAAGCGGTGCCCGCTGCAACGAACCGGACACTGAGAGCCCGGGAACGCAACCGGCTGTCGATCCTGAACGCCGCGAGGGAGGTGCTGGCCGCTGACCCCGACGCGAGCATGGACGACATCGCCGCGGTGGCAGGGGTGGTGCGCCGCACCCTCTACGGCCACTTCCCGACCCGGCAGGACCTGGTCGCCGACCTGGTCCGGGCAGGGGCAGAGCAGTTCGTCGCGCACCTGGGTCACATCGACGTCCATGCCGATGACCCCGGCGCGGAGCTGGCGGCGACGGTGCTGCGCACCTGGGGCGCGGCGCGCGAGTTCGCCCCGGTCGTCGAACTCGCCCGCCGCGGCGCCGCCGACGCCGTGACCTCGGCGATGGACCCGTTCAACGCGATCGTCGCCGAGCTGATCCGGCACGGGCAGCAACGCGGCGTCTTCGGCAACGACCTCGACCCCGGGGTGCTGTCACTGGCCCTGGAGAGCACCGCGCTGATGTTCCTGTCCACCGCGCCCACCGATCGCTGGAACGGCGACGCCGCCGACGTGGCCCTCACCCACCTGCTTCTGCTCGGGACTCCGGTGGACGCGGCCCACGCCGCGATTCGCACCGCACGGACCCGCGAGGGAGAAGCCCGATGAGGTACGAGCCCAGCGCCGCCGACCGGGCGCCCAGACCGGCCGGCTACACCCGCGAACCGCGCTACCTGGGCTACCGCGAGGCCGACAGGGCCCAGCCGTACGCGAGCTACTTCCGGGAACGGACCCGGCCCGTCCCGGAGCATGTCGTGCACGCCCTGGTCAGCGGGATGGCGCCGACCGAGCACGGGTACGGGGTCGACGAGGTCGCCGACCGGCTCGCCCGACCCGGACACGAGGCCGTGGAGACCGGCTGGACCCGCCTCCCCGGCGGGGGCGTCATGGTCAGCGTCCACACCCCGATGCCCGGCGCCACCGCCGACATGTGGGACTGGTGGTTCGGCTGGCACAGCCGCGAGAGCGCGCGGTACAAGCTCTGGCACCCCGACGCCCACCAGTACTGCGCCCTGGGCGAGGACCGCGGCGCCGACCGGACGCTGACCGACCGGCAGCGGTACATCGGCAACGTCTCCTACGTGGACGAGTACATCGGCGGCCGGGTGCAGCCGCTGGCGATCCGGTTCCTGGACCCCGAGAAGATGGGCATCGCCCCCGTCACCGGGACCACCCACATCTGCGCCCGCGTCGGCCTGAGTTCCCGTCCGTTGGCCTTCGGGTGGCTGGTCCACCAGGTCAGGCCCACCGAGGACGGTGCCGAGATGCGGTCCCGGTTCTTCCTCGGCGACGGCGCGCTGCTGAGCCTGCCCGCCCGCGCCCTGCCGCCCGGCCTGGCCACCCGCGCCCTCACCTCGGCCCCCGGCCGCACAGTCGGCCGCGTGGTGGCTCCCCGGGCCGCGCCGCGGCTGACGCCCGCCACGATCGGCACCGACATGATCCACCACTGCGCCGCGGAGATGAACCACCTTGCCGCCTTCCTTCCCCGGCTCCACGAGGAATTCCAGGCCGGCCCATGAGACGTGCGACCGGCCCGCCCGCCCTCGCCGAGCCGGGACCGTACCCCTCCGGCCGGCCCGCTCGTGATCGTCTGCGTGCAGTCGTTCGGCGCGGGAGCGGTCGTCGGCGTCCTGTACGCCGAGCCTGTCGATGCTGCTCCCGCTGGCCGACCCGGCCTGGACGGCCGTACCGGCGGTGAGGTGACCGCAGCCGGGCGCCGGGTCGACCACGGTCCGGCCGCGCCCGGCGGATCGCCGGCCGCCGGCGCGTCACCGAGACGACTCGCCACCCGTGACGGCCGTGTCGGTGAGTGCGTCGGTGGCCACGTCGGCAGCCGGGGTCCCGGGTGCCGGGACCGCCTTTGGGCGCCGGGTGCCCACCAGGGCCAGCAGCAGGGCCGCCGCGGTCAGTGCCGCGCCCGCCGCGGCCACGGCCGGCAGCGCCTGTCCGCGGGCCAGCAGGAGACCGCCGAGCCAGCTGCCGAGCGCGATCCCCACGCAGAACGCCGAGTTGTTGACGGTCAGCGCCATGGTGGACGACGACGGGCCCGCCGCGGACACGATGGCGGTGTTGAGGGCGGGGATCGTCGCGAAGTAGGCGGCCCCCAGCAGGCAGAACAGGCCCGCCACGGCCCACCGGCTTCCCGGCGGCAGCGCGAGCAGCAGCAGACCCGCCGCGGCCGTGCCCAGCGTCACGGGGACGGCCGCGGACGGGAACCGGTCGGCCGCCCGGCCGCCCACCGTGTTGCCGGCGATGCCCCCGAGCCCGTACAGCAGCAGAAGCACGGTGACGCCCCGGGTGCCGAACCCGGCGGACTCGGTGAGGTACGGGGAGGCGTAGGTGTAGAGGGCGAAGACCCCCGCGGTGCCCAGCGTGATCACCACGGCCACCAGCAGCATCCGGCCCGGCAGGACGAAGCGGAGCCGGCCGGCACCCGCACCGCCCGGCCGACAGGCGCCGGCCGCCCCTGCCGTGGCTCCCGGCGCCGCCTCGGGTACGGCGCACCGGGCGAGCAGTGCAGCGGCGGCCAGGCTCAGCGCGGCCAGCGCCCAGAACGTGGCTCGCCAGCCGAAAGCGTTCCCGATCAGGGTGCCGGCCGGCACCCCGGCCACGCTGGACAGGCCGATGCCGAGCGTGACCTTCGCCCCCCACGCGGCCCTCCGGTCCGGCGGTGCCATGTCCCGGGCGGCCGCCACGAAGGCGGCGATGAGGGTGGAGTGGACGACGGCGCTCACCACACGGCCCGCGAGCAGCCAGCCGAAGCCGGGGGCCAGCGCGGCCAGCGCGTTCCCCAGCACGAACACGCCCATCATGGCGGGCAGGAGGGTGGCACGGCGCAGCCGGGCGGTGGCCGCGGTGACGAACGGGCCGACCAGGACGACCGCGACGGCGTACACGGTGATCAGCAGGCCGACGGCGGTCAGTGAGACGCCGACGTCCCGCGCGATGTCCGGCAGGATGCCGGCGATGACACTCTCGGCGGTGCCGATGCAGAAGGTGCATACCATCATCGCGAGGACGGGCAGCGGCATGGAGGTCTCCTCGGTGGTCGGCCCAGCCGGGTGCCGGCGCCCTCCTGGCAAGGGCCAAAAGAGCGCCGGCGGGCCGGGGCTGCGGGCGGGTCAGGGTGTGCCGACGGTGACCGGCCGTTCGCTCCCGTCGCTCGCGGGCACGGGGGCCACGGCCGCGTGCCGCATGCGGGCGGCGCGGGCCCGGCGCGCCCAGGCCCGCACGGCGGGCCGCTCGACACCGGCGTACAGCAGCCAGGCCAGCAGCAGGCTGACCGCGGCGATCAGCGCGGCCACGACGGCGGCCTCGGCGAACGAGCCCGCCTCGCGGTAGCCGAACCGCTCCTGTACGACGGACAGCAGGATCTGGTGGACCAGGTAGAAGGCGAACGACACCTCTCCGAGCCATACCCACACGCGTCCGCTGACTGCGGTGCCGCGGCCTTGTGCGTCCCGGGCCGCCGCGGCGGAGATGAGCAGCGCGAACGGCACGACGACGACGGCGTTCAGGGAGAACAGGAAGGGCACCTGGAGGCTCAGCGCGTACGCCGCCACCGTGACGGCCAGCGCGGGCAGCACCCCGAGGCCGATCCACCGGCCGGACAGCACGATCCGGGCCATCAGGATGCCGAGCAGGAAGTCGAGCACCCGGGCGGGCGGGAAGATGTAGACGAGCCACATCTGGGTGATGGAGTGGCCGTACAGCGGCGAGTTGGCGTGGTGCGGACCGAACGTCTCACCGGCGGGCAGCAGTTGCACGAGCAGCGGCAGCAGCACGATCACCGCGGCCGTGCCGCCGGCCCACTGCCAGAGCCGCTCGGCGCGGATCCGGCGCACGGCGCGGTACAGCGCCGGGAACAGCAGGTAGAAGACCAGCTCGCAGGAGAGCGACCAGCTGGGGTTGTTGATGCTGAAGAACACGTCGTCGCGCGGTATCCACGCCTGCAGGAGCAGGAAGTTGGGGATGCCCCGTCCCCAGGTCGCCGACACGTACGCGTAGGAGGCCAGGGCGAGGAAGAAGGTGACGACGTGGTTGGGCACGATCTTCACGACCCGGCGCCCCCAGAAGGCACGGGTGGTGTCGTCGTCGCGGGCGGACCAGGCCAGCACGAAGCCGCTGAGGATGAAGAAGAAGGTGACACCGGCCCAGCCGCCGTTCTTCACGGCGGCGGCGAACGGGCCGTGCTCCTCACCGGAGGTGGAGTAGGCGTCGAGCAGCGACAGGTGGAAGAGGAAGACGAGGAAGGCGGCGAAGAACCGCATCCCGGTCAGTGAGGAGAGCCGGGGCGAACGCCCGGGCACAGGGGGAGCAGCGGACACGAGGATCACCTCGACGTGGGAGAACGGGCAGAGGAGGCCCCGGCCGGCGGGCCGCGCAGCATGCGTGGCGACCTGACCGGCGCAGGGCGGTGCCGGGCACCCGGGGGTGCCCGGCCGGAAAGGGGCGGGCAGGTGCCGTCCGGCGGTTGCCGGAGGGAGGGGGGCCGGGCCGCCTGGGCGCCTGACGGGTGTGCCGGGTCAGGCGGGGCGAACCGACTGGGCGTGGTGGAAGAAGCCGGTGGGGTCCCAGGAAGCCTTCACCTTCTGGAGCCGCCGGTAGCCGCCCTTGTAGTACAGCTCGTGCCAGGGGAGGCCCGAGCTGTTCCAGCGCGGGTCCCCGAGGTCGACGTCGGCGTAGTTGACGAAGCAGCCGTCGGTGGTGTCGTTCGGCACCGGCACACCGCCGGTCGCGGCGAACATGTCGCGGTAGCACTCCCGCACCCAGGCGATGTTGGCCGTGTCGTCCGCCGCGTCCTCCCACAACGAGACGACCTGGTACTTCAGCACCGAGTCCCGCTGTGGCACCGCGGTCGCGTCCGGCGCGACCCGGTTCACCGCACCGCCGTACGAGGCGATCATCAGCAGCGCGCCGGGGTTGTGGAAGTCGTCGCGGGTCAGGTGCCGGTAGGCGGCGGAGATCTGGGCGTCGGTGTACGTACGGCGTGCGTACACCGACTTGCCCTTGAACCGGACCGTCGGGTCCGGGCCGGTGAACCCAGGCCACTGGGTGGCGTGCAGCCAGGGCATCCGCCGGTACTGGCGGACCTGGGGCCGGACCCCGACCCCGGCCCCGACCTCGGCCATGTAGCTGCGCAGGAGGCGCTCGGCACCAGGCGCACCGGCGTCGACCAGCGAGTCCAGCACCACGGCGCCACCCGACTTGTGGAACGGCTTGAGCTGGCTGAACAGTGCCGTGTACGGCGAGTCGGGGGCGCTGTTGCGGGTGTGCCACTCGCCGTGGTTCCACATCAGCCGGGTGAAGCGGGCCTCGGTCAGCTCCTCCCACGGCCAGGCGACCTCGCTCAGCCACACCTCGCGCGGCGGCGCGGGCAGTTGGGCTGCCGGGTCGTCGCCGCGGGCATCCGGGGAGCGCAGCCAGTAGCGGGTGACCACACCGAAGTTGCCGCCGCCACCTCCCGTGTGCGCCCACCACAGCTCCCGGTTCGGGTCTCCGGGCTCGCGGGTCGCGATGACCGCACGGGCGCGGCCGTCCGCCCCGACGACCACGGTTTCGATGCCGTACAGATGGTCCACGGCGAGGCCGTCGCGCCGGCTCATGGAGCCGTAGCCGCCGCCCTGGATGTGGCCGCCGGCGGCGACCGTGGGGCAGTTGCCGGCCGGGAGGTAGACGCCCCACCCCTTGTAGAGCCGGTCGTAGACCCGGCCGAGGACGGCGCCGGGCTGCACGGAGAAGGCCCGGCGGCGCTCGTCGTAGGCGATGTCGTCCATCCGCGACAGGTCGAGGACGACCGCGATGTCGTCGCTGGTGGTGAAGTTCTCGTAGCAGTGGCCGCCGCTGCGCACCGCCAGCCGCCGGCCGCTGTCGACCGCGTGCTGCACGGCCCGCACGACGTCGGCGGTGGACGTGGCCAGGACGATCCGCTCGGGGCTCCCGGTCCAGCGCTGGTTGGTGCCTCGCCGCAGGTCGGCGTAGCGCTGGTCGGCCGGACCCACCGTGACCGGGGAAGCGCCCGTGTCGGGCGCCGGGCCCGCGACGGGGCCGCCGCGGGCCGTCCCCGCCGCGGCGGCGGGGCTCAGCCCGGCCGCGGTCACCGCGAGCGCGCCGCCCGCCGCGGCCGTGCCGGAGAGGAACGTCCGGCGGTGCACGCGCGTACCGGCCGCGGCCCGCGCCACGGGGTTCCGGGCCGCATCGGCGGCTGCCGGCCCGGCGGACGGGGCCGCGTCGGAGGGAAGGAAGGCAGGGGAAGGCATGAGTGAGAGTCCTTGAGATGAGGGGCCGACGGGAGAGCGGGAGAGGGCTGGGCCGGTTCCGGTTGTGCGGTTCCGGAGTGCCGGGAGAGTCGTGGAAGTCCCATGCCGTGCTGTGAGGGACTTGCGCAGCGCCCCTAAGGGGCGCGCTGGACGTCCAGGGCGTCCAGACGGAGGCCGAACCAGTCGAGGACGCGGGCGACGCGGAGGGCTTCCGCGAGGTCGAGGGCGGTCGGCCCGGTGACGACGCCGTGCTGCGCGAACGCCTCCAGGGCGCGGGGCGACAGCGCCACGGCCGTCCCGGGGAACAGCAGCCGCTGGGCGAGGTCGGCGCCCCGGTCCGGACCGGCCCCGGGCTGCGTCGACCACAGGAGGTACGGGGCCGGCGCGCCGCGGTCGATGGCCTCGGCCCAGCGCGGGGAGGAGAGGTCGCGGAGCAGCATGTCGTACAGCAGGTGGGCTCCGGCGATCCCGGCGCGGGACCGCATCGCCTTCGCCTCCCAGCCGCCGATCAGGTCGAGGCGGGCATCGACGAGGGCGTCCACTGCCGGGACGGAGTACTCGATGGCGACCGGCCGGGCCGCGGGGGAGGCGGTGGCCGCCTCGGACAGCAGCCTCCGCATCAGCCGCCGGTAACCGGCCGGCCCGTGGACGGGGCCGGTGATGCGGGTGCCGTGGGCGGAGAGCCGTCCCGGAGAGCGTCCCCCGGGGGCGGGCGGCGGCAGCAGGTCCTGGACGCCGCCGGCTGCTCCGCCGAGGGCGGCTTCGAGGCCGGGTCCGAGGGTCGGTTCGCCGGTCTCCGCAGCGGTGCGCCGGCGGTCCAGCCAGACCGCCACGCGGGCCGCCGCCGCTCTGCGCAGCGGCCCGGCCGGACGGATCGGTAACGGGGTGAGCGTGTCCATGAGGATTCCCTGAAGGATCGAGGTGCGGCGTACGGCATGGTGGCGCGCGGCCCGTGCCGTGGTGCGCGGTCTGGTCGGGCATGCCGGGGTCCCGGTGCGGCGTACGGCGTGCGGCGGGTCCCGCGGTGTCGCGGCCGGGCGCGGCCTGCCGCGAGCGCCTCGGCGCGGTACGGTCGCCAGGGTGGCGTGGGCTGGCCGTGGGTGTGGCCACCGGCCCGGTGGTCAGGGGCGGTCGTGCCAGCGCAGGTCTCCCGGGGTGGCGCGGCGGGCCGTGGTCTGCCGTTCGTACGGCAGTGAACCGTCCGGCATGCTGATGATCTCCATCTGGATGCCGATCGGGGTGCTGAAGTAGAGCCACCGGTCCCCGGCGATCGGACCCTGGGTGATCGTCTCCGGCTCGCCCATCAGGGCCACGCCCGGCTGCTCGCGAAGATACGCGGCGGCCGCGTCCACGTCGTCGACGTAGAAGGCCAGGTGGTGGCCGCCGATGTCGCTGTTGCGCGGCGGCCGGGAGCGCAGGGCGCCGGTTCCGCTCTGGATGAGTTCGCAGTTGGCGGTCGGCCCGGTGCGCAGCAGGGCCCGCCGCGACTGCTCGGCGCCGGGCGGCCAGTGCCCGTCCGTCCCGGTGCCGGGCCCCGCCGCGCTCTCCACGGTTTCCGCGCCGAGTACGTCGGTGAAGAAGGCGACGGCGGCATCGAGGTCGGCGACGGTGTAGCTGACGTGCTCCACGCCCAGCAGGCCCAGGGACCGCTGCACGGCGGTGGTGTGCGGGCCGGGCACGGGGACGAAACGCCGCCCGTCCGGCCGGACACGCCCGCGCACCGACAGCAGCATGCCCCAGGGGGTCAGGAACCAGCGGCGGGACCTGCCGGGGGAACCCGACGGCCCCAGGCGGACGGTGCCTGCACGGCGCAGGTGCTCGTCGGCCGCGTCCGGATCGGTGACCGCCAGGGCGAGGTGGTGGCCACCGACGTCGTTCGGGCCGGGCGGGGAGACGAGTTGGTCGGGGGTGGCGTACTCGAAGAGTTCAAGGTTGGTACGGGGACCGAGCCGGACCAGGGCGACCTGGGCGCGGGCCCGCGGGTGGACACCGAGTTTCCGGGTCATCCAGTCTCCGGAGGGGTCCTCGACCGGCCCCTCCCGGTAGCAGAGTTCTCCCCCCAGGACATCGGTGACGTAGGCGACCGCCTCGTCGAGACGCGGCACCGTGAAGGCGTGGTGATCCACCGCGCGGGCGGTGGGCAGGC
The DNA here is from genome assembly GCF_022414535.1 of Streptomyces sp. MUM 2J. Taxonomy (GTDB): domain Bacteria; phylum Actinomycetota; class Actinomycetes; order Streptomycetales; family Streptomycetaceae; genus Streptomyces. The sequence goes on from NZ_JADWYM010000035.1 coordinate 51,470, forward strand.
CGGCGAGGACCGGCGAGGACGACGCCGTGACGGCGTTGAGCATGGTTCCCCCTCGAAACGGCACGCCGGGTCCAGTTCGGTACACGGCGCGCGGATGCTCGGACGTCGGCCCCGCCTCGCGACCGGGGGCCGACCGAGAGCGACAGTATGACAATGTCGTTGCGCACGCAAGGAAGTACTTTGACCGATCAGATGCCGATTCCCCCCTGAAATGGTCTTTGAACTGTGGTTTTGCCGATTCGGGAGAAGCGGTCGAGTGCTAGTCAAGTCAAGAAGCCATGGATCTCTATGTGTAGGCATGGAAAAGGTATGTCCCTGGAGGGTTTCCTTGGCTGGCGGGGCCTCGTACCCTGGGCTTGTTCTGGCCGTCCCGCTCACCGCGGGACCGAGCCCAGCCTCCCCCCTCACCGCGGCCGGAAGCCCCTCGGCGGGCGGTGGAACCCTCGGGCACCCTGGAGAAGTCGACATCATGCGAGCGCGTAAGGAAGACAGCGTCGAGCTGTGGAGTCAACTGTCGGTTCTCGTCGCGGAGGTCGGGACCGCGCTGGACCGGAGGCTCTCACAGGACTACGAGCTGGGCCTCACCGATTTCCTCGCACTGAGGGCGCTCGCCAACGGTGACCCGTCGGGAATCCGCATGAACGAGCTCGCCCAGCTCCTGGGCCTCAACCAGTCGTCCGCCACCCGTGCCGTGCAACGGCTGGAGTCGCGCGGCCTGGTCGAGAGGGGGGCGCACGCGACCGACCGCAGGGGCGTGGTGGTGCGTATCACCGAGGCCGGCCGCGACCTGGCCGCGGAGATAGGCGGCCTCTTCCGGCGCGAGGTCGGCACGGCGCTGGAAGTGGCCTCCATGGACAGCAGAACCAGCTCCGTCGTCGCACGACTGCGGTACGCCCCGAGGCTCGACCGCTGACCCCCACCGTGCCGCTCCGGACCACCGTGCGGCGAGCCGCCCCGCAGCGACTCGCCGACGCCCCGAACCGCGCAGCACCCGGGCCGGCCCGCACCGCTCCGTGCCGGCCCGCCCCCGAAGCCCCCGCCCTCCACGGACGGGGGCTTCCCGCTTCCCCGGCGGCAGGGCGACCCGTCACCCGATCAGGCGTCCCGGCCGGCCGGGCGCCGAAGGAACGCGCAATCCCCCGCTCCTTGCGGAGACATGCATCAGTCGAGCACTTCCGGACATCCCAGAGCGCGGCGGCGAGGGTGAATCCCAGGTGGGGGCTGGCTTCACGCCGCAGCACAGCCGCTTTCCGGCCGCGTTTCCTGTCGCACACCCACCCATGTTCTTGCGTACGCAATGAAATCTGTGTCAGGGTCGATCTCGGCGACGGGGGGGCAGGCCACGACGCCGTGGCCACGTCCCGCGCAGGCGGCCCAGGAGGCTTCGCGGCGCGGAGACCCGAGAGCACTGCCCCGACCGGATTCGCAACGAACCCGAACCGAGACTCTTCGTCGGAGGCGGAAACCTGATGCAGCAAGAAACCCAGACCGCACGGGACAACGACGGCCTCTTCGCAGTGGGCAGCCCGGTCACCCACTGGTCGGTACAGACCAGCAACCCGGTCCAGTACGAGATACGGGCCTGCGAGAATCTTCTCGACCCCGGCAACTCCACCATCCTGGAGGACGCCTCGAGCAGCAGCGGCCAGCGCCGCTTCATCGTCACCGACCGCGTGGTCGACTCGCTCTACGGCGAGCGCATCCGCGCCTACTTCGACCACCACGGTGTCGAGCACCGCGTACTGGTGCTGGACGACGGCGAGACGCACAAGTCCGTGAACGCGGTACTGCACGTCACCGAGGCACTCGACGCCTTCGGCGTCGACCGCCGCCGCGAGCCCGTCATCGCCATCGGCGGCGGCGTGCTGATGGACATCGTCGGTTTCGCGGCCAGCCTGTACCGCCGCTCCACCCCGTTCATCCGCATCCCCACCACGCTGATCGGCCTGGTGGACGCGGGTGTCGGTGCCAAGACCGGGGTCAACCACAACGGGCACAAGAACCGGCTCGGCACCTACTTCCCCGCGGACCGCACCCTGCTGGACCGCTCTTTCCTGGCCACGCTCGACACACGGCACATCAGCAACGGCCTGGCCGAGATACTCAAGATCGCCCTGATCAAGGACGCCCGCCTGTTCGACCTGCTGGAGCAGCACGGCGCCGACCTGCTGCAGGGCAAGCTCCAGAGCCCGGCCGCCATCGGCCCCACCCCCGCCGACGTACCGGTGGGCCAGCGCCTCGCGGCCCGCGGACTGCACCTCGACCCGGCGACCGAGGTGGTCGAACGGGCCATCCAGGGCATGTTGGAGGAACTCCAGCCCAACCTCTGGGAGAAGGTGCTGGAACGCGTCGTCGACTACGGCCACACCTTCAGCCCGACCATCGAGATGCACGCGCTGCCCGCACTGCTGCACGGCGAGGCGGTGGCCGTCGACATGGCGCTCACCACCGTCATGGCAGAGCGGCGCGGCCTGGTCAGCGCCTACCAGCGTGACCGCATCCTCGGCGTGATGGCGCGGCTGGGCCTGCCGGCCCGGCACCCGCTGTGCACGCCGGAGGTGCTCGGCGACGCCCTGCGCGACACCGTGCGGCACCGCGACGGCAAGCAGCGACTGCCGCTCCCGGTCGGCATCGGCAGCGCGCTCTTCGTCAACGACGTGACCGAGAGCGAACTCGCCGCCGCGGCCGAGTCGCTGGCGGTCCTCGGCTCCGGAGTCTCCCGGTGACCACCGCAGCCGACACCCTCCCCGGCCCGGCCCCGGCCCCGGCCCCCGGCCGTACCGCGCTCCGCGAGCCGCAGGCATCCCCTGCCGCGACCCCCTGGCGTTCGGTCGGGACCGTGGCGGGCGCCGCGACGGTGCACGGTGTGCACGGCGCGGCCGGACGCACCCGCTGGAAGTGCTTCGCGGGACGCCGCCAGCTCGACTCGCCCACAGAAGCCGTCGAGTGGGCGTCCGTCCCCCCGGGCGGGCTCAGCGGGGAGCACCGTCACACCCGTACCGAGGAGATCTACCTGGTCCTGCGCGGACGGGGCGAGTTCCTCTTCAACGGCCTGCCGCACCCGGTCGGCCCCGGAACGCTCGCCCTGACGGCCCCCGGCAACGTGCACGGGCTGCGCAACACCGGGGAACGCGACCTCGACTGGTGGGTCATCGAGACCCTCGCACCCGGCACCGACGCCGTCCTGTCCGGAGCCGACCACATCCACCCGGGAGTACCCCCCATGGGCGACGCAGTCATCCACGACCTCTTCAAGGAGCGCACCGTCTCCACCGGTGAGGTCTTCACCGGCCCGCTGCGGCAGGTGGAGGTCGTCGAACTCGACGCCGGCCAGCGGACCCGGCTGGGTGCCCCTGACGCGGAACTCGCCGTCTTCGTGCACGAGGGGACGGGCCGGGCCACCGCCGACGGCGGCACGGCGCCACTGGCGCCCGACACCTGCCTCACCCTCGGCGCGGCGACCTCCACCGGCATCGAGGCGGTCACCCCGCTGCGGTTGCTGATCGTGACCCTGGCCCTCCCGCGCCCCGTGGCGGAGGCGTCGTGATCATCTCGACGACCGAGGACGCGATCCGCACCGTCGTCCCCACGGGCACGAGCACCCCCGGGAATGCGGACACGGAGAGCGGTGCCGGTACGGGTACGGTCGCGGGTCCGTCCGTGCGTACGGGGTCAGGCACCGGCGGCGGGGGTGCGGCGGCCGCGTGGACCTGCCTGGTGCGCCGGGGAATGCTGCACAGCGAGTGCGAGGCGCTGGAGCACTGGCAACTCCCGCCCGGCGCCGTGCTGACCTCCACCCCGCAGCACGGGGTGGAGGAGGCAGTGCTCGTCCTCGACGGCGAGCTGCGACTCGCCACGGATTCCGCGAAGCACACCGTACGCGCCGGGCAGCTGGCCCTCCTCCCGCACGGCACGCGGGCCCGCCTGGTGGCGGACCGCGCCCCGGTCCGGCTGCTCACCGTCCGGACGCTCACCGCCTCCGTCACCGACCGGCTGCCGGACCGCATCCCCGAACTGGTCTGATCCCGAAGGGTGGTGCGGCGCGGCATGCCCGCGGCGCACCACCCCCGGCCATGAAAGCGAACAAGCCCATGCGCGCTGTAGTCCTGACGTCGTTCGGCGGCCCGGAGGGGCTGTCGGTCTCCGAGATCGCGGAACCGGCCGGCCCGGGCGCGGACGACGTCCTCATCAGTACGGCCGCAGCCGCGGTCAACCCGGTCGACCTCCAGACCCGTGCCGGCCTGCATGCCGCGCACAGCGCCTTCCGCCCGCCGATGGTCCTCGGCTGGGACGTGGCGGGCACCGTCACCGCGGTGGGCGATCGGGTCACCCGCTTCCGGCCCGGTGACCGGGTCGTGGCGATGTCGGCGCAGATGGCGACCGGGCGTGGCACGTACGCCGGGACCGTCGCCCTGCCGGCGGACATCGTCGCCCCGGCCCCGGAGTCGGTGGAGCTGACCGACGCGGCGGGCCTCCCGCTGGCCGGGCTCGCCGCCGCACAGGCGCTCGACGCCCTCGCCCTGCCCGCCGGGGCGACCCTTCTGGTCACCGGCGCGGTAGGGGCGGCCGGTGGGTTCGCGGTGCAGCTCGCCAAGCTGCGCGGCTGGACGGTGGTGGCACAGGTGCGGTCCACCCGGGACGCGGACGAGGCCCGCACTCTGGGTGCCGACCAGGTGGTGGACGAGGCAGGCGTTCCGCCGGCGACCGTCGACGGCCTGCTGGAGACGGCCGGCCTGCCGGGCGCGATCGGCGCGGTACGGGACGGCGGGCGCGCGGTCTCCATCGTGCCGACCCGCGTGCCGGCCGCCGAACGCGGCATCGGCGTGGCCGTCTCCTACGTGGAACAGGACGGCCCCCGCCTGGCCGAGCTGGTCGCCCGGGTGGACTCCCGGGAGCTGCGGCTGCGCACCGCGAAGCGCCTCGGGTTCGAGGACGCGGGCGAGGCCCACCGGCTCCTGGCGGCCGGCGGCGTACGGGGCAAGCTCCTCCTCCTGCCCTGACCGCCCCGGGCCGCCGCTCCCCCCACCGCGACACCGGCACACCCCGGGCCACCGGACCCGCGTACTCGCACCCCGAGTCCCGCCCCCCACCCCGCATACCGAGGACGGACCACACCTACGTGGCAGAGCCGCACACGAACGAAGACCGTGACGCCGAGGCGGAGGACATCTCCCGGCTCTGGGAGCGCGTCGTCCCCATGTTCTCCCTGCTGGAGGGCCAGCTGGAGCGGACGCTGACACACCGTCACAAGCTGGGGCTCGGCCAGCTGATGGCACTCGGGGTGCTGGTGGACGAGCAGTCGGGGTCCGCGACCGTCAGCGGCGTCGCCCGACGGTTGGGGCTGAGCGTCTCGGCGGCCAGCCGCATACTCGCGCACCTGGAACGGTCCGGCTGGACAGGCAGAGTGGCCTGGCCGTGCGACCGGCGCGCCAGCCGCGTCGCCATCACGGAGGCGGGCCTCGCCGTGTGGAGGCACGCCACCGAGACCCTCGACCGCGAACTCGACCACGCCTTCACGGCGCTGAAGTACGACGAGCGGTACGCGCACGTGGCGGCCCGGCTGTGCCGCGCGCGCGAGGAGCCGCCCGCCCCCTGAGAGCCGACCCGGCCACCGGGATCCCCGACAGCCGCGCCGCGCCCACGCATCCACGCCCGGGACGGGCACGACGACTCGCCCCCGGGCACATTCCCGAGCAGCGGTTCCGGTCTCACGACGCATCGGACCGGCGGTTCCGGCCGGTACGCGACCCCGGGCGGGCAACTCCGCATCCGGCGAACCCAAGTCGGAACGCCCGATTCCGAGTGTCCGGAGCTCAAGAGCCCCTGGAGGGCGGCCAGATCGTCATGGCGAATTCAGCCACGCGGCGCAGCTCCCCGGTACTCGCCCCGTCGCGCGCCTGCTGCGACATGCCCTGGACGACCGCGGCGAAATAGACCGCCAGGGCACGGGTGTCGGTCTCCTTGGAGAGCGACCCCCGGCTCCGGGCGTCCTCCAGCCGGGCTTCGAAGGACCGTACGTTCGCCCTCCGGCGGTCGCGGAGTTCCTCCTCGATGTCGGCGGTCTGCGTGGAGTAGTTGGTCGCGGCCGTGATGACCAGGCACCCCGCGGGATGCTCGGGGTCGGTGTAGGCCACGGCCGCCTCGTCCAGCATCCGCGCGAATCCCGCGCGCGGGTCGCTCTCCTCGGTGAGCGCCCTGCCCATGAAGGCGCCGAACGTGCCGCCGTACCGGTCGACGACCTCGATGAAGAGTGTGCGCTTGTCACCGAAGGCCGCGTACAGGCTCGGCGGCGAGATCCCCATGGCGGAGGTCAGGTCGGCGATGGACGTGCCCTCGTAGCCGTGCTGCCAGAACAGCAGAGTGGCCTGCGTGAGCGCCGCCTCACGGTCGAAGCTTCGCGGCCGGCCGCGCTTCGTCGTAGTCATGGCTCAATTTTACAGCGATCGCTACGGAAGTCGTGTAGAGTCTTACCGTAGTCATCGCTACAGAAATATTCGGGCATTCGCTGCACAGGCACAATCCGAAGGGGAGACCATGGGCGCGCTCACGGGCAGGACGGCGCTGGTGACGGGAGGCAGCCGCGGTATCGGGCGGGCGATCGCCGAGCGGCTCGCAGGTGACGGCGCCACGGTGGCCGTGCACTACGGCCGGAACGCCGCCGCCGCCGAGGAGGTCGTCGAGGGCATCCGCGCCAAGGGCGGCACCGCGTTCGCGGTCCACGCCGAGCTGGGTGTCAAGGGGGACGTGGAGACCCTCTGGGAGGCCTACGACCGGCAGGTGCTGGAGCACGCCGCCAGCGCCGGGCTCGACATCCTCGTGAACAACGCCGGCGTCACCCCGCGCGGTGAGATCGACGAGACAACGGCAGAGGCCTTCGACGAGGCCGTCGCGGTCAACATGCGCGCACCGTTCTTCCTCGCACAGCAGGGGCTGAAGCGGCTGCGGGACGGCGGGCGGATCGTCAACGTCTCCTCCGGGGCGACTCGGATCGCACTGACCGACATCATCGCGTACGCCATGACCAAGGGGGCGGTCGACGCCTTCACCCACACCCTCGCCAAGGCGCTCGGCAGCCGCGGCATCACCGTGAACTCGGTCGCCCCCGGCATCATCGACACCGACATCAACGCCTCCTGGCTGCGCGGCAACGAGGCCGCCGAGAGGTCCGCGGCCGAACTGTCGGCCCTCGGCCGGGTGGGCCGCCCCGAGGACGTGGCCGACGTGGTGGCCTTCCTCGCCTCCGACGACGCCCGCTGGGTGACCGGGCAGGTCATCGACGCCACCGGAGGCTCGCAACTCTGACCGGTGGGGCCCACAGGGCGGGCCCCTAGCCGAGCACGGGTGTCAACGGGGACACCGCGGCCGCCCGCACAACCGACACTCTGCAGCTGGGAGACCCCATGCACGTCGTCATCGCCTGGTGGGAACAGCACCGCAACGGCACCGGCATCAGCAACAGCACCGCCCGCCAGGGCATGCCCTCGATGTCCTGCGCCCGCTCGGAGGAAAGGGCCTCGTTCACCGCAGACGTCCCCGGCCTGCAGTCCGGCCAGTGGATCACCGACCCGGCGGCGGACCTCCAGGGCCTCGCCCTGATCTGGGACTCGGCGGCCAGCGCCGACCTCAACCTGCCGGACCTGTGCGACCGCACGTTCGGCTGCGCGCCCTCCCACCGCTGGGCCTTCGAACTCTCCGACGCCTCCCCCCAAGGCGACACCCGGAGCCTCCCCACCGAGCTCAACGTCCTCCTGCACGCCTGACCCCCGACCCGCACCAACTCCCCCGTCACCATCCCCCCTCCCCCTCCGCAGGGCCCAGGTCCCCCCCGGCCTGGGCCCTCGGCGTGCGCTGGGTGCCGAAGTGGCCGAAGCGGAGGTCCGGCGCCGGGGAGGGCGGCGCCGTGTTCCGGGGGCGGCGCCCTTCAGGGGGGCGGCGGGCTTCAGGGGGACGGCGGGCTTCAGGGGGGCGGCGGGCTTGGGCCGGTGGCCTGCCCGGTCGGTCGCAACCTCTACTCTCACCGCATGGTGACGGACACGAACAACCTGCCCCGGCTCGCGGCCGACCCGAGCGGTCGGGCTCTCGGCCTCGATCTTCCTGCGGGGAGGCTGCTGGATGAGACGTACCAGGGCCCCTGGCCGGAGCCGTTGATGTGGCTGGCCGACACGCGCGCCTCGCCCGGCCAGTGGTCCGCGCAGGGGGCCGCACGCCGGGCGGCGGGCCTCCTGCCGGTGCTGGTGGACGTCGGCGGCCGGTCGGGGGGCCCGGAGAACTGGGACCTGATGTGCGGAAACCTGTCCTACCCGGAGGACTTGGGCACCGACGAGGTGCTGGGCCGCCTCTGGGAGGAGACCCGGGAGAAGCGGTCCGGCGGGACGGTGGCCCCCTTCGACGCGCCGTGGCCGGGACTCGCCGGGGCGGTACCGGCCGACGCCGACCCCGACGCACAGGCGGCCGAGATCGCGGACGCCCTCACAGGCGCCGGCTCCTGCCTGAAAGAGCCCCGCCTCGCCCTGGTGCCCGCGGACCGTAACGCCGACATACCCGCGGCCATCGGCTGGTCCGGTTCGCTGAACCACGAGGACGACCCCGGTGCCCTCAGTGCGGTCCTGCGCAGCTGGGAGGAGCGCTTCGGCAGCCGGGTGGTGGCGCTCACCGCGGACCGGCTGGTCCTCTCGGTCGCCGCGCCGCCCGCCACCGCGGACCAGGCGAGGGCCGTGGCCGCCGAGCACGCCGCTTTCTGCCCGGACGGCCTCGCCCGGAGCCGTCACGGTGCACTGGACGACTATGCCGCCCACGAAGTCCTCGGGCGACGTACCTGGGTCCACCACTGGGCCTGAGACCCTGACGCGGAGGAGCCGGGAGCCGTCGCGAGGCCGGCCGCGACCGGGGGCGCCGCTCCCCGTTCCGTCTCCGTGTGCAGCCCGTGAGCCGGCGGGCACCGCTTCAGCTCTCCCTGCGGCCTCTGCCGGTTCGCCGCCATGAGGACGTCGTAGCGCGGGGATCACCACTCGTCACGACCGCCCTGACATCGCCGTCTCAGCCTGAGCGCAGACGCGTGGAGGGCCGGACTGTCGCCGTGGAGGGCCGGACTGTCGCCGGGAGCCGTCCCGCGGCTCCGCCAGAAGTCGGACGAGGCCGGCCGAGGATCTGACTTTCGCGGGATCCGCGACCCCGGTCCGGCCGGGGAAAGTGTCATTGCCACCGGGCACCGCCATGCGGGCCGCGTTCTCTCCGATGCCTCGCGTCCTTTCCCGACGCGGCTTCTGGGACCGCAGCTCAGGCTGATGTTCCGTCAAGTGGCGCAAGGTGCGGTTCCGGTTGGCGGCGACGGTGAGCGGTGTCGTCCTGTCCGGATTCGCCGCAGCGTTGCGGCAGCTCACACGAACACTGTGCGCTCAACACACAGGAGCAGGATGAACCGTTCCACGCAACCCGCCGACAAGGAAGTCTCGTCCTTCCTCGATCGCAGGGCATATGTCGCGGTGATCGCTGCCGGTCTGCTGGCCACCGGCTGCTCCACAGCTCTCACCGGCAGCGCCGCGGGCGTGGCCCCGCCGACCGTCGGCGCCACGCCGACGGCTCCGGCCAGCGGTTACGACGGACTGATGCGGCTCCCCTTGTCCGCCTACGGCACGTCGGAGCAGGACGACGCCGTGCTGTACCGGACGAACGAGGCGCTCATCACCCGGTGTATGAGAAGCCGGGGACACGCAGCCTATGCAAGCCAGAACACGCCTTCGACCGCCCCGAGGACAAGACAGGAGAAGGAAGCGATCCATCCGGCCGGCGCCTGGGGCTACATCGGCAGGACGACCGCCAAGCGCATCGGGTTCCACGTCGCCGTACCGCTCCCGGCCGCCAGGGTCCTGACCGGCCGGGCGCTGAAGGACTACAACACCTGCTACGGCGAGGCGGAGAAACAACTGCCGTCCCTCTCCGGCACCCAAGGATGGAAGCTTGCCCAAGACCTCTTCGGCGAGTCGTTCCGGCAGGCGGCCGTGGACAGCAGGGTCGGCGCCGCGCGTGAGCGCTGGTCGGCCTGCATGAGCGCCGTGGGGCACCCGGCCGACGCTCCCGAGGAGCTGGCCGCCGGCCCCTGGCACACCGGGAAGCCGACCGCGCAGGAGATCGCCGCCGCCACGGCCGACACATCCTGCACACGATCATCCGGCCTGGCCGCCGTGTACTTCGCCGTGCTCGCCGGATACCAGCAGCAGCTCATCTCGGCCAACGCCAGAGTCCTGACCGGTTACCAGAAACAGGTCCAGGAGCAGATGGACCAGGCAGCACACATCCTGACCGCCTCTCCCACGGCCTGAACCCGGCGCTCACCCCCCCCCTCGACTCCGGACGGCACCGGCGGACCACGCCGCCGTCCGGCCCCCCAACACGACATGAAGAGGAGAAACTCCATGAACCAGCGAGCCAAACAGGTGGTCCTGTCCGCGTTGACGACCTTCGCGGCGGCGGCCTCGCTCACCTTCGCGACCGCGTCGCCGGCGTCCGCGATCGATCAAGTCGACTGCGGTCTTCGGACCGACTTCGCGAAGATCCTTGCGCACAGCACCGGTAGCCAGAACAACCAGGAATCCTGTTTCGCCAACGCCGGGGAGATGCGGTGGGGGCGCGGCGCCTACGCACCCTCGTGGCTGGTGCAGTTCTCGACCGGCAACAATCGCGTCCAGTGGCACGGGGACGGAAGGTGGCAGCCCGGCGCGCCGGTCGCGAAGTGGACCGTCTTCAGCTTCCCGAACCACCCGGGTGGGGTCAAGATCGACGGGCTCAAGATCTGGTGAGTCCGCCCGGACCGGGGATGGCGACCCTTTCCGGTCGCCATCCCCGGTCCGCAGGACTGCCCGTCCCGGCCCAAGGGCACGTTGCCGGGCAACCGACCCGGAGTACCACCGCCGAGCGGCCTGGGCTCGGGATCCCTCCGGCGCGGGACCCGCCCCAGGATTCCCGGTGGGCGCCCCACCCCGGGGCGCCCCCCGCCTCACCCCTCCACGACCCCCGATCGCCAAGCCCACGCCGCGATCTCCACGCGGTTGCGGGCGGGGAGTTTGGTCTGGACGTTGCCCAGGTGCGTCTTCACCGTGCCCACGGAGATGGACAGTTCGGCAGCGATCTCCGCGTTGGTGAGGCCGGTGGCCACCAGTCTCACGACGTCCGTCTCGCGAGCCGACAGCCCGGGATCCCGCGCCTTCCGGGCGCGGCCGGCCCCGGCCGCGCCCGGCACGCCCCGCAGCAGGCGCAGCGTGATGGACGGGCTGACCAGGGCTTCCCCGGAGGCCGCTGCTCTGATCGCCTCGACCAGGAGCGCGGGGCCGGAGTCCTTGAGCAGGAAGCCGCAGGCACCGCCGCGCAGGGCGCGGTGGACGTACTCGTCGTCGTCGAAGGTCGTGGCCACCACGACCTTGGGCGCGTCGACCAGGCCGGGACGGGTGAGCCGGCGCAGTGCCTCCAGTCCGTCCATCCGGGGCATGCGGAGGTCCATCAGCACCACGTCCGGCCGGTGCCGTTCGGCGAGTTCGACCGCCTGGAGGCCGTCCGCCGCCTGGCCGACGACCTCGATGTCGTTCTCGGCCGCCAGGATCATCTCGAAGCCGGTGCGGACCATGGCCTGGTCGTCTGCGATCAGCACACGGATCGGCGCCCCCGAAAGCGTCATGCCTCACTCCCCACAGCCCGACCCGTTGTCCCCCGCGCGGCCGCACCCCCGTCCACCGGTAGCGTCACCTCGATCCGCCATCCCCCGCCCTCCGCGGGACCCGCCTCGACCCGGCCACCGGCCAAGCCCACCCGCTCGGCCAGCCCCTTCAGCCCGAAGCCGCCGCCCAGCGACTGCGGGGCCCGATGGCCGGCGTGCGGCCGGCCGTCGTCGCTCACCGTTACCGTGACCCTCGGCCCGGACCGGACCAGGCGGACCTCCACCTCGGTGAAGTCGCGCGCGTGCTTGCGGATGTTGGTCAGCGCCTCCATCACCACCCGGTGCACGGTCGTGACCACCTCCACCGGCAGATCCCCCAACTCCCCCTCCGTCCGCAGCGCAGCCCGCCCGCCGCCGACCGGCGCGAACTCCTCGACGAGGGCCCGCACTTCGGCCATGCCGGCCAGCGGTGCGAGGGCCACGTCCGGCGCCTGGGGCTCCTGCGGATCCACCTGCCGCAGCATCCCGACCATCGCCCGCATCGACTTCAGCGCCTCCGCGCCCGCGTGCTCGATCCGTTCCAGTGCCGGGGGCACGAGGTCGGGCCGCCGTACGGCGACGGAGCGGGCGCCCTGGGCCTGGATGACGATGCCGGTCACGTGGTGGGCGACGAAGTCGTGCAGATCCCGGGCGAACTCCGCGCGCTGCTCCAGTCGTACGGCCGTCTCCCGGCGCTGCAGGTCCGCGACGACCAGTCGTGCGGTCAGGCTGGCGGCCAGGGCCACCGTCGCCGCGAGGGTGAAGAGGAACGTCACGACCAGGCTGCCCTCGTCGACGCCGAGCACCAGCGGGCGCATCACGATCGCCGTGATGGTCGCCGCCGCGGCGAGCGCCGCCCGCACCGGGCGCCCACGCCAGGCGGTCAGCGCCAGCAGGCCCAGCAGCGCGGCCGGTTCGGCGAGGCTGTAGGGGTTCTCCAGGGGAGTGACCGAGTCCATCTCCCGCTGCCGTGCCTCCATCAGCGGGAGGGCTGCCGTGACCGCCAGCGACACCAGGGCCGAGATACCGGCAGCAACCGGCAGCCTCCGCGCGCCGAGCCAGGGCCACAGCAGCAGAGCGGCGGCCGTCAGAAGCGCCGATCCGAGCCTGACCGGTCCGGCCAGGGTGACGTCGAAGACGCCGGAGAGCTCGTCGATCAGCCCCAGGAGGAGCATCAGCACCGGCATCGGGGGCCATACCAGCGCGGGCGGCCACGACGGCCGCCTGGACCTCGTGCCGGGAGGGTGGCCGGGGGTTCGGCCAGGAGTTGCAGAACTCCCGCCGAGGACCGGACTCCCATGGGACCCGCCGCTCCGGTGCGCCGGGCGGGAGTGGGCATCGCCGCCGGACCGCCCTCCACCCGGCAGCGCGCGCGGGGCATCCCGCTGCCGGGGAAGCACCGGAGTGTCGATCACGGCGTCGCCGGTGAACACGGGCAGCGCCGCGGCCACGCGCACGGAGACCTCCCCCCAGGTCACACCGGACTGAACGGCGGGACGTTGCCGCGTCACGCCCGAGGTGCCCGGATGCGCGAGCCCGCGTGGCGGAACGCGCGGAGGGAACCAACCGCCGCACGGGAAGCCGCCCGGTAGGGCGCGGTTCGGGCGCGAATCGACGCCGGCCTCCTTGGTCATGCCAGCCTGCCGAGCACCGGTGGGCGGGAGTCTCCTGCGAGGTGCACCGGATCCCGGTCTCCGCGCCCGACCGGTTCGGGCTGAGCCGGAACCCGGGGCCGAGCGGGCGCACGGTCGGCGCCGGTGGAATGCGGAGGTGGCCAAGGCGACGGTGGGCCGGAAGACCCTCCGTTGCGGGTGACGTTCGCGGTGAGCAGGCGGAGCAGGTGTCTGGCGGTGGTGTCCTGCTCGGGGGTCAGGCCCATGGCCTCGCCGATGGCCAGGGGGACGGTGCGGGCCCTGTCGCGGAGATCCGCACCGGCCGGGGTGAGGCGTATGGCGACGGAGCGTTCGTCGTCGGCACGCCGCTCACGATAGATCAGGCCGCCGGCCTGCAGACGCTTCAGCAGGGGGGAGAGGGTGCTGGACTCCAGTTGGAGCGCGGCGCCCAACTCGCGGACGGAGACCGAGCCCTGGTCCCACAGCACCAGCATGACCAGATACTGCGGGTAGGTCAGCCCCAGCTCCTCCAGCAGCGGCCGGTAACGCGTGGTGACCGATCGCGAAGCAGCGTACAGGGCGAAACACAGCTGGTCCTGAAGCAGTAGTGAGCCCTGTTCCGCGGTGCGGTCCGCACCCTGGTCCATGACCGGTCCTAACGTCGAGTGATCGGAAACTTCACCTTAGCAGTTCAGTTGTGCACAATCTAATTGTGTACTAATCGATTGTGCACGATTCAATCGTGGTACTGTTCGTTTCGTGACCGCCGACCGACCGGCCGACACGACCCACGAGGTGTCGCCATGACGAAGCAGAGCCACCTACGCGAGCGGCGGGGCGGGGGTGACACCCCGGCCGTCGCGCAGGCGGGTCCACAGCACGCTCACCCTTCGGCGGGCCACGGCGACGGCGGCCACCTGCGTGCGCATCTCCATCCGCAGCCGTGGTGGCCCGGAGAGCCGGACCGCCACTCTTCGGGGGCCGCCGGAGGCACGCCCCCCACAAGCCACGTGCGGCCCACCCGGACCGCCCCACGACCTACGGAGCACCCCATGTCCGAGACCACCACCCGCCCAGTGCTGGAGCCGGCCGCCGCCGCCTTCGCCGAGGCCACCGCGAACCCGCCGTACCTCTTCGACCTCGGTCCTGCCGAAGGCCGCAGGACCGTCGACGAGGTGCAGTCCGGTGAGATCAGCAAGCCGGAGATCACCGAGGAATGGGTGACCGTCCAGGGCGGCCCGACCGGGTCGGTCCGGACCCGCGTCATCCGGCCGGCCGACGCCGACGGGACACTGCCGGTGATCGTCTACATCCACGGCGCCGGCTGGGTGTTCGGCAACGCCCACACACACGACCGTCTGGTGCGCGAACTGGCCGTCGGCGCCCGGGCGGCCGTCGTCTTCCCCGAATACGACCTGTCCCCCGAGGCCCGCTACCCGGTCGCCATCGAGCAGAACTACGCCGTCGCCCAGTGGATCGTCCGCGAGGGACCGGCCAACGGCCTGGACGCCACCCGGATCGCGGTGGCCGGCGACTCCGTCGGCGGCAACATGTCGGCCGCGCTGACCCTGATGGCCAAGGAGCGCGGCGACGTAGCGCTGGCGCAGCAGGTGTTGTTCTACCCGGTCACCGACGCGGCCTTCGACACCCCCTCCTACCACCAGTTCGCGGAAGGGTACTTCCTGCGCCGCGACGCCATGCAGTGGTTCTGGGACCAGTACACCACCGACGAGAACCAGCGAGCCGAGATCACCGCCTCACCGCTGCGCGCCACCACCGACCAGCTGCGGGGACTGCCCCCGGCCCTGGTCATCACCGGCGAGGCCGACGTGCTGCGCGACGAGGGCGAGGCCTATGCGAGCAAGCTCCGCCAGGCCGGTGTCCCGGTCACCGCCGTGCGCTACCAGGGCATCATCCACGACTTCGTCATGCTCAACGCCCTGCGCGACACCCACGCCGCCGAAGCCGCCATCAACCAGGCCGTCGCCACCCTGCGCACGGCACTCGGCACCGAGTACCGGTCTCACTAACCCTTCGGCCTGCCACTTCCCGCCGGCTGAGCTCACCGTGTCGAGCGTGGACGGCGGGTGGCGGGCGAGGCCAGCTCAACGAACGAGTGGACCAGGGGGTTGGCGTCGCCAGCGCGCCAGGCGACGATCACCGGGCTCGGCGGCATGTCGGCCAGGGGGACGACGGTGAGGCCGTCGGGGGTCTCGTGGCCGAGCGACGCCAACTCGTGGCCGAGTGGCGCCAGTCCGAGTGTTCCGTTCCACAGTACGGCCCGGACGCACTCGTGGACGGTACGCACCACAGGCCCCTCGCGCAGCGGCTCGCCGGGCTTGACACCGTTCCAGTAGGCACGCCAGAGCGGGTCGGTACCGTCGGGAAATTGGAACCAAGTGCGGTCGTCGAGGTCGGCCAGATACAGGAGTTCGCGCTCGGCGAGCGGGTCGTCGGTGCGCAGGACCACGCCGACGGGTTCGGAGCGGATGGCACGGCTGGTGATTCCGGTGTCGTCGAACGGTGCCCGGGTCACGGCGACATCGACCAGGCCGGCGCGCAGTCCGCCCGTCGGGTCACCGAGGTCGGCTTCGAGAACACGGACCTTGACACCCGGATGGTGGCGGCGGAAGGCGGTCGCGAGGGACGTGCCGGCGCCGACGTGGGTGCGTTCTATGCTGTCGCCGAGTGTGCCGATGGTGAGGCTTGCCACCTTGGCCGCGGCCGTGACCCGGGCACGGGCGTGATCGGCCTGGGCGAGCAGTGTGCGCGCTTCGTCGTACAGCGTGCTCCCGGCCGCGGTCAACGTCACGCCGGAGGCCGAGCGGACCAGCAGGGGAGCGCCCAGATCCGCCTCCAGCCGCTGGATGGCGCGGGTCAGTGGCGGCTGGGTCATGTGCAGCCGAGCAGCGGCCCTGCCGAAATGGCGCTCCTCGGCGACGGCCACGAAGTACCGCAGCAGGCGTAGGTCCATCACCATTGACGATACCCGAACGGTATCGGGCGTGACGTCCCTGGATCGTTCTCGTCCGGCGGCGGGCGCCCGCACCGGGGCCCGGTCTTCGAGGCCGGGGAGGATCCGGCATCGCCCTCGCCTTCGGGGCCGGCTCTCCGCGGCCCGCCGGCGCCCCGGCATGCACTGGGTTCCCGCGGCCCGTGGGAGGAGCGGCGGGAGGACAGGGGACGGGGCTGTCGATCGCGGTAGGGGCGGCCAGCCGGGTGTCGACGTACACGTCCTCGGGCCGTCACCCTCGACGAGGAGGTCGCCGTCGTCGATGACGCCGGGATCGGAGTCCATGGTGAGGATGGTCGCGCCGGTGAACAGGATGCGCCGCCGCTCGGCGGGCCGACGCCGGAGCGCTTCGAGCACGACGTCGCTGGTGGTGCCGTTGACGTTCATGAGAGGTCTTCCTTCGATTCGGCGGGATCGGAGATGCTCAACGGCCGGGCGCTTCGGGACCGGCGCCGGTCAATCGAGGAGCGCGGGGATCCCGTCGTACGCGGAAACATCGTGGGAAGGGACGATCTGCATGGTGTCCGTGAGCGCGATCACGCGAAGCATGTCCTCGCGCACCAGCTTGGGATCGGTGTCGGCGAGCATCCGCATCATGAGCGGCCGCTCAGCACGGCGGACCATGGCATCGAGTTGCCAGGTCAGGTCACCGATGAAGGCATACCGCTGCCCGCTCGGCAGAGCGACGAAGGTGATCACAGAGCCGGTCGTGTGCCCCCTGGCGGGGACGATGACGACCGAGCCGTCGCCGTACACGTCGTAGCTCGACGCAAAGCCCAGATAGGGTCCGTCCCTGAATTCGTATCGGTGAATCCTGTGACTGCCGGAGATCTCGCGGAAAACTCGTCCGCCTTTGTCCTGGCCCGCATATTGCAGTTCACCCTCATTGATCCAGATCGGAAGCCGGAGATCGTCGAGACCGCTCACGTGATCCCAGTGAGAGTGCGTCACCAGCACCCCACGAAGGTTGCTTTGGTCGTGGCCCTTGGCCCTGAGCTGCTCACTCACGGTGCTGCCCAACTGGTGCGGAGCGCGCTCGATGCGCGGGAGAGCCCGCATATGCGCATCGACCCGGGAGCCGAAACCGGCATCGATCAACAGATCGCCGTGCGGGTGCTGCACCAGGACCGACGTGGCGGCGAAAGGACGTTTGTCGCGGAACGAGCCGCCCTTGAACGCGAAGACCGCCCTGGTCTCGTAGGTTCCCGTGGGCAACTGGTACAGGGTCATGTCGGATGGAGGTGCGGCCTCTGGGAGAGGTCCCGCCCAGGCGGACGGCATGGGAAGAGGTGACATGCGGTCATCGTCCGGCACCCCCGATCCGGGTGTCCAATACCAGTGTGGAAGGTCCGATACCCCCCGGGTATCGGACCTTCCACAGGGAGCTCTTTCGCCGCCCCGGGAGTTCCGGCCTGTGTCATCGGGGCCGTGACCTCCGGAACGTCGAACCGTCCCGGGGACGCCCGACATTGATCACCTCACGAGGGGTCTACCCGTCCTCGCAGGAGCGGCGCACCACCGTCCGCTTGCGCAGCGGCCCGGGCACGAACAAGCTGCCCGGCCGAGCCCACGGACCCGAACCGAGCAGATGGAACCATCCATCCGCATGTGGCCTGAAGCGTGCCGGACACCGAGGGCCCGGCACCCGCCTCGACCGTCACGGTCGGCGGCGGCTCCGGTCGTGTCACCAGTGTCCGGTCCCGCCCGGCGGAACGGGCACCCGGCGATCCGGGAAGCAGACCGACCGCCGTCGTCCCCCGGGGTTCCACGGTCACCGTCACCCGAGCGGGCACCACCCCGAGCACGCACCGGCTGGCCCGGCTGCCCTTCGGCACGGGCGAGCCGAAAGGGACCACCCCACCGGAGCCCTCCCGAGGGCCCGGCCCGAATCGACGCCCGGACCTGCGGCAGACCGACGTCCCGCACCCGCACCAACCACCTGGAACGACTCCGTCCCGCCGAGTTCACACTCGGCGGGACGGATCGACCAACGGCATCCCTGATGCGGTCCGTGGGCATCGTGACTGCTGTCCCGTCGGTCGCCGGGTTCGGCGCGCAGTCAGGTGTCGTGCTACGGCATCCGTGTCTTCCAGATGCCGCGGCCGTGCGTGGCGGCGTACACCTCGGTGCCGTCCGGGCTCGGCGAGAGGTACACCACCGGTGAGGTGGGCAGATTCGTGCCCAGGCGGGTCCAGTGGCCGGCCGAGGTGCTGGTGAACACGCCCAGGTCGGTGGCGACCACGAGGGTGCCGTCCCCGGTGACCAGTGCCGCGTTGGCCGGGGCGTCGGGGAAGGAGTCGGAGGCGGAGGCGTCGCCGCTGACGTCGGTCCAGGTCTGGCCGCCGTCCGTCGTCCTCCAGACGTGGCCGTAGCCGGCGCCGGGGCCCTCGTTCCAGTGCCGCGAGAAGCCGTTGACCACCGCGTAGACCGTCTTGCCGGAGGCGTCGGACGGGTCGATGGCCAGGCTGGAGACGTAGCGGTTGGGGAAGGCTCCGGGCAGGGCCACCTGGTGCCAGGTGCCGCCGTAGTCGGTGGCGATGCCCCGGCCGAAGGACTCGGTGACCGTGTAGCAGGGGCCGCACCAGGCTGCCCACGTCACGTGGTTGCGGCTGGCGATCGCCGAGGCCGAGTGACCGGCGCCCAGGTCGTACAGCTTGGTCCAGTCGGCGCCGGAGGTGCTCTGCCAGGTCCTGGTGTTGCCCCAGACGTACTGGCCGCCCGCGACCCACAGGCCGTTCGGGTCCGTCTCGTCCGCTCCGAACGGCGCGATGAAACGGGCCCCCGGGTCGCCGGGTGCGATGTCCGTGATCACGTCTTCGGATCCGTCGTCGCTCGCGGTGTAGCCGCAGTTGTTGGTGATCTGCAGGGCCAGGTCGACGTACTCCCCGACCGCCTGGCAACCGTTGTCGGGGTTGACCAGTTGGTCGCCGCCGTCTCCGCCGAACGGGGAGACCATCTCACCGTCCGGGTTCAGCTGCCGGCCCTGGTAGGTGGCACCCTCGGGTGTGAGCAGCGAGACGCCGTTGTCCTGCAGGCCGCCCCAGACGGCGTCGCCGCTGCCGTCGGTCATCCTCCCCGCGCGCACCGAGTAGTACTGGAGGTTGCGCAGGGTGCCCGACGCGTTGAGGTTGCGCCAGCCGTCGGTGGTCTGCGCGGTGGGGCGGGCGTAGGCGCCACCGTCGTTGCCGACGAACACCTCCGGTGTGCCGTCCTTCCACTGCGAGAAGGCCACAGCATGCTGGTCGGAGTGCATCACGTCGCCGTCGCAGGAGTTCGCGTCCGGGTCGTAGGAGAAGCACGGCATGCCGAAGTCCCAGTACCGGCCGATCGCCTTCCAGGTGGCGCCGCCGTCCCGGGACTCGAACATCTCCTCAAGCCCGAGGTAGACGTGGTCCGGGTCGCTCGGGTCGACCGCGATGACCTGGTCGTACCAGGACTGGGAGCCGGGCTGGTAGCCGGTGCCGATCTCGCTGACCTTCATCGCGGAGCCGGTCGTCGACAGGGACGAGGAGGTCGCGATCTGCCTGAACGATCCGCCGGCGTCACCACTCCGGCTGACGTACACGCCGGCCAGCACCGAGTAGACGCCCGCGCCGGTGGCTTTGGCCAGGAGCTTGGGCGACTCCATCGACACGTACAGCTTGCTGCCGTCGGCCGCGTAGGCGAAGGAGGCGTTGCCGATCTCGGCGGGGTTGATCGCGCCGGTCGGATTGGCCCGCTTCCAGGTGGTACCGGCGTCGTCGGAGTAGTAGAACCCGTTGTAGTCGGCGCCGCTGCGCCAGGCCACGTTGGCCAGGAGCGCGGTGCCGTCGCTACCGGGGCGTACGGCGATGTCGTTGGCGATGTCCGCGTAGTGGCTGTCCACTCCGCAGCTCACTCCGCTGACGCCGACGCCCGCGCAGGGGGCGAGGACCTTCGTCCACGTGGTGGACCGCCCGGCCGACAGCGGGCGGCGGAAGACCCCGTGCGAAGAGGCCGCGAAGACGTATCCGGCGGCCGCGTCGAAGGTGACGGCGTGGATGGAGGCGGAGTCCAGCTCCGCACCGCCCACCTTGTCGCCCTCACCGAAGGTGCCGGTGACCGGGTCCGCGAGGCGGTAGACGCCGCTGCCCAGGTAGTTGTCGGAGGCGGTGGTCGCTTCGCCGGTGGCCAGCCACAGCGATCCGTCGGGCGCGACCGCGAGCGCACCCACCGACAGCGCGGGCAACTGGTCGGCGATCGGTGCCCACGTCCTGCCGTCGTCGGTGGAGCGGAACACACCGCCGCCGGCGGCGCCCGCGTACACCACGCCCCGGTGTGTCGGATCGGTGGCCAGCGCGGCGACACGGCCCGCCGAGTGGCCGGCGCCGCCACCGGAGTTGGAGGCCGAGCGGTCGCGGTAGTGCAGCGCGTCCTCGTTGTACGGGGACGTGGTGACCTCGTTCCAGCTGCCGGACGCCACCGGCATGGTGGTGATGTGCGCCCAGGCGTCGGCGTACGCGCCGGGCGTGACCTGGCCGCTGGGCGAGAGCCTCGGCTCGTTGAACGCGTCGAGGGACTCCATCAGTTCATGGGACTCGTCGCCTGCCAGGTCGTGGCGGCCGGATCCCGTCCCATCCGCTCCGTACGCGGCGACATGTCCCGTCCCCGCTATCAGGAGTGCGGCAGCGACGGCGGCGAGAGCCGCCCGACCGCTCCTTTCCGCGCCGCGGCGCGGTCTGCGCCGTGCGGAGTACACACGCATGCACTGTCTCCGGCTTCTTCGGCGTGAGTGGCGACCGCCCCTACGGCCGCACTGATCTCCTACTGCCGAGTGCCGGAACCGTACTGCCGTATGCCTGCCCAACCCCAGTGACTTACAGCAATGTTATTGCCTAACAATCGTAACGAACCGCAAAAATAGCCTCGTTCACCGTCACAGGACGCAGAGCGAGCGCACACCTCACTCCTTCCAGCGCACTCGGCGCGCTCTCCGTCACCCCCGGCGTCCCGTCCCGGCCTTCGCGGTCACCACGTGCGGAGGGATCACGTGGGTCTCGTGGGGGTGTTTTGGCCGTGTTCGGGTGATGTTGCGGCGTGTTCCCACGTGGTGGCTGGTGCGGCCGGGGGCTGAGGAGGGCGGCAGTGCGGCGCGGTGAGTGCTCCGTAGCCGTGGTCGGCCAACCAAGCGATCAGGGACTGGTGTTCACGCAGGATGCGGTGCTGGCACGGAAGGTCGTGAGGGTGCTGGCGGAGCGCGGTGCGGGCGCGTGCGGCGGACCAGCGGCGCAGTTGTCCGGCGGTGTGTGCGCACAGGGGAGGCGGGCCGTGCCGGTGGGGGATGGGGCACGGGGCGGGGTCGGTTGCGGCGTAGCGCGTGCAGTACAGGTCGATCAGCCATTGTGCGAGGGCATCGGCCGCTGCGCCGGGTGCGGGGCGGTCACGCATGGACGGTCCGTGACGGGTCGGTGGGGAGGGGTGTAGGCGGGTCAGACGATCACGGTCGGTGGGTGGTCGGGGCGGCGATATGCCGCCGTCGGGGAGCGGGCTGCTGCGCGTGACGGTCGATGGCATGGTGTTCCTGCCGTTCATGCCGGGATCGGTGGTGGGTTCGGCCGCTGAACGTCTGTACAGGGGCCGGCACCGGGCGTGAGGTCCGCCCGGTCGGCGCAGGGTGTGTGGAAGGCGGGTGCAGGTGGTGGGGAGCAGGGTCACAGGAGGGTGTGCCAGTAGGTCCAGAAGCGGGTGATGATCAGCAGGCCGATGCCCAGGCTCCAGGTGACCGGCACGACCCAGTGGAACTCACGCAGAAAGGTGACGAGGGGGCGCGGGGCGGGGAGGATGCCCCGGATCAGGTTGTGGGTGGTGACGTAGCACACCTGCGCGATGGTCACCGCCCAGGTCAGGCAACACCACAGGCAGAGCGTGCCGATCACGTACAGGGCCTGTGTCATCAGCCACATGCAGAAGGCGGCGGCGAGCAGGGTGACGAGGTTGAGGCCGAGCCAGAACCAGCGCCGCAGGCGGGCGCCGGCCAGCACGGCACAGCCGATGGTGACGGCCGCGGGGTAGAGCAGCAGGCCGAGCAGGGGGTTGGGGAAGCCGAAGACGGCTGCCTGGTCGCTGCTCATCACGCTCGTGCAGGACAACACCGGGCTGAGGTTGCAGGACGGGGAGAAGTGCGGATCCTCCAGAAGCCGGAGCTTGTCGAGGGTGATGGTGAAGGAGGCCAGAATGCCGAGCGCGCCGGTGGCGATCAGGAGCCAGGCCAGGCCGGGGCCGGCGCCGTTGGCGACCTGCGCGGGCGGCCGCCGTCCTGGTTCGCCCGGCCGCGGGGCGCGGGCGGCATGGAGCGGTCGGGAGGTGCTGTGGTGTGTCATGGGAGGTGTTCCGTCGTGCGATGTGAGGGATCGGGCACCGGGCGCTGGGTGCCGTGCCGTGACCCGGGGTGTTCCGGAACGCTGCGTGCCAGGGGCGGGACGAGCGGGAGAGGTGCGATGGCAACCGGGGGAAAGCCGGCTGGAATCGGCGTCCTCGCGGTGGGACGGGTGACGCGGCCGGTGTGTCGGGCACCGGAGCGAGGCCGTCCCGGGAGTCGGCACGCCGTCCCGCGGTCAGGCGACGAGCCGGAGGCCGGATATCTCCTCCGGACGGATACGCACCGCGCAGTCCATGGGCTGCTCCGCCCAGGGCCGCAGCAGCCGGCCGTAGTGCTCCAGCTCGTCCTGGCCGGTGATCAGGTGTGCGTATCCGGTGGCCACGACGCTCCAGCCCAGATGGGTGACGGGGTCGATGGCGTCCGCCTCGTAGGCCACGACCACCCCGGGTCCCTCACCGGGGTCGACCTGCCGGGCCAGGGCGGTCCACTTGTGGGTACGCACGATGATGTCGTCCCCTTCCAGCAGATGGTTGACCGGCCGGATCGCGGGCAGCGCGTGCCGGGTGAAGACGATCCGCCCCAGGGGGACCGTGCCCAGCAGCCGCAGCGCCTCGGCGGGCTCCAGGGGCATCGGCACACGCGGGCGCAGGGGTGTCGTTGCCCTGTTCTGCCCGGTGTGGCCGGGAGCGTATGAGTTGGTCACGCGACGGGACTCCTCTCAGGCCGGAGGGTTCCGGTGCCGTGGACCGGGCCGAAGGGCCCGGTCCACGGCACCGGAACCTGCCCGCGCCAGTGTGAGCTGTGGCACACCCCCTGCCCCAGGGCCGAACGGCCCTGTCTCCGGGTCCCATCGGCCCACCCTGCCCACATACCTGGTCCTTCCCCCTGCCGAGCCGGACGAGGGCGGGTGTCCGGCCGGGGCGTGATGCGCGGGAGCCCGGCGCGGGTGATGCCGGACCAGTCGGGGTGTCGGGCCCCGGCGTTTGCGGGGCTGCGGAGGTCGACCGCCGATGGCTGCGGCCAACACGCCCCCGAGCAGGAGCTGTTCACCCTGACCGGCTTGTGGAACGCGATCGGGCGCGGAGGGGAACCGGACACGGAGAGGGACCGGACCGGATGCGGACACGCCGCTCACACACCCCTCGGCCCCCGCGGGCCCGACCGGTTGCCGCGTCATCCTTCCCGGCGCAACAGGACCTGCTTCACCGCTGCGTTGCCGCGCTCCCCATCACCACGGGCAGCACGGACGGGGCGGCCCGTGTCTGCGGTCCGACGCACACGGCACGCGTCGCCCTCGGCATCGCCGCCGTCCCGGAAGCCGGTCATGTCGCACCGGCGTGACCGGCTTCCGGGAGGCCACCGCGTTCGGGCGGGCACCGGGCCCCTGAGCGTGCCGGAGCGGCGCCGGCGTCAGCGCGGGCACACACCCGTGGTGTAGTCGTACGTCGCCGTGCGGCGGGTGTGCTTCCACTGCGGATCGAGGAGGTCCCGCTCGAGCTGCTGCGCGGCGGCACCGTCCTCGACGATGTAGCCGAAGTCCTGGAGCCAGGACGGATAGAGGTTCTTCGAGCCGATGTAGAAGGCCGAGTCGTCGACGGAGATCAGCTTGTGGTGCAGGGCGTAGGGCTCGCCGTCCCCCCAGGTGGCCGAGTCGGCCGCGCGGAACGACGCCAGCTGCAGGTTGGCGCACATCGCCCGGTCGGCGGCGGCGGTGCCGCCCGTGACGAGGGCCAGGCGCTTGCGGAGCGTGTCGCTGATCTCGGTCAGCGACTTGATCTGGGAGTAGCCTCCGCTACCGATGAGCCCGCGGTTGGCCGGGTCGCTGACGATGATCCTGACCTTCACGCCCGCCGCGAGCCTGGCCGCCAGTGTGTCGTACAGACGGACGTCGTAGCGGGGCAGTGGAGGACATGAGGCGTTGAGGTCCTGCTGGGAGATCTCCACGTGGTCACGGGCACTGGCGATCAGAGCGCGCAGCGCGCTCTCCTCCGGGTTGACCGTGTCGTAGTCGCGGTCGGCGTTGGTACGGTCGCTCACCACACGGGGGAAGCAGGTGGCGTCCCTGGCGGACGTGAGGGCGGGCAGCCGGAAGGACGAGGACGGGTCACGGTCCTCGATGCCGATTCCGAGACCGCCCACGGCGATGACGGGGGTCGTGCCACGGTCCGGGGCCGGCCCCGGGTTGGCGTCGCGTTCGAGCGAGGCCATGCACGAGGCTCCCCCGGACGTGGCCAGCCACACCTTCGCCGGATTGCCCGCGTTGCGGCAGGTCCAGTCCCACAGGGTGTCGAGGTAGGCACCCGCGGTACGGGCGGCGGGACCGCGCAGCGCCAGGTCGACGTCCGTGACCGGGTGGGAGGTGTCGAGGTAGTCGCCCTTCCAGTCGTTGATCCCACCGGTGATCACCGACTCGCCGTCGACCACGACGAGCTTGGAGTGGTTCCAGGAGAAGGCGGTCTTCGACGTCGTCATGGAGGCGACGTCGAGTGTGATGTCGTCCGCCGCGGAACCGAGCCGGTCCAGCAGGTCGTTCTTGTACACGGAGGGGATCACGTTGGCGTGGTACAGCGGGGCCGCGCCCACGAGGATGCGCACCTTCGGCCGGTGCCCGGCAGCCACCGACGCCCTCAGCCCGTCGGCGATCGCCTCGTTGAACGCCCCGTCGGGCAGCGGGGCGAGCGAGGAGATGTCCACCGTGCGCTGCGCACGTGAGATGTCACGCGTCATGGCCGAGAGCAGCTTGCGGGAACCGGCGCGCTGCGCGCAGGAGGCGTCGCCCCAGCACCCCGGGGTCTGCAGCAGCCAACCGGCGGGGTCGCCGGACTCCGCGGCGAGGGCGTTGCCGGCGCTCCGTCCCCACACCCTGCCCTCCAGGCCGGGAGAGACTCGCCGAAGGGCGTCCTCGACCCGGTCGAGGTGCGGGGTGCTGGTGTCGGCGGCGTGGGCGGGCGGGGCGCCCAGCGTGGCCAGAGCTGCGGTCAGTACCGCGGCCGGGGCTATGACACGGCGGAGCTGGCGGTGCACGGTGGTCCTTCGGTGGGAGCGGGTCGCGGTCGGCGAGGATCGGTCCGGATCGCGGGTGCGAAGAAGCTACCGCCTGGTAACCATGCGCTGCAGTGACACCGATGATGATCGGTCAGCAACGCGCCCGCCGCGCACACCACCCCGGGGAGTGCGGCACCCCGGGCCGAACGCGCACCCGGGCCCGCGGCCGTACGGCCGCCGACGATCGACCCGGCGGAGAGTTGGCTGAAAAGTGACGTTCACTTCCGCCGGTGCGACATGTGGACGTGTCGCCGCCCCCATGGCGCCGCCCCACCCCACGGCGCCCCGCCCGGCGGTGCGACTCACCCGGCCGGCCTCCGGAGCCGGCTCACGGCGCGCCGCACCGGTGAACAGCGAGAGCAACTGGCCTGATAGGCGCCATTTTTTGGCGTGATCACGCCGAACCTGCCCGGGGTCCTGAGCGATCTCGCTCTGCAACAGGCGGTGAACCGGAACGGCCGTCCCGACGGCAACCACGGGTACGCGCGTCGCCCCGGTCCACCGATCCCCCCCCCATGCAAGAGGTGAAGACAAGAGATGACCCCACATCGCTTTCGTCGGCACGCCGGACGCTTCCTGCCCGTAGCGGCAGTCGGCGTGCTTGCGCTGGCGGGCGCCCCGTCCGCGTCGGCCGACGAGCAGCCGACCCGCCGGCAGCTCCTGGCGGACTGCGCATCCGGCCTTGGCAAGTGCACCTTCAACTCCCCCACGCTCGGCAAGGCCTATCGCGGACGGTTCCACAAGGTCTCCGAGAACCTCTACAACTGCAGCAGCTCCCACGCGACCCAGTCGGTGACATGGCGCGACACCGTCGGCTCCAGCGACTCTCTGGGCGTCTCGGTCACGACGGGCGGCAAGATCGCCGGGATCGTGGATCTGAGTGTGACCGCCAGCTACAACCACAGCTGGTCGACCTCCCACTCGGAGAGCAGTTCGCTCACCATGACGGTGCAGCCCGGAGAGATCGGCTGGATCTCCCGGGCCCAGGTGATGCGACAGGTCTCGGGCACGTGGCAGACCCACTACGACAGCCCCAAGTGGGGTCACTACTACTGGTTCTTCCGTGACACCGTCACCAGCCCGGCTGCGAACGGAACGGACGGCGTGACCAACGCGCTCGTCGTCAACACCCGCAAGATGACTGCGACCGAGAAGCGCCTGTGCGGCGCCGAGGCACACCGCGGCAGGGCGTTCGCCCGCTAGGGGGTGACCGGGCGGGAGCGGCCCGCGCCCGGCAGGGCACCGGCCCCGGCGCCTCCCGAGGTGGCGCGGCCGGTGCCCGCTCGCCGGGCGGCACCACCCCCTGTGGTGCCGCCCGGCGGACCCCGACGGTTCCCAGGGGACCACGGGCGCACACGCTCCCCAGCCCGGCCGAGCCCGGCCGCCGGACGGAGGGTGCCCCGGTGCGCCGCGGCTCCTCGCCGCCCGCGTGCTCAGCCGGTGTGGTCCACCACGGCACCGATGATCTCGGGCCAGAGCTCACGGGGGCGGTCGTGCCCCATGTCGGGGACCAGGAGGAGCTTGGCTCCGGGCACCAGTTCCGCGGTGCGCTGCCCACCGCTGAGGTCGATCAGCGTGTCGTCCAGGCCATGGATCACCAGTGTCGGCACCCGGAGCTCGCGCAGTGCGTCCGCGCGCGAGCCGCTGAGGATCATCGCTCCGAGCTGACGCCCGATCCCGGCAGGGTAGTGGGCACGGTCGTAGCTTTCGGCGGCCAGTTCCCGCAGGACCGCGGGGTCGCCGTAGCGCTTGGACGCCCACACCAGACTCCGTTCCGCCGCCGCGACGTACCCCTCGCGGTCCGGCGGCTTCGGGCTGAACAGCACCGCCTCGGCCTCGGGACTGGGCCGGCCGTACTCGCTCTCGCCGGTCGAGGACATCATCGACGTCAGCGTCAGCACCCGGTCCGGCCGGGTGATGGCCATGGTCTGGGCGATCATCCCGCCCATCGACGCTCCCACCACGTGGGCTCGTTCGATACCGAGTGCGGCGAGCAGCCCCAGTCCGTCGGCTGCCATGTCCTGCAGTCCGTAGGGGACCATGGCGAGGGCGGACGCGACGTCTCCCGAGTGCACAGCGGCGATGAACCGGCCGACGTCTACGGGATGGTCGTCGAACTTGGTGGACAGGCCGCTGTCGCGGTTGTCGTACCGGATCACATGACGGCCACGATCCGCCAGCGCACGGCAGAAGTCCTCGTGCCAGGCGATCATCTGGGCGCCGAAGCCCATCACGAGCAGCACAGGGGGGGCGGCGGGATCGCCGAAGCTCTCGTAGGCGATGGACACTCCGGGCGACACGTCGGTGATCGGCATCCGTGGATCCTGTCAACGCCGCTGCGTTAGGGATCTTGATTCGTCCACAACCCCCGCCTGAACAGCAGGAACGGGACTCC
>NZ_JADWYM010000036.1 GCF_022414535.1 Streptomyces sp. MUM 2J
GACTACTACAAGTCGCACCCCGGCCACGCGATCGACCTCATCCAACCCGACAGGTGAGAACGCAGGCGCCCTGACTGAAGCCCCACCAGCAACAGCTGGTGGGGCTTCAGATTTGCAATCATGACATAGCGCGAGATGGCACCGGATCACCCGTGAGCGAATCCGACTTCAAGGGGAATGCCCGACCTCGCAGGAGCCTACTCAGATCCGATGACGGCGCACACAGATTTCGTCACTCACGCCGAAGAATATCCAGTTCGCGCGCCGGGAACGGGATGCCACCCCAAGCTCTTGAATACGCATCGGCACCCCCACATTGCACCAGAACACCTTCTGCCATGCGCATTACGCCGCGAATGAACTGACTGACCCCAACCCGGCCATGCCACCGCAGAATCCCACCGCTCCAGCGACCAGACTCGGATTGCATGTCCGCGAATTGGACGACCTGAAGATAGGCCTCTTCGCTGGCGCCAGCGAAGAATAGACAGGTGCCACCCGGCTCGGCAGGAAGGAAGGCGATGGCCGAACTCGACCCTAGCCGCAGGTCATTCGCCGCCTTCACGATGGAACCGAGACCATCTCCCACGTATGTGGTGTGCACTTCGATGACCTCTTGCGGAAAGCTCACGACGAATTCCGCGGAGCCAGGTTGGCCCATGATCCAATCCAGGGAGAACTCACCCATTGCAATCACCTCGGATAGGCGGTGCGTAGAGATCCATCGGGATTGAGGATCACTTCGACACTAGTCTCACCCCGCGACCCTACGGGATATTCAAAATCTACCGTGTGGATTGTTCCATCACGAGGCACACCCGTCACCGGGTCTGGGGTATTCGGCCGCCCTCGCGTCTTGGCAGTATCCTGAATCAAATCTCCAATATCATCCAGATCCAGGTAATCGGAGAACGTCGTGTTTCCAGGCGCGACTCCTGGACTGCCGTTCACGTGCTCATCCAGCACATGCTGCCAGCCGTCCCCGTTGTAAAGACTGCAGTTGCTGTTGTGAACAAGAACGGGAGTCTCGCCCGCCAGCACATAGTACGTGTGAAGGTCATTGACTGTGAGGTTGTACATGCTGGCAGAGCCAGCCTCATCCCTTACATCAACGACCTCGACCTGAGTGTTTGCTGCGGTGGCCAGCGTGTCACCCGGTTGAAGGTTGCCGGCGGGGATCCAACCGTGGAGGTTCTCTTCCCAGAAGGGGTGACGCGAGGTCGTGTGGAGCCTTGAGACACGACCATCTTTTTCACGGACGTACAGCTCGACAAGATCGTCATCGTAGTGAACAAGACGCGCAATGACGGTTCTGACACCCTTGCGCTTTCCTGTTCCCGGATCTCCGGTCGCCACCTCATCGTCCGGTTTAACCTTACTGATGGGCTTTTCGGTGCCATTCTTGAGCAGGACCGGCGTGGAGGATGAAAAGCTGCAGCCCGATTTCAGTAGCCGCGCCACGGCGGCTTCCTCGGTCTCGACGGAGACGGCTCGTGCAGCAGCCAGTTCCGCAGCGGCCCCCTTGACTGCAACTCTGTTCCAGCCTGCGCCGATCAGGTAGAGGAGGTCCGTTACGACAGCCTCGACACAGTCTCCGTGTCCGGTGACGCAGTTGATGTTCGCCTGAACGCCGAAGGGGTCTTTTCCTACCTCCAGCAGTCCGGCATTCTTGGCGGTGTCACAGAATCCGGTGTACTTAGAGTCGTTCCCACCGCTTCCGAAACAGATATCCTTGGCCCAGCGCTGAATACGGAAGTCATATGTATCCTGATCGGCATATCCGGAAGCGTAACGGGAGAGCTCGTCATAATTGGGAATCTCAATCTTATTGACGACAGGCTTCCCGCCTTTCGCTGTCTTTCCTGCAGCGGCGTGGGACGTTCCAGACTTACTACTGTGACTGGAGCCTTTGGATTTGTCGGACGCGGGGTCGTTTTCAGGGTGATAGGTGCCGTACGTTCCGTTGTCCCCGGAGCAGGAGTGGGGGTAGCAGGATTCGAGTCCCGTGGGGTCGCTTGCAGTTGCGGGGTTGTTGTTGGCGTAGCTGTAGCCGTTGAGGGATTCGGGCTGGTCGGGGCTGAGGATGGGGTCAATGCTGATGAACTGGCCGATGCCCGGGTCGTATTCGCGAGCGCCTATGTGGGTGAGGCCGGTGGTGGTGTCGCGGGTTTTGCCGAGGAAGCCCTTGTCGTCGGGCCAGGGGCCGTAGAGGGGTGCCCCGCGGTCGGAGCCGAAGGGGGTGGTGTAGCGCTTGGTGAAGGTCTGGGCCGTGTCCGGGGTGAGGGCCAGGGTGGAGGTGCCGTGGTGGTCGGCGGTGAGGTAGGTGAGTTTCGCCGTCCCGGACTCGTTGGAGCGCATGGCGGCGGCGATGCCGCCCGCCGAGTAGTAGCGCTGGGCCCAGGTGGAGCCGTCCGCGCGGAGGTGGAGTTCGGTGGCACCGGCGTACAGGATGCGTTCGCCGTTCTGCTTGGAACGGATCAGCAGGGTGCCGCTGGCGTCGTAGAGGTAGTCGGTGGTGTTGCCGTTCTCCGTCAGCTTGGCCAGCTTGCCCTCGGGGTACCAGGTCAGGCTCTGTGTGGCCACGGGGCCGGGACGCCTGGTCGTGTTGCCCGTGTTGTCGTAGGCGTAGGTGCGGTCCGGCGTGGTGCAGTCGTCCTTGGTGCTGGTACCGGTCAGGGTGTGGGGCTGGGCGGAGTTGGCGTAGCAGTAGGTGGTCTTGGTGTCGCCGGTGTCCTTGTGGACGGTTTCGGACGTGCGCTGGCCCGCGGTGTTGTAGGCGTAGCTGGTCCAGTACGGGGCCGGGCCGGACAGCCCGGTCGCGCTGCGAGCGGTGGCGCAGTCCTGGGAGGCCGGTGTCCAGGCCTCGGTCAGGCGCTGGTGCCCGTCGTAGGCGAAGCACTGGGTGTCCGCGCTGCTGGTGCCCCCGAGCGTGGTCGGGTCGCTGATCTTGGTGACGTTGCCGGACTGGTCGTACGTGTAGTTCAGGTCCTGCAGCATGTACGGGTGTGTCTGGTCCGTGACATTGCTGCTGATCAGGCGGCCGGTTCCCTCCTCGAAGGTGTTGGTGACGTAGACGTTCTTCAGCCCTGAGGCGCCGGTGCCCAGAGTGAGCTGCTCGGGCTGGGACAGGGCCGAGTAGGACACGTTGCGCAGGTAGCCGGTGGCCCCGCCGATCTCGGTGAGGTTGCCCTGGCCGTCGTAGTCGTAGTCGATGTTCTCGGCGGGCAGGCCGCCGAGGGCGGGCTCCTTGGTCGTGCCCACGGTGCCGTCGTTGTTGTAGTACGTCGCGAACGCCAGCGTGGTGGGTGTGCCGGCCTGCACGACGGGGTCGGTGTCGGGCAGGTGGAGCTCGGTCGCGGTGGGCCGGCTCAGCGGGTCGTACGCGGTGACGGTCCGTGTGTAGGCGTCGCCGGTCGTGCCTCCGACGTAGCGGGTGGACGAGGACGGAAGGCCCTTGAAGACCGTGTCGTACGTGTGGGCGGTGAGCTGGTTGGCGTCCGTCTCGGTACCCGACCAGGTGCCGGTGATCCGCCCCAGTTCGTCGTAGGCGGAGAGGATCGAGGTGCCGCGGGCGTCGGTGGTCTTGATGACCTGGTCGAGCGTGTTGTACTCGCTGGTCGTGGTGCCCTTGTCGGGATCGCTCGCGCTGGTCTGCCGGCCGAACAGGTCGTAGCCGTAGGACCAGGTGGCTCCGTCGGGGCCGGTGATGGTCTTCAGCTGCCCGTCCGGGCCGTAGGTGAACGCGGTCGACGCGTAGGCGGCACCGGGTCCGGTGCCGTAGTCGGCGTCGGCCGGGCTGGTGCTCTCGTACGCGCGGGTCTCGACCGTGCGCCCGCGGATGTCGGTGACGGTGCGCTGGGCGGAGCCGCCGTCGAGCGCGGTGGCGGCGACGGAGTCACCGGTGTAGCTCGTGGTGGTGGACCACTTCTTCACGCCGCCGACGTAGAGGGTCCTCGTGGTCGGCCGTGCCGCGCCGTCGTAGACGGTCTGCGTCTCCGTGGGAGCCGCTCCGGAACCGGTGCGGGTGTAGGTGCCGTTGGGCGACTTGGTCGGGTCGAAGATGTCGGTGGAGGCGTCCCAGGCCAGGCCGCGGGTGTCGTAGCGGATGTCGGTCAGCAGACGGCCACCCTGCGGGGTGGGGGTCTGCGTCTGCAGGGGGCGCAGCAGAGCGTCGTAGAGCGTGTAGCTGGTGTTGTAGGTGTCGTCGTTCTTCACCGTCGAGGTCGACACCCAGGACGCCTCGGCGTTGTCCAGGTGGTAGTCGAACTTCAGGTTCGGACCCTGGACGCTGCTGCTCCGGTTGGGCAGCCACACGTCGGTCAGACGGCCGAGCGCGTCGTACGCCTGCTCGGTCTTCTTCACGTTGATGTCGTAGCTGCGCAGCGGCAGGGCGCGGCGCGGGTCCAGGAAGACGTACGTCTTGTACAGCTTGGGGTTGGAGGTGACGGTCTTGGTCAGCGGACCGCTCGCCGCCGGTGTGTAGGCCGTGGACGTGGTGTGGCCCGCGGTGTCGGTGACGGTGAGCAGGCGGCCGAGGGTGTCGTAGGTCGTGGTGGCGGTCGTCTGCCATCCGAGGGGGAGCCGGTCGCCGTTGGTGTCGGCGGTGGCGGCGTATCCGGTGGCCCGGCCTGTCCAGGTCGCCTGGCCCTTGGTGGGCGTCTGCGCCGCGGTCCAGGTGGTGGCGTCGGCGGTGTCGTAGACGGCGGCGGTGTCGGTGAGGACGTCGCCGCGCGTGGTGGCGGACAGGGGCAGGCTGAGCTGGCTGTCCGCGACCGAGCAGCTGCGGGCCACGGTGCGGGTGCGGGAGACGAGGCCGGTGATGCCGAGGCTGTTGTTGCGCGCGTACCAGGTGCGGGTGCAGGTCTCGTCGCCGCTCACCCCGTACCGGCCGAAGTCGTCGACGGAGACGGCCATGCCGAGGTCGTCGTAGGCCGCCTTGGTCTCGCGTGTGCGCCAGCCGGCGGAGGCTGTGAGGTAGGTGCTGGTGTAGGTCGTGGTGTCGCGGACCCACCGCGCTACCTGGTCGGCGGCGTCGGGGACGCTCTGGCTCGCCGTCTGCCGGTAGGTGTAGTTCTTGAAGAGGCTGCTGATGGGCTGGCTGCCGTTGTAGGCCACCTGCTGGCGCAGCATTCCCGCGTAGCGGTCGCTGTCGGTCGCGTTGGGCAAGTCGACGTCCGTGTCGAGCAGCGGGGCGACGGTGGCGGACTTGGTGGTGCCGTCCTTCTTCTTGTCGCCGTTCATTCCCTGCAGGTAGAGGGAGACCGTCTTGGAGCGGGTGGCGCTGGTGGCGCCGGTGAGGGCGGTGACCTGGCGGTAGCCGCGCCAGTCGGACCAGGTGCGTTCGTCCTTGGGCGTGAACGGGTCGTCGCTGTAGTGCCAGGCCGCTCCGCTGTAGGAGTAGGCGTGCTCGACCGCCGGGTTGTTCGCGGCCGGGTCGAACACGGTGACGGCCAGGACGCGGTACTTGTGGAACCAGTCGATCGAGGCTTCCTCGGCACCGTTGATGTGCCAGTACTGCGGGTAGCAGGAGCGGGTGTTGGAGTCCTCGGCGGCACCGGAGAGTTCACTGCGCACGCACTCGGCGGGCGACAGGGTCACCGCGGTGATCGCGCCGGTCTCCGAGGTGACGGTGGAGATGCGGGGGCGGGTGAGGGGCAGGATGTCGTCGGTGGCGTCGACCCGGTTGGGCCGCATCTGGTAGGTGAACGAGATCGGCTTCAGGGTGATGGGGGTGGCGCCGGCCTTGCCCGTCCGCGTGATGGACGTGAGCGCCAGCACCTGGTCCGAGCTGTCGCCGATGTCGTTGCCGTCCAGGTACTCCTCGGTCAGTGCCCAGGAGTCGACCGAGTCGTAGGCGGCCGTGGTGGCGTTGTAGGAGTAGGTGTGGATGCCGGTCAGGCGCTTGCGGCTGAAGAAGGACGGGCCGGCCGCGTTGCAGTCGGTGTCACCACTCGTGCACAGGGCGTCGAAGGGCACGTCCGGCCAGTCGTCGGCGGTGTCCTTGGTCAGGCTGGAGCAGTCCGCGGCCGTGCAGCGCTCGTCGTAGGTGAAGGTCACCTTGGCGTCGGCGTTGTCGGTGAACAGGGCGCCCTTGCGCAGACCGTACTCGATCCTGTTCGGATAGCCGCCTCGGGTGTAGACCGCGTCGGCCGTCGTCGCCTTGTTCTTCTTGTAGTAGTTCGCTTCCTTCGTGTACCAGTAGGTCGCCGCATTGCCGCGGGTGTCCTCGACGTAGTCGAGGTTCCACCGCCAGGCCTGGGTGAGCGACCGTTCCGCGAAGGTGGAGCCGGCCGAGTAGCCGGGCTCGCCGGAGTCGTCGCCGAAGACGGGCACCGTCCAGGTGGAGTTGGTGCGCTGGGTACCGGCACCGTCCAGTTTGTTCAGGCCGAAGACGTACTTGGTGCCGTCGCCGGTGGTGACGGTCCAGTACTCGCCGTTGTCGTCCCCGTTGTCCGCGCCGGTGGACCGGACGACCTTCGATGCGTCGTCGTCCGCCAGGTGCCACACACCGGTGGAGTCGTCCTTGATCAGTCGCGTGGACTTGCCGTTCAGGACGAGGGTGGCGTTGTCGTACTTCCAGCACTGGTCGAAGACGTCAGCATGACCGTCGTCGTCGCACGAGCCGTAGCTGCGCTCGATGTAGGACTCGGTGAGGGTGAACCCTTCACCGACGGAGGTGCCTTGGTTGTTGGTGCTCGCGGTGCGGCCGTCGACGCTGCCGGAGTCGTACGACAGCGAGAGGGACGGCGCGGGGCCCGCCGCCGCGGGCGGCGTCGCGAAACCGTACGACCAGGTGAACGAGCCGGAGTTGCCGCCGGCCTCCCAGGACGAGGACTCGGACAGCTGGGTCGCCGAGTAGTCGCCGGCGCCGTTGGGCGACTGGCCGGAGCCCGCGGAGGCGGCGGTGACCGCGAGGACGGTCGCGCCCGAGGCGGAGGCGCCGGACGCGGTGCGCATCAGCTGTGCGGACGGGCCGCTCGTCGTCTGAGGGAGCCGCACGTCGGCGGAGACGGTCTGGTGGGTGGTGTCGTTGTCCGACGCCAATGGCGTCTGCTTGCGGCACTCGGGCTTCTGCGGCGTCGTCAGCGCGCAGGCGGGCAGCTGCACCAGGCGCAGCCTCTGGGCCCAGCCGCCGCCCACCGCGGAGGCGAACTTGCTGTAGTCGACATCGAAACGGGCCGTACCGGCCTGCTCCGACTCGGCCGTCAGGAGGATCCCGGTGATGCCGGCCTCCCGGGCGGCCTGCTGGTCCAGGACGCTCAGGTGCACGTCGCCGTCCCGCAGGGACGTCTTGCCGGAGGAGCGGGTCACCGTCACCGGGAGCCCGCCGGGCCTGGCCAGCCCGGTGCTGCCCGCCGTGCCGTCGGGGACGGCGACGGTCGCTTCTCCCTTCTTCGGCCAGGCGCTCCTGCGTTCCTGGCCGGCCTGCGCGGCCTGCGCGGCGTTGGCCTTCCTGTCCCGGGCGACCTTCTGCCGGGCCGCCTTCGCCCCGGGCCCGTCGAAGGGCTCGACCTTGGTGACGCGTGAGGGGGGTACATCGGGGCGTCCCAGACCGGTGGGGCCGGCCGCCTGTGCGACCTGAGCGACCCCCAGGGGAACGACCAGGGCCAGCGCCAGTGACTGACCGAGCAGCCGACCGGTGCGGCGTCTCCCCGCACTACGCCACTTTCTTGAGGTGCCTATGCCAAAGACCATCGATTTCGTCCCACCGAGTTCCAAAGGATGAAGTCCGCGTCCTGCGGGCAGAACACCGCCGGATCCGCCCTGATCGATCCCGTGCGGTGCAGAACCGGCTCCGCCGGTCCTGCACCGTGTGTGTCAGCCGCTCGTCATCGTGATGTCGTCGACCTGGTCGGAGCCGGCCATCGCGCCTGCCCACAGCGATACCCGGCTGACGCGACCGGGCAGGTAGTGCTGCCAGGTGCCGCCGGTGAAGCCGGTGCCGACGGCGAAGTCTCCCGAGCCGGCTGCGGAGGTGAACGGCTTCGGGCCCTTGTCCTGGTCTCCGACGTAGAGCCTGATCTCGCCCGCCCGCGCGTCGTAGACACCGGTCAGCCGCACATCCGCGCCCACCTCGGCAACGGCGCTCACCCCGTCGAACTCGCCGTCGGCGAACCGGCCGAAGTACCAGTGCCCCGTGGGGACACTCTCCTCTTCCCCGGTGTCCTCATTGAGTTCGTTCTGGACGTCGGCCAGTTGGAACCACAGGCCCCAGCCGGAGCCGTCCGACGTGCGCTGGCCCGCCACCTGAGCCGTGTAGCCGATCGGTTCGGCCGCGATCTTCTGCTTGTCCACGGAGGCGACGGTGGAGAGGGTGAAGGAGCCGGTGTCGTCGACCACCGGTCCGGGAGTCTTGGCGGCGTCACCGGACCCGTCCAGCACGATCGCCGTACCGTCCAGGTGCGCGTCGCCCGACAGGGTCAGACTGCGGCCGTAGCCGGAGTCCGTGTCGGCGAGGGTCGTACCGCTGCCTCCGTCCGCCGACCAGTCGGCCACCAGCTCGACATGGTTGTACGCGCCGTTCAGGGACAGCTCCGCCTCGTCGGCCACCTCCGCGTCGGTCAGGGCCCGCTGCCAGGCGTTCACCTCGTCGATCTGCCCGGGGAAGTAGTCGTAGTAGGCACCGGCCCACAGCACCCGACCGATCTGCAGCGCCCCCTGCGCCTTCCGGGAGGAGGCCACCGTGTCGCTGCCCTGCAGCTTGCCGTTCACGTAGAGGCGGATCTCGTTGGTCGACGCGTCGTAGACAGCGGCCAGGTGCGTCCACACTCCAGCCGTTGCCGGCTGTTTGGCCACCACCACCTGGTCGGTGATGTTGCCGCTCCCGTCGTCCCTCGGTGACGTCCGCAGCGTCCACGTGCCGACGGAGCCCTGGTAGGAGAGGTAGAAGCCGCTGTAGAAGGTGCCGTCCTGCCCGAGGACGGTCCTGTTGTCGCTGGGCAGGCGGTCCAACCGGGCCCAGGCCGAGACGGTGTAGGAGGCGCGGGTGTCGACGACGGGTTCGGTGGTTGCCGCGTACCCGGTGCTGCCGTCCAGGGCCAGGCCCTTGTCCGTGATCGGCGGATCCAGAGGGTTCCCGAGCTCGTCCCGGGTCATCAGTCCTCTCCGGCCACGGTCGTCACGTGTCGCGCCGCCGTGCAGGGCCGCGTTGTACTGCGGGACGCCGCCGGCCACGGCCGAGTCGACGGCATCGCCGCTCGCCTCGTCGAAGTGCCACCTGCCCGTCGGACCGGCACCGGATGCGACGAGGAACTCCACCTGCGCCGTCTGCCCGGCACGGCCACCGTCCGTGTTTTGGACGGCACGCACCTGGAAGGTGTACGTCCCCGAGTGCTGCGGAGTCACGCTCACCGTGGCTTCGGGACCACTGGCGGGTGACCATTTGGTGTCGGTGGACAGCTTGTACTGGTAGTCGTAGGAATCCGTGTTCGTGTCCGCCGCGTTCGGGGCGACGGAGAACTTTGCCTCGACTCCCGGGCCGCCCTGCGCCACGCAGGAACCTTCTTCACCGTACTCGCTGGACCGGCACTCGGTGTACGGCTCGTTGAAGGTGATCTGCGGTGCCTTCGGTGCTTCGGGGTCGACCTTGAAATAGCAGAACCCGGTCGACACGGCACTGCTGAGGTAGTGGGACTGATCGTCGTAGTACGACCATGTCCAGGCGTGGTAGCGGTACAGCTTGCCTTCCGTCAGGGCCGACCATGTCATGGTGACGACTTGGTCGTCCTTGGCAAAGCCGGACGTGGGATAGAGGGAGCCGTTCCCAGGGGTTGTGTCGGTCCAACTGCCGTCGCTGTTCAGCTCGTCCAGGTCGAAATAGACGCGCAGGTTGCGCAGGTCCCCGCCCGGCAGGCTCTGCGCCCTGGCCCGCAGGGTGGGGGTGAACACGATCGCCGGATCCGATGCATTGCTCGCACACACGCTGGTCACGCCCACGCCCAGTTGGTCGGGCTTGCCGGGCAGCGGTACGTACTGCACCGAGAGGACGGCGTCGTTCCTGAAGCGCTTCCAGGAGGCGGTGTCCGACTCGTCGTGGGCCCTCAGTTCCAGGGTCAGCCGGGCGAAGTTGCCCGCGGCGAACGACTGCACCGTCGGCGTCAGGTTCTCGTTCGACTCGGCGGGGTTGTCGTGGAACTCGATCGGCGCGGCGGGCTGCGACGGATCGCAGGCCGAGCCGCGGCCCGCCGACACCCAGCGGTCGACCATCCAGTCCAGTTCCGCCGGTCGCGACGACCAGGTGGTCGAGGACGAGATGTTGTTGGTGCGGACCAGGTCCACCCACTTCGCGTCACAGGTGAACGACCAGGTCTCCGTGGCCCGGAAGGTGGCGTCGAGGACCTTCTTGCCGCTCAGCTGGGAGGGGGAGAACTCGAAGTAGAGCCGCTGCGTGTACCCCGGGCCGCAGTAGTAGCCGCCGTAGCTGCTGCAGTGGCCCATGCCCTTGCCCTCGTTGTCGGAGCCGTTGCCCCAGCCGTACGAGGTGTAGCCGTCGCTGCGCAGCAGGGTGCGCTCCGACACGCCGGCGGCCACCGCCGGGTCGATGAACAGCGGGAAGTCCGCGGCGTCCGTCTCGCTGAGCATCTGGGCGTCGGGCACCACCGACAGGGAGTCCTTCGTGACGTCCACGTCCATGCGGGTCACCGCGTCGCCCTGCCCGGGCTCGACACCGGACCCCGAGGGCGCCGACTCGGACGGGTCGGACGGTGCGGCCCCGCCGATGCCGGCGGCCTCGGTCCGCGCGAGTTGGGTCTGCGGGCCGGCGCCCTCGCCGGCGGAGTCCCACATGCGCGCGGGCGGCGCCTTGAACACCGTGCGACCCGCGTCGTCGACCGCCGCGAGGCTTCCGGACGCGCCCTCACGGACGTTCAGGTGCACGGCCTTCAGGCCGAAGGTGAGCTTCTTCAGCTCCTTGCTGGCCGCGGCCTCAGGCGTCTTCACCACGAACACCGGCTGGAAGCTCTCCGGCGTCGTGTTCACCCGCAGGTCCACACCCGGCAGGACCTCCGCGTACGAGGCGGTGGTGCCGTCCAGCGTGGGGGCGGGCAGCGTGCCCGGCCACCCCAGTTCCAGCGAGCGGCCGTGGTCAGTGATCCGGGCCAGGGGCGCCTGGTCACCACCGCCGGAGAACGCCATCTGCACGGCCGCCGCCTTCGGCGCCACCGATCCGTCGGGACGCTTCTCCAGCGTCGCGTCCGGCGCCTGCCAGCCGCCGTCCGGCGTGGGCACCCGTACCGGGGCCGTCGACTCCTCCAGGGTGAAGGTGTGGCCGTCGGGGTTGGCGAACACGGTCGACCGCTCGGACCGCTTGCCCGTCACCTCCACCCGCTGACCGGACTGCTCGGCCTCGGTCAGGGCCTGCTGTTCCTCCGACACGGGTGCGGGATCCGACTCGGAGGGAGAAGCGGAGACCTGATGCACGGGGAAGGCGAGTGTCGCCATCACCGTGGCGAGGACGACGGCTCCCGCCCTCGCTCTCGCGCGGTCCCTTCGTCTCTGACGCCCTTTCACGCCATGTTCGACCCACCCCGACGACACAGGAACTCGCCCCCCGGTTCACAAGATCACCACAAAGTCCCCGAGACTTTAACCCCGTTCTCATAATCGATCAAGAGTGCGACATGCAATCACCCGCGACCGCACCACCCCGTCGCGCGTCATTCACCCAGGCCGAACCGGGCGCCATCCCTGTGAAATCGGAGTCGTCCACCCGCATTCCGAGCACGCGCAAGGTCACGGCAAGCCATGTGGCGCAACTCCGAGAACAGGGAATCAGGCACCATGGGGCGAGAAGAATGAACCAACGGCAGACCGATCATCCATGCCGATATCGAAGGATATTTGATCTTTTTGAGCGGCTGATCGCCGTCCATCACCTTTCGCCCACGTCCCGAGCAGGCCTCCTGGACGAAAGTCCCGTGTCACATTCGGGGCGAGATGACATCCATCAGGATCAACGCCATCGGGGCGCCACCAGGTCGCCGCCAAGGGGCGCGGGCCGCTCACCGGGCCCGCGCGAGTCACGCCCGGCACCCCGACGGGAACAGCCCGCGCCTTCAGAGGCGGACGTCAGGGCCGATCCACGGAGACCCCAGGGCGACCCCGAGCGGCGAATTCCGGACAGGGTGGCTGGAAATAGATCCTACGAGGAGCCCGATAACCGGAATTGCTTGTTCCTGACGTGACCCGTCTCACCACGGGGATCGCACGAGGAAACTGCCGTCTACCCTTCACGGAAACGGGGAGAAACGGGGAGAGGAACGCGCATGCCGTCCTTACGCCGGGCCACAGCTGTTCTCGTGCTGGCCGTCGCAGCAGCAGGATGCACCGACCACAGCCCTTCCGGGGCTGTTCCGAGCCGCTCCGCGGCGACGGCGGGGAAGACGGCCCCCTCGGAACTGCCGTCCTTCTCGTCGGACGGGGTCGGCAACACCCTGCTGGAGGTGACCGGCCGCGGAACCGGCCGCCACCGGACACCTGCCGTCCCTGCGGGCGAGGTCACCGCCGAGATCGTCTGCACGGGCAGGGGCGTGCTGTCGGCCGACTTCGACGACGCGGCCGGCAAGGTGCTGTACCAGGTGGTGTCCCAGCCCTGTGACCCCGCGGTGAGCCACAAGGTCACCTTCGGTGTGCCCGCCGAGCCCGAGGGGATCGTGGTCGCGGTCACGGCGAGGGACGACGGCACGTACGGCGTCCTTCTGGGGACCGAGGACGTGGACGGCACGTGAAACCGGAGCCGGGCGGGCCGGAGGAGGCCGTGCCCGGCCGTGGTGAACGGTCCTCCAGCACCGGGCGGACCGGAGGGTGAGGCCGTGCCCGGCCGTGGGGAGCGATCCCCCGGCGCCGATCCACCGTGGCGATCCGTGGCGATACGTGGCGATCCCCAGCAGGGATCAGCGGTGCCGGTCGGTGGCATCGGCCGGTCGGTGGCACCGGCCGGCCGGGCCGCGCCCGCCGCGCCGGAACCCGGCGCTACAGCCAGCCCTTCTCGCGGGCGATGCGGGCCGCTTCCGTCCTGTTGCGTACGGCGAGCTTCTGGATCGCCGTCGACAGGTAGTTGCGGACGGTGCCCTGGGACAGGTGGAGGGACGCCGCGAGTTCGGCGTTCGTGGAGCCGTCGGCGGCTGCGCGCAGGACCTCGCGTTCGCGGTCGGTGAGGGGGTTGGCGCCCTCGGCGAGGGCCGCCGCGGCCAGGGTCGGGTCGATGACGCGCTCCCCCGCCAGCACCTTGCGGACGGCTGCGGCGAGTTGGGCGGCGGGGGCGTCCTTGACCAGGAAGGCGTCGGCGCCGGCCTCCATCGCGCTGCGGAGGTAGCCGGGGCGGCCGAAGGTGGTCAGGACGACCAGCTTGACGTCCGGTAGTTCGCGGCGGACCCGGGCCGCCGCCTCGATGCCGGTCGCGCCCGGCATCTCGATGTCGAGGAGGGCTACGTCCACGCCGTGCTCCCGGGCCGCTGCCAGGACCTCGTCGCCGCGCGCGACCTGGACGGCCACCTCGATGTCGTCCTCCAGACCGAGCAGCGCGGCGAGCGCCTCGCGGACCATGGACTGGTCCTCGGCCAGCAGAACCTTGATCATGCGCGTCATGCCCCGGATCCTACGGGCGCGGGCTGCGCGGCGGGGACGCGGGCGACCAGCAGGAAGCCCTTGCGCATCCGGCCCGCCTCCAGGCTGCCGCCCGCCTTCTCCAGGCGCTCGGTCAGGCCCGTGAGGCCGTTGCCGGGGCCGTTGCCCGCCCCGCCGGAGCCGTCGTCCTCGACGGAGAGTTCCAGGACGGGGCCGTCGAGCGTCTGACGGCGGAGGACGTCCACCGTGCAGCGGCGGGCGCCGCTGTGCCGCACGACGTTGGTGACGGCCTCGCGCAGCGCCCAGGCGAGGGCGGACTCGCTGTCCTCGGGGACGCCGTCGAGGCCGGGTTCGGTGGGGAGTTCGGCGGCGACGCCGGCCGCGGTCAGGGCGGCCTTCGCCCCGGCGAGTTCGGCGGCGAGGCGGGGGCGCCGGTAGCCGGTCACCGCCTCGCGGACGTCCACCAGGGCCTGGCGGCTGACCTGTTCGATGTCGGCGACCTGCTGGGCCGCCTTCTCCGGGTGGCCGGGCAGCATGCGGCCCGCCAGCTCGCTCTTGAGGGTGATCAGCGACAGCGAGTGGCCCAGCAGGTCGTGCAGGTCGCGGGCGAGCCGCAGCCGCTCCTCGTTGGCGGCGAGCTGGGCGACGGTGGCGCGGGCCTCGCGCAACTCGATGGTGGTGCGGATCAGTTCCCGCACGCCCGTCATGGAGAATCCGCCCAGCAGCGCCGGCAGGAGCAGGCCGGCCAGGAAGTCCTCGCCGCCGGGGACGGTCAGGGCGACCGCCGTCAGCAGCGCCGAGGCGCAGGGGATCGTCCAGCGGGACAGGCGCATCGGCAGGGCCGCACCGGAGGCCACGGCCACGTACACGTACAGGACCATCCAGTCCCGGCCCAGGGTGAGGGACAGCACCGTGGCCTGGGCGGCGAGGACTCCGAGCGCGCCGAGCACCAGGGCGTTGCGGTCGCCGCGCCCGGCGCGGAAGATCAGGATGAAGTACCAGGAGACGAAGGCGGCCAGGCCGAGCCAGCCGAGGAGCCGTACGCCGTCGCTGAGTCCGCCGTGCAGCAGGTCGTCGACCGGCGCCTGGAGGTAGGCGAACCAGATGCCGGTCCACAGCACCTTCAGCACGCGTTGCCTGCGGTTCTGCGGGCGCTGCCCGAGGCCGATGCCCTTCATCACGCCTTCAGCGTGTCCTTCCGGTACAGCCAGGCCGCTCCGCCCGTGAACAGGGCGAAGAAGACGGCCAGGATGGCGATGTCCTTCACGTGCGGGGCCTGGCTCTGCTCGATCGCCTGCCCGAGGGCAGCGTACGCGTGGGTGGGCACCCAGCGGGCGATGTCCTGGAGCCAACCGGGGAAGCTCGTCGTCGGCATCCACAGGCCGCCGAGGATCGACAGGCCGAAGTAGGTGATCATGGTGATCGGGCGGACCGCGTCGCCGCTGGCGAGGTAGCCGATGGCGACACCGAGCGCGGCGAACACCAGGCTGCCCGCCCAGATGGCGCCGGTGAGCGCGAGCCACTGCCAGGCGTCGAGGCGCACGTCCTTCACGGCGGCGGCGACGGCGAAGACGACGACGATCGACGGCAGGCTGACCACGGCGGCGCTGGCGGTCTTGGCGAGGACGTAGCCGCGGCCCGGGAGGGTGGTCAGCCGCAGCTGCCGTACCCAGCCGCTCTCGCGCTCCTTGGCGATGCGTTCGCTGTTGCCCATCAGGACGGCGGTCAGGGCGCCGAAGGAGGCCATGGAGACCATCATGTACGTCGGCAGGGTCAGGCCGGTGCCGTCGATCTTGGTGGTGCCGTCGGCGGTGCCCGAGATGAGCAGGAAGAGCACCGAGGGGTAGATCACCGAGAAGAACAGGAACTTGCGGTTGCGCAGGGCCCGGGTGAGTTCCAGTTTGATCAGGCTGTTCACGACTGCTTGGCCTCCTCGGCGGCGGTGATGGCGACGAAGGCCTGCTCCAGGCCGAGCCCGGCGACCTCCAGGTTGCGGGGGTAGAGGCCGAGCCCGTAGAGGGCGTGGACGGTGGCGTCGGCGTCGGAGGACTGGATACGGACGGTCTGGCCGGACACGTCGATCGTGGTGAGGAACGGCAGCTCGCGCAGCGAGGTCTCGTCGATCGTGCCCTCCAGGTCGAAGGACACGCGCCGGGCGCCGGCCTTCGCCTTGATCTCGGCGGCCGTGCCGTCGGCGAGCAGCCGGCCGCGGTGCAGCACGAGCACCCGGTCGGCGATGGCGTCGGCCTCTTCGAGGTAGTGGGTGGCGAAGAGGACGGTGCGGCCCTGGTCGGCCTG
Source organism: Streptomyces sp. MUM 2J (assembly GCF_022414535.1). Classification (GTDB taxonomy): domain Bacteria; phylum Actinomycetota; class Actinomycetes; order Streptomycetales; family Streptomycetaceae; genus Streptomyces. The sequence continues at coordinate 15,862 of NZ_JADWYM010000036.1, forward strand.
CTCGCGCATGGTGGCCCAGAAGGCCTGGCGGGTGGTGACGTCCATGCCGGTGGTCGGCTCGTCGAGGACGATCAGGTCGCTGTCGCCGGCGGTGGCGAGGGCGAAGCGGACGCGCTGGGCCTGTCCGCCGGAGAGCTTGTTGACCTTGCGGTCGGCGATCTGCGCGATGCCCGCGCGGGCGAGCACGTCGGAGACCCGGTACGGCCGCGGGTGCAGGTCGCAGGCGAGGCGGACCAGCTCGGCGACGGTGACCTCGTCCATCAGGCCGCCGGTCTGCAGCATGGCGCCGACCCGGCCGCGCACGATCGCCTCGCGCGGGGTGGAGCCGAAGAGGCTGACGGTGCCGCTGTGGGCGGCCTTGAGGCCGAGGAGGAGGTCGAGGGTGGTGGACTTGCCGGCGCCGTTGGGGCCGAGCAGGGCCACGGTCTCACCGGGGTGCAGGGTCAGGGTCAGTTCGTCCACGGCCCGGACCTCACCGTAGGCCTTGCTCACCTGGTCGAACGCGACCACCGGGGCTTTCGTTGTCATGCGGCCATGGTGGCCCGCGGGGCGCGGGCGGGGACAGTGCCGGCCGTCCGGAGTGCCGCATGACAGATGTCATGCCTCGCCTGCGACGACGTGCCGAACGGCCGGCCGCTGCGGACCGGCCGGCCCGAACTCCGGCCCGGCAGCCTCTCCGCCCATACGGCGGGCCCGGCGGTCCCTCGGACCGGTACGGCCGCCCGGACCCTCCGACCCGCGGCGGTCGGCCGGACCCGGTGTTCCCGGAGCCGCAGCGCCGGACCCCGGCGAACGCGGACCGCCGGGCCGGACCGCGGCGCCCCGGAGCCGCGCCCCGTCAGCTCGGGTCGGTCTCGATGACCGCCACCCGGTCGCCGGTGCTCTTCAGGGCCAGTCGCAGGGCGCCGTAGACGTCCTGGACGGTGACCGGGGTCTTCTGGCCGTCGGCACGGGTGATGAGCACGCCGTCGAAGGTGGTGCCGTACAGCTGCTTCAGCGCGTCGGTGTCGGGGGCGTCGACGAGCTTGCCGTCGACGGCCTTGACCCTCAGGAACTTCCACAGGGACTTCTCGGGGCTGAAGGCGATCTCGTGGGTGCCGTCGGCCGTCCTGAGGGTGACCCGCGCGGACATCGCCGGCCGGGCGAACTCCTTCATCATCCGGTCGACCTCGGCGTTGCCGACCGTGGGCTGCCGGGTGGTGGTGGAGACGGCGACGGGCCTGCTGGTCCCGGTCTCCACCTGGGTGCGGTAGGCCTGCTCGACGGCGTACTTGGAGCGGGCGACGTCGATGCCCCGGGAGGGCTTGCCGTACACGGCGACGGCCTTGCCGGACTCGAAGCGGATCGTGCCGTCGGACGCCGAGCCGGTGCTGCCCGCGGCGTTCTCCAGGGCGGCCTGGAGCTTCTCCTCGTCGACGGGCATGACCGGCTGGACCACGCGCTGCTGCCCGAAGAGGGAGCCGATCACGGAGACCGGGTTGTAGTCGCTGCGCGCGGCGGCGCCGACCGTGGCGTCCTTGTCGAACTGCAGGCCTGCCTGGTCGGGTTTGAGGGTGACGGTGGTACCGCCGACGGACAGCCGCAGGGGCTGGCCGACCCGCTTGGCGAAGGCCTGGTCGAGCTTCTTGACGGCCTCGTCACGCGTGCCGCCGCCGATGTCGACGCCGAGCACGGTGGTGCCCTTGGGCACGTCGGAGTGGTTCATCAGCAGTCCGGCGCCGTACGCGCCGGCGACCAGCACGATCACGCCGGCACCGAGGAGAGCGAGCTTGCTGCGGCCCTTCTTCTTCGGGGCCGCGGTGCTCTTCGGTGCCGGAGCAGGCGCGCTCCGCCTGCTGTCGGCCTGCTGGTGCGGCGGCGGACCGTCGGGGTGGACGCGGTCCGCGTCGAACGACGCGTCGGGGTGGGGGCCGCCCCCGGCGAACGGGCCGTCGTGCCGGTCGGCCGGGGGGACGACGGGGATGCCGCTGGTGACGGTGTGCCCGGAGACGTTGTCGTGGGGCGGCGCGGCGAAGCTGCCGGGGGGCGGCTCGGGGGCGGGGGGCTGCGGGGTGAGGATCGCGGTGTCGTCGCTCAGCGAGCCGCCGGGGACGGAGGGGACGCCGCCGACCGGGGGCACCATCGGGCCGTCGCCGGTCACGGGGCCGCCGGTCGGGCCGGAGGGGTGGTGCGGGCCACCGGGTCCCTGCGGGCCGTTCGGGCCGCCGGGGCCGTTGAAGCCGGTGGGACCGCCCGGGCCGCCCGGGCCACCGGGTGCGCCGTAGCCGTCGGTGCCGTCGCCGGTGGGGTACGGCAGGTCGTCGCGGCCGGGTTCGCCGGACCGGCCGGGGCGGTTGCCACCGCCCAGCGGGCCGGCGGCCAGCGCCTCGGTGACGTCGAAGGAGCCGGTGCCGCCGCCGTGGCCGGGCGCGACGGGGCCACCGGTGGCGCTCGGCAGCCCGGCGCCGTTCGGGCCGCCCGGGCGGGAGTTGCCGGGAGCCTTCATGGAGCCGACCACACCACCGGGGCGGCCGGGAGCGGTGGGGCCGGGAGCCGCAGGGCCGGCTCCCGGCGCACCGGGACCGGCCGGGGCGCCGCCCGCGGCCGGGGCGGCGCCGCTCGCGGCCGAACCACCCGGCGCGCCGCTGCCGTTGGCCCCGCTGCCGTTCTGGGGGGCCTTGTTCGCCGCGGACTTGCGGGGGGCGAACCAGTCGCTGGTCGGCTTCTCCTGTGCTGCGGGCTCGGGTTCGGCCGCAGGCTGGGAGGCGGCGCCGGGAGCGCCGGGGGCGGGGGCAGGGGCGGCGCCGGTCTGCTGCGGCTCGGCGGCCTCGGGCTCGACGGCCTCGGACTCGCCGACCGGCGTGCGCATGACGACCGGCGGAATCGGCCGGGATCCGGGGATGTTGATCCGGATGCGGGTCGTCAGCGTGGTCTCGGTCTTGCGCTCCTCCGGCTGTCCGGCGGCGCGGCCGGCGTCCGGGCCGCCGTCGGAAGCCATCGGCGTGCCGTACGGCGGCGTCCCGGAGGGGTAGGCGGCTCCGCCGCGCCCGTCGGGCCCGGAGGACGGAGTGTCAGTTTCACGGCTCAAGGCAGGTTCTCCCGGTTGGCTCCGCCGCCCGCGTCAGATCCTCTCGGGCAGCTCGGCGGCGCGCACCACCATACTGGCCACCTCCGGCGCGTATCCCCCGGCCATCGGGGAAACCCCCACCGCTCCCGCACGTGCGTGTTATGGCGAAGTGGTACGTCACTTGCCAAGTCGGACGGAACCGGCGTCCGGTTGCCTCCCCGCGCCGATCGTGGCGCAGATCACAGCGAGGGCCATGCCGCCGAGCAGGAAGAGGTAGGAGCCGCTTCCCGCGCCGAACAGGAAATCACCCTCGGGACGGCCGGCGGTGAGGGCGATGACGGTGATCACCCAGCCCGCGGCGGGCGCGACGGCTCCCCCGCGGCTGCGGGTGGCCCGGGACCCGCCGAGGAAGAGCCCGCCCGCGCCCGCGAGGGCGAGCAGCAGTCCGCCGGGGAACCAGCCGGCCTGCACCAGCGATCCGGCGATGCCGGTGACCGCGCCGAGGAGGAACAGCCCGAGGTAGGCGGCGAACCGTCCGGCCGAGGGCGGCTTGAACGGCTGGGCGAGCGGGGAGGTGATGCGGTCGCTCACGAGGCGCCCTCGTTCCCGGGTGAGATCCCCGCGGAGTCTCCGGCGGAACCACCGGACGCGTTCACGGCGGAGCCCCCCGACGCGTTCGCGGCGGAACCCCCTGCGGAGGTCCCGGCGAACAGATCGGTCTCCGGCAGGGCCCCCTCCGGCCCGCCCGTCCCGGAGCCGTGCGCGCGCTCCCCGTGTACCAACTCGTAGTACTCGGTGGTGAACAGGGGCTGCACGAGTTGGTTGGAGAGGGCGAAGTAGGGTTCGGCGACCTCGACCTGGGTGGCGTGCGCCCGCATCGCCGCGGCCTTGGCCGCGGCGTACGCGGTGCCGTCGACCGCCGCCGTGACGCGTTCCTCCCCCACCACGCCGGGGACGTCCTCGACGGCTGCACTCCTGTCGAAGGGCAGGCCGGGCAGGTCGCCGGCCAGCCGGTCGAAGGCGGCCTCGACGACGGGGCGCGGGACCCGGTTGACGTAGACCTTCGGGATCGTCCAGCCGGCCTCGGCGGCGAGCTGCACCGCCCGCATGGCGACCCGGTGGGCCTGGATGTGGTCGGGGTGGCCGTAGCCGCCGTTGTCGTCGTAGGTGACCAGCACCTGGGGGCTGGTCTCCAGGATCACCCGGACGAGGTGCCCGGCGGCCTCGTCCGGGTCGGCCTGCCAGAAGCAGTGCGGGTCGTCGTTGTCGGGCAGGCCCGTCATCCCGGAGTCGCCGTAGCGGCCGGCGCCGCCCAGCAGGCGGAAGTCGGTGACACCGAGGGCGCGCATGGCGGCCGTCAGCTCGCCCAGCCGCCATTGGCCCAGTGCGGCGCCGCTCAGGTGCCGCAGTTCGGGCGGGATGACCTCGCCGCGCTCGCCGAGGGTGCAGGTCACCAGTGTCACCTGCGCGCCCTCGGCGGCATACCTGGCCATGGTCGCGCCGTTGTTGATCGACTCGTCGTCCGGGTGCGCGTGCACCAGGAGCAGACGCCGCGCGGCGCGAGGCGGGGATTCCCCCGGCCGGGAGGACGCGGGCGCGGTCTGTTCGGTCATGCCACCCACCCTAGGGGGTCTTTCGGAGGTCCCGCACAGCACCCGCGGCGCCCGGCACGCCCTCCTCCACCTCGCAGCCGGACGCACCGTGCCCCGCTCACCATCGAGGACGAGCGGACGTCGCCCCCCGCGCCCCGTCCGCCGAACACGCCGCGGGGCCCGCGGCACAGGTCCCGCCCACCCCCGGTCACCCGGCCCCCGGCCGGGTCGGCGCAGGTCAGAACTTGAGGTTGCCGATCATGCCCGCGATGTTCGTGGTCAGCTCGCTGATCGTGGGGGCCACCGTCGACGACGCGAGGTAGAACCCGAGCAGCATGCAGACGACCGCGTGCGCCGCCTTCAGTCCGGACTTCTTGATGAGAAGGAAGACGATGATCGCCAGCAGCACCACCGCCGAAATCGAGAGTGCCACGGCGGTTCACCTCCAAACAGAGCAGGGCACGGTGTAAGTCCACGCAGGAGCCAGCAGGTTGATACCCACACAGCGTTAGTGATCATAGCTATCCGTACGCGCGCATCGGTCGGCGCACGGACGCGCAAGGGGGCGCATGGCCAATATGGTCGAGGCATGACGACCGAGCCTGACTCCTTTCCCCGGCGGCACGCCCGCACCCAGCGTTTCAGCCTCGGCGCGCCGCGTTCCTTCACCGTGGCGCCCGACGGCACCCGTGTCGTGTTCCTGAGGTCGAGTTCCGGTACGGACCGGGCGGGCGCCCTGTGGGTGCTGGATCCGGCGGACGGCAGCGAGCGCGCGGCCGCCGACCCCGCAGCCCTGCTGGGCGGGGCCGACGAGGCCCTGCCGCCCGAGGAGCGGGCGCGCCGCGAGCGGAGCCGGGAGGGTGGCGCCGGCATCGTCGGCTATGCCACCGACACGGCCGTGGAGCTCGCGTCTTTCGCCTTGTCAGGGCGGCTTTTCACGGCGGAGCTGCGCGCCGGGACGGCCCGCGAACTGCCCGCCGCCGGGCCGGTGGTGGACCCGCGCCCTTCCCCCGACGGCCGTCATGTCGCCTATGCCGCGCGGGGTGCCCTGCGGGTGGTGGGCACCGAGGGCGACGGGGACCGGGCGCTGATGGAGCCCGAGGCCGAGGGGATCTCGTACGGGCTGGCGGAGTTCGTCGCGGCCGAGGAGATGGCACGTTCGCGCGGGTTCTGGTGGGCGCCGGAGTCGGATCGGCTGCTGGTGGCGCGCGTGGACGACACGCCGGTGGAGCGGTGGTGGATCGCGGATCCGGCCAGGCCGGAACGTGAGCCATCCCACGTGGCCTATCCGGCGGCGGGCACGGCCAACGCGGACGTACGGCTGTTCGTGGTGGGCCTCGACGGGGCACGCACGGAGGTCTCCTGGGACCGGGCGCGCTATCCGTATCTGGCGCGAGTGCACTGGTCAGCCGCGGGTGCACCGCTGCTTCTGGTACAGGCCCGCGACCAGCGCAGCCAGCTGTACCTGGCGGTGGACCCGGACAGCGGTGCGACCCGGATGGTGCACGCCGACGAAGATCCGATTTGGCTGGAACTTTTCGCCGGGGTGCCGTGCTGGTCGCCCTCCGGTCAGCTGGTCCGGATCGCGGACGAGGGCGGGGCGCGCGTCCTCGCGGTCGGTGAACGCCCGTTGACCAACCGGCAGTTGCATGTGCGGGCGGTCCTCGACGTCGGGGACGAGGACGTGCTGGTCTCGGCCTCGGCCGGCGCGGACGCGGAGGTTCCGGAGATCGGCGAGGTGCACGTCTACCGGGTGAACGAACTGGGCGTGGAGCGCGTGTCGCAGGAGCCCGGCGTGCACACGGCGGTCCGGGCCGGGGGTGTGACCGTCCTGGTGTCGGCCGTGCCGGCCCGGCCGGGCACGCAGGCGCGGGTGCTGCGCGACGGCAAGCACGTGGCGCCCGTCCACAGTCACGCCGAGGACCCCGGCATGACGCTCCGGGTGACGCTCGCCGAGGGGGGCGCACGGCATGTTCCGTGCGCGGTGCTGTTGCCCCGGGACTACGACGGGAGCGCGCCGCTGCCCGTCCTCATGGACCCCTACGGCGGCCCGCACGGCCAGCGGGTGGTCGCGGCGCACAACGCGTACCTGACCTCGCAGTGGTTCGCCGACCAGGGCTTCGCGGTGGTCGTGGCGGACGGCCGCGGCACGCCGGGCCGCTCCCCCGCCTGGGAGAAGGCGGTCCGGGACGACCTGGCCGCCGTCGTCCTCCAGGACCAGGTCGACGCCCTCCAGGGGCTGGCCGGCGACTTCCCGCTCGACCTGAGCCGGGTCGCCGTGCGCGGCTGGTCCTTCGGCGGCTATCTGGCGGCCCTGGCGGTCCTGCGCCGCCCGGACGTCTTCCACGCCGCGGTGGTGGGCGCCCCGGTCACCGACCTGCGCCTGTACGACACCCACTACCAGGAGCGGTACCTGGGCCACCCGGCCGAGCAGCCGGAGGTGTACCGGCGCAACTCGCTGATCGACGACGCCGGCCTGGTCGACGCCGCCGAGCCGTACCGGCCGATGATGATCATCCATGGTCTCGCCGACGACAACGTCGTGGTCGCCCACTCACTGCGCCTGTCCTCGGCCCTGCTGGCCGCCGGCCGCCCGCACGAGGTGCTGCCGCTGTCCGGTGTCACCCACATGACGCCGCAGGAGGCGGTCGCGGAGAATCTGCTCCGCCTCCAGCTGGACTTCCTCAAGCGGTCGCTGTCCCTGACCTGAGCGCTCCGCCGGACGTGCCGAGACGCGCCGCCGATCGCCGGCGGCGCCGTCGCGGCCGGTCGCGCGGCTCCCCGCGCCCCTTTTCGGGGTGTTGCCGATCCGCAGCGGACCTCACCGCTGCCGTCAGTTCTCGACCGTGGTACTGGATCCTGGTGTTCCGGCGCGGGTGCCCTCCCGTGCGTAGGTCTCGGTCGTCACCGTTCCCTGGGGATCGGTGAAGGTGAAGTGGACGCTCGATGAGGTGACGGTGTACGCCACCTCGCCGGTGGCGCCGTCCAGAGAGTACTCAAGCCGGTACGAGCCTGATGTGGCGGACTTGAAGCCTGTGATGGTCGCTCCGGCCAGCGGCGTCTGGGCAGGCCGGAACGGTGTGGTGACGGGCTGGGGGTCCACCTGGTCGTCCACGACGCTGACCACGCCTCGCAGACCTCCGTTGATGTAGGGGTAGGTGCGCGTGCCGTGGTAGTGGTAGGTGCCATCGGGCGACTCGTGACCGTTGAACCTGTCCAGGCCGGTGACAGTGCTGCCATCGGGCTCGGTCTCGCCGTAGACGGGATAGCCGTCGAGCGCATAGGCGATGGGGAGTTCCTTGCCGACGGAGTCCTGCAGGTGCAGAGGGGCGATGTGGTAGTGGTAGTCGTCACCGCGTCCGGCGTGGCCGCCCCACTTGTCGAGTTCGCCCGCCAGGTATGCGTCGTCGCCTCGGTTGTTGAGCGCGTTGAAGATCGGCACGCCGTTCACCGCGAGAGCGATGGCCCCGCGGTAGAGAGCCGTCTTTCCCGACACCGGCTCGTCTGCCAGCGCCGGCGCGGAAGGGATGCGCCAGGCGTTGGTCCCGGTGTAGGGCTGGGACACGGGTACCTGCTGCTGCCAACTCGTTATGCCCACCATCATGTTGTGGGCCGGCAGGCCGTTGCTCTCGACGAGCCAGAACTCGCCGTCACTGACGACCTTGACGGTGTCGGCGAACTCCTCGAAGCCGCTCAGCGTGGTGAGCGGCACCCCGCTTGTCCGTTCGGCTGTGCCCGTACTCCGGTTCCTGGGGGAGTCGCTGCATGCCCCGAGGAAGGCGGCACCCAGTCCGGCCGCCCCCGCTCGCAGTAGCCGGCGCCTGGTCACCATGTGTGCAGGAAGCCGGATGCAGCCGTGTTCGTGGTGCTCGCGCGGGTCAGGCATGTGAAGGAACTCCTATGAGCGGCGGGCGTAGGTGACGGTGAGGGAGTCGCGGGCGAGTGTGATGTCGTCGACAGCAGCCAGCAGCGCCTCACGGTCGACAGCCGCCGGGTCGGGCAGCTCGGCCGGCCCGGACAGGGCGTACACGGTGATGGTGTAGGCCTTCTCCCCCGGTCCCTTCGAACACGGAGGGGCGTAGCCGAGTTGATCACTCACACTGTTGGTGCCGACCGTCGCATCGCCGTTCGAGCCGGCCGCGAGGCCCGTGACGGCCGGATCGATGCCCCACAGTGTCCAGTACCAGTGCCAGTCGTCATCGGGGGCGTGATGGTCCATCAACACCGCTAGGCTTCTTGTCCCGTCGGGCACGTCGGCCCACTCGATCGGTGGTGAGATCGCCGAACCGTCACAGGTGAAGTCGACGGGTAGTTCTCCGCCGTCGGCCATCGTCGGGCTGACGATGCTGAACCCGCTCGACATCGCTGTGCCGCTCGGATGTGGGGTCACCTCGGCTCTGGTCGTGTCCGATCTGGTGGGTGCTGCTGATGATGTCGTCGTCGGTCCGCCGCCGCAGGCGGTAGTGATCAAGGCGAGTGCCAAGACGACGGACGCGTGCTCGCCCCGGTGGAGCGATGTCATGCGGTGATCTCTTTTCGGAAGAGGATCGTGTTGTCGATCTTGAGGTCGGAACCCCAGATCAGCTTGGCGCCGTCATCCCACTCGATTTCGGCGTAGCCCCCCTTCGGCCCGACGTCGGCGACAGTCCACTCAGTTGCCGACCCCCATGACGTGTCATTGAAGTCGGCGCTCGTCCAGTCCTTCGGGGTATCAATGATCTCGGACTCACATGCGGTATCCGGGTCGGTGCTCTTCTCGCATTCGGTGTTCAGTGGGGCGCGGTGCACGACAAGCTCAGACCAGGAGTCATCCGTTGCTGCGACGACCTTTCCGCTCCCCAAGTCGGTAACCTGCGCAACCATGCCGCCGTCACCCATCTGCTGCTTGTCCGTGCCGATGTACTCGAGCCCGGAATCAGACTCCTTGAAGTCCTTTGCTTCAATCGCCACAGTGAAAGGAGCTACAGCCCTGAAGGTGAACGTCTCCGCGTTGAAGGAGCGTTCGGTCGTGATCGGCACCGAGTCTTCGCCGATCAGTTCACCGTCGACATAGACAGCCATCCAGTTGTCCGCCCAGATATCGATCTGGTACGCAGTCGAATCACCGGCGCTCTCATCGGCGGTGCGGGATCCACCCCCCTCTGCCCGGCCTACGCCTTGAGAATCGGATCCTGAGGCGCATGCGGCAGCCGAAGCGGCAAGCATGAGGGAAAGAAGGGCAGTACGGATGTGACGCATTGGACGGACACCTCGCCGGAAGATGGAAGGTGGGGTGAACCCGTCAGCGCCAGCCCCCGCTTGCGGGGCACCCCGATCAGCACCGAGGGCGGTCAACTGATCGCGAGCGCCAGAACAGCCGGTCTCCGACGCGCTTTACTTCAGACCCGCCCCTCCCGAGTCCACGCCGGCAGCACGAAAGCCGGTTCACCGGACCACCGAATTGACACGGAACATACACCGGCCCGACCACCCCGTGAAATACACAGATGGAAACCCACAGGAAAACCAATGGAAATCACAGGAAGGCTTGAGGTCGCCTCGCCTCAAACATGTTTACACGCAGGCAACTTGGCGGAAGCGGCACCGATATACGGACACGGAAGGCTGAACAGCGTACGGCCGTGCGGGTGCCGTAGACGGGCCGGGGTGCGTCGTGTCACCCCGGCCCGTTGCCGATCTCCTCCGGCGGGACGACCTGCCGCTCCTCCGCGAAGTGGCACGCCGAGTCGTGCACCGCCGGACCCTGCGCGCTCCGGAACGCCTCCGGTACCGCGAGTTCCGGCACCTCCCGGGCGCACCGCTCCCGGGCCTTCCAGCAGCGGGTGCGGAAGCGGCAGCCGGACGGGATGTTCGTCGGTGAGGGGACGTCACCGGCGAGGATGATCCGCTCGCGCTCCTCGCGGGCCTCCGGGTCGGGGACCGGGACGGCGGAGAGCAGCGCCTGGGTGTAGGGGTGCGTCGGGTGGTCGTAGATCTGCGCGTCGGAGCCGATCTCCACGATCCGCCCGAGATACATCACGCCGACCCGGTCGGAGATGTGACGGACGATCGACAGGTCGTGCGCGATGAAGACGTACGACAGGTCGAAGTCCTTCTGCAGGCTCTCCAGCAGGTTGACGACCTGGGCCTGGACGGAGACGTCGAGCGCGGAGACCGGCTCGTCCGCCACGATCACCTCGGGGCGCAGGGCCAGCCCCCGGGCGATGCCGATGCGCTGGCGCTGACCGCCGGAGAACTGGTGCGGGTAGCGGTTGATGTATTCGGGGTTGAGGCCCACGACGTCGAGCAGTTCCCGGACCCTGCGGCGCCGGTCGCCCTTGGGCGCGACCTCGGGGTGGATGTCGAAGGGCTCGCCGATGATGTCGCCCACCGTCATGCGGGGGTTGAGGGAGGTGTAGGGGTCCTGGAACACCATCTGGATGTTGCGGCGGACGGCCCTCAGGGCCCGGCCCGACAGGCGGGTGATGTCCTCGCCCTTGAACCGGATGGTGCCCGCCGTCGGCCGTTCGAGGTTGACCAGCATCTTGGCGACCGTGGACTTGCCGCAGCCCGACTCGCCGACGATGCCGAGGGTCTCGCCCTGGTGCAGGGTGAGATCGACGCCGTCGACGGCCCTGACCGCGCCGATCTGCTTCTTGAAGAGGATGCCCTGGGTGAGCGGGTAGTGCTTGACGAGGCCGCTGACCTCCAGAATCGGCTCAGCCATCGAGGCACTCCCTCCAGAAGTGGCAGGCGCTGCCACGGGTCTCGGAGACCTCGTACAGCGGCGGCACGTCGGTGCGGCACACGTCCTGGGCCATCGGGCAGCGCGGGTGGAAGGCGCAGCCCGGCGGGATGTTCATGAGGTTGGGCGGCAGGCCCTTGATGGCGTACAGCTCCAGGCCCTTGTGGTCCAGACGCGGAATGGAGTCGAGCAGGCCGCGGGTGTAGGGGTGGGCGGGAGCCTTGTAGATGTCGTGCACGGGGGCGGTCTCGACGATCCGGCCGGCGTACATCACGGCGATGTGGTCGGCGACGTCGGCGACCACGCCGAGGTCGTGGGTGATGAGGATGAGCCCCATGTTGTACTCGCGCTGGAGTTCCGCGAGCAGGTCCATGACCTGGGCCTGGACGGTGACGTCGAGGGCGGTCGTCGGTTCGTCGGCGATGATGAGCGCGGGTTCGAGCGCGAGCGCCATCGCGATCATGATGCGCTGGCGCATGCCGCCGGAGAACTGGTGCGGGTACTGCCTGACCCGTTCCGCGGCGGCCGGGATGCGCACCCGGTCCATCAGCTCCACCGCCTTGGCGCGGGCGTCCTTGCGGGACATGCCGCGGTGGACGACGAACATCTCCCCCAGCTGGTCGCCGACGCTCAGCACCGGGTTCAGGGACGACAGCGCGTCCTGGAAGATCATCGCCATCCCGGCGCCGCGGACCTTCCGGCGCTCGTCCTCCTTCATCTTCAGCAGGTCCCTGCCCTGGAAGAGGATCTCGCCGCCGGTGATCTTCCCGGGCGGGATGTCGAGGATGCCCATGATCGCCTGCGCGGTGACCGACTTGCCGGACCCGGACTCGCCCAGCACGGCGAGGGTCTCGCCGGCGTCGACGCTGTAGTCGACGCCGTTGACGGCCTTGGCGACCCCGTCCCGGGTGTGGAACTCCACCTGCAGATCACGCACTTCGAGCAGCATGGCGCTCAGGTCACCTCAGCTTCGGGTCGAGGGCGTCGCGCACCGCGTCGCCGAGCATGATGAACGCCAGTACGGTGACCGCCAGGGCACCGGACGGCCACAGCAGCGCGTGCGGGGCGTTGCGGACGTAGGGCGAGGCCGCGGAGATGTCGATGCCCCAGGACACGCTGGGGGGCTTGAGACCGACGCCGAGGTAGGACAGGGTCGCCTCCAGGGCGATGTAGGTGCCGAGGGCGATGGTGGCGACGACGATCACCGGGGCGACCGCGTTGGGCGTGATGTGGCGCAGCAGGATGCGGGAGTGGCCGGCGCCCAGGGCCCTGGCGGCGTGGACGTAGTCGTTCTGCTTGGCGGTGATCACCGAGCCTCGGGCGATGCGGGAGATCTGCGGCCAGCCGAGCAGGACCATGAACCCGATGACCGGCCAGATGGTGTTGCTGGTGACCACCGACAGCAGGACCAGGCCTCCGAGGACGACCGGGATCGCGAAGAAGACGTCCGTGAGGCGGGACAGGAGGGAGTCCCACCCGCCGCCGAAGAACCCGGCCAGGCCGCCGAGGACCGAGCCGAACAGGCCGACGCCGAGGGTGGCGAGGACGCCGACGGCGACGGAGGTGCGGGCGCCGTAGACGGTGCGGGTGTACACGTCGCAGCCCTGCCCGTCGAAGCCGAACGGGTGCCCGGGCTGGGAGCCCTCCTGGGCCTTGGCGAGGTCGCACCGCAGGGGGCTCTCCCAGGTGATCGCCGAGGGCCACAGGGAGATGAAGACCAGGAACAGGATGATCAGCCCGGAGATGATGAACACCGGGTTGCGGCGCAGGTCGCGCCAGGCGTCCGACCACAGGCTGCGGGGTTTGCCGGCCGGGCCGGTCCCCTCCGGCCCGTACGGGGTCTTCTCCAGCGTCTCCGCCTCGCTGGCACCGAGGTCCATGGCTCCCCCGGCGCCGGTGCCCGCGATGGCCCCCTCCTGGTCGTACGGCTGCTCAGGCATAGCGGATCCTCGGGTCGAGTACGGCGTACAGGAGGTCCACGAGCAGGTTCGCCACCAGGAAGACCAGGACGAGGACCGTCACGAAGCCGACCACGGTCTGGGTGTTCTGCCGGAGGATGCCCTGGTAGAGCTGGTAGCCGACGCCGTGGATGTTGAAGATGCGCTCGGTGACGATCGCGCCGCCCATCAGCGCGCCGATGTCGGTGCCGATGAAGGTGACCACCGGGATGAGGGAGTTGCGCAGCAGGTGCCGGGTGACGACCCGGTGGCGGGGCAGTCCCTTGGCGACGGCGGTGCGGACGTAGTCGGCGCGTTTGTTCTCGGCGATGGAGGTGCGGGTCAGCCGGGTGACGTAGGCGAGGGAGACGGAGGCCAGCACCAGTCCGGGCACGATCAGCTCGTTGAAGGGGGCCTCCGGCGACACCGACGGTTTGATCCAGCCCCATTGGACGCCGAGCAGGAGCTGCAGCAGCAGACCGGTGACGAAGGTGGGCACGGAGATGACGACGAGGGTGGCGAGGAGGACCCCGGTGTCGACGGGCCGGCCCCGGTGCAGGCCCGTGATGACGCCGAGGGTGATGCCGATGACGATCTCGAAGAGGATCGCGACGATGGTGAGCCGGATGGTCACGGGGAACGCGGACGCCATCAGCTCGGTCACCGGCTGGCCGTTGAACGCCGTCCCGAAGTCGCCGGTGAAGACGTTCCCCATGTAGGTGAGGTACTGCTGCCACACGGGCTTGTCGAGGCCGAACTCCTTCTTGAGCTGGGCGGCGGTGGCCGGGTCGCACTGCCGGTCACCGCACAGCCCCGCGATGGGGTCGCCCATCACGTTCACCATCAGGAAGATCAGCAGCGTGGCCCCGATGAACACCGGGATCATCTGGAGCAGCCGCCGGACGACATAGCGCCCCATGGCGCGTCAGCCCACCTTGATCTCGTTGTAGACCGGGACGGAGAAGGGGTTGAGCTTGACGTCGGACAGCCGCTCCGAGAAGCCGGCGCTGCCGTTCTGGTACCAGAGCGGGATGGCCGCCATGTTGTCCCGGACGACCTCCTCGGCCTGCTGGAAGGTCTGGACGGCCTTGGTGGTGTCGGTCTCGGCGTTGGCCTCGTCGACGAGCTTGTCGAACTGCTGGTTGGACCACTTGCCGTCGTTGGAGGAGGCGTTGGTGTAGTACAGCGGCTGCAGGAAGTTCTGGATCAGCGGGTAGTCCATCTGCCAGCCGGCGCGGAAGGGGCCGGTCATCTTCCGGTCGCTGATCTGGTTGCGGAAGTCGGCGAAGGTGCCGATGGGGTTGCCCACGCACGCCTTGTTGTTGCCCAGGGCGTTGTTGATGGAGTTGCAGACGGCGTCGACCCACTGCTTGTGGGAGCCGGTGTCGGCGTTGTACGAGATCTTGATCTGCCCGCCGGGCAGACCACCGCCCTCCTCGATGAGCTTCTTGGCCTCGCTCGGGTTGTACGTGCAGGCGTCGCCGCACAGACCTTCCTGGAAGCCGCCGTCCTTGCCCAGCACCGGCGAGGTCCAGTCGGTGGCCGGGGTGCGGGTCTTCTGGAAGATCGTGTCGGTGATCTGCTGGCGGTTGATGGCCATCGACATGCCCGTCCGGACCTTCTGCGCGCCGGCCGTGTCCCAGTCCTTGTCGTAGAACGGGAACGCGAGGGTCTGGATGATGCCGGCCGGGGTGTTGAGGTAGCGGTCGCCGAGGTCGCTCTGGACGTTCTTCAGCTGGGCGGCGGGGATGTCGTCGACGAGGTCCAGGTTGCCGGCCAGCAGGTCCGTGTAGGCGGTGTTGTTGTCCGTGTAGACCTTCAGGGTCACACCGCCGTTCTGCGCCTTGTCGTCGCCGGGGTAGCCGTCCCACTTCGTGAGCTGCATCTGCGAGCCCTTGGAGTACGACTGGATCGTGTAGGGCCCGTTGCCGACCGGCTTGCTCAGCCAGGCGCTGTGGTCGTCGAAGAACGACTGGGGCAGGGGCGCGAACGCGACGTAGCCGAGGGTGTCGGGGAACGTCGAGAACTTCTGCGTGAGCTTGACGGTGAAGGTCGTGTCGTCGACGACCGTCAGGCCGGAGAGCGTGTCGGCCGTCTGGGCGCTGCCGTCCTCGGGGTGCACCTGGTCGTAACCCTGGATGTAGCCGAAGAAGTAGGCGTTCTTCTGGTTGTTCTTCAGACTGGCGCCGTAGTTCCAGGCGTCGACGAAGGACTTCGCCGTCACCTTCTCGCCGTCGCTGAAGGTCCAGCCGTCCTTGACCTTGATCGTGAAGGTCTGCGAGTCGGAGGTGTCGATGCTCTCGGCGAGCATGTTCTGCGCCTCGCCGGTCTCCGGGTCGTAGCGCTTCAGCCCCCGGAAGATCATGTCGAGGACCTTGCCGCCCTGTACCTCGTTGGTGTTGGCCGGCTCCAGCGGGTTCTGCGGATCGCCCCAGGAGGCGCTGAGCACCGCACTGCTGTCGCTGCCACTGCCGCCTCCCCCGCAGGCCGTCGCCACAAGGACTACGGACGCTGCGCAAGCGGCCCATTTGGCGTGCGTGGCTCCGCGCATGGAGTGCCTCCTCTTTGACGCGCAGGATGTGCGCTGTGCGGGCAGCGCCGGAACGCTGATCCCTGATCGGCCTTATCGGCCAATATCGACACAGGAGGAGCAAAATGCACATCGCGTTCCGCCCTTCGGAGGAACGGCGGCACCGGACGGGCGGTGGGGGCGTCCCGGCACGGCGAAGGCCCGCGCCGGTCGGCGCGGGCCTTCGGTCCTGCTGACGGGGGCGGGCCCCCGGGATCCGGCGTCCGGTACGGCACGGCGCCCGGGCGGGGCGGCGCCGTACCGTACCGGGCGCGCGGGGCCCCGGCCGGGACGAGCGGCGAGTCCACGGGCCGGGTCGGGGCGGGCGTGCGGCGGCGGGACCCCGGCCGCCGCCCCGGGCACGCCGGGGCTCCCGGGCCCCGGCGCGGAGCACGCCCGCAGGCGCAGGGTACGGCTCGGGCCTTCCCCCGACGCGCGGAGGGGCGCGGGGACAACGGCGCGTCGGCCGCGTACCCGTACCCTCCGGCGCGTCAGTCCTTGCCGGCCCCGTCGCCCTCCAGCGCCTTCAGCGCCGGGTCCATCACGACGTCCTGCGCGCGGCCCTGGAGTGTGGGCTCCTCCGGGAAGTGGCACGCGGTCATGTGGCCGTCCCGGCTTCCGGAGAGCCTGACGAGCGGCGGTTCCTCCGTGGCGCACTTGTCCTGCGCCTTCCAGCAGCGGGTGCGGAAACGGCAACCGGACGGCGGCGAGATCGGCGACGGGACGTCACCGGTCAGGCGGATGCGCTCCCGGCCGTCGCCCTCGCCCTCGAGGTCGATCTCGGGTACCGCCGACAGCAGGGCGTGCGTGTAGGGGTGGCGCGGTTGGTTGTAGATCGAGTCGCGGTCGCCGACCTCGACCACCTTGCCGAGGTACATCACCGCGACGCGCTGCGAGAAGTGCCGCACGACGGCCAGGTCGTGGGCGATGAACAGGAACGCGATGCCCAGTTCCCGCTGGACCTCCTGGAGCAGGTTCACGACCTGCGCCTGGATGGACACGTCCAGCGCGGAGACGGGCTCGTCCGCCACGATGAGCTTCGGCTCCAGTGCCAGCGCACGGGCCACGCCGATGCGCTGGCGCTGGCCGCCGGAGAACTCGTGCGGGAAGCGGTTGAAGTGCTCGGGGTTGAGGCCGACCAGCTCCAGCAGCTCCCGGACCTTCTTCTCCCGGCCGCCCGCGGGCTCGATGTCGTTGACCTCCATCGGCGCCTTGATGATCGAGCCGACGGTCTGCCGCGGGTTCAGCGAGGAGTACGGGTCCTGGAAGATCATCTGGATCTCGGACCGCACCGGCGCCAGCTGCTTGCGTGAGGCGTGCGTGATGTCCTGACCGGCGTAGGTGATCTTGCCGGCGGTCGGCTCCAGGAGCCTGGTGATGAGCCGGCCGGTGGTCGACTTGCCGCAGCCGGACTCGCCGACCAGACCCACGCTCTCGCCGACGCCGACCGTGAGGTCCACGCCGTCGACCGCCTGGACCGCGCCGACCCTCCGCTTGATCGGGAAGCCGCCGTAGATCGGGAAGTGCTTGGTCAGTCCCTCGACCTCCAGCAGGGTCTCCGGGGTCGTGGTGTCGGCCGGGCCCTGCTGTGCGGGGAGGGTGAGGTTGTCGCTCATGTCTCGGATCTCCCTAGCGCAGCCGGGGCTGGATCTTGTCGATGAAGATGGTCTGCTTCTGCTCCGCCGTCAGGTGGCACGCGGAGGCCCGGCCCTCGCCCAGCGGGGGGCGGGTGGTCGAGCACTGGTTGCCGGGGACCTGGTCCTTGTAGGCGCAGCGCGGGTGGAAGCGGCAGCCGTCGGGCGGGGTCAGCAGCGACGGCGGGGAGCCGGGGATCGGCTCCAGCGCCTCGTCGAGCTTGCTGTCCAGCCGGGGCATGGAGCTCAGCAGACCCCAGGTGTAGGGGTGCTTCGGCGTGCTCATCACCTCGCGCGCGGAGCCGCGCTCCACGGCCCGGCCCGCGTACATCACCAGCAGGTCGTCGGCCATCTGGGAGATGACGCCGAGGTCGTGGGTGATGAAGATGATCGCGGAGCCGAACTCCTGCTGGAGGTCCTTGAGCAGGTCCAGGATCTGCGCCTGCACGGTCACGTCGAGCGCGGTGGTCGGCTCGTCGGCGATCAGCAGGTCGGGGTCGCACATCAGCGCCATGGCGATCATCGCGCGCTGGCGCATACCGCCGGAGAACTGGTGCGGGTAGTCGTCGAAGCGTGTCTTGGGCTGCGGGATGCCGACCTTGGTGAGCATCTCGATCGCGCGGTCCTTCGCCTCCTTCCGGGAGGCGCCGCGGTGCTTCATGAACGGCTCGGACAGCTGCCGGCCCACCGTGTAGAACGGCGACAGCGCCGTCAGCGGGTCCTGGAAGATCATCGCCATCTTGTTGCCGCGGAGCTGTTCCAGCTCCTTCTCGCTGGCGGTGATCAGCTCCTTGCCGTCCATCACGATCTCACCGTCGACGGTGGTACTCCGCGGGGAGTGCAGACCGAGGATCGTGAGGTTGGTGACCGACTTGCCCGAGCCGGACTCGCCCACGATACCGAGGGTCTTGCCGCGCTGGACGTCGAAGGAGAGGCCGTCGACCGCCTTCACGGGGCCGTCCTCGGTGGAGAACGTCACCTTCAGATCGCGAACCGACAGGAAGCTCTCCGGCCCGGTCGGGGCGGATGCGTCCTCGGTCTTGGTCAGTGTGGTCACGGTGGTTCGTTCTTCCTAGGAGAGCCGGACGCGCGGGTCGATGAAGGCGTACGCGATGTCGGTGAGGATGTTGACGATCAGGATGAAGAAGGCACCGACCAGCATCACGCCCATCGTCAGCGGCAGGTCCTTGGTCGTGGCGCCGTTCACCGCGAGTCGGCCGATGCCCTGCAGGGAGAAGGTCAGCTCGGTGACCACGGCGCCGCCGAGCATGGCGCTGAAGTCGATACCGAAGACCGTCACGATCGGGATCAGCGAGCCTCGCCACGCGTAGCGGAAGAAGACGTACTTCTTCGACATGCCCTTGGCGCGCGCGGTACGCACGTGCTCCTCGGCCAGCTGCTCGATCATGGAGGAGCGCGCCATACGGGTGTACTGCGCGGTGAAGATCGTGGCCATCACGCACACCGGGATGGACATGCCGACGAACCAGCCGAACGGGTCCTCGGTGATGGGGACGTACTTGGGGTCCTCCATCAGGCCCGTGCTGTACACGAGGACGACGAGGGCGATCGGCCCGAGGAAGTAGATCTGGAACGAACTGAGCACCATGGACGCGCCGGTGGCGAACTTGTCCACGAAGGAGCCGCGCCGGAAGGCCGCGACCATGCCCGCGCCGATGCCGACGACGAGGAAGACGATCGAGCCGCCGATGGTGAGGGTGAGGGTCAGCGGGAAGCGGTCCATGATGGTGTTCCACACCATCTCACCCGAGTAGAACGACTGGCCGAGGCACGGCGCGGAGCAGTGCCCGGTGGGGAAGTCGCGTCCCATGAAGATGCCCGTCATGAAGTCCCAGAACTGCTGGGCGACGGGCAGGTTGAGCCCCAGGGCCTCCCGGATGTCCGCCAGTCTCTGAGGCGAGCAGTCCTTGCCGCAGGCCAGGGAGGCGTAGTCGGAGGGCGCGGCAACGAACAGGAAGAACGTCGCCGCTCCGATGAGGAAGAGCGTGACGACGGCACCAAGTGTGCGCCGGATGATGAACTGAAGCATGGCGGACTGGCTGCTCTCTGCGGAGACGGTGGAAAGGTTTCGCTCGGAAGCGGGAGCCCGCGCCGCCTGGTGCGGGCTCCCGCTTTCAGTCCTGGAGCGTTACGACTTCAGGTACAGACGGTTCACGTCGATGTAGCTCGACACCGAGCTGTACCGGGCGCCGCCGATGTTCGAACCGAACAGCTGGAGCTGCTTGGTGTACCACAGCGGAGCGGCCGGGACGACCTCCTCCAGCAGGTAGTGCTGGGCCTCCTTCCAGGTGGCCGCGGCCTCGGCCGGCTCCTGCGTGATGGCCTTCTTGATCAGGGCGTCGACCTTCGGGTCCTTGACGTGCGCGTAGTTCGCGGAACCGTCGAAGACCTGGCTCGGGTCGTAGACCGGCGTGATCACCGTGCTGGCCGACGGCCAGTCCTGGCCCCAGCCGCTGATGTAGATGTCGTACGGGTTGTTGAGCTTGCCGATCTGCTCGTAGTAGCTCGCGGAGTCGATCTCCTTGGCCACCACGTCGATGCCGACCTTGGTCAGGGCGTCCTCGATGGCGACCTTGCGCTTCTGGCCGGCCTCGCTGTTGGAGTAGGCGAAGACGAGCTTCTTCTCGGCGGCCGGGACGTCCTTGAGGATCTCCTTGGCCTTCTCGATGTTGCCCTGCGGCGTCTTGAGGCGGCCGTACGGGTCGTAGGTGGCCTCGTAGCCCGGCAGGGTCGGGGCGAAGTAGTTCGGGGCCACGTCGCCGCCGTAGGCACCGCCCTCACCGGCGATGAGCGACTTGGAGTTGACGGCGTAGGTGACGGCCTGGCGGACCTTCTTGTCCTTCACCCGGTCCAGGTTGAAGTCCAGCTGCATGACGTAGGGCTGGTAGCCCTTGATCGTGCGCTTGCTGATCTCCGGGTTGCCGACGACGTCCTGGATCTGCGTGGCCTCGACGCTGCCGGTGAACTGGATGGCGTTCTTGTTGTCGCCCTGGTCGGCGATCAGACGCTTGGTCTGGGTCGAGCCGGTGACACCGAACTGGAAGTTGAAGCCGTCCACGTACTGGTGACGGACCGAGTCGGTCTTCGGGTCCCAGTTCGTGTTCTTGACGAGCTTCATGACCTTGCCGACCTTGTACTCGGCAATCTTGTACGGGCCGGTGGCGACCGGGGTCTTGTCGTACTTCTCCTTGGTGTCCGCCTTCTCCGGGACGATGGCGTAACCGGCCATGGCCAGCGTCTGCGGCAGGTCCGGGCGCGGCTTGTCGAAGTGGAAGATGACGGTCTTGGCGTCCGGGGTGTCCAGGACCGAGGCCGGCAGGTGCTTGCCGTCGAAGCCGCCGCCGGGCAGCTGCTTGCGGTAGTCGGCGGAGTTGGCGTCGCCGGCGAGCCAGGTCTGCAGGTACGTCGGGCCGTCGAAGATGAACTTCGCGTACAGGCGCTCGACGCTGTGACGGACGTCGGCCGAGGTGATGGCGTTGCCGTTCTGGTCCTTGACGCCGTCCTTCAGCTTGAACGTCCAGGTCTTGCCGCCGTCCGAGGACTGGCCGGAGTCGGTGGCGAGGTCACCGGCGACCGAGACGTTGCCCTTGTCGTCCTCCTGGAACTGCGTCAGGCGGCGGAAGAGCAGGTTGGCGATCTGACCGGCGTCGGAGACGTAGATCTGGCCCGGGTCGAGGTGGGACAGGCCCGACTCCTGGTAGACCTGGATCGTGCCGCCGGACTTGGCACCGGGAACATCCTCGGCAGGGCCGGTGGAGCCCGCGGCGTCGATGTACGCCACCGCCTGGGACTGCGTGGCAGCCTGCTTCTGGTCCTTCTTCGAGTCCGAGCTGGACTTGCCGCCCTCGTTCTTGGAGCACGCGGTGAGGGCGAGGGAGCCGGCCGCGAGGGCGACCACGACGGCGCGAGCCGTGCGTGAGCGATGAGACATCATGTGGCGAATCCACCTACCTGTCGGTTGTTATCCATGAGTACTGCCAGGCGCCGGCCGGCCGGCCGTGCGGGGGTGGCAGCCACCCCCCACCAATGGACGATTTATCGCCCGGACTTGGGGTCGAAGGCGTCCCGTACGGAGTCTCCGAGGAGGTTGAAGCACAGAACGAAGATCACCAGGGCGAGACCCGGGAAGAACATGAAGGCCGGGTCCTGCTCGGCGTAGTGCGCACCGGCCGCGAACAGCCGTCCCCAGTCGGGGGTCGGCTCGACGAAGCCGACGCCGGCGAAGGAGAGGAACGCGATGGTGAGGATGGTGCTGGGCAGCTGGAACGTGAACTGCACCAGGATCGGCGTCACCACGTTCGGCAGGATCTCCTTGCGGACGATACGCCAGGGCGAGGCGCCGGAGACCTTGGCGGCCTCGACGAACTCCCGCTCACGCAGCGACAGTACGGTCGACCGCACCAGGCGGGCCATGCCCATCCAGCCCAGCAGCCACAGCACGATCAGCATCGCGAGGGCCCGGAAGTAGGTGGGCGTCTCCTCCCGCGGGTCCACGAAGAACGCGGTCACCACCGGCATGAAGGCGATGAAGAACAGCTGTTGCGGGAAGGAGAGGAAGAAGTCGGTGACCCGGCCGATCCAGTAGTCCGTGCGGCCGCCGAAGTAGCCGCCGACCAGACCGATGATGACGCCCGTGGCCATCACCAGGGTAGTGATGCCGACCGCCATCCAGAGCGAGGTCCGCATGCCGTACACCAGCATGGCGAACAGGTCGCGGCCGTACTGCGGTTCGACACCGAACCAGTGGTCGCCGGACACACCGCCCAGGTAGCCGAGCGGCAGGCCGAACTCGTCCAGCACCGGCTTGTCGGCGAACGTCGGGTCCTGACCGTACAGCGTGTACGGGTTCGTGCCGCTGAGCTTCGTCAGCAGCGGCGCGCACAGGGAGACGACGAAGTAGAAAACCACTACCCAGGCACAGATGACACCGGTACGGTCCCGCTTGAAGCGCTGCCACATCAACTGGCCGGGAGAGCGCCCCGCGAGCTTCTGCTCATCCTTCGCAGGCTCGGGGGCCGACTCGAGCTCAGGGTCCAAGGCGACTGGACTGGTCATGTGTGTTCTTCCCCCGGGGGGTTGGAGAGTTGAGCGCAGCACAGATACCGGCAGGTTCTGTGGTTTGGGGGAACTTTCGCCAACGTGTTCAACGCGAGTCAAGGGTGGAAGGCATAGGGATCTCCCTACCGTCCATATTTTGAGGAAAAATTGCAAAGATTGACACCTGCGCGCGCTTGACTGCCGAGACACCAAACAGTCAAATCGGACGCAAAGGTGCGCATTTCCGTTTACATGTCCGAAACCTGAGTGTGTCGACACCGATAACCGGACAGGGTTGCGGAGAGCCCTCGCGCCTGCGCACAGCCCGAAGGCCCGGCCCTCCGGGCGGAGGGCCGGGCCTTCTCGCGACGCCCCGCGGGTGGCCCCGCGAAGGCCGGCTCAGCCGTGCTTGGCGCGGCTGGCGGCCCGGGCGCGCTCGCGGGCGTCCAGATTCACCTTGCGAATGCGAACGGCCTCGGGCGTGACCTCGACGCACTCGTCGTCGCGGCAGAACTCCAGGGACTGCTCCAGCGACAGCTTGCGCGGCGGTACGATCGACTCGGCCACGTCGGCCGTGGACGACCGCATGTTGGTCAGCTTCTTCTCCTTGGTGATGTTGACGTCCATGTCGTCGGAGCGGGAGTTCTCGCCGACGATCATGCCCTCGTACACCTCGGTGCCGGGCTCGGTGAAGAGCACGCCACGCTCCTGGAGATTTGTCATCGCGAACGCCGTGACGGCGCCGGAGCGGTCGGCGACCAGCGAGCCGTTGTTGCGCGTCTGGAGCGTGCCGAACCAGGGCTCGTGGCCCTCGTGGATGGAGTGGGCGATGCCCGTGCCGCGGGTCTGGGTGAGGAACTCCGTCCGGAATCCGATCAGACCGCGCGAGGGCACCACGAACTCCATACGGACCCAGCCCGAGCCGTGGTTGGACATGTTGTCCATACGGCCCTTGCGGACGCCCATGAGCTGGGTGACGGCGCCCATGTGCTCCTCGGGCACGTCGATGGTCATGCGCTCGACGGGCTCGTGCACCTTGCCGTCGACCTCACGGGTGACCACCTGGGGCTTGCCGATGGTCAGTTCGAAGCCCTCGCGGCGCATCTGCTCGACCAGGATGGCCAGCGCCAGCTCACCGCGGCCCTGCACCTCCCAGGCGTCCGGGCGCTCGGTATCCAGGACACGCAGCGACACGTTGCCGATCAGCTCGCGGTCCAGCCGGTCCTTCACCTGGCGGGCGGTGACCTTGCGGTCCTTCACGACCGCCTTGTTGTCGGCGCCCTTGCCGGTGCCGCCGCGGCCGACCAGCGGGGAGGTGTTGGTGCCGATGGTCATGGAGATCGCGGGCTCGTCGACCGTGATCAGCGGCAGTGCGACCGGGCTCTCCGGGTCGGCCAGCGTCTCGCCGATCATGATGTCGGGGATGCCCGCGACGGCGCAGATGTCGCCCGGCCCGGCCTTCTCGGCGGGCTTGCGGGTGAGCGCCTCGGTCATCATCAACTCGGAGATGCGGACGTTCTGCACGGTGCCGTCGCGCTTCATCCACGCGACCGTCTGCCCCTTCTTCAGCTCGCCCTGGTGGACGCGCAGCAGCGCGATACGGCCGAGGAAGTTGTCGGCGTCCAGGTTGGTGACGTGCGCCTGGAGCGGTGCCTCCTCGTCGTACGTGGGGGCCGGGATGTGCTCCAGGATCGTGGAGAAGAACGGCTCCAGGCTGGTGGAGTCCGCGGGGACGGTGCCGTCCTCCGGCTTGGTCAGCGAGGCGATGCCGTCCCGGCCGCACGCGTAGACGATCGGGAACTCGATCTGGTCCTCGTCGGCGTCCAGGTCGAGGAAGAGGTCGTAGGCCTCGTTGACGACCTCGTCGATCCGGGCGTCGGGCCGGTCCGTCTTGTTGATGCACAGGATGATCGGCAGCCGGGCCTGGAGCGCCTTGCGGAGCACGAAGCGGGTCTGCGGCAGCGGGCCCTCGGAGGCGTCGACGAGCAGCACGACGCCGTCCACCATCGACAGGCCGCGCTCGACCTCACCGCCGAAGTCGGCGTGGCCGGGCGTGTCGATGATATTGATCGTGATCGGGTCCCCGCCGTCCTTCGGGTGGTACTTGACCGCCGTGTTCTTGGCGAGGATCGTGATGCCCTTCTCGCGCTCCAGGTCGTTCGAGTCCATGACGCGGTCGTCGACCTGGTCGAGCTGGTGGGCGGCGAAGGCACCGGCCTGCTTCAGCATGCCGTCGACGATCGTCGTCTTGCCGTGGTCGACGTGGGCGACGATGGCCACGTTGCGGATGTCGTGACGCGTTGCAGTCACAGCCATAGTGCGGCTTACTCCCGGAGTGTGAGGAAGGCCTGGGCGTACGTCCGAGGTACACGGGCCCTGCCGGGCTTGACATGCCACGGCCTCACCCCATAGTACGTGGCCCTGCGGCGGGAGGCCCCCGCAGGGCCACGGGGCCGCCTCAGCTCCGCGACGGGCTCGCCGACGGCTTGCCGCTCTTCTTCAGGAAGCCGATGTCCTCGTAGACCGGGGTCGCGAAGCCGAAGGCGCCGGCGTTGGCCAGGTCCGCGCGGGCCGCCGTCAGCTGGGGGCGCTGGAAGAGCGGGATCGAACCGGCCGCGGCCCAGATGCGGGAGTCGGCCTTGCGGATCAGGGACCGTGCCTTGTCCCGGTCGAGCGTGCCGATGGCCTGGTCGAAGAGCTGGTCGACCTGGTCGGTGCCGACGCGGGTGTAGTTCTGCTCGACGGTCAGCGATCCGTCGGCGGCCGGGACGGGCTTGGCGTAGATGGGGCGGGCGTCGGTGGCCGGGAAGGCCGACGCGGGCCAGGAGTACAGAGCGAGGTCGTACTGACCGTTGGCGATGTGGTCCTTGAAGTAGCCGTCCTCGGCCACCTTGGTGATCTCGGTGCCGATGCCCACCTTGTCCAGCATCCGGGCGATCCGGTCGGCGACCGTGCGCAACGTCTCCGAGCCGGAGCCGGAGGGGACGACGAAGCGCAGCGTCAGCGCCTTGCCGTCCTTGGCCAGCGGCCGGGCCGCGGCGCCCGCCGGGGCGGCCGTGCCCTTCGGGGCGTACGCGCCCGGGACCGCGCCGGGCAGGTGGGGCCTGTCGGCGTACTGGACGCCGTCCTGCGCGAGGTGCCGGCCGCCGCCCTCGCCGCTCCGGCCGAGGGACATCTGCTCCCGCGCGGTCCTGGCGGACGGTTTGTCGTCCTCGCCGACGATGTAGGTGCCGTCGTCGTCACCCTCGGATTCCGCGTCGTCGCTCCCCTTTTTCCCCTTCCCCTCCTTTTCTTCCTTACTATCCTTTTCACTCTTGTCCGCTTTTTCTCCCTTTTCTGTCTTTTCTTCCGCCCCCTCGTCCTTCTCCTGCTCCTTCGTCGCGTCGGCCTTCTTCCCCTCGCCGCCCGCGGCCTTCTCGGTCTTCTTCTCCTCCGTGACCGGGCCCCCGCGCACCCAGCCCGCGTCGGCGAGGAGGGCCTGCGCCTCGGCTGTGTCCTGGTCGCCGAGGGCGCCGCTGTTGTCGGCGTAGGCATCCTGACCGGACAGCGCCAGGTGACTGCCGACCGGGACGGCCGGCAGACCGAGCGGCTTGAGCACCAGCTCGGCCAGCTCGCGGCGGTCCAGGGCGCGGGCGACGGCCCGGCGCACCCGCTCGTCGGCGAGCGGGCCGCCGGCGCCGTTGAGGGCGAGCTGGGTGTAGGCGAGTTCGAAGGACTTGCGCACCTCGAAGCCGCGCAGCGCCTGCTGCTGCTTCTGCCACGCGGCGAACTCCTTGCGCAGCTCGGCCTCGTCGGCGTCCTCGTCGAAACCGTGCGCCGCCGCCCAGGTGCGCAGGGCCTTCGCCGACGCGGCCTTGTCGCTGTCCCGGAGGGGGCCCGCGTTGCCCCGGGCGGCGCCGGTGATGGTGCGGACGTCGGCGGTGTCGATCTCGGCGAGGTCGACGGTCCCGTCGGCCAGCGCGGCGGCCCGCTTGTCGCGCGGCACGGCGTGCAGCACGATCTCGTCCAGCTTGGCCGGCCTGCCCCACCAGCGCGGGTTGCGGACCAGGACGACGTCCTTCTTCTTGCGGTCGACCGTCTTGACCTTGAAGGGACCGGCGGTGACCTTCAGGGTGCGCCGCGCGCCGTCGTTGAAGGAGTCCGGGGTGCCCATGACGTCCTTGGGGTACAGCGGCGAGAACAGCGACCGCCAGTCGGCGTAGGGGCGGCGGAAGGTGACCCGTACCTGGAGGTCGTTGGCGCCTCGCTCCACCTTCTCGATGCGGTCGTAGCCGGCGTTGCGGGCGGTCCAGTAGGCGGAGTCCTTGCCGGACAGGGCGCGCCACTGGGCGGCGAAGTCGGCGGCACCGATCTCGCGGCCGTCGCTCCAGACGGCCTGCTGGTTCAGCTTGTACAGCACGACCTGCTTGGGCTCGGTCTCGACGACGTCGGCGGACTCCAGGTAGTCGCCGTTGCGCCGGGCGCGCCCCTCGGCGTCCAGCCGGTACATCGACGGCAGGACGGCCTGGGCGACGCGGGCGGTGGTGGCGTCGGCGTCGGCCTGGAAGGAGTTCAGCGTGTCGGGGACGGCGTCCACGGCCCAGCGCAGCGTGCCGCCGTCGGCGAGCTGGGCGCGCGCGGCCGGGGCGATGTCCTGCCCGGCCAGGGGCTTGCCGGCCTCGTCGTCCGCACTGCAGCCGGTGAGCAGGGTGACCGCGAGCGCGCCCGCGGTGAGGAAGGCGGCCGAGCGCAGTGCCGCGCGCGGATGGACGCCGTCGAGTGACATCTCAGGTACCTCCGGGGAGCCGCGGTCGAAGTGATCACGTTTGGCGGTATATGGAGCTGATCAGATCTTTTCGGACCTGTGCGGCCACTGAAGAGGAAAGGATCCTTCAACGCCGGGAGACACGGCGGCGGCGGGCGCCAAGCCCACCCGTGCGGCGCAACTCCCCGGGGCCGCACCGGTGCGCCTCGGCCAATCGCTGCACGTGCCTTCCCAGCGCCGGCACGACGCGCAACACTCGCAGGCGCATGACCGTTGCCGCCTGGGGCCGCAGGGCCCGTGGAAGTGAGGTCACGTCATGTCCGTGCACGACGACCTGGCAGCCGTGCAGCGCTGCCTCGACGATCTGACGCGGTCGGTGGGACGGCTGGAGCAGCGGCTCGGCGGCGGACTGGAGGTCCGCCGGGTGCGCACCGACGCCGACCATCTGCGCGAGAGCGTCGCCCTGCTGCGGCAGGCCGCCGCCCCGGCCGAGCCGGAACAACGGCCCGACCTCGTCACCATCCCCGACACGCCGTACGACACCTCGCTGTGGCAGGACTCGGACGACGAGGGTCTCGGCTCCCGCAACCGGCACGCACCCTGACCCCGACCGGAGTCCACCGTGGCCACTGGTACGGAACCGCATCCGCAGCGCGGCGTGCACAGCCCCACGCGCGCCGCGATCACCGCCCCTCACCTGCGCACCGACCGCTGGTGGCTGGCGCCCGCCGCGACCGCGGCCGGGCTGTTGGCCTTCGTCGTGTACTCGACGTGGCGGGCCTTCGCCGACACCGACTACTACGCGGCACCGTACGTGTCGCCGTTCTACTCGCCCTGCCTGGCCGAGAACTGCCGGACCATGCCGCACGGCCCGAACGCGGACCTGTTCGGCAGCTGGTGGGGGATCTCCCCCGCGGTCATCATCCTGATCTTCCCCCTCGGCTTCCGCCTGACCTGCTACTACTACCGCAAGGCCTACTACCGGGGCTTCTGGGCGTCCCCGCCGGCCTGCGCGGTGCCCGAGCCGCATCGCGGGTACACCGGTGAGACCCGGTTCCCGCTGATCCTGCAGAACGTCCACCGGTACTTCTTCTACGCGGCGATCCCGGTCGCCGGGGTCCTCACCTACGACACGGTGCTCGCCTTCCGCGACGAGAACCACGCCTTCGGCCACATGGGCCTGGGCACCCTGGTCTTCCTCGTCAACATCGCGCTGATCTGGGCGTACACCCTCTCCTGCCACTCCTGCCGGCACATCGTCGGTGGCAAGCTCCGGCACTTCTCCCGGCATCCGGTGCGCTACCGGATGTGGCGCATCGTGGGCCGGCTCAACGCCCGGCACATGCTGCTGGCCTGGGCCTCGCTGCTGAGCGTGGCCCTCGCCGACTTCTACGTCTATCTCGTCGCGTCCGGCGTCTTCGACGATCCACGCTTCTTCTAGCGGGAGTGGGGCATGTGATGGCAGCGGTGGAACGGCAGCAGTGGGACGTCGTGGTCGTCGGCGCCGGCGGGGCGGGGCTGCGTGCCGCGATCGAGGCACGCGAACGGGGTGCCCGTACGGCGGTCGTCTGCAAGTCGCTGTTCGGCAAGGCGCACACGGTGATGGCCGAGGGCGGCATCGCCGCGGCGATGGCGAACGCCAACGAGCACGACACCTGGCAGGTCCACTTCCGCGACACCCTGCGCGGCGGCAAGTTCCTCAACCAGTGGCGGATGGCCGAACTGCACGCACGGGAGGCGCCCGAGCGGGTGTGGGAACTGGAGACCTGGGGCGCGCTGTTCGACCGCACCGAGGACGGCCGGATCAGCCAGCGCAACTTCGGGGGCCACGAGTACCCGCGCCTGGCACACGTGGGGGACCGCACCGGTCTGGAGCTGATCCGCACCCTCCAGCAGCGGATCGTGGCGCTGCAGCAGCAGGACCACCGGGAGACCGGCGACCACGAGTCGCGTCTGAAGGTGTTCCAGGAGTGCACGGTCACCCGGATCCTGAAGAACGGCGGCCGCGTCTCGGGCGTCTTCGCCTACGAGCGGGAGAGCGGGCGCTTCCTCGTCCTCCGGGCGCCCGCCGTCGTGATCGCCACCGGGGGTATCGGAAAGTCCTTCCAGGTCACCTCCAACTCGTGGGAGTACACCGGCGACGGCCATGCGCTGGCCCTGCTCGCCGGGGCGTCGCTGCTGAACATGGAGTTCGTGCAGTTCCACCCGACGGGCATGGTCTGGCCGCCCTCGGTGAGGGGGATCCTCGTCACCGAGTCGGTGCGCGGCGACGGCGGGGTGCTCAGGAACTCCGACGGCAGGCGGTTCATGTTCGACTACGTCCCCGACGTCTTCAGGGAGAAGTACGCCGTGTCGGAGGAGGAGGCCGACCGCTGGTACGACGACCCGGACCGCAACAGGCGTCCCCCCGAGCTGCTCCCCCGCGACGAGGTCGCCCGCGCCATCAACGCCGAGGTGAAGGCGGGCCGCGGGTCCCCGCACGGCGGCGTGTTCCTCGACGTGTCGACCCGGATGCCGGCCGAGGTCGTCAGGCGGCGGCTGCCGTCGATGTACCACCAGTTCAAGGAGCTGGCGGACGTCGACATCACGGCGGAGGCGATGGAGGTCGGGCCGACCTGCCACTATGTGATGGGCGGCGTGGCCGTCGACTCCGACACCGCGGCGGCACGCGGCGTGCCGGGCCTGTTCGCCGCGGGTGAGGTCGCTGGCGGCATGCACGGCTCCAACCGGCTGGGCGGCAACTCGCTCTCCGACCTTCTGGTGTTCGGCCGCAGGGCCGGGCTGCACGCGGCCGGGTACGCGGCGGGCGCCGAACAGGTGCCCCTGGACGACGCGCAGGTGGCCGCGGCGTCGGCGGAGGCCCTCCGGCCGTTCTCCGCCGAAGCCGCCGGGGCGGAACAAGGACCGCCGGAGAACCCGTACGCCCTGCACCGGGAGCTCCAGCAGACCATGAACGACCTGGTCGGCATCATCCGCCGGGAGGAGGAGATGGAGCAGGCCCTGCACCGGCTGGCCGAGCTGCGCGCCCGGGTCCGCCGGGCCGGCGTGGAGGGGCACCGCCAGTTCAACCCGGGCTGGCACCTGGCCCTGGACCTCAGGAACATGCTGCTCGTCAGCGAGTGCGTGGCACGGGCCGCGCTGGAGCGGACCGAGTCGCGCGGCGGGCACACCCGCGAGGACCGTCCGGGGATGGACCGCGCATGGCGCGCCGTCACTCTGCTGTGCCGGCTGGCCGGCCCGGCCGAGGGCGGTCCCCCGCGCGGTGCGATCGAGCTCGTCCACGAGTCCGCCGACCCCATCCGACCCGACCTGCTCGCCCTCTTCGACAAGGAGGAGCTGGTCAAGTACCTGGCCGACGAGGAGCTGTACGAATGAGCAGCGAGGAGCGGCACGCATGAGCGGCTACGAGGCGCGTTTCGCGGTGTGGCGCGGTGACGCGGAAGGGGGCGGCCTGGAGGAGTTCCGCGTCGAGGTCCATGACGGAGAGGTGGTCCTCGACGTCGTCCACCGTCTCCAGGCGACCCAGACGCCGGACCTGGCCGTGCGCTGGAACTGCAAGGCGGGCAGGTGCGGTTCGTGCTCCGCCGAGGTCAACGGCCGGCCGCGGCTGATGTGCATGACCCGCATGTCGGTGTTCGGCCGCGAGGAGACGGTCACCGTCACGCCGCTGCGGGCCTTCCCCGTCGTCCGCGACCTGGTCACCGACGTCGGCTTCAACTACCGCAAGGCGCGGGAGATCCCGGCGTTCGTGCCGCCCGCCGGGCTCGCGCCCGGCGAGTACCGCATGACGCAGCGGGACGTGGACCGTTCACAGGAGTTCCGCAAGTGCATCGAGTGCTTCCTGTGCCAGGACACCTGCCACGTGGTCCGCGACCACGAGGAGAACAAGACGGCGTTCGCGGGACCGCGCTTCCTGATGAGGGTGGCGGAACTGGACATGCACCCGCTGGACGCCGCCGGGGAGTCGGGGCTGGACCGCGGGCGCACCGCCCAGGACGAGCACGGCCTCGGCCACTGCAACGTCACCAAGTGCTGCACGGAGGTCTGCCCCGAGGGAATCCGGATCACGGACAACGCGCTCATCCCGCTGAAGGAACGGGCCGTCGACAGCAAGTACGACCCGCTGGTGTGGCTGGGCTCCAGGATCAGGAGGCGGTCGTCACCGTAGCGGGCCCGTGCCGGGCGCTCCCCACCCCACCCAGTCCTCCCGGTAGGCCGTCCAGTCCGCCTCCGTCGCCGCGAAGTCGACGTACAGCGCGACCCCGAAGCGGGCGCGGTCGGCGTCGGTGCGGGACAGCCCCAGGCGGACACCGCGGACGGCGGCGGGGACGGTCTCCGCCGAGCCGCGGTGGCCGAAGGTGTCGTCGGTGAAGAAGGGCAGGCCCATCAGCAGGTCGGTGGTGGGTGGGGTGGCCTCCAGGGCGAGCGACGTCTGCTCGGCGACGTAGCCGCCGTAGGTGCTCTCCCACTGCTGCATGGTGTCGTACGACATCACCGCGATCTGGTCGACGCGGCGTGCCACCTGCCCGAAGAACGCCTGCGACCACCACTTGGGGTGGTGGAAGAGCGCACCGGCGGCCGCGTGCAGTCCGGGCAGCGGGTCGATCTGGTGCGCGGCGACGGACAGGACGACGTGCCGGGCGGCGGTCTCGCGGTGCAGCGCGTCCAGCAGGGAGAGGTAGTTCCGGTCTCCCGAGTGCAGCGGCTCCAGGTCGAAGTGGACACCGTCGAAACCGGCGTCGAGGACCTCACGGGTGGAACGGAGCACGGCCGCCCGCGTCGCCGCCCGTTCCAGGTGCATCCCTTCCGGTTCCTCCGGGGCCAGCACGTCCCCCAGCCAGGCCTGCACCCGGACGCCGGGCAGCGCGCGGTGCACGGACGCGACGAGCCCGGACGCCCCCGCAAAGGCCGATCGCGGCAGGGTGCCGTCGTGCTCCAGCGGGCCGGCGTGGACGTACAGATCGTGGATGCCGGTGCTCTCCAGGCGGCGGGCGAGGGCGGCGACGTCGGCGTCGCCCTTGCGTCCGTCCACCCAGGCGTGTCCCAGCCAGATCGCGTCGCGGCCGCGGGTGAGGGTGCCGTCGGCCGGGTCCCCCCGGTAGTTCAGGCGCAGGGCGACCTGGGTCGCGAGCACGGGTAGCAGCAGGACGAGGACGAGCGCGAGGGCGGCCCGCCGGGCCCAGCGGGTCCAGCGCCTGCCCCTCCGGGGGGCGGACGGCTGCTGCACGGCCGTCGGGGCCTCCTCACCGTCCCTGCCGGTACCGGCCGGCACTGTCTGCTCCATCCCCACGTCCCCCGTCTCGCTTCCCGGCTTCCCCGGCGGCCCGCCCCTCCTGCGCCCGGGCAGGGCCCCGGCTCGGACGCATCCCGCTCGCGCCCCCGCATACACCGCCATACGCTCCCAAATGTGACAGCGTCCAGGAGCCGGAACCGCCCGCGGCGGCGATCCGCCTCGCACATACCGGTGCGGGTCGCGCACACCGTGCTGGGTGGCACGGCCGCACTGGTGTGGCTGGTGCTTCCAGGGATGACGTCCCCGTCCGCCCCTCCGGTTGCGGTCGCGCCGCCCGGCCCGGCCACGAGCGCCGGCGGTGGCGCCGCGCCGCAGGAGGACGGGACGGACCCCGCCGACCTCGTGCTGCCGTTGCTGGCCGTCGGCGCGGCCGGAGCCGCCGCCGGATTCGCCTATGTGCGCCGCGCCCGGCGGGCGCGGACCCGTACCACGCCCGCCGGGCGCCCGCGCCCCTCGGACAGGACGGCGCGCGAGCCCCGGACGGAACCGGCCGGCCGCCCGGCGCCGCCCACTGCCGGGGGCGGCGCCTCCCCGGCGGACGCCGTGGCCCCCGCAGGCCCCGTCGTCCCGTCCCGGCCGTACCGGCCCGGTCTGGACGAACTCGACCGGCAGGCCTGCGCGGCGTTGGTGGAGGCGGACGACTGCGTGCGCGGGTCCCGCGAGGAACTCTCCTTCGCCGAGGCCGGGTTCGGCGGGCGGGCGGTGGAGTCGTCCGCCCGGGCGGTGCGGGAGGCGCAGGGCGAGCTGACGGCGGCAATGCGGATGCGTCAGCGGTACGACGAAGGGATACCGGCGGAGGAGGCGGCCCGCCGCCAGACTCTCGCGGGGATCGTCGGACGGTGTGCGGAGGCCGGGCGCCGGCTGGACGCGGAGGCTCCCGGCCTCGACCGGCTGTGGGCACAGGAGCAGGAGGCCGGTGCGGCACTCGGCAGGACGGAGACCCGGTTCAGGGAGCTGACCGGCCGGACCTCGGCCGCCGGGACGACCCTCGCCGGGCTCGCCGGGCGGTACGCGTCCGCCGCGAGCGCGGACGTCACCGGGTACGTCGAACAGGCCAAGGACCGCCTGCTGTTCGCCACCGCCCGCCTCAACCGGGCGCGCCAGGCGGGTGACCGGGGGGACACCGCGGCCGCGGCCGCCCACCTGCGCGCGGCCGAGGGCGCGGTCACGCAGGCGGGTGTCCTCGTCGGCGCCGTCGAACGGCTGGCCGCGGACCTGGCGGCGGCGGAGGGGATGGTCGGTGCCGCGCTCACGGGCGCGGAGGCGGAGCTGGCGACGCTGCGCGTGACGCCCCCGTCCGCCGGGCCCGGCGGACGCCCGGCGGGCGCGGCCGCGGCCGAGGCGGAGCGGCGGCCCCCGGCACCCGGCACACCGGGCGAGCCGGGTGCCACCCCTCCCGGCGGGCTCGCACATGTCCTCCCCCCGGGGGAGCTGCGTTCCCTGGTGATGCACGCCGACGCCGTGCTCGCCTCGGTCCGGCACGAGCTGACGAGCGGGCGGCCCCGCGACCCTCAGGCCCTGCTGCGCCGGATCACGGCCGTCCTCGCGCCGGTCGCGAGCGGCCGGGCCGGGGTGCTGCCGGCCGCCGCGCGGCTGGCCGCCGGCAGCACCGTCGCGGCGGCCGACGGCTTCGTGGCCACGCACCGGGGCGCGGTGGGGGCCCCGGCCCGTACCCGGCTGGCGGCGGCCGGGGACCTGCTCGGCTCCGCCGGCCTCACCGATGCGGTGCGCGCCGACGCGCTCGCCCGCCAGGCCCGGGACCTGGCCGAGCAGGACGTACGGCTGCACGGCACACCCTCCGCGGGGGCCGCCGAGGACGAGCTCGGTGCTGCGGGCGCGGTGCTCGGCGGGATCCTCCTGCCCGGGGGGACGCCGGTGTCGTTCGGCGGGCCGCGGACTCGGGGCCGCCGCACCGGCCGGCCCGACGCCCCCGGCACGCAGGGGTAGGCGCGTCTTCGCCGGGACGGAGACACCCGGGGCCCCGCGGGGTCCGTGGTCCGGTGCGGGGCGGCGAGGACCGGCACCGGTTCGCCGGGGCGTGCGCCGAGGGGATCGGCCCGTGGCGCCGGGTCAGAACAGGCTGAGCAGTGCCTCGGCCGGGTCCGTGAGCACCGACTCGCCGTCGGGCAGCGGCAGTTCGAACCACACCGTCTTGCCCCGGGGGGTCCGGCGGGAGCCCCAGGACGCGGAGAGCAGGCCGACCAGTTGCAGGCCCCTGCCGCCCTCGTCGGTGTCGCGGGCGCGCCGGCGGCGCGGCTGGACCAGGCCCGAGTCCCACACCTCGCACACCAGCGTCCGGTCCAGCAGCAGGCGGAGTCTGATCTCGCCCTCGCCGTACCGCAGGGCGTTGGTGACCAGCTCGCTGACGAGCAGCTCGGCCGTGTCGACCAGCGGCTCCAGGTCCCAGGACAGCAACCGGGCGCGGGCGGACTCACGGGCGCGGCCCACGCTGCGCGGTTCACGGGGCAGCGTCCAGTCGCCGACGGACTCGGCGGGCAGTCCCTGGACGCGGGCCATGAGCAGGGCGATGTCGTCCTCGCCGTGGTGGGTGTCGAGGGTGTTGAGGACGTGGTCGCAGACGTCCTCCAGAGGGCTGGAGGGGTCGGTGAGCGCGCCGACGAAGGCCTGCAGGCCCTCGTCGAGGGGGTGGTCGCGGGATTCCACCAGGCCGTCCGTGTAGAGGGCGAGCAGCGCGCCCTCCGGCAGCTCCACCTCGACCTCCTCGAACGGCTCCCCGCCGACGCCGAGCGGCATGCCCGGCGGCACGTCCAGCATGAGCGCCGACTCGCCGGGCTCGACGAGGACCGGCGGCAGATGGCCGGCGTTGGCGAAGGTGCAGCGGCGGGTGACGGAGTCGTAGACGGCGTACACGCAGGTCGCCAGGTACACCTCGGACAGGTCGGCCTCGCGCGGGCGGCGGGCGGCCCGGGTGGCCTGCTGCACGCCGCCGGGGGTGCCGAGACCGCGGGCGATCTCGTCCAGCGCGGAGAGGACTTCGGCCGGTTCGAGGTCGAGCAGTGCCAACGTCCGGACCGCGGTCCTGAGTTCGCCCATCGCCACGGCCGCGCGCAGGCCGCGGCCCATGACGTCGCCGACCACCAGCGCCGTTCTGTGACCGGGCAGTTCGATGACGTCGAACCAGTCGCCGCCGACCTCGCTGGGCCGCCCGGTGGACGCGTTGCCGGGCAGGTAGCGGCAGGCGATGTCCAGGCCGGACGCCACCGGGTCGCCCGGCGGGAGCAGGGACCGCTGCAGTATCAGAGCCCGCTCGTGCTCGCGGCGGTACAGGCGGGCGTTGTCGATGCAGACGGCGGCGCGGGCGGCCAGGTCGACGGCCAGGTCGCGGTCCCGGTCCCCGAAGGGCTCGCTGCCCTTCGTGCGGGCGAACTGGGCCAGTCCGACGACGGTGTCGTGGGCGACCATCGGTACGGCGAGTGTGGACTGCACCAGGCCGCCCTCCTCGCCGGGCACGTTCCGCGGACGGGCGGTGCGCAGCACGTCGGCGCAGGGCGAGTTGAACGGGTAGTGGTGGACCGCGCCCAGGGCCATGGGCCCGCCGGCGCCGCCCCGGAACGGCGCGTCGGCGACGGCGCTGGCGAAGGCGACGCGGCGCAGTTCGGCGCTGCCGTCGGCGAGTCCGGGTGCCGTCTCGTCGCCGCTCACGAGGCCCTGGTACAGGTCAACGCTGGCGAGGTCACAGAAACCGGGGACGACGACGTCCAGGAGTTCGCGGGCGGTGGTCTCCAGGTCCAGGGAGTTGCCTATCCGGGCGCCGGCCTCGTTCAGCAGGGCGAGGTTGCGGCGGGCCGCGGCGGCCTCGCGGGCGGCGGCGCGGCGGGCGGTGATGTCGGTGCCGAGCCAGGCGATGCCGATGGGCCGGCCGGAACCGCTCTGCACCCGGTAGAGGTTGATCGACCAGTGGCGGCGTTCGTCGGAGTCCGGGACGTGGCCGGTGACGTGCATGTCGGTGATGGAATCGCCGGTCTCCAGGACCCGCCGCAGGGTGGCGGAGACCCGGTCGGCCTCCGGCCGGGGCAGGTAGTCGTGGACGCCCTTGCCGCGGTGGTCGTCGGGGCTGCCGCCGAAGATGGAGGCGAACCGCTGGTTGGCGCGGCGCACTCTGAGTTCGGTGTCGATGAGCAGGAAGCCGAACGGCGATTGACCGAAAATCGACTGCGAGGCGGCGAGGTCGGTCTCGATGCTGCGCAGCGTGCGGACGTCGACGACGATGCACACGGCGGCTCTCTCGCCGCCCTTGTTCCGCGTCGGCATGACGTAGACCTCGGCGAGCCCGTCCTCGCCGCGTCCGCCGCCCTCAGGGGCCGGCATCCGGAAAGGGACCACTCCCGTCCACTCGCGGCCGTCGAGGATCTCGGCCATCCGGCGCTGGCCGTGCGCGCGCAGGTCGGGGTCGACGAACGTCTCGACGGGGTCCATGCCGACGGCGCGGTCGGCGGGGATGCCGAAGATCTGCTCGGCGCGCAGGCTCCACTGGTCCACGAGTCCGTCGGGGCCGATGGAGAACGAGGCGACCCTGATGTAGTCGTAGATCGAGCCGGGCGGGCTGCTCTGCCACACGGGTTCGCCCGGCCCTCGGCCGTCGGCGGCGGCCGTGTTCCCCGCCGTACGGGCCAGGGCCCGCGTGGCGTCCGGGGCGAGTGCGCCTGCGGCCGTCGCCCTCACGCCGTCCGACGGGTCCTCGGACTCCGTGGCCTTCGCTGGTATCTCGCTCACGCGAACCGTCCCCTCCAGCTCACCGCGTCCGGCACCGGTCACCGGCGGCGGCTGCCCGCAGTATCCAGCACTACGGCGCCGCGCAACACGGTGTTCACGATCACAGCACGGTCCAGGCATTTTCCGGACCGTGCTGCGAGAACACTTCCAGTCTTCTAACCAGGGGACACGGCCCCGAATCACGCACGGCGGCAATCACCGGTGGCCGGATCCCGGCGCCCGACGGCGTCACCGGCCGTGTGCAACCGTGCCACCCCGGCACGCCCCCCGGTTCACCCCGGGATCTTCAGTTCGAACCACACCGTCTTACCACCCTCCCCCGGCCTGGTGCCCCAGCGGTGCGCCGCGGACGCCACCAGTTGCAGACCCCGGCCGGTCTCGTCCTCGGGCCGGGCGTCCCGCTCGCGCGGCGGGTCGGGCAGCGGGTCGGAGACCTCCACCAGCAGCACGTTCCGCAACCCGTCGGGGCGCACCAGGCGGAGCCCGATCGGTCCGGTCGCGTGCCGCAGGGCGTTGGTGACCAGCTCGCTGACGAGGAGGGCGGCGACGTCACCGACGTTGTCGAGGTGCCAGGCGGCCAGTCGGCTCCGTACGGCGGCACGAGCGGTCCGCACGGCACCCGGCTCTGCGGGAAAGGTCCACTCGGCGCAGTCGCCTTCGGTGTCGATCACGCCGATCACTTCCCAGGCCAGCGAGTCCACCCCTGTCCGGTTTCGTGGGGTTAATGGGCACATACCCGATATCAGGAGGGCAGTACCGCCCGGGAGGGCGCACTGTGGCACAAACGGCGTACCGGAAGCACACCCGCTCGCCCCCGGCGCACGATGCGGTACCGATCCCTTCGGCGCACATCGCCGCACCCCGGCACACTCCGCCACGACATGGAGCGCCCGCGGGGGTGCAACCGGGAGGCGGCAAGGGTCTTCAGAGGTCGGGACACGCCGCGGATCGCCCCAGGCGGGGTGCCGCGGCGACGGCGCGGGCCGGCTCCGCCGGGGCCCGGTACGGTCCCGTGCGCCCCCACCCGGCTCCACGCGGCCCGGGTCAGCGGGAGTCGGCACCCAGTCGTGCGGCCACCTCGCGGACCGCGGGCACGTCCTGGTCGAGCCAGCCCACCTCCCAGAGCTCGCCGGGCGCGAGCCAGCGCAGCGCGTCGTGGTCCTGGAGGGGCTGCGGCGCGGCGGATCCGGGCAGCAGGCGGGCGGTCCAGACCGTGAGGACGTACGGTGCGCGCAGCGGCCACTCCCCCGGCACCCGCTCGACGACCTCGGCGGACACGCCGAGTTCCTCGCGCAGTTCGCGCTCCAGGGCGGCCTCGGGGCGCTCGCCCGGCTCCACCTTCCCGCCGGGCAACTCCCAGCGGCCGGCCAGGTCCTCGGGCGCGCTGCGGCGGGCGGCGAGCAGTCGGCCGCCGTCGAGGAGGGCGGCCCCCACCACCGTGATCCGTTCGCTCATGGGCCGGAGCCTACGCCGGCCGCGGGCAGGTCAGTTGCGGGTGGCCTCGCCGTTCTGCCCGATCCGCTCGACCCAGTACAGCTGCTTGTGGCCGCGGCGGTCGAGACTGTCGGCGATCTTCTGGGCCTCCGCCCGGGTCGCGTACCGGCCGACGCGATAGCGATTGCCGTTGTCGTCCTGCCTGACGACGAGCCAGGGAAGTGAGGCCACGCTGTCGTTCATCGCCCCTCACCACTCCTTCCCGCCTCGGTCCGGCCACGCCCCGCCCGCGGCCCGCGCCATGCCCCGCCCGCTAAGGAAACCGCAATCCGCATATGCCCGAGCCTACGCCTTACCTTTACGCAGCGAACACGCCTTTTCACAAAGAGGTACGCAACCGGCCAGCACGGAAGGGGCGCACGACATCGCACGCGCCGTGCGCCGAGGACACCTCCCCCGCTCGGGGGCGTGTCGGGCACACCAGGAACGACCTGCGAAGACGACCGAAACACAACGGCACGACAGAGGCGCACGCGCCCGAACGGTGCGGTCGCTGCCGAGGGCAACTGCCGCGGGGTTGTGCGCCACCCCCCGCAAGCGTGGCGCATGTCACACGGAGGAGGAACCGCGGGGCCGCGCCCTCGGCCACGTCCCCGGCAGGCTGTGACTACTTCACCGGCAGGTGGTACGCGACCCGGAAGCGGTCGGCCGGGATGACCACGTCGGCCGTCTCGACCGGGCGGCCCGAGGCGTAGTACGTGCGCTGGACGACGAGCACGACATGGCCGGGGACGCCTCCGAGGGTGAGCAGTTCCTCGGCGAGGCCGGGTCTGGCGCCGACCTCCTCGGTGACGTTGTCGACGATGATGTCGATCGCCCGCATGCGCTCGACCACGCCCATGCCGCCGAGCGGCCCCTCCTCGGGCAGCATCACGGGCGTACGGCCGGTGACGGCGAGGGGCTCCCAGGAGGTGGAGAGCATCATCGGCTCGCCCCCCTCCCGGAACAGGTACCGGGTGCGCATCACGCGCTCGCCGGCCCCGATGCCGAGCCGCTCGGCGACCGCGGCGCTCGCCCCGGTCTGCTCACTGTGCGACTCCCAGGTGCCGCGCGCCTCGGCGTCGGCCTGCTCCTGCCGGAACGGGGTGGCCCCCGCGGCCGGGCGGAAGCCGGAGCGGGCGACCCGGCGCGGCACCGGCCGCTCGCGCACGTACGTACCCGAGCCGGAGCGGCCCTCGACCAGCCCCTCCGCCATGAGCACCTTGCGCGCCTCCAGGGCGACGGTGTCCGAGACGCCGTACTCCTGGCGGATGCGGGCCTGGGAGGGGAGGCGGGTATGCGGTGGCAGCAGGCCGTCGACGATCTTCTTGCGGAGATCACCCGCGACACGCAGATACGCCGGCTGCTCACCGAAAGTCACTGGCCGCTCCCATCAGCTTGTACAGACAGCAACAGCGTGGCAACCGACCGTTGTGCCGGGCAAGTAAAGGCCAGGGAATCACTCGATGTGATGACTTGCGCGGGGGGAAGGCTTTACCCAGGCACTTTCTCCCCGCTATGGCCGCGTTCACACGTCCGCGCAAGCGCGTGCCGCGCTCACACGGCGATGCCGCCACCGCCGGCCGAGGCGCCGTCCTCACCGCCGCGCCCCTCGCCGGAACCCTGGCCGCCGAACCACTTCGGCGGGGTCGTGGTGAGCCCCAGGGCGCGGCGGGCGCCGAGTGTGGAGTCGGCGTCGACGGACGCCCAGCCCTTGTCGTAGTGACCGGCGAAGGTGTCCGCGTCCGTGGCCGCGGCGGCCTTCGCCCATGCGTCACGCGCGGCCCGGAGGTCCTTCAGCCAGGCGGCGACGGGCTGTTCGGCACCGGCGGACCAGACGTGCCCGCGCAGCGCCGTGAGCTGCGCGGAGAGTGCACTGCGGACGTCACCCGCCCAGGCCCGATGGGCCTTCAGGTCGTCCCGGGGGGACGCCTCGGGCTCCTCCCCCAGGGCGTCGTCGACAGCGGACTGGGCTCGCAGGAAGGCGAGTTGGTCGCTGTCGAGGGTGGTCGCGTCCAGGCGCAGCGAGCCGGTCAGGCCCTGGCCCTCCTGCTCGCTGCCGAGGACGCAGGCCACCGAACGGTCACCCAGTCCCCAGGTGTCCTCGGTCGGGCCGAGGTAGAACACCTCGACGTCGTCGGTGACGGCCCAGGAGTCCATGACGTAGTCGCCGATGTGCGCGGAGCAGGCGTCGTCGGCGGCGTCGCTCACGGCGGCGGCGCCGGGATAGGAGGAGCCACCGGTCATCGTGAAGGTGTGGAACACCTCGCCGTCGTGCTCCCGGTCGCAGGGCACCTCGTCGACGTCGTACACGTCCCCGTCGCCCATGCCGCCGGGCGCCACGTAGCAACGGCCCTCGACGAGCGACGAGTCGGCGCCGCCGCGCACGCCCTCCCGGAAGCCGTCCCACATGTCCGCGGCGGCGCCCGTGGCCAGGACCGCCGCCCACAGCGCGAGCCCGATCGCCGACAGCACGGCCCCGGTGACGGCCATGGCCGTGCCGCGCTCGCCCCTGCGGCGGATCTGCACCAGCGCGATCACACCCAGCACCAGTCCCAGCCCGGGGACGCAGCACAGCAGGCCGAGGACGAGAGCGGCGATGGCGACGCCGTTGACCGGCGCCGGCCGGTTGACGGGGCTGTAGCCCTGCGCCCACGGCTGGTACGGCGGGCCGTAGGGACCCGGCGCCTGATGAGGCCCCGGCGCGGCAGGGGGCTGATGGGGCCCGGGGGGCGGCGGTATGGACACGGGTGCCGTGCTCCTGGTTCGTGGTGCGGGGCGGGACGGGGGCTCGGCGCGCGAGCGGCGGGAACTGACGTACGACTGGCCGCATCGTAAGCGGGCGGCGGTCACACACGGAACGCCGGTGGCCACGGGGCGGCGTTCCGGGGCGGACGACGACACGGCGGTGGGCCCACATCATCGACACCGGTGTCCGCATCACCCACAGCGACTTCGCGGTCCGCGCCTCCTACGGCTACGACGCCGTCGACAACGACGGCTCCAACGCGTCGTAGGCGAACGCCAACGGCACGGGGCGACTGCGCGTGAGCGACAACGCCTGGTTCGACACGGGCACGCTCGGCGCCTGGGCGCTCCCGCTCCAACTCGGCCGATCGCAGGCGACTTTCGGTGACGTCCTGCAACCGTGCCACCGGAACGCCCTTCGACTCCCGTCAGGCCAGCGCTTCGTGCAGCGGTCGCTAGCGCGCCCCCGCGAGGCCGGCACGGTGTGAGAACGGGAGCGGTGTGAGAGCGGGAGCCCGAGGCGGCCCCGCGGGGCACGCACGGGCGGCACCTGGGGTTGCCGGCGACCGAACGGCCCGGCCCGCTGCCCGCGCCTGTCCTTGTCGCAGCCGCTGGGCGCGGACAGCCGGACGTGGATCCGCCCGGCGCCGACACCACGGAGCTGCTGAACTCCCCGTACCACGGCCTCCTGGCGGGGACCACGGGCATGCCGGCCATGCCGTCCCGTCCGCGGGCTCGTGGGCTTCGACCGCCTCACGAGGCATGCTCCGCCGGGTCACCGGGCGATCGGCCCGGCGGCGGTCGGCGTGATCCCGCAGACCCGGAGAAGTGGGACGCACGGCCCCCGGGCGAACGATCGCATTGCTGCGAGGTCAAAAGCGGGGTTCCGTCCTGGAAGTAGCGGGGGCCACCGCTCGGGACGGGCCGCTTCAGGGACAACCCAAAACTCTGGCGTTCCGGATTCGCGAAGAGGTTGTTTTACGAAAGTGCGCCGGACGTACCCGAGAATGCAATCGTGACGTAACACGCCCGATAACCTGGAACATGGCGCCCACCTGCCCCCGTACGCCCTTCACCCGGTTGCAAAGTTACCCCACGGCAACCACCGGACACTGTGACATGCGTCACGCAACTTAGACGCGCCGTGCGGCGTTTTTCAAAGACGTGAACGACCGAAAGACAACCACCATAACGGAGCGACAGTTTCCGTTTATAAGCCATTGCCAGAATCGATCGGTCGCTATTTACTGAACGAGCCCCCAAGGAGTTTCGCAGACACCACTCGACACCCCACCCCACCTGCAGAGTGTCACCACTACAACACGGAGCGGAGTCGAAGGAATGCCTGCACGTGCGGTACCTGCAGTTCTGGAGAGTTTCGACGGCTTGACCCAAATGGACACGGCGTTGTACGAGCGGGAGGAGCAGCAGTCGCTCCTCCGCGGTCTGCTGCACAGCTCCCTCGGAGGAAAGAGCCACCTGGCGGTGGTGAGCGGAGCCGCCGGCCACGGCAAGACCGAACTTCTCACGGCGTTCGCGGCCGAGGCCAAGCGCTTGGGGGCAATCCATCTCGGCGCGACGGCGTCGCGCGCGGAGCAAGCCGTTCCGTTCGGCGTGCTGGCCCAGCTGTGCCGAGGCGTGGAACTACCACCGAATGTGAGCGGCCGCTTATTCCGCTTACTGGACCAGGCCATCCTGGAGGGCCCCAGCGGCTCGGGGCCGCCGGAGGAGGCGGGCGCGATCGCGCCGCGGCTGTTCCATCAGATGGGCACGGCCCTGCACGACCTGGTCGAGCACCTCTCACGGCCCCTGCTGGTCAGCGTCGACGACGTGCAGCACGCGGACGTTCCCTCCCTGCTGGCCCTTTCCACCCTGGTGCGCCGCCAGCGGTCGACGCCCCTGCTGCTCGTCCTGAGCGAGCACCCGTCCCCGCAGCCCGGCAGCGCACTGGTGAGGGCGGAGCTGCCGCCGGAGCCGCTCGCCCACGGCATACGGCTGCCGCCGCTGTCCCGCGGCGGGGTCCGCGCCCTGCTCGCCGCGCGCCTCGGTGAGTCCGCGGCCGCGAGCCTCGCCGACGAGTGCCTTGCCGCCACGGGAGGCAACCCGCTTCTCGTGCGCAGACTCGCCGAGGACACCGCACGCAGCGGAGCACCGTTCACGCTGCACGCCGGCGCCTGCTTCGAGCAGGCCGTCCTGTCCTGCCTGTACCGCTGCGCCCCGTACGTGCGCACGGTCGCGCGGTGCCTGGCCGTCCTCGACGACCCGGAGCACACCCCGCTACTGGCGCCCCTGGCCGAGGTGGACCCGCGGTCGCTCTCCCTGGCGCTGGGCGCCCTCGAAGAGACCGGCGTCCTGGCGGACGGCGCATGGCGCCACCCCCGGGCCCGCGCGGCCGTCCTGCACGAGATGACCGGCGAGGAACGCGCCGCCCTGCACACCAGGACCGGAACCGTCCTGTTCAAGAACGGCGCCCCGGTGACCGAGGTCGCCCACCATCTGATCGCCGCCAGCCGGATCGACAACGACTGCGCGGCGACCGTGCTGCTGGAGGCGGCCGAGGAGGGCCTCGCAGCCGGCGACACCGGCCTCGCCTTCAACTGCCTCTCCGTGGTCCACCAGTACGGTCTGAACACCGAACGCCGTGCCACCGCGACGGCCATGCTGTTCCGTACCGAATGGCGAGCGGATCCACGCACCGCCGCCCGCCGTCTGCCCACGCTCATGGAGGCGGCCCGGGAAGGCCGGCTGTCGGGGCGGCACGTGGCGGCGCCGATCGACTCCCTCCTGTGGTTCGGGCGTCCGGAGATGGCGCTGGACGTGCTGGAGCAACTGGAACGCCATGCCCGGGGCGGGCTGGACGTGGAGGCGTCGACCCGCCTCCAGGCCTGCCGGGCCACACTCGACCTGCTGTACCCGACGACCGGGGCCGGCGGCGACGCGGACGCCTCCGCCCTCGGAGAGGACACCGTGCGGTGGGCGTCCTCCCGGCGCCAGGCCCTGAACGAACTGCTCCGGGTGATGCGGGGCGGTCCCGACCGCGATGCGACCCGGACCGCG
Organism: Streptomyces sp. MUM 2J; assembly: GCF_022414535.1. Classification (GTDB taxonomy): domain Bacteria; phylum Actinomycetota; class Actinomycetes; order Streptomycetales; family Streptomycetaceae; genus Streptomyces. Next base: position 60,471 of record NZ_JADWYM010000036.1, read on the forward strand.
GAACAGACTCTGGTCAGCCACCAGTTGGGGGACGAGACCGTACTGGCCCTCACCGCCGCGGTCGGAATCCTGTTGTCCAATGGCCAGTTCGCGTCGGCCGAGCGGTGGCTCGACCGGCTCCTCACGTCCGCCCAGAGGTTGTCCGCGCCCGTGTGGCACGCCCTGTTCGGCAGCCTGCGGGCCAAGCTCGTTCTGCGGCGCGGCGACCCGGCCGAGGCCGCCCGCCTGGCCGAGGCCGCCCTGGCCGAGATCCCGACCGCGAGCTGGGGCGTCATGATCGGTCTGCCGCTGAGCGTCACGCTGGAGGCCTACACGCAGCTGGGCGCGCACGGCGCCGCACTCGCCCAGCTCCAGGTTCCGACCCCGGACGCCATGTTCCGGACTCCGCTGGGCGTCCGCTACCTGCGCGCCCGGGGCCACGCACTGCTCGCGAACGGCCAGTCGCAGACAGCCCTCGACGACTTCCTCGCCGTCGGCGATCTCGCCAAGCGCTGGCGGATGGACGTCCCGGCGATGCTCCCCTGGCGGACCGACGCCGCTCTCGTGCATCTGCGCTCCGGAGCAACCGAGCACGCCCGGGAACTGGCCTCGGAGCAGCTGGCTCTGACGGTGCCGGGGCAGCATCGGGGGCGCGCTGTGACCTTGCGGGTCCTGGCCGCCACGGCGCCCGCGCCGGAGCGCGGTGAGCTGCTCGGCCGCGCACTGGAGGAGGCGCAGCAAGCCGGCGAACCCGTCCTCCTCGCCCACACCCTCAACGAGGTGGGACGATGCCACCAGGAGGCGGGCCAGTACAGCAAGGGCCGACTGGCCCTGCGGCGGGCACGCCAGCTCGCGGAGGAAGCTGGCGTCCCGTTGCCTGCCCGCACGCTGCCGGAGGCCCCCCGCGGGCAGCGGCCGCGCGCCGCGGTGGACGGGCGCGACGAGCTGGTCGGCATGTTGAGCGACGCCGAGATGCGGGTGGTGGCGCTGGCGATACGCGGGCACAGCAACCGGCAGATCGCGGCCAAGCTCTTCGTCACGGTGAGCACCGTTGAGCAGCACCTCACCCGGGTGTACCGGAAACTGGGGATCAAGCGGCGGAGCGATCTCACACTGGCCCTGCACGAGAGCGGCATCGCGCATCGGGCGTCCTGACGCGGGGGCCCGGCTCCCCGAGCGCTGCGCGCCGGGCAGGGCGACCGAGGGCGTTCTCCGCCTCGAAGGCGGAGAACGCCCTCGGTCGCCGCCGGCTCAGGTCCGCGTCCCGACCGGTGTGCCGCCGGGGTGGGTGCCGAGGGCCGTGCGGACCTCCCGGGCCACCGCGTCGATCTGTGGATCCAGATAGAAATGGCCCCCGGGAAGGACGCGCACGGTGGCCCCGGCGGCGGAATGGGCGTGCCACGCCGCGGCGTCGTGGACCGTGGTGACGGGGTCCTCGTCGCCGACCAGTGCGGTGATCGGGCAGCGCACCCGGGCGTCCTGCGCGGGGCGGTAGCTCTCGATCGCCTTGTAGTCGGCGCGCAGTGTGGGCAGGACCAGGGCCATCAGCTCCGGGTCCGCCAGGATCTCCTGATCGGTGCCGCTCAGGCGCTGCATCTCCGCGATGATGCCAGCGTCGTCGCGCAGGTGGACCCTGTCGTCCCGGTCCACGGAAGGTGCCCGTCGCGCCGAAGCGAAGATCCGCACCGGGCCGGCCGCACCCGGCTGCCGCTCGTAGCGGCGGGCCACCTCGAAGGCAAGGACAGCGCCCAGACTGTGGCCGAAGAACGCGCAGTCCGCCGGGAGTTCGGGGCCGAGTGCCTCGACGACGGCGTCCGCCAGCTCTGCGATGCTCTCCAACGAGCGTTCCTGGCGCCTGTCCTGACGCCCCGGGTACTGCACCGCGAGGACCTCGACGTCGGGGGCGAGCGCCTGCGAGAGAGGGCGGAACGAGGTGGCCGCGCCCCCCGCGTGCGGAAAGCAGACCAGAGGTGCCGCGCCGCCCGGCACCGTGGTGAATCGGCGCAGCCACGGGGACTTGTTCTCGTGTGTGGTGTTCACGGGTGCAGCGTAGGACGGACTCAAGCCGCCGCATACCCCGCATCGTCGCCCAAAGATACAGAATTGGAATGTTCCGCCCGTTTCCATGGACCCCTGTTCTGGCCCCCTACCGCCCCCACCCACCCCGCTCACGCACGCCCGCACGCGTCCACCGGGCGAACGCGGGGCCCGCACGCCGGCACCGGTTGCCCGGCCCCTACGGCCGGCTGCGGCTCCGGCGGGGAGGGCCGTGACACGGGTCGGGACCCACGGCCGGTACGGGGGTGGCCCAGCCGTGGGTCCCGGGTCGATGGGGTGGGACACCTCGTGGTGGCGAGCCTGCTCAGCGGGAGACGGACACCTCGCCCTGCTCCGACTCCGTGCCCGTCACCGCGGACTGCCGGTTCGGAGGCTTGCGCAGGTTGAGAGCGGCCAGCGCGCCGAGCAGCGCGGCCGCCGCGGTGACCCAGCCCGCCGCGCGGAGGCCGGAGACGACGTCGCCGTCGCTCGGGGCCGGTGCGCCGGCGCTCAGGTCCAGACCGGAGTTGGCGATGACCAGGATGACGGCCAGTCCGACGGCGGCGCCGATCTGCTGCGCGGTGGAAGCCAGCGCGGAGGCCACGCCCTGCTCGGCCGGGTCGACCCCGGATCCGGCGGTAGCGAAGATGGACGTGAACGCCAGACCGCCACCGAAGCCGTAGACGGCGACGCCCGGCAGGACCGCCCAGTAGGTACCACCGGTGACCATCCCGAGCGCCATCGCGGCCATGCCGATGCCGTAGATCAGCATGCCGAGCGACAGGGTCGCGCGCAGCCCCCTCTTGTTCAGCATCGCGGCGGCGATCTTCCCGCCGGCCAGCATCGCCAGCACACCCAGCGGAAGGAAGGCGAGGCCCGCCTGCAGAGCGTTGTAGTCGAGGATGTTCTGGATGTAGGTGGTGAACAGGTAGTACCCGCCGCTCAGGGCGCTCATGTGCAGGAACGCCACCATCATCGAGGTGATGAGGCTGCGGTTGCGGAACATCCGCAGAGGGGCCAGCGGGGCCCTGGTCCGGGCCTCGATACCGAAGAAGGAGGCGGTCAGCAGCACGCCGACGATCAGTGAGCCGAGCACCCGGGGCGCGGCCCAGCCGGACTCGGGGCCGCTGACCAGGCCGAAGACCACGAGCGTGGCACCGAGGGTGACCACCAGCGCACCCGGGATGTCGAAGCCCTGGCGCGGGCCGGTGCGCGGGGCGTCGGGAGCGAGCAGGCTGGGCACGCCGAGCAGCGCGACGGCGGCCAACGGGACCATGAAGAAGAACACCCACTCCCAGCCGAGGCTCTGCGTGAGCACGCCGCCGAGGAGTGCGCCTGCCGCGAGGCCGCCGCTGCCGGTGGCGCCCCAGACCGCGAGAGCCCGGTTGCGTGCCGGCCCCTCCTCGAAACTGGTGACGATCAGGGTGAGCGTCGACGGGAACAGCAGCGCACCGCCCAGGCCCTGAACGGCACGGGCGGCGACCAGTACCTCCGCCGATCCGGCGAGACCACCGACGAGCGCCGAGGCGCCGAAGAGGATGAGCGCTGCGACGAACATGCGACGCGCGCCCAGGCGGTCTGCGGCGCGACCGCCGAACAGCAGGAACCCGCCGAACGCGACCGCGTAGGAGCTGACGACCCACTGCAGGGTCTGGGGCGAGAAGTCCAGCGCCTTCCCGATGTCCGGCAACGCCACATAAACGATGTTGTAGTCGACGGCGATGATGAACTGCGCCAGCGCCAGTAGCGCAAGCCTGAGGCCCGACCGCTGATGCGAACTTACGGAACGTTCCACTGGATTGGAGCCCTTCTGCACAGGATCGTTCCGGCCGCGAGCCGGCCGGAGGAACGTCGGGTGAGCACCTACGACGAATGAAACGGCGAGCGTTTCCTGCATGTCGTTCGATTGCTGAGCGGTGTTCAGAGTTAGCACTACCGATAGTACTGACACGCTGTTGACTGTCAAGCGCAGCGCGTTCGGCCCCGGACCGCGAACCGGTCCGGGGCCGAGGAGAGCCGGGTCAGGCCGTGACGGGCGGACCGAGGACGATCGGCAGCTCGCCGATCACCCGCAGGGAGATGCCGGGCCAGCGACCGAGGGCCCGGCTGTCGTCCGGACGGACGTCGTACTCGATGAGGGCGGCGAGCGCCTCCTGCGCGATCATCCGCGCGACCGGCGCCGCGACGCAGAAGTGGATTCCGTGCCCGAAACCGAGGTTGCGGGTCTGCGCACGGGTGATGTCCAGCCGCTCCGGGTCCTCGAAGGCGGCCGGGTCGCGGTTGGCGGCGGCCATCAGCACGACGACGTACTCACCGGCGCGCACGGGGATGCCGGCCACATCGGCGTCCTCCAGAGCGGTGCGCGTCACCATCGCCAGCGTGCTGTCGTACCGCAGCAGTTCCTCGACGGCGGACGGCAGGTGGTCCGGGTTCGACCGCAGCCACTCCAGCTGCTCGGGATGACTCAGCAGGTTGTGGACCTGATTGCCGATGAGGGCGGCCGTGGCACCGAAACCCGCGGCCAGCAGATTCATCATGAGCATGGCCAGCTCCCACTCGGACAGCCGGTCGCCCTCCTGCTCCGCCCTGGCCAGTTCGCTGATCAGATCGTCGCCCGGAGCTGCCCGCCGGGCGGCGACCAGTTCCACGCCCGCGTCGATGAAGACGTCACGGGCGGCGTTCCGGCCCGCCTTCTGCTCCTCGTTGAGCGTGAAGCCGGGGTCGAGGCCGCGGCCGCTCTCCATGGTGTTGGCGAAGAAGAGCGAGTGGTAGTGCTCGGGGATGTCCATCATGTCGCTGAGCACCTTGGCCGGCAGTGGCCGGGACAGCACCTGCTGCAGGTCCACACGGCCGTCCGGGTGCTCCTCGACCGCCTCGGCCAGCAGTTCCCTCGCGTACCGCGCCGCCCGGGGGCGCAGCAGGTTCATCATCTTCGGCGTGAACGCCTTGGACACCAGTCCGCGGATCCGCGTGTGGTCGGGCGGGTCCATGAACATGAGGATGCGGCCGGACTCGCCGTTCGCGGGATTCTCCACGAACTGGTCGGCCACCATGGGGTTGACCCCCCAGCCGAACCGGGGGTCCTTCAGGACCGCCGCGGCCTCCTCGTAGCCGAGCACGGCCACGATCCCCTCCGCGGTGCGAAAGGCCGCGCCGGACTTCTCCCGGATCCTCCGATAGTGCGGAAACGGATCGGCATGGAAATCCGGATCGAACGGGTCGAACGGAAGCGCCTGCCGAGCGGCTTCCGGGTCGTACGTGATGACATCGGGAAGTTTGACGGTCGATGCCTCGCCCATATGCACATCCCATGTGACTGAGAGTCGTATTCCTGGGATCCGGAAATTACTGAATCACACCCCCTAAGGCCAACCCCTCTCCAGGGGCCGTGAAGCTAGGGGGGTGCCACAGGGAATCTGGGGTTGGCAGTAGGGGTGACCGCTCGATACCGTCACCGGGTAATTCGCACTGTACAGCATTTGGCATTCGTCGACATGAGGTTCCAGATGGACAAGGAAAGCCGCACAGGAACGGCCGAGGAATACCTGGAAATCCTGGGCGGATTCGACCTGACGGATCATTCGCGATTCGCCGAGGGAATTCCGTACGACCTCTTCGCCCGGCTTCGGCGCGAAGCCCCCGTGCTGTACCACCCCTCCGGCACACTGCCGGACGGCGAGGGCTTCTGGGTGCTGACCCGGCACGCCGACATCACGGCGGCGTCGGCGAACCCGGTCTTCTCCTCACAGGGCGGCGGCGGCCGGGCCGGCGGCGGCTCCCACCTGGAGGATCTCCCCTTCGGCGGCGGTCTCACCGGCACCGTGCTCGCCATGATGGACAATCCCCGGCACGACGTGTTCAAGCATCTGCTGAGCCCGGTCCTCGCCACGGCCACGGCCACGCTGGAACCCGAACTGGGCGCCCTCGCGGCCACGCTCGCCGACGAACTGGTCGGCCGCGGCACCGGAAACCTCGTCGACGACTTCTCCGAGCCGTTCTCGCTGCGCTCCGTCGCCCTGCTGCTCGGTGTGCCACGCGATGACTGGCAGAGGCTGACCGAATGGGTGCACTCCGTACTGGGTTTCACGCACCGCGGGACCGGAACGGTGGACGACGCGTCACGGGCCACCTACGCGAACCTGCGGAACTACTTCACCTCGCTCCTCGAGGCGAAGCGCCGGAACCCGGCCGACGACCTCGGAACACTGCTGGCCCTGGGAGAACTACCCCCCGGCACCGGCCAGGGACCACTCGGCGAAATGGAGCGGGAGGCCAATGCGAGCGTGCTGCTGGTCAGCGGTTTCGAGCAGCCGCGCAACACCATCGCGGGCGGTCTGCTGGCTTTCGCCCGGAATCCCGATCAGTGGCAGGAGCTCCGGAAGGACCGTTCACTGCTGCCCACCGCGGTGGAGGAAGTACTCCGCTGGACACCGGCGAACCCCTACAACCGGCGCACCCTCACCCAGGACGTGGAGCTGCACGGCCGGCGGATGCGGGCGGGCGAGAAGGTGACCCTGTGGTGGCCCGCCGCCAATCGCGACGAGTCGGTGTTCCCGGACGCCTCCCGCTTCGACATACGACGCGACCCCAACCCGCACCTCTCCTTCGGGCACGGGGTGCACTACTGCCTCGGCGACGCCTTCGGCCGACTGGAGATCCGGCTGGCGCTGGAGGCACTGCTCGACCGGGTCGAGGAGATCCGGCTGACGGCACCGGAGACCTGGGCCCCCAACAACAAGCACACCGTGCTGCTCGATGTCCCCGTGGAGCTCGTTCCCGCGGAGGGCGCATGAGCACCGCGCGCGCGACGACGGCGGCCTTGAGCTTCGTCGACGCCCTGTTCTCAGGTCGGCTGGGCCGGGAGCTCTTCCGGTACCCGGTGCAGGAGGAACCGGATCGGGCCGAGGGCGATGCGCTCGTGGCCGGCCTGGGGGCGTTCCTGCACGCCCGCCTCGACCCCGACCGGGTGGACCTGACCGGCACGCTTCCGGAGGGTTTCCTCGAAGATCTGCGCGCGAGCGGGTATCTCAAACTGTGCCTGGGCCCGGAGGTCGGCGGGCTCGGTCTGTCGGCGTTCAACGCCTTCCGAGCGATCGAGCACGCCGCCGGCTTCTGCATGCCGGCCGGGCAGATGCTGGCGATCCAGGCCGGCGTCGGCGCGCCCGCGCTGCTTCCGGCGCTGCCGCCGGGCGCCCTGCGGGAGTTCGTCGCCGAGCGGCTCGCCGACGGGGCGGTCTCGGGTTTCGGGCTCACCGAGCCCACCGGCCAGAACAACGCCTGGCCCGGCACGACCGCCACCCTGTCCGCGGACGGCTCCGTCTACGTGTTGAAGGGCGAGAAGGTGTTCACGGGGCACGGGCCGGTGGCGGATCTGCTGCCGGTCGCCGCCACCGAGCACACCGCGGACGGACGACGGCTGTGCATCTGCTTCGTGGACACCTCCGCCGCAGGCTTCGAGGTGGCCTCGCGCATCGAGTTCCTGGGCAGCCGGGGACTGCCCAACGGTGCCCTGCGCCTGGACGGCGTCGAGGTCCCGGCCGGTCATGTGGTGCGCAGTGCCCCGGAGGACCCCCGGTTCCCGGAACGGATGGCCTCGGCCGTCCTCGTCGGCCAGCTGTACTTCACCGCTGCTCCGGCCCTGGCGATCGCCAAGCTGTGCCGGCGCTGGTCGGGCGAGTTCGTCGTCCGTCGCAGGATCAACGACCGCGGGCTCGGCGAGTACGACGAGATCCAGCGGATGCTCGGCGCGACGCTCGCCGAGGTGTACGCCATGGAGAGCGTCGTCCGGTGGGGTCTCGTCGGGTCGGGGCCGGACGACCGCTGGTTCGAGCGGCTCACGGCCAAGAACCTGGCGGTGCGGACCTGCTGGCGGATCGTGGACCGGACGGTCTCCCTCTACGGCGCGGAGGGCATCGAGACACTGCCGAGCAAGCGGCGGCGCGGCGCCGTGCCCGTTCCGCTGGAGCGCCGGCTCAGGGATGCCCGTGGCCTGCGCATCGCCGGCAACGTGGACTTCCAGTTGGACAGCCAGGCCGCCCGCCGGCTGCTGACCGGCTTCGCCGCGATGGCGGAGGACGGGGCGGCGGACCTCGGCGGTCGGCTCGGTGCCGAGCACACCGCAGAGGACGACCTGTCGGAGGCGAACGCGGCGCACCTGTCGGCGGTCCGGGAGGAGGTGCTGCGCTTCCGCCGGATCTGCCTCGATCTGACCCGACGTCATCCGCGGCAGGAAGACCTCTTCGACCAGGAGCACACGGTCATCCTGCTCGGCCGTGTGGCGGCGGAGCTGTTCGCGATGTACGCGGTGCTCGCCAGGGCGGCGGCGGAGCCGTCCGCCGGCGGCGAGGACGGCCCGCAGCTCGCGGACGTGTACTGCACCTCGGCCCGGCACCGTCTCGCCGACCAGTGGCGCCGGCTCACCGCGGTCACGGAGCCCGACTACGCCGGCATCAGCCGCCGCTGGCTGGCCGAGGGCCTGCCCCGGCTCACGGCCGCGGGCTGAACGACACCGCCCGCCGGGGCGCGCCTTGCGGGAGAGGCGCGCCCACGGCGGGCGGGCACGTCACGCCGGGACGGCGTCCGGGGATTCGCCGACCGACACGTGCCCCAGGGACCTGGACAGGTCGACCAGTTCCTCGCGGTACAGCTTCTCCGGGTCCCGCACCTGGGGGCCCAGGTGGCCGTACACCTCCAGGGAGACCAGGCCGTGCATCCGGCCCCACACCCGCAGCGACAGCGCCACCGCCGCCGGCGGCAGGTCCGGGAACGACTGGCGGATCAGCTCGGCGAACTCAGGATCGAAGTCGGACCAGACATGGTCGCTCCCGATGTACAGATGCTGCGCCTTGGGCCAGGCGGCGGCGACGATCCCGGTGAGCACCGCGCAGGCGCGGTGCTCCGCCTCCGCTGCCGCACCGCCCGCCGGCGGCTGGTAGTCGGGCACGGCGTCGCCGTAGACCAGCCGGAACTCCTCCGGGTTGCCGACCGCCCAGTTGCGGTAAGCCCGGCCGAACGCCTGCACCTGCGTGGCGGCGTCGTCCTGGGGGCAGTCCGCGATGGCGGTCTCCAGAGCGGAGGCGAGGTTGCCGTAGACGTCCGCGATCAACACGCTGACGAGATTGTCCCTGGTGTCGAAGTAGCTGTAGATCGCACCGGCGGTCATCCCCATGTCGCGGGCGATGGCGCGCAGCGAGATCGCCGCCGTCCCGCTGGAGGCCATGTGCTTGAGAGCTGTGGCTTTGATCTCCGCCGTCGTGGCCTCGCGAAGACGCATCCTCCGGCTTTGAGTCACCTGTCCCATGCTCGACATCTTAGCAGCGTTGAAACATAAAGGGAGCACTCTGACTTTTTACGGCGTCCACTACGCGTGCGCGGTAAACTTAATAAACACCGTTCAGGTCTCGCGGGCACCGCACGCTTGGCGGCCGCCCCGCCACACCTCCACCCTCCGAAGGGCTTACGCCGATGAGTACCGATCTCAGCAGCACCCCCGCCGCCGCAGGCGGCACGATCCGGATAGGGGACGATCTGACCGTCAACCGGCTCGGATTCGGCGCCATGCGGCTGACCGGCCCGGGTTTCTGGGGCGATCCGGCCGATCCCGACGAGGCGGTCCGCGTCGTCCGCCGCGCCGTCGAACTCGGCGTGAACTTCATCGACACGGCCGACGCCTACGGCCCCTTCACCAGCGACCGGATCATCAAGAAGGCGCTGCATCCCTATGCCGACGACCTGGTCATCGCGACCAAGGTCGGCCTCACCCGGCCCGGACCCGACGACTGGCGGCCCGTGGGCCGCCCCGAGTACCTGCGCCAGCAGACGGAACTGAACCTCCGCCATCTGGGGCTGGAGACCATCCCCCTGCTCCAGCTGCACCGCATCGACCCCGCGGTCCCCCTGGAGGACCAGGTCGGTGAGCTGGCGGAGCTGCGGAATGAGGGCAAGATCCGGCACATCGGCCTGTCCGAAGTCACGGTGGAGGAGACCGAGAAGGCCCGCGCCGTCGCCCCGATCGTCTCCGTCCAGAACCTCTACAACGTGGCCGCTCGCACGTCAGAGGACGTACTGCGCCACACGGAGCGCCACGGCATGGTGTTCATCCCCTGGTTCCCCCTCGCCATGGGGCAGCTCGCCGCGCCCGGCAGCCCGCTGGAGGCGGTCCTCAGGGACAGCGGCGCCACTCCGGCACAGCTGGCCCTCGCCTGGCTGCTGCGCCACTCGCCGGCCCTGCTCCCGATCCCGGGCACCTCGTCGGTCGGGCACCTGGAGGAGAACGTCGGCGGTGCCTCGATCCGGCTGTCCGACGACGACTACCGGACCATCACCGCCGCCTGCTGAACACACCGGAAGGATCACGCATGTCCACCACACGGCCCGATCACCGGGTGGTCGCCGTCCGCAGTGCGCAGACGGTCAGGGTCCGCATCGACGGGCGCCCGGTCGCCACGTCCACCAGGCCCGTGCTGGTCTACGAGACCGGGCTGCCGGTGCGCTACTACCTGCCGCCGGACGACGTCGACCTCACGCTCCTCTCCCCCTCGGACACCCGCACCACCTGCCCCTACAAGGGTGAGGCCTCGTACTGGTCGTTCCACGGAGGGGACGGGGCAGCGGCAGTCCGCACCGACGTGGTGTGGTCGTACCCCGATCCGTTCGACTCCGTTCCCGAGATCGAGGGGCACCTGTCCTTCTACGACGACGTCGCCGAGATCGAGGTGACGGGCACCCCGCCGGAGGCCCCCGCCGTGTGAACGAGGCGAGGGGGGAACCTCGTTCCCCCCTCGCTCGGGTGCGTCCCGCGCGGACTGCGCCCTGAGGTGTCACCGCCGGCCGGCGGAGCGGCACGCCCGGTCCTCACGGTTCGGTCCCCGCCGCCCCACCGGCTCGGGCGGCTTCGGGTGTCCCGCCGGACGTCTCAGTCGATACCGCGCAGGATGTGCGGCTCGTCGCCACCGTCCTCCTCTCCCGCCAGCAGCGCCCACGGCGGCCCGGGACACTCCGCGGGATCGTTCCGCCCGCCGTTCCGCACCGGCGCGCGGAGGTTCATCTCGTCCGTGTCCGGCTCCGTCCCCTGGTTGTCCTTCTCCTGGCTCATCTCCGGCCCCCTTCCACAGCGCCTCCCCCGGCTCGCCGGCATCTCCTCCCGCCCCGTCCCGCGGCCGGGAGGGTTCACCGGCTCGCCCCGCCCGGCGGGTCTTCCCGGTGACGGCGCCGGCACCGCCAGCCGACGGGCGCGCGGTAGGGGGTGTTCCGCTCCGGGCGGTCCCACCGGGGAGCGGCCGGGGTCGCGGGGCGGCCGACGGTGGTGCCGGCCCGGGAGAGCAGCACCACCGTCAGGGCGGCGAGTTCGGCGTCGGATGCGTGGCCGCGTTCCACCCGTACCACAGGGGTACCGGCGGCGGGGGCGCGGGAGGCGGGGATCAACGGGATCAGCTCCGTTCGTCTGCGTAGGGGCTCACTGGGGCGGGTTGCCGTGCTTGCGCGACGGCAGATCGGCGTTCTTGGCACGGAGCATGTCCAGCGACCGGATCAGAACCCGGCGGGTGTCGCGGGGGTCGATCACGTCGTCGACCAGGCCCCGCTCCGCCGCGTAGTACGGGTGCATCAGCTCCGTCCGATACTCCTTGATCTTCTGCTGACGCACACGGTCGGGGTCGTCCGCGGAGGCGATCTCGCGGCGGAAGATCACGTTCGCGGCGCCCTCGGCGCCCATGACCGCGATCTCGTTGGTGGGCCACGCCAGCGAGATGTCCGCGCCGATCGACCGGGAGTCCATCACGATGTAGGCGCCGCCGTACGCCTTGCGCACGATCAACTGCACCCGGGGCACGGTGGCGTTGCAGTAGGCGTACAGCAGCTTGGCGCCGTGCCGGATGATGCCGTTGTGCTCCTGGGCGACGCCCGGCAGGAAGCCGGGCACGTCGACGAGTGTGACCAGCGGAATGTTGAAGGCGTCGCAGAGGGAGACGAAGCGGGCCGCCTTCTCCGACGCGTGGATGTCCAGCACACCGGCGACCGAGGCCGGCTGGTTGGCGACGATGCCGACCACGTGCCCGTCCAGTCGCGCCAGGGCGCAGACGACGTTCGGCGCCCACACCTCGTGGACCTCGAAGAACTCGCCGTCGTCGACGATCTCCTGGACCACCGCGCGCATGTCGTAGGCCTGGTTCGGGTCGGCGGGGACCAGATCCAGCAGGGCGTCGTTGGGGCGGTCGGGCGGATCGTCGCCCGGCTCGACCGGAGGCATCTCCCGGTTGTTCTGCGGCAGCAGCGACAGCAGGTACCGGACCTCCTCCAGGCAGCTCTCCTCGTCGTCGTAGACGAAACCGGCGACGCCGGAGGTGACGCCGTGGACGTCGGCACCGCCCAGCCCGTCCATGGACACCTGTTCGCCGGTCACGGCCTGGACGACATCGGGCCCGGTGATGAACATCTGCGAGGTCCCGCGGACCATGAACACGAAATCGGTGAGGGCGGGCGAGTACGCGGCACCGCCGGCGCAGGGCCCGAGCATCACGCTGATCTGCGGGATCACCCCCGAGTTGCGGGTGTTGCGGCGGAAGATGCCGCCGTAGCCCGCCAGGGCGGTGACGCCTTCCTGGATGCGTGCGCCGGCCCCGTCGTTGAGGGACACCAGCGGGGCCCCCGCCGCCTCCGCGAGATCCATCAGTTTGTGGATCTTGGCGGCATGGGCCTCGCCCAGTGCGCCACCGAAGACGCGGAAGTCATGGGCGTAGACGAACACCGTGCGCCCGTGCACCTTTCCCCAGCCGGTGACCACACCGTCGGAGTGCGGGCGGCGCCGTTCCATGCCGAACGCGGTCGACCGGTGCCGCCGCAGCGTCTCCACCTCCTGGAAGGACCCCTTGTCCACCAGGAGGTCGATGCGCTCGTGGGCGGTCAGTTTGCCTTTGGCGTGCTGACGCTCGGTGGCTTCCGGGTCGGGGCCCCGGCGGGTGCGCGACTTCAGCTCGATCAGTTCTGCCAGGCGCTCGTGGGCGAGCATGGCTACGCTCCTTCACGGCCCGGGGTGGGGTGCGAACCGGACGGCGCCATACGGGCCAGCAGGCGTCCGGCTTCGGCCAGTGCGGCGGGGTCGCTGCCCGCGGCGGCCACATAGCCGTCCGGGCGCAGCAGCAGGAAACCGGAACCGGACCGGGGCAGGTGGGTGTGGCTGAGGGGTACGGCGGCCGTCCCGGCGAGCTCCCGGCCGCGCAGATCCGCTCCACCGTCCGCCGGACCCAGCGTCAGCAGCCGCAGCCCGGGCGGGCCGTCCGGCCCGGCCGGCGGCGCCCAGTGCGGGGCCCGCATACCGGGTTCGGGCAGCCGCGCGGACCGGCGGGCCGCGAACCGGCCCACCGCCTTCCCCGGGCGCTCCCTGCCCGGCTGTCGCGGTCCCGTGCGGATGTCCCCGGATGCTCCTTCGGCCGGCCGTGCCCAGAACACGTCGGAGTAGTGGACCCGCCAACCCGCCAGCAGGGGCACGAACCACCGGCGCAGCAGGCCCGTCGCCTCCAGAGCGCTCCACACCGTGTTCCGCATCCGGGCCGCCGTGGGCCCGAGCGTGAAGACCCTCAGGAAGCGGTGGGTCGCGCGGACGATCTGCTCGGCGGCCTGGCGCCGCTCGGGCTCGTAGGTGTCGAGGACGCGCGGATGCAGCTCCCCGTTGACGACGCCCGCGAGCTTCCACGCCAGGTTGTGGGCGTCCTGGAGCCCGAGGTTGAGGCCCTGCCCGCCGAGTGGTGAGTGGGTGTGGGCGGCGTCCCCGGCCAGGAAGCAGCGCCCTGAGCGCAGGGTCGCGGCGATCCGCTCCTGGCTGGTGAACCGGTTGACCGTCTCCAGGCCGTCGATCGTGAGGCCGCCCGGGCCGCGCTCGTCGAGGAGCCGCTGCACGCCCTCGGGTGTGATGGGGTGGTCGTCCGGGACCGCTCCGGAGACCCGGATCCGGCCGCCCGGCATGGAGGCGAAGACGACCGAGCCCGAGCGCCCGAGGAAGTAGTGGACCGCCTCCCGCTCGAAGGCACCGTCGATCCGCCCCTCGGCGAGGAGGAACCCGGTGGTCACGGGCGAGCCGACGAAGTCGATGCCGAGCCGGTCCCGGACGGTGCTGCGCACCCCGTCGGCGGCGACCAGCCACTCGGCCTCGATCATCTCCGGGCCGTGCGGCGTATCGGCCTTCACGGTGACGAAGTCTTCGGTGCCGGCCACGTCCGTGACGCGGACGGCCCGCTCCACGCGGCCGCCGGCCCGTTCCAGGGCGGCCTCCAGCAGACGGCTGGTGTTCTCCTGCGGGAGCATCAAGGGCTCGTTCTCCGCGCCGAGCGCGACGCGCAGCGTGCGGCCGCCGGCCAGGTGGTAGCTGGTGGAGCGGATCCGCAGGCCCGCGCGCTGGGCCTCGTCGAGGACGCCGATCTCCCGGAAGACGCTCAGGGTGGGCGGATGGAGCTGGACGGCCCGGGAGCCGGTGTGGGGCTCCGTCTGGGCCTCCACGACCCGTGCCTCGACTCCGCGTTGCCACAGGGCGCAGGCGACGGCCAGCCCTACGGGTCCGGCGCCCACGATCAGAACGGGGCTGCGTTTCATGCCGACTTCTCCCTTGTGGCGGTGGTGGCGGCCGGGGGCACTTCGGGGGACGTGCTGTCGAGCCAGCCGAGAACCGCCCGCGCGGTGTCGGCCGCGTGCTCCTCGATGATCGAGAAGTGGTCTCCTGGCACCTCGACGGCCTCGTGACGCCACTGCCAGGTGGAGCGCCGGGCACCGACGGGCGGTGCGGGCGTCCCGGGCACGGGCAGGGCGGGCCGCACGAGGAGCACGGGCGCCTTGACGTCGGCGGGTCGCCGACCGGAGAGGAGGTGCAGATAGCGGTCCATCGCGGTGATCCGGTCCGCGCTCAGCGGCGCGAACTCCGCCAGCCGCTGAGCCATGCCCTCCATCAGCGCGGGGCCGATCTCGGTGGGCACCTCGCTGCCGGGCGCGAAGGTGTCGAGGAGGACCAGCGCCCCGGGCAGGACGCCCTCGGCCTCCAGGTGCGCGGTGACCGCATGCGCCAGCAGGCCGCCGGACGAGTAGCCGACCAGTGCGAAGGGGGCTCCGCCGGCGCAGCGCTTCACCGCCTCGGCCGCCGCCACGGTGACCGCGTCGAGTGTCGCCGGCAGCCGTGTGCCCTCCTGGAACCCGGGGAGCGTGAGGGCGGAGACGTCGCGGTCGGAGCCGGTGGAGGCGGCGAACCGGGCGAACTGCTGCGGGCCGGAGGTGGCCAGGACGGTGGGGAAGCAGATCAGCGAGGGCAGCCGGTCTCCGGTGGCGACGATCACGGACCGGGGGATGTCGTCGGGGCCGGGCACCTCGAAGGACGGGCGCCTGTTCGCCGCCTCGGCGATGCGGCCGCCCAGCGCGGCGGCCCGGCCGTCCGCAGCAGCCCGCAGGTACTGTGCCGCGAGGTCGTCCCCGGAGCCGGGGTGGGCGTCCCGGCCGGATCCCTCGGCGCCGCTTTCGGAAGTGCCGAGTTCGTCGCGCAGGAAGCGCGCCAGGGCGTCCGGGGTACGCCGGTCCATGACGACCCGGGCGGGCAGCTTGCGCTGCAGCGCGGTGTCCAGACGGTTCCGCAGCGCCACCGCGCCCACCGAGTCCATGCCGAGTTCGAGGAAGTCGCGGTGGATGTCGACGGCCTGCGGGTCGTCGTGCCCGAGCAGGTCCGCGATCTCGGCCCGCACCAGTTCCAGCAGCAGGCCGTACCGCTCGGCCGGGGTCGCCTCCCGCAGCCGCTCCGTCGCGGCCGCCGCGGCGCGGTCCGCGCCCGTGCCGCCCGCGTTCCGCAGCGCACGCGCGACCTCGCGGATGCCTCCGAGCTGCGGCACGGGACGGCCTGCGGCCAGCACCCGGAGATACGCGTCCCAGTCGATGTCGGCGACCACCAGGGTCGTGGCGTCCTCCTCGACCGCGTGACGCAGCGCGGCCAGGGCCCGTCGTGGGGTGATCGGCGGCAGGCCGCGGCGGGCCAGCCGTTCCCGGCGGGTCCGGGCGGCGGCCGCCGCCCCGTCATCGGCCGGCTGCTCGTCCCAGACGCCCCAGGCCAGCGAGGTGGCGGGCAGTCCCTGAGCCCTGCGGTGCCAGGCCAGCGCGTCCAGGTACGCGTTGGCCGCCGCGTGACCGGCCAGCCCGATGCCGCCGCCGAGGACGGTGACGACCGACGAGAACAGGACGAACGCCGACAGGTCCAGGTCGCCGGTCAGCTCGTGCAGATGGCGTGCGCCGAGCGCCTTGGCGCGCAGCGCGCTCTCCAGCCCGGCGGCGGTGAGCGTGCCCAGGGCCTCTTCCTCCAGCAGGCCCGCGGTGTGGAAGACGGCGGCGAGCGGTGCGTCGTCCGGCAGGCCCGACAGGAGGTGGCCGAGGGCGTTCCGGTCGGCCGGATCGGTCGCCGACACCGTCACCCGGGCGCCGAGGGAACGCAGTTCGGCGACCAGCTCCTCCGACGCGCCCGCGGGGGCCTCGGGCGACTCGGTGAGCAGCAGGTGCCCGGTCCCGGACTCGGCGAGCCGGCGGGCGAGGTGCGCGCCCGGCCCGTGGGTACCCCAGGTGATCAGTACGGTCCCCTGGTAGTGCCGTTCCGCGGTGGCCGGGCCGTCGGCACCGACGGGCGCGCGTACCAGCCGGCGGGCGCAGAGCCCCTGGGGCCGGATCGCGAGCCGGGTCTCGTGCCCCGTTCCGGCGAGCATCGCGGTCAACCGGGCGAGGTCCCGGTCCGCGGGTGCCTCCGGCAGGTCCACGACACCCGCCCACAGCTGGGGCACCTCCAGCTCGGCGACCTCGCCGAGCCCCCAGACCTGGGCCTGCAGGGGCGCTTCGACGCGGTCGGCGGCGCCGGCCGCGACGGCCCCGCGGGTCACCGACCACACCCGGCGCTCGAAGCCCGTACCGGACAGGGCCTGCAGCAGGAGCAGGGTCGCGGCCAGACCGCGCGGCAGCGCGGGGTGCCGCTCGTCGGCCGTGTCGTCCAGCGGCAGCAGGGACAGCACTCCGGCGGGTGGCTCGCCGCCGGCCGCCTCGCGCAGCAGGTCCGTGAGACCCTCCCGGTCCACGCCCGGTTCGACGACGACGGCGAGCGGGCGGGCTCCGCCGTCCGCGAGTGCGTGGACGATGGAGCGCACGAGCGGCGCGTCCTGCGCGGCGGCGGGTACGGCGACCAGCCAGGTGCCGCCGAGAGCGGCCGGCGGGGGGTCGCCGACGGGTTGCCAGACGACCTTGTACCGCAGGGAGTCGAGGTCCGCGTCCGGGCGGTGGTCCCGGCGCCAGGACGCCAGGGCAGGCAGCACCGCGCCGAGCGGTCCGGTGTCCACGCCGAGCGCGGCGGCCAGGGACTCCAGGTCCTCTCGTTCCACCGTCTCCCAGAACGCGGTCTCGACGGTGCCGGAGGAGGCGGTGTTCCGGTCCACGGACTCGACCCAGTACCGGCGGTGCTGGAAGGCGTACGTCGGCAGCTCCACGCGGCGGGGCGTGGTTCCGGCGAACGTGCCGGCCCAGTCGACTCCCACGCCGCACACGTGCAGTTCGGCGAGTGCGGCGCGGAAGCGCCGCAGACCGCCCTGGTCCCGGCGCAAGGTCCCCACGACGGCGGGCTCGGCGTCGGTCTCCTCGGCGGTCTCCTCCACCCCGAGGGCGAGAACGGGGTGGGCGCTGGACTCGACGAAGACGTCGAACCCGTCGGCGAGGAGCCTGCGCACCACCGGCTCGAAGCTGACGGGACGCCGGCAGTTCTCGAACCAGTATTCCGCGGTCAGTTCGGAGCCGTCCAGCACCTCGCCGGTGACCGTGGAGTACAGGGGGATGCGCCCGGCGCGGGGGCGTACGAACTCCAGCAGCTCGGAGAGGCGGCCGCGGAGGCGGTCCACCTGGGAACAGTGCGAGGCGACCGTGGCCGGGACGATCCGTGCCCGAACCCCCTCGGCGGTGAGGGTGGACACCAGCTCCTGCAGGGCCTCGGGTTCGCCCGCAACGGTCACCAGACGCGGGCTGTTGAGACCGGCGATCGACAGCGCGTCGCCGTAGGGCAGCAGCCGCGGCTCCACCTCGGCCCGCGAGGCCCCGACCGAGGCGACCGCGCCCCGGCCGACCAACTCGTCGGCGAACAGCTGCGAGCGAAGGACGATGAGCCGGGCCGCGTCCTCCAGGGTCAGGGCGCCCGAGACGACGGCCGCCGCGATCTCGCCCTGGGAGTGGCCGACGACCGCGTCCGGCTCCACCCCGTGGGAGCGCCACAGGTCGGCCAGGGAGACCATCACCGAGAACAGCACGGGCTGGACCACCTCGATGCGGTCCAGTGACGGGGCGCCCTCCCGCCGTCGCAGTACGTCCTCGACGTCCCAGCCGGTGTGGGCGCCGACGGCTCGGGCACAGGCACGCAGGCGGTCGGCGAAGACGGGTGCGGTGTCGAGGAGTTCGACGGCCATGCCGTCCCACTGGGAGCCCTGGCCAGGGAAGACGAAGACCGTCCGGCCGTGGTCCCGGGTCGTTCCGCTGGTCAGCTCGGCGTGGTTCTCGCCGGCCGCGAGCGCCGTCAGGCCGGCGGTGACGGTGGCCCGGTCGCCGCCGATGACGACCGCCCGGTGGTCGAGCATCGCGCGGGTCGTGGCGAGGGAGTGAGAGATGTCGGCGAGGCCGTCCTGGGGCCTGGCGGCCAGATGCGCGGCGAGGCGAGCGGCCTGGTCCCGCAGGGCGTCCCGGCTACGGCCCGAGAGCAGGAACGGCAGCGCGTCCGCGGTTCCGTCCCCGGGGCGCGGGCCGTCCGCCGGTTCGGACGCGTCGGTGGGTGCCTGTTCCAGGATGACGTGCGCGTTGGTGCCGCTCATGCCGAAGGCGGACACCGCCGCGCGGCGCGGCCGCCCGGTCCCCGGCCACGGACGCCGCTCGGTCAGCA
>NZ_JADWYM010000037.1 GCF_022414535.1 Streptomyces sp. MUM 2J
CAGTCGGAGGCCGCGGCCGCCCGCGCGGCTGCCGAGGAGGCCGACGCACAGGCGGCGCGGGCCACCCGGGCCGCCTCCGCCGCCCAGAGCCTCGCCGCCACGGCCGCGACCGCGGCGCGGGCGGCACGGGATGCCGCCGACTCCGCCGCGAACCACGCGGACAAGGCAGCCGACGCCGCGGACGAAGCCGCCAAGTACGCAGGCCAAGCCGTCGACTACGCCAACCGCGCCACCCAGTACGCCGCCGACGCGAAGGAGGCGGCCGACGCGGCGGTGAAGGCCGTCGCGGACGCGCAGGCGGTGGAGCAGCAGGCACGCGAGGCGGAGCAGGCCAAGATAGACCAGCACACCGAGCAGGGTATGGACGAGGCCCGCCGCCTCGCCGCCATCGAGCAGCAAGACGTCGAAGCCGCCCGCAACCAGCTCACGCAGAGTCAGGCACAGGACTCGGCCACCCGCGACCTCATCGCCCAGGCGGAGAACGCCCTCACGGCAGGGGACGAGGCGGCCGCGGTCGTCGCCGGCCGCACCGCCTGCGTCAACCTGCTGGCCTCCCACGGAACCTGGACCCGGGAGGCCGCCGAGTACGCCCTCGCCAACGACGACCAGGCCGTTCTGGCCTGGATCGACACCGACCGGATCCTGGCCCAGAACCAGGACGACCGCGAGACCGTCCTCTACCTCGCCCAGATCTCCACCGTCGACGTCGCGGAAGCGGCGCAGCAGGCCCTCCAGTCCACCGACACCGGCGCCCCCACCGCCTTCCTCACCACCGGCATGGTCGAGGCGGCGAAGGACGACAACCTGGTCGCCCTCTTCCGCATCCTCGGGAAGAACCCCGGGGCGGCGGTCCGGAAGGCCGCCGAGGACGCCCTCGCCGCCGGCTCCGCCAAAGCCGTCCACGACTTCTTCGCCACCGCCTACGGGAAGGCGCAGCAGGAGGACGACAAGGTCGCCGTCCTCTCCGTCCTCTCCTCCGCCGGGCCCTACACGAAGATGGCGGCGGAAGTGGCGGCGGAGGGCCCGGACTGGATGCGCCGGGACTTCCTGACCACCATCCACCCCCGCATGGTGCAACTCGACGCCGACGCCGCCGCCCACATCGGCGCCATCCGCGCCTCCCTCGCCCACGCCGCCAAGGTCGCGCAGGACGCGCAGACGGACGCCGCGGAGGCGTCCAGGGCGGCGGCGGAGGCGAGGGATGCGGCGGACGAGGCGACCTGGTGGGCCGACGCCGCCGAGAAGTCCGCCACCCAGGCCGCCGAGTACGCCGAGGAGGCCGACGCGAACGCGGACGCGGCGGAGCAGTCCGCGAAGGACGCGGACGCATCGGCCGCGACGGCGAAGTCCGCAGCCCTGGCCGCGCGCAGCGCCGCCCGCCGCGCCAACTACTCCGCCAACCGGGCCACCGCGTCGGCGAGTGCGGCGGTGCAGTCCGCCAACGACGCGCAGGCGTCCGCCACCGCCGCCCGCGCATCCGCGACTCAGGCCGGCAAGGACGCGAAGGCCGCGGCGCAGGCCGCCTCCGAGGCACGCCAGGTCGCCGCCGCGAAGCGCAAGGCCGAGCAGGAGGCGGCTGCGAAGGCGGCCGCCGAGGCGGCGCGGAAGGCCAAGGAGGGCGGTGTCGACCCCGCCGACACCTCCGACAACGACAAGGTGGACCATCCCGGCACGTTCCTCGGCGGAACCAAGGACGACTGGCGGGACGTGGCCAACGTCCTCTCCGCCGTCTCCAGCATCAGCGGCGGGGTCGCCGCCGCGTCACTCCTCGTCCCCCCGCCGCTGGGTGAGGCGATCTCGGGAATCGCCGGCTCCATCTCCCTTGTCACCGGCGTCGCCAGCGCCGTCATCACCGGATTCACCGACGGCTGGACGTCGAAGGCCTTCCTCACCTCCGCCGCCGGAGTCGCCGTCGGTGTCCTCACCGGCGGTGTCCCCTTCACCAAGTTCGGCGGGGTGTCCGGCATCATCGATTGGGGCGCAGAAGGCCTGCGGTCCGCCCCCATCATCGCCGCACGCCTGGAGCAGGAAGTGATATCACCGGCCATCGGCGTCTTCACCACGAGTTGGGACAAGGCCACGGACACGGTCGGCAGCGCCGTCAGTGACACCTGGCATGCTCTGACCCCCTGGTAATGAGCGGGTGATACGATCCGGGACGGAATACGGATGATTCGACAGCACCCTTCGTGTTCCGTTCCGGAAGGGCCACTGACCATGTTCCTGTCCTTGCCCACCTTTGCCTGGGTCGCGATAGCAGCCGCCATCACCCCGATACACGTCGCCTTGATGCGCTGGACGATGCCGACACCGAAGGGGAAGAAAAGCGTCTCCTTCATCCCGCCCGTCCTCGGCGTCACCATGGTCATGTACGCAGTGGCGAAAAACTACTCCTTCTCCGTCACGCTGTATCTGTACAGCTCCATTCTGCTCATGTTCGTCATCATGATCGTCCCGGTGAAGAAATGGGTCGCCGCCGACATTCTGAAACAAGAGCAGAACCCGGACATCAAAGTGAAGGTTCACGCGCCGTCTCTGGTGTGGATCACCTTTTCGATGATCATCACCATGGGAGTCGTGGTCGCCGTCTGGCTGTCCAACACCTGACCCGACCGGTGGTTCGGCGGACGCGTCGGGGCACCCACCACCGCCACGGGGACGCGTCGGCCGACTCGGGAGCGGGCGTGACGGCGGCTCCCAGGACCCGGTCGTGGTCCTCGGAGCCGCCTTCGTCGTACGGGGGGTGCCAAGGTCCACGCAACCGAGTCGGCCGGCGGAGGATCCGGCGGAGACGGTGCGGGCGCCCGGGCGGCATCCCCTTCCCGACCGGGGGCGAGGTGCGGCGGGACCGAGGAGACCGGCCGCCGACGACCCTGCCCGCGTCGGCGCGCACCTCGCCGGAACACCCCGCTCCCGCGCCCGCCCTTCGCACGCCTTCGCCCCGCCGAGTCGGCACGGCGGGGCGAAGGGACCGGCGGCGTCTGCGGGCAGGAGTGCCCTCGGTGTGTCGTGGCCGCCGGAGCGGCTCGCGCCGACGGTCAGTCGGTGGTGTAG
Source organism: Streptomyces sp. MUM 2J (assembly GCF_022414535.1). Classification (GTDB taxonomy): domain Bacteria; phylum Actinomycetota; class Actinomycetes; order Streptomycetales; family Streptomycetaceae; genus Streptomyces. Next base: position 3,055 of record NZ_JADWYM010000037.1, read on the forward strand.
ACGTGCATGCCGGGCACGGTCAGCGTCCCGCCGAACTGGGCGGCCTGGACGACCTTCACGTGGGTGAAGTAGATCAGCGGGATGTTCAGCGGCGGCGGGTTGTCCGGGCTGAACGTGATGGGTATCAGGCCGAAGAGGTTGCCGGAGATGCTCTGGGTGTACATCACCGTGGAGCCCTGCCGGATGGTGGACGTCGAGCCCCCGGAAGCCTGCACGTGGTAGGTCTTGCCGGACTGCTTGTCCTTGACCGTCTGGTGCAGGTCGCCGATGTCGGTGCCGTCGTTGATGACGTACTTCAGGACCTTCTTCGTCGTCCCGCCCGCCGTCCGCACCTCGACGATGCCCTGGTAGTCGGCGCCCTTCAGCAGGAGCGAGCTGGCGTCGAGGTACCACGGGTCGTCGGCGACGAGGATCTCGTTGTCCACGCCGCTGAGGGCGTCGGTCGCCGCCTCGCAGTCGGCCGGGACCGGGGTGGAACTCGCCGACGGGCTCGGGGACGCGGCGACCGCGGGCGCCTCGGTGGCGCTCGGGGCCGGCTCCGCCGCCTTCGGGGCGGTGCCCCGGGCGGCGTCCCGCGCCGCGTCGGTCGCTGTGCCGCCGGCGGTCTTCCCGGTCGCACCGGTGCTGCCGCCTCCGTCCCCGGTACCGGAGGTGGCGGTGTCCGTGGCGCCTCCCGACCCGGTCGTGGCGGAGGCGGTCGGCGTCGGAGTCGCGGTGGGCTCCGGGCTCGACGGCTCGGTGCCGCTGCCACTGCCACTGCCACTGCCACTGCCACCGGTGAAGATCCCGGCTATCGCGTCACCGAGAGCCTCCAGCAGGCCCTTGTCGGTCTCGGACGGCGACGGGGCGGGCGTCGGCGCGACGGTGGCGGTCTCCGCCGTCTTCGCGGTGTCCGTGCCCGCCGTATTCGCGGTGTCCGTGCCCGTCCCGGTGGAGCCGGTGCCGGATCCCTCGGAGGCAGGAGACGCCGAGGACGTCGCGGTCGGCGTGGGCTGGGCGGCCTTGTCGTCGGAACCTGAATCCGGCGAAGAGGACCCGCCCGAACCGGAGTCCGGCGACGGTGTCTGCTCCTGTGCGGAGTCCTGCGTGCCCTGGCCCGCCTCCGCACCGGAAGTGCCCGCCGAGGCGGAGGGCTCCGGAGTGGTGGACGCGTCCTGTCCGCTGCCGTCCACGGCCGCCACACAGTCCTGGTACTCGTCGGCCAGCTTCGAGGACTGCGCCGAGGAGGGGTTGTTGTCGGCCACGGCCAGCGAGGCGGTGAAGCCCAGCCCCATCAGGACGGCGGTCGGCATCGCGACCGAGGCGATGGCCCGCCCGGCCGGCATGTGGAACCTGGTGAACAGCGGCTTCTTGGGTGCCGCATGGCGCGGCCCGGTTCTCACACGGAACGCTTCCGCGTCCGCCTCGTGAGTCACCTCGTCAGCCGGCACTGTGCCTCCCGTTCGCCCCGTTGCCCGGGCTCGTTCCTGACAGATCGTTCGGTGCGTTCCCCTCGTCCGCCGGCTGCGGGACCGCGGCGTCCGGAGCGGCAGACTCCGTGGCCGCGTCACCCCCGTTCGCGGTGGCCTCCTGCGCGGGGACCTCGCCCGCCGGGACCTCGCCCGCGGGGACCTCGCCCGCGGGGGCGGCGGTCTCCTGCGGTGCCGGGGCGGCCTCCGCCGTCGCGGCGGCGGTCGCTGCGGACTCCTCCGCGGGCGGCGCACCCGGTACCCAGGCGACGGCCATCGCGCCGCCGACGAGGGCGAACAGGAAGCCGACCACGAAACCGCCGAAGTTGGACACGGGGATGGACACCAGCGCCAGCAGGATCGCCGCGACGCCCGCGAAGACGCGGATGTGCATCTGGACCCAGAGGCTGATGCCGAGGACGACCAGCAGCACGCCGATGATGAGTGAGCCCGCGCCGGCGGTGGTGGACATCGCCAGCGTCAGGTGACCGAACTGCAGGTGCGCGTAAGGGAAGTACATGATCGGCACGCCACCGAACATGACGAACAGTCCGGCCCAGAACGGCCGCGTGCCCCGCCAGGCGCGGAACTGCAGCCTCCAGCGATTGGGCTGGCTGAGTGCGGCAGGAGTCTCGGCGCTCATGGAAAACAGCTCCCTGGTGCGGCGTTGCTGTGGTGAGGGGTGGTTCTGCGGTGGTGGTGTGGGGGGATGCAGGCACGCGGAGAGAACGCGGGCGGGGGGCGCCTGAGCCTCCCCCCGCCCGTCACCGAGTGCCTAGTAGCACTCGTGGGTGCCCGCCTGGAGCTTCATCCTCAGACCCGGCAGCTTGAAGGTTCCGGCGGTGGTCGCCCACGCCGTCTGCTCCACGCCGTTCAGGTCCGCCGAGGTCGCCTGCTGGGCGAAGCCGTACGGGTTGGCCTGCTTCTGGCTCACCTCGCCCGCCTTCATCTTGGGACCCTTGTTCAGGTCCTGGCCGGCCACACCGATGTCGATGCCGTGGAACGTGGCATCGGCGGCGAGGTCCTCGACGTCGATGTACAGGTTCTCGGCGTGGACCTGCTTGGTCTCGTCGTCGCTGTTGCCCGCCGTCAGCTGCAGGCTCACCGAGCCCAGCAGCGGGATGTTGGGCGTGACGACCGACTGGCACATGTTCTTGATACGGGCGGTGTTGAACGCCGACACCGCGACGGGGTGGAGCGCCTTCTCACCGGTGAGGGTGTACCCCTGGTCGATGGCCCCGTACTGGGAGAAGCCCTCGCCGTGCAGCGTGTCGGCGCTCACCTTGAACGACTGGCCCGACACGCTGAACGACGCGGCCAGCGCGCCCTGAGCCAGGGCGACGCCTATCGCTGCCGTCGCGGCGACGCTGGGCACCATGACCACAGCGAACCGCTTCCATCTGGTCCCGCCACGCACCTGGGACTCCATATTTCCTCCTTCTCGGACGTACATCTCCTGCCTTCGGCTCGCCCCTCGACGGCGGCTCGGCCGGGCAGGGATGGGAGAAGTGCTACGTCCTCGGGAAGGAGAGCGCCCGTAGTCGAAGGCGCACAACGCACCCGAATCACCGGCGATCACCCCCGAGCGACAACCACTGGTCGCGCCTGACACGCATCACGCACAACCTTGCGGACAGGCTTCGCCTGGGTCGGCGAAGACCCCCCTGCCCTAGAGCCGGCACCACTGTCGCAGGCTCTGCTCGGTGGGGACCCAGGAACTCCCGTGGCCCGACCGGCTGTCGGGTGGTGGGAACGGACCGAGCGTGGCCGATCGTGGTGCATTCCGGCCGCCCGCACAAGGGGGTTCGTTACTCGCTAGTAACGGCTGGATCACCGGCGGACGGCCGGCCGATCCCGGGTGGCGACGCACGGTGCCACTTCAGCGGAGGACAAAACTATTGATCGCTGGACATAACCAGACAGAAAAACGACTGCGGCTTACTCGCAGTAACAGCGGTCGCGATTACCAAGATTTGGCAAAGCGCGACCGCGTTGAAGGCATCTCGCCGATTTCCTCCACTCGGGCACCACGTGCCCGAGTGGTCAACGGCCGGTCGAAAACAGGTCTCTCGCCCCGCTCAGAACAGGTCTTCCGCCCCGCTCAGAACAGCGCTCGCGCCAGTGCCCGCCGAGCCGCCGTCACGCGCGGGTCCTCGGATCCCACGACCTCGAACAGCTCCAGGAGCCGCAGGCGCACGGCGTCCCGGTCGTCGCCCGCCGTGCGCTGCACGGCCTCGATCAGCCGCCCGAAGGCGTCCTCGACGTGCCCGCCGACCAGGTCCAGGTCGGCGGCGGTGATCTGCGCCTGCACGTCGGCCGGCTTCTCGGCGGCCTCCTGGCGCACCTGCTGCGGGTCGACACCCTGGACCCGCTGGAGCAACTCGGCCTGGGCGAGACCGAGTCGGGCCTCGGGGTGGGTCGGGTCCTCTGCGAGCACGTTCTTGTAGGCCTGGACGGCACCGCCCAGGTCACCGGCGTCCAGGGCCTCGGCGGCGGCGTTCAGCACCGCCTCGTGCGGGCCGGCCGGGGCGGCCTGCGGGGTGGGAGCGCCCGGCTCGGCGTCCGGGTCGACGGTCAGACCCGTCAGCCCGAAGCGCTGCTCGCCCACCTGGATCAGCTGGTCGAGGGTCTGCCGGATCTCCGCCTCGCCCGCGACCCCCTGGAAGAGCGGCAGCGCCTGGCCGGCGACCACCGCGAAGACGGCCGGGATGCCCTGGATCCCGAACTGCTGCATCAGCATCTGGTTGGCGTCGACGTCGACCTTGGCAAGCAGGAACCGCCCGTTGTACTCGACGGCGAGCCGCTCCAGGACGGGGCTCAGCTGCTTGCAGGGCTGGCACCATTCGGCCCAGAAGTCGATGACGACGGGCACTTCGGTGGAGCGCTGGAGAACCTCGCGCTCGAAGCCGGCCTCGTCGACGTCGATGACGAGATCGGCGGGCGACACCGCGCCGACCCCGCCCTGCCGGGCCGCTTCGGCGCGCGCCTGCTCCGCCTTGGCCTTGGCTTCCTGGGCCGCCTTCACCGCGGCGAGGTCGACGGCGCCGCTCATGGACATGTTCCGTGGCTGCATGTGTCTATCCTCCCCCGTCCGCGCGTGTGCGAGAAAACGATGCGGGCGAGCCGTCCCCGACCCGCGTGCGCCGTCGGCGCCGGGTCCCCACCCGCGCCCCTGTGGTCGCCGCTCGTACGGGGTCCACCGCACGCTTTCGCTACGACTCGTAGCGTAATACACCGCGGGGGTGCGCGACACCTTGCCGCGGTGATCTCCCTCACCCACGGACACCCGCGAAGCGCCGGTTATGGTCATGGCATGCAGAGCCGCACGTCCGCCGCACGGCGTACCGGGCGTCCCCGCAGCGCCACCGCGGACGCCGCCATCCTGGCCGCGACGCGGGCGGCGCTGGTGGAGCTGGGCTGGTCCAAACTCACCCTGGGAGACGTGGCGGCGCGCGCCGGGGTGGCGAAGACCACCCTCTACCGGCGCTGGTCGGGCAAGAACGAACTCGTGGTCGACGCGGTCGCGGAGCTCTTCGACGAACTCCAACTACCCGACCGCGGCAGCCTGGCAGCCGACATCGAAGGCGTCGTCCTGCAGTTCGCGGGGATCCTGGCCCGCCCGGAGGCCAAGAGTGGCCTGATGGCCGTGGTGGCCGAGTCCACCCGGGACGACGCCCTGCGCACGCGCATCCGCGAGTCGATCGTCGACCGCCAGAAGCGACTGGTCCTGGCCGGCCGCGCCCGCGCCCAGCGGCGTGGGGAACTGCCGCCCGAGTCCGACCCGGTGGAGGCGGCGCGCACCGCCGACCTGATCTTCGACGTGGTCGCCGGCGCAGTGGTCCACCGCGCCCTGGTGAGCGACGCCGTCGTCGACGTGCCGTGGGCCCGCGACCTCACCCTGCTCCTCCTGAACGGTCTTGCCGCCTCCGCGACACACTGACATCCGCTCCTCACGGACGTACGGCACCGCGGCGCACGCACACCGCCGGCTCGTTGCGGACACCCGGGTGAGGTCGCGTGCCGGACGACTGCGCGGAGAGGCGCACGGACCCGCCTTGACCGTGAAACGCCCAGCAGGTCATGTCCGATCTGCGCACGTCACTGAAGAAGTGCCCGAAGGGATCCAGGACCCTCGGCCTCACCTACGAGGACGTGAAGCGCCTCAAGGACCCCTCGCTCGGCGACGAGGCTGTCGGCTGTCGGATCACGACCGTCGTCGGCAAGGCGCCGCCCCTGACGGCAGAAGGGAGCTGCCGTCAGGTCACGGGCCGCGAAACTCGACGTCGAAGCTCGCGGAGCACTCCTCCGCAAGCCCCGGCATCGCCGCCCTCCCCTGAGGGGCGGGCGGCACATACCTCACGACCCCGCCCTGCGGCGGGGACCGTGAGGTGCACCGGGCGGGGCGGCCGAGGTCAGAAGCCCGCCGGCTCCGTGTACACGCCCCACTCGTCGCGCAGCACTCCGCAGATCTCGCCGAGCGTGGCCTCCGCGCGGACGGCGTCGACCATGGGCTCGATCATGTTGCCGCCCTCCCGGGCGGCAACCAGCATCGCGTCCAGGGCGGCCCGCACCCGGGCGTCGTCCCGCCGCGCCTTGCGCTCGGCGAGCACCCGCACCTGCTCCCGCTCCACCTCGTGGCTGACCCGGAGGATCTCCAGGTCCCCGGTGACCGAACCGGTGTGGACGTTGACGCCGACGACCCTCTTGTCGCCCTTCTCCAGGGACTGCTGGTAGCGGAAGGCGGATTCGGCGATCTCGCCGGTGAACCAGCCGTCCTCGATGCCGCGCAGGATCCCGGAGGTGATCGGCCCGATGGGGTGCTGCCCGTCGGGATGGGCCCGCAGCCCCCTCTCCTTGATCCGGTCGAAGATCTTCTCGGCGTCGGCCTCGATGCGGTCCGTCAGCTGCTCGATGTACCAGGAACCGCCGAGCGGGTCGGCGACGTTGCCGACACCGGTCTCCTCCATCAGTACCTGCTGGGTGCGCAGGGCGATCTCGGCGGCCTGCTCGCTGGGCAGCGCCAGGGTCTCGTCGAGGGCGTTGGTGTGCAGGGAGTTGGTGCCGCCGAGCACCGCGGCGAGCGCCTCGACGGCCGTGCGCACCACGTTGTTGTACGGCTGCTGGGCGGTCAGCGAGACGCCGGCGGTCTGGGTGTGGAAACGCAGCCACTGCGCCTTGTCGCTCTTCGCACCGTAGACGTCCCGCATCCAGCGCGCCCAGATCCTGCGGGCCGCGCGGAACTTGGCGATCTCCTCGAAGAAGTCCACGTGCGCGTCGAAGAAGAAGGACAGGCCGGGCGCGAAGACGTCCACGTCCAGGCCGCGGCTGAGGCCCAGCTCCACGTACCCGAAACCGTCGGCCAGGGTGTACGCCAGTTCCTGCGCGGCCGTCGCACCGGCCTCGCGGATGTGGTAGCCGGAGACGGACAGCGGCTTGTAGGCGGGGATGCCGGCGCTGGTGTACTCCATCAGGTCGCCGATGAGCCGCAGGTGCGGCTCCGGCTGGAAGAGCCACTCCTTCTGCGCGATGTACTCCTTGAAGATGTCGGTCTGGAGGGTCCCGTTGAGCACCCCCGGATCGACGCCCTGCCGCTCGGCGGCGACGAGGTACATGCAGAAGACGGGCACGGCGGGCCCGCTGATGGTCATGGAGGTGGTGACGTCCCCGAGCGGGATGTCCCGGAACAGCACCTCCATGTCGGCGGCGGAGTCGATGGCGACGCCGCAGTGCCCGACCTCGCCGAGCGAGCGGGGGTCGTCGGAGTCACGGCCCATGAGCGTCGGCATGTCGAAGGCGACGGAGAGGCCGCCACCGCCGTTGCCGAGGATCATCTTGTAGCGCTCGTTGGTCTGCTCGGCGTTGCCGAACCCGGCGAACTGGCGGATGGTCCACGTACGCCCCCGGTAGCCGGTCGGATACAGACCGCGGGTGAAGGGGTACTCCCCGGGCCAGCCGATCCGGTCGAAGCCCTCGTACGTGTCCCCGGGCCGGGGCCCGTACACCGGCTCCACGGGGTCGCCGGAGAGCGTGGTGAAGTCAGCGTCGCGCTTGCGTGCGGCGTCGTACCGGGCCTGCCAGCGGCGGCGGCCCTCCTCGATGGCGTCAGCGTCCATACCGACAAATTTACTTGGACGTCCTAGTAAATGTCGACGGTTAACGGCGGTTAATCGGGAGACCTGCTCCGAACGGGCGAGGGGACCGCCGTGCGCACTTCACGCACGGCGGTGCGGCGGCTACGCCTCGGCGCCCACAGGGCCACCCTGCGTGACCGTCGCCTCCAGCTCGTGGCTGACCCGGCGCTCCACGAAGAAGGCGGCGGTCGGGATCGTCCCGGCCAGCAGCACCCACAGCTGCTTCTTCACCGGCCACTTCGCCTTGGATCCGAGATCGAAGGCGAAGATCAGGTAGACGACGTAGAGCCAGCCGTGCGCGATGCCGACGACGCTCGTGAACCCGTCGGCGCCGTCCACGTCCAGGAGGTACTTGGCGATGACGCCCAGCGTGAGCAGGACGAGTAGCACACCGGTCACGTAGGCCATGACGCGGTAGCGCGTCAGCACGCTCTTCTTCATGCGTACGAGCGTAACCGGGCGTTCCGGGAGATCTTGCCGGGGGTCGGTCCGGGACCGACCCCCGGGGAGCGGCCCGCCGCCGGGGAAGGAACGGGATCCCGGTCCGGGCAGGCCCCGGGACGGCGGTTCCGGGGTCAGTCCTCGTCGAAGTCGTTCGCCGCGACCCGGAGGGGGCGCAGCAGGGCGAAGATCTCCGAACACTCCTCGGCGTCGTAGGCGCCCAGGCCGAAGTCCATCGCCATCAGGTCCCGGGTGGCGGCCTCGACCACCTCGCGCCCCTGGTCGGTGATGGAGGCGAGGGTGCCGCGGCCGTCATTGGGGTTGGGGCGCTTGCCCACCAGGCCCGACCTCACCAGGCGGTCGACGGTGTTCGTCACGGAGGTGGGGTGCACCATGAGACGCTCGCCGATCTTGGACATCGGCAGCTCCCCCTCCTTGGAGAAGGTGAGCAGCACCAGGGCCTCGTAGCGCGCGAACGTCAGCCCGTAGGGCTTCACCACCGCGTCGACCTCGGCGAGCAGGATCTGGTGCGCCCGCATGATCGAGGTGATCGCGGCCATGGACGGCACATTTCCCCAGCGCTGCTTCCAGAGCTCGTCTGCGCGGGCGATGGGGTCGAAGGGGAGACTGAGCGGCTTCGGCACGCCCTCGACCTTACCGGCCGGTCACATGCTGGTCAGCCCCGTCTCGCCTTTCGGTCGCCGGGGTCCAGGATCCGCCGGGTACCTGCTCGCCCGGGCCGGTACCCGGTGGGGCAGGACCTCCGGGACCACCGGGCGCACCCCGGGCCACCGGCTCCCTTCGCGGTGCACCGGGCCGCGCAAGGATGTCACCGGCGGCCGGCCCTGCGCAGATGGTGCCGCACCGCCCGCTGGGCGACGGGCCCCAGCTCCTCCAACGCCGCGACGAGTGCCCCCAGCTGCTCCAGGGCGTCGAGGGCCGCGCCCGCGCCGGCGACGTCCACCTGCTCGTACAGCTCGATCCCGACGAACGACGCGGACACCGCGCGGGCCAGCCCCGCCGGATCGGCGAACTCCGCGAACGGCGTGCCCTCCAGCACGCGCCGCAGCACCTTCTCGATCTCGGCGATCCACAGATCGAGCCCCGCCGCGGTGGCCGGGCCCAGCGCCGCGTGCGTCGGCGCGCCGGCCAGCAGCTGGCCGAGGAGGGAGACGTGCCCGCCTGCGCGTTCCCGCTCGTGGATCTCCCGTCCGAGGGAGAGGAGTTCGGACAGCGAGGAGACCGCCGCGAGCCGCGGCCGGTACGCCGCCACCGCCTTCTCCGCTCCGTACCGGCAGGCAGCGGCGAGGAGTTCGTCCACCGAGCCGAAGTGATAGAAGACAAGTGCCTGATTGACCCCGGCGGCCGCCGCCACCGTGCGCGCCGACGTCTTCGCGATCCCCTGCTCGGTGAGCGTGCGCAGCGCGCCCTCCAGCAACTTGGCCTTGGTCTCCCGGGACTTCGCCGTCTCGGGCCTCACGCGCGCGACTCCTCCCGCACGGGGCGCAGCCCCGCGCGCACGCCGCGGCGCCGTACGTCGGCGTAGGACGCGGTGAAGGAGCCCTCGTATCCGAACAGCGGCCCGAAACGGCGGTTGACGACCCGCACCCGGACCCGGAAGCGGCCGGTGATGTCGTCGTACGACTCCCGCACCTCGGCCGTCGCGCCGATCAGCTCGGGCACCCGCACGTCCACCCTGCCCTCCCGGAAGCGGTGTTCGCCCGAGCGGATCAGCAGCGAGCCGTCGGGGTCGGCCCGGAGGTACAGGTCGCTGGCGAGGTGCTGATGGGTGCCGAGATAGTCGACGATGCGGTCGCCCCGGGGGCCGAGCACCATCTGGGCGTCGAACCGGCGGGCACGGCCGGGCAGTTGGAAGGTACGCACGAAGGTCACCGTCTCACGCCCGAAGGAGTCGGCGTACGGCACGTTCTCGATGGTGAAGGGAACGTGACGCCCGGTCCGCGGGACGAGGATGTTGCGGGTGGCGCCCAGGGCGAGGAACGGCTTCACGAAGGCGGGCCCGTGCCAGATCCGGTCCATCACGCCCCGGCCCGTGCACGCCTCGCCGCTTGCCAGGCCGACGGAGAAGCGGCGCTGCAACTGCGGGTGGAGGCGGTCGAAGCCGTCTCCCAGCACGGTCCGGAAGATCGAGTTCATCGCGGCGCCTCCAAGGTGCGCAGCAGCCGCGGCGCCTGCACGCGGGTCGGCGGACGGCGCAGGCAGCGGCGTGCGGCCGGGGTGCAGGGCAGGGGGGAGGCGAGGAGCGCGGCGCACAGGGCGGCCGCCAGCAGCAGCGGGCACAGGTAGGCCGTGGACGCCGCGAACGGGCCGAGCAGGTGCAGCGCGGAGCCCATGGCCAGACCGGCGCAGCAGCCGGCGACGACGAGGGCGCGCACCAGCAGTTCCAGAAGCCAGTTCAGCCGGGCCCGCTCGGGGGTGATCCCGCGCTCCAGCCACAGCCGCAGCCGGTCGAACGACCAGGCGGTGGCCCAGCCCATCAGGGGGCGGAACAGCCACCGGTCGGTGTGGGCGCCGAAGCGGCCCCAGCGGGGGCGGTAGTCGTAGCCGCTGAGGAAGCGGATGCCGTCGCCGTCGGGGACGTAGCGCCAGTAGCCGCTGCCCTCGGCGAGCAGCGAGAGCGGGTGTGCGCAGGCGAACCGCAGGGCGGAGGTGCGGGTGCCGTCCGGGCGCTCCTTCTCACCGGCCGACACCCCGGTGCCGGTGATGGTCAGCAGGGGCAGCACGCGGGTGGCGTAGCGGAAGCGCTGCGGTTCGCCCGCCGCGCGCGGAAGGTGGTCGATCTCGGTGAAGCGCAGGTCCCAGCGTTGGTGCCGGTCCGGTTCCTGCGTGTGCGACCACAGGTCGTCGAGGTCGGCACGGATCCGTGCCTCGATGTAGAGCCCCATGTGTTCCCCCGGGTGAGCCCAGTGTTTGAGCGAACGCTCAAATCATCGGCACGACGGTACAGGGATTTGAGCGATCGCTCAAACAAGGGCGACGGAAGAACCCCGGCCCGTGTGGGACCGGGGTTCTCGGGAGTCGGTCGGCTGCCGGATCCGCCGGGGGACCCGGCGCGCGGATCCGGCGGAGGGCGGCGGCGCTGCCCGGAACAGGGGCGGTGTGGCGCCTATCCGTCGAGGTGGCGCTCGACCGTCTCCACCTTGGACGTCAGGCCGTCCGTCACTCCGGGGCGGATGTCGGCCTTGAGGACGAGCGACACCCGCGGGGCTCGCTCCTCCACGGCGGCGACGGCCCGCCGGACGACGTCCATGACCTCGCCCCACTCCCCCTCGATCGAGGTGAACATGGCGTCCGTGCGGTTCGGCAGACCCGACTCGCGCACGACGCGCACCGCGTCGGCGACGTACTCGCCCACGTCCTCGCCGACCCCCAGCGGCGTGACGGAGAATGCGACGATCATGCGCTGACGGCCCCTTCCTCCCGGCGGGCGCGGGAGGCGATCACCGCGTCCTCGGCCTCACGCCTGAGCCTGCGCTCGGCGAAGAACCCGCCGGTGGGCAGGACCGAGAGGACGAAGTAGAGGGCGGCGGTCCGCAGACCCCACCGGGCGCGGTTCCAGGCGTCGGCCCAGAAGATCACGTAGAGGACGAACAGGACGCCGTGGACCGCCCCCATGACCGGCACCGCGTTGAAGTCGGTGGTCCGCTTCAGCACCGAGCAGACGAGCAGGATGAGGAAGGAGACCGCCTCGGGGGCCGAGACCAGGCGGAGGCGGCGGAGGGCGGAGGCTGTCTTGATGTCCACGGATCACCTTCGGTGGGAGGTTCGTCGTCAGCGGTCCGCCGGTTTGTGAACGGACGCACAAGCGTGCGTCCATTGTGACAAACGGTGCGCCCCGGGGTGTGCTCAGGGTCCGCTCGGGGTGCATTCAGGGTCCGCTCGGGGTCGGCCTCCGCCTCCCGGCCCTGTCCCCCGCCGCCGACCGGCGGCTACCTTCACACCGTGGCGATGTTCCGACTACAGGGCAGCAAGGTGCTCGCCGTCGACATGACCGGGGATGCCGTCAAGGCGAAGAACGGCTCGATGGTCGCGTACGACGGGCAGATGGCCTTCAAGAAACTGACGGGTGGCGGTGAGGGCCTGAGGGGGATGGTGACCCGGCGGCTCACCGGCGAGCAGATGACGCTGATGGAGGTGAGAGGGCAGGGGACCTGCTGGTTCGCGGACCGTGCGTCGGAGATCAACCTCGTGAACCTGCGCGGCGAGAGGCTGCACGTGGAGTCGAGCAACCTGCTGGCGACCGACAGCGGGCTGAGGACGGGTACGACCTTCACCGGGCTCCGCGGCGCCTCCCAGGGCAACGGCCTCTTCACGACGACCGTCGAGGGGCACGGCCAGGCGGCGATCATGTCGGACGGGCCGGCGGTGGTGCTGAAGGTGAGCGGGCAGTACCCGCTGACCGTCGACCCGGGCGCCTACGTCGCCCACCAGGGAGACCTGCGGCAGTCCTTCCAGTCCGGCGTGACCTTCCGCACACTCCTGGGGGAGGGCGGCGGCGAGGCGTTCCAGATCCGGTTCGAGGGGGAGGGCCTGGTGTACGTCCAACCGAGCGAGCGGAACACGATCGCGGGGGACCTCTGACATGGCCTTCCGTGAGATCAACTCGAAGATGGTGGAGGCGGCGGTCGTCCCCGGGCAGCGCCTGTTCAGTCAGCGCGGCGCGATGCTCGCGTACCGGGGCGAGGTGTCCTTCACCCCCAGCATCCAGGGCGGTCAGGGCGGGGTCATGTCGATGATCGGGCGCCGGGTCGCCGGGGAGGCGGCGCCGCTGATGACCGTGGAGGGCAGCGGCACCGTGCTCTTCGGGCACGGCGGCCATCACGTGCAGGTCATCCACCTCGCGGGCGACACGCTGTACGTGGAGGCCGACCGCCTGCTCGCCTTCGAGGGCACGCTCCGGCAGGGCACGATGTTCCTGGGCGCGCAGGGCGGCGTCATGGGCATGGTCCGGGGGCAGGTCACCGGCCAGGGGCTGTTCACCACCACCCTCGACGGTCACGGCGCGGTCGCCGTGATGGCGCACGGCGGCGTCCTGGAGATCCCGATCACCCCTCAGCGGCCGGTCCACGTCGACCCGCAGGCCTACGTCGCCCACCACGGCGACGTGCGCAACAAGCTCTCCACCGCCCTCGGCTGGCGGGACCTGGTGGGCCGCGGCTCCGGCGAGGCCTTCCAGCTGGAGCTCAGCGGCAGCGGCACGGTGTACGTCCAGGCGTCGGAGGAGAAGCTGTGAGCACCCCCTACGGACCCTCCGGCAGCGGCCCCCGGGTCCTCGACCCCGCGAGCCTGCCGGCCGACGACAGCGTGAACGCGTACACCTTCTGCGTGGAGCTCAGGGGGAACCAGTGGTTCCTGCAGAAGGGGAAGATGATCGCCTACTACGGCGCGATCGAGTTCAACGGCGTCGGCCACGGCCGGCTGGACCGCCTCGTCCGCACGTCCTTCCATTCGCCTCTGCACGCGAGCGACTGGGTGGTGGCCGAGGGCTCGGGCAAGATGCTGCTGGCCGACCGGGCCTTCGACGTGAACTCCTACGACTTGGACGAGGGCAACCTGACCATTCGCTCGGGCAATCTCCTCGCTTTTCAGCCAAGTCTCGCGCTCAAGCAGTCGATCGTCCCGGGTTTTCTCACACTGATCGGAACCGGAAAGTTCGTGGCCGCGTCCAACGGGCCGGTGGTGTTCATGGAGCCACCGATCCGGGTGGATCCGCAGGCGCTCGTCGGCTGGGCCGACTGCCCCTCGCCCTGCCATCACTACGACCACGGCTACCTGACGGGCGTGATGGGCGGTCTACGTGCGATGACGGGCCTCGGCGGAGCCTCCGGCGAGGAGCACCAGTTCGAGTTCGTCGGCGCCGGGACGGTACTGCTGCAGTCGACCGAGACCCTGATGGCCGAGCAGGCCACGGGTGCGGTCCCGCGGCAGGCCGGGGTACCCGGCGCAGAAGGGGCGCACAGTACACAAGGACCGCAGCCGGGGGTACCGCGCCTTCCCGGACAGCTGGGAGACCTCCAGCGTCGCTTCGGGCTGTGAGCGGTAGTCTGCGGAGTGTGACGTCGAACGCATGCGCACTGTCACAGCCCCCCGATTAGTTCGCTTTTCAACTTCTTAGGTAGACTTCATTGATGGAGACCGAGACGGCCACGCGCTGGCTGACCGATGCGGAGCAGTGTGCCTGGCGCACCCACCTGGAGGTCAACAGACTGTTGACGTACCAGCTCGAAAAGGACCTGCAGCCGTTCGGCCTGACAATGAACGACTACGAGATCCTGGTGAACCTGTCCGAGTCGGAGGATCTGCGGATGCGAATGAGCGATCTCGCCTCCGCCACCCTCCAGTCCAAGAGCCGGCTCTCGCACCAGATCACCCGTATGGAGAACGCCGACCTGGTGCGCCGCGAGAACTGCGAGTCCGACCGCCGCGGGCTCTACGCGGTGCTCACCGAGCACGGCATGGAGACCATGCAGAAGGTCGCACCGCACCACGTGGCCTCCGTGCGCCGGCACTTCATCGATCTCCTCTCCCCGGACTCCCTGGCAGAGCTCGACAAGGCCCTGAAGCCCATCGCGGACCACCTGCGGGCCCAGCGCGGCCGGCCCTGACCGGGCGGGACCGCGCCCCCGGCCGGCGCCGTGTCCGGGAGGGGCGCCATGACCGGCGCCCCTCCCGGACACGGCACGGGCCGCGGCCACGATCCCGGTCGCGGCTCCCGTCCGCCGGGGCACCAGGCGTACCCGGCTCCGGGGCGCCGCACGCCCGGCCCGGCGACGGCACCCCGAAGACGCGGGTGAACAAGCCCGGGGCACCGCCCCCGGGCTCCCGCGTCCGGCACCGCCCGCGTTCGGCGGGCGCTCCCCCGCCCCCGAGCGCCGCTGCCCGCGGCCACCGAGGTGGTCGCGGGCGGGCCCGGAACGGGCGGTCGCGGGTCAGGACTCCGTCAGACCCGCCACCAGTTCGTCCGCCGCACGGTAGGGGTCGAGGTCACCGGTGACGATCCGCTCGGCCAGCGTGCTGAGGCGGCGGTCGCCGTGCAGGTCGCCGATGCGCTCCCGCAGCGCCGTGACGGCGATGGTCTCCACCTCGCGGGCGGCGCGGGACAGCCGCCGCTCGGCCAGGACCCCCCGCTCCTCCATCCAGGCGCGGTGCTTCTCCAGCGCCTCCACCACCTCGTCGATGCCCTCGCCGCGGGCCGCCACCGTCTTCACGATCGGCGGGCGCCAGTCCCCCGGGCCGCGGGACTCCCCGAGGCCCAGCATGTGGTTCAGCTCGCGGGCGGTGGCGTCGGCGCCGTCCCGGTCGGCCTTGTTGACGACGTACACGTCGCCGATCTCCAGGATGCCCGCCTTGGCCGCCTGGATGCCGTCGCCCATTCCGGGGGCGAGCAGCACCATGCTCGTGTCCGCCTGGGAGGCGATCTCCACCTCCGACTGGCCCACACCGACCGTCTCCACCAGGATCACGTCGCACCCGGCCGCGTCCAGGACGCGGATCGCCTGCGGGGCGGCCCAGGCGAGACCGCCCAGGTGACCGCGGGTGGCCATGGAACGGATGTAGACGCCCGGATCCGAGGCGTGCTCCGACATGCGGACCCGGTCACCGAGCAGCGCGCCGCCCGAGAACGGCGACGACGGGTCGACGGCGAGGACGCCGACCCGCTTGCCCTGCTTGCGGTACGCCGTCACCAGTGCGGAGGTCGACGTCGACTTGCCGACCCCGGGCGAACCGGTCAGGCCGACCACGTACGCATGGCCCGTCAGCGGGGCCAGCACCGACATGACCTCCCTGAGCTGCGGGGACGCCCCCTCCACCAGGGAGATGAGCCGGGCCACGGCCCGTGGCCGGCCTTCCCTGGCCTGGGCCACCAGCATGGAGACGTCCTGCATCACAGCTCCGTTCCGAGTAGTTGTGAACCGGGGTTCAGGCCTTGGGGACCCGCACGATCAGCGCGTCGCCCTGCCCACCGCCACCGCACAGCGCGGCGGCGCCGACACCGCCGCCCCGGCGCTTCAGCTCCAGCGCCAGGTGCAGCACGAGGCGGGCACCGGACATCCCGATGGGGTGGCCCAGGGCGATGGCGCCGCCGTTGACGTTCACCTTTTCCGTGGACACGCCCAGGTCCTTCATTGACTGCACGGCGACCGCGGCGAAGGCCTCGTTGATCTCGACCAGGTCGAGGTCCTCGACGCCCAGGCCCTCCTTCTTCAGGGCGTGCTGGATCGCGTTCGACGGCTGCGACTGCAAAGAGTTGTCCGGGCCGGCCACGTTGCCGTGGGCTCCGATCTCGGCGATCCAGTCCAGGCCCAGCTCCTCCGCCTTGGCCTTGCTCATCACCACCACGGCCGCGGCGCCGTCGGAGATCTGCGAACTGGAGCCCGCCGTGATCGTGCCGTCCTTGGCGAAGGCCGGGCGCAGCCTGCCCAGCGACTCCGCGGTGGTGTCGCCGCGAATGCCCTCGTCCTTGCTGAACAGGACCGGGTCGCCCTTGCGCTGCGGGATCTCGATCGGGGTGATCTCGGCCTCGAAGACGCCGTTCTTCTGCGCGGCGGCGGCCCGCTGGTGGGACAGGGCGGCGATCTCGTCCTGCTCGGCGCGGCCGAGGCCGAGGCGCGCGTTGTGCTTCTCCGTCGACTCGCCCATCGCGATGCCCTCGAAGGAGTCGGTCAGGCCGTCGTGGGCCATCGCGTCGAGCATCTGAACGGCGCCGTACTTGAAGCCCTCCCGGGACTTCGGCAGCAGGTGCGGGGCGTTGGTCATGGACTCCTGACCGCCGGCCACGACGATGTCGAACTCACCGGCCCGGATCAGCTGGTCGGCCAGCGCGATCGCGTCCAGGCCGGACAGGCACACCTTGTTGACGGTCAGCGCGGGCACGCTCATCGGGATGCCGGCCTTGACCGCGGCCTGGCGGGCAGGGATCTGGCCCACGCCGGCCTGGAGCACCTGGCCCATGATCACGTACTGCACCTGGTCGCCGCCGATGCCCGCACGATCCAGGGCGGCCTTGATCGCGAAGCCGCCGAGGTCGGCTCCGGAGAAGGACTTGAGAGAGCCCAGCAGCCGTCCCATGGGCGTGCGTGCGCCCGCGACGATCACCGAACTGTTCGTTGCAGTTGCCATGAGCTGCGATCCCCTTACCGGCCTGCACGGCCGAGGAGTGAACGAGGGTTTACTTCGAATGTACTGAGTGGCACTCCGTGCCGTCACCGGCCCGTCGGTGTGATCGCGCGCACGTTGCGTAACCATGCCGGGAGCGCTGCACTAGCAGCATGCTGACGCGAATCGACCACATCGGGATCGCCTGCCACGACCTCGACGCCACCGTCGAGTTCTACCGGGCCACCTACGGCTTCGAGGTGTTCCACACCGAGGTCAACGAGGAGCAGGGCGTGCGCGAGGCCATGCTCAAGATCAACGAGACCTCCGACGGCGGCGCCTCCTACCTCCAGCTCCTGGAACCCACCCGCGAGGACTCCACCGTCGCGAAGTGGCTCGCCAAGAACGGCGAGGGCGTGCACCACATCGCCTTCGGTACGGCGGATGTCGACGGCGACGCAGCCGCCGTCCGCGACAAGGGCGTACGCCTTCTGTACGACGAGCCCCGACGCGGCTCGATGGGATCGCGGATCACCTTCCTGCACCCCAAGGACTGCCACGGCGTCCTCACCGAACTGGTCACTTCGGCACCCGTTGAGTCGCCTGAGCACTGACCTCCGTACATATGGGCCGGTAGGGTTGGGTGCGGTCGCCGCCCAACCCGGCAGTGGCCGCATTCCGGGGTCCAGGTTTCGGGGAGGGAGCGCCGGGGCAGCAGCCCGTGCTCCGTCGCCGATCTGTCACCATTTCCCCGGGGGCCCCGTTCGGCGGATGGACGGAGCTCGTTGGAGAGACTTGCGACCAGGGGACGGATGGGACCGCGCAGTGCGGGGCTACGAGAGCCAGGAGCGGGAGCCGGCGGCTGACGTCGACCACCTCACTCGGTTCGAAGCCGAGATGAAGCGGCTGAAGACCGAGCGGGAAAAGGCGATCCAGCACGCCGAGGACCTCGGCTACCAGGTCGAGGTGCTGCGTGCCAAGCTGCACGAGGCACGGCGCACCATCATGTCCCGGCCTGCGTTCGACGGGTCGGACCTCGGCCACCAGGCGGAGCAGTTGCTCCGCAACGCGCAGATGCAGGCCGACCAGTTGCGCGCGGACGCCGAGCGCGAACTGAGCCAGGCACGGGCACAGACCCAGCGGATCCTCCAGGAACACGCCGAGCAGGCGGCCCGGCTCCAGGCCGAGCTGCACCAGGAGGCGGTCACCCGCCGCCAGCAGCTGGACCAGGAGCTCGCCGAGCGCCGGGCGACCGTCGAGTCGCACGTCAACGAGAACGTGGCGTGGGCGGAGCAGCTGCGCGCCCGCACCGAGCAGCAGGCCCGCCGCCTGCTGGAGCAGTCCCGCGCCGACGTCGACCAGGCGATGTCCGCCGCCCGCACGGAGGCCGAACGCCTGACCTCCGAGGCCCGCCGGCGCCTGGAGAGCGAGGCGGAGGCCGCACGCGCGGAGGCCGAGCAGTTGCTGCGGCGGGCCCGCGCGGACGCCGAACGGCTGCTGAACGCCGCCTCCGCACAGGCCCAGGAGGCCACCGACCACGCCGAGCAGGTGCGCAGCACCAGCGCCAGCGAGTCGGAGGAGGCCCGCCGCCGCGCCCAGGAGCTGAGCCGGGCCGCCGAGCAGCGCATGGCCGAGGCCGAGGAGGCGCTGCGCAAGGCGCAGTCCGAGGCCGACAAGGTCCTCACCGAGGCCAAGGACTCCGCCGCCAGGACCCTCGCGGGCGCCGAGACGGCCAACGAGACCCGCACACGCACGGCGAAGGAGCAGGTCGCCCGGCTGGTCGGCGAGGCCACCAAGGAGGCCGAGGCAGCCAGGACCGAAGCCGAACAGGTCGTCGCCGACGCGCGGGCCGAGGCCGAGAAGATCGTCGCCGAGGCCGCGGAGAAGGCCCGCACGATCACCGCCGAGGAGTCCGCCACCCAGCTGTCGAAGGCGGCCAGGACGGCGGAGGACGTCCTCAACAAGGCGTCCGAGGAGGCCCGGCGCACCACCCGGGCCGCCGCCGAGGAGGGCGAGCGGATCCGCACCGAGGCCGAGGCCGAGGCGGACCGGCTGCGGGCCGAGGCGCACGACATCGCCGAGCAGCTCAAGGGCGCGGCGAAGGACGACACCAAGGAGTACCGCGCCAAGACGGTCGAGCTCCAGGAGGAGGCCCGCAGGCTGCGCGGCGAGGCCGAGCAGCTGCGCGCCGACGCGGTCGCCGAGGGCGAGAAGATCCGCGCCGAGGCCCGCAAGGAGGCCGTCGCGCAGATCGAGGAGGCGGCCCGGTCCGCCGAGGAACTGCTGTCGAAGGCGAAGGCCGACGCCGACGAACTGCGGCAGACCGCGACCGCGGACAGCGAGAAGGTCCGCACCGAGGCCATCGAGCGGGCGACCTCGCTGCGCCGGCAGGCCGAGGAGACCCTGGAGCGCACCCGCAAGGAGGCCGAGCGGCAGCGGGCCGAGGCCGCCGAGGAGGCCGACGGGGTCAGGGCCGACGCCGAGCGGGCCGCGCAGGAGCTGCGCGAGGAGGCCGAGCGTGCCGTCACCGCCCGGCAGTCCGAGGCCGAGCAGGAGCTGACCCGGCTGGCCGCCGAGGCCGAGCAGCGGCTCGCCGACGCCGAGCAGGCGCTGACGGAGGCCCGCGAGGAAGCCGCGCGCATCCGCCGCGAGGCCGCCGACGAGGCCGAGCGGCTGCGCACGGAGTCGGCGGAGCGCATCCGCACACTCCGGCAGCAGGCCGAGGAGGAGGCCGAGCGGCTGCGCACCGAGGCCGCCTCGGACGCCGCCGCGTCCCGTGCCGAGGGCGAGTCCGTCGCGCTGCGGCTCACCACGGAGGCCGCGACCGAGGCGGAGAGGCTGAAGTCGGAGGCGCAGGAGAGCGCCGACCGGATGCGGGCCGAGGCGCAGGCCGCCGCGGAGCGGCTCGCCGCAGAGGCGTCCGAGACGCTGGCCGCCGCGCAGGAGGAGGCCACCCGGCGCCGCCGCGAGGCGGAGGAACTCCTCGGCGCCGCCCGGCAGGAGGCCGACCAGGAGCGCGAGCGGGCCCGCGAGCAGAGCGAGGACCTGCTGGCCAGCGCCCGCAAGCGGGTCGAGGAGGCGCAGGCCGAGTCGGTCCGGCTGGTGGAGGAGGCCGACCGGCGCGCCGACGAGATGGTCTCCGCGGCCGAGCAGCACGCGCAGCAGGTCCGCGACTCCGTGGCCGGACTGCACGAGCAGGCACAGGAGGAGATCGCCGGACTGCGCTCGGCCGCCGAGGTGGTGGCGGAGCGCACCCGCCGGGAGGCCGAGGAGGAGGCGGACCGGGTCCGCACCGACGCCTACGCCGAGCGGGAGCGGGCGAGCGAGGACGCGGGGCGGGTGCGCCGCGAGGCGCAGGAGGAGGCGGAGGCCGCCAAGGCCCTCGCCGAGCGCACGACGGTGGAAGCCCTCGCGGAGGCCGAGCGCCTGCGTGCGGACGCCTCCGAGCACGCGCAGCGGCTGCGGACGGAGGCCTCGGACACCCTGGCGCAGGCCGACCAGGACGCGGCCCGCACCCGCGCGGACGCCCGCGGGGACGCCAACCGCATCCGCTCCGACGCCGCGGCACAGGCCGACACCCTCATCACCGAGGCCCGCAACGAGGCCGAGCGCCTCACCACCGAGACCGTCGACGAGACCGACCGCCTGCGCGCCGAGACCGTCGCCCAGGCCGACCGCGTCCGCACGGAGGCGCTGGAGGAGGCCGACCGGCTGCGGACGGAGGCCTCGGACACACGCGCGCAGGCCGACCGGGACGCGGCCCGCACCCGCGCGGACGCCCGCGGGGACGCCAACCGCATCCGCTCCGACGCCGCGGCACAGGCCGACACCCTCATCACCGAGGCCCGCAACGAGGCCGAGCGCCTCACCACCGAGACCGTCGACGAGACCGACCGCCTGCGCGCCGAGACCGTCGCCCAGGCCGAGCAGCTCGTCGCGGACGCCACCGACGACGCGGAGCGGCTGCGCGCCGAGGCCGCCGAGACGGTCGGCTCCGCCCGGCAGCACGCCGAGCGTGTCCGCACCGAGGCGGAGCGGGTCAGGACGGACGCGGCGCAGGAGGCCGAGCGGGTGGTCTCGGCTGCCCGCGCGGAGGCCGAGCACATCCTGGACGAGGTCCGCAAGGACGCCAACAAGCGGCGCAGCGAGGCGGCCGAGCAGGTCGACACGCTCATCACGGAGACCACCGCGGAGGTCGACAAGCTGCTGGCGGAGGCCCAGGAGCAGGCGCTGAAGACGACCGCGGACGCGGAATCGCAGGCGGACACGATGGTCGGCGCGGCCCGCAAGGAGGCCGACCGGATCGTCTCCGAGGCGACCGTCGAGGGCAACGCACGGGTGGAGAAGTCCCGCACGGACGCGGACGAGTTGCTCGTCGGCGCCCGCCGGGACGCCACGCAGATAAGGGAGCGCGCGGAGGAGCTGCGCGACCGCCTCACCTCCGAGATCGAGAAGCTGCACGAGCGGGCCCGCCGCGAGTCCGCCGAGACGATGAAGTCGGCCGGCGACCGCTGCGACGCGCTGATCAAGGCGGCCGAGGAGCAGTTGGCCAAGGCGCAGGCGAAGTCCAAGGAGATCGTCTCGGAGGCCAATTCGGAGGCGGGCAAGGTCCGCATCGCCGCCGTGAAGAAGGCCGAGGGCCTGCTGAAGGAGGCCGAGCAGAAGAAGGCGCGGCTCGTCAAGGAGGCCGAGGAGCTGAAGGCCGAGGCGATCCGCGAGGCCCGTCTCACGGTCGAGGAGGGCAAGCGCGAGCTGGAGGTCCTGGTGCGCCGCCGCGAGGACATCCAGGCCGAGATCTCCCGTGTCCAGGACGTGCTGGAGGCGTTGGAGTCCTTCGAGGCGCCGGGTGCGGGCAAGGACGGCGGTGTCAAGGCCGGCGCCACCGTCGGAGCCCCTCGTTCGGGTGGCAAGTCGTCAGACGGCTAGCCAACCACACTGGTTCGGGTGTGTTCTGAGGCCTTTGTCCTACTCTTTGGCAAGCCGTGTGCCGCTTAGCCACTCAAAAGGGGTGTCATTCTCCAGATCAAACACGCATCCGCTCGATGACACACCGCTTCGGCGCCTAGGATTCCACCTATCACCTCACCGGTCTCTTTCGACAGGAACCCCATGAGCGACACTTCCCCCTACGGCTTCGAGCTTGTGCGGCGTGGGTACGACCGCGCTCAGGTGGACGAACGGATCTCCAAGCTCGTCTCCGACCGTGACAGCGCTCTCGCCCGCATCACCGCTCTGGAAAAGCGCATCGAGGAGCTGCACCTCGAGACGCAGAACGCGCAGGCGGCGGTCACCGACGCCGAGCCGTCCTACGCCGGCCTCGGCGCTCGCGTCGAGAAGATTCTGCGCCTGGCCGAGGAAGAGGCCAAGGATCTGCGCGAGGAGGCGCGCCGCGCGGCCGAGCAGCACCGCGAGCTCGCCGAGTCGGCGGCCCAGCAGGTGCGCAACGACGCCGAGTCGTTCGCCGCGGACCGCAAGGCCAAGGCCGAGGACGAGGGCGTCCGCATCGTCGAGAAGGCCAAGAGCGACGCCTCCCAGTTGCGCGCCGAGGCGCAGAAGGACGCGCAGTCCAAGCGGGAGGAGGCCGACGCGCTCTTCGAGGAGACCCGCGCCAAGGCCGCCCAGGCCGCCGCCGACTTCGAGACGAACCTGGCCAAGCGCCGCGAGCAGTCCGAGCGCGACCTCGCCTCCCGGCAGGCCAAGGCCGAGAAGCGCCTCGCCGAGATCGAGCACCGCGCGGAGCAGCTGCGGCTCGAGGCCGAGAAGCTGCGCACCGACGCCGAGCGCCGGGCCCGCCAGACGGTGGAGACGGCCCAGCGCCAGGCCGAGGACATCGTGGCCGACGCCAACGCCAAGGCCGACCGTATCCGCTCGGAATCCGAGCGCGAGCTGGCCGCCCTGACGAACCGCCGCGACTCCATCAACGCCCAGCTGACGAACGTCCGCGAGATGCTCGCCACGCTCACGGGCGCCGCGGTGGCCGCCGCGGGCGCGCCGGCCACGGACGAAGAGCCGGTCTCCCGCGGGGTTCCGGCGCAGCAGTCCCGGTAGGTCCGGAAGTCCGGATGCCCGTCATGCCGGGCATCCGGCGCGCACCGAACCTCCGGTGCATCACCGGGGTGTTTCGGACGAACAACGCACGAAGCCCTCTGCCCACCGGTGGCAGAGGGCTTCGGTGCGTTCTAGCGTGGCCTGCATGATCGAGCTGGAGGGGCTGACCAAGCGGTACGGCGAGAAACTCGCGGTCGACGACCTCACCTTCACCGTCAGACCGGGCGTCGTCACGGGCTTCCTGGGCCCCAACGGCGCGGGCAAGTCCACGACGATGCGGATGATGCTGGGGCTGGACCGGCCCACCGCCGGCGACGTGCGGATCGACGGCAGGCACTACGACCGTCTGACGGACCCGCTGAAGTACATCGGGGCCCTGCTGGACGCCAAGGCGGTGCACGGAGGGCGCAGCGCCTACAACCATCTGCTGTGCCTCGCGCAGAGCAACGGCATTCCGGCCCGCCGGGTGCACGAGGTGCTGGACGCCGTCGGACTCACCGCGGTCGCCCGGAAGAAGGCCAAGGGGTTCTCGTACGGCATGGGGCAGCGGCTCGGCATCGCCGCCGCGCTCCTGGGCGACCCGCAGATCCTGATGTTCGACGAGCCGGTCAACGGCCTCGACCCCGAGGGCATCCACTGGATCCGTCATCTGATGAAGTCGCTCGCCGCGCAGGGCCGTACCGTCTTCGTCTCCTCGCACCTGATGAGCGAGATGGCCCTCACCGCCGACCACCTCATCGTCATCGGCCAGGGCAGGCTGCTGGCCGACACCTCCATGGCCGGGTTCATCGCCCAGAACTCGCGGTCCTACGTGCGTGTCCGCACCCCGCAGCGCGAGCGGCTGCTGGACGTGCTGCACGAGGCCGGTCTCACGGTCGTCGAGAGCGGCAGCGGGGTGCTGGAGATCGACGGGGGCAAGCCCGAGCAGATCGGTGAGCTGGCGGCCCAGCACCACATCGTGCTGCACGAGCTGAGCCCGCAGCAGGCCTCCCTGGAAGAGGCGTTCATGCAGCTGACCGCGGGGTCGGTCGAATACCACGCGCACACCGACGCCCCGGCCCGGCCGTGGGGCGCCGACTGGCAGAAGGGGGACTGAGCCGTGGCGGCGACCCAGGTCATCCGTTCCGAGTGGACCAAGATCCGGTCGGTGGCGTCCACGGTGTGGACGCTGTCGCTGGCCGTCGTGGTGACGCTGGCCCTGAGCATGCTGATCTCGGCGCTGTCGGCGAACGAGTTCGACAAGCTGAGCGCGCAGGACCGGTCCGACTTCGACCCGACCTTCATCAGCTTCGCCGGGATGAGCCTCGGCCAGCTCGCGATGATCGTGTTCGGAGTGCTCGTCGTCTCGAACGAGTACAGCTCGGGCATGATCCGCACCTCCCTGGCCGCCGTCCCCCAGCGCGGCACCTTCCTGTTCAGCAAGGTGGCGGTGGCCACGGGCCTCGCCCTCGTCGTCGGCATGGCGACCAGTTTCGCCGCGTTCTTCCTCGGCCAGGCCATGCTCGGGGAGCACCGGGCGCACCTGGGCGACACCGGGGTGCTGCGCGCGGTCGTCGGCGGCGGCCTCTACATGACGCTGATCGCGGTGTTCTCCATGGGCGTGGCCGCGATGCTGCGCTCCCCCATGCTCAGTCTCGGCATCCTCATGCCGTTCTTCTTCCTGATCTCCAACATCCTGGGCAACGTCGACGCCACCAAGAAGGTCGGCCGCTTCCTGCCCGACCAGGCCGGCAGCCGGATCATGCAGGTGGTCACCCCCGGCGGCGACGACACCCCCTACGGTCCGTGGGGCGGGCTGGGCATCATGGCGCTGTGGGTGATCGCAGCGCTCGGCGGCGGCTACGCGCTGCTGAAGCGGCGGGACGCGTGAGACGGCCGGGATCGGCCGGATCACGTTTTTACCTCCTCTTGGGTGGAACCGTCAGCCTCTGGATATCCTCCTAACCCTTACGGGGGCGTGTGCCCCGCTGTCCTGATCCTTCCGATGGGTGCGGAGCATGATCGAAGCAGTCGGCCTGACCAAGCGCTACGGCGACAAGACCGCTGTGTACAACCTGTCCTTCCAGGTGCGGCCCGGTGCGGTCACCGGCTTCCTGGGCCCCAACGGCTCGGGCAAGTCGACGACCATGCGGATGATCCTGGGCCTCGACAATCCGACCGCGGGGACGGTGACGATCGGCGGCCATCCCTACCGGCGGCTGCCGAACGCCGCCCGCCAGGTCGGGGCCCTGCTGGACGCCAAGGCCGTGCACGGCGGCCGGTCCGCGCGCAACCACCTGCTGAGCCTGGCGCAGCTCTCGGGCATCCCGGCCCGCCGGGTGGACGAGGTGCTCGGCGTGGTCGGCCTGCAGGATGTGGCGAAGAAGCGGTCCAAGGGCTTCTCCCTCGGCATGGGGCAGCGCCTGGGCATCGCCGCCGCACTGCTCGGCGACCCTCAGGTGCTGCTGTTCGACGAGCCGGTCAACGGCCTCGACCCCGAGGGCATCCTCTGGGTGCGGAACCTGATGAAGGCGCTGGCGGCGGAGGGGCGTACCGTCTTCGTCTCCTCGCACCTGATGAGCGAGATGGCCCTCACCGCCGACCATCTGATCGTCATCGGCCGCGGGCAGCTGCTGGCGGACATGAGCATCACGGACTTCATCTCCGCCAACTCCGCGGACTTCGCGCGCGTGCGCACGCCGGACAGCGAGCCGCAGCTGCGGGAGAAGCTGTCGTCCGCGCTGACCGAGGCGGGCGGCCGGGTGCTGCCGGAGCAGGACGGCGCGCTGCGCATCACGGGTCTGCCGCTGCCCCGCATCTCCGACATCGCGCACGACGCCGGCGTCCGGCTGTGGGAGCTGTCCCCGCACCAGGCCTCGCTGGAGGAGGCGTACATGCGGATGACGCAGGGCGCCGTCGACTACCGCTCGACGATCGACGAGAAGGCCGGTCTCCAGCAGCCGCTGCCGCCCGGCGTCCAGCCGCCGATGCCGGTTCCGGGTCAGGGCCAGCCCGACTGGTACGCGCCGCCGCCGCCGCAGGGCGGCGGGCAGCCGTTCACCGGGCCGCAGGGCCCCTACGGCGCTCCGGCCGGCGCGCCCGCGGTGCAGCCGAACCCGTACGCGCAGCAGGCCCCGGCGGCCCCGCAGCAGCCGGCCGGGCCCGCTCCGGCGGTCCCGCCGGCGGGAACCGCCCCCGCCCCCCAGGGCGAAGCCGCCCCGCAGCCCGACGCCGAACCGAAGCCCGAGGACGCCCGATGAGCACGCCCCAGTCCCCCATGCCGCAGGCCGCGCCGCCGAACTGGCAGGCGGCGGCCGGATCGTCGCACCCCGGCTACACCTCGCCGATCCCCGTGGTGCGCACGCACCTCGGGCACGCCCTCGCCTCCGAGTGGACGAAGATCCGTTCGGTGCGCTCCACGATGTGGACGCTGGGGGTGTTCGTGCTGCTGGTCGTCGGGATCGGGCTGCTGGCCGGCGCGGCGATCGCCGCCAACGCCTCCGACGGCGATCTGAACGGCGAGAACCCGCTGTCGTTCGGCTTCTTCGGGCTGCTGCTGGGCAGCATGTGCATCATCACGCTCGGCGTGCTGACCACGGCCTCGGAGTACGGCACCGGCATGATCCGGACCACGATGGTGGCCTGCCCGTCGCGCGGGCGGGTGCTCGCCGCGAAGGCGATCGTGTTCTTCGTGGTGGCCTTCGTGGTGACGCTGGTGTCCGCGTCGCTCGTCGCCGTCGCCCAGGTGGGCATGCTCGACGGCGCCCGGGAGCCGTCCGGCGCGGAGTGGTTCAAGGGCACGGTCGGGGTGTCCCTGTACATCGCGCTGCTGGGGCTGCTCTCGCTCGTCGTCGGCTCGATCATCCGGCACTCCGCCGGCGCCATCACCATCATGATCGGCCTGGTACTGGCGCCGCTGGTGATCGCGCTGTTCATGTTCTCGGAGTCGCTGTCGGACCTGCGCCAGGCGCTGTTCGAGTACTCGATCCCGAACCAGCTGAGCGTCTTCTACTCCAACTCGCTCACCCAGTCCGGCCCGTCCGGCTGGGACCCGCTGTGGATCGCCCTCGGGGTGACGGCGGTGGCCTTCGCCGGTGCCTACGCGCTGCTGCAGAAGCGGGACGTCTGAGGGAGTACGCCCTAGAACCTGGGGGCCTGACGGGACCGCTGCACCCGCGTGGTGCGGCGGTCCCGTGCGTTCCAGCACGCCTTGTGCCAGTGCCGGCGGTCGTCGACGCCGGCGTGCTCGGGCCAGGCCACGACGTGCGGGACGCCGTCCGGAATCATCTGGTCGCAGCCGGGGCACCGGTAGGACTTGCCCTGGGCGCTCGCGCCGGCCACGTGCCGCACGCTCCATTCCTCGCCCTGCCACTGCACGGACGACTGCCAGCCCCCGTAACGGCCGGAGCGGTCCTCCTCGGCGCTCCGGCCCGATCCGTCGGAGCCCTTGGGACGGTTGCGGCGCGGGGACACGGAACACCTCACGGAACTGAGCGGGGAGCAGGGGTCGTATCCAGCGTACGCGGCCCGGCACCGGGTACGCGTAGGGGACCAAACCTCACAAGTCCCCCTCCGGGTCCGTCCGTTCCCGGAGCATTCTCCAGACAATCGGCAAATTACTCCGTCAGGCCGTGTCCTCGGCACGTGTCGGACGGTTATGCCGGGTGGGGGAGCTCCGTGTCGGAGCCAGGAAGCAGGAAAAGCACATGCGTGTGGGAAGTTTCGTGTTGGCGGCCCAGTTCCCCGGCCAGGGCCACGGGGAGGCGCTGCACCGCGCGGTCCGCTCCGCCGAGGTCGCCGAGGAGGCCGGGCTGGACGCGGTCTGGCTGGCCGAGCACCATTTCGTGCCGTACGGCACCTGCCCGTCGGCGATCACCCTGGCCGCCCTGCTGCTGGGCCGGACCCGGCGCATCCGGGTCGGCACGGCGGTGTCCGTACTGCCTGCGCAGCATCCGGTCGCGGTCGGCGAGCAGGCGGCCCTGCTGCATCTGACGAGCGGCGGACGGTTCTCGCTCGGCGTCGGACGCGGCGGGCCGTGGGTGGACCTGGAGGTGTTCGGTACGGGCCTGTCCGCGTACGAGGAGGGGTTCGCCGAATCACTCGATCTGCTGATGCGCTGGCTCGGTGAACCGTCGGTGGGGGCCGACGGCGAGCGGTTCCGCTTCCGGGAGGTCCCCGTCGTGCCGCGCCCGTCGGAGTCGCTGACGGACACCGCGGGTCCGGAGCTGGTCCTGGCGTGCACGTCCCCGGCGAGTGTGCGGCTGGCCGCGGAACGGGGGCTGCCGATGCTGCTCGGGATGCACGTCGGGGACGAGGAGAAGGCGGAGATGCTCGCCCTGTGGTGCCAGTGCTCGCGTGAGGCCGGGCGCACGGAGGAGGACATCCGCGCGGCGGCGCACGTCTCCGCGGGTGTCTGCCAGATCGCAGACCGGCGTACGGACGCCGTGGAGACTTTGACGAAGGCAATGCCGGGTTGGCTGAAACAGGGGCTCAACGCGCATGTCACGGTCGACGGCCGCGCCCGGCAGATGCGCGACCCGCTGGCGTACACCGAGTTGCTCTGCGGGTTGCACCCGGTGGGCACCCCGCGGCTGTGCGCCGATCGCCTGGCGGCGACGAGCGAACGCACCGGCATCTCCCGCTTCGCCCTCCTGGTGGAGGGCTCGGGAGACCTCGCGGCGACGGAGGAGAACGTGCGGCGCCTGGGCGCCGAGGTCCTGCCGCACCTGAGTTGAACACCCCCCGCCGCGCGGGGAGCTTGCCGCTCCAGTACTGATTGCACCTCCCGCGTATGGAGCGGCAAGCATGCGGCTCGCTGCTCAGCAGTCCCGGAGTTCCGGAGACTGGTTGAGCAGCTGGCTGCGGACCGAGGTGAAGCGTGCCAGTGTCCCGTCGACCGAACCGTCCAGCGGGAACACCGCCACGCGGTGGCAGTTCTGGAAAGCCAGCCGCACACCGAAGTGCCGCTGGAGCGCACCGCGGATCGCGTCACTCGCGAGCGCGCGCAACAACTGACCGCGCGCCTGCTCGTCCGGCGGGGGCGTCTGGTTGTCGGCGAACTCACCGCCGTCCACCTTCAGCTGTGCCACCAGGGAGCTGATCATCTCCCACGCATAGGGCAGGGAGGTCCGGACGCAGTCGACGAAGTCAGCTTCGTCGACCTCGCCTCGCTCGGCCTGTTCGAGTAGGGCCGGTGAGACGTCGAGCGACATGGGTTCTCCTCTCGCACCCCCGCACAGCAGGGGTTGCCGGACAGGGAAAGGGAGTTCGCCATGCGCAGACACCGGACACGCTGAGTGCATGCATCGCGACCTCCCGTTCCTACGGTAGGCAACAGACCGTGACGGCACCAGGAGAATGCCGACAAAGAGACTTCCTGTTGTGCATACAATCGGCCATGCCGGAACGCGCGCTTTCCAGGATCAACGGGACGGCCCACAGAACCTCCGCCCGAGGCGGTGGCGGGCGGCGAGCGGGAGAAATCGCGTGACGGCGGGCCCTTCGAGTAGCGTTGCCGACCATGCGTCTCGTCATCGCCCGGTGCTCCGTCGACTACGCGGGCCGGCTCACCGCCCACCTCCCCTCCGCCCCCCGTCTGATCCTGGTGAAGGCGGACGGCAGCGTCTCCGTCCACGCGGACGACCGGGCCTACAAGCCCCTGAACTGGATGTCGCCGCCGTGCACGCTCAAGGAGGGCTCCGGCGAGGAGGCGGACGTCTGGACCGTCGTCAACAAGGCGGGCGAGAAGCTCATCATCACGATGGAGGAGATCCTCCACGACTCCAGCCACGAACTCGGCGTCGACCCCGGCCTGATCAAGGACGGCGTGGAGGCGCACCTCCAGGAACTGCTCGCCGACCGCATCGAGACGCTCGGCGAGGGCTACACCCTGATCCGCCGCGAATACATGACCGCGATCGGCCCGGTCGACATCCTGTGCCGGGACGCCGAGGGGCGGACCGTCGCCGTGGAGATCAAGCGGCGCGGTGAGATCGACGGCGTGGAGCAGCTCACCCGCTACCTGGAGCTGCTCAACCGCGACCCTCATCTGGCACCGGTGCGGGGCGTCTTCGCCGCGCAGGAGATCAAGCCGCAGGCCCGCGTCCTGGCCACCGACCGCGGCATCGGCTGCCAGGTCCTGGACTACGACGCGCTGCGGGGCATCGAGGACGACAAACTGCGCCTGTTCTGAGCCGGCGGTTCGTCCCGCCCTCCCGCGGTGCGGTACGGAGTCCCCCGGAGCACAGGGCCGGGTCCGCGGAGGCGGACCCGGCCTTCTCGTGCTCCGCGGGGGTGTCAGATCACCGGCTCGGAGTTGCTCGGGCTCCCCGCCTCACCGGTCTGCGGGGCGCTCGCCGAGTCGGCCGGCTGTGCCGGGGAGGAGGAGGCGGGCAGGCCGCTCGCGGTGTCCGTGGTGTCCGGGGCGCTGCTCGGGGAGGCGGTCGGGCTCGCCCCGCTCGCCGTCGGCGAGGGCGACGCGCTCGTCCCGGTCGAGGCCGTCGGCGACGTCGACGCCCCCGTCGGGGACGGCGTGGTGGACGGGCTGTTCGTCGCCGACCCCGACGTCGACGGGGACGGCGACGGCGACGGCGAGGCGGAGGAGCCGCCGCCGGCTCCCGGCGTCCCGCTGGGCCGGGCCGCCGGCTTGCCGGTGCTGCTGGGCGTCGGGTCGTCGGACGTGCCCGGCGTGCCGTCGGGGCCCGGGTCGGCGGAGCGGGCGGTGGCGGAGCCGGTGTCACCGTCCTCGCCGTCGTCCTGCGGGATGTCGGCGCCGAGGCTGCCGCCGTCCAGGCCCTGGCTGGCCGACGGGTTGACGCCGACCTGCTCGGAGGGGGTGGTCGCGTCGTTGCTGGAGGTCGCGCCGAGCGTCACCACCGTGCCGAGTACGGCGACGAGCAGGGCGCCCGCACCGGCGGCCACGAGGTTGCGCCGGGCCAGCCCACGGATGCCGCCCCCGTCCCTGGGCCTCGGGAAGGAGCCGGGGACCTGGTGCGTGACCAGGGTGGGGGCGTCGGTCCTCGGACGCGGCAGGGCCACGGGAACGCCGCCGGGCGGTGAGGCCGACTCGTCGCGCCGGGCGTCGGGCACCTCCTCGCCGGCCGTCGGGCCGGCCGTGCCCCCGGCCGGCAGGCCGGGCAGGTCGCCCGCCCGATCGGCGACCAGGGCGAGGGCGCGGCGGCCGGAGACGGTGCCGCGCTTGTCGGAGAGGGCGCGGCGCAGGCCGATGGAGGCCTCCAGTTCGGCGCGGGCCCGGTCGAGCTGTCCACCGCAGAGCGCGAGGATGCCCAGCTCGTGGTGGAAGTAGGCCTGTTCGGCGACCTCGCCGGCGAGCCGGGAGGCCTCGGCGCCGGAGCGCAACGCGCGCTCCCAGGCACCCCAGTGCAGTCCGGCGGCGAAGGCGGGCGCGGCGGTGCGGGCCAGCCGTACGGCGAGGCTCTGCCGCTCCCCGTCCTCCCCGGTGTCCTCGCTCGACGGGGTGGTGAGCGGCACCAGGACACTCAGCGCGGCGAGTACGGCGTCGGCCTCGGCGCACACCCGCTCGGGGGTGACCGAGGGGTGCCCGGTCCACCAGGCGTAGTGCCGGGCCGCGTTGCCGGCGCGTACCTCGACGTCGTCGGCGTAGTCGGCGGCCTCCAGCTGGGTCAGCACACCGGCGGCGAGCCGGTAGCGGGGCCCGACGGGTGAGACCAGTCCGCAGTCGGCGAGTTCGCCGAGGGCGGCGTCGGCGTGGGTGTCGCCGATCAGCGCGGGCAGGTGCGCCTGGTGGGGCAGCTCGCCGCCGAGGGCGACGGCGATCCGCAGGGTGGCGCGGGCGGAGGAGCTCAGCCGGGAGGCGAGCAGCGGCGCGGGGGCGGCGGCCTCCCCGAGGGAGGGCAGGGGTATGTCCTCGTCGCCGGCGGCCAGGACGGGCTCGTCGGTGGGCGGGTCGTCCTCGAAGACGCCGAACTCGTCGACGGCGGCGGCTCCCGCGCGCAGCCGGTCGCGCTGCCGCAGCAGGGCTCCGGCCTGGACGAAGCGCAGCGGCAGTCCCTCGGACTCGAACCACAGGTCGCCCGCCCAGTTGGACTCGTCCTCGGTGAGGACGCGGTCGAGGGAGCGCTCGATGAGTTCGATGCCGCCGGCGCGGTCGAGGCCGCCGAGGGTGACCTCCTCCACGTCGCAGTCGGCCGACGGGGCGGGGACGTCGGGGGTCGCGGAGATCAGGAAGGCGCACTCGGGGGTGGCGTCCAGCAACTCCTCCAGCGCGCTGCCGCCCAGCTCGATGTCGTCGACGACGACGACCGCCCCGATCTCGCTCACACAGGCGAGCAGTTCGTCCCGGTCCGGACGGTACCGGGGCGCGCGGTGCACGGCGTGGAAGAGGTCGTGCAGCAGCTCGCTCGCGGTGCGGTGGAAGCCGCTGAGGCGGACGACGCCGTCGGGGGCGAGGTCGGCGCAGTCCTCGGCGACGAGTTCGAGGAGGCTGGTGCGGCCGGAGCCGCCCGGGCCGGTGAGGCGGACCGAACGTCCCCGCGCGAGCAGCCGCACCAGCTGCTCCCGCTCGTCCTGGCGGCCGATCAGCCCGAGCACGGGCCGGGTGGGACCGGCCGGCGCCGGCGGCCTGGCGGCCCGGGCGGACTCGGTTCGCTGCGCCGGTGTGAGCTTCTCGGGGCGGCCGGACCGCTCGCTCCCGTACTCCCGGCCGGGACCGGCCGGCACGGCGCTCCGCTGCGGGGACTGCTCTATCTCGCTGCCGTCGACGGGGTTGACGGTGAGCTGGAAGTCGCCGGAGACGAGCTGCACCGTGCGGGCCGGTACGGGTGTCGTGTGGGGAGCGAAGTCGGGTGCGAGGGGGTCCCTGGCCGGGCGCGGGCGCGACGAGTGGCCTGCCCCGGTCTCGAGGTCGCCGGACCGGGAGGCGTCCCGGGCGTCATGGCCGTGCTCCTCGGGTCCCCGGTTGTTCGGGTCCATAGGTCTCAAGCCCCCAAAAGCGTCGTGTGGCGGTAGCCCCTCCCGGCCTTGCTGCACACTGCGCTGTCGCTTCTGGTCCGGTGCCCGTTCGAGGGTTACGGGCGGCGGGCAGTCGAACCGTAAACCTTCGCTCAGTATCCACGACAGCCCGGGGTACCGCGCCGTCCGGGACATCACGGTCTCGTGAGGATTGGGCGCGTGGCACGTTTCGCCGGAAGCCGGCCGGAGTGCGCCGTCACACGCGGGGGAGGGACTCCACGGCGAGGCCGCCTTCGATCGCCAGGATGCGGTGCAGCCGGGTCGCCACCAGCAGCCGCTGCATCTGCGGGGGCACGCCGCGCAGCACGAGGCGCCGTCCGCAGCGGCCGGCCCGCCGGTGGACGCCCATGATCACCCCGAGTCCGGTGGCGTCCCAGGAGTCCAGTTCGGACAGGTCCAGCACCAGGTCGCCGACTCCGTCGTCGACGGCCGAGTGCAGGACCGTACGGGCGTCCGCCGCGCTGCGGACGTCGAGGCGGCCCCCGACGACCAGCTCGGCGTGGTCGCCCCTGATGTGCATATGCGCTCCCCGAGAGTGCGTGGCGTACTCCATGACGGTGGCTGTGCAACGTCTGACTGCATCGACGGCAGTCGGGTTGCTGCCTGTGAGCGAACCGATACCGAATTCACCCCGAAGGGTGATCTGCGGTGGCGGGTGCCCGTTCGGTCCCCGGTCAGGACCCGGTGCCGCGGCGGATCAGTACGTGTAGAAGCCCTGCCCGCTCTTGCGTCCGATGTCACCGGCGTCAACCATCCGGCGCATCAGCTCGGGCGGGGCGAACTTCTCGTCCTGGGTCTCGGTGTAGATGTTGCCGGTGGCGTGCAGCAGGATGTCGACGCCCGTGAGGTCGGCGGTGGACAGCGGCCCCATGGCGTGGCCGAAGCCCAGCTTGCAGGCGAGGTCGATGTCCTCGGCGGTCGCGACGCCCGACTCGTACAGCTTGGTGGCCTCGACGACGAGGGCGGAGATGAGACGGGTCGTCACGAAGCCCGCGACGTCTCGGTTGACGACGATGCAGGTCTTGCCGACGGACTCGGCGAACTCGCGGGCGGCGGCGAGGGTTTCGTCACTGGTCTTGTGGCCGCGGACGAGCTCGACGAGCTGCATCATCGGCACCGGCGAGAAGAAGTGCACGCCGACGACCCGCTCGGGACGCCCGGTGACCGCCGCGATCTTGGTGATGGGGATGGCGGAGGTGTTGGAGGCGAGGACGGCGTCGTCCTTCACGAGCTTGTCGAGCGCGCGGAAGATCTCGTGCTTGACGTCGAGCCTCTCGAAGACGGCCTCGACGACGACGTCCGCGTCGGCCGCGGCCTCCAGATCCGTGGTGGCGGTGATGCGGCCGAGGGCCGCCTCGGCGTCCTCCGCCGCCAGCCTGCCCTTGTTCACGAACTTGTCGTACGACGCCTTGATGCCGTCGGTGCCGCGCCGCAGCGCCTCGTCGGTGACATCGCGCAGGACGACGTCCCAGCCCGCCTGCGCGGACACCTGGGCGATGCCGGAACCCATGAGACCGGCGCCGATGACGGCGAGCTTCCGTGCCACTTCCACTCCCCTGCTGGACGACTGCTGAACGAAGGAGGGAGCGCGCCGACCCGCGGTCGCTCTGCGCTCTCGGGCGGACCCTAGCGGCCGTGAGGGGCCCTGCGGCGACGTTAGTAACGCGTTTCACGTCTCAGCGGGTGAGATGCCGGTCACGTCAACTCCCGCCGTACGGACTCACGGAGCGGCGGGGCCTTCCGGACGGCCGCGTCCACGCTGCGGGCGGGCGCCCGTGCCGGCCGTGGCGGACTCGGGGCGCCGCACGGGGCCGTGCCCGGCCCGCAGGGGGCCCCTTGAGGGTCGGTCAGGTCCGCCGGAGTGCGTGACGCGACGACAGTCCGGGCGAACCGGGTCGAACGGGGCGGTGGTCGAGCAGGGTTGGCGGGTGCCGCGCGGAGCCCCCTGAGCCGGAGCGCCCTTGAGCCGGAGCACCCCTGGGCCAGTGCCTGCCCCTTCCGGGCCGTGCGCCTCCCACCGGGGGCAGGCGCGGCCGACGGCCCGCCCGGGCGGGGACGCCTCGGGGAGCAGGGGCGTCCGGCGGCGGACTCCGATGACGCCGGCCGGCCGGGCGGGGCCGGTCCGTCCGGCCGAAGGCGGACGAGTCCGGCAGGCACCCGCATCCTTCGATCGTCGCCCTTCCGGCGGACGCGAACCGATCATCATCTTTGAGACCTTAGTCCCTGAACATCCCCACATGTCCACAACCTGGGCAGACCTGAGGGCAGGTCGGTGCTTGCCGCGGCGCGTTCCCGGACCCCGGGACCCCGCCCCCTCGCAGCGGCCCCCTTCCCCGATCGACAAGGAACGTGCATGAGCCCGAGCAGATGTCGCGCCCGCCGCACCCACGCCGGCGGACGCAGGGCCCGGCCGGCCGTCGGCACCGCCGTCGCCGCCGCGGTCGGACTGGCCGCCACGGCCCTCGCAGCCTCCCCCGCCCACCCCCAGGGCACCGGGGAGCCGCGGCCCCCGGCCGCTCACACGATCGAACTCCCCGGCCCCGGAGACTCCCGGCGCACGCTGCCGCGCACCGGCACCGACGCCTTCTCCCTGATCGGCGTCACCTGGAAGGACCACACCCAGCCCTTCGACGGCACCGCGCAGATCCGCACGCGCAGCACCGCGACGGGCGAGTGGAGCGGCTGGCGCGATCTCGATTTCGACACCGCGGCACCGGAGGGCCCCGAGGGCCTCGCCCCCGACGTCCGCGGCGCCTCGGATCCGCGGTGGGTGGGCCCCTCCGACGCCGTCGAGGCCCGCGTCACGGCCGCCGGCGGGGAGGCGACCCTGCCCGACGGACTGCGCCTGGACCTGGTGGACCCCGGCACCATGCCCGCCGCACCCACCGCACCCACCGCACCCGGTGTGCCGACGGGGTCCGCCGACGGCACCGACCCCGCGCCGAAGGCCCCGGCCGTCGTCGCACGGTCCGGCTGGGGCGCGGACGAGTCCCTGGTGAAGCACGCGCCCCAGTACATCGACAAGGTGCGGGCCGTCTTCGTCCACCACACCGCCGGCAGCAACGACTACACCTGCGCAGGGTCCGCGGCCGTCATCCGCGCGATCTTCGTGTACCACGTCCAGCAACTGGGCTGGAACGACATCGGCTACAACTTCGTGGTCGACAAGTGCGGCACCGTCTTCGAGGGCCGGGCGGGCGGTACGGGCAAGCGGGTGCGCGGGGCCCACACCTACGGCTTCAACGGGGTCTCTTCCGGTGTCTCCCTGCTCGGCGACTACGAGAACGGCGGCATCCCGACGGCCGCCGCCCAGGAGGCCATCGCCGGCCTCGCCGCCTGGAAACTGGGCCTGGACGGCGTCGACCCGCAGGCACAGGTGACGCTCACCGCAGGAGGCGACACCGGCGTCTACGACACCGGGGAGCGCGGCACGTTCCACACCGTCTCCGGCCACCGCGACGGCTACGCGACGCTCTGTCCCGGCCAGGCCCTCTACGACGCACTGCCGGGTATCCGCGCGGCGGCGGGCGCGTCGCCGTACGCCGCCAAGAGCGCGCTCGGCACGACCGAGGCTCAGGCCACCGCCCTGCGCGCCCGTCCGGGCATGGTCAGGTAGAACCGGTGCAGGGACTCCTCGGCCCCGCCCGTCGTGAAGAGGTTGAGCACCTTGCCGAGGGGGTTCCACACCCGCCCGTCGGGCATCCGCACCCCGACCGCCTGCCCGAAGTGGGCGCGCTGGTCGGGGTCCAGGTCCACCCAGACCGCTCCCGCCCGCCGCACGAGGACCTCGCCCAGGTACGCGCCGAGCCCGAGCAGGGTTCCGGCGACCCGCTCGCGATCGGCGCCGCCCTTGCGCAGACCGTCGACGAGGAAGTCGGCGACGCGCAGGCTGTGCACGGAGTAGTCCAGCGGCAGCCGGTTCCGGGCCGTGACGTGGGCGACGAAACCGGCTGCACGGGCCCGCATCTCCCCGGCGCGCGGCAGGCGCCCGTCCGCTGCACCCATGGGTCCCCCTTCGGTCGGCTGCGGGAGAACTGGGGACGCTCCCCCTTGACCAAGCGGACCGGGCCTCCGCAACGTCACGCACCCCGGAAGCGCCGTTCGCCACAGGGGTGCTCGGTGGCGGTCGCGCACCCTTCGGGGGTGTCCGTTCGTCCGCCCGTGCGCCGGCACCGGGTCGACGGGGCGCCCGCCGTGACGCACCCGGTGTCCGGGACACAGCGCCCCAGCGCACCTTCGCCTCGGGCGATTTCGGCCGCCGGTCCGGTCCCGGTGCACGCCCCGCGGGGAACCGGTCGCCTCGGGACGCCGCCCCTCACGCAGACGGTTCGCCCGGAACGCCCTCCCGGTCGCAGCGCGGGGGTTCGCTGTCGTATGACGACGCCGGCCTCCCGGGGCCGTGCCGCCTCCCCGGCGACGCGTGCCTGTCGCGCCCCGTCCCCGGTCCTGACTCCCGCACCCCGACGAAGGGTTCCCTGGTGCTGCCCCACACCTCCGTCCTGTCCGTTCGCACCCGCAGGACGCTCGTCGCGGCGGCGGCCGGCGGCGTGCTCCTCCTGACCTCCGGCTGCGGGCCGTACGGGGGCGACGGGGAGGCCGACCCGGTGGCGGCCGGGTCCGGCGGCGCCACGGCCGCGTCGAGCGCGCCGGCGAGTGCCACGGCGAGCGCGTCCGGCTCCGCTTCGGCGTCCGTCTCCACCTCCGCGAACGCCTCCGCCTCGGCATCCGCCGGGCCGCGTGGCAGCGCCGCACCGAGCGCGAGCGCCCCGGGCTCCACGGGCAACGGGGGGACGGGCGGCGGCGCGTCCGGGAGCACGGCGACGTCGTCCGGCTCCGGCTCCGGCTCCGGCTCCGGCTCCGGCTCCGGCTCCGGCTCCGGCTCCGGCTCCGGCTCCGGCTCCGGCTCCGGCTCCGGCTCCGGGAGCGTGACATCGCCGGCATCGGGCGGCACCGCCGTCGCCCCCGGATTCCCCGTCCCGGTCCAGGTCGGTGACGCCACGCAGCTCATCACCGTCAGGGCCGCCGGTTCCCGTGCCACCGTCACGGCCTGGGCCAAGGGCCCCTCCGGCTGGAAGGCACAGTTCGGCACGGGTGCCGGGCGCGTCGGCTCCCGCGGCGTCACCGACGGTGCGACCCGGCAGCAGGGGACGTACACCACGCCGTCCGGAACGTACACCCTCACCGAGGGATTCGGTGTCGAGGCGGGCGGTACGCGGATGCCGTACCACGTGGTCACCTCGGACGACTGGTGGGTGCAGGACCCGGAGTCGAGGTTCTACAACTCCATGCACGGTGAGGCGGGCGCCGACTTCCCGCTCACCGAGGCCGGCGACCGCGGCAGCGAGCACCTGATCAACTACACCACGCAGTACGCCAGGGCCCTGGTCATCGACTTCAACCGGTGGCCCGCCGTCCCAGGCCGCGGTGCCGGGATCTTCCTGCACGTCAACGGCAGCGGTGCGACGGCCGGTTGTGTGTCGGTGCCGCGCGTGACGATGGACCGGATCATGTCCTGGATCAGGCCCGGCGCGCATCCGCGCATCGCCATCGGCTGACGCGGGCGCCCCTCCGGCGGCCGGCCGGGTCCCGTGTGCCCGCCGTGACGGTGGGCACACGGACGCGCCGGACCGCCCTCGGCCTCACTACGCTGAACCCATGGTCAATCTGACGCGCATCTACACCCGGACCGGCGACAAGGGCACCACCGCCCTCGGCGACATGAGCCGCGTGCCCAAGACCGACCTGCGGATCGCCGCGTACGCCGACGCGAACGAGGCGAACGCGGTGATCGGAACCGCGCTGGCCCTCGGCGGGCTCGGCGAGGAGGTCTCCGCCGTCCTCACCCGGGTCCAGAACGACCTGTTCGACGTGGGCGCCGACCTGTCCACCCCGGTGGTGGAGAACCCGGAGTTCCCGCCGCTGCGGGTGGAGCAGTTCTACGTCGACCGGCTGGAGGCGGACTGCGACCGCTTCAACGAGCAGTTGGAGAAGCTGCGCTCCTTCATCCTGCCCGGCGGCACCCCCGGCGCGGCCCTGCTGCACCAGGCCTGCACGGTCGTGCGCCGGGCCGAGCGGTCCACCTGGGCCGCGCTGGAGGTCCACGGCGAGACCATGAACCCGCTGACGGCGACGTACCTCAACCGCCTGTCGGACCTGCTGTTCATCCTGGCCCGGATCGCCAACAAGGCCGCCGGGGACGTGCTGTGGGTGCCGGGCGGGGAGCGCTGAGCCGTTCCGCCGCCCTGACGAGGGCCTGCTTCGGCCGGGTGACGCGGGTCGGCGCGATCAGCCCGTGGACCACCACGCTCCGCTCCGCCACGGCCTGGACGGAGCGCAGGGGCGAGACGCCCCCGTCGCGGACGTGCCCCGTCTCGCCGTGGAACAGCGCGCCCGAGACCGCCGCCGGCACCGTGCGCAGCCACGGCGGCCCTCGTGCCGGGCACGGGGCACACCCCGGTACGGCGGACCGGGCGCGCGGCGGGAGCGGCGGTGCCGGCTGCCTCGGGGAGGGGCTGTCGAGTGCGGGAGGGGGAGCCGGGCGTCCGGACACGGCCGTGGCGACCGTGAAGGCGCACGTCAGCCGGTCACCGGGGAGGCCGGGGCTGCGCAGCGGGCGCAAGCTGCCGTATTCGCACTGGAGTTGGGGATCCGGAACCATCACAGGAGCAGTGGTCCAGACCTATTGACCTATGGTCCAGACCTTTCTATTCTCGCGGCACCGTGGGCGTGAAGGCTCAGTCATGCCCCTGACACCCCCGAGGAGGCGCACATGCGCTTCAGACACCGGGCCGCGGCCGGATTCGCGACCCTGTTGCTGCCCCTGGCCGGCCTCGTCGGCCTCGCGAGCAACGCCGAGGCCGCCACGAACGCCACCGCCACCTACACCAAGACCCAGGACTGGGGCACCGGTTTCGGCGCGCAGTGGACGGTCAAGAACACCGGCACCTCCACCATCAGCTCGTGGACGGTCGAGTGGGACTTCCCCTCCGGCACCTCCGTGACCTCCGCCTGGGACGCCGACGTCACCTCCTCCGGCACCCACTGGACCGCCAGGAACAAGTCCTACAACGGCTCCATCGCCCCCGGCGCCTCCGTCAGCTTCGGCTTCAACGGCGCCGGCAGCGGCTCCCCGTCCCACTGCACGCTCAACGGCGGAAGCTGTGACGGCACCACCCTCCCCGGCGACACCGCGCCCTCCGCCCCCGGCACGCCGACCGCCTCCGACATCACCGACACCTCGGTGAAGCTCGGCTGGAGTGCCGCCACCGACGACCACGGCATCAAGGACTACGACGTCCTGCGCGACGGCACCAAGGTCGCCACGGTGACGACGACCTCGTACACCGACTCCGGCCTCACCGCCGGCACGGACTACTCCTACACCGTCCAGGCCCGTGACACCGCCGACCAGACCGGCCCGGTCAGCGGCTCGGTCGCCGTCCACACCACCGGCGGCGGCACCACTCCCCCGCCCAGCGGCGACACCGTCAAGCTCGGCTACTTCACCGAGTGGGGCATCTACGGCCGCAACTACAACGTCAAGAACCTCGTGACGTCCGGCTCGGCCGCGAAGATCACGCACATCAACTACGCCTTCGGCAACGTCACCAACGGCAAGTGCGCCATCGGCGACTCCTACGCCGACTACGACAAGGCCTTCACCGCCGACCAGTCCGTCAGCGGCGTCGCCGACACCTGGGACCAGCCGCTGCGCGGCAACTTCAACCAGCTGCGCGAACTGAAGGCCGAGTACCCCCACCTCAAGGTGCTGTGGTCGTTCGGCGGCTGGACCTGGTCCGGCGGCTTCGGCGCCGCCGCCCAGAACCCGGCGGCCTTCGCCCAGTCCTGCTACGACCTGGTCGAGGACCCGCGCTGGGCCGACGTCTTCGACGGCATCGACATCGACTGGGAGTACCCCAACGCCTGCGGGCTGAGCTGTGACACCAGCGGGAACGCCGCATTCAGGAACCTGATGGCCGCCCTGCGGGCCAAGTTCGGCTCGAACAACCTGGTCACCGCCGCGGTCACCGCCGACGGCTCGGCCGGCGGCAAGATCGAGGCCGCGGACTACGCGGGTGCCGCCCAGTACGTCGACTGGTACAACGTGATGACGTACGACTTCTTCGGCGCCTGGGACGCCAAGGGCCCGACCGCCCCGCACTCCCCGCTCACCGCGTACTCCGGCATCCCGAAGGCGGGCTTCACCACCGCCGACGCGATGGCCAAGTACAAGGCGATCGGCGTGCCCGCGAAGAAGCTCCTCATCGGCATCGGCTTCTACGGGCGCGGCTGGACCGGCGTCACCCAGGACGCGCCGGGCGGCACCGCCACCGGCCCCGCTGCCGGCACGTACGAGCAGGGCATCGAGGACTACAAGGTCCTCAAGTCCTCCTGCCCGGTCACCGGCACCGTCGCCGGGACGGCGTACGCGCACTGCGGCGGCAACTGGTGGTCCTACGACACCCCCGCCACCATCGCCACGAAGATGACCTGGGCCAGGAACCAGGGCCTGGGCGGTGCGTTCTTCTGGGAGTTCAGCGGTGACACCGGCAACGGTGAGCTCGTGAACGCGATCAGCAACGGTCTGTCGTAGGACAGACGGCGCCAGAACACGCTCCCCCCGGGCGTCCACGTCCGGGGGGAGCCCTGCCGGACCGGCACACCGTGACGGCGAAGGGCCCGGTGCGGACATCCCCTCCTCCACCCCGCGGGGCGGCACGGACGGGACGCTCGCGCCGGGCCCGTCGCGGGTCCTACGCCACGTTCACCCGCTGACCGGGCGGGGCCGCCTCCAGCCACGCGAGGAAACCGGTCAGCGCGTCCTCGCTCATGGCCAGCTCCAGGCGGGTGCCCCGGTGCCGGCAGGCCAGGATCACCGCGTCCGAGAGCAGCGCGAGCTCCTCCTCGCCCTCGGGCAGGCGGCGTCCGGCCACCTCGATCGAGGAACGCTCCAGGATCCGCCGCGGCCGGGGCGCGTAGGAGAAGACCCGGAACCACGCCACACGGTCGCCGCTGTAGCGGGCCACGCCGTAGCTCCAGCCCTTGCCGCCGGCGTCGGGATGCTCGGGGACGTCCCAGCGCAGGGAACAGTCGAAGGTGCCGCCGGAACGCTGGATGAGTCTGCGGCGCAGGCCGAAGACGAACAGTCCCAGCACCACGAGGGCGACGACGATTCCGCACACGGTCAGAGCGAGGACCATCGACTACCGACCTCCTCGTCTCTCGGGTTCAGCCTGCGGAACAGGTAATGGAACGGAAAAAACATCCAGATCTGCCTCAGCCGCGGCCGGCTCCGGATCGCTCCGGTGCCGGCCGCGGCTGATGTGGGTCATCCTGCGCGCGCTCGGTTCAGCGCGCCGCCGCCGCACGCAGTCGTACGTCCGCGCGGCGCTCGGCGGCGGCATCGCCCTCCGCCTTCGCGCGCTCGAGCTCGCGCTCGACGCGCTGGACGTCGATCTCGTCCGACAGCTCGGCGATCTCGGCCAGCAGCGACAGCTTGTTGTCGGCGAACGACACGAAACCGCCGTGCACCGCGGCGACGACCGTTCCGCCGTCGCTCGTCCGGATGGTCACCGGGCCCGACTCCAGCACACCGAGCAGCGGCTGGTGACCGGGCATGACGCCGATGTCGCCGGACGTGGTGCGCGCGACGACCAGGGTGGCCTCGCCGGACCAGACCTCTCGGTCGGCCGCGACCAGCGCGACGTGCAGCTCAGCAGCCAAGGGTGGCTCCTCGGGTCACCACCCGGCGGGAGTGCCGGGTGTGGGTTACAAGTCTAGTAGGCGTGGGAGAGGGGGCGGGACGCGCCCGCCCCCTCACACCGGTCGCACGGGCACCCGGCGTCAGGAGACGCCGAGCTCCTTCGCGTTCTGCTTCAGGTCCTCAAGACCACCGCACATGAAGAACGCCTGCTCCGGGAAGTGGTCGAACTCGCCGTCGCAGATCGCGTTGAACGCGGCGATCGACTCGTCCAGCGGCACGTCCGAACCGTCCACGCCGGTGAACTGCTTGGCGACGTGGGTGTTCTGGGACAGGAAGCGCTCCACGCGACGGGCACGGTGGACGACGAGCTTGTCCTCCTCGCCGAGCTCGTCGATACCGAGGATCGCGATGATGTCCTGGAGGTCCTTGTACTTCTGCAGGATGTTCTTGACGCGCATGGCCGCGCCGTAGTGGTCCTGCGAGATGTAACGCGGGTCCAGGATCCGGGACGTGGAGTCCAGCGGGTCCACGGCCGGGTAGATGCCCTTCTCGGAGATCGGACGGGAGAGGACCGTCGTCGCGTCCAGGTGGGCGAAGGTGGTGGCCGGGGCCGGGTCGGTCAGGTCGTCCGCGGGGACGTAGATCGCCTGCATCGAGGTGATCGAGTGACCGCGGGTCGACGTGATGCGCTCCTGGAGGAGACCCATCTCGTCGGCCAGGTTCGGCTGGTAACCCACCGCGGACGGCATACGGCCGAGCAGCGTGGAGACCTCGGAACCGGCCTGCGTGAAGCGGAAGATGTTGTCGATGAAGAACAGCACGTCCTGCTTCTGGACGTCACGGAAGTACTCGGCCATGGTCAGGCCGGCCAGCGCGACGCGCAGACGGGTGCCCGGGGGCTCGTCCATCTGACCGAAGACCAGCGCGGTCTTGTCGATGACGCCCGAGTCCGACATCTCCTCGATGAGGTCGTTGCCCTCACGGGTGCGCTCACCGACACCGGCGAACACGGAGACACCGTCGTGGTTGTTGGCGACGCGGTAGATCATCTCCTGGATGAGCACCGTC
Source organism: Streptomyces sp. MUM 2J (assembly GCF_022414535.1). Classification (GTDB taxonomy): domain Bacteria; phylum Actinomycetota; class Actinomycetes; order Streptomycetales; family Streptomycetaceae; genus Streptomyces. Next base: position 46,980 of record NZ_JADWYM010000037.1, read on the forward strand.
TTGCCGACGCCGGCACCACCGAACAGACCGATCTTTCCACCCTTGACGTACGGGGTGAGAAGGTCGATGACCTTGACGCCGGTCTCGAACATCTCGGTCTTCGACTCGAGCTCGTCGAAGTTCGGGGCCTTGCGGTGGATGGACCAGCGCTCGCCCTCGTAGGACTCGTCGACGTTCAGCACCTCACCGAGGGTGTTGAACACCTTGCCCTTGGTGAAGTCGCCGACCGGGACGGTGATGCCCGTGCCCGTGTCGGTGACCGAGGCCTGGCGGACCAGGCCGTCGGTCGGCTGCATGGAGATCGTGCGGACCAGGCCGTCACCCAGGTGCTGGGCGACCTCCAGGGTCAGCGTCTTCTTCTCGCCCGCGTTGGCCGGGTCGGCCACGTCGACGTGAAGGGCGTTGTAGATGTCCGGCATCGCGTCGACGGGGAACTCCACGTCGACGACCGGGCCGATGACCCGCGCGACGCGGCCAGTGGCCACGCCAGCAGGAGCGGTCGGCTCAACAGTGGTGGTCATTAGTTGTCACTCCCCGCGGTCGCGTCGGCCAGGGCGCTCGCGCCACCGACGATCTCGCTGATTTCCTGGGTGATTTCGGCCTGGCGGGCCGCGTTGGCAAGCCGGGAGAGGGTCTCGATGAGCTCTCCGGCGTTGTCGGTGGCCGACTTCATCGCGCGCCGCGTGGCGGCGTGCTTGGAGGCGGCCGACTGGAGCAGCGCGTTGTAGATGCGGCTCTCCACGTAGCGCGGCAGCAGGGCGTCGAGGACGTCCTCCGCCGAGGGCTCGAAGTCGTACAGCGGAAGGATCTCGCCCCGGGGGGCTGCTTCCCTGGCGACCTCTTCGAGGCTGAGCGGCAGGAGGCGGTCGCCGAGCGCCGTCTGCGTCATCATCGAGACGAACTCGGTGAAGACGATGTGGAGCTCGTCCACGCCCCCGGCGGCCGTGTCCTTCTCGATGGCCTCGATGAGCGGTGCCGCGACCTTCTTGGCGTCCGCGTACGTCGGCTCGTCCGTGAAGCCCGTCCACGACTCCGCGACCTTGCGCTCACGGAAGTGGTAGTGGGCCAGACCGCGCCGGCCGACGATGTACGTGTCGACCTGCTTGCCCTCGCGCTCCAGGCGCTGGGTCAGCTGCTCCGCCGCCTTGATGGCGTTGGAGTTGAAGGCACCGGCGAGACCACGGTCGCTCGTCAGCAGCAGCACCGCGGACCGGGTGACCTTGTCGGCCTGCGTGGTCAGCGGGTGCTGGGTGTTCGAGCCGGTACCCACCGCCGTGACCGCGCGGGTGAGCTCGGTCGCGTACGGCGTGGAGGCCGCCACCTTGCGCTGCGCCTTGACGACGCGCGAGGCGGCGATCATCTCCATCGCCTTGGTGATCTTCTTGGTCGCGGTGACGGATCGGATGCGACGCTTGTAGACCCGGAGCTGAGCTCCCATGAGTCAGGTCCCTTCCTTACGTCACTTGGCGGCGGCCGGGGCGTCCTCGCCGAGAAGCCTGCCGTCCGAGGTCTCGAACTGCTTCTTGAAGTCGGCGATCGCGTCGGCGACGGCGGTGAGGGTGTCGTCCGACATCTTGCCGCCCTCCTTGATGGAGGTCATGAGGCCCTGCTCCTTGCGGTGCAGGTACTCCAGGAGCTCCTTCTCGAAGCGGCGGATGTCGGCGACGGGGACATCGTCCATCTTGCCGGTGGTGCCGGCCCACACGGAGACGACCTGGTCCTCGGTGGACATCGGCTGGTACTGGTCCTGCTTCAGCAGCTCGACCATGCGCTGACCGCGCTCCAGCTGCGACTTCGAAGCGGCGTCCAGGTCGGAACCGAAGGCGGCGAACGCCTCCAGCTCACGGAACTGGGCCAGGTCCACGCGGAGACGGCCCGAGACCTGCTTCATCGCCTTGTGCTGGGCGGAACCACCGACGCGGGAGACGGAGATACCGACGTTCAGCGCGGGGCGCTGACCGGCGTTGAACAGGTCCGACTCCAGGAAGCACTGGCCGTCGGTGATGGAGATGACGTTGGTCGGGATGAACGCCGAGACGTCGTTGGCCTTGGTCTCGACGATCGGCAGACCGGTCATCGAACCGGCACCCATCTCGTCGGAGAGCTTGGCGCAGCGCTCCAGCAGACGGGAGTGCAGGTAGAAGACGTCACCCGGGTAGGCCTCACGGCCCGGCGGGCGGCGCAGCAGCAGCGACACGGCGCGGTAGGCGTCGGCCTGCTTCGACAGGTCGTCGAAGATGATCAGGACGTGCTTGCCCTCGTACATCCACTGCTGACCGATGGCCGAGCCGGTGTACGGGGCGAGGTACTTGAAGCCGGCCGGGTCGGACGCCGGGGCGGCGACGATGGTCGTGTACTCCAGCGCGCCGTTCTCCTCCAGAGCGCGGCGGACCGACGCGATGGTGGAGCCCTTCTGGCCGACGGCGACGTAGATGCAGCGGACCTGCTTGTTCGGGTCGCCGGTACGCCAGTTGTCACGCTGGTTGATGATCGTGTCGACGGCCAGGGCGGTCTTGCCGGTCTGGCGGTCACCGATGACCAGCTGACGCTGGCCACGGCCGATCGGGGTCATCGCGTCGACGGCCTTGTAGCCGGTCTCCATCGGCTCGTGCACCGACTTGCGCTGCATGACCGTGGGAGCCTGCAGTTCAAGGGCGCGACGGCCGCTGGTCTCGATCTCGCCGAGGCCGTCGATCGGGTTGCCGAGCGGGTCGACGACGCGGCCGAGGTAGCCCTCGCCGACGGCCACGGAGAGAACCTCGCCGGTGCGGGTGACCGGCTGCCCCTCCTCGATGCCGCTGAACTCACCGAGGACGATCGCACCGATCTCGCGCTCCTCGAGGTTGAGGGCGAGGCCGAGGGTGCCGTCCTCGAACTTCAGCAGTTCGTTGGCCATGGCCGAGGGGAGACCCTCGACCTTCGCGATGCCGTCGCCGGCAAGGGTGACCGTACCGACCTCCTCGCGCGAGGCCGCGTCCGGCTTGTACGACTGGACGAAGGTCTCCAGTGCGTCCCGGATCTCCTCCGGCCGGATCGTGAGCTCCGCCATCTGGGTTCCCTGCTCTCCTTGTTGGGCCCGAAGTTTCACTTGGGGGGTATGGGGGACACCCCCCATCAGGAGGTGAATCCTCTGCACGGCCCAACCAGGGCCGTAAGTACGTACTGCGTGTTCAGTTGCCGTGCCTCACGCGAAGCGGTCAGCTCGCCATCCGGCGCTCGGCGTCCGCGATGCGGTCCGCGAGGGAGCCGTTGATGACCTCGTCGCCGACCTGCACGCGGATCCCGCCGAGGACCTCCGGGTCCACGTCGAGGTTGAGGTGCATCCGGCGGCCGTAGAGCTTCGCCAGGGCCGCGCCCAGACGCTGCTTCTGCGTGTCGCTCAGCGGCACCGCCGAGGTGACGACGGCGACCATGCGGTCCCGGCGCTCGGCCGCCAGCTTCGACAGGGACTCGAGTCCTGCCTCCAGGCTACGTCCCCGCGGCGCGGTCACGAGGCGCGTGACCAGACGCTCGGTGGTCGGCTTGGCCTTGCCGCCGAGAAGGGTGCGCAGCAGCTCCTTCTTGGCCGCGGTGCCGGCCTTGCGGTCGGTGAGGGCGGCGCGCAGCTCGGTGGAGGAGGAGACGATCCGGCCGAACCGGAACAGCTCGTCCTCGACATCGTCGAGCGTGCCCCTCTTCTGCGCGGCGGTGAAGTCGGCGGTGCTCGCCAGCTCCTCCAGCGCGTCCACCAGGTCGCGGGACTGCGACCAGCGGGAGCGGACCATTCCGGCCACCAGATCGGCGGTCGGACCGCCGACCTGGGTGCCGAGCAGGCGCTGGACCAGCTCGGCCTTGGCCTCGCCGGCCTGCGCCGGGTCGGTCAGGACCCGGCGCAGCGACACCTCGCGGTCGAGCAGCGCGGTGACGGCCGCCAGCTCGTCGGCGAGCTGCGCCGCGTCGGCTGCCGTGTTGTCCGTGAGGGCGTCGAGACGCTCACGGGCGGCTGCCAGTGCCTCGCGGCTCGCTCCGTTCATCGCGCGGCCTCGGCCTTCGTCGCCTTGTCCTCGATCTCGTCGAGGAAGCGGTCGATGACGCGGCTCTGGCGGGCGTGGTCCTCAAGGGACTCACCGACGAGCTTGCCGGCCAGGTCGGTGGCGAGCTTGCCGACGTCCTGACGCAGCGAGGACGCCGCGGCCTTGCGGTCGGCCTCGATCTGGGCGTGACCGGCGGCGACGATCTCCTCGCGCTGCCGCTGGCCCTCGGCCCGCATCTCGGCGATGAGCGTGGCACCCTGCTCCTGCGCCTCCTGGCGCAGACGCGCGGCCTCGTGCCGGGCCTCGGCGAGCTGAGCCTTGTACTGCTCAAGCACGCTCTGGGCCTCGACCTTCATGGCCTCGGCCTCTTCGATACCGCCTTCGATCGCCGCTCGGCGCTCCTCCAGAACCTTGTTGATGTTCGGAAGCAGCTTCTTCCAGAAGAAGAAGAACACGATGGCGAAGGCGATGGTGCCGACGAGCAGCTCGGGGCCCGGAGGAATGAGCGGGTTCTGCTCTTCCTCGGCCGCCAGCTGTACCAGGTTGGCGATCACATCAGTGCCTTTCGTCGATGCGTGTCAGTAAGAAAGTGGACTACTTACCGAACACGAACGGCATGACGATGCCGATGAGGGCGAGCGCCTCGCAGAAGGCGAAGCCGAGGATCTGGTTGGCGCGGATCAGGCCGGCGGCCTCAGGCTGGCGGGCGAGGGCCTGGGTGCCGTTGCCGAAGATGATGCCGACGCCGATGCCGGGGCCGATGGCCGCGAGGCCGTAACCGACGGAGCCAATGGAACCGGAGACAGCGGCGAGGGTCTCAGTGGCAGCCATGCTGATTCTTCCTTTTCTTTACGGACCGGTGGGGGTTGGCCACCGGACGATTCGGGGGGTGAGGGCTCAGTGGTGCTCGGCGAGAGCGCCCTGAATGTAGGAGCAGGCCAGCAGGACGAAGACGTACGCCTGGACGGCCTGGACGAAGAGTTCGAAGACGATCATGGCGGTCGTCATCACGAAGGAGACACCGGCGGCCGGGATCATCCAGCTGTTCAGCAGGTACCAGGAGGCGACGGTGAACATCACCAGCATCAGGTGACCGGCGAACATGTTGGCGAACAGTCGCACCGCGTGCGTGAACGGGCGGACGATCAGGTTCGAGAAGAACTCGATGACCATCACCAGCGGCAGCACCGCGCCGAGCGACTTGTCGTAGCCCGTGACGTTCTTGAAGAAGCCGACGAAGCCGTGCCGCTTGAAGGTCAGGGAGACCCACGTGAGGTAGACGATCACCGCGAGGACCATCGGGTAGGCGATGATCGACGAGACCGGGAACTGGGCCAGCGGGATCACGGACCAGACGTTCATGATCCAGATGAAGAAGAACAGCGAGACCATGAACGGGACGTACTTCTCGCCCTCCCGCTTGCCGAGGGTCTCGTAGACGATGCCGCGGCGCACGAAGTCGTAACCGGCCTCGCCGACCATCTGCAGCTTGCCCGGCACGACCTTGGCCTTGCCGAACGCGGCCCAGAAGAAGGCGACGACGAGAGCGGTGGTGACGAGCGCGAGCAGCATCACCTTGTTGAATTCATACCCGCCGACCGTGAACAGCGGCTGGAACAGGAACGAGTGCAGGCCCGGAGCCGGGAAGCCACACCCGTTGTCGGACATGATCCGGCAACTCCAGTCGAAGGCGAGCTGGGTCTGGTCAGCACTCACCGCGGGCTCCTTCGGCGTGACGCATGGGTACGGCAACCTCGTTGTGTCGGCGCGGCACACGGCCGCGGATCGGCACCGGACTGGTGTAACGGATGTGGGGGCGGCTGGAGGGCATCGAGCCTCGCGTTCGAGCAGGCGTCAGTTCGGATGCCCGCGCCCGCGATGCCGCAGTTGGCACCGGACGATAGCAGGAGATCTCACAGGCACTTATCCCGCCCCTACCCCTCACGACGACGGCCCCGACTTCTCGGACTTGTCACTCTTGGCGGAGTCCGGGTCGACGTAGAAGAGCTTTGCCTTCATGTGCGCCCGGGCCTGCGCGGCCATCCACACCACGGTCGCGACGACCAGCGAGACCGCGAATGCCTTGGCGTTGAAGAGTGAGGTGTCCTTGAAGACGGCGACGAAGATCAGGAGCAGCAGGAGTTGGGCGACATAGAGCAACAGCCCCATGGCCTGGAACAGCTGCGGGAGCGTTTTTGCCGTCCACTGCAGAACGTAGAGGCCGATCCCCATGAAAAGGATCGCGAGCAGTGCGCCGACGGCGGCTCCCAACGCACCCTTGCCTCCGGCCACCGCACCGCTGACGGCGACGGCGACCACACCGGCAGCGGCCGTGGGTACGGCGCACTGCAGAAGGTTCCGGGCGTCATTGGACGGCATGGCGGCAACTCCGCTTTCACAGGGGGCAGGGTGTCGTCATGGACGAGCGTAGTCCCGGTCGGAGTGGTGGAGACCTCACGGCCCAGGGGCCGTCGCACCACGGTCCCTCGGCTCTGTCCGGGTTCTCGTGAACGGTATCACAAACTATTTGATGCAGTCTTTACCTGCTGGGTGTGCTCGGTGTCACACATGAGAGTGAAGCTGCGCGTCTGTGCAGAAACAGCGCCTGTTTGTCTGATATTGGGGGCCTTTGCTCCCCCACGAGTTGGCAATGCTCTCGTCAGATTCTTACCTTGCCGTCAGCGTGACGTTCCCGCTTTACCCCGGTCCAGGACACGCGATCGGGCGCCGAGAGCGGTCGCTCCGTTGACCGTGCCCGTTCCGGCCGCGACCGGAGCCCGGTTCTCCTCCCCGGCCGGGGCGTCGGCGGACACGGCGGCGCCGGCCGGTTCGGCCGCCCTGCGGCGCCGCCGGTACCGCGGCGGCACGAAACGCTCCGCCCAGCGCGGTGCGCGCGGCCTGAAGCGCGGCAGCAGGAGCAGCAGCAGTCCGATGGCGCTGAGGACGACGATGCCGAGCACGATCCACATCGAGGCGGAACTCACCGAGTAACCCAGCGCGCCGAAGGCGATCAGCGCCGACCAGAAGTACATGATCAGTACCGCGCGGCTGTGCGAGTGGCCGATCTCCAGCAGGCGGTGGTGCAGGTGCCCCCGGTCCGCCGCGAACGGCGACTGACCGCGCCAGGTGCGCCGGACGATCGCCAGGATCAGGTCGGCCGCCGGGATGGCGATGATGGTGAGCGGCATCACCAGCGGGATGTAGACCGGCACCATCTGGTGCACGGAGTTCCGCTCGGACCCGGAGAACAGCTTCATCACGTCCGGATCGATCTGGCCGGTGACCGAGATGGCTCCGGCGGCCAGCACGAGCCCGATGAGCATCGAGCCCGAGTCGCCCATGAAGATGCGCGCGGGATGCATGTTGTGCGGCAGGAAGCCCAGGCACATGCCCATCAGGACCGCGGCGAACAGCGTCGCCGGGGCGGCTTCCTCGATGTTGTAGCCGTACCAGATGCGGTAGGCGTACATGAAGAACGCCGCCGCCGCGATGCACACCATTCCGGCCGCGAGGCCGTCGAGACCGTCCACGAAGTTCACCGCGTTGATCGTGATGACGACCAGCGCGACCGTCAGCAGTGTGCCCTGCCACTGCGTCAGCGCGACGGTGCCCACACCCGGGATGGGCAGCCACAGGATCGTCAGACCCTGCACCACCATCACGCCGGCGGCGATCATCTGCCCGCCCAGCTTGATCAGCGCGTCGATCTCGAACTTGTCGTCCAGGACCCCGATCAGCCAGATCAACGCGGCACCCGACAGCAGGGCGCGGGGTTCGTTGGACTTCTCGAAGACCTCGTTGAGGTTGGTGAGGTGGTCGGCGACCAGCAGGCCCGCGCACAGGCCGAAGAACATCGCGATCCCGCCGAGCCGCGGAGTGGGTTCCCGGTGCACGTCACGCGCCCGGATCTCCGGCATCGCTCCGGCCACGATCGCGAACTTCCGTACCGGCCCTGTCAGCAGATACGTCACCGCGGCCGTGACGCAGAGCGTCAGCAGGTATTCACGCACGGGCTTCCCCACAGGTCTCGCTGGCCATATCAGCCCCACACCCTAGCGACTGCGCGCACAGGGGACGCATATGGTGAGGGACTTCCGGGTAGCGACGATGGTTGCACGGGAGCCTGTGCACGCTCGGCGGGCCCCGCGCGCCGGGGTCCGCCCGCCTCCGCTCACCCGGGATACGGCGGGAAACGCTCCGCCAGCCCGCGCGCCGCCGCGCGGGCCTGCCAGCTGTCGATCTCGCCGCGCAGCACGCCCGCGAGCAGCGCGGCGACCGAGGTCATCTCCTCCTCCCCCATGCCCTGGGTGGTCAGTGCCGCGGTGCCCAGGCGCAGTCCGCGCGCGGTGCCGTGCGGCAGCGCGCAGCAGTCCATGACCAGGCCGGCTGCGGCGAGCAGTCCGCGGGCGGTGCGACCGTCCGGGCCGAGAGGTGCCGGGTCGGCGGTGATCAGATGGGTGTCGGTGCCGCCGGTGGTGACGACCAGTCCCTCGGCCGCCAGAGCGGCGGCGAGGACCTTCGCGTTGGCGACCACCCGATGGGCGTACGTGGCGAACGCCCAAGTCGCCGCCTCGCCGAAGGCGACGGCCTTGGCGGCGATCGTGTGCATCTGGGCGCCACCCTGGGTGAAGGGGAACACGGCCCGGTCGACCCGCTCGGCCAGTTCCTCGCCGCACAGGATCATCCCGCCGCGCGGACCGCGCAGCACCTTGTGCGTCGTGGCGCAGACGATGTCGGCGTACGGCACCGGGTTCGGTGCCGCTCCCCCGGCCACCAGTCCGATGGGGTGCGCGGCGTCCGCGATGAGATACGCCCCGCTCTCGTCGGCGACCTCGCGGAAGAAGGCGTGGTCGATGTGGCGGGGGTAGGCGATGGATCCGCAGACGATCGCCTTGGGGCGGTGGGTGCGGGCGAGGGTGCGGACCTGGTCGTGGTCGATGAGCCCGGTCTCCGCGTCGACCCCGTAGCCGACGAAGTCGAACCAGCGGCCGGAGAAGTTGGCGGGCGACCCGTGGGTGAGGTGCCCGCCGTACGGCAGCCCGAGGGCGAGGACGGTGTCGCCGGGGCACAGCAGTGCGGCGTACGCGGCGAGCACGGCGGAGGACCCCGAGTGCGGCTGGACGTTGGCGTGGGCGGCCCCGAACAGGGCCTTCGCCCGGTCGACGGCGAGGCGCTCGGCGACGTCGACGATCTCGCAGCCGCCGTGGTGGCGGGCGCCCGGGTACCCCTCGGCGTACTTGTTGGCGAGCGGCGAGCCGAGCGCCGCGAGCACGGCCGGTGACGTGAAGTTCTCCGCGGCGATCAGCTGGAGCGTCGTCGACTGACGCCGGCGCTCGCCGAGCAGGATGTCGGCGAGTTCGGGGTCCTGCCCGCGCAGGACGTCGGCCTCGGCGCCGGGGGTGCGGGTGACCGACATGGTGGGCTCCGGGCGTGCGTCGACGGTGACGTACGTCCAATGTAGGCCCGGGGTCCGTGGGGTGCGCGGTGCCTGCGTCCGCCCGGGTGCGTCGAGGACCCCGCCGTGCCCGGAGGGCGGGCCGGCAGGGAGTCGTGGGCCGGGGTCCGTGCGTCCCGGTGGCTCGGGCCGTGCGGCCGGGCACCGGCGCCGCGGCGCCGACGGGCCCGGGGCGTGCTCACGCCCGGGTCGCCACCCCCGTCAGGGCCGTGACGACCGGGTCCAGCGCCTCGTGGATCTCCTCGCCTATCGAGCGGAAGAAGGTCAGCGGCGCACCGTAGGGGTCGTACACCTCGTCGGCCTCGGCCGTGGGGGCCAGCAGCCACCCGCGGAGCGCGGCGGCGGCGCGGACCAGGGCGCGGGCGCGCGCGACCAGGCCGTCCTCCAGCGGGGGCAGGGTGGCCGGATCTATCGCCCTCACCAGCCGGGTGAACTCCTTCAGGGTGAAGGTGCGCAGCCCCGCCGAGTGGCCCATGGAGATGACCTGGGCCCGGTGGTCGCGGGTGGCGGTCAGAACGAGGTCGGCGCATATGACGTGCTCGTCGAGCAGCTCCCGCCCCACGAAGCCGGAGGCGTCGGCGCCGAACTCCGCGAGGACGGTCTCCGCGTGCGACTCCATGGGCGCGCCCTCATGGCCCCAGGTACCCGCGCTCTCCACGACGAGACCGCCGCCCAGGATGCCCAGCCGCTCGGTCACGAAATGGCGGTTGAGCCGCTCGGTGATGGGCGAGCGGCACACGTTTCCGGTACTGACGTGGAGGATGCGGAAGGTGTCCCGCGGAGATCCGAAGGTCGTCGTCTCCTCCGCGGTGCTCTCCCCGCCGCCTATGCCACGCCCCACATCGGGGGCCGTCAATTCGCCACCTCGAGGTCGGGCACGACCTTGCGCAACTCCTCGGCGGACAGGGCGCCCTCGCGCAGCAGCATCGGCACCTCGCGGGTGACGTCGACGATGGAGGAGGGGACGTTGCCCGGGGTCGGCCCGCCGTCGAGGTAGACGGAGACGGAGTCGCCGAGCATCTCCTGGGCGGCGTCGCAGTTCTCCGGCGCCGGGTGGCCGGTGAGGTTCGCGGAGGAGACGGCCATCGGGCCGACCTCCGTGAGCAGCTCGATGGCGACCGGGTGCAGCGGCATGCGCACGGCAACCGTGCCGCGGGTCTCGCCCAGGTCCCAGGTCAGCGACGGCTGGTGCCGGGCGACCAGGGTCAGCGCACCCGGCCAGAAGGCGTCGACCAGCTCCCAGGCCAGCTCGGAGAAGTCCGTGACCAGGCCGTGGAGCGTGTTCGGGGAGCCGATGAGGACGGGCGTGGGCATGTTCCGGCCGCGGCCCTTGGCCTGGAGCAGATCGCCCACGGCCTCCTGGGAGAAGGCGTCGGCGCCGATGCCGTACACCGTGTCCGTGGGCAGCACCACGAGCTCGCCACGGCGGACGGCGGACGCGGCCTCGCGCAGACCGGTCACGCGGTCGGTCGCGTCGTTGGTGTCGTATCGCCGTGCCATAACTAGCGGGCCTCCTCGTACACGTACTGCGGGGTCGAAGTCGGGTGAGGGGTCACGGCAGCGCCCTGCGGGCGGTCGCGAACCGGGGTCGGTTGTTGAGGTCGGGGTGGTCGGCCGCGTCGGCCCAGCCCTTCTCCTCGGTGAAGATCCACGGCACCTGACCGCCCTGGGTGTCGGCGTGCTCGATCACGACGATGCCGCCGGGCCGCAGCAGGCGGTGCGCGGTGCGTTCCAGGCCACGGATGAGGTCGAGGCCGTCCTCGCCGGAGAAGAGCGCCACATCGGGGTCGTAGTCCCGGGCCTCCGGAGCGACGTACTCCCACTCGGTGAGCGGGATGTACGGCGGGTTGGAGACGACCAGGTCGACCTGGCCGTCGAGGTCCGGGAAGGCGGTGCGGGCGTCGCCCTGGCGCAGCTCGACCCGGGAGCCCTCCATGTTCTTGCGGGTCCAGTGGAGGGCCTCGTCGGACAGCTCGACGGCGTGCACCCGCGAACGGGGCACCTCCTGGGCCAGGGCGAGCGCGATGGCACCGGAGCCCGTGCACAGGTCCACGATGCACGGCTCCACGACGTCCATGGCGCGCACGGCGTCTATGGCCCAGCCGACGACCGACTCGGTCTCCGGGCGGGGCACGAACACGCCGGGGCCGACCTGGAGCTCCAGGTACCGGAAGAAGGCCCGCCCGGTGATGTGCTGCAGCGGCTCGCGCTGCTCACGCCGGGCGATGACCTCCCAGTAGCGGGCGTCGAAGTCGGAGTCCCGCACGGAGTGCAACTCGCCCCGCTTCACGCCGTGCACGAACGCGGCGAGCTCCTCCGCGTCGGTGCGCGGCGAGGGCACGCCGGCGTCGGCCAGCCGCTGGGTGGCCTGGGCCACCTCTGCGAGCAGCAGGTTCACGCAAGTCCTCCGGTACTCGGTCGTCCGTGCCTTACGCGGCTGCGAGCTTCGCCGCCGCGTCCGCGTCGACACAGGCCTGGATCACCGCGGCGAGGTCGCCGTCCAGGACCTGGTCGAGGTTGTACGCCTTGAAGCCGACGCGGTGGTCCGAGATGCGGTTCTCCGGGAAGTTGTAGGTGCGGATCTTCTCGGAGCGGTCGACGGTGCGGACCTGGCTGCGGCGGGCGTCGGCGGCCTCCTTCTCCGCCTCCTCCTGCGCCATGGCGAGCAGCCTGGAGCGCAGGATACGCAGAGCCTGCTCCTTGTTCTGCAGCTGGCTCTTCTCGTTCTGGCAGGAGGCGACGACTCCGGTGGGCAGGTGCGTGATCCGGACGGCGGAGTCGGTGGTGTTGACGGACTGGCCGCCGGGACCGGAGGAACGGTAGACGTCGATGCGGAGGTCGTTGGGGTTGATCTCGACGTCGACCTCCTCGGCCTCCGGGGTGACGAGCACGCCGGCGGCGGAGGTGTGGATGCGGCCCTGGGACTCGGTGGCCGGAACGCGCTGCACGCGGTGCACACCGCCCTCGTACTTCAGGCGCGCCCACACGCCCTGGCCGGGCTCGATCTGCCCGCGGGACTTCACCGCGACCTGGACGTCCTTGTAGCCGCCCAGCTCGGACTCGGTGGCGTCGATGATCTCGGTCTTCCAGCCCACGCGCTCGGCGTAGCGCAGGTACATGCGCAGCAGGTCACCCGCGAAGAGGGCCGACTCGTCACCGCCGGCGCCGGCCTTGATCTCGAGGATCACGTCCTTGTCGTCGCTGGGGTCGCGCGGGACCAGCAGCAGGCGCAGCTTCTCGGTGAGCTCCTCGCGCTGCTTCTCCAGATCCTTGACCTCGGCGGCGAAATCGGGGTCGTCGGCGGCCAGTTCGCGCGCGGTGTCGATGTCGTCGCCGGTCTGCTTCCAGGAGCGGTACGTGGTGACGATCGGGGTGAGCTCGGCGTAGCGCTTGTTGAGCCGGCGCGCACCCGCCTGGTCGGCGTGGACCGACGGATCGGCGAGCTTCTTCTCCAGGTCGGCGTGCTCGGCGACGAGTTCCTCGACGGCCTCGAACATCTTGGGCTCCTGTACTGCGGACGAAGGGAAGGGCGGGCGACCAAAAACGCCGGTCCCGGCGCACGCCGTGCGGGGCGTGCTGCCGTGGACCGGCGAAATGGGGCTCGCTACTTCTTGGAGCCGGCGGCAGCCTTGCCGAAGCGGGCCTCGAAGCGGGCCACACGGCCACCGGTGTCGAGGATCTTCTGCTTGCCCGTGTAGAACGGGTGGCACTCGGAGCAGACCTCGGCCCGGATGGTGCCGGACTCGATGGTGCTGCGGGTGGTGAACGACGCACCGCAGGTGCAGCTGACCTGGGTCTCGACGTACTCGGGGTGGATGTCGCGCTTCAAGGTGTCTCCTAGGTTCGGGAGGGCGCCGGGTCGCAGCCGCGGGATGCGGGGGCGTGAACCGGAGCCGACGTACCAGTCTGCCAGGACTGGCGCCTTCTCCCCAAACCGGGGGCCCGCGTGATCTATTCCCCCGGGGTGGCGGCCGGGGTCACCACGCCCTGGGCCTCGCCGGTGGCGGTCCCCTCGGTCGCCGTGGCGGGGATCGGCCGGTCGTTCCTCAGGGCCGTGAAGACCTGCCGGGCCTTGGACTCGGCGACGACGACGCGGTTGGGGTCGGCCGGGTCGTACCGCACCGGCAGGGTCACCATGTGCATCCCGGAGGCACCGATGCCCTTCAGGCCGCCCGCGAAGGACATCAGGGAGTTCACCGAGCCGAGGTCGGAGTCGGTGGTCACGGCCCGGGTCACGGTGTCGGCGAGGTCGTAGAGCTTCTTGGGGCTGGTGAGGACGCCGACGTGCCGGATCCGGTCGACGAGCGCCTTCACGAAGGCCTGCTGGAGCTGGATGCGTCCCAGGTCGGAGCCGTCGCCGACGCCGTGCCGGGTACGGACCAGGCCCAGGGCCTGCTCACCGTCGAGCCGGTGGGTGCCGGCCTTGAGCCTGAGGTGGCTCTTGGGGTCGTCGATGTCCTCGCTGGTGGTGACCGTCACGCCGCCGAGCTTGTCGATCAGCTTCTGGAAGCCGCTGAAGTCGACCTCCAGGTAGTGGTCCATGCGCAGGCCGGTCAGGGCCTCGACCGTCTTGACGGCGCAGGCGGCGCCGCCGGTGGCGTAGGCGGAGTTGAACATCGCGCCGGCGGCGGCCGGGTGGGTGGTGCCGCGGTCGTCGGTGCAGGCGGGGCGGTCGACGAGGGTGTCGCGCGGGAGCGAGACGACGGCGGCCGTCCGGTGCCCCCGGTAGACGTGGACGATCATCGCCGTGTCGGAGCGGGCGCTGCCGTCGTCGGCACCGCCGCCCAGCTTCCTGTTGCCTCCGGAGCGGCTGTCGGAGCCGAGCACCAGGATGTTCTCGGAGCCGTTGCCGGCCCGGTCCGGCCGGCCGGTGCCGAGGGCCTGGTTGATGTCGACGCTCCTGATGTTGCCGTTGAGCTTGAAGTAGACGTAGCCGATGCCGGTACCGCCCAGGACCACGATGCCCGCGGCGGTCCAGACCGCGACGCGCAGCGCCCTGCCGTGCCGGTGGGGCCTGCGCCGGCGGCCCCCGGCGCGGTGTCGTATGCCGGACTCCGGCGTGCGATCGGCGGTCATGCGCACCTCAGCTCTCTACGTCTCCATCATCACTCCGTTCGGTCAGACGAGCTTTCCGTGCATAGGGTTGCACAGCGCGACATGTCCCCTGTGCGGCGATTCACACAGAGAGGCACCGAAGGTCACGGATGGTGACGGAGAGGCGGGAGTGCGCGGGGCCCTTGCCCGGCGACGCTCGGCGGGCAAGGGGAAGGGCCGCCTCCGGAGACCGGAGGCGGCCCGCTTCACGCTCGTGGAGCGCGCCGCGCTGCGCCCTGCTCAGCCGAAGACGTTGAAGACGCCCCAGCCGCCACCGACGCGGACGCGCGACTCGAACACGGAGGACGAGATACCGCGGCCCTTGTACAGCCACATCACGCCGGAGCCGTCCCGCGCGAGCAGGTCGGGCTTGCCGTCGCCGGTGAGGTCACCGGGGGAGGCGAAGGCGTTGTAGACGTACCAGCCGCCGCCGACCCGGATCCGCGTACCGAGCGCCGGCGATGCCTTGCCGGTACCCGGGTAGAGCCACAGCACGCCGGAGCCGTCCCGCGCGAGCAGGTCGGGCTTGCCGTCGTTGTCGTAGTCCCCCTTGCCCGTGATGGTGTAGCTGTACCAGCCGCCGCCGATCCGGACACGGGAGCCGAAGGCGTAGTTGTTGCCCTGGCCCGGGTACAGCCACAGGACGCCGTACTTGTCCTGCGCGACCAGGTCGGGCTTGCCGTCACCGCTGAGGTCACCGGGGACCGCGATGTTCTTCATCACGTTCCAGCCGCCGCCGATCCGGTACGCCTGGTAGCGGTCCGAACCGTTGAACGCCCAGTTGTACAGAACGCCGTCCGAGGCACGGAACAGGTAGTCCTGGTAGAAGTCGCGGTTGAGGTCGGCCGTGCGCACCAGGCTCAGGCCGCCCCAGTCACCGAAGTCGACGCGGTTGGCCAGGTACGGCCACTTGTCGCCCAGGGAGTGGTACTCGTAGGCCGTGCCTCCCGACGTGCGGGCGAACAGGTCCCCCAGGCCGTCGAAGTCCGCGTCGGTGTCGTCGATGCGCGCGTTGACCGCACCGACGTAGGTACGCGTCTTGGCGTAGACGCTGTACGCGCCCGACTCCACGCAGTCCTTGACGCCCCAGGACACCACACCGGCGATCCGCCCGTTGACCACGAGAGGCCCGCCGGAGTCGCCGTTGCACGGTGAGACCGTGCCGGCGTCCTCGCCCGAGGCGGGGTTGCCGGCGCAGGCCATCTGGCCCGGCGCGAAGTCGCTGCCGTAGTACGCCGTACAGGCGGAGTCCGCCTGCATCGGAATGGTCGCCTTCTTCAGCGTCAGCGAGATGTCACCGCTGGTGGAGCTGGTGCGCCCCCAGCCGTAGACCGTCGCCGGAGTACCGCTGCCGTAGGAGACGCTGTCGGAGCTCGACGTCACCTGCAGGGACTTGTACGGCAGCGCCTCGGTCAGCGTCAGCACCGCGAGGTCGCCGCCGGCGATGGTGTTGTCGTTGTACGTGGGGTTGACCCACTGGCGCCACACGCCGGCGACCTTGCCGCCGTGCAGGTCGTTCCCGTCCGGCAGCCGGCTCGTGCCGGCCAGGACGGCGCCGTGCTTCGACCAGTCCAGGCCGTACACGCAGTGCGCGGCCGTGAGGACCTTCGCCGGGGCGACCAGAGTGCCACCGCAGAAGTAGCCCTCGTCGTCGGAGGTGTCCGCGGTGCCCTTGTCGTCGTAGTAGTGCAGCTGCACCATCCACGGCGCCTCGGCGATGGTCGCCTCCGTGCCGCCGATGATCTTCGGGTCGACGGTGGAGGACGGCGAGGCCTCGGGGCTGCCGTCGCTCGTGGCACCGGACGTCGGCGCGGCCGCGTCGTCGTCCCCGAGGGCGGACTGGGCGCCCTCGACACGGGCGAGCAGTTCGGCCTGTGAGGCGCTGGGCAGCTTCTGGGCGGCCTGCGGGGCCGGAAGCGAAGCCGTGCCGGACGCCTCGGCCGGAACGGCTGTCAGAACCGCGCTTCCCAGCGCGAGTGCGGCCGCAGCCGCGGGAAGAGCGCGCCGCGCTCTTCGGTGTGTAGATGTCACTCAGATCTCCTGTCGCTGTACGGACTGCTCGCAGGAGAGAGAGAAAGAACCCGCCGGGCCCGGACGCTGCACGACGACAGCCCGGAGCAACCCAGCAGGCGTATCCGAAAACACGTTCCCCCCCGCTTCAGCTCGCCGATCTTACAAGGCGGAAGCCCCGTCATGTCACCTGGATGACATGACGGGGCTTCCCGCAGTTCGACAGCCGGACGGCCGTGGTTCAGTCGCCGTTGCCCGGAGTGGGCGTCGTCTTCTGGATCTGCATCAGGAACTCGACGTTCGACTTGGTCTGCTTCATCTTGTCGAGCAGCAGCTCGATCGCCTGCTGCTGGTCCAGCGCGTGCAGGACGCGGCGCAGCTTCCAGACGATGCCGAGTTCCTCGGCACCGAGGAGGATCTCCTCCTTGCGGGTGCCGGAGGCGTCGACGTCGACCGCCGGGAAGATGCGCTTGTCGGCGAGCTTCCGGTCGAGCTTCAGCTCCATGTTGCCGGTGCCCTTGAACTCCTCGAAGATCACCTCGTCCATGCGGGACCCGGTGTCCACCAGGGCGGTGGCGAGGATGGTCAGCGAACCGCCGTCCTCGATGTTGCGGGCCGCACCGAAGAAGCGCTTCGGCGGGTAGAGCGCCGTGGAGTCGACACCACCGGACAGGATGCGGCCGGAAGCCGGGGCGGCCAGGTTGTAGGCACGGCCCAGACGCGTGATCGAGTCCAGCAGGACGACCACGTCGTGGCCCAGCTCCACCAGGCGCTTGGCGCGCTCGATGGCGAGTTCGGCGACGGTGGTGTGGTCCTCGGCCGGGCGGTCGAAGGTCGAGGAGATGACCTCGCCCTTGACCGACCGCTGCATGTCGGTGACCTCTTCCGGACGCTCGTCGACGAGGACGACCATCAGGTGGCACTCGGGGTTGTTGTGGGTGATCGCGTTGGCGATCGCCTGCATGATCATGGTCTTGCCGGTCTTCGGCGGGGCCACGATCAGACCGCGCTGGCCCTTGCCGATCGGCGAGACCAGGTCGATGATCCGGGTGGTGAGGACGCCGGGGTCCGTCTCCAGACGCAGGCGGTCCTGCGGGTACAGCGGGGTGAGCTTGTTGAACTCCGGGCGGCCGCGGCCGTGTTCGGGCGCCATGCCGTTGACGGAATCCAGGCGGACGAGCGCGTTGAACTTCTCGCGGCGCTCGCCCTCCTTGGGCTGGCGGACCGCGCCGGTGATGTGGTCGCCCTTGCGCAGGCCGTTCTTGCGGACCTGGGCGAGGGAGACGTACACGTCGTTCGGGCCCGGCAGGTAGCCGGAGGTGCGGATGAAGGCGTAGTTGTCGAGGATGTCCAGGATGCCCGCGACGGGGATCAGGACGTCGTCCTCGGCGATCTGCGGCTCGGACACGTCGTCGCGGCCACGACGGCCCCGGCGGTCGCGGTAGCGGCCGCGACGACCGCGCCGGCCGCCCTCGAAGTCGTCGTCGTCCTGCTGGCGGTCCTGCCGGCCGCCGCCCTGCTGGCCCTGCTGCTGGCCGCGCTGCTGGCCCTGCTGGTCGTCGCCCTTGCCACGGCGGTCGCGGTCCCGGCCGCGGTCCCGGCGGTCACGGCGGCGGCCCTCGCCGCCGTCACCGGACTCGGACCGGGTCTCCTGCTGCTGCGAGGGCGCCGGGGTCTCGGCCTTGGCCTCGCTCTTTGCCTCGGCGGCGACCGTCTCGGGGCTGCCGGCGTCGGCGGTGGCGCGGCGGCGACGGCGCTCACCGGCGGCCTCGTCGCCGGCGGCGGGCTGGCCGGGGATCTCGATCTGCTGCTGGGCCTGCGCCTTCTCGGCGGGGGCCTCGACGGCCTTCTCGGCCTTGCCGTTCTTGTCGGCCTTGTCCGCCTTGTCGACCTTGTCGGCCTTCTTCCCGGCGGAGGCCTCCTCGCCGGTGCGCGCCCGGGAGGTGGTGCGGCGCTTCGGCTTGGCCTCGGGGGCGGCCTCGGCCTTGGCCGGGGCGCCACCGCCGGCCTGCGCCTCCTTGATGACCTCGATCAGCTGGCTCTTGCGCATACGCGCGGTGCCCCTGATGCCGAGGCCGGATGCGACCTGCTGCAGCTCGGCCAGCACCATGCCCTCGAGGCCGGTACCGCGGCGCCGCCGGGAGCCGGCACCGGCAGCAGGCGCGGAGGCGTCCGTGGCGGGCGCGGCAGCGGTCTCCTCGACACGTGCGCCCATCAGATCGGTGGTGTCGCTCACGAAGGGTCCTTCCCTGGAGCGGACGTCGGCCTGTCTGGCTCGGCGACCGGTTGTGCTGTCCGGCTTCGGTCCCATCCTTGTGGACCGTACCGGGGCGGTGGTCCGCCACAGCGGCGGAGGAAATAACTGGTGATGGCGCTTCCTGGAGCCGTGGCACCCGGTGTCACGTGGCGTGGTCGCACCGATTCCGGAGCGTGCCCGGCGATCCGCTCAGCCCTCCTGTACGGCGTACTGCCCAGGTACGGCGTACGAAACACTGTGCGGCGTGGGGAGCTCCCGGAAGAATGTCTGTCCCGGACGGGGACACGAGGCACCTCGCCGTGGTGGGGTCGGGTGCAGACTTGAGGTTAACACTACCGGATCCAACAAACATTCCCCCTCTCCTAATCCGGCGACCGTGTCAGGTCGCCAGCGGGAGCACACTCGCTCCCTCCCGGTCCAGGCCCAGCCGGTTGGCGGCCCAGTCCGAGCCCGCCAGGGCCTCCACCTTGTCCGCCGTCTCCGTGTCGGCCAGCGCCATGACCGTGGGTCCGGCGCCGGAGATGACCGCCGGGATCCCGTCGGCCCGCAGCCGCTCCACCAGGGCCGTGCTCTCCGGCATCGCGGGCGCCCGGTACTCCTGGTGCAGGCGGTCCTCGGTGGCCGGCAGCAGCAGCTCGGGGCGCCTGGTCAGCGCCTCGACGAGCAGGGCGGCGCGGCCGGCGTTGGCGGCGGCGTCGACATGCGGCACGGTGCGCGGGAGCAGACCGCGCGCGGTCTCCGTCAGGACCGGCTTCCCGGGCACGAAAACCACCGGAACGATGGAATCGGCGGGGTCCATCCTGATCGCCCGGGCGGCGCCGTTCTCCATCCAGGAGAGGGTGAAGCCGCCGAGCAGGCAGGCCGCGACGTTGTCGGGATGCCCCTCGATCTCGGTGGCGAGTTCGAGCAGCGCCGCCTCGTCGAGCCTGGACTCGCCGCCTATGGTCACCGCGCGGGCGGCGACGATGCCGGCGCAGATGGCGGCGGAGGAGGAACCGAGGCCGCGGCCGTGCGGGATGCGGTTGGCGCAGACGATCTCCAGGCCGCGCGGCTGGCCGCCCAGCGCCTCGAAGGCGGTGCGCAGGGAGCGGACGAGGAGGTGGCTCTCGTCGCGCGGCAGCGTCTCGCCGCCCTCACCCGCGATGTCGATGTGCAGCCCTGAGTCGGCCACCCGGACGACGACGTCGTCGTACAACCCCAGCGCGAGGCCCAGGGCGTCGAAGCCCGGACCGAGGTTGGCGCTGGTGGCGGGGACGCGCACCCGGACGGCGGCGGCGCGGAAAGCTGGACCGGCCATCGCTCGATGACTCTCCTTGAGCTGCGTGATGGTCGAATGACGTCGGACTCCGAGAGGTGCCCGTGAACCCCCGGACCGCGCGGACGACGCGGAGCTGCGGCACATGCGCCTGGGGGCATATGCGGCGGGCGGGTTCGGTACAGCCTATCGAAGGAAGGTTCTGTGGCGACATAGGGCGCATGGGAGGCGCACGATGCGTGTCGCAAGCCCCCTGTGCACCCCCTGTAGGGAACTTCCCCAGGTGAGGGTCGGTTTACGCGGCCGTCCTCAGGACGGCCGCGTGACCGCTCGCCCCACCCCGGGGCGCCCCCTACGCCAGGCCGAGGCGCTCGGCCGCGGTGGCCGCGTCGACCGGGACGGTGACCGGCTGCGGTGCGCCGGCGACGGCCCAGTCGGGGTCCTTCAGGCCGTTGCCGGTGACCGTGCACACGATGCGCTGGCCGGGGTCGACCTTGCCCTGCTCGGCGGCCTTGAGCAGGCCGGCGACGGACGCGGCGGAGGCGGGCTCGACGAAGACGCCCTCCTGAGAGGCCAACAGCCGGTAGGCGCGCAGGATCTCACGGTCCGTCACCTCGTCGATGAGGCCACCGGACTCGTCGCGCGCGGCCAGGGCGTACTGCCAGGAGGCCGGGTTGCCGATGCGGATGGCGGTGGCGATGGTGGACGGGTCCTTGACGACCTCGCCGCGCACGATCGGGGCGCTGCCGGAGGCCTGGAAGCCCCACATCCGCGGGGTCCGGGCCGACACGCCGTCGGCGGCGTACTCCCGGTACCCCCTCCAGTAGGCGGTGATGTTGCCCGCGTTGCCGACCGGCAGGACGTGGATGTCGGGCGCGTCGCCCAGCATGTCCACGATCTCGAAGGCCGCCGTCTTCTGGCCCTCGATGCGCACCGGGTTGACCGAATTCACCAGCGCCACGGGGTAGTTGTCGCTCAGCGCGCGGGCGAGCGTGAGGCAGTCGTCGAAGTTGCCGTCGACCTGGAGGATCCTGGCGCCGTGGACGAGCGCCTGCCCCATCTTGCCGAGCGCGATCTTGCCCTGCGGCACGAGCACCGCGGACACCATCCCGGCGCGCACCGCGTAGGCGGCGGCGGAGGCGGAGGTGTTGCCGGTGGAGGCGCAGATGACGGCCTTGGCGCCCTCCTCCTTGGCCTTGCTGATCGCCATCGTCATGCCGCGGTCCTTGAAGGAACCGGTGGGGTTCGCGCCCTCGACCTTCAGATGGACCTCGCAGCCCGTGCGCTCGGAGAGCACCTGCGCGGGCACGAGCGGCGTACCGCCCTCGCGGAGGGTGACGACCGGCGTCGTGTCGGACACCGGCAGCCGGTCCCGGTACTCCTCGATGATTCCGCGCCACTGGTGAGTCATTGCTGGTTACTCTCCTTCAACCCGCATGATGCTGGCGACACCCCGCACGGTGTCGAGCTTGCGCAGCGCCTCGACGGTCCCCGACAGGGAGGCGTCGGACGCGCGGTGGGTGACGACGACGAGGGAGGCCTCGCCGTCCTTGCCCTGCTGGCGAACAGTGTCGATGGACACCCCGTGCTCGGCGAACACGGTGGCGACCTGGGCGAGCACACCCGGTTTGTCGGCCACGTCGAGGCTGATGTGGTAGCGCGTGACGACGTCGCCCATCGGGGAGACGGGCAGGGCGGCATACGCCGACTCGCCGGGCCCCGTTGCCCCGCTGAGCCGGTTGCGGCAGACGGCGACGAGGTCGCCGAGCACGGCCGAGGCGGTGGGCGAACCACCCGCGCCGGGGCCGTAGAACATGAGCTGGCCGGCCGCGTCGGACTCGACGAAGACGGCGTTGTACGCACCGCGCACGGAGGCCAGCGGGTGGGTGAGCGGGATCATCGCCGGGTGCACGCGCGCGGTGACCGAGCCGCCGTCCTGGGCCCGCTCGCAGATGGCGAGCAGTTTGATGGTGCAGCCCATCTCCTTGGCGGAGGCGAAGTCCGCGGCGGTCACCTCGGTCATGCCCTCGCGGTAGACGTCGTCCAGGCGCACGCGCGTGTGGAAGGCGATCCCGGCGAGGATGGCGGCCTTGGCCGCGGCGTCGAAGCCCTCCACGTCGGCGGTGGGGTCCGCCTCTGCGTAGCCCAGCGCGGTGGCCTCGTCGAGGGCCTCCTGGTAGCCGGCGCCCGTGGAGTCCATCTTGTCGAGGATGAAGTTGGTCGTGCCGTTGACGATGCCCATCACCCGGTTGATCTTGTCGCCGGCGAGGGACTCGCGCAGCGGCCGGATCAGCGGGATGGCGCCGGCCACGGCGGCCTCGTAGTAGAGGTCCTTGCCGTGCCGTCCCGCCGCGGCGTGCAGGGCGGCCCCGTCCTGGGCGAGCAGGGCCTTGTTGGCGGAGACCACCGAGGCGCCGTGCTCGAAGGCGGCGGTGATGAGGCTGCGGGCGGGCTCGATGCCCCCGATGACCTCGACGACGACGTCGATGTCCCCACGTTTGACGAGGGCGGTGGCGTCGGAGGTGACGAGTGCCGGGTCGATGCCCTCACGGACCTTGGAGGGCCGCCGTACCGCGACGCCGGCCAGCTCGACCGGGGCGCCGATCCTGGCGGCGAGGTCGTCGGCGTGCGTCGTCATGATGCGCGCCACCTCTGAGCCGACAACCCCACAGCCCAGCAGCGCCACCTTCAGCGGACGCGTACGCATCATCCGACCTCGTTTCCTCATACCGTCTACGGTTGGACCAGTCTCACTCACCGGACGGAGGTTTCTGCCCTCGGTCCGGATCGTGAGACGTCGATTTCATCTTCTCACCGGCGGGCGGCAGGAGATCTTCCGCCCTCCGCCGCGCATCCCGGCATCCCGGCGTTCCGGTTCCCCGGCCCTCATCCCACATCGAGACGCAGCAGGTCCTCCTCGCTCTCCCGGCGGACGATCACCCGGGCCTCGCCGTCCCTGACGGCGACGACCGGCGGGCGCAGCACGTGGTTGTAGTTGCTCGCCATGGACCGGCAGTACGCGCCGGTGGCCGGCACGGCGATCAGGTCGCCCGGCGCCAGGTCGGCGGGCAGGAACGCGTCCCGCACGACGATGTCACCGCTCTCGCAGTGCTTGCCGACGACACGGGTGAGCATCGGCTCGGCGTCGGAGGTGCGCGAGACCAGGGCGACGCTGTACTCGGCGTCGTAGAGGGCCGTCCGGATGTTGTCGGACATGCCGCCGTCGACGGAGACGTAGGTGCGCAGCCCGTCGAGGGCCTTGACGGTCCCGACCTCGTAGAGCGTGAAGGCGGTCGGCCCGACGACGGCGCGCCCCGGCTCGACGGAGATCCGCGGGGTCCGCAGCCGCGCGGCCTCGCACTCGCGCGTGACGATCTCGGTGAGTGCCTTGGCGATCTCGTGGGGTTCGCGCGGGTCGTCGCCGCTGGTGTAGGCGATGCCGAGACCGCCGCCGAGGTCGATCTCGGGCAACTCGACGCCGTGCTCGTCGCGGATGTCCCTGAGCAGCCCCACCACGCGGTGGGCGGCGACCTCGAAGCCCGACATGTCGAAGATCTGCGACCCGATGTGGGAGTGGATCCCGATCAGCTCCAGACCGTCCAGCTGCAACGCCCGCCGTACGGCCTCGGCGGCCTGCCCGCCCGCCAGCGGGATCCCGAACTTCTGGTCCTCGTGGGCGGTGGCGATGAACTCGTGGGTGTGGGCCTCGACACCGACGGTGACCCGGATCTGCACCCGCTGGCGCCGGCCGAGGGACTGCGCGATGTGGGCGACGCGGACGATCTCCTGGAAGGAGTCGAGGACGATGCGCCCGACGCCGGCGCGGACCGCCCGCTCGATCTCCCCGGTCGACTTGTTGTTGCCGTGGAAGGCGATGCGGTCCGCGGGCATGCCCGCGGACAGCGCGGTGGCGAGCTCGCCGCCGGAACACACGTCGAGGTTGAGCCCCTCCTCGTACAGCCAGCGGACCACAGCGCGGGACAGGAAGGCCTTCCCGGCGTAGAAGACGTCGGCGTCCGTGCCGAAGGCGGTGCGCCAGGCGCGCGCCCGGGCCCGGAAATCGGCCTCGTCGAGGATGTAGGCGGGGGTGCCGAACTCCTCGGCGAGCCGCTTGACGTCGATGCCGCCGACCGTCGCGACACCCTCGCCGTCCCGGCCGACGGTCTGCGCCCACACCCTGGGGTCGAGGGCGTTGAGGTCGGCGGGCGGGGCGGAGTAGTGGCCCTCGGGGAGCACATCGGCGTGACGGGGCCCGGCGGGGTGTGCGGAACGGCTCATGTCTGGGGTCTCTTCTTGGCTCAGAGGTGGTCGGGTGCGTCGATGCCGAGCAGGGACAGGCCGCCGGCCAGCACCGTCCCGGCGGCTTCGGCGAGGGCGAGCCGGGCACGGTGGGCGGCCGAGGGTTTCTCCGCACCACGCGGGAGCACGGTCGGCAGGAACGGCAGGACCGCGTCCGCGACGACGACCAGGTGCCGGGCGAGCCGGTCGGGGGCGCGGTGCGTGGCCGCTGTGGTGAGGACGCGGGGATGGTCGGCGAGCGCGCCCGGGAGTGCGGGGGCGAGGGTGACGTCACCGGGCTCGGCACCGAAGCCGAGGTCGGCGGCGTTGCGACACAGGGCCCGGGTGCGCGCGTGGGCGTACCGGACGCGGAAGAGGGGGTTGCTCTCCCGCTGGACGAGATGCCCGGCGTCGATCCGGGGCCGGTCGTGCGGGGCGGGGTGCAGCAGGGCCCAGCGGGCGGCGTCGGGGCCGAGGGCAGCGGGGTCGCCGGGGGCGGGGACGGGCCGCAGGTCCGCGTCGCCGTTGCACCCGCGGACGACGTCGAGGCGCCCGCCCTGTGAGGCGACGACGCGGCCGAGGGCGTCGGCGACGACCTCGGCGCGGATCTCGTCCGGGACGCGAACCCGCAGGACCTGCCCCGCGAGGGCGCCGGAGTGCCCGTACCGCGGCCCGTCCCGCAGGACGCGCCGCACGAGGTCGGCCGTACCGCCGCCGTCGAGGCTGATGTTGAGGAACCCGGGCCCGGTGATCTCGACCGCCGCGACGCCGCCGGCGCGGACGAGATGGCCGCGCAGGATCTCGGCGACCTGCCGGGAAGGCCGCCCGGATGGACGGGCCAGCTGGAGCGCGATGCCGGTGGCGTAGTCCCCGCACCCCCCGGGACCGGGCACCGCGACCACGGCCCGCTCAGGGACGGACACGCTCAGCTCCCCCTCGTCGACAGCGCGACGCACGGCATGCAGCACGGTGCGGGAGAGCTCGACGGGGGTCACGGGACAAGCGTAGGGGAGGAGGGGGGTGGGTAGGCGAGCCGGTTTACCGGAGGTCCGGTATGTGGACGACACGACGCGACCCGCGGAGGCCGCGCCGCGCCGGGCCGGGCCGACACAGGGAGGCGGACGGGGAAGACCGACACGGACGAGCACGGACAAGCACGGGCAAGGCCGGGGCCCCGCTTCCCCGACAGCGGGATGCGCGGTTGTGCGAGGCTTCGACACCGTGCGCACCGCTTCGGGCACCCAGCACCCAGCACCCAGCACCCAGCACCCAGCACCCAGCACCCGCGGACGCTGCCGCCGCCCCCGCCGTTCGCAGTCCACCGCCTTGAGTCCGGCACCGGCCTAGCGATGTCGCCGGCTTGCGGGTGTCACCCTCCGCTGTGCCCGGCCCGCTCGGCGTCTCCTGCGCTGATGCCGTCGGGGCCGATCACGCCGGAGCCGAGTCCATGGGGGTCGATGCGCCCGGAGCCGACTCCATCGGAGCTGAGGCCGTGGGAACCCACGCCGCCGGAGACGCTACCGCCAGGGACACTGCCGCCGGAGGCGAGTCCGCCCGTGACGACGGAGACATCCCCGCCCGCACTCCCCCGCACCTTCACCCCTTCGACCAAGTGCCGCACGACACGCACGAGCTCCGCCGGCTCGAAGGGCTTGCCGAGAAAGGCATCGACCCCGAGATCCAGGCCGGCATCGACCTCGTACTGCGTACAGGCACTGACTATGGCGAGTGGAAGGGAACGGGTCCGAGGGTCCGCACGCAGCCGGGCTGCGGTACGCAGCCCGTCCAGGCGCGGCATGACCACATCGAGGGTCACGACATCGGGCCGTACCCGATGTACGACATCCAGACACTCGGCACCATCGGCCGCGGTCACGACCTCAAGCCCCTCCAGCTCGAGATTGACCCTGATCAACTGCCGGATCACCTTGTTGTCGTCCACAACAAGAACCCGGCCGGAAGCGCCTGGCACAACTTGAGAGTAGGTCCGGACCGGCCACCGCGTCCGGGTTTTCCCCACTTCCGCCCCCTGCGGGGGACACGCACCCCTCACGCACCCCGTCCCGGTCCCCCGGTGACCCCGGCAACCCTCCGGGAAAGCCGTTGATGACCACCCCGACGGAGCTGGTAGTGTTCTACCCGTCGCCGCGAGCAACACACACCGCGACCGACACGCCCCCGTAGCTCAGGGGATAGAGCAACGGCCTCCGGAGCCGTGTGCGCAGGTTCGAATCCTGCCGGGGGCACTCGCCTAGGAACAGCAGAAATCAAGCGCTGACCAGGGCGGATGCCGACAGAAGAGGGCGGGAGTCAGTCTCACTGACTCCCGCTCTCTCTCGTTGTCTCTCAGCGTTCGCGACACACCTCCGACACACTGAAGGCGCTGCCACATCCGCCGCTGGACTCCTGGCAGTGGCTACGAGCCACGCCATGGGTGCTGTCCAGCGTGCCGCCGTCGTAATGGCTGCCCACTGCCGGCCGTTACCGACTGCAGTGACTTCGCAGCGTCCACCGCACCTCTCGCTCCCCAAGCGGAGGTGAACACCGATCATAAATTTGCCATAACCCGAACGGCGCACTCAAATTAGCGAACAGCACGAGTTCCGTGTGGGATTGGCATTATGCCTCCTGAAAGCGATGGCCAGCCAAGCAGCGACGACCACGGTTCCGAACGAGCGGCGGGCCATGTTCATCCTCAGAGTCGCCGATCACGCAACATGAAACGCTTCGGCATC
This sequence comes from Streptomyces sp. MUM 2J, assembly GCF_022414535.1. Lineage (GTDB taxonomy): Bacteria > Actinomycetota > Actinomycetes > Streptomycetales > Streptomycetaceae > Streptomyces. The sequence goes on from NZ_JADWYM010000037.1 coordinate 74,077, forward strand.
GGACTCGGGTTCTTGGCAAGCACGACACTTGGCGCGGTCATCGGCATGACAGTGGATTTTTTCGGTCCCCGAACTATCGAGAAAGTGATAGCCCCTCAGCCTGTATCGTTCTCTGCTGCGAGAGACGAAGGCGACGAAGGGTGGGTACTCGCCCTCCCGAAATCAGCGAATATGGAAAACCTGCCCGGCCGCGAGTCCGGGTGTTCTGGCGTCTACGACTGGGCCAAGAAGCAGGACGCTGCCGACGTAAGGCAGTCCATCCTCATGCTTGCCGCACAGGGGCAACGAGGACGCGAAATAGCAATAACGAATATGCGCGCCAAAATCATAAGAAAGTACACCCCGCCAAAGGGGACCGAAATAACTTGCCCCACGTCAGGGGGCGAGACGGTGATCGGGATCGGCTTGGAGCTTGATTCCCCCAACCCTGTCGCACACTCCGTAGACGAATCCGGCAACTTCGGCGACAAATACTTCAGCAGCAATTACGTCACGCTCGCCGAGCATGAGATCTCTACGTTTAGGGTGACAGCGAGAGCGCAAAAGTATGCCTATGAATGGGAGCTGGAAGTTGAAGTATTGGAAGACGGAAAAAGAGGAACCGTAACACTTCGCGATGGTGATCGACCGTTTCGCACGGCACCCGCCTCCGAGACTTACGAAGCCTATTATGAGTGGGCGTTGTTTTCACCAACCCCCTCTCTCGCCACCAGCACGCCATTCTCCTAGGACCGGTCAGTGGCTCTGACGACGCTGAGGGCGATTCGAGGACCCGAATCGCCCTCAGGGCGCTAATGCGTCGCGTCGCCTTCTTCTTCCAGAGATTTTGCGATCTTCGCGTTGGCGGCTTCCTCGTGGCCGTCAATGCAGCCGTGATACCGCCGGTGGATCACCTCCGGCGAGTTGCCAACCCGCCGAGCTACTTCGGCGATCGGTACCCCAGCGTTCAGCCACCGCGTGATGCCAGCGTGCCGCAGGTCGTACGGGCGCCCGGCCAACGGCGAGTCGATGCCCTCTCTGACACCGTTGGGTGAGACGCCCTGAAATGATCAGATATTGTGGGCGTGCACGACAGGAGCACCCATCCGCATGTCCCGTACCAATTCTTCCGAGCAGGATCCCGCTCCGCGGCCGAAGCGTCGCCGCTTCT
>NZ_JADWYM010000038.1 GCF_022414535.1 Streptomyces sp. MUM 2J
CGACCCGTGGGGCTACGGCCGTTCGCTGGAGTGGGCGACCTCCTGCCCGCCGCCGCGGCACAACTTCCTCACCCTGCCGCGGATCCGCAGCGAATCCCCGGCGTTCGACCTGCACCACCCCGAGATCGCCGAGCTGGAGCAGCTCGCGCTCGCCGGCCACGGTGACAAGGCCCTCTCCGGCGGCAAGGAGGCCGGCAAGTGAAGATCCAGGGCAAGATGTTCATCTGGCTGAGCGTCTTCCTGCTCGCCATGGCGGTCGTCTACGGCGTGTGGTCCAAGGAGCCGGCCGGCACGACCGCCCTGTTCCTGGCCTTCGGCCTGTCCATCATGGTCGGCTTCTACCTCGGCTTCACGGCCAAGCGGGTCGACACCGGTGCGCAGGACAACAAGGAGGCGGACGTCGCGGACGACGCGGGCGAGCTGGGGTTCTTCAGCCCGCACAGCTGGCAGCCGCTCGCGCTGGGCATCGGCGGTGCCATCGCCTTCCTGAGCGTCGCCATCGGCTGGTGGCTGATCTACTTCGCCGCGCCGATCATCCTGGTCGGCCTCTGGGGCTGGGTCTTCGAGTACTACCGCGGTGAGAACCGCACCCAGTAGCACACGCTGAACCGCGCCGAGCCCGGACTCTCCGCAAGGAGCGTCCGGGCTCACGCGTTTGCAGCAGTGCCGGTGTCCGTTCGCCGTAGCCCGCGTCCCTCCAAGGAGTGACCCGGCGCGCCGCGCTTGACTTCGCTTCCTAGCGTGAGGTCATGAGCACGCACCCCCGCCCCCGCACCGTCGCCGGCTGCACTCTGATGGTGATCGCCCTCTGCGCGGGCGTCGCCTCCTGCAGCTCGGACGGCGACCCGCTCTCCGCCCGCCCCTACGACGCGGCGGACCAGATCGCCTTCAGCGGCCCCTCGGACGACGCGAAGAAGGCAGACCCCGACAAGCCCCTGGAGATCACCTCGGAGGACTCCGACGGCCGCATCACCGATGTGACCGTCGTGGACGCCGCAGGACGCTACGTCGCGGGCGAACTCTCCGCCGACGGCACCCGATGGCACAGCACCGAGCCGCTGGCCGCCGACGCCCACTACACGGTGCGGGTCAGCACCGAGGACGAGGACGGCGCCCCCGGCCGGAAGGTCTTCACCTTCGACACCGGCAAGCCCACCGCCAACAAGGCCCTCACGGTCGCCTTCGGCCCCAAGGCCGGCACCTACGGCGTCGGACAGCCCGTCACGGCCGAGCTGAGCAAGCCGGTCAAGGACCCCCGGCAGCGCGCGATCGTCGAACGCGCGCTGAAGGTCGACTCGCTGCCGTCCGTGGAGGGCGCCTGGCACTGGGTCGACGACAAGGAACTCCACTACCGGCCCAAGGAGTACTGGCCCGCGCACGCCACCATCAGCGTCCGCAGCAACCTGGACGGCATCAAGATCGGCGACAGCCTCTGGGGCGGCACGTCCAAGCCGCTCGAACTGCAGACGGGCGACCGCGTCATCGCCGTGACGGACGCCGCCTCGCACTCGCTGACCCTCTACAAGAACGGCGAGGAGGTCAACGAGTTCCCCGTCACCACCGGCAAGCCCGGCTTCGAGACCCGCAACGGTGTCAAGGTGGTCCTGGGCAAGGAGCAGTTCGTCCGCATGCGCAGCACCAGCATCGGCATAGCCGCCGGCAGCGCGGACTCCTACGACCTGCCCGTCTACTGGGCGACTCGCGTCACCTGGAGCGGGGAGTACGTCCACGCTGCCCCCTGGTCCGTGGGATCCCAGGGCTACGCCAACGTCAGCCACGGCTGCACCGGAATGAGTACCTCCAACGCCGAATGGTTCTTCGAGCACGTCCGCGAGGGCGACATCGTCCAGGTCGTCAACAGCAACGGTGACACGATGGAGCCGTTCGGCAACGGCTTCGGCGACTGGAACCTCACCTGGACGAAGTGGCGTCAGGGCAGCGCGCTGACGCCGGGCACGGCGAACGCGCCGAGCCAGGCCCAGGAGGCCAGACTGAGGCCGCAGAGCGTGTGACGGCGCCTCGACGGCGCCGAGTCCCCCAGGGGACCGGAAGGCCGCGAGAACAGCACCCACCGTGCCGCGGCGCCGTGCGGCAGCGGCATCCGGGCCACCGCGACCGCGGCACCTGGCGGGAAGGGCCCCGCCCCCGACGGCGCTCCGCGCTCCCGCGGGACGCCGGGCCCGTGCACCACCGATCACGGCGGAGCAGCGGACCACCGGCGGACCACCGGCGGCCCGCCGCGGCGCGGCCGGCGGACCGCTCAGGCGCTGGCCAGGCGCTGCTGCCGCAGCAGGGACGCCAGGGCCGTGGCGAACTCCACCGGATCCACCGGCAGCGTCACCGCCGCGTCCGCCCGGCTCCAGGTGGCCAGCCACGCATCCTGCGGCCGGCCCATCAGCAGCAGCACCGGCGGGCACCGGAACACCTCGTCCTTGATCTGCCGGCACAGCCCCATACCGCCCATGGGCACCGCCTCACCGTCCAGGACGCAGACGTCGATCCCGCCCCGGTCCAGCTCCCGCACCACCGCTTCGGGTGTCGCGCACTCCACGAACTCCACCGTCGGCACGTCCGGGGCCGGCCTCCGGCCGCAGGCCAACCGCACCTGCTCCCGCGTGTTGGAGTCGTCGCTGTAGACCAGCACGGTGGCGGTCGGCTGCATGGTTCCTCCGAGACGTCAGCGTCGTGGGGACAAGCCCGATGGGCCGGATGCTACTCCCTTGAACACCACGTCAACACCGGTATGAACGGCCAAGACACTCCGAACGGGACCCCCCAGGGTGAGGGCGGGATAAGCGACCGACATAATGTCGGTCGTGGCGACAGCAACGACAGTAGAAACCGGGCACGCGCACCCGTCGGTCAATCGGCCGAACCTCACCAGTGTCGGAACCATCATCTGGCTGAGTTCCGAGCTGATGTTCTTCGCGGCCCTCTTCGCGATGTACTTCACCCTGCGATCGGTGACGGGTCCCGATCACTGGAAGGAGATGGCGGATGCGCTGAACGTCCCGTTCTCCTCCGTGAACACCACGATCCTGGTGCTCTCCTCACTCACCTGTCAGCTCGGCGTCTTCGCCGCCGAGCGCGGTGACGTGAAGAAGCTCCGGGGCTGGTTCATCGTCACCTTCATCATGGGTGCGATCTTCATCGGCGGTCAGGTCTTCGAGTACACCGAGCTGGTGAAGGAGGACGGCATCTCGCTCTCCTCCGACCCCTACGGCTCGGTCTTCTACCTGACCACCGGCTTCCACGGCCTGCACGTGACGGGCGGTCTCATCGCCTTCCTGCTGGTCCTCGGCCGTACCTACGCGGCCAAGAGGTTCACCCACGAGCAGGCGACCGCCGCCATCGTCGTGTCCTACTACTGGCACTTCGTCGATGTCGTCTGGATCGGCCTGTTCGCCACGATCTACCTGATCCAGTAGCAGGGCCCGATCCCCGCGCGTTCCCGCAACGCACCCACCAGAAGCATCGACGCAGAAGATCCTGACACCGGGGTAATCCGTGAAAAAGCTCTCCGCACGACGACGCCATCCGCTGGCGGCGGTCGTCGTCCTACTCCTCGCGCTGGCGGCCACCGGGGGGCTGTACGCCGCGTTCGCGCCCGCGAGCAAGGCGCAGGCCGATGAAACCGCCCAGTCCCTCGCCATCGAAGAGGGCAAGAAGCTCTTCGCCGTCGGCTGCGCCAGCTGTCACGGCACCGGCGGTCAGGGCACCTCCGACGGCCCGAGCCTGGTCGGCGTGGGTGCCGCGGCCGTCGACTTCCAGGTCGGCACCGGCCGCATGCCCGCGGCCACCTCGCAGGGCGCCCAGGCCCCGCGGAAGAGGGTGCAGTACTCGCAGGCCGAGATCGACCAGCTGGCCGCGTTCGTGGCCTCGCTCGGCGCCGGTCCGGCCGTCCCGACCAAGGAGCAGTACGGCGCCGAGGGTGCCGACATCGCCAAGGGCGGTGAGCTGTTCCGCACCAACTGCGCGCAGTGCCACAACTTCACCGGCAAGGGCGGTGCCCTGACCAGGGGCAAGTTCGCCCCGACCCTTGAGGGTGTGGACCCGAAGCACATCTACGAGGCCATGCAGACCGGCCCGCAGAACATGCCGTCGTTCCCCGACACCACCATGTCGGAGCAGAACAAGAAGGACATCATCGCGTACCTGCACGCGGTCGACAGCAGTGAGACGGAGAACCCGGGTGGTCTGGAGCTGGGCGGCCTCGGTCCGGTCAGCGAGGGCCTGTTCGCCTGGATCTTCGGTCTCGGTGCTCTGATCGCGGTCGCCGTCTGGGTCGCCGCTCGGACCGCAAAGGCCAAGAAGTCATGAGTAGCCAAGACATTCCAGAAGAGAACCTGCCCGCAGAGCAGGACCACGCGCACGGCGCGGTAAGCGTGGCGGACGAGAAGAACCCGTTCGCCGACCCGGGCCTGCCGCCCCACGAGCCCCGGATCCAGGACATCGACGAGCGGGCCGCCAAGCGGTCCGAGCGCGTCGTCGCCCTGCTGTTCACGGTGTCGATGCTGGCCACCCTCGGCTTCATCGCCTCGTACGTCGCGATCCCGAACGACAAGTCGATCTTCGTCTTCCCGATCGGGCACATCAGCGCGATGAACTTCGCGCTCGGCCTGACCCTCGGCACGGCGCTGTTCTGCATCGGCGCGGGCGCGGTCCACTGGGCCCGCACCCTGATGTCGGACGAGGAGGTCGCCGACGAGCGGCACGCCATCGAGGCCGCTCCCGACGTCCGGGCCAAGGTCCACGAGGACTTCAAGCAGGGCGCCAAGGAGTCGGCGATCGGCCGTCGCAAGCTGATCCGCAACACGATGCTCGGCGCGCTGACCCTGGTCCCGCTGTCGGGTCTGTTCCTGCTGCGCGACCTCGGCCCGCTGCCCGGCACGAAGCTGCGGCACACCCTGTGGTCCAAGGGCAAGCTGCTGGTCAACATGAACACGAACGAGCCGCTGCGTCCCGAGGACGTCGCCGTCGGCTCGCTCACCTTCGCCAAGCCCGAGGGCCTGGAGGAGGACGACGAGGAGTTCCAGACCGAGATCGCCAAGGCGGCCCTGATGATCGTCCGGCTCCAGCCGGAGAACATCAAGGACAAGCGCGAGCTCGAGTGGTCGCACGAGGGCATCGTGGCGTACTCCAAGATCTGCACCCACGTCGGGTGCCCGATCTCGCTGTACGAGCAGCAGACCCACCACGTGCTGTGCCCCTGCCACCAGTCCACCTTCGACCTGTCCGACGGTGCCCGCGTGATCTTCGGTCCCGCCGGTCACGCCCTGCCGCAGCTGCGGATCGGCGTGAACGACGAGGGCTACCTGGAGGCGCTCGGCGACTTCGCAGAGCCTGTCGGTCCTGCATTCTGGGAGCGCGGATGAGCACGACAACCAGCACCGATTCCCGCTCGCGCGGGAAGGCGCCGGCCGGCGAGCGTGTCGCCGACTGGGCCGACGGCAGGCTCGGGATCTACTCCCTGGCCAAGGCCAACATGCGCAAGATCTTCCCCGACCACTGGTCGTTCATGTTGGGCGAAGTGTGCATGTACAGCTTCATCATCATCATCCTGACGGGTGTCTACCTGACGCTGTTCTTCCACCCGTCGATGAACGAGGTGGAGTACCACGGCTCGTACGTCCCGCTCCAGGGACAGCTGATGTCCGAGGCGTTCAACTCGACCCTGCACATCTCCTTCGACGTGCGCGGTGGCCTGCTCATCCGGCAGATCCACCACTGGGCCGCGCTGATCTTCCTCGCCGGCATGTTCGTGCACATGATGCGCGTGTTCTTCACCGGCGCGTTCCGCAAGCCGCGTGAGATCAACTGGCTGTTCGGCTTCCTGCTGTTCGTCCTGGGCATGTTCACCGGGTTCACCGGCTACTCGCTCCCGGACGACCTGCTCTCGGGCACCGGTGTCCGCTTCATGGAGGGCGCGATCCTGTCCGTGCCGATCGTCGGCACGTACCTGTCGTTCTTCCTCTTCGGCGGCGAGTTCCCGGGCGGCGACTTCGTGGCCCGCTTCTACTCGATCCACATCCTGCTGCTGCCGGGCATCATGCTGGGCCTGATGGTGGCCCACCTGATCCTGGTCTTCTACCACAAGCACACCCAGTTCGCGGGCCCCGGCAAGTCGAACAAGAACGTCGTCGGCATGCCGCTGCTGCCGGTGTACATGGCGAAGGCCGGCGGCTTCTTCTTCCTGGTCTTCGGTGCCATCGCGGTCCTCTCCGCGATCGCCCAGATCAACCCGATCTGGGCCATGGGCCCCTACCGTCCGGACCAGGTGTCCACCGGCGCCCAGCCCGACTGGTACATGGGCTTCTCCGAAGGCCTGATCCGGTTCATGCCGGGCTGGGAGGTCAACTTCTGGGGTCACACGCTCGTCCTGGGCGTGTTCATCCCGCTGGTGATCTTCCCGCTGGTCCTGGTGGCGATCGCGGTCTACCCGTTCATCGAGGCCTGGGTCACCGGTGACAAGCGCGAGCACCACATCCTGGACCGCCCGCGCAACGCCCCGACCCGCACCGGCCTCGGCGTCGCGTGGATGACGGTGTACCTGACCCTGCTGATCGGCGGTGGCAACGACCTGTGGGCCACCCACTTCCACCTGTCGATCAACGCGGTGACGTGGTTCGTCCGGATCTTCGTCTTCGTCGGCCCGGTCCTGGGCTTCCTGATCACCAAGCGGATCTGCCTCGGCCTCCAGCGCCGCGACCGGGAGAAGGTGCTGCACGGTCGCGAGACCGGCACCATCAAGCGCCTGCCGCACGGTGAGTTCATCGAGGTCCACGAGCCGCTCAGCCAGGAGCAGCTGCACACCCTGACCGCGCACGAGCAGTACCAGCCGCTCGAGATCGGCCCGACGGTCGACGACAACGGCGTCGAGCGCAAGGTCAAGGGCTCCGAGAAGCTGCGCGCCAAGCTGAGCGACGCGTACTTCGGCGAGGAGGCCCAGATTCCGAAGCCGACCGTCGAGGAGTACAAGGAGATCACGAGCGGCCACGGCCACCACTGATCGTTTGCGTCAGCCACGCCACGGCGAAGGGCCCCGTCCGGTCTGCGGACGGGGCCCTTCGCCGTGCCGCGGGGTCGATAGGGTGGGTACGAGGGTCCGCACAGTGCCGTGACGCGGCCGCACGCCGAACCCCGGGACACCCCCGACGGACCCCACGACCACGACAGGACCAAGGAAAGGTCCGAGACCTCTGCGGATCCCGCAGAGCCCGTACCGGTACGCACTAGGAGCGGCTGATGAGCGCTGTGACCCCCGCTGGAGGCGACACCGCGGCGGGCCGTTCCTGGCCCGAGGTGCTGAACGCCCTGCTCGACGGCCGTGACCAGAGCGCCGACGCGACGGCCTGGGCGATGGACCGGATCATGCGCGGCGAGGCGACCGACGCCCAGATCGCCGGGTTCGCGGTGGCCCTGCGCGCCAAGGGCGAGACCGTCGAGGAGATCACCGGCCTGGTCCGGGCGATGTACGAGCACGCCAACGTGATCGACGTGCCGGGGACGACGGTCGACATCGTCGGCACCGGAGGCGACGGCGCCAAGACGGTGAACATCTCCACCATGTCCTCGATCGTGGTCGCCGGCACCGGCGCCAAGGTCGTCAAGCACGGCAACCGGGCGGCGTCCTCGGCGTCCGGCGCCTCGGACGTGCTGGAGAAGCTCGGCGTCAACCTGGAACTGACACCGCAGCGCGTGGCCCAGGTCGCCGAGGAGGCCGGGATCACCTTCTGCTTCGCGGTGAAGTTCCATCCGGCGCTGCGTCACGTGGCCGCCGCACGCGGCCAGTTGGGCATCCGCACCACCTTCAACTTCCTCGGCCCGCTGACCAACCCGGCGAAGGTGAAGGCACAGGCGGTCGGCGTCGCCGACCTGCGCATGGCCCCGATCGTGGCCGGCGTCTTCGCCGAACGCGGCAATTCCTCCCTCGTCTTCCGCGGTGACGACGGCCTGGACGAACTGACCACCACCTCCACCTCCCGGGTCTGGGTCGTCCGGGACGGCAAGGTCCGCGAGGAGGTCTTCGACCCGCGGGACGTCGGCCTCGACGTCGTCCCGGTGGAGGCGCTGCGCGGCGCCGACGCCGCGTACAACGCGGAGGTCGCCCGCCGTCTGCTGGACGGCGAGCGCGGCCCCGTCCGGGACGCCGTCCTGCTGAACTCGGCCGCGGCCCTGGTCGCCCTGGAGCCCGTCGACGGCCCGCTGGTGGACGGGATCCGGGCGGGGATGGCGAAGGCGGCCGAGTCGATCGACTCCGGGGCCGCCCGGCGGACCCTGGAACGCTGGGTGGCCGCCAGCAACGCCTGACACCGGCTGCAGCGGTCCCGCGATCCGGACACGGGTTGCGGGACCGCGATCACTTCGCGTACGTTCCTGAACAGGTCACGAGTGACAGCCTTTCGGCCCCGGCCGGCTGTCCGGCAACCCTCCGTCCGTGGCGGGGTGCCCCGGGTGAGGACCAGGTCGCGGACAGCAAGGTCCGCGGCAAGCGCGGACCCCTCGCGGAACCAGGGGTCCTGGGTCGTTCGAGGGAGTGTCCTCCGTGAGCAAGCGAATGCGCTAGGGCCGCCGAGCCCCGCCTCCGCATCCTCTTCCCCCTTCACCACCCCCGCTGGAGCCGTGTGCCCGCGCCCCTGCCGCGCGGGCCGGTGCTCGCGGGGGAGGATCCCGCCTGCCTCACCGGAGTTGAGCCATGTCCGTCTCCACCGCTGCCGTCGAGAAGACCTTCTGCCGCGACGTTCCGGAAGCGCTGCCCGTGCTCGGCCGCGACGTCACCGTCCCGCTCGTCACCGGGGGCGAGACCACCTACGCCGCGCTCGACTACGCGGCGAGCGCGCCCGCGCTCCAGCGGGTCTGGGACGACGTCGCCGCGTACGCGCCGTACTACGGCAGCGTCCACCGCGGCGCCGGGCACCTCTCCCAGCTCTCCACCGGCCTGTTCGAGAACGCGCGTACCACGGTCGCCGAGTTCCTGGACTGCCGTGCCGGGGACCAGGTGGTCTTCACCCGATCCACCACCGACTCCCTGAACCTGCTGGCCCGCGCGCTCCCGGCCGGCTGCCGCGTCTTCGTCTTCGAGACCGAGCACCACGCCGCGCTGCTGCCCTGGCGGGACGCGCAGGTCACCTGCCTCGATGCGCCGTGCACCCCGCAGCTGGCCGTGGAGACCCTGGAACGGGCGCTCGCCGACCGCGACCCGCACGGCCCGGCCCTGGTCTGCGTCACCGGCGCCTCCAACGTCACCGGCGAGCTGTGGCCGGTGCGCGAACTGGCCGCCGCCGCCCACGCGCACGGCGCCCGCATCGTCCTGGACGCCGCCCAGCTGGCTCCGCACCACCCGGTCAGCGTCCGCGACCTCGACGTCGACTGGGTGGCCTTCTCCGGGCACAAGCTGTACGCCCCCTTCGGCTCCGGAGTGCTGGCCGGCCGTGCCGACTGGCTGCGCGCGGCCGAGCCGTACCTCGCGGGCGGGGGCGCCAGCCGGACGGTGACGCGGCGCCCCGACGGGGGAGTGGAGGTGGAGTGGCACGAGAGCGCCGCACGCCACGAGGCGGGGTCGCCCAACGTCATCGGTGCCCATGCCGTCGCATCGGCCTGCAGGGCGCTCACGGAGGCCGGCTGGGACGACCTGGTCGCCCGGGAGCGGTACCTGCTCGCCAAGGTGCGGGAAGGGCTCGCGGCGGTGCCCGGGGCGAAGGTCCTGTCCCTGTTCGGCGACGGCGCCCCGCGCGTCGGGGTGCTCTCGTTCGTCGTCGACGGCTGGAGCGGCTCCGACCTCGCCGCGGCCCTCTCCGCCGAGTACGGCATCGGCGTCCGCGCCGGCCTGTTCTGTGCCCACCCCCTGGTCCGCACCCTCCTCGGCGGCGACCGCCGGGCGCGGGGGGAGTGCGGCGCCGCCGGTACCGCACCGGACGGGACCGCCCTCCAGGCCGTCCGCGTCAGCTTCGGTGCGGGAACCCCGGACGAGCACGTCGAGCGGTTCGTCACGGCCGTGAAGGAGCTGGTCGGGCGCGGCCCCCGGGGCACCCACCGCACGGCGGACGGCGGACGCGTCCCGGCGGGGGGATGACCCCTGACCGACCCGGCGCGCACTGCGCGCCGGGTCGGTCAGGAGTCCAGCCCGATGGCGAACGCGGCCTCCAGGTCGTGCTGCGAGTACGTCCGGAAGGCGACGTGCGTGTCCGTCGCCTCCACACCCGGGATCCTGCTGATGCGTCCCGGGATCACGTCGGCGAGGTCGTCGTGCCGCTGGACCCTGACCATCGCGATGAGGTCGTAGGTGCCGGTCACCGAGAACACCTCGCTGACGCTGTCCAGCGACGCGATCTGCTCGGCGATCTCGGGGATCCGGTCCACGCTGGTCTTGATGAGGACGATCGCGGTGATCACGGCTGGTTCTCTCCCTCGGGAGCCGGAGCGGGGGCGGGTTTCACTCTAGCCGGGCGGTGGAACCGGGCCCACGCGTAAGCCAGGCCCAGTCCGAAGCCCACCAGGTGGGCCAGGTAGGCCACACCCGGGCCCGCCGGAGCCCGCCCGGCCGCCAGCCATTGCAGGGTCGCCCAGAAGGGCAGGACGACCCAGGCGGGGAAGCGCAGCGGGAGGAAGAGGAGGAAGGGCAGGAGACTGGTGACCCGGGCTCGGGGGAACAGGTACAGGAACGCGCCGAGGACCGCCGAGATCGCGCCGGAGGCGCCCACCAGCGACTGCTCCGATCCGGCGTTGGCGGCTGCGTAGCCCAGCAGGGCGAGGTAGCCGCAGCCCAGGTAGAAGAGAATGAACTGCACCCGTCCCATCCGTTCCTCGGTCATCACCCCGAAGACGAGGAGGAAGAGCATGTTGCCCAGCAGGTGCACCCAGCTGCCGTGGACGAACAGCGCCGTGGCGGGCGTGAGAGCCGATCCCGCGGAGCCCTCGAACAGCTCGGCCGGTACGACGCCCCAGCGGCGGAAGTAGGCCCGCTGCGCGGCGACCAGCGCGTCGCCGGTGCCGTAGACCGGGTTCAGGCCCGAGGCCGGGCCGATCACGAAGATCAGGCAGCACAGGGCGATCAGTCCGTACGTCACCGGTGCCGCGGGGCGCCGGATCGCTTGGCCCAGGGGGCCGTTCCAGTAGCCGATCACGAACAGATCATGACGTAACGGGAGGCACCCGTACGGATCGCCTCGCCGCCGTGGACGGACCAGCGGCGGGTTGCCGCCAGGCCGTAGGGTTACGAGCCACGTGCACCGGGGAGTCCGGTGCGTCACGGACACTGGAAGAAAGCGAACAGCCACGATGACGGTTCCCCTGCCGACCGCCACGACGCGATGGCGCTGCACGCTCTGCGGCAACCTCACCCGCTTCGACGTCACCCGCTCGTCGAAGGTCGTCGAGTACGTCCACCTCGACCTGGCCGGTGAGCCGAAGGTCGAGGAGCGCGAGGTGGTCAGTGAGACCATCGAGTCCGTGCGGTGTCGCTGGTGCAACGCCGTGGACCAGGTGGAGCTGGTGGACAGGCCGGGTGCCGACTCCTGACGGAGCGGGCCGCCGGCCTCGTGACAGGTGATCCCGCGCGGGATCGGGCACGACAGGTGATGAGGTGACGGATGGTGGAGACCACAGGCGGGGGGCCGGGCGACGGCGCCGCTGAGGTGTTCGACCGTCCGCTGCCCGACGGTGTGCGCCGCAGGGTCGTCCAGATCGTCTCGGACGCCTTCGGCGGCCTGACCCTCAATGAACTGCCCGCGCAGTTGCGGCAGTACGCCCGCTTCGCCCCGAACCGGCGGGCCAAGTTCGCCGGGAACGCGATGGCGGCGGCCCTGGAGACCGATCCGCTGTTCCGGCAGCGCGTCGGGGAGAAGTTCAGAGAGGCCCAGCCGGAACTGGCCGGCGCCCTCGACTCCGGCGCGCCGCCCCCGGCCGCGGATCCGCTCGACGTGGCGTCCGCGGCCTATGTGCTGAGGCCCACCGGCTGGGCGAAGCTGGTGACCGCGGCCGGCGAGGAGGCGCAGCGCGCCGACGCCGAACGCGCCGACGAGGAGAGCCGCGCCGAACTGGAGCGGTTGCGCGAGCAGCTCGCCCAGGCCCGCGAGCACACCCGCGCCGAGACGGAGCAGCTGCGCACCGAGCTGGACACGGCGAAGAAGGAAGCCGAATCGCTTCACCGCAAGCTGCGCGCGGCCCTGAGCGACGTCAAGCGCGGCGAGGCCGCCCTGCGCAAGGCGCACGCGGAGACGGAGGCGGTGCGCACGGAGACGCAGGCCCAGATCTCGGCCGCCGAGAGCGAGTCGCGGCGGCTCAAGGCGCGTCTCGGGGAGACGGAGGCCGCTCTGGAGGCCACGCGCAGAGCAGTGCGGGAGGGGCGCAGTGTCGAGGACATGCGCGTCCGTCTGCTCCTGGACACCCTTCTGGACGCCACGCAGGGTCTGCGCCGGGAGCTGGCGCTGCCCCCGGTGTCCGTACGGCCCGCGGAGACCGTGGACGCCGTGGAGCCGGGCCGGATGACGCCCAAGGACATCGCCGCCCGCGCGCTGTCGGAGCACGACCCCGCGATCCTGGACCAGTTGCTGGCGCTGCCGCAGGCGCATCTCGTCGTCGACGGCTACAACGTCACCAAGACCGGCTATCCGCAGATGCCGCTGGAGAAGCAGCGGCTGAGGCTGCTCGGGCAGCTCTCCGCGCTCGCCGCGCAGACCGGCGCCGAGGTCACCTGTGTCTTCGACGGCGCGGAGCTGGCCGCGCCGGTGCTGCTGGCGCCGCCGCGCGGAGTGCGGGTGCTGTTCTCCAAGCCCGGGGTCACCGCCGACGAGCTGATCCGCCAGCTGGTGCGCGCCGAGCCGCCCGGCCGGCCCGTCATCGTCGCCTCCACCGACCGGGAGGTGGCCGACGGGGTCGCCCGGGCCGGTGCCCGGCCCGTGGCTTCTGCGGTACTCCTGAAGCGACTGTCCTGAAGGTCCAACACGCGCATCCGATGTCCGAATTGATGTGATCCGGTGTGCGACGTTGGGTCAATCGCATATCACTTGGCGTGAGTTGAGGGCAAAAAAACGCCTGGGCACAGAGTTTTTTGTGGTGAGGATTTGAACTGATCACAGATGGGTCACTAGGGTCGGGCCTCGAACCTCCGAACGGGTGATCACTCTCAAGAAGGAGTTCGCCTCCGTGGCGTCCCACCGTCGACCCAAGCAGCCGAGTCGCGCACGCGTGACCGTGCTGACCACCGCAGCAGCCGCCGCCGTCGCCTTCAGCGCTCAGGCCGCCAACGCCGCGCCCAGCGAGAAGCCGACCAAGGACGAGGTCAAGGCGAAGGTCGACAAGCTGTACGAGGAGGCCGAACAGGCCACCGAGAAGTACAACGGCGCCAAGGAGAAGCAGGAGAAGCTCCAGAAGGAGATCTCCACGATCCAGGACAACGTCGCCCGCGGCCAGGAGGACCTCAACGAGCTCCGCGACTCCATAGGCATGGCCGCCGCCGCCCAGTACCGCACGGGCACCATCGACTCCTCCGTCCAGCTGTTCCTGTCCTCCGACCCGGACGACTACCTGGACAAGGCGTCCACCATGGACCAGCTCAGCGCCCAGCAGGTGGAGGCGCTGAAGAAGATCCAGGAGAAGCAGCGCGAGCTCGCCCAGGAGCGGTCCGAGGCCTCCGAGAAGCTGAAGGACCTCGCCGCCACCCGGACCGAACTCGGCAAGAAGAAGCAGGAAGTCCAGGCCAAGCTCGCCGAGGCGCAGAAGCTCCTCAACTCCCTGACGGCCGCCGAGAAGGCCTCCCTGGCCGCGGAGCAGGCGCGCGCCAGCCGCTCGTCCACGGCCCGCGTCGACCTCAGCGGCGCCACCGCCGGCTCCAGCCGGGCCATGGCCGCCTTCCAGGCCGCCCAGAGCAAGATCGGCTCGCCGTACGTCTACGGCGCCTCCGGCCCGTCCTCCTTCGACTGCTCGGGCCTGACCAGCTGGGCGTACGCCCAGGCGGGCGTCTCCATACCGCGCACCTCCCAGGCGCAGGCCGGCGCCGGCACCCGGATCTACAGCCAGTCGCAGCTCCACGTCGGTGACCTGGTCATCTTCTACGGCGACCAGCACCACGTCGGCTTCTACGCCGGCAACGGCCAGGTCCTGCACGCCCCGCGCACCGGGACCGTCGTGCGCTACGAGTCGATCAACAACATGCCGTTCCAGTTCGGCGTCCGGATCTGAGACCGCCCCCTCAAGATCAACACGGCACACCGCCCGAACGGGCGAATCGCCAGGACGCGCTTCTGCTCCGCGCCCCGCCGGTGACCTGCGTCAGCGGCGGGGCGTCACCGTGCGTGGTCGCGGAGGTCTTTGGCCGGTGCCCGGTCGCGGGGCTACTGTCTGCCGCGTTTCCCCCACCACCGGGACGCGCCACCGCCCGCCCCGGCACGGGGGAAGTCCCCGTCCCCCAGCGGAAGGAGTGCGGCTCCCCGTGGGCTCCCATCGCCGTCTCGCACCATCAGGGTTCGACAAGGGCGCCTCGGCCGCCCTGGGTCTGCTGTCGGCCACAGCCGCTGTCCTGGCCGCCGTACCGGCCGTGCCCGCCGCGGCAGCGCCGCACGACGACACCCGGGCCGAGGTGGACCGCCTCTACGAGGAGGCCGAACAGGCCACCGAGGCCTACAACAAGGCCGACGAGCGGGCCGACGCGCTGCGCGCGGAGGTCCTCACCGCGCAGGACCGGATCGCCCGCCGGCAGGACCGCATCAACACCATGCGAGAGGCGCTCGGTTCGCTCGCGGGTGCCCAGTACCGCTCCGGCGGCCTCGACCCGTCCGTGGCACTGCTGTTCTCCGACGACCCGGACGACTACCTCGACAAGGCCTCCGTCCTCGACCGGATCACCACCCGTCAGGCCGGCGAGCTCGCCGAACTGCAGAAGGCGATGCGCGCACTCGCCCAAGAGCGGTCCGAGGCAGCCCGGACCCTGAGGGACCTGGAGCACAGCCGCAGGGCTGTCGCCCGGCACAAGAGGACCGTCGAGCACAAGCTCGCCGAGGCGCGCCGTCTGCTCAACGCCCTGGCACCCCGCGAGCGCGCCGCCTACGACCGGGTCTCCCGGTCCGGTCGCACCGGCCTGCCCGTCCCCACCGGCACCGTCCCCGCCTCCGGCCGGGCGGCGGCCGCCGTCGCCGCGGCGCGCTCCGCGCTCGGCAAGCCGTACGTGTGGGGCGCCAGCGGCCCGTCCGGCTTCGACTGCTCGGGCCTGATGCAGTGGTCGTACGCGCAGGCCGGCGTCGCCCTGCCGCGCACCTCCCAGGCCCAGCGGCACGCCGGCCGGCACGTCCCGCTCTCCCAGGCCCGCCCCGGTGACCTCGTCGTGTACCGCTCCGACGCCAGCCACGTGGGCATGTACGTGGGAAACGGCCAGGTGATCCACGCCCCCTACCCGGGTGCGCCGGTGCGTTACGACCCGGTGGGCATGATGCCCGTCTCGTCGGTGACCCGGGTCTGACCGGCGCCGTTCGCCGTACGATCGGAAGGATGGCTGGTCGACGGCGGGCAGGGAGATCCCCGGTGGCAGGGCTGTGTCTGCTGCTCGTCCTGCTCGCGGGATGCGGCGGACGGCCCGCCACCGACACGGTGCGGGCCGACGTGCAGCGGCTGCTGGACCGGCGGGCGGCGGCCGTCCTCGGCCACGACGAGGCGGCCTACGACCGGACCGGTGCCCGCGACGGGTACACCGAGCTGCGCCGGGTGCCGTTCGAACAGTGGGAGTACCGGGTCACCGCCGTGCACCGCGGCGCCGGCGCGGACAGCGCGACGGCCGACGCCGACCTGCGCTACCGCCTGCGCGGTTACGACAGCGCCCCCGTCGTGGTCGGCCGCACCCTGCGGCTGACCCGGGGTGCGGACGGACAGTGGTCCGTGGCCACGGACCGGCCCGCGGGAAAGGCCGGGCAGCAGCTGTGGGACCAGGGGGAGGTCACCGTCGTGCGCGGCGCGCACAGCCTCGTCCTGGGCGTCGGGCGGAGCGGCACGGAACTCAGGTCCTACGCCGGCCTGGCCGACCGTGCGGTGCCCGCCGTGTCGGACGCCTGGGGCACCGACTGGAGCCGCAGCGTCGTGGTGCTCGTGCCGAAGTCGCTGGAGGGCATGGCGGGTCTGCTCGGCTCGCCCGCCTCCTCCTACCGGGGCATCGCGGCGGTCACGACCGGGGAGACCGGTGCCCCCGCGAAGGCGCCCGCGGACCGGGTCATCGTCAACCCCGACGCCTACGGGATGCTCGGCTCGCTGGGCCGGCAGGTCGTGCTCACCCACGAGACCACGCATGTCGCCACCCGCCGCGCCACCACGGCGGCCACCCCGCTGTGGCTGTCGGAGGGCTACGCCGACTGGGCCGGGTACCGCGGCAGCGGCCGCCCCCCTGCCCAGGCGGCGCCGGAGCTGGCGCGCGCGGTGGCCGCGGGCCGCGTCCCGGCCGGGCTGCCCGCCGACGGGGACTTCGGCTTCCTGGGGGACGCGCAGGAGCTGGCGCAGGCCTACGAGGGCGGCTGGCTGGCGTGCCGGATGATCGCGGAGCGGTGGGGCGAGGCGCGGCTGGGGGAGTTCTACCGGGCGGTGGGCGCGCACCGGCAGCGGGACGGCGCGGTCGAGGACGCGCTGCGGAGGGTGCTCGGGACCACCATCGAGGAGTTCACCGCGCAGTGGCGCGCGTACCTGGGGGAGCAGCTGGGCTGATCCCCCAGCCGGGCCGGGTTCCGGCGGTGCTCTGCCGGACGACCAGCCGGGTGGGCGATCTCCGTGCGCCCGGACGCCCCCCGGCTCGTGGAAGACCGGTTCGCTCGGTGGCGCGCCACGGCACGGTCGGGGGACCGGGACGCGGGGGACCGGGCGGGCGGGCGGCTCAGGCGCCCTGCTCCAGCTCGGCGATGGCCTCCGTCAGCCACGCCCGCTCCGCCTCACCGGTCGCGCGGGCCACCCGCAGCAGGCCCTGACGGAACAGGTCGCCGGCCTCCTCGGCGGGCACCGGCTCGCCGTTCCGGTAGAAGAAGCTCGTCGGCTCCTGGAGGAACTCCAGCCGCCGCCGCAGCACCGCCGCCTGCTCCCGCGGTTCGGGCAGGTGCCGCAGGAACGCCAGGACCGTGTTGAAGCGCACCTGGTCGCTGATCTCCACCGGCTTGGGCTGCCGCAGCCGCCGCAGGAGGTCCTCCCGCCCGGCCCCGGTCAGGGACAGCACCCGCCGCGGGGCGGCGCTCGCGCCCTCCTCCGTGCGTTCGTCGAGCGCGCCCGCCGCGACCAGCCGTTTGATCGCCGGATACAGCGCGCCGTCGCTGACCGGCCGGACATGGCCGCTCAGGGCCCTGATGCGCTCCTTCAGCTCGTAGCCGTGCAGCGGCTGCTCGGCCAGGAAGCCCAGGATCGACAGTTCCAGCACTTCGTTGCTCCTCGTTCCTCCTTGCGGACACCCGACCCCCATGGTACCTCTTATCGAGCTACCTCGAATCGAGGTATCGCTTCCGTGCTGATCCAGGGGGTCCCGGCATGAACGCCCACCGCAGGCGACTCGTCGCGCTCGCCCGTCCCGTCTACCTCTCCCTGCTGTCCTCCGTGGCCGCCGGGATCATCAACACCGTCTGGGTCTCCCGGCTGGGCAGTCCCGCCGTGGCCGCCGTCGCCGTCGCCACCAACACCGAGAACGTGCTGCTCGGGGTGGCCATGGTGTTCGCCTCCGGCACGACCGTGCTGGTCGCGCACGCCCGGGGCGCCCGGGACCCGGCCGCCGCGCGGGCCGCCGTACGCGGCGGATGGGCGCTGTGCGCGCTGGTCACACCGGTCGTGGTGGTCGGCGGCCTGCTGCTGCGGGAGCCGCTGGCACACCTGGTGCTGGGGCGGCACGACGGCCCCGCGTTGCCCCTCGCCGTCGCCTACCTCGCGATATCACTGCCGGGCATGGCGGTCTTCTTCGTCCAGCAACTCGTCGACGGTCTGCTCAAGGGCGCCGGCGACACCCGTACCCCTATGCGGCTCGCCCTGCTGGCCAACGGCCTGATCCTGCTCTGCGACCCCTTCCTCATCGCCCTCCACGGCGTCCCCGGCGCCGCAGCCTCCACCGTGCTGTGCCGGTCCGTCGCCCTGGCGGCCGGGCTGGTGGCCCTGCGCCGCAACACGCTGCTGCGGACCGCCGCCCGGCAGCCCGCCGCCCGGTCCGTCGCCGCCACCTGGCGCACCGGGCTGCCCATGGCGGCCGACTTCACCGTGCGGCAGGGCGGCGCGCTGGTCCTCGTCGCGATCGTGGCGCGGATCGGCGTTCCGGCGGTGGCGGCGTACGCGATCGCCTGCAAGGTGATGTACGGGGCGACCATGGCCTTCTACGCGGTGCGCCAGGCCGCCGCGCTCCACACCGCGCACACCCGCGGCGCCGGCACCGACGCCCGGCGCGCGATCGCCCGGCAGGCCGTACTGGTCTCCGGAACCGTCGGCCTCGTCGCCACCGGACTGCTCGCCGCCGCCGCACCCTGGATCATGGCCGCCTTCGGCGCCGGGCCCGCCGTCGCCCACGAGGGGGTGCTCCTCCTCCGCTGCATCGGGCCCTACCTGCTGCTCATGGCCTGCTTCATCGCCCTCGGCGGGGTCTTCGAGGGAAGCGGCGGAGCGCCCCTGCTGCTGCGCGTGACCCTGGCCGGCACCGCCCTCCAGCTCCCGCTCGCCGCCGCCCTGTCGGCCCTCGGCCTGCCCGGCATCTGCCTGGCGCTGGCGCTCGCCATGGCCGCGCAGGGCGGGACCGCGGCGGCGCTGCTGCCGCGGGAGGCAGCCCGGCGTCAGGAGGAGACCGGTGTGTGCCCGGTGCGTTCCGGCTGAGCGGGCGCCGGGTCCCCCGCCCCGCCTGGCACCGTCGCGCGCCACAACCGCACGGCCGCCGTGACCGCGGCGGCCACCAGCAGGCCGTTGCGCAGCACCAGCAGGGTGACGCCGAGCAGGTCGCTGGCGACGACATGGGCGAACCAGACCGGGAACTCCAGCACCGTCACCAGGGACGCCGCGAGCACCAGCCCGGCCGGCCACCGCATCCGCGTCGCCCGGTGGCACAGGCACACCGCGGCCAGCCCCACCAGCCACACCAGGTACTGCGGGCTGATCACCCTGCTGGTCACGGTGAACATCAGGACGGCGGTGAAGGCGGCGTCCGCCGCCGTGCACGGGCCGAACCGCGTCGCCGCCAGCCGCCACAGCAGCAGCCAGGCGAAGGCGGCCCCGGTCAGGAACAGGGCGACGGTGGAGACCAGGCCGACATACGGGCCGAGGAACTCCACCGAGCCGTAGTTGAGCAGCACCTGCCCGTCCCAGCCGTGGTGCCGGGCCACGTGGAAGACGAGCGCGCCCAGCGACTCCACCTCGGTGCCCCGGTCCCGCTGGAAGGTCAGGAAGGCGAACCCGCCCGGCATGGCCAGCGAGAACATCGCCGCCAGCACGGCCACCGCCACCACGGCCGCCGTCCACGAGGAGCGCCGCCGCACGCCGATCAGCAGCAGCACCGGCCAGACCTTCAGCATCGCCCCGAAGCCCGCCAGCGCGCCCATCACCCTCGGATGCCGGGCGGCGGCCAGCAGCGCGGCGATCGCGACGGCGGTCACCATCACGTCGTAGCGGGCGTACACCGTCGGCCCGAGCAGCGGCACCCCCACCGTCCACACCCAGGCCCCGGCGAGCCGGCGACCGGGCCGCAGCCCCGCGTACAGCAGCAGGACGAGGGCCGCCAGGTCGGCGACGCACGCCAGCACGAAGAAGGACTGCGTGTAGCCCAGGAACGGCAGCAGGGCAGGGGAGAGCACCGCCAGCGCCGCGGCGGGCGGGTACTGCCAGGTGACGTCGTCCAGCGGGAACGTCCCGGTGCGCAGGACCTCGTACCAGCCCTGGTAGATCACCGACACGTCGCTGGTGACATCCGGGCCCGGGAACACGACCGCCCCGAAGACCGAGAGCAGCAGGAACGCGCGGGTCGCGGCCCAGACCCCCAGCAGCAGCCACAGCCGCGGTCGTCTCGCCACCGTCGTCTTCACCAGATCCCCTGCCGTTCGGTGCCCGCGCCGTTCCCGTGTCAGAGGAACATGATGTCGCGCCCGCCTGTGTGCGTGCCACAGGCCCCCGCCGGGGCGGTTCGGTAGGGTCGGCGGCGATGCACAAGACCCTGATCGTGACCAACGACTTCCCGCCCCGCCCGGGTGGCATCCAGGCGTTCCTGCACAACATGGCGCTGCGCCTGGACCCCTCCGGCCTGGTCGTCTACGCCTCCACCTGGAAGCACGGCCGCGAGGGCGCCGCCGCCACCGCCGCCTTCGACGCCGAGCAGCCCTTCACCGTCGTGCGGGACCGCACGACCATGCTGCTGCCGACGCCCGCCGCGACCCGGCGGGCCGTGGGACTGCTGCGCGAGCACGGGTGCAGCTCGGTGTGGTTCGGGGCCGCGGCACCCCTCGGGCTGATGGCCCCGGCCCTGCGCCGGGCCGGCGCCGCGCGGATCGTCGCCACCACCCACGGGCACGAGGCCGGCTGGGCGCAACTGCCCGCCGCCCGGCAGCTGCTGCGCCGGATCGGCGACGCCACGGACACGATCACCTACCTCGGCGAGTACACCCGCTCGCGGATCGCGACCGCGCTGACGCCGGACGCCGCCGCGCGGATGGTGCAGCTGCCGCCGGGCGTGGACGAGAAGACCTTCCATCCCGCCTCCGGCGGTGACGAGGTCCGTGCCCGCCTCGGGCTCGCCGACCGTCCGGTCGTCGTGTGCGTCTCCCGGCTGGTCCGCCGCAAGGGCCAGGACACGCTGATCCGGGCGATGCCGCGGATCCTGGCCGCCGAGCCGGACACCGTTCTGCTGATCGTGGGCGGCGGCCCCTACGGGAAGGACCTGCGGCGGCTGGCCGCGGAGACCGGTGTCGCCGGCTCCGTCCACTTCACCGGCCCGGTGCCCTGGCCGGAGCTGCCCGCGCACTACGGCGCCGGGGACGTCTTCGCCATGCCGTGCCGCACCCGCCGCGGCGGCCTGGACGTCGAGGGCCTCGGCATCGTCTACCTGGAGGCGTCCGCGACCGGCCTGCCGGTCGTCGCCGGTGACTCCGGCGGCGCCCCCGACGCCGTCCTGGACGGCGAGACCGGCTGGGTGGTCCGCGGCGGCTCCGCCGAGGAGACGGCCGACCGCGTCGTCGCCCTTCTCGGCGACGCCGAACTGCGCCGCCGGATGGGGGAGCGGGGCCGCAGGTGGGTCGAGGAGAAGTGGCGCTGGGACCTGCTGGCGGAGAGGCTGCGGTCGCTGCTGTGACCGCTGTGCCGCACGTGCCGCGGTAGGACGCCTGCCGGACGGCACCGTCGTGGCTGGCCGTGCCGTTCCCGCGCCCCTGCGGGGCGCTGCCGTCGGTGCAGGCGGCTTCGCCCCGCCTGCCGAGTGCCGCGGCGGGCGGCGTTCGCCCGTCAGGTGCGCGGTTCTCGGGGTGACAACCGCCGCCGGCACGCCGGGCGGGTGCCCGGACCGGCGTGGACGGCCCCGACGGTCGCCGTCGGACGCCGCGAGCCGCCGACCGTCGGGGAGAGGCCGCCGTCGGCGCGGCGTCCGGGACGGCCGGGGCGCGGCGGCCGGCTACTTGGCGTAGATCGCCTCGATCTCGTGCGCGAAGTCGTTCGCCACCACGTTGCGCTTCAGCTTCAGCGACGGCGTGATGTGGCCCGCCTCCTCGGTGAACTGGGTCGGCAGGATGCGGAACTTGCGCACCGACTCCGCCTTCGACACCGCGGTGTTGCCGTCGTCGACGGCCGACTGGATGGCGGCGATCAGGTCCGGGTCGTCGCACAGCGACGCCGCCGTGGAGCCCGCCGGCTTGCCGTGCTCGGCGGCCCAGCGGCCCAGGAACTCCTCGTCGATGGTGACGAGCGCGCCCACGAACGGCCGGCCGTCGCCGACCACCATGCACTCCGCGACCAGCGCGTGCGCGCGGATGCGGTCCTCGATCACGGCCGGGGCGACGTTCTTGCCGCCGGCGGTGACGATGATCTCCTTCTTGCGGCCGGTGATCCGCAGGTACCCGTCCTCGTCCAGGGTGCCGATGTCGCCGGTGTGGAACCAGCCGTCGGCCAGCGCCTCCGCGGTGGCCCGCGGGTTGTTCCAGTACTCCTTGAACAGGTGGTCGCCGTGGAGCAGCACCTCGCCGTCGTCCGCGATCCGCACCACGGACCCCGGCAGCGGCTGGCCGACCGTGCCGATCTTCTGCCGGTCCCAGGGGTTGAACGCGGTGGCCGCGCAGGACTCGGTCAGACCGTAGCCCTCCAGGACGGTGAAGCCGATGCCGCGGAAGAAGTGGCCGAGGCGCTCGCCGAGCGGGGCGCCGCCGGAGATGGCGTACTCGCCGCGCCCGCCGAGGACCGCGCGCAGCTTGCTGTAGACCAGCTTGTCGAACACCTTGTGCTTGAGCTTCAGGCCGAACGACGGACCGGTCGGCCCGCCCAGCGCCTTGCTGTAGGCGATCGCGGTGTCCGCTGCCCTGTCGAAGATCTTGCCCTTGCCGTCGGCCTGCGCCTTGGCCCGCGCCGAGTTGTACACCTTCTCGAAGACCCGCGGCACGCCGAGGATCAGCGTCGGCCGGAACGCGGCCAGTTCGTCGGTGAGGTTCTTGATGTCCGGCACGCAGCCCAGCTTGATCGGCGCCATCATCGGGGCGATCTGCACCAGGCGGCCGAAGACGTGCGCGAGCGGCAGGAAGAGCAGCACCGAGCACTCGCCCGTGCGGAACAGCGGACGCAGCCGCTCGACGACGTTGCCGCACTCGGCGAAGAAGCTGCGGTGGGTGAGGACGCAGCCCTTGGGACGGCCCGTGGTGCCCGAGGTGTAGACGATGGTGGCCGGGTCGTCCGCCTTCGCCAGGGAGCTGCGCTCCTCCACCGTCGCGGCGGAGACGTCCTTGCCCAGCCGCCCCAGCTCCTCCACACCGCCGGCCTCGATCTGCCAGACGTGCTTGAGGGCGGGCACCTTCTCGCGCACCGACTCCACGGCGGCCGTGTGTCCGTCCAGCTCGGTGATGCAGGCGGTGGCGCCCGAGTCGGACAGGATCCACTGGACCTGCTCGGGGGAGCTGGTCTCGTACACGGGCACGGTGACCGCGCCCGCGCTCCAGATCGCGAAGTCCAGCAGCGTCCACTCGTACCGGGTGCGGGACATCAGGCCCACCCGGTCGCCGGGCTGGACCCCGGAGGCGATCAGCCCCCTGGCGGCGGCGTGCACCTCGGCCAGGAACACCGTGGCCGTGACGTCCTGCCACACCCCATCGACCTTGCGGGCGATGACGGCGACGTCCGGGTGCTGCGCGGCGTTTCTGCGGACGATGTCGGTCAGGTTGCCGTCCGCAGGGACCTCGTACAAAGCCGGAAGGCTGAACTCGCGCAAGACTGCTGCTCCTCATAGGGCGCCGGCGCCACGACGTTGTGTGATGCGACGGTGCGGTCCAAGGCTCGGTCAGGCACCCAGGAGGTCGCCGGCGGGACGCGGAGCCCACTGGTTGAATTCCTGAGCACGACTGGACTGCCCGGACGTTACCCGCCGGTATGGCTTTTCCGACAGGGGGGCCCGGCGAGATGTTCGCTGCGTCACACGGAATGGCGTTCCCCCGCGCACAGTAGTCCACCCCTTTCCCGCGAAGCCAGTAACCGCAGGTCCGGCCGCCACTGTTCACAGGGGGCGCCCTCCTTCTACGCTTGATCGTCATGCCACCCACACCGGCCGCACATCGCAGGACGCGGCACCGCGTCCATGTCGTCAGCGACGTCCACGGCAACGTGCGCGACCTGGCCCGCGCAGGCGACGGCGCGGACGCCCTGATCTGCCTGGGCGATCTGGTCCTCTTCCTCGACTACGCCGACCACTCGCGCGGCATCTTCCCCGACCTGTTCGGAGAGGAGAACGCCGACCGCATGGTGGCGCTGCGCACCGCCCGCCGCTTCACGGAGGCGAGGGAGCTCGGCGTCCGGCTGTGGGCCGGCATCGAGGGCGACCGCGCCAAGGTCATCGAGCGCGCGGTGCGCCGGCAGTACGACGAACTGTTCCGGGCATTCCCCACTCCGACGTACGCCACCTACGGCAATGTCGACATGCCGCCGCTGTGGCGGGAGTACGCCGGGCCCGGCACCACGGTCCTCGACGGGCAACGGGCGGAGATCGGGGGGCTGGTCTTCGGGTTCGTCGGCGGCGGACTGCGCACGCCCATGCGCACGCCCTACGAGATCAGCGACGAGGAGTACGCGGCGAAGATCGAGGCCGTCGGCGAGGTCGACGTGCTGTGCACGCACATCCCGCCGGACGTTCCCGAACTGACCTACGACACCGTCGCGCGCCGCTTCGAGCGCGGCAGCCGGGCCCTGCTGGACGCGATCCGCCGGACCCGCCCCCGCTACGCGCTCTTCGGCCACGTCCACCAGCCGCTGGCGCGGCGGATGCGGATCGGTGCGACGGAGTGCGTGAACGTGGGGCACTTCGCGGGCACGGGAAGGCCGTGGGCGCTGGAATGGTGACGGGATCCCGCTGATGTGCACAGATGGGGTGAAGGCGGCCGGTCCGCAGCGCGGTAGCCTTCACGCTGCACACGCAGCACACCTGCCGACCTTTCACCGGCCCGCATCTGGAGGAGCCACGGCGATGGCGGAACACACCAGCTCGAGCATCACGATCGAGGCGGCACCGGCCGACGTCATGGCGGTCATCGCCGACTTCGCCCGCTACCCCGACTGGACCGGTGAGGTGAAGGAGGCGGAGGTCCTCAAGTCCGACGAGCAGGGACGCGCCGAGCAGGTCAGGCTCGTCATGGACGCGGGCGCCATCAAGGACGACCAGACGCTGGCCTACACCTGGGCCGGTGACAACGAGGTCTCGTGGACCCTGGTCAAGTCCCAGATGCTGCGCGCCCTGGACGGCTCGTACCTGCTGAAGCCGGCCGGCGCGGACGCCACCGAGGTCACCTACCGGCTGACCGTCGACGTCAAGATCCCCATGCTCGGCATGATCAAGCGCAAGGCGGAGAAGGTCATCATCGACCGGGCGCTGGCGGGCCTGAAGAAGAGGGTGGAGTCGGCGCCGTAGAGCGGCCCGCTCCCCGCCCGGGCCGGCGCGGCCGGATCCGCCGCCCCGGGGGCCCCTGGGCGGTGCCGGCGGGCCCTGCGGCACCCCGTGACGCCTTCGGGACCGGCCCGGCCGCCGCGCCGGGCACCCGGGAGCGCGGCCCGGCTTCGGTAGCGTGCACCCTCATGCGCACCCTCTTGATCACCGGCCCGGGCGGCAGCGGACGTACGACGGTCGCCGCCGCCACCGCACTGACCGCCGCCCAGGAGGGCACCCGCACCCTGCTGCTCAGTGCCGACCGCTCCGACACGCTCGGCGCGGTCCTCGGCACCCCCACCGGCCCGGCCCCCACGCAGGCCGCCCCGCGCCTCACCGCCTGGCGGCCCGACGCACCCGCCGCCTTCCGCGACGACCTCGCCGCCTTCCAGGACCGTGCCGCCAACGTCCTCGACCTGCTCGGCGCCGCCCGTCTCGACCCCGAGGAGGTCACCCCGCTGCCCGGTGCCGAGGAGCTCGCCCTGCTGCGCGCGCTGCGTGACGCCGCCCTCTCCGAGGCCCACGACCTGCTCGTCGTCGACCTCCCGCCCGTCCCGCAGGCCCTGGCCCTGCTCGCCCTCCCCGCGGAACTCCGCCGCTACCTGCGCCGTCTGCTCCCGCCCGAGCGGCAGGCCGCCCGCGCCCTGCGCCCCGTCCTCGGCCGGCTCGCGGGCGTGCCGATGCCCGGGGAGTGGCTGTACGACACCGCCGCCCGCTGGGACATGGAGCTGGCCGCCGTGGAGGCCGTCCTCGCCGACCGCGGGACCGCGGTGCGGCTGGTCGCCGAACCCGGACCGGCCGGTACCGACGCCCTGCGCACCGCCGCGCTCGGTGTCGCGCTGCGCGCCCTGCCCGTGGAACTGCTCGTCGCGACCCGCGTCCTCCCCGACGACCCGGCGGGATCGTGGCTCGCCGGGCCCGTGGCCCAGCAGCGCAAGGCCCTGGACGACTGGCGGGACGAGCACGGCAGCGTCCGCACCGTCGCCCACCTCGGCCGCGACCCGCGCGGCACCGACGACCTGGCCGCGCTCGCCCTGCCCGGCGCCGCGCCCGGCACCTCACCGGCCGCGTGGCCCGTCACCGACCGGCTCGCCGACGACGGCGTCCTGGTCTGGCACATCCCGCTGCCCGGCGCCACCCGCGACGACCTCGACCTGGTCCGGCGCGGCGACGAACTCGTGGTCACCGCAGGCCCGTTCCGCCGCGTCGTCCCTCTCCCCTCCGCCCTGCGCCGGTGCACGGTCGACGGCGCCGCCCTGCGCGAGGGTGAGCTGCGCATCCGGTTCGCGCCGGATCCGGCCCTGTGGCCCCGCACCCCGTGAACCGCGTACCCCCGTTCGGGTAACGTCGGAGAGACGAACCGCAGTCAGGAGTCCGTCATGAGCGAAGAGAGCCCCACGCCCGAGCCCGCGGAGCACGAGGTGCCTCTCGCCGCCGACACCGACGACGACGCGTGGGCCACCGCCTGCGCCGAGGACCTCGCGGAGGAGAAGGCCCGCCGCCGCGGCGCCCACGGGCCGTCGTCCGGCTCGGCCGCCGAGGAGCTGCGCAAGCTCGTCGACGCGGTCGCCGAGAAGCTCGCCGACCTGCAGTCCCCGTTGCTCGGCGCGGTCGCGGGGCCCGCCGCCCAGCAGGTGGTCCGGCAGGTCGTGGAGCAGGCCAGGACGGCCGTCGAGCCGGTCATCGAGCGCAACCCGGACGTCTTCGACCACCTGGCCGCCGCCGGCGGGGAACTGCTCGCCGCCTACCGCTCCGCCGTCCAGGCCCAGGAGAGGCGCTGGACCTCCGGCCTCCGCGACGACCTCGGCGGCCCGAGCGACAACGACCGCGACCCCGACGGCGGTGACGGCGGCGACGGCACCGGTCCCGGGCAGCGCATCGACCTCGACTGACCCTCCCTCGTCGTGTCCGTCCGCCGGACGACGGAACCCCGACCGCAAGGCCTCGGGTACCGTTGGCCGTAGCGGGGCTCGACCGAAACTGAGGGATTCATGGGACTCACCATCGGCGTCGACATCGGCGGCACGAAGATCGCGGCCGGCGTGGTCGACGAGGAAGGCAACATCCTCTCGACCTTCAAGGTGCCGACCCCCACCACGCCCGAGGCCATCGTGGACGCCATCGCCTCGGCCGTGGAGGGCGCACGCGCGGGACACGACATCGTCGGTGTGGGCATCGGCGCCGCCGGATACGTCAACCGCCAGCGTTCGACGGTCTACTTCGCCCCGAACATCGACTGGCGCAACGAGCCGCTGAAGCAGAAGGTCGAGGAACGCGCCGGGCTTCCGGTCGTCGTGGAGAACGACGCCAACGCCGCCGCCTGGGGCGAGTACAAGTTCGGTGCCGGCAAGGGCCACCGGAACGTCATCTGCATCACCCTCGGCACCGGCCTCGGCGGCGGCATCATCATCGGCAACAAGCTGCGCCGCGGCCACTTCGGCGTGGCCGCGGAGTTCGGCCACATCCGCATGGTGCCCGACGGCCTGCTGTGCGGCTGCGGCTCGCAGGGCTGCTGGGAGCAGTACGCCTCCGGCCGCGCCCTCGTCCGCTACGCCAAGCAGCGCGCCAACGCCACCCCCGAGAACGCCGACGTGCTGCTGGCGCTCGGCGACGGCACCCCGGACGGCATCGAGGGCAAGCACATCTCCATGGCGGCCCGGCAGGGCGACCCGGTCGCCGTCGACTCCTACCGCGAGCTGGCCCGCTGGGTCGGCGCCGGCCTCGCCGACCTGGCCTCCCTGTTCGACCCCTCCGCCTTCATCGTCGGCGGTGGCCTCTCCGACGAGGGCGAGCTGGTGCTGGACCCGATCCGCAAGTCGTACAAGCGCTGGCTGGTCGGCGGCAACTGGCGCCCGGTCGCCGAGGTCCGCGCGGCCGAGCTGGGGAACAAGGCCGGCCTGGTGGGCGCGGCCGACCTGGCCCGCGAGCCCGACCCGATCATGTAGCGGCTCTCGCTGCGGTTTCCCGAGAGCGCGGGGGGCAGCGCGACCGGCCAGGACGACCGGCCCGCGCGCGGTCCCCGCGCCCCGGGCCGCGGGGCGTACATTGATCGGCATGGCGCCGCTCCCGCTCCCCAACTC
Organism: Streptomyces sp. MUM 2J; assembly: GCF_022414535.1. Taxonomy (GTDB): domain Bacteria; phylum Actinomycetota; class Actinomycetes; order Streptomycetales; family Streptomycetaceae; genus Streptomyces. The sequence continues at coordinate 28,150 of NZ_JADWYM010000038.1, forward strand.
CCGCACCGAAGGAGACGGTTCAGCCGTCATCCGGGTTCTGGGCTACAACATCCGTTCGATGCGCGACGACATCGACGCCCTCGCCCGCGTGATCCGGGCCTGCGCGCCTGATCTGGTCCTCGTCCAGGAGGCCCCGCGCTTCTTCCGCTGGCGCAAGAAGCTCGCCCGGCTGGCCCACGCCGCCGACCTCGTGATCCTCACCGGCGGGGCCACCGCCGCGGGCCCCGCGATCCTGTGCAGCCTTCGCGCCACCGTCGACCGCACCGAGGACGTCCTGCTGCCGTACACCCCCGGCCTGCACCGGCGCGGCTTCGCCACCGCCGTCGTCCGGTTCGGCGGGACCCGGCTCGGCGTGCTCAGCTGCCACCTGTCGCTGGAGCAGGAGGAGCGGTACACGCAGGGCGGCCTGCTCCTGGACCGGCTCGACGCCATGGGCGCGGAGCACGTCGTCGCGGGCGGTGACCTCAACGAACGTCCTGAGGGCCGCACCTTCCGCCGCCTGGCCGGGCGCCTCCAGGACTGCCGCGCCGTCGCCCCGTGGGGCGGCGAGCACACCTGGCCGGGCGACCCCGCCCGCCGCATCGACGCGATCTTCGCCACGGCCGGCATCGACGTCCTCGGCTGCGGGGTCCCCGAGGACCTTCCGGGGATCACCGCGGCCGACCTGCGGGCGGCCACCGACCACCTCCCGGTCCTGGCCGCCCTGAGAGTCCCCGCCCACCAGCACCGGCCCTCCGCTGCGGCCTGCGCGGAATCGACCCCGGCCCCCTAGGGGGTGTTTCGACGGTCCCGCACAGCACCCACGGCGCCCGGCACGCACTCTCGCCGCACCGGTCGTAAGCCGGGGTACATCCGGTACGAGGTATTTCGTCCGGCCCGCCGAGAGCACGCACCGGACACCGCGGGCACCGCACCGGACGTTCGAAGCGCCCCCTAGACCACCGCGCCCCGCCCCGGATCGTCGGTGCCGTCGTCGTCGGTCCGCATCCGCATCACCAGGGTGGCGAAACCGCCGAGGAAGCCGCCGACGCAGAGCGTCGTCAGCCACCAGGTCATGTCCCAGCCGAGCAGCACGGCCAGCAGCAGGAGGACCGGGCCGCCGATCACGCCCAGCCACGCGAACCGGGCGGTCGTGTCCGACTCGGGCAGCGGGGGCGGCTCCGGCGGCACGAAGTGCCCCTCGTCGTCCTCGTCCAGGTCGTCCTCGGACGGCTCGGAGAGCGAGTAGTCGCGCGGGCCGACGCCCGGGGCGAAGGAGACCGAGCCGCCCAGTGGTGCCGCGGGCCTGCCGCCCTTGCCGTCGGGCTGCTTCTCCGGTTCGTCCACGTCCGCCTCCGGCTCCGGCAGCGCCAGGTCCTCCACGGACCGGAACGGCTTGGATCCCGGCGGGTCCGGGGGCTCCGCGCCGTACCCGGCGACGATCGCCTCCCAGGCCGCGGTCTCGTCGAAGGGCACGCTCTGCTCCTCCGGCTCGTCGAGACCGTCCCCGCGGTCCGCGTCGTGCTCAGCCACCTGCCGTCGTCCCTTCCTTGCCGACACCCGGAGCGAGCCGGCCGATGAAGGCGAGGCTCTCGTCGAAGATCCGCTCTGCATCGTGGTCCAACGTCGCCACGTGGTAGCTCTGTTCCAGCAGGACCTCCGTAACGTCAACGGACGAGACCCGTCCGAGGATCCGGGCCGAGTCCGCCGGGGGCACCACATGGTCCTGCGGGCTGCGCAACAGCAGCAGCGGCTGCGTGACCTGCGGCAGCTCGCCGTCGACCAGCCGGAGGAAGGTGCGCAGCGAGTGCGCCGCGTGCAGCGGCACCCGGTCGTAGCCCAGTTCCGCGCCGTCCGGCCGGGCGATGTCGCTCGCGATGCCCTTCGCCGTCCGCACCAGGTGCCGGGCCACCGGGAGGGCGTACGCGGACAGGCCGTGCACCCTGTTCGCCGGGTTCACCACGACGACGCCGCTGATCGCGTCGCCGTGCCGTGCCGCCAGGCGCAGCGCCAGTGCGCCGCCCATGGACAGCCCGGCGACGAACACGTGCGTGCAGCGCTCGCGCAGGGCACGCAGTTCCCGGTCCACTTCCGCGTACCAGTCCTGCCAGCCGGTGACCTGGAGGTCCTCCCAGCGTGTGCCGTGCCCGGGAAGCAGGGGCAGCGACACGGTCAGTCCGTGACCGGCGAGGTGCTTCGCCCAGGGGCGCAGCGACTGCGGGGAACCGGTGAAACCGTGACAGAGGAGGACGCCGGCCTCCCCGCCCTCATGGCGGTACGGCTCGGCTCCAGGAAGGACCGCCACCTTCGGTCTCCTGTTCATGAGAAAGGCATGAGCAACGTCCAGGTGAGGTTCACCGTACGCGACCGCACTGACACCGACCAGGGCCGTCGGGTTGTTCGGCGCCGGTGGGGTTAAGGTCTGATCGACACACATCAGGAGGCACTCGGTTGTTGTACGGCGCGATGAAGGTTTCCGTCGGGGGGCCGCTGAAGCTCGTCTTCCGGCCCTGGGTGGAGGGCCTGGAGAACATTCCCGCCGAGGGCCCGGCGATCCTGGCGAGCAACCACCTCTCGTTCTCCGACTCGTTCTTCCTGCCCGCGGTGCTCGACCGGAAGGTCACCTTCATCGCGAAGGCCGAGTACTTCACCACGCCCGGGGTGAAGGGCCGGCTCACCGCCGCGTTCTTCAAGGGCGTCGGGCAGCTCCCGGTCGACCGCTCGGGCGCGCGCGGCGCGGGCGAGGCGGCCGTCAGGAGCGGCATCGAGGTGCTGGAGCGTGGCGAGCTGTTCGGGATCTACCCGGAGGGCACCCGCTCGCCCGACGGCCGCCTCTACCGCGGCAAGCCCGGCGGCCTCGCGCGCGTGGCGCTCGCCACGGGCGCACCGGTGATCCCGGTGGCGATGATCGACACCGAGAAGATCCAGCCGCCGGGGAAGGTCGTCCCCAAGGTGATGCGGCCCGGTATCCGGATCGGCAGGCCGCTGGACTTCTCCCGCTACCAGGGCATGGAGCACGACCGCTTCGTGCTGCGCGCGGTGACCGACGAGGTCATGTACGAGATCATGAAGCTCTCCGGCCAGGAGTACGTCGACATGTACGCGACCGCCGCCAAGCGGCAGATCGCGGAGGCCGCCAAGGCGGAGAAGGAGGCCAGGGCGGCGCTGGCGAAGGCGGAGAAGGACCAGGCGAGAAAAGAGAAGCAGGAGAGCTAGTGCCGTGACCGATGGGTCCGCCGGCCGTCGCGAGCCGGTGAACCCTCCGGTCGCGGCACCGGCGACGCCCGGCGGGCCGGGCGGGTGACGGGGCTGTCGGGGGCGGTCCGGGACTCGGGGTGGGGACATGCCCAAACGGGCGAAGGTCGTGAGGATGTCGGTCGAGCTGCCGCTGTGGCGCGCCCTCGCCGCCTACCGGGTGCTGACGATGCTGTACGCGGTCGGGCTGTTCGCCACCGCCTACGGCAGCTTCCCCCGTCCCGGCATCGCCGTCGCCTACTACGGCGTGCTGGGCGTGTGGACCCTGGCCACGCTGCCCAGGGTGGCGAGCGCGGCGTCCTGCACCCGCCGCTTCCTCGCCGCCGACCTGACGATCGCCCTCACCGGCATCCTGCTCACCCCCGTCGCCGACTCGCACCAGCGGATCGTCGAGGGCGGCCCCACTCTGCCGTCGATCTGGACCGCCGGCTCGGTGCTGGCCTTCGCGATCAAGGGCGGCTGGCGCTGGGCGGCGCTGGCCTCCACCGCCGTCGCCGTCGCCAACCTGATCGAGCGCGGCGCCCCGGCCCGGGACACCGTGCACAACGTGATCCTGGTGTGGGTCGCCTCCATCGCCATCGGCTACGTCGTCGAGGTCGCCCGCGCCTCCGAGCGCACCCTCGCCCGCGCCCTGGAGATCGAGGCCGCTACCCGGGAACGGGAGCGGCTGGCCCGGGACATCCACGACGGAGTGCTCCAGGTCCTGGCCATGGTCAAGCGCCGCGGGTCCGCGCTCGGTGGCGAGGCGGCCGAGCTGGGCCGTCTCGCCGGGGAGCAGGAGGTGGCGCTGCGCAGCCTGGTCTCCGGTGGCCTCGTCCCGGTCTCCCGCCTTCCCCGGGACGCCGCCGGCGGCGCCGTCGTCCGCGTGGTGGAGGGCGAGTCACGCGACGGTGCTCCCCTGGACCTGCGCTCCCTGCTCGCCCCGCACGCCGGCGCCCGCGTCAGCCTCGCCGAACCGGGCGCCCCCGTGCCGCTGCCCCCGGCCGCCGCGCGGGAGGTGGCCGCCGCCGTCGGGGCGGCGCTGGACAACGTACGCCAGCACGCCGGGTCCGGCGCCCATGCCTGGATCCTCGTCGAGGACGAGCCCGACGCCGTGATCGTGACCGTGCGGGACGACGGGCCCGGCATTCCCGAGGGCCGGCTGGCGCAGGCCGAGAGCGAGGGCCGGCTCGGCGCGGCCCTGTCGATCCGGGGACGGTTGCGCGACCTCGGAGGCACCGCCGAGTGGGTCTCGGTCCCGGGGCAGGGCACGGAGGTCGAGTTGACGGTACCCAGAGACGGAACCCGGACACGGGGGAAGGCGGAGCGGTGATGAGCGAGCAGCGGGGGCCGATCAGGGTCATGGTGGTCGACGACCACCCCATGTGGCGCGACGCGGTCGCCCGCGACCTGGCCGAGTCCGGTTTCGAGGTGGTCGCCACCGCGGGCGACGGCGAGCAGGCCGTCCGGCGCGCCCGCGCCGCCCTGCCGGACGTGCTGGTGCTGGACCTGAACCTGCCCGGCAAGCCCGGCGTCCAGGTCTGCAAGGAGGTCGTCTCCGCCCATCCGCGACTGCGCGTGCTGGTGCTGTCGGCCAGCGGCGAGCACGCCGACGTGCTGGAGGCGGTCAAGTCCGGTGCGACGGGCTACCTGGTGAAGTCGGCGTCCACCGAGGAACTCCGGGACGCGGTCCGCCGCACCGCCGTCGGGGACCCGGTGTTCACGCCGGGCCTGGCCGGTCTGGTCCTCGGCGAGTACCGCAGGCTCGCCTCCGAGCCCGCGCCGCCCGCCGGCGCCGGCGGCGGCGAGCCGGGCACGCCCCGGCTCACCGACCGCGAGACGGAGGTGCTGCGCCTGGTCGCCAAGGGGCTCAGCTACAAGCAGATCGCCGAACGCCTCGTCATCTCCCATCGCACGGTGCAGAACCACGTCCAGAACACCCTCGGCAAGCTCCAGTTGCACAACCGCGTCGAGCTGGTGCGCTACGCCATCGAGCGGGGCCTGGACGACGAGTGAGCCGGGCGGGCCGCGCCGCCCCGCCCGCGCCGTCAGCCAACCGCCGGGGAATTCACCGGAATTGCCCGTTGCGGTCCTGCCGAAGTGACCTGCGTCACCATTAGCGTGCTGGGAGAGCCTCTTTCGGCTCGCCAGCGCCGCTCGCACGCGGCAACCGCGGCGAAGGGACCCATTCCATGCGGATCGGAGTACTGACCGGCGGCGGGGACTGTCCCGGCCTCAACGCCGTCATCCGGGCCGTCGTCCGCAAGGGCGTCCAGGAGTACGGCCACGGCTTCATCGGCTTCCGCGACGGCTGGCGCGGCCCCCTCGAAGGGGACACCGTCCGCCTCGACATCCCCGCCGTACGCGGCATCCTGCCCCGCGGCGGCACCATCCTCGGCTCCTCGCGCACCCATCCGCTCCGGCACGACAACGCCGTCCGGCGCATCAAGGAGAACCTCGCCGAGCACGACGTCGAGGCGCTCATCACGATCGGCGGCGAGGACACCCTCGGGGTCGCCGCACGTCTGTGCGACGAGTACGGCGTGCCCTGCGTCGGCGTCCCGAAGACGATAGACAACGACCTGTCCGCCACGGACTACACCTTCGGCTTCGACACCGCCGTCGGCATCGCCACCGAGGCCATCGACCGCCTGCACACCACCGCCGAGTCCCACATGCGGGTCCTCGTGGTGGAGGTGATGGGCCGCCACACCGGCTGGATCGCTCTGCACTCGGGTCTCGCCGGCGGCGCCAACGTCATCCTCGTCCCCGAGCAGCGCTTCGACATCGACCAGGTGTGCGCCTGGGTGACGTCGCGCTTCAGGTCCTCGTACGCCCCGATCGTCGTCGTCGCCGAGGGGGCCGTGCCCCGGGACGGTTCCATGGTTCTCAAGGACAACTCGCAGGACCCCTTCGGGCACGTCCGGCTCTCCGGCATCGGCGAGTGGCTCGCCAGGGAGATCGAGCGCCGTACCGGCAAGGAGGCCCGCACCACCGTGCTCGGCCATGTGCAGCGCGGCGGCACGCCCAGCGCCTTCGACCGCTGGCTCGCCACCCGCTTCGGCCTGCACGCCGTCGACGCGGTGCACGAGCGGGACTTCGGCACGATGGTGTCCCTGCGCGGCACGGACATCGTCCGCGTCCCGCTGGCCGAGGCCACGGCGAGGCTGAAGACGGTGGATGTGAAGCTGTACGAGGAGGCCGGAGTGTTCTTCGGCTGACGGGGTGCCCGACCGGCCCGGGGGCCGGCCGGCCGCCGTGGCCCGGGGCCGTATATTCGGCCCATGCCGACCCGAACGGGAGAGTCGATGGAGATCCTGGCCTTCGGAGTGCAGGCCGACGAGAAGCCGCTGATGGAGCGGGCCTTCGCCGGTCACCACGAGGTCCGCTGCCTGGACGTGTTCCTCAACGAGGACACCGCTCCGATCGCGACCGGCTACGAGGTGGTCTCCAGCAGCGTCAACGCCGACCTGAACGGCCGCGTCCTGGAGATCCTCTCGGCCGGCGGGACCCGGATGATCGCCCAGCGTTCCACCGGCTTCAACAACGTCGACCTGACCGTCGCCGAGCGGCTCGGCATCACGGTCGCCCGGGTGTCGTACTACTCGCCCCACTCCGTCGCCGAGTTCGCCTGGACGCTCGCCATGGCGGTCAACCGGCGGATCGTGCGGGCCTCCACCCGCACGCGCGACTTCGACTTCCGGCTCGACGGGCTGATGGGCCGCGACATGCACGGCCGCACGGCCGGTGTGCTCGGCACCGGCAAGATCGGCGAGGCGTTCGCCAGGATCGCCCACGGCTTCGGCATGCGGCTGCTGGGCTGGGACGTCGCCGAGAACCCCGCCTGCCTGGACCTCGGCATGAAGTACGTCTCCAAGGAGGAACTGCTCACCCAGTCCGACCTGGTCACCCTGCACGTCCCGCTGATGCCGCAGACCCAGCACCTCATCGACGCCGCCGCGCTGAAGGTGATGAAGGACGACGCCGTCCTGGTCAACTCCAGCCGCGGCGGCCTGATCGACACCGCTGCCCTCGTCGACGAGCTGCGCGCCGGACGGTTCACGGGCGTCGGCCTCGACGTGTACGAGGCGGAGGCGGGTCTGTTCTTCCTCGACAAGTCCCTCCAGGCGATCGAGGACGACACGCTGGCCCGCCTGCTCACCTTCCCGAACGTCCTGGTCACCTCCCACCAGGCGTACTACACCGTGGAGGCCGTCGGACAGATCGTCGAGACCACGGTGAGCAACGTCCTCGACTACCGGGCCGGCCGCCGCTCGGAGAACGTGCTGGTGCCCCGCAGCTGACCCAGCAGCCGCCCGACGACGGCGGCGCCGTTCAGCGTCAGCACCGACTCCGGGTGGAACTGCACGCCGGCGAACGCGTTCCCCGGCGCGCCCGCGGAGGGGTCCGGCCCACGCAGCGCGTGCACCTCGTGCGCCGCGTTCCGGCTGACCTCGATGCCGCGTGCGGCCAGCCTCCGCGCGGTCTCGTCGTCGCAGCGGGCCACGTAGCTGTTGTAGAAGCCGACCGTCTCCGTGTGCCCGAACAGGTCGATCACCGTCTGAGCCCCCTGGTACGGCACCTCCTTCCGCACGATCTCCAGGCCCAGCTCGGCCGCGATCAGCTCGTGACCGAGGCAGACACCCAGGACACCGTGGCGGTGCTCCCGCAGCGCCGCCGAGGTCAGTTCGCGCAGGAAGCGCATCCTGGGGTCGGCCAGGTCGCAGGGGTCACCGGGACCGGGGCCGAGGACCAGCGGGCCCTCGTGCGCCAGGACCGCCCGGTCGAGACCGGGCTCGTCGTACCGCCGGACGGAGACGGTGGTCCCGTTCGACCGCAGCACGTGCGCCAGCATCGCGGTGAAGGTGTCCTCGGCGTCGACGACCAGGGCGTGCCCGGCCGGCTCCCGCGCCGGCTGCTGCATCCGCAGCCAGAACGGTGCCAGCGAGGCCCGCCGCCCGTCCAGCGCCGCGCGCACCCGGGGGTCGTCGGCCAGCCGGGGCCGCGCCCGCTCCGCGCGGGGCCGGGACGGCCGCACCCCCAGGGCCGCGAGCACCCCCGCCGCCTTGGCGTGGGTCTCGGCGACCTCGCCGGCCGGGTCCGAGCCGCGCACCAGGGTGGCGCCGACCGGTACGCGCAGCCGCCCGGAGGCGGAGATGTCGGCGGTGCGGATGAGGATGGGGGAGTCGAGGGTCTGGGCGCCGCCGGCATCCCGGCCGAGCAGGGCCAGGGCGCCGGCGTAGTAGCCGCGCCCGCGGGTCTCGTGCCGTTCGATCACCCGGCAGGCGTTCTGCACGGGGGACCCGGTGACGGTCGCCGCGAACATGGTCTCCCTCAGCACCTCGCGCACGTCCAGCGAGGACTTTCCGCGGAGTTCGTACTCCGTGTGCGCCAGGTGCGCCATCTCCTTCAGCCGAGGCCCGACGACGACCCCGCCCATGTCGCCGACCGTGCACATCATCTTCAGTTCCTCGTCCACGACCATGGACAGCTCCTCGATCTCCTTGCCGTCGGCGAGGAACCGGAGCAGGTGCTCGGGGGTGGGGCCCCCGGTGGGGTAGCGGTAGGTCCCGCTGATCGGGTTCATCACGACCGTGCCCGTCCCCGCCCCGCCGGCGCAGGGTCGCGCGCCGGACATGCGCACGTGCACCTCGGGGCTGGCACCGACGAGCGTCCGCTCCCCGGTGTGCACCACGAACGTCCAGTAGGCGCCCCGCTCGCCCTCCAGCAGCCGCCGGAACAGGGCCAGCGCGTCGGCCCTGCCGAAGCCGGGGATCCGGCCCTCGTAGGTCCGCCGGATCACGAAGTTGGCGCCCTCGCCCCGCCCGATCTCCTCGCGCAGCACGCGGGAGACGGTCTCGGCGTACTCCTCGTCGGGCACGTCGAAGCCTCCGTCCTCGACGCGGACGCGGTGCCCGGGCAGCTGGGCGAGGGCCTCCTCCAGCGTGAGGGTGCGGGTCTCCTCGGGGACGAGGACGGCCAGCGGCGTGCCGTCGTCGCGGACGTCGAAGCCACGCTCGCGGATCTGCCGGAAGGGGACGAGCGCGAGGCCCTCGCCGGGCAGATCGGCGAGGCGTTCGCAGGAGGCGACCGGGCCGATCAGCACCTCGACGGTGTTCTCGTCGTGGCCCGGCGTGCGGCGGCGCAGCAGGGCGAACGGGCGGGGATCGTCGAGGAGGTCGAGCAGTGTCATGGGTCCGTTTCCTTCTCGCTGGGAGGAACGGCCCGGGCCGGGAAACGCCGAAGGCCGCCCTCGGGGCGGCCTTCGCGTCGTCTGGATGTACGCGCGGTCAGTGGGCCGCCGGATGAGCGGTCCACCACCAGTTCTGGTGCGTCGGCGCGTACATGGGACGCACCTTAACGCATCCGCGCGGCCGGTGTCAGACGATCATGTCGTAGATGTACCAGCCTCCGCCGATCCGGCTCCGCGAGGCGAACGGCGCGGAGGCGTTGCCCGTGCCCTCGTAGAACCAGAGCACACCGTCCTTGTCCCGGGCGATCAGGTCCGTCCTGCCGTCGCGGTTCAGGTCGCTCGGCCCGTTGAGCACGTCGTAGACGTACCAGCCGCCACCGACCCGGGTGCGCGCCGCGAAGGGAGCGGCGGCGTCGCCGGTGCCCCGGTAGAACCACAGCACACCGCTGCCGTCGCGGGCGACCAGGTCGGCCTTGCCGTCGCCGTCGAGGTCGCCGGTGCTGACCATCGTGTCGTAGACGTACCAGCCGCCGCCGATCCGGCTGCGGGCGGCGAACGGGGCGCCGGTGTCGCCGGTGCCCTGGTACAGCCACAGCACACCGCTGCCGTCGCGGGCGATCAGGTCGGCCCTGCCGTCGCCGGTGAGGTCCCGGGCGCCGAGGATGGTGTTGTAGACGTACCACCCGCCGCCGACCCGGGTCCGCGACAGGAACGGCGCGGACGGGTTGCCGCTGCCCTTGTAGTACCAGAGCACGCCGCTGCCGTCGCGGGCCACCATGTCGCCCGTGCCGTTCGCCCGCAGCGCCGTCAGCGGCGTGACCGTGTCGTAGGTGTTCCAGCCGCCGCCGACGCGGTAGCGGCCGAAGAACGGGGAGCCGGCGTCGCCGGTGCCCTGGTACTGCCACAGCGTGCCGTACTTGTCGCGCCCGAGGATGTTGTAGCGGTCGGTGCCGGGGTCGGGAGCGGTGCTGTTCACCACGTCGACGTCCGAGGTGCGCACCCAGGCGACCCGGTGGTTGAAGCGGATCGGGTAGAAGGTGTTGGTGCTGCCCACGACCACCGTGCGCGAGCCCGTGCCGGACCCGTCGTAGGTGCCGCTGTTGTAGTACGAGCCGGTCACGGCCGAGCCGCCCAGCGTGTACTTCTGCCCGGCGAGGACGCTGTACTCGGTCAGCGAGGCGGTGTTGCCGCCCTGGACCGGCACCCCGGTCCCGCCGTACGCCGCGTCCTCGGGGTAGGTGCGCCCGTAGACCGGGACGGAACTCCTGCCCGCCTTGGGCGTGATCACGCTCTGCGTGCCGACGGCCGCGGCGAACTGACCGCCCCGGTTGTAGAACCAGGCCTTCCTGCCGCCGTACCAGATGGCGGTCCAGTCCTGCTGCGCCTCGGCGACCACGTACTCACCGCCGGCGACGGCCTTGTCGGCCCAGTTCGCGCCGTCGGTCGGGTTCACGTTGCCGAGGTAGGCGTCGGTGATCCTGGCCGAGGAGGTGGAGGGCGACGTGTACAGGTACACGAAGTTCGCCGGCTGCGCGGCGACCGCCGTGCCGCCGTTGGTGAGCGTCGGCTGGTTGGCGGAGGTGAACGGCGGTGCGATCCGGATCAGCTGGCCGGCCTCGTACAGGCCGCCGGCGCCGCCCGCACCGGTCGGGGCGCCCAGCAGCTGCATGTAGTGGTTCCAGTCCCAGAAGGGACCCGGGTCCCAGTGCTGGGAGCGGACGTTGCTGTCCAGCGGGCCGGGGACCTCGTCGTGGCCGATGATGTGCTCACGGTCCAGCGGGATGTCGTACTCGGCCGCCAGGTACTTCACCAGTGCCGCGGAGGACTCGTACTGCGGCTCGGTGTACCAGCTGCCGTCCTTGATCGCGTAGCCCTCGTGCTCGATGCCGATCGAGTGCATGTTCATGCTCTTGTTGCCGGCATGCCACGCCTCGTTCTTGTTCTCGACCATCTGGGTGACGAGACCGTCGGAGGCGCGGATCAGGTAGTGGGCACTGGCGTACGTGTGGGAGTTCTGGAAGACCGCGAGGGATCCGTCGTAGCTGCCCTCGGTGTCGTGCAGGAGGATGTAGCGGATCTCGTGACCGGTCGTGGGGCGGCCGGCGACGCCGTAGTTGCCCCAGTCGGTGTTGTCGGAGCTGTTCTGCGTGTACGCGGCGGGGCGGAAGTCGCAGTTCAGGCCGGACGGGCAGTCGGGTGTGGCGGTGGCGCCCGCCACGGCCCCGGCGAGTTCCAGCTCGGACGACGTGTCGGGCTTCACCGACGGGTCGGCCGGCAGCGTCAGGGTCTGGCCGTCCGTGGTGACCCGCCGCTCACCGGTCTTGATCGACTCGTACACGCGCTTGGCGAAGAGGTCCGCGCCCTTGCGGTCGGTGGCCTGGCTCGCGCGGGCCACGGCCGGGTACCAGGCGCCCGGGTCCTCGGGCAGCGACCCGGTGGCGTCCTTCTGGTACTTGGCCAGGAGCGCGGCACACCCGCGCGGATGCTCTGCCGGGTGTCGTTCTGCACCTTGGTCGTGGAGACGTCGATGAGGTCGGCGGCCTCGTCCAGGGTGTGCAGACGCGGGTCGCTGGTGTCGACGGGCTTCTTGCGCAGGCTCCGCAGAGCCTTGTCCGCGTCGAAGTGCTTCTCGATGGCCGGGTCGCCACTGAGGTTCATGTGGTCGAGCTGGTTCCTGCGCTCGTCGGCCTCGCCGTCGTGGCCGTCCCCGAGATCGTCCTTGTCGACGTCCGTGAGACCCATCACGTTGTAGGCGCCGGTGGTGCTCGGCAGACCGTCGTGGTCCTCCCAGCGCGTCTGCCGGTACGACACCGCCATCAGCACGCTCTGCGGGACGTCGAACTCCTTGGCGGCGTGTTCGAACTGGTCCTGCAGCGTCGGGGGCGGCCCCTGGTGCCCGTCCGAGCCCAGGAGCCCTGGCGAGGCCAGGGCCAGGGTGCCGGCCGTGGTCGCGGCGGCCACCACCGAGGCGACGCCGTAGACGAGCATGCGTTTCTTCTTGCGGTCCCTGCGATGACCCGCGGTCAAGTCCCCCACCCCTGTGGATACGAAGATTGAATGGATGTAAACCAGCGTTGAAGAAGTGGCTGATGTTACCGGGGAGGGAACAAGCGGCATCGCGCGGTCCTGTCTCATCTGTCGAGCCACGCGAAAGTCGGTCGACACGACCCCGTAATGTGGAGGGCGTGACCGTGAACGCGAAGACCAGCCTCAGCGCTGGCAACTCCTGGCGAGACCTGCCCGCGGCGCAGCAGCCCGAGTACCCCGACACCGAGGCTCTGCGCGCAGTGATCGCGGACCTCGAGTCGTATCCGCCGCTCGTCTTTGCCGGCGAGTGCGACCAGCTGCGCGCCCGGCTGGCGGCCGTCGCCAAGGGTGAGGCGTTCCTCCTCCAGGGCGGCGACTGTGCCGAGGCCTTCGACGCGGTGTCCGCCGACCACATCCGCAACAAGCTCAAGACGCTGCTCCAGATGGGCGCCGTCCTCACCTACGCGGCCTCCGTGCCGGTGGTGAAGGTGGGCCGCATCGCCGGGCAGTACTCCAAGCCGCGCTCCAAGCCGACCGAGACGCGTGACGGCGTGACCCTGCCGGTGTACCGGGGCGACTCCGTCAACGGCTTCGAGTTCACCGAGGCCGAGCGCATCCCGGACCCCGAGCGGCTGAAGCGGATGTACCACGCCTCGGCCTCCACGCTGAACCTGGTGCGCGCCTTCACCACCGGCGGCTACGCCGACCTGCGCCAGGTCCACGCCTGGAACCAGGACTTCGTGAAGTCGTCCCCGTCCGGGCAGCGCTACGAGCAGCTGGCGCGGGAGATCGACAACGCGCTGAACTTCATGCACGCCTGCGGGGCGGACCCGGAGGAGTTCAAGACCGTCGAGTTCTACGCCTCGCACGAGGCGCTGCTCCTCGACTACGAGACGGCGCTCACCCGCGTCGACTCGCGCACCGGGCAGCTGTACGACGTCTCGGGCCACATGGTGTGGATCGGCGAGCGCACCCGGCAGCTGGACCACGCGCACGTCGAGTTCGCCTCCCGGATCAGCAACCCGATCGGGATCAAGCTCGGACCGACCACGACGGCCGAGGAGGCACTGCAGTACATCGAGCGCCTCGACCCCGAGCGCGAGCCCGGCCGGCTCACCTTCGTCGTCCGGATGGGCGCCGACAAGATCCGCGACAAGCTCCCCGAGCTGGTGGAGAAGGTCACGGCGTCCGGCGCCGTGGTGGCCTGGGTGACCGACCCGATGCACGGCAACACCTTCGAGGCGGCCTCCGGTCACAAGACCCGCCGCTTCGACGACGTGCTCGACGAGGTCAAGGGCTTCTTCGAGGTCCACAAGGCGCTCGGCACACACCCGGGCGGCATCCACGTGGAGCTCACCGGCGACGACGTCACCGAGTGTGTGGGCGGCGGCGACGAGATCTTCGTCGACGACCTGCACCAGCGCTACGAGACGGCGTGCGACCCGCGGCTCAACCGCAGCCAGTCGCTCGACCTGGCCTTCCTGGTCGCCGAGATGTACCGGGACCAGTGACGGTTTCGTCCGGCAGCACCCGTCGGCGGGTGTGAAGCGGAGTGGGGCGCGGATCACATGCGATCCGCGCCCCACAGCACTTTCGCGGCCCCGGCGCGATGGGTAAGGTTAGGTTAGCCTCACCGATCATGGGGGGCGTCAGTGAAGGAACCCGGCGGGAGGTGAACCGCGTGTACGTCTGCTCCTGCTTCGGCGTCACCGAGCAGCAGGTCAAGCAGCACGTGGAGAGCGGCGCCTGCACCCCCCGCCAGGTGGCGTCCGCCTGCAAGGCCGGCACGGACTGCGGTTCCTGCGTCCGCCGGATCCAGGCGCTGCTGGGCCGCGGGTCCGTCCCGCGCCGCGAGCCGGCCGCCGGGGAGGGGCAGGTCCTGGCAGCCGCCCTGGACGAGGCCGCCTGAACGCCCCGGCCGAGTACCGCGACGCATGCCATGGGCCGCCCGTGGCGCCTTCGTGGCAGGCCGAGCGGTTTCCCGCGCCCCCTTCGGAGGACTGCCGATCCGTGGCGGACCTCACCCGGACTGCTCAGCTCTCCGGCTGCTCGATCAGCTGGGCGACGTAGAGCGCCTCACCGAGCTTCTCCAGCAGTTCCAGCTGCGTGTCGAGGTAGTCGATGTGGTGCTCCTCGTCGGCGAGGATGTCCTCGAAGATGTTCGCGGACGTGATGTCCCCCTTCTCGCGCATCACCTTGATGCCGCGCCGGAGCCGGTCGATCGCCTCCACCTCGATCTGCCGGTCGGCTTCGAACATCTCCCTGACGGTCTGCCCCACCCGGACGTGGAACAGCCGCTGGTAGTTCGGCAACCCGTCCAGGAACAGGATCCGGTCGGTGAGCACCTCGGCGTGCTTCATCTCGTCGAACGACTCGTGCCGGGTGTACTTCGCGAGCTTGGTCCAGCCGAAGTTCTCCTGCATCTTGGCGTGCAGGAAATACTGGTTGATCGCGGTCAGCTCACCGGTCAGCTGCTCGTTGAGGAATTCGATGACCTCGGGGTCGCCCTGCATCGCGCCAGGCTCCTTCCGCGTGCGGAACTGTGGAGGGGTTGCGGCGGCATGATTGCACCGCCCCAGAAGATCGTCCAGTAAGTGTTGACTTAGTAAGTACGGGCATGCTTGGTATTGCTTGTCCGGTTCTGCGGGGTGCCCCGTCCAGTGCACCGCTCCGGGTCTGTCAGGATGGAGTCATGGGTCATCCGGTGGAGCAGGAATCTGGAGATGCAGCACGGTCCGAGCTTCCGCCGGGGCAGCGACTGCAGAAGGGCTGGCCGGTCACGCACTACGGTCCGGTCCCCAAGTTCCGGCCCGAGCGCTGGGAGTTCAGGGTCTTCGGTGCCACCGCCGACGGGGGGAAGCACTGCTGGACCCACGAGGAGCTCACGGCCCTGCCCTACGCCACCGTCGTTGCCGATCTGCACTGTGTGACGAAGTACAGCATGCTCGGCGCGGAGTGGGGCGGCATTCCCGCCCGGGCGATCCTGGACATCGCGCCGCCCGCCCCCGAGGTCACCCATGTGATGGTGTGGGCGGAGTACGGATTCAGCTCCAACCTGCGCCTGTCCGACTTCACCGCCGACCGCGCACTCTTCGCCACCCACAAGGACGGTGAGCTGCTGACGGCCGAGCACGGCTTCCCACTGCGGCTGATCGTCCCGCACCTGTACGCGTGGAAGGGGCCCAAGTGGGTCCGCGGCGTGGAGTACATGACCGCCGACCGCCGTGGCTTCTGGGAGGAGCGCGGCTACCACAACATCGGCGACCCCTGGAAGGAGCAGCGGTACTCCTACCAGGAAGAGCCCGGGGACGGCCCCGAGCTCTGACTCCCGGCGGCGGGGGGTGCTCCTGACGCCCCCGAGGCGTGTCAGTGGTGGTACCGGTGCACCACCGCGTGCCCCTTGCCGCGGCCGATCATCCACTTGTTGACCGGGGTGGTGGCCAGGAAGGCGAGGACCAGGGAGACCGCCAGCGACCCCCAGAACAGGGCCTCGTCCAGCCGCGCCGCCATCGCCTCGGGCCACACGGCGATCACGCCGTTGTCGATCAGCTCCATCACCGCGATCGACAGGGTGTCCGCGGCCAGGGCCACCCGGACGGCCGCCGCGAGGCCGACGCCGGCCCTGAGGATGCCGCGCAGGGTGAGCGAGTAGCCGAAGAGGAAGGCGAGCAGGACCGCCGTCACCATCGTCGGCCCGTTGCCCCAGCCGAGCCAGGTGCCGATCACCATGCCGAGCACCTCGCCGATGGCGCACCCGGTGAGGCAGTGCAGCGTGGCCTGCGCCGCCACGGTCCAGCTCGCGCCGGCCGGGACGTGGTGCGCGTGCCCCTGCGCGTGGTGTGCCAGGTGGTGATCGTCTGCGGTGTGCGCCGCGTGCTGCATGTGTGCCCCCAAGGTCAGGTGACGGTGCCTGCATCACACCGGAACCCTATACCCCCATGGGGTATTCCCCGGGTCGGGTCATTCGTCGCGCAGTTTCTTCAGCCGCTCCACATCGGCCGCGTGCCCCTGCTTGCCGCCGGGAGTCTCGATCACCAGCGGTACGCCCTGCGTCGCCGGGTGGGACATCAGTGCCCGGAACGGATCCTCGCCGATGTGGCCTGCACCGATGTTCTCGTGCCGGTCCTTGTGCGCGCCGGCCACGTCCTTGGAGTCGTTGGCGTGGATCAGCTTCAGCCGGTCCTCGCCGACCGTGTCCACCAGCAGGTCGAGCGTCTCGTGCATGCCGCTCGGGCCGGTCAGGTCGTGGCCGGCCGCGAAGATGTGGCAGGTGTCGAGGCACACGCCCAGCCTCGGATGCGCGTCGAGCGCCTCGAAGTACGGGCCGAAGTCCCAGGTCCGCGAACACAGGGACGCGCCCTGCCCGGCGGTGGACTCCAGCAGCAGGAACGGGTCGTCGTCGTGGGTCAGCTCCTCCAGCAACGGCAGCAGGTGCTCCCGCACCTGCCGCAGTGCCACCGGCCGCTCCCGCCCCCCGGTCGCGCTGCCCGTGTGCACGACGACACCGAGCGCGCCGATCTCCCGCCCGCGCCGCAGCGAGTGCCGAAGCGACTGCACCGACCGCTCGACCGTGGCCTCGGTGTGCGAACCGAAGTTGATCAGGTAGGGGGCGTGCACGTACACCGGCAGCGACGCGTCCGCGCAGGCCGCGCGGAACGCCTCGTCCTGCCGCGGATTCCCGGTGGGCGTGGCCCAGCCGCGCGGGTTGGCGACGAAGACCTGCACAGCCTCCGCAGCCAGGTCGCGGGCGTACGGCAGGCCGACCGCGTGCAACCCGCCGGCGACGGGGACGTGGGCACCGACAGGGTTGCGCAAGGGGGCTTTCGCCTGCTGACTTCTCACCCGTTCAGCCTGCCATGCGCTCCGGTGCGCCCCGGTGGCCGGACGGCCCGGCCACCGGTGGCGTACGTCACCGGATGGTGATCGTGATCGTCGAGCCCTTCGGGGCCGTGTCGCCGCCCTTCACGGACTGCTTCCTGACCTTGTCGCCGAACAGCCCGAGCAACCCGCGGTCCTCCTCGACCTCGAAGCCCGCCGCCCTCAGTTCCTGCTTGGCGTCGTCGACCTTCCGGCCCACCACGTCCGGGACCTCGACCATCTCCGGCCCCTTGGACAGGGTCAGCGTCACGGTGTCGCCCTCCGCGGCCTCGCTGCCGCCGTCCGGGGTCTGCGCGGCCACCTGCCCGGCGTCGAACTCGGAGTGGACCCGCTCGTCGGACACCTCCACCGTCAGCCCGGCGCCCTCCAGATCGGCCTTCGCCTCGTCCAGATCCTCGCCGGTGACGTCCGGCACCTCGACCGGGCGGCCCTGGCTCACGGTGAGCGCGATCGCGGAACCCGCGTGGCGCTCGGTGCCGGCCGCCGGGGCCGAGCCGATCACGAAACCCTCGGGCACGTCGTCGCTGAACTCCCGGGTGACCATGCCCGGTTCCAGGCCGCTGTCCTTCAGCACCGACTTCGCCTTGTCCAGCCGGTAGCCCTGCAGGTCCGGGACCTCCACCGTCTCCGGACCTCGCGAGATGCGCAGTGTCACCGAGCCGTTGCCGCGGATCCGGGCGCCCGCGGACGGATCGGTGCCGATGACGGTCCCGCGCTCGACGGTGTCGCTGTAGTCCCGCTCGACGCTCACACCCAGCCCGGCGTCCTTCAGCTCCTGCCGTGCCTGCGCCTCGGTCTTCGCAAGGAGCCGGGGCACCCTGGTGAACTGCCCGGAGTTGATGTACCACACGCCCGCGCCGACGCCGAGCACCACCAGCAGGGCGGCGATCACGGTGAAGAGCCGCTGCCGTGGGCGCGCCGGGCGGCGCCGCGGCGGGACGGCCGGCGGGCTCTCCAGGCGGCTCGTGCGGTGCAGGACCTGCTGTTCGTCCTCGGCGTCCTCGTTCACCGGCAGTGGGCGCGGGACGGCCGGCGCGCGCGGGATGACGCTCGTGCGGTCCTGCGCGTTGTCGTGCTCCTGGGCACGCGCCTGCGGCGGTACGGCGTCCAGCTGCTCCTCGGAGAGCCCGGCCCGCGCCTCACGTGCCTGCGCCAGCAGCGCCACCGCGTCGTTCGGCCGTACCTCCGCGGAGCGCGCGGTGGCCGACACCACCAGCTCGTCCAGGGCGTAGGGCAGTCCCGGCACGGCCGCGGACGGCGGCGGCACGTCCTCGTGGAGGTGCTTGTAGAGCACCTGGGCGGGGGACTCCCCCTCGTGCGGCTTCTGCCCGGTCAGCATCTCGTGCAGCACGACGCCGCACGCGTACACGTCGGCCCGCGGGTCGGCGACACCGTGCTCGATCTGCTCCGGAGCCAGGTAGGAGACGGTGCCGAGTACCGCACCGGTGGTGTGGGTGACGGTGTCCACCGCCCGCACCAGCCCGAAGTCGGCCACCTTGACCCGGCCGTCGTCCCCGATCAGGACGTTCTCCGGCTTCATGTCGCGGTGCACGAACCCGGCGCGGTGCGCCGCGCCCAGCGCGGCCAGCACCGGCTCCAGGATGTCCAGGGCGGCGCGCGGCTGCAGCGCGCCGCGCTCGCGCAGCACGTCGCGCAGGGTGCACCCGGCGACGTACTCCATGGCCAGATAGACGTACGACCCGTCCGTGCCCTGGTCGAAGACCTGCACCACGTTCGGGTGGGCGAGCCGTGCGACGGACTTAGCCTCCCGGATGAACCGCTCGACGAACGTGCCGTCGGCGGCGAGCGTGGGGTGCATCACCTTCAGCGCGAGCACGCGGTCGAGGCGGGTGTCCACGGCCCGGTACACCGTGGCCATCCCGCCGACCGCGATCCGCGCGTCCACGCGGTAACGACCGTCGAGCACCTGCCCGACGAGAGGGTCCTGAAGGGTCGCATCCACGCAGGTGAGTCTACGAGCCGGGACCGACACGCCTCACCCGGCCACGGGATCGGGGCGCGACTGCAGCCGAGCTGTGACGTCCGGACCGGCGTCGTGACGGCGCCCCCCGGCCCGCGGTGACCTGCGTCTCCACCTCCGCAGGCCTGTGCCTCCGCGTCCCCGCGACGTCCCCGCGCCCGCCCCGACCCCGCGGTTGCGCGGTGCCGCCGGCCGGGTGCCGAGGGGCGGGACTCAGAAGGCCGGCCGCTCGGGGTCGAGACGGGCCACACCCTCGTTCGGGGAGGACGCCCGGGCGAAGTGACGGCGCGGAATCCGCCCCGCCCGGTGGGCCAGCCGCCCCGCCTCCACGGCGTTGCGCATGGCTGCGGCCATCAGTACCGGCTCCTGCGCCCGCGTGACCGCCGAGGCCAGCATCACGCCCGCGCACCCCAGCTCCATCGCCAGCGCCGCGTCCGACGCCGTGCCCGCGCCCGCGTCCAGGACGACCGGCACGCGCGCGTTCTCCACGATCAGCTGGAAGTTGTGCGGGTTGCGGATGCCGAGCCCGGAGCCGATCGGCGAACCGAGCGGCATGATCGCCGCACAGCCGGCGTCCTCCAGCTTGCGGGCGAGGACCGGGTCGTCGTTGGTGTAGGGCAGCACCGTGAACCCGTCGTCGACCAGTGTCTCGGCGGCGTCCAGCAGTTCGATCGGGTCGGGCAGCAGGGTGCGCTCGTCGGCGATGACCTCCAGCTTGACCAGGTCGGTGCCCAGCGCCTCCCGGGCCAGCCGGGCCGTCAGCACCGCCTCCCCGGCGGTGAAGCAGCCCGCCGTGTTCGGCAGCACCCGGATGCCCAGCCTCCGCAGCACCGACAGCACGGACCCGTGCACGCCGGGGTCGACACGGCGCATCGCGACCGTCGTCAGCTCCGTGCCTGAGGCGACCAGCGCGCGCTCCAGCACCTCCAGGCTGGGCGCGCCGCCGGTGCCCATGATCAGGCGGGACGAGAAGGACGTGCCGCCGAGGACGAAGGGGTCGTCAGCCATGGTTCAGCCTCCCTGGACGGCGGTCAGGACCTCGATGCGGTCGCCCTCGAAGAGTTCGGTCGCGGGCCACTCGGCACGCGGGACGACGGTCTCGTTGAGCGCGGCGGCCACACCGGAGGGCGCGGCGGTGAGGGACCTCACGACGGTGTCGAGGACCGTGCCGGGGCCGATCTCCCGCGGTCGGCCGTTGACGGAGATGTTCATGCGGGCTGCTCCGTGAGTGCGGCGCGTGCCCCGAAGCGGATCGGGGCGAAGGGCAGGGCGACGTCGGGGAGTTCACCGGTCGTCAGGACGTGCGCCATGACGTCCCCGGTGACCGGTGTGAGCAGGACGCCGTTGCGGTGGTGCCCCGTGGCCAGCAGCAGCCCGTCCAGTCCGGTCGGGCCGAGCAGCGGGGCGTTGTCGGGCGAGCCCGGACGCAGTCCCGCCAGGGTCTCCGTCAGCGGCAGTTCGGTGAGGCCGGGCACCAGCTCGTGCGCGTCCCGCAGCAGTTCGTACACGCCGCCCGCGGTGACCGTCGTGTCCCAGCCGAGCTCCTCGCTCGTCGCGCCGATCACCAGTTCGCCGTTCTCCCGCGGCACCAGGTACACCTGGCCGCCGCGCACCACGGCCCGCACCGTACGGCTGAGGAAGGGGCCGTGCCGCTCGGGCATGGCCAGCCGCAGCACCTGGCCCTTGACCGGCCGCACCGGTGGCACCACGCCGTCCGGGAGGCCGGCCAGCCGGCCGCTGAGGCTGCCCGCCGCGAGCACCACCTGGCCCGCGCCCAGCGCTGCCCCGCCGCGGGTGACGACCCCGGCGGCCCGCTCCCCGGCCAGCACCAGCCGCTCGGCCCACTCCCGGTGGAAGACCACGCCGGACCGCTCGCACGCGGTGACCAGTGCCGCCGAGAGCCTCCGCGGGTCGATCTGGTGGTCGCCGTCGACCCGCAGGCCGCCGCGTACTCCGGGTGCGAGCATCGGCTCCAGGCGGCGGCACTCCCGCCCCGACAGCCACTGCGACTCCAGCCCCGACCGGCGCTGCAGGGCGTGCAGTTCGCGCAGGTGGGCGCGGTCGTCGGCGTCCAGGGCCACGGCGAGCGTGCCGCAGCGGCGGTAGCCGAGGTCGTGCCCGGTGACATCGGCCAGCTCGGCCACGAAGCCGGGGTAGCGGTGCGCCGAGGCCAGGTTCAGCCCGAGCAGGGTCTGCTCGCCGTGGTGCAGTTCCGTGACGGCGGCCAGCATCCCGGCCGCCACGTGCGCGGCGCCGCCGCCGGGCGAGGGGTCGACGACGGCGGTGGCGAACCCGCGTTGCGCGGCCCGCCAGGCCGTCACCAGCCCGATGATCCCGCCCCCGACGACGAGGACGTCTGACGTACGCGTAGGCGACATGGGCGTCCAGCCCCTCCCTTCGCCGGCATGACCCGGATCAGGTTCGTACGGTCGGAGGCCGCCAGCCTCCCTCTCAGCCCGGTGCGTCCGGGCTCCCGCGAGTGCTTTACGTTGGCCACCCTAGCCGTTGGTTCCGCGCCTCTGTAAGGGAGTCTTCTGCCATGGCCCGCTCTCTCGACGGCGTCGTCCTCGCTCCTGTGGCCGACCAGGCCCCGGGCCAGGTGGGCACGCGCACCCGGTTCGCCTACCACGAGAGGGACGGTGAGGTCTGGGCGGAGTACGCGGGCGGCGACGTGGTACGCGGGCACCTGGTGGGTACCCGGGACGGCGACCGGCTGGACTTCCGGTACGTGCAGCTCCGGACCGACGGCACGACCTCCTCGGGGCACTGCGTGTCCACCGTCGTGGAGCTGCCCGACGGGCGGGTGCGGCTGGAGGAGACGTGGCGGTGGGAGTCCAGGGCGGGCAGCGGGACCAGTGCTGTGGAGCAGGTCACTGAGCACGGGCCCTGACTGACGCAACGTCAGTTGTCTATGGTGATCCAGTGAGCGAGCAGACACGGGAACAGGGCACGGGGCAGCCGGGACGCGTGGTCGTCGTCGGCGCGGGCATGGCCGGGGTGCAGACCGCCGTGGCCCTGCGGGAGCAGGGCTTCACCGGTCGGGTGACACTCATCGGCGCCGAACCCCACCAGCCCTACGACCGGCCGCCGCTGTCCAAGGCCGTCCTGCTCGGCACCGCCGAGGGCTCCGCCCTCGACGTGGACTTCGAGGGCCTCGGCATCGAACTGCGGCTCGGCCGCGAGGTGACCGCCCTGCGTCCCGTCGACCGCGAGCTGGACACCGAGGCGGGCCCGGTCCCGTACGACGTGCTGGTCCTGGCCACCGGCGCCGAACCGGTCCGGCTGGCCGGCGCCGAGGGGGTGCCCGGCGTCCACCTGCTGCGCACCCTCGACGACGCCGAACGGCTGCGGCCGGTGCTCGCCCGGCAGCACGAGATCGTGGTCGTGGGCGCCGGATGGATCGGCGCCGAGTTCGCCACCGCGGCGCGCGAGGCGGGCTGTGCGGTCACCGTCGTCGAGGCCGCCGACCGCCCGCTCGCCGGGGCGCTGCCCGCCGAGGTCGCCGCCCCGATGACCGCCTGGTACGCCGACAGCGGTGTCGAGCTGCGCACGCACGCACGCGTGGAACGCGTCGAACCGGGCGCGGTGCTGCTCCACGACGGCACGCGCGTGCCCGCGGGCGCGGTCGTCGTCGGGATCGGCGCCCGCCCGGCCACCCGCTGGCTGGCCGGCTCCGGCGTGGAGCTGGGTGCGCACGGCGAGGTCGTCGCCGACGCCCACCTGCACACCTCCGTCCCCGACGTGTACGCCGTCGGCGACTGCGCCTCCTTCCCCTCCGGCCGCTACGGCGAGCGGCTGCTGGTGCACCACTGGGACAACGCCCTCCAGGGCCCGCGCACCGTGGCGGCGAACATCATCGGGGCGGCCACCGGTGAGCCACCCGTGGTCTACGATCCGGTCCCGTACTTCTGGTCCGAGCAGTTCGGCCGCTTCGTCCAGTACGCCGGGCACCACGCCGCGGCCGACCGCACCGTCCGGCGCGGCGACCCGGCCGGGCCCGCTTGGACGGTGTGCTGGCTGCGCGGGGACCGGCTGGTGGCGCTCCTCGCGGTCGGCAGGCCACGCGACCTGGCACAGGGGCGGCGGCTGATCGAGGCGGGCACGCCGATGGACCCCGAACTGCTCGCGGACCCGGCCCGGCCCCTGAAGAAGGCCGTCGCGTAGGGCCGGGGCGCGCGAGCGTGCCCCGGGTGGACCGGGTCGGCTTCCGACTGTCGGCGGCAGATGGCAGGCTTGGTCCCGTGACCGAGATTGACGCAAAGATCGATGCTCTCGTCCCCGCCTGGCTCACCCTCCCCGACATCGCCGAACAGCTCGGCGTCGAGGTGACACGTGTGCGGCAGCTGGTCAAGGAGGGCCAGCTCATCGCCGTACGCCGTGGTGAGAACCGCGCGCTGCACGTCCCTGCCGCCTTCATCGACGGGGACAAGGTCGTCAAGGGCCTGTCCGGCACCCTGACGCTGCTGAGGGATGACGGCTTCACGGTCGAAGAGATGATCGAGTGGCTCTTCACCCCCGACCCGACCCTGCCCGGCACCCCGGCGCAGGCCCTGAGCGAGAATCGCGGCACGGAGGTGAAGCGCCGCGCCCAGGCGCTCGCCGTCTGAACCGAATCCGCTGCATCACCGAGACGGCGTCGACGCCGTCCGGCGTACGGGCCGCGGTCCGCGTGAGCGCGGGCAGCGGCCTGGCCGCCGCTGCCCGCGCGGGCCGTGCCCTCGGGCCCGGCCGCGGCCCGTACGCCACCGACACCGCACCCACCCGGGGGGACCACGCATGCTGCACACCGACGCCCGCGCCCGGCTCGCCGACGCCCGGCTGTACCTCTGCACCGACGCGCGCAGGCGGCAGGGCGACCTCGCCGAGTTCCTGGACGCAGCCCTGGCGGGCGGTGTCGACATCGTGCAGCTGCGCGACAAGGGCATGGAGGCCGCCGAGGAGCTCCGGTACCTGGAGGTCCTCGCCGACGCCTGCCGCCGGCACGGCAGGCTCCTCGCGGTCAACGACCGCGCGGACGTCACCCACGCGGCCGGCGCCGACGTCCTCCATCTGGGCCAGGGCGACCTCCCGGTCCCCGCAGCCCGCGCGATCCTCGGCGGCGACGTCCTCGTCGGCCGCTCCACGCACTCCGCGGCCGAGGCGGAGGCCGCCGCCGTCCAGGAGGGCGTGGACTACTTCTGCACCGGCCCGTGCTGGCCGACCCCCACCAAGCCCGGCCGCCACGCCCCCGGGCTCGATCTCGTCCGCCACACGGCCGCCCTCGGCACGGACCGTCCCTGGTTCGCCATCGGCGGCATCGACCACGGCAACCTCGACCGGGTGCTCGACGCCGGTGCCCGCCGGGTGGTCGTGGTCCGCGCGATCACGGAGGCGGACGACCCCGGCGCCGCGGCGGCCGAACTGGCGAAGCGGCTCCGGCAGGACGACTGAGGGGCGCGCTCCGCGGCCGGTGTCCAAGGGATGGACAACATCCCGGCAATCCGGGCAAATCTCCGGCATTCGGTTGGGTGACCGGCGGCCCCTGGTTAACCTGCCCGTATGGCCCTCGGAACCCCGTCCACCAGGACTGATCGCGCGCGCACCGTGCACGAGATCCTCGCCGCAGGCAAGACGACCTACTCGTTCGAGTTCTACGCGCCGAAGACGCCGGCCGGCGAGCGGAACCTGTGGAACGCGCTGCGCAGGGTCGAGGCCGTGGCTCCCGACTTCGTCTCGGTGACCTACGGTGCCGGCGGCTCCACCCGCGCCACCACCGTCAAGGAGACCCAGCAGATCGTCGTGGACACCACGCTCACGCCGGTCGCCCACCTGACCGCGGTCGACCACTCGGTCGCCGAGCTGCGCAACATCATCGGCCAGTACGCCGACGCCGGCATCCGGAACATGCTGGCGGTCCGCGGCGACCCGCCCGGCGACCCCATGGGTGCGTGGGTGCCGCACCCGCAAGGGCTGACGTACGCCGCCGAACTGGTGCGTCTCATCAAGGAGTCGGGCGACTTCTGCGTCGGCGTCGCCGCCTTCCCGGAGATGCATCCGCGCTCCTCCGACTGGGACCGGGACGTCGCGCACTTCGTCGACAAGTGCCGGGCCGGCGCCGACTACGCCATCACGCAGATGTTCTTCCACCCGGAGCCGTACCTCCGGCTGCGCGACAAGGTCGCCGCGGCCGGCTGCGAGACCCCGGTCATCCCGGAGATCCTGCCGGTGACCAGTATCAGGATGCTGGAGCGGCTGCCGAAGCTGAGCACGGCCGCCTTCCCCGACAGCCTGAAAGAACGAATCCTCACAGCCAAAGACGATCCTGCCGCTGTACGCTCCATTGGCATCGAGTTCGCCACGGAGTTCTGCGCACGGCTGCTGGCCGAGGGAGTGCCGGGTCTGCACTTCATCACGCTCAACAGCTCCACGGCGACCCTGGAAATCTACGAGAACCTGGGCCTGCACCATCCCTCGCAGGCCTAGACCGGTCGCACAGCCATACGACACACTGCGTAGCGGCCACTGGGAGAGGGGCGTACATGGGCTGGACGGTCCTCTACATCGCGTTCGGCGTCGTCGCACTGTGGCTGCTCGGTGAAGTGCTGCTGCAGTACAAGGCGCGGCTGCGCTGGCGGCTCCTCGCGTTCGTCGGCTTCCTCGGCGTCGTCCTCGGTGTGCTGGTCCCGTCCGTCGTCGTCATCGGGCTGGGAGCCGCCGCCTTCGCGGTCGGCCAGACCTATGTCACGCTGTCGTTCCGCCGCGGCTTCGCCTCCGGCTGGGCCGTCAGGGGACGGCCCGCCGAGAAGGGCAGGGGCCGCCGGGGCGCCGCCGGCCGCAAGGGCCCGGCCCTGGAGGTGTCCGACCTCCGGTCGTCCGGGGACGGCCACGCCGACGACGACACGCCGGACGTCCACGGAGACCGGGACAGCGCCTCCTACGGCGGTGACGCCCACGGCGCCGACGGCTACGGCGCCGACTACGACCGCGGTGACTACGACCGCGGTGACTACGACCGCGGTGACTACGACCGCGACGACTACGACCAGGACGACGTCTTCACCCCGGCGCGCCCGGCGGGCTCCGGCACCGCCGACGCGGTCTACCAGCCGCAGCCGCTGCCCGAGGACACCGGCTCCTACGGCGTCTACGGCGACCCGGCCCACGCCGCCGCCCAGCCGCAGGACGAGTACGCGACCGCCGCCCAGGGCACCGACCAGGCCTACGGATACGACGGCTACTCCGGCTACGGCCAGTACGGCTACGACAGCTCGGATCAGCAGCAGTACGCCGCCTACTCCGACCCGTACATCGGCACCCAGACCTACGGCGGTGCCTCCTACGACGGCACCTACGGCGGCCAGGGATACGACCAGCAGGGCTACGGACAGGACCCGTACGCGACCGGCGGCCAGGCCCAGACCCCGCCCGGCGGAACCTGGGTCCCGCAGCAACGCACCGACGAGTCCTACGACGGCGAGCAGCCGGCCGAGCAGCCCTACCCGTACCAACAAGGCGAAGGGCAGGGCAACGGCACCGGCTACGGCGAGCAGTACCGTTTCTGAGCTCTACGCGGGTCCACCGCACGCCCCCGGCGGCCCCTCACCGGGAGCCCCGGAACTCCGGCCCCTCGACGATCAGCCCGGCGACCAGCGCTCCCGACATGCCACTGTGGGGGAGACCTCCGCCAGGGTGCGACCAGCCTCCGACGCGGTACAGGCCGGGCAGCCGCGTGGTGTTGGCGGCATGCAGGAAGCGGCCGTCCCCCGCGGCGAGAGCGGGAGCGGGTACCGCCCCGTGGTGGGCGCCCGTCTCCTCCCCGGTGTGCCCGGGAGTACGCGCCTCGTGCCACAGCAGGCGCTCCCGGAGGTCCGGCAGCGCGGGCCGGGCCGCCTCCAGGAGGAGGTCCGTCCAGTGGCGGACCCGCTCCCCGTCCTCCCACGCGCCGTCCGCCGGCGCCACGGCGGACACCACCGCGGACTCGTGCGCGCCGTCCGGACGCAGCGCCGGGTCGTCGGGCCGCAGCACGGTGACGGTGGGGCGGCCGGCCCCGTCGACGCCGGAGGACGCCGCGAAGGCCGGCTCGGCCCCGCGGTCCGGTGCGTGGACGACCGTGCGGTGTGCGGCACCCGGCTCCCGCTCGCCGCGCAGGGCCAGCAGAAGCGTGAACCGCCCGGTCGCCACCGGGGAGGCCCGGACGTCACCGTCACCGTCCCCGTCCAGCGGGCGCCCGGTCAGGTCCCGCAGCCGCACCGGGTCCACGCCGGCCACGACATGGTCGGCCCCGGCCACCGTCCCGTCGGCCAGTTCCACCCCCGCCGCCCGGCCGTCCTTCCCGACGACGGCGGTGACCTCGGCGCCGAAGGCGAACTCGACCCTGCGGGCCACGCACCGCTCGTACACGGCACGCGCCAGCTCCCGCATGCCGCCCCGCACGTACCACATGCCGAAGGCGTGCTCCAGGTACGGCAGCACGGCCGCGCTCGCCGGAGCGGTCCGCGGATCGAGGCCGTGGGCCAGGGCATGGCTCTCCAGCAGGCATGCCAGGCGCTCGTCCCGCAGTTCCCACGCGCCGATCTCGTGCAGCGTCCCCGCGCGGCGCGTGCGCAGCAGCCGCTTGTGCGGAACCGCGGGATACGGCTCCCGCTCGGCCAGCACCTGCCAGTTCGGCCACAGCGGCTCCTCCAGCAGGGGGCGCCGGGTGCGGTCCCACGCCTCGCGCGCCCGGACCAGGAAATCGCCCCAGCGCCGGCCCGCGCCCGCTCCCAGCGACTCGTCCAGAGCGGCGACCACACCCGCGCGTGAGGCGTTCGGCAGCGACACCCGGGTGCCGTCCGCGAAGACGTGGCACGACGACGGGTCGACCTGCCCCAGGTCGACGCATGCTTCGAGGGGCTCCTTGCCGGTCTTGACGAAGAGATCCCGCCAGACCGCGGGCAGCGGCAGCAGACCGGGCCCGGTGTCGAAGCCGAAGCCGTCCCGCTCGTAGCGGCGCACCCCACCGCCGTACGTCTGCGTCCGCTCGTGGACCACCACCCGGTGGCCCGCGACAGCCAGCCGGGCGGCTGCCGCCATGGCGCCCATGCCGGCGCCGATCACCGCAATCCGTGCCATGCCCGCGACCCTATCCGCCGCCGCTCGCACCGGGGCCACGGCGGTCCGGCGGCGGCCCGCCGGTGGGGTGGGCCCGGGGCCGAGCACCCAGTACTGAGTATCCGTACCTAGGAGGTGAGATGAGTACCCGCGCGGATGGGATCGGACCCGGGCGGACGAGAAGGTGGAGGCACGGAGACAGGGCACGGCTCCGGCACCGGCGACACGGGGCGCCGGAACGGAGCCGCCCTCGATCCGCTCCTTCCGCCGGCCCGACCGGCGGGAGCGAGGCACGGGGGAACCCACAGGAACGACCGCCACGGGGGTTCCGCGGGGGAACGCACAGGGCGCCGGTCCGACGGCCCGCGGGGGACGCGGCGATCGGACCGGCGCTCTCGCATGCCCGTCAGGGGCGTCCGCTCACCCGCCCCTGGAGCAGGCGGGACAGGGCGGCGTGGACGTCGTCCAGGGAGCGCTCCGGCTGGAAGGACTTCCAGTCCAGGGCGGCCACCAGGACCATGCCGACCAGCGCGGCGGCGGTCAGCTGGATGTCGATCTCGTCGCTGAACTCACCGTTCGCCACACCCTCGCGCAGTACCCCCTCGACGACCGCGACCGCCTCCTGGCGCACCACCATGAGCGTGGACTGCCAGGCCCGGTTGGTGCGCCACAGCTCGGCCACGTACAGCTGGGTGAAGGCCGGGTAGCGGTCGATGAAGACGAGCCCCGCGCGGACCATCGCGTCCAGCGCGTCCACGGTGGAGCCGCCCTCCCCGGCCGTGCGCTCCGCAGCCTCCCGCAGGGAGGCGGTCAGCAGCCCCACGCCGTGCCGCAGCAGTTCCTCGAAGAGGACCGACTTGCTCGCGAAGTTGTAGTAGACGGTGCCTTTGGCCACGCCGGCCCGCTCGGCGATCTCGTCCACCGTGGTGGCGGAGAAGCCCTGCTCGGCGATGAGCGTGACGGCCGCCTCGTAGAGCTTCTGCCGGGTGGCCTCGCGGCGGGTGCTGCCGCCCGACGTCGTGCTGCGTTCCATGGCCCCGATTGTCACAGGAACGCCCGCGCGTGGGGTCACAGGCTCAGCTCCGGATGCAATCGGTCGAGCGTCCACACCTGGCGGCGGCGTGCCGACAGCGCGGTGAGCGCGAGGGCGCCCGCGGTGAAGGCGACCAGTACCGCGCAGGCCGTCCACACCGGGCCCAGTCCGCCGCCGGTGACGAGGCGGCGCAGGGCCTGGACGACGTAGCTCATCGGCAGGAAGGGATGGACGGCGTTGAAGAAGTCCGGTGATGTCTGCACCGGGTAGGTGCCGCCCGCCGAGGTCAGCTGGAGCATCAGCAGGGCGAGCACGAGGATCCGGCCCGCCGCGCCGAAGCGCGCGTTCAGCCACTGCACGATCGCCGCGAAGCAGGCCGTCACCAGGAACAGGAAGGCCACCGTCCCGGCCGCCCGGGCCGGCTCCAGCCCGATCGCCCAGTGCAGCACCGCCATCAGGGCCGCCGTCTGCAGCACCCCGATCGCCGCCACCGGGAGCCAGCCCGCCAGCGCGATCCGCCAGGCGGGGGCGCCCGCGGCGAGCGCGCGCCGGTTCATCGGTGCGATCAGCATGTAGGCCACCATGGCGCCCACCCAGAGCGACAGCGGGATGAAGTACGGGGCGAAGCCGGTGCCGTAGTTGGGTGCCCTGTGCAGGTCCTGAGCGGCGAGCTGGACCGGGTCGGCCATGACGCCGGTGCGCCGGTCGCGCTCCTGCCCGTCGTAGTCGGGGATCCGCTCGGCGCCGTCGTGCAGCCCGCCGGCGAGCTTGCCGGAGCCGTCGACCAGTTTGTACATGCCCCCGTTGAGCGTTTCGGCGCCCGCCCTGAGCCGGCCGACGCCCCGGTCGAGGTCGGACGCGCCCTTCTTCGCCGTGCCCAGGCCGGTGTGCAGGGCCTTCGCTCCCCTGGCGACCTCGGCGGCACCGCTGTCGAGGGCGTTGATCTTCTCGACGGCGTCGTCCAGGTCCTCCGACAGGTGCGGGGCGCGGGCGGCGAGCGCGTCGGCCTGCTTCTCGAGCGTGGCCAGGTCGGCGTCGAGCTTCTTCAGGTCGCCGTCCTCGTCGGCGATCAGCGTGTTGAGGTCGTCGGCGATCGTCGCCACGTCCGCGGCGCCCTGCGCCGCCTTCTTCAGGTCGGCGCAGGCGGGGTCGGGCAGCACGGCCTCCTCGCAGCGCCGCCGGTAGACGGCGCTCAGCCCGTCGGCGGCCAGATGGGCGCCCCTGGCGGCGACCGGGGCCTTCTCGACCAGGGTGTCGAGGTTGTGCCGGATCCCGGCGGCAGAGTCGGCCACCAGCCGGGCCGTGTCCCCGATGGTCTTCTCGTTGTCCTTCAGGAACGGGCCCACCCGGTCCGCGGTCCCGTTGACGCGCTCGGCGAGCGTACGGGTGCCTGCGGCGACCTGCGCCGCGCCGTCCTCCAGGTCGCCCGCGCCCCGGTGGAGCTTCTTCAGGCCCCCGGAGAGCTCGCCGCTGCCGTCCTCGGCGTCCCTCAGGCCGTCGGCGAGGTCCTTGGAGCCCTTCTCCGCCCGGCCGATGCCGCTGCTGAGCCGGTCGGCGCCGTCGGCCGCCTCGACGGTGGCACCGTGGATGTCGGAGAACGAGATGAAGATCCGGTCCAGGAAGGACCGCGCCGTCTTCGTGGACGCGGCCGTGCGCACCTCGCTGAAGACCGTCCGGGAGATCTGCCCGACGATGTAGTTGTTCGCGTCGTTGGTGCGTACCTGCAGGGCGCCCGTCTCGGGCGAGGCTCCCGAGCTGGAGGCGATCCGCGCACTGAAGTCGGACGGCATCGTCAGCGACAGGTAGTACGTGCCGTCCTCGACACCCTTGCGCGCCTGCTCGGCGTCGACCTCGTGCCACTCGAAGGTCCGCGACTCCAGCAGCCGGCCGGTGATGTCGTCGCCCGCGGTGATCCGCTTTCCGTCCACGCTCGCGCCCCGGTCGGCGTTGACGAGCGCCACGGGGACGCGGTCCAGGCGGCCGTAGGGGTCCCAGAAGGACCACAGGTACAGCGCGCCGTAGAGCAGGGGCAGCAGCAGGAGGGCGACGAGGGCGGCGCGGGGGAGTCTCCCGCGGCCGAAGCGCCGCAGCTCAAGCGCGGCCAGTCGGGGCGAGCGCATCCGCCGTTTCCCTCCCCTCGGGGGTGCTTGCGGCCGCGGTGGAGACGGCGACGGCGCCCTCGGGTGCCTCGCTGCACACCGCGACGACCGTCGTGCCCGCCTCGGCGACCGAGCGGAGCAGCGACCAGGCCTCGGCGCGTTCTGCGTCCGACAGCTTCAGGTCCGTGTCGTCGACCCCGAGCAGCCGTGGGCGGCCGATCAGCGCGAGGGCGACCGACAGCCGCAGCGCCTCGATCCGCTCCAGATCGCGTACGGCGGTGCGGGAACCCTTGGGCAGGGCCTCCCGGTCGAGCCCGGCGGCGCTCAGTGCGGCGTCGACCCGTTGCCGCGTCTCGGCCGAGCGCTCGGCGCGCGGGCGCAGCAGCCCCCGCAGGGAGTCCCCGAAGCGGCGCTGGAGCAGCGCCCGCTCGTGCAGGTGCTCCCCGACGGTCAGGGCCGGGTCGAGGTCGCTGACGCCCGGCACGTGCGCCAGCCCGCTGATGCGGCGGACGGCGGCCATCTGCCGGGGCAGCTTCAGGCCGTCCACGGCAGCCGTGCCCTCGGTGGGGCGCATCCGCCCGGTGAGTGCGAGCAGCAGGCAGGTGCGTCCGGAGCCGGACGGTCCTGCCACCGCGATCAGCGAACCGGGCTCCGCGGTGATGTCGACACCGCGGAAGGCCCAGCCGCGGGGACCCGAAAGCCCGAGGTTGTCGGCGACGACGCCGGCTCCGGCCACAGTCCCACCCCCGTTCCGGAACCACTTTTGAACTGACTGGTCAGTGCAAAAACTAGCCCGAACTGGCGGTCGAGGCAAAACGGCAGGTCAGGGCGGAGTGTCAGTGCTATACCTCACGATGGGTCCCAACGGCACTCCGTAGCGGGAGCGCCGTCACCCAGACGACAGGAGGTTCGTCATGGCCAGCCACTCCGCAGCCGCCGTCCACCGGCGCCGCGCCACCGGCCCTGCCCCCTCACTGACCGGACCGGCGAGCGACGTGCACCCCGTCCTGCGCCGGACCACGGCCCCGCCGGCCGCGCTGGACCTGCTCGCCCAGGCCCGCGCCGGACTCGACGAGGCGACCGCCCTCGACTCACCGAACGAGCGCTACGCCACCGCCCACCTCGCCGCCCTGCGCACGGCCGCCGCCGTGCTCGCCGCCCGCGGCCGGCCAGAGGCCACGCCACGCAAGCGGGCCAGGATCCGGAGCGCCTGGGACGTGCTCCCGGAGATCGCGCCCGAGCTCACCGAGTGGAGCGCGCTGTTCGCCTCCGGCGCCCGCCGCCGCGCCCTGGCCGAGGCGGGCATCCGGGGCGCGGCCGGCCGCCGGGACGCCGACGACCTGATCCGGGACGTGGGCATGTTCATCCGCCTCGTCGAGCGGATGCTGGTGCTCCAGCCGGTCCTGCCACAGCCCCGCCGGGACGCCGGCGAGCCCGGCTCGGGCTCCCCTGCCCGGCGGCCCGCCGGAGGGCATGCCGGACGCCGGACCGACCCGCCTCAGGGGGCCGCACGCGGTGATGACCAGGTGGGGGCCCGAAGGCAATAGGGTGGAGAGCGCCTGAAGCCTGCCCACCCGCACCCCCGGGCCGGGGAGGCACCCCGTTCGCGCCGCCGGGCAAGAGGCGGTGCCGCGCCGAGGAGTCAACTGCCGTGTCGGACCCGATGCGCCCGCCCGTCGACCATCACCACGCGACGACGTCGCCGCGCACCGACCCCTCCCGGCCGCGCGCCGCGCTCCGCACCGCTGTGGTCTGGGAGGTCCTCCAGGACGCCCTCGACCGCCGTGCCAAGGCCACGGGACGGGAGTCGCTCGACGTCCTCGACACCGGCGGCGGCAGCGGCAACTTCGCCGTGCCCGTCGCCCGGCTCGGCCACCGCGTCACCGTCGTCGACCCCAGCCCCAACGCCCTGTTCGCCCTGGAGCGCCGCACCGCCGAGGCCGGCGTCGCCGACCGGGTCCGGGGCGTGCAGGGCGACGCCCACGGGCTGTTCGACGTGGTCGAGCGCGGCGGCTACGACGCGGTGCTGTGCCACGGCGTCCTGGAGTACGTGGACGACCCCGCCGAGGGGATCCGCAACGCGGTCGCCGCACTGCGCCCCGGGGGCGTCCTCAGCGTCCTGGCCGCGGGGCTCGGCGGCGCCGTCCTCGCCCGCGCCCTCGCCGGGCACTTCACCGAGGCCCGGCAGGCGCTCGATGACCCGAACGGCCGCTGGGGCGCCGGCGACCCCGTGCCGCGGCGCTTCACCACGG
The DNA here is from genome assembly GCF_022414535.1 of Streptomyces sp. MUM 2J. GTDB lineage: Bacteria > Actinomycetota > Actinomycetes > Streptomycetales > Streptomycetaceae > Streptomyces. Next base: position 61,895 of record NZ_JADWYM010000038.1, read on the forward strand.
AGCAGCTCACCGCACTGGTCGAGGGCGCCGGCCTGCACGTCGGTTCCGTGCACGGTGTACGGGTCTTCGCCGACCTCGTCCCCGGCGTTCTGGTGGACACCGAGCCCGGGGCGCTGGAGGCGCTGCTGAAGCTGGAGGAGGCCGCTGCCGAACTGCCCGCCTTCCACTCCGTGGCCACCCAGCTCCATGTGCTGGCTGAGACGGAAGGGGCCAAGGAGGCCTGAGTAAACCTCTGTGGCGCGTGGGACCGAGCGCCTGATCAGCGCGTCGGCGGCGCATGGAGTGCACCACAGGCCCTCCGTTCCAGGGCTCGGAGCCGTATGATCGAGGGGGACCGCCCGGCATGACGGGTCGGCCGCCGGGGAATGCAAGCCTCAGCGGGCCGGGACGACCATGACGGATCCCGGTTGGTCAATTGGCGCAGAGGGGCGGGTTTCACGGGGGCGATTCCCTGCCTATCCTGAAGAGACCCCCCCCGGTCGCCCCGGCGACTGCACGATGAGGAGGACTCCGTGCCGCTCTCGGAGCACGAGCAGCGCATGCTCGAGCAGATGGAGCGAGCGCTGTACGCCGAAGATCCCAAGTTCGCGTCGGCGCTTGAGGGAAGCGGGCTGCGTACGTACACCCGGCGGCGGGTCTACCAGGCGGTCGCTGGCTTCCTCGTTGGTATTGCGCTCCTCATGGCCGGAATGGTCGCCAAGCAGGTCTGGCTCAGCGTGGTGGGCTTCCTCGTCATGCTGGGGTGCGCTGTGCTGGCCGTGACCGGCTGGCGCAAGGCACCCAAGCCCGGCGAACAGACCGGGGCCCAGGCGCACGGCCGGCGCCAGCACCGGCCCAAGCGCTCCATGATGGACCGCATCGAGCAGCGCTGGCAGCGGCGCCGCGACGACCAGCAAGGTCACTGAGCGCCGGACGGCATCCAGGGCGTCCACGACGGGCGATCACCGATGAGGTGGTCGCCCCTCGCACATACCCGGTACGCGGCGTCCCGCATCCCCCGGGGATGCTCTGGGAGCGCCTCCGGGCGCCCGGAGGCGCGGTCGGCGGGCGCCCGGGTCACCCGGAGGCCCGGAGGGGCGTCCGGACGCCGTACGCCGCGGTGGGCGGGCATCCGCCGCGCCCGACGCCGCGGACGGACGGCACCCGCGCCGTTTACGCGGTGGGCCGGTCGCCCGGATCCGCAGGCGCAGGGGACCGTCGTCTGCCCGGCGCCGCGCCGGCCGAGCGGAGGGCAGGCGTCCCGTCGGTCGACGCTCGCCCTCCGTGTCGGCCGTTCAGCCCATCAGCCGTTCTGACCGCTCGGACGGCGTAGCAGTGTCGTCCAGCGGGCCGTCCACCGCGCCCGGACCGCCCGCCAGCGGTCCGTGACGTCCCAGACCGCCCGGACCGCGGAACGGGGCGCGACGACGGCCCGCAGCCGGGTCGTTCGGCTCGCGCTCTTCCGCAGTGCCGCACGCACCCTCCGGGCGTCGTCGGCCAGCCCCGGCTGCGCCTGCGGACGCGGAGCGAACAGCACCTGCTCGACCGCGCCCGCCACCCGGCGCGCCGACGCCGCCGCCTGCTCGTCCAGCTGCCCCGTCCGCACGATCCGCTCCGCCGCCCTGCGCGGGGTCAGCGCGTCGTCCGGCGCGATGCCGTAGTCCCAGGCCGTGTCGGTGAGCTCGCGCCACACCGCCAGGACGTGACCGGCTGCCTGCGGGGCGGCGGCCCCGTCCGGCCCGGCCGCGGGTGGCCCGCCCGTGGACTCCCTCTCCCCGCGGCCTGCCCGGGGCGCCGGGGCTGCCGCGTCCGCGGCGTCCGGGGCATGCTGTGCCGAGGCCAGCAGCACGGTGCGCCGCCGCAGGCGCCACACCATCGGCAGCAGCGGAACCCCGGCCACGAGAAGCCCCAGCAGCGTCCAGCCGAGGACACCCCACCAGGGCACACCGCCGCCGCCCTGGTCGGACGGGTTCAGCGGGAGGGCACCGGCGCAGAGGTCGGGACGCCTGTCCCGGGCGTCGCAGCTCGCGCTCCCGGTCGCCGAGGGCGACGCGTCCGCCCCCGCCGACCGCGTCGGCCGCGGCAGCTCGGGATCGGTGGCGCCCGGTGCCTGCGGCACCGTGTAGGACGGCGTCGTACCCCGGTTGGGGGTCGGCTCGAAGCGGGTCCAGCCCACACCCGCGAAGTACAGCTCCGGCCAGGCGTGCGCGTCCTTCAGGCTCACCGCCACGGTGCCGTCCGCCTGCGGGGAGCCCGGGGCGAAGCCCACCGCGACCCGGGCCGGGATGCCCAGGGTGCGGGCCATCGCCGCCATCGCGAAGGAGAAGTGGACGCAGAAGCCCTGCTTGTCCCGGAGGAACGTGGCGATCGCGTCGGTGCCGCTGCCGACCTCGACGTCGGTGTCGTACTGGAATCCGCCGTTGATCGCGAAGTAGTCCTGGAGCTTCACGGCCCGTTCGTAGTCGCTGGCCGCACCCGAGGTGACCGCGCGGGCGGTGCTCGCGACCACCGGCGGCAGCGACCCGGGCACCTTGGTGTACGCGCGCAGCAGATCCGCGGGCGGTTTCGGCGCCTCGGCCAGCTGTTCCGCCGTCGGTTGCACGTCGAGGCTCGTCACGTCGTACGTGGCACCGCGGGTGGTCTGGCCGTGGTCGCCGACGAGCGTCATGCCCACCGGCTCGTAGCGCCAGTTGCCGCCGACCCGCACGGAGCTGGGCGGGTAGGGCATCGGGAGCCAGTCCTGCGCGTACCAGTCGGCCGCCGAGATGCGGGTGCGCACCGAGGCGCGCAGGACGTCGGCGGACAGGCCGGGCGGCGTCGGGAGGGTGTCCGGCACCGCGGTGATGCGCCGCTTGGCGGGCTTCCACGTGGTGCCGTCGAACTCGTCGAGGGAGACGATCCGCAGGTACAGGTTGGAGAGGTTCGCGGACGTGGTGCGCAGGGTCAGGACCGTGCGGTCCTCGTCCTGTTTCAGGCTGTCGCGCAGCGACACCAGGGGATTGACCGCCGAGATCGTGCCGCCACCGCCGGTGCCCGTGCCGACGCCGGTGCGGGCACCGTCCAGCAGGCCGCCCTGTATCGCGGGCAGCGGCAGCATCGGCACCGCCAGGGCGAGGCCGAGGGCGACCGCGCCGATCCGCCGCCCGGTGCGCACCGGGGCGAGCGGCCCGGGTGGCCCGCCCGGGACGCGCGGCGCCGCGGCGAAGACCCGGCCCCACTGCGACAGCCGCTCGCGCCCCTCCGCGAGGAGGAGCATGAGGTAACCGGTCGCCGCGATCAGGAACCACGCCCAGCCACCGGACCCGTCGGACAGGCCGGCAGCGACCGAGTACAGCGCGAGCAGCGGCAGACCCGCCGGGGCGGCGCTGCGGAAGGTGACCGCGATCGTGTCCACCAGGAGCCCGATCACCAGCACGCCGCCGAGAACCATCAGCCGGATGCCGTCGGACTCCATCGGCGCCGGAACGGCGTACCGCGCGATGTCGTCGGATCCCTGCCGCAGCAGGTCGGCGAAGTGCTGGAACGCCTGTGGGCCGGGCAGCACCCCGCCGAAGGCCTGCCTCCGGGCGAACAGCAGGGTCAGCAGCATCAGCGCGACCAGCGCCTGCGCGGCCACGGTGACGGGGCGGGCCAGCGGCACCCGCCGCGTCGCCACCCCCACGCACGACTGGATGCCCAGCAGCGCGGCCGCCTCCACGATCCAGGTCGCGGGGTCGACCAGCGGCAGCAGCGCGCACGCCGCCATCAGCGTGGCCGCCCAGGCGCACAGGGCCAGTCGGGCCCGGCTGCTCAGCACCGCGCCTCCCCGTGGCTCGTCCCGGCCGTCACCGCGCCTCCCCGTTGACCGTTCCGCCGAGAGCCATCGCACCCGAGCGTTCCTGGTCCGCCTGCTGCCACAGGCCGGCCAGTGGGGTGCCCCGTGGCACCTCCACGGCCGTCCACCCCGCCTCACGCAGCATCCGCAGCCGCTCCTGTGTCCTGTTCATCGCTGCGGGCACGTCGTTCGGTTCGCGCGCCCAGACGCCGCTGTCCAGTACGAAGGCGATCGCGGCTCCGCTGCGCTGCCGCATCCGCCCGGCCACTGCGGCCTGCTCCTCGTCGAGATCGCCGAAGAAGGCCACGAGCAGCCCCTCGTTCCCGCCGCGCAGCACGTCGTACGCCCGGGACAGGCCCGTCCCCGCCGAGTGGTCGATCACCGCGAGGGTGTCCATCATCAGCCCGGCCGCCTCCGCGGACTCCTGGCCGCCCGCACCGAAGCCGTCCGCGCCCTCGCCCGGCACCGAGTCGCCGGTGTCCGTCAGCAGCCGTACCGAGAAGCCCCGCTCCAGCATGTGCACCAGCACCGACGCCGCCCCCGCCACGGCCCACTCGAAGGCAGAGTCCGGGCCCGTGCCGCCGTAGGCGCCGTCCCGGGTGTCCAGCAGCACCGTGCAGCGGGAGCGCTGCGGTTGCTCCTCGCGGCGCACCATCAGCTCGCCGTGGCGCGCGGTGGAGCGCCAGTGCACGCGGCGCAGGTCGTCGCCGTAGCGGTAGCCGCGCGGGATGACGTCGTCCTCGCCGGCCAGCGCCAGCGCGCGCTGCCGCCCGTCGCCGTACCCCTTCGCCTCGCCGGTCAGCCGGACCGGCGGCAGGGGCTCCACGCGCGGGATCACCGTCAGGGTGTCGTGCGTGGAGAAGGAGCGGGTCAGCTCGCACATGCCGAACGGGTCGGACAGGCGCAGCTGGAGCGGGCCCAGCGGGTAGCGGCCCCGTAGGTCGGAGCGGACCCGGTAGGACACCTCGCGCCGTCCGCCCGCCTCGACCCGGTCCAGGACGAAGCGGGGGCGCGGACCGAGCACGTAGGGCACCCGGTCCTGGAGCATCAGCAGGCCGGTGGGCAGCCGGGAGACGTTGTCCATCCGCAGGTGGACGCGCGCCTCGCTGCCCGCGGGCACGCGGGCGGGGGAGAGGCGGCGGCTGCCGGCGACCCGGTAGCGGGTGCGGTACAGCACCGTCGTGCACACCAGCGGCAGCACCGCCAGCAGCAGCCCCACCCGCAGCAGGTCCGCCTGCCCGAGGGCGTAGGCGCAGACGGCGGCGGCGACGCCGGCGGCCAGGAAGGAGCGGCCGCGCGTGGTCAGACCGGCCAGGGCGGTCCGGATGCCGCCCGTCTCCCTGCGGCCGGCCTCCGGGCGCCCGGTCCCCCCGGCGCTCATCACAGCCTCCGCGGGGGCTGCGAGGGGTAGGCGGGAGCCGTGCCGCCCAGGCCGTAGCCGTGCTGCTGCGATGCCTGGGGAACCGGGGTCTGCTGAAGGATCTCCTGCACCACCTGCTCGGCGGTGCGGCGGTTGAGCTGGGCCTGTGCCGTGGGCAGCAGCCGGTGGGCCAGGACGGGCACGGCGAGGCCCTGGACGTCGTCGGGCAGCGCGTACTCCCTGCCGCTGAGGGCGGCGGACGCCTTGGCCGCACGCAGCAGGTGCAGGGTCGCGCGCGGGGAGGCGCCGAGTCTGAGGTCGGGATGGGTCCGTGTGGCGGCGACCAGGTCGACCGCGTAGCGCCGGACCGTGTCGGCGACATGGACGCCGCGGACGGCCTCGATCAGCTTCACGATGTCGTGCGCGTGGGCCACCGGCTGGAGGTCCTCCAGCGGGGAGACGCCCCCGTGCACGTCGAGCATCTGCAGCTCGGCCTCCACGCTGGGGTATCCGACCGAGACGCGGGCCATGAAGCGGTCGCGCTGGGCCTCGGGCAGCGGGTACGTGCCCTCCATCTCGACCGGGTTCTGCGTGGCCACCACCATGAACGGGCTCGGCAGCTCGTACGTCTGCCCGTCGATGGTGACCTGGCGCTCCTCCATCGACTCCAGCAGTGCGGACTGGGTCTTGGGCGAGGCGCGGTTGATCTCGTCGCCGATGACGATCTGGGCGAAGATCGCTCCGGGTTTGAACTCGAAGTCCCGGCGCTGCTGGTCCCAGATGGACACTCCGGTGATGTCCGAGGGCAGCAGGTCGGGCGTGAACTGGATGCGGCGCACCGAGCAGTCGATGGACCGCGCCAGCGTCTTCGCCAGCATCGTCTTGCCGACGCCGGGGACATCCTCGATCAGAAGATGCCCTTCGGCGAGCAACACGGTCAGCGTGAGCCGTACGACCTCGGGCTTGCCCTCGATCACTCCTTCCACCGAACTGCGGACACGCTCCGCGGTGGTGGTCAGATCCGTGAGGCTCGCTCGCTCGTCATAGGTCGTCACCCGGCCCTCCTCGGCCCGTTCTTTTCTCGGGCCGACGCTCTGCGATGCGAAACCGGCCCACCCCGAACACGGACACCACACAGAAGTGGTTCCGTGTGACGTCACACCCCGCATTCTTGCTGCCGTTACCGATTCGTGTCACTCGCCTGTGGACAACTGGCCGCGATATGTCGGATCTTATGACTTTTGGTGCCCGGTGGGCGAAGCGGGCGAGTTCGGGCGAGGGCCGCAGCCGCCACGCCGGGAGCCCTCGTGCAGGGCCCCGCGTGCCGGAGGGGCCGGGCCCGATCCCTCCGGCACGGGCGGTCAGGCCGGGTCGATCTCCCGCAGCAGGCCCGTCTTCACGTCGAAGACGAATCCGCGCACGTCGTCGGTGCGCACCAGGAACGGCGAGGTGCGCACGCGCTGCATCGACTGCCGCACGTCCTGGTCGACGTCCCGGAAGGCCTCCACCGCCCACGCCGGGCGCTGACCGACCTCCATCTCCAGCTCGTGGCGGAACTCCTCGGTGAGGGACTCCAGGCCGCAGTTGGTGTGGTGGATCAGGACCACGCTGCTCGTGCCGAGCGCCCGCTGGCTGATGGTCAGGGAACGGATCACGTCGTCGGTGACCACGCCGCCCGCGTTGCGGATGGTGTGGCAGTCGCCCAGTTCCAGGCCGAGCGCGGCGTGCAGGTCGAGACGGGCGTCCATGCACGCCACGACCGCGACGCGCAGGACCGGACGGGCGTCCATGCCCGGGTCGGCGAAACGGTCGGCGTACTGCTCGTTCGCCTCCACGAGGCGGTCGGTCACGGAACCCTGTATGGCGTCCTCGGAACCGGCGGGAACAGATGCAGAAGTCGTCATACCCATGACGTTACTGGTCACCGCCGATCCAGTCGCGCTGTGAGGATGGGAGAAGAGCGTCATCACGTGCTTCCTGTGAGCTAACCCACATAGGTGGACGGGGCGCGGCCGTGCGGGTGGTCTTCCCGGATTCCCCGGTTCGCACCCCTGCCGCTCCGCGACGCGCAGGCCGGTTGATTGACCGCGAGACAGCGTGGACTAAAGTGACGCGAAGCGGGAGGGGAGGCCCTCCTCGCTGGACGGATCTCCCGAGTGAGAACCCCGAAGAACCCGTGAGACCCGGCGCGCTGTCCGGAGATCTTCCACGTGCGCGGCGCGCACGTACGGCCCGGCCTCCTCCCGCTCCCGGTCGGCCGGCGCCCTGGGCACCGGCAGGCCTTCCCGTTCGCGGAGCGGGCGGGGACCCGGCGGTGCGTCGCGCCGCGCCGGACCTGAGAGGGCCCCTTGAGCCAGAGACACGTCCCGGTGATGCTCCAGCGGTGCCTGGACCTGCTGGCACCCGCCCTCCAGCGGCCCGGAGCGGTGGTGGTCGACTGCACCCTGGGCCTCGGCGGCCACGGCGAGGCCCTGCTCGCCCGCTTCCCCGAGGCGCGCCTGGTCGGCCTGGACCGAGACAAGGAGGCGCTGCGCCTGTCCGGCGAACGCCTCGCCGCGTACGGCGAACGCGCCACCCTGGTGCACGCGGTCTACGACGAGCTGCCCGAGGTGCTCGACCGGCTCGGCATCGCGCGCGTGCAGGGCGTCCTGTTCGATCTCGGCGTCTCCTCCATGCAGCTGGACGAGGCCGACCGCGGCTTCGCCTACGCGCAGGACGCCCCGCTGGACATGCGCATGGACCAGACGACCGGGATCGGTGCGGCCGAGGTCCTCAACACCTACCCGGCGGGTGAGCTGGTGCGGATCCTGCGGGCCTACGGCGAGGAGAAGCAGGCCAAGCGGATCGTGGCCGCGATCGTGCGCGAACGTGAGAAGGAGCCGTTCACCACCAGCGCGCGGCTGGTCGAACTGATCCGTGACGCGCTGCCGCAGGCCGCCAAGCGCACCGGTGGCAACCCGGCCAAGCGCACCTTCCAGGCGCTGCGGATCGAGGTCAACGGAGAGCTGTCCGTCCTGGAGCGGGCGATCCCGGCCGCCGTCAAGGCCCTCGACGTGGGCGGCCGGATCGCTGTTCTGTCGTACCAGTCGCTGGAGGACCGGCTGGTCAAGCAGGTCTTCGCGGCAGGCGCCGCCTCCACCGCGCCCCCCGGCCTGCCCGTCGTGCCCGAGCGCTACCAGCCCCGGCTCAAGCTGCTGACGCGCGGTGCCGAACTTCCCACCGAGGAAGAGATCGCAGACAACCGCCGAGCGGCCCCGGCCCGCCTGCGCGGCGCCGAGCGCATCAGGGAGGACGTGGAGTGACCCACCCGGTCGCGCACACCCGTGGCCCGGCCCCGGGCGCCGGTGGACCCCGCGGTGGCGTCCCCGCCGTGCCGGCGCCGCCGGCGCAACGGACCCGGGGGAGGGCGAGTGAGTAGGGGACCCGAACTGAGAGGGCGGGCGGCCCGGCTCGCCCGGCTCCTCCCGGTCACCCCCACGGCGGGACGGGCGGCGCGCACTCCCTTCGTCCTGCTCGTGGTCCTCCTCCTCGGCGGCGGCCTCATCGGGCTCCTCGTGCTGAACTCCGCCCTGAGCGAGGGCGCCTTCCAGCTGGACGACCTGCAGAAGGACACCAAGGCGCTCACCGACGAGGAGCAGGCGCTCCAGCGGGACGTCGACGCCTACTCCGCACCCCGGGCCCTTCAGCGGCGTGCCCGCGAGCTCGGCATGGTGCCCGGCGGCGACCCGGCGTTCCTCGGTCCCGACGGCACGGTCCGCGGCGTTCCCTCCCCGGCCTCCGCCGGGCCCGCCGTGTCCCGCCGGCCCCTCGTCCTCGCCCCCGAGGCGCTGACCGCCGAGCCGGTTCCCACGGCGTCCGCGACCACCACCGCGGCGCCCGACGGCTCCGGCACCCCCGACGCTCCCGGGACGCCTGTCGCCGAGGACGCCTCCGGCGGCGCCGAGGCGTCCGAGGAGCCCGGGACCGCCCCCTCCCCGTCCGCGACGACGTCCCCCGGCAGGTGACCGAAGTGGTCGACAGTTCCGGCAGGCAGCCGCCGCGCCGCCGTGTCCCCGGGCCCGCCCGCCCCGCAGGCTCGCGGGGCTCCGGCCGGCCGCAGCGCCCCGGCCCCGGGGCCCGGG
>NZ_JADWYM010000039.1 GCF_022414535.1 Streptomyces sp. MUM 2J
CTCGTTGATCACTAACTGCCTTGGGAAGCCGTCAATAAACGCTGTCCCCAGACATCAACGAAGCCACCCGGACCGAGGGCAGCCCCCCAGGACACACGAAGAGCACCTCACGGCCCACAGAAGGCCCACACACCCATGACCGACACCGCATCCCCTCACCGACAGGACTCCGGACCTTCCGCGCCGCCGCCTCCTCCTCGACCCGCCACTCCGGCGAAGCGCCGCCGGTCCCGGATCGCCGCCACCGCGACCGCGGTGCTCCTGACCGCGCTCACCGCCGTCGTCGTCGACACCCTCAGGGCAGGCGACAACCTGAGCAACCCCGGCCGCCTGCTGGCCGGATACGCCGCCGCCTGGGCGCTGTTCGCCGCCGCCGCGTGGACCGTACGGCGGGTTCCGGCCCGCGCCGCGAGCGTCCTGGTGCTGCTCGGCGCGGCGGCCGTGGCGCTGGCCGGGCTGGCCACGCAGCCCCGTACCAGCAACGACATGTACCGCTACGCCTGGGACGGTCGCGTCCAGGCCGCCGGTATCTCCCCCTACGCCTACCCACCCGCCGCCCCCGAACTGGCCCCCTTGCGCGACGACTGGCTGTTCCCCAGCGGCCCGGCCTGCGAGGGCTGGAGGCTGACGCACACCGACAGTGGCCTGTGCGTCAGCATCAACCGGCCCACCGTCCCCACCATCTACCCGCCCGTCGCGGAAGGCTGGTACCTGGCCGTCCACGCCGTCTCCCCGCCTGACAGCCGCCACAAGCCACTCCAAGTCGGCGGCGCAGTCCTGGCGTTCGGCACGACCATGGCCCTGCTCGCCGTCCTGCGCCGGCGCGGGGACCCGGAGCGGGCACCGGCCCGGGCCGCTCTGTGGGCGTGGTGCCCGGCCGTGGCCTTCGAAGCGGTCAACAACGCCCACATCGACACGCTCGGCGTCCTGTTCGCCGTACTCGCGCTCGGTACCACGACCGCGGGAGCCCGCCGCGGCGCGCTGCTCGGCGCCGCCATCGCCGTGAAGATCCTGCCGGTCCTCGCGCTGCCGGGCGCCCTGTCCGGGCAGCGCGGTCCGGCACGCGTGCTACGCGTCCTCGTATCCACCGTCACGGCGGTCGCGGTCGCCTACCTGCCCTACGTCCTCGCCTCCGGCACGGGCGTCCTGGGCTACCTACCCGGATACCTCCACGAGGAGGGATACGACCAGGGCCACGTACGTCGCTTCGCCCTGCTGCGACTCCTGCTGCCGAACGCCGCCGCGGGCGCCACGGCAGCCGTACTGCTCGCCCTGACCGCCCTGTACGTGTGGCGGCGCGGCGACCCGGCCCGCCCATGGCGCGGCGCCCTGCTGCTGACCGGTACGGCGCTGCTCCTCTTCTCGCCCAGCTACCCCTGGTACTCCCTGCTCGTCATCGCTTTCGTCGCCCTGGACGGCCGTTGGGAGTGGCTGACCGTCACCCTCGCGGGGACCGTTCTGTACCTCGCGGGCCGGCTCCTTCCGGGCTTCCCCCTTCAGGCGTGGGCGTACGGGGTCGCCGCTCTGGTGGTCACAGCGGGCGCTTGGCTGCGGTCCGGCCGGACACCGCGACTGGTACGCGGTTTCGCGTCCGCGGGGCCGACGGCGCGCCTGCCGTGATCGCCTCGTGCCCGTGAACCGGACACCCTCACCCGGCACGTCCACTCCTTCGCGACGCTGCTCACCGAGCGCCAGGGCGAACGCCTGCCGGACTGGCTCGAAGGCGTCCGTCAAGACGACCTGCCCAGCTTCCGCGCCTCGGCGCAGGCATCGACCGCGACGCCGTCATCGCCGGCTTCACCCTGCCCTGGAGCTCGGACGCAATCGGAGATCATGTCAACGGGATCAAGAAGCGTCAGATGTACGGGTCGGCCGGATTCGACCTGCTGCGCAGGCGAGACGTCGGTGGCGCAGTGGCGCGCCGACCGGCAGGCGCACCGCCCCTGACCCGGCAAGCACGCAGAATGACCGGGCTGGGCGAGTACATCCACACCGGCTGGGACGTGCCGTTCAAAGGGATGGCGGCAAGGTGACAGGCCCGGCCGGGCCATGGAGGAAACGACGCCACGGCAGGCGTCCGGCCCGGCGGCGCTCAGCCTTCCGCCGCGGCGTAGGCGACACCGCACACGACCGCAACCGTGACCAGCACCACAGCACCTGCAGGGGTCGCCGCCACCGGGAGCTGAGCCGACTTGAACATTCCCTCGTGCTCCTCGTGCAGCTCACCCAGGTCCCTGGCCTGAACGTCGATCATGTTCTCCAGCATCGGTACCACCTCTCCTGATCTTCTCTGTTGGGGTCACCTCCCACCCTAGGGAAGACCATGATGCGCGACCGTCCTACGAACGCCTCGCGACCAGGACGAATGCCATGTCCCCCGACCGGCGGACACGCACGGACCACCCGGTGGTCCGCGGCAACGGCGTACCAGCCCCCCTGCCAGTGATCAGTACCCGACCCGGACCCGTTCCCAGCGGATGAAGCCCTGCGTGGCGTTGCGCCCGGGTCGACGGACGCTCCCGAGGCCGCGTACGACTTCGGGTCGGGGATGGCGTCCAGGTTGACGGATCATCGTGGTGGATCCAGCGGAGGGGCAGCCCTCCACCTGCCCATGCCAGATCTTGGTGGTCGGCGCCTGAAATCCTTCGGGGGTTGACTCCCGAACCGAGGCCCTGCCCATCAATGCAGGTGGGGCCGACGTATGGGTCGTCTTCTCGCCAGCGGGCAGCACTCGATGCCTGACTGCGCGCATGACCATCACACCTGCGGACAGCGCCCGCCTCGTCCGCTCCCTGCACACCCCAACCGAACCTCTGGCGCTCGCCAACGCGTGGGACGTTGCGGGCGCCAGGGGCATCGAAGCCGCGGATGCCTGCGCGATTGCCACGACCAGTGCCGGCGTCGCCTGGTCGCTGGGTTCTCCGGACGGTGACGCCCTGCCCCGCGACCGAGTGCTGTAACTGATCGCCCGGATCGTCGCTGCGCTCGCCATTCCGGTAACCGCTGACGTCGAAGGTTGGTACGCCAAGGACGCCGCCGACGCTGCGGAGACCGTCGCCGAGGTGCTCGCTGCGGGCGCCGTCCGAGTCGCCATCACCGGGACTCAGTCGACAGTGTGAACACAAATGCGACACCGTGACCACGAAGACCCTGGCGGCCCGACGGCCGCCAGGGTCGTTTCACACCACCTCGTCCAGAACGAGGACGTCGCTTTCATGCGCATCTTCAGCGTCGCTCGACAACACCTCCGGATCCGAAGAGGCCCGCGATGGTGAAGACAGTCGGGCAGAGCGTGACGTGACGAGGCCGGTTGTCGAACCAGCCGGCATAGTCCTCACGCAGAACGCCCAGACGGGCTGTCCGCTTGTTGATAGCAACTTCGAGAACTCGGTTCTCATTCATGGCGTCTCCCTTCTCTTTCGCCTCCGGTCGAGCTGAGGAGGTGTGGGGGCATTGGGCACTCTCAAGTGTGCGGGACGTTGTTCAGGCTTCGTGTCCTCCGAACGGTCCTCCATCCGGAGGACACCCCCAGCCTCCACCCGGCGGACAGCCAAACCTCTCAAGAGGGCATCCCCAGTGGGCAGATTGCCGTTGATGCGCTGAAGACATGGTCCGCCATCGAGGTTTGGGCGTGCTGGCACCCTGTCGGGTCGGCTGGTGCTGGATCAGCAGGCGGCCTGCCGAGCGAGCACGAGCTTGGTACTCGGCTTGCGGCGGGTCGGCCGGCGAGCCGAACGGTTCGAACCAATGAAGCGATCGCCTGGTGGAGCCGGAACTGCTCGGCGATGCGCTCGGTGCGCATCGCGGTGGTCGTGCATGCGGCCCGGGCGGCCCGCCCCCGAGCACAGCAGACGGCCCTGGCCCTCGCTGATGGTGGTGGTCTTGATGGTGTTCCGCCTCTTCTTGCCGGAGACGGAGCCCCGCCGTCCGGGCCTGCCTGCCTTCGGTCGGCGAACCTGGGTCTCGGCGCCATCCGTCCGCAACCGGAGCCCCGCGGCCTCCGCGTGGGCAACACGTCCGCCAGGGTCCGAAGTCGCACGCCGGAGTGGTCGGGAACTGCGAAGCCACGCACCGCCGGCAACGGGCGGATCTCCCCGATGGCGCGGGAGATCGTGGAGCAGGCAATGCCATACAGCTCGGCGAGCGCGGCATGCGGGAGCCCGGTGCGTAAGTGGACCAGAGGACGAGCAGGCGGTCGGTGACGACCAGGTCGCGCTTCGGGCCGGCATTGGCCTCTCGCTGCCGCTCGGCACCACTCCGCTCACGAAGCTCCGACTCGCGCCGGGGGAGCCACAGATCGGCCGACTCTGCGATCAAATCGCCGAGATGTGCATGCGAGACGCCGCAGAAGGCAGGATGGCCAAGGCCGCACGGGCCACTTCCTGGTCACGCTCGAAGAACCCGTGCAGCCATTGCCACGCCACGGCTGCCCGCCGGTGGCCAACGGGTGCGGCTCTTCTGCGGGAACCACCACCCGAGCTGAGCACTTCCGTGCAAGAGAGCAAACGCAGCCAGCGAGGCACCGGCCCGGGCCTCAGGGCCTCAGGGCCTCAGGGCCTCAGGGCCTCAGCAGTCCGCCTACCCACCAGTCGTGCGGCTTGCCGTCGTTGGCGATGCCGCGGCTACGCAGTGTCCCTTCGACAGTGAAGCCGAGTTTCCCGGCGACGGCACGCGAGCCGGTGTTCCCGGCCATGGCCCACCACTCGATGCGGTGGACGTCGAGGGTGGCCCAGCCCCAGTCGCACAGGGCCCGAGCGGCCTCCACTGAGTACCCGCGTCCGCGCTGCTCCTTGACCGCCCAGTAGCCGAGTTCCCAGACGCCGCGGCTGATGAAGGTCAGGCAGTACGAGCCGACCAGGGCACCGGTGTCCTTGCGGAACGCGCCGAGGGTGTAGTCCCTGTCCGCGGCCCACTGAGCGGGCAGCTTCTCGCCTACGAGGTGCTCCGCGTCCGCACGCCGGTACGGCACCGGCACCGGGGTGTAGAACTGGATGTCCTCGTCCTGGCAGGCTGCGTACACCGCATCCACGTCGGCAGGTGCGAAGGCCCGCAGCACCAGACGGTCGGTCTCAAGAGTCACCGGATCCATCGCGGCAGTATGACCACCGCCGCCATGCGGCGACCAGCGCATATCCCGGCCGAGCATCGCCCATCACAACGCGCCGGGCTGGTCAACGGTCGTCCCGACACCCCAGATCAGCTGCCCCGGGATGTCGTCGCGGATCTCCCACCGGATGCGCAGGCGGCGGAGCCAGTGCAGCAGCGCGAAGCTCTGCTCGACCACCCAGCGGTGTGTGCCGAGCCCTGAGCCGTACGTCGAGACACGCACCCGGATCAGGTGGGAGCCTGTACGCCACTGCCCAGGACGCGACCCGACGTCGCTCGAAGCGTCCCGAATGCGATCCAGTTCACCACCACGCTCGAAATCCGGGGCACTGGGTGATCGACCACGGGATGTCCGCACCGCGGAGTCGCCCTGAAGGTCAACCGGCGACCGTCACGACCAGCACACCAGCAGTGGTGACCGCGGCCACTGCGAGCACACCATGAATAAGCGTGGCGACTGGCGGAGACACCGGTGACACAGTTCCGGGAGCGTCTTCGCGCAGGTCCCCCACGTCGGCCAAAGCTCGATCGAACGCCTCGATGTATGTCATTCCTCCACCTCCCCGGTCCGCTGCCGCTGCAGTGCAGCGGCAGTTGGATTCGGATCTCCCCTCCCCCGGGATGTGCAGCGACCAGTCGTCCGGCCCGGCGGCGCTCAGCCTTCCGCCGCGGCGTAGGCGACACCGCACACGACCGCAACCGTGACCAGCACCACAGCACCTGCAGGGGTCGCCGCCACCGGGAGCTGAGCCGACTTGAACATTCCCTCGTGCTCCTCGTGCAGCTCACCCAGGTCCCTGGCCTGAACGTCGATCATGTTCTCCAGCATCGGTACCACCTCTCCTGATCTTCTCTGTTGGGGTCACCTCCCACCTTAGGGAAGACCATGATGCGCGACCGTCCTACGAACGCCTCGCGACCAGGACGAATGCCATGTCCCCCGACCGGCGGACACGCACGGACGGCATGGTCCGGGCGTTGAACCTCGATCCGTAGCCGTGGGCGAACTCGGCGACGTCGAACTGTCGGGCCGACCAGGCGGGGCGGCCACCGCGAGGGCCTCCAACGCTGTCCGCACGCTCTCTCCAGCCAGCCCCAGGCGATGTCCTCGGGTGCCGCTCGGCCGAGCATGGACATGGCGCCCCAGCGCTGGCCGGGCCACCATGTCCAGACTGTGCCGGCGCTGCTACGCGGTCCCGGCGCAGTTGGTGAACGACGTCCTGGCTCGTGCGCTGTAGATGCTCGCGCCGCCGTTGGGGTCGCACTTGAGGGGCACGGTGATGGTGTCCTCGGCGGTCCACGGAAAGCCTTGGGCATCGAAGGTCCAGGCGCCGGTGGCCTTCGTCGCGGGCTCCGGCAGCGTGACCCATCCGTACTGGCGTGGAGGTACGGACACGGTCAGCGTGTTGCCCAGTTCCTGTTGGAGGTTCACCGTGGTCTGGCCGGAGACCTCAGCGGTGACCTGGAGCTGGAGAGAAGCGATTTCGGCCTCGATTCCGGCGCTCAGGCTCGCCCCCATTTTGAAACCGATGCTGTTGGTCCGGCCCGTGGTGGTGGTCGGTGAGAACACCCACGGGATCGTGGAGGTGGTGTCGTTGTACCAGACCGGAGAGACGCACGCCTCGGGCAGGGTGAAGGCCGGCGTCTGGGTGGTCGTGGACCACGAGCAGGTGGAGGTGTCCTTGGCACACCGGGTGGCGGCGTAGTCCACGGCCATGTTCCACGCCGTCTGGTAGACGGCAGCGGGCAGCGTCCACTGCTGGTACTGCGTGCTGTCGCAGTGGTTGGTGTATGCCCAGTCGTCGTTTCCCGGAGGGATCTGCACGGTCGGGCAGCGGTTGTCGCTGACCTTGCGGACCCTGAACACCTTCTGAGCCGATCCGGCGACCGGCTGGAAGTACCTCTACTCGCTCGCACGTCCGCCGCAAGGCCGCTCCCGCATCGTGTAGCCGGGCGCGCCATCGTCCGGGCACTTGCCGGTGGTGACATCGGCGATGGAGAACCCCGAGCCGAAACCTGTGCCGGTGTTGATCCGCCACTCCGTGGCGGAGCCGGGCGGATGCCCTCTCTGTCAGCCTTGGGTGAGACGTCCCGCTTCGTCGTATCAGCCTGAGAGGGCACGACAGGAGAACCACCCCCTCATGACCAGCACCACCCCCGTCGGGTCCGACCCGGCTCCCCGGCCGAAGCGCCGCACCTTCAGCCCGGAGTACAAGCTGCGGATCGTCGCCGAATACGACGCCGCCCCGAAGAACGAGAAGGGCGCGGTCCTGCGCCGCGAGCGTCTGTACCACTCGCACGTCAAGGAATGGCGGGCCGCACGGGATGCCGGGGCACTGAAGGAAGTGGTCGACAAGCGCACCAGCCCGGCGAGGCCGAAGAAGCCGGCCGCTGAGGCGGAGAACGAGAAGCTGCGCCGCCAGGTGGAACGCCTGGAGAAGGAACTGGCCCGGAACAAGGCCGCGTTGGAAGTCATGGGAAAAGCTTCCGCGCTCTTGGAAATGATCTCCGAGGGCGCGGACTGAAGGCTGCCGTCGGCCCGGTGGCCGACGAGGCGTTCACCGGCATCGAGGCAGAGCTGGGCGTCACGGCAGCGTGTCGGCTGACCGGCCGCTCCAGGGCCACCCACTACCGCCAGCTGCGGCCCCCATCGGAGCGAAAGCCCAGGAAACCGCAGGTCCAGCCCTCGGCCCTCACGCCCGAGGAGCGGGCCGCAGTGCTGGAGCTGATGAACAGCGACGAGTACGCCGAACTGCCGCCCGCGCAGATCTGGGCCCGCGAGCTGGATGCCGGGCGCTACCACTGCTCCATCTCCACGATGTACCGGATCCTGCGCGAGAAGGGGCAGTCCGGCGAACGCCGACGACAGGCCACCCACCCGGCGAAGACGGTGCCCGAGCTGGTCGCCACCGCACCGTCGCAGGTCTTCACCTGGGACATCACCAAGGCGGCCGGACCGGTCAAGGGGTCTGGTATCACGCCTACGTCATCATCGACATCTTCAGCCGCTACATCGTCGGCCACACCGTCGAGCGGGCCGAATCAGCGGTACGCGCCGAGGAATTGATCCGCGAGACCATCATCCGCAACGGCATCGTGCCCGAGACCGTGCATGCCGACCGCGGCACCTCGATGACCTCCAAGAAGGTCTCGCAGCTGCTGACCGACCTCGGCGTCACCCGGTCGCACTCGCGGCCGAAGACCTCCAACGACAACCCCTACATCGAGGCCCACTTCAAGACCACGAAGTACATGTCCGACTACCCCGAACGCTTCGACTCGCTGGCCCATGCCCGTGAGTGGTTCGAGGCGTTCATCGCGTACTACAACCACGAGCACCGGCACTCGGGCATCGGCTGGCACACGCCCGCCGGCGTGCACTTCGGCACCGCCGAGGAGGTCCGCGATCAGCGTGCCGTCACCCTCGCCGAGGCATACGCCCGCCACCCCGAACGCTTCGGCTGCCGCCCCCGACCACCCCGGATACCCCAGCAGGCATGGATCAACGACCCGGCCAAGCGCAGGGAACCCGCACCACAAACCTCATAGCGTCACGACCGTCTCACTGGACTTGAAATCTTCCGACCCCACCGGGCTCCCCGAAAGCGCCCCCGCACTCCCCAACACCCCGAACGCGCCCACCGATTGATCCCCTACACCACCACGCGGGACACCATCGCCGGGCGCCGCGCTGACGGAAACCGGCGCATTGTCGGCGGTGGAACCGTTCTGGACATCCAGGAGCTTGCCGTTCTGGACGGACGTGAACGTCACCTATCACCATGGCCATACTGGCGAGTAGTGAAATGGGGGGACCGTGGCGGATCCGCTCGGTGTGCTGTTACGACGGCTGCGTCGGCAGGCGGGGCTGACGCAGGAGGAGGCGGCGGAACGGTCCGGGGTGAGTGTGCGCACCATTCGCCGTCTGGAGACCGGTACGTCTGCCGATCACCGGGTGGGAACGGTCAACCTGCTCGCTGACGCGCTCGGCATCGGGCTCGAGGACCGCAGGACCTTGGCGGCCATTCTCACGAAAGCACAGAACGCCACAGCTTCACCT
The DNA here is from genome assembly GCF_022414535.1 of Streptomyces sp. MUM 2J. Taxonomy (GTDB): domain Bacteria; phylum Actinomycetota; class Actinomycetes; order Streptomycetales; family Streptomycetaceae; genus Streptomyces. Next base: position 9,167 of record NZ_JADWYM010000039.1, read on the forward strand.
CCGCCGCCCGGAGCAGATCCTGATCCCGAGCCCGGCGAATGGGCTGTCAAGTCACCTGGGCGGGCCCACGAGCCGCCTGCCGCGCATTCCTTCCCGACGCCCGGACCACCGCTGCCGGTACACGACGTCCTTGCCGTGGCCGCACAGGAACTGGCGAGAGAGGTCAGCCGCAGCTGGCGGCACGAGGAGGAGCAGCGCCAGGTCCACGATCCGTATCCGCTGCCGGTTCGGTGGCAGCAGGCCCCCGCACATCTGGTGGACCGCTGGGAGAACATCCGGCGCCTCGGACCGGGGGCCGTGTCACCTCCTCTGGACCTGAGCGGTGACGTGCGCAGCGTGGCGGAGGTCTACCAGCGGATACCGTCGGGACGGCTGGTGATCCTCGGGCAGGCAGGCTCAGGCAAGTCGATCCTCACCATCAGGTTCGTCCTGGACCACCTCGAGCACCCGGGCGTTGATGGCCGGGTACCGGTCATCTTCGGTCTCAGCGACTGGGACCCGACGGCCACTGCGCTGCACGACTGGCTGACCGGCCGGCTGCTGCGCGACCACCCGCATCTGTCCCGCACCGTCCCCAGCGGCTCAACCCTGGCCGCCGCACTCGTCGACGCCGGCCTCATCCTCCCCGTCCTGGACGGGTTCGACGAGATCGCACAAGGGCTGCGAGCCGAGGCGCTCAAGGCGCTCAACGCCTCGTCACTGCCGCTCGTCCTCACCAGCCGACGGGGTGAGTTCACCGAGGCCGTCCGCGCGGTACACGCACCGCTCGTCTGGGCCGCCGGCATCGAACTCACCGCCCTGACCCCCGACGATCTCGCCGCATACCTGCCCCGGGCCACCCGAACCGTCACCCCCGGCAACGGCAAAGGTGACCGCGGCGCCGGCGGACGGAAGACGGCATCGGTGTGGGACGCGGTCCTCGAGGCGCTGCGCACCCGGGAAACCCCAGCGAGCACCAACCTCGCCGAGGTGCTGACCACCCCGCTGATGGTCGTCCTGGCGCGCACCATGTACAGCCAGACGCCCGACCCGAGTCCGGCAGAGCTGCTGGACTTCGCACGTTTTCCCACCAGAACGGCCCTTGAGGAGCACCTGTTGTCGGGGTTCGTGCCGGCGGTCTACCGGCGTCGCGCCCCTCGGCAGTGCGTCCCCGGCCATCGACGCCGGCAACGGAACTGTGGCCCCGAGCGTGCCGAGCAGTGGCTCGGCTACCTCGCCCATCACCTGACCCGCCCTGGCCATGGCCGGCAGGATCTCGCCTGGTGGCAGATCGGCGACTGCCTGCGGCGCCCGGCCCGGGTCACGGCCGTGGTACTGGCGACCGCGCTGTGCATCACCACGGCTGACTGGCTCGTCAGCCCGTTCTTCCCCCTGCCCGACATCGGCTCGACGCTCCTGATGGCAGCCTTCGCGGGGCCCGTCGCAGGCATGGCTTTCGGATCCATCTACGCGGTCCTCATGTCCTTCCGTGACTGGGCCGCGATCGAACCTGCCCGCGCAGTACTGCGGCTGCTCGCCACACACCACCGCGAAGGCCGCAGGCTGCTCCCCGTGTTCATCTCGCGGTTCGGACACGGCCTACTCGGCGGGTTCCTTCTGGGCATCGGGTACGCGTGCGCCCTCGCCCTGGCGCGCAAACTCTATGGGGGGACCCCGCTCACCAGCCCCCACGCCATCGAAAGCACCCTGATCAACATGCTGCTCTTCGGGCTGCTCTTCGGCTCAGCCGCAGGACTCGCCTTCGGTCTCGTCGCCGCACTGGAAATGCCCCTGGACGTCAGCACCGCAGCCACCCCGGCCACCCTCCTGTCCTCGAACCGCTCGACGGTGGCCCGGCAGACCCTCCTCCTCGCACCCTTCCTCACCCTCACCATCACCCTCGGCGGGCACCTGGCCGCCGAACTGCTCGACGGCTTGCTCGGTCCACTGCAATGGGGAATGTGGGACGGGCTCCTCATCGGCTCGGTCGCAGGGATCGGCGGTGGGGTCTCCTACGCACTCGCCTTCACCGCCTGGGGCCAGTGGTTCCTCCTCAGCGGCATCTGGCTGCCGCTGACCGGCAAGCTGCCCTGGAACACGCTCGCCTTCCTCGATGACGCCCACCACCGCGGAGTCCTGCGCCAGACCGGCGCCGTCTACCAATTCCGCCACATCCGACTCCAGCACCACCTCGCCGACGCCTACCGGCACCGGTCCACCTGACGCACTCCTTCCCGGGAGCGGAGGCATCCGGCCGTGGCTTTCCCCTGAGGTCCAGGAGTGCTGTTGTCTCGGTGACGGCACGTCACGTGCACAGCAGCCAGAGGGAGGCCGGCGAGGAACCCCACCGGCCACGAATGACCGGCGCCATGGCCTGTCCGCCCCGCAACACGAACACCACCATCAAAGGTGCGCGACCGGTACCGCCGTCCCGGGAGACAGCTCGCGGTATACCGGCGGCGAACAGGCCGGCTCACGTCTTCCCCCGGTCGGCGGGAAGAACTTCGCGCCGCCAAGCATGTGTTCGACGGGAATGCAGTCCCGTCCTGTCCGGATCCGAGGTATCGAGTGTTCACCCTGCTACGCAAAGCCCTGACCGCCGGCACTGTCAGCGCCGCAGCGCTGGCGATGTTGTCCGCCACGCCGTCGGCCGCGCACGCCGACACCGACGCCCCGCCGCCGCTGACCGACGGGAACGGCCTGACCCAGGTACCCACCGAGAGGGCGATCGCCGACAACAACACCGGTACCGCCTTCGTCATCACCGTGACCACGCCGCAGGTCGCCAACGACCCCGGCACGACCGGGCACCACATCAAGATCCTGCTGCCCGCCGACTACGCGGCCAACCCCACCAAACGCTACCCGGTGCTCTACCTCCTGCACGGCGTGGGAGGCAACCCCATCGAGGCGAGTTCCTACGCCGCCCTGCAGAACCCCACCTCGATGATCGAGGTGATTCCGGACGGCGGAACCCGGGGCTGGTACACCAACTGGCTCTACCAGACGACCGCCGCGGGCGCGCAGAACTGGGAGAACTTCCACATCAACCAGGTGATCCCGTTCATCGACGCCAACCTGCGCACCATCCCCGACAGAGCCCACCGGGCCATCGCCGGCATATCGATGGGCGGCTTCGGCGCGTTCCACTACGCCCAGAACCATCAGGGACTGTTCAGCCAGACCGCCTCGCTGTCGGGTGCCATCGACCTGTCCCGCGACGCGATGGACGTGCGTATGGCCGCTGTCGGCACCCTGACCAACGTGGGCGGAGTCTGCGGCTCGAGCTCCCCCGTCTGCCAACTCTCCTTCGGCCCCACGGTATCGAGCGACGCGCTGTTCGGCACCCCGTACCTCTTCTCGATCTACTACCCCTATTCCGACACCCTGTGGAACAGCGCCGACCCCTCCACCCACATGGCCAAGATGGCCGGCATGGGGATCTCGATCTACGTCGGCAACGGCAACGGCGACCCGAGCAGCATGGAATTCTGGGCCGAAAGCGCCTCCAAGCACGTCAAGGACCACCTCGACGCCCTCAAAATGCCCTACCACTACGTGGACTACGGCAACGGTGCGGGCTGGGGCAGCTGCGACGGCGGCCACGACGGACTGTGCTGGGCACAGGACCTCCAGGACTGGATCCCCCGCCTTGAGCAGGCGTTCGCTGCCGCCTGACAGGGGCTGCATGCGCCGGCTGCTGCGAGCGTGCGGTCGCTGGACAAGGGCGGGGCAAGCCATGGCGTAGTCCGCCGGGCACCAGGGCGGCTGGAGGGGGCCGGACGACGGCCGACCCCCTCCCCACGTCTCGGACCAGGAGCATCCGCCGACCCGTAACCCGGGCGGATGCCGAGCCGCTGCCCCGTTGCGGCCGCGACGACCTCACGCCGGGCCGGGCGATCACACTGATCGAGCCCGTGACGTGGAACAACGCCAAGCAGGCTCGATCGTGTCCGTCGTCGTGGTGTTGGCGATCAGCGGCTGGGAGTGCGCGGGTGTCTGCCCGGGGCGCACTTCCACGGGTAAGTACCGCTCCCTGAACAGGGGGTGGGCCATCGACACTGTCGCCGACCGGGTGGCGCTTCCCCCCAGGCGCCGCTGTATGGGGAGCGTCCACCTCCCTCCCCGGTCCGCTGCCGCTGCAGTGCAGCGGCAGTTGGATTCGGATCTCCCCTCCCCCGGGATGTGCAGCGACCAGTCGTCCGGCCCGGCGGCGCTCAGCCTTCCGCCGCGGCGTAGGCGACACCGCACACGACCGCAACCGTGACCAGCACCACAGCACCTGCAGGGGTCGCCGCCACCGGGAGCTGAGCCGACTTGAACATTCCCTCGTGCTCCTCGTGCAGCTCACCCAGGTCCCTGGCCTGAACGTCGATCATGTTCTCCAGCATCGGTACCACCTCTCCTGATCTTCTCTGTTGGGGTCACCTCCCACCTTAGGGAAGACCATGATGCGCGACCGTCCTACGAACGCCTCGCGACCAGGACGAATGCCATGTCCCCCGACCGGCGGACACGCACGGACCACCCGGTGGTCCGCGGCAACGGCGTACCAGCCCCCCTGCCAGTGATCAGTACCCGACCCGGACCCGGCTGCCGCCCGACCCACCTGCCGCTGCCAGATCGGCGAATCGCCTCGACGGCAGCCTCCGCGCGGCGATCACTCGCAAGTACCCGGCCACCATGGCCAGCACCGGCGGGCGGACGCCCTGCCCGGAACCCGACGGAACACGCACCGACGCGAACCACAGACCGCGGCGGCCCAGCTCGCCGAGGTGATACGCGGTCCAGGATTCTCAAGGCGCCGAAATCGGTGAGGGAGCGGTGGGGACCGCCCGCTCACCGGCTCTTGGTGTAGCGGACAACGAACATGCTCGCGGAGTCCGTCAGCGGGTCGTCCTCCCAGCCGGTGGTCCGCAGGCCCGGGGAAAGGCCCGCCGCCACGGCATCGGCATCGACCTCCTCCGGGGTGGTCAGCCTGCAGGTCTCGCTGAAGAGCGTCGCGGTGCCGTTTTCGAACCACACGTGTGTGGCCTGCCAGACGGTTTGGTCCGGACCCAGGTTCGAGAAGCCGAGCAGTCCGGTGTTCTGTCCCGGATACGGGACGAGGTAGGAGGCCTGTGGCTCCCCTCGGTGCAAGGCGAGGATGTTGTCGCGATGTACGTTCTCGATGACCAGCACGCCGCCGGGAGCCAGCGCCTCGGCCGCGTGCCGGATGACCTGCCTCTGCTCGTCGCGGTCCAGGAGGAGCGACAGGGTGTTGCACACGCAGTACACCAGACCGTAGGCCTGTTCGTCCCGGTAGGTTCTGATGTCATCGAGGACCGGCGTGACGTCCGCACTGCTCGTGTGTACCGCGGACTGCAGCACCTCCAGCATCGCGGGCGACGCGTCGACGCCGGTGATCGGGCCCACCCGGGCGGAGAGGGGCAGTGCTATCCGCCCGGTGCCGACGCCGAGCTCCAACGTCGGCAGCCCTCCTCCGGGGTGCAGGCCGGCAAGTTCGTCAACGACCCGCCGAACCTCCTCGCCCCGTGGCAACACGTGGTCATAGACGGACGCGAACGCCGCTCCGTATGCGGCGTCGGGTGGTTCGAACATGACGGTATTCCTCCTGCAACGGCCGATCAGAGCGACGGCCGGGGCGGCAGCCCGGGTGTGTCGCTACCATTGCGTGCCCTCCTGCACGGGGCGGCCGGTCGTAGGCGCGACCGCGCCATATCCCGTACCCGACCCGCAGGGTGCACCTCACCCTGCCACCGCCTTCAGCCGCTGGGCGCCGCGGCTCGGGCCGAACTCAGCCCTTCGCGCTTGCCCGCCACGTCTCCGGAGGACGGAGAACCGAGATACACGCGGGCCCCCGATTCACCCGGGCAGCAAGGCCATCACGTGGTCTCGCCCCAGCCATTGTGCTTCTTTTCCCTCTTCCTCGCCTTCCGAGGCGTCACAGCTGTGCCGGGCAGCGAGGGCCGGAAGGGTCCGGCGCTGTCCGCGCAGTCCCGACTACGCTGAATGACCCGGTTGCTAGAGGGCTTGGCGGCGGACCGGATCGTGTTCGGTGCTGTCGGGCCCGAGTGGCAGCTGGACCAGGGCGGTGGTGCCTGTGGGGTGACGGGGTTGCACGGTGAAGCTGCCACCCGCTGTCTCGACGCGGACACGCAAGGCGGCGAGGCCGATGTGCCCACGGCGGACGCTGGCCTCCAGCACGCCGGGCTGCATACCGCGTCCGTCGTCGTCGATCCGCAGGTGCAGTCGGCCGTCCCGGACACGAAGGTCGATGCGGCATTCACGGGCACCCGAGTGCTGGACGATGTTGTTCAGCAGCTCGCGGGTGGCACTGAAAGCGATCCCTTCGGCGGCGAACCGGGGGATGTCGCCGTACTCGCCATGCATCCGGATGCCGTCTCGTTCCCCGATGTTCTCCACAAGCCGGCGTACCGCCTGTGCCAGGCCGAGATATTCGAGCACCACCGGGTGGAGTTCGGTGAGGATCGACCGCATCTGGCGAACGGTCTCGGCGAGCGTGCGGTCGGCGCGGGTGAACGCCTCCTCACGATGGGACTCGCGGGCTTCCGCCAGGTCGTGGCGAGCGGCGAGAATGTTCTGCAGGGTCTCGTTGTGGAGCGTCTCGGCCAGGTTCCGCCGTTCGCGTTCCTCTGCGTCCATGGCCTGTCCCAGCAGGTCGCGGCTCTGCGTCATCAGAGTGCCGACGCTGCGTGACCGGTCCCTCTGCACGCGGGAGAGCAGGGTGCAGATGCACCCCAGGAGCAGCAGGTTCAGCACGTGGACCACGGTCGGCCACCAGTAGGGGACGCTCCAGCGGCCCAGTGCGGCGGCCGTGGAATAGGCCAGGGCGCTGGCACCGGTCATCAGCGCCGTCACCTTGGGGTCGAGCTGGAACGCGGCCAGGACGGGGATGAGGAAGAAGGCGTCGCCGACCGGCGGATGGACGCCGACGGGCGCCTCGAAGCCCCCGGACACTGCCAGCAGTGCGCCGAGGATCGCCAGGTCGAGCAGCAGGAGTCGCCAGGTCCAGCGGGACGGGCTGCCCCGGTGCCATATGTACCACAGCAGCAGGACCGCCCATACGGCGTAGCAGACGACCAGGGCACCGCACAGGAACTCGTGGCGCCGGGGTGGGAACAGCAGCAGCTGGAGGGCGACGAGCACGACGATCAGCAGGCGCAGAACGCTCTGGATGCGCTCTCCGGTGCGGGCCTGGGCCGCGGCCTGGGAGGCCGGCAGGCCGTCGGCGTCCGGCGCGGCGTGGCGGTTCTGCAGGGGGATGGTCACTGCCCGTACCCGTTCCGTGCGCGTCATTCGAGGAGACCGCGGCGCATCGCCTCGGCGACGGCGGCGGCCCGGTCACTCACACCCAGCTTCTCGTAGAGGCGCTGGGTGTGCGTCTTGACGGTGCTGGGTGCGAGGTAGAGCTCCTCGGCGATCTGGGGGATGCTCTGGCCGGCGGCGAAGGCACAAAGCACCTGCGTCTCCCGTTCGCTGAGCGTCACACGATCGGCAGCGGCGTGCCGCCGGACCTGGTCCATCAGTGCGGTGGTGAGGTTGTCGGGAAGCACAGTGCCACCCCGGTGCACCCGGGCCACGGAGTCGACGATCTCGTTGACCGACGCGTCCTTGCCCAGATAGCCTGCCGCCCCTTCCTGTACGGCGTTGAAGATCAGTGCGTCGTCGGTGTACGCCGAGAGCAGCAGCGCCCGGGTGGGCAGGCGGTCGCGGACGACTGCTCTGACCACGGCGATGCCGTCGAGCTTCGGCAGTTGGTAGTCCACGACCGCGACGTCCGGTTCGTGGGCACGGATCAGGTCCAGGGCCTCCGCGCCGTCGGCCGCCTCCGCCACCACCTGTGCCTGACCGCTCTGGTTCAGTGCCCGGGTGACGCCTGCACGGTAGAGCGGGTGGTCGTCGGCCACCACCACGCGTATGCGCTGACCGCTGGTCTGCATCGGCTCATCCTTCACCGCTGGGGCAGTCTCCCCCTCCCTTTACACCACTCTGTACTATTATCCGCCCCTTTCGGGTTCGTGCGGTCGTCCTACTCGGCGCCGGGGTCCCGCCCCTGGAGGTCCCTGTGCCGGAGCCGGGGGCCGTCAGGGTGTGCTCCTCGGAGCCCGGGCGCCGAGGAGGGCCCCTCCGCCACGGGGCGGAGGGGCCTGGAAGCCAGCCGGTGCCGGTTTCATCGGTCACCGCTCCGTACACCGGATCTCATCGGGCGGGGCGGAGCGGGGACGGCCGGCCGTGATGTTCGCCGAGCTGGGTGCTCGCCAGCTGCCGGTAGAGGGCGTCGGTCCGGAGAAGTTCGTCGTGCGTGCCCGTGGCGCGGACACGGCCGTCACTGAGCACGATGATGTGGTCCGCGTCGGCGACGGTGGACAGGCGGTGAGCGATGGCGACGATCGCGCACCTGCGGGAGAGGTCGTGCAGGACCTGTCTCAGGGCGTGTTCGGACCGTGCGTCCAGTTGCGACGTCGCCTCGTCCAGAAGGAGGACGGAGGGGTTGGGCAGCAGAGCACGCGCGATGCTCAGGCGCTGGCGTTCCCCGCCGGAGAGGCCGGTTCCCTGGTCGCCGAGTTGCGTGTCCAGGCCGGCGGGGAGCAACGCGACGACGTCGGCGAGTTGTGCCATCCGGACGGCTTCACCGATCTGGTCCTCCGTGGCGTCGGGCTGTGCGTAGACGAGGTTCTCCCGGACGGTGCCGCGCATCGTGGGGATGTCCTGCTGCACGTAGCCCACGTGGGCACGCAGGCTGTCCAGGGTGAGCGACTCGAGTGCACGACCCGCTAGTTCGATGTGTCCGCCGGTTGGCCGGTAGAAGCCCTCGATGAGGTGGAACACGGTCGATTTGCCGGCACCGGACGGGCCGACGATGGCGGTCAGACCGCGAGCCGGCACGGTGAAGGTGGCGCCGGAGAGAGCCGGGGGGCCCTGCGGTCCGTAGCTGAAGTACACGTCCTGGAAACGGACGGCCGACTTGTGTCCGTGGTCGGGCCGCACGGGCCGGGCACCGTGCTGGGGCAGGGCGTCTTCCTGGGGGAGGCCGGCCAGTTCGTCCACACGCTGGACGGCCGCCCGCCCCTGCTGGAACTGGCCTATGGCTACGAAGACCATGACCAGCGGGGAGACCATGTAGAACAAGTACATGACGAACGCGGTCAGGTCGGCGAGTGCGATCCCCCCGTTGGCGACCCGGGTCATCCCCACGCCGACCGTGATGGCCAGCGATGCCTGAAGTCCCACGTTCATGGCCGGAGTCATCAGGGCGTTGAGGGCGCTGACATGGACACCAGAGTCCCTGGCCCGGCTGGCCAGCGCGGTGAGCCGTCGTTGTTCGCGGTCCTCGGCCCGTGCGGCTTTGACGGTTGGCAGGGCACTCAGGACACGCTGGAGGTCGGCGCCGAAGCTACCGGTGTCCTCCCGGTTCTGGAGGGCAGTCCGACGGAGTCGGCGGGCGATCATGAGTGCCAGGCAACTGGCCACCGTCAGGCATCCGAGCGTGATGAGCATCAGCCAGACGTCGATCAGGAACATCAGGACCACGCCGCCGACGACCATGAAGCCGTTGATGGTCAACTGGGCCAGACTCTGGGACAGAGTGATCCGGACCAGTGACGTGTCCGTCACCATACGGGTCTGGATGTCCCCCTGCGGGTGGCTGGCGAAGGCCGCAAGCCGGGCGTGCAGGAGCCGGCCTGCCAGCAGTCCGCGGACGTCGCGGACGATGTTCTCGCCCGCTCGTCCTACGAGGTAGGCCTGGAGGGAGGTGAAGACCGCGTCTGCCAGGAAGAGCAGGCACAGCACGGCGATCGGCCCGCCCAACGGTTCGTCCAGACCTGCTGCGCGGACGAGCCGGCCGATGACATAGGGCTGGGCGAGACTGGCTGCCACGCCGATGACCCCGAGGATCGTGCCGGTGATGAGGGCGGCGCGGTGCCGCCCTGCCAGGCGCCACAGGGTGGACTTCCGGGTCGTCTGCTGTGCGGTCGGGGAGCCGGACACCGTCTCACTCCGTCCCGTAGGTGTCAGGGGGGCAGGGTGGGGCGGCCGGCGCCGACGGCGGCACCCTGGTGGGGCGGCGGTCCGGGTACGGGGGCGTGGGCGCCGCTCTCCCTCCGGCGGCGGGCTCATGCCTGCCCGCGGGCGACGGGCCGCCGAGTCCGAAGAAGGCGCCGTTCGCCGGGCGGCGAGCACCTGTGCGGGCGGGTACGGGGCGCGGTACGGGACCTGGACCGAGCCGCACGATCGGCACTGAAGGTGCCCATGCCATGACGTCCTCCCGGTCCCCCTTCGGCCTCAGCGCCGTCGGATGCCGGGACAGCGCGCACTGCCCGCATTCCCCCCGCGCCTCGGAAACGCAGTCACCGATATCAACACAGTAGTCGACATAGGGCACATATCGCCCAATTGGCCCCTTACTATTCATCCAGTTAGCATTGTGGCAGCGCATCAACGGCTCCGCCACGGTGACCGGCGTTGCGGTCCGGGGCGGTGCCCTGACAACGGGAGCGCGGCATGTCGAGGTCTCGTGGTCGCACGGCGAAGGCACTGTCCACCGTCTTCGGGCCGATACCCGTCACCAGGGAGCGGGCGATGGCCGTGTCCGAGCGTCTTGCCGCCATGACCACGGTCGTTGCCAGCCTCGAGTACCTGCGCCGCAAGGAGGACCGGGAGCCGGGCGGGCTGAACGACTGGAGGATCGGGCGGGACACGTACATCACGCTGTCACCGCTCAGGCGCCGGATCCTGGACGTGATCGGCGACGAGCGGGCCACCAATGCGCTGTTCTGCGCGCAGGCGGCCGCCGGTGGTGCCCTGCTTCTGCCGTCCCGGGGACGCTGGCGGGGCGCAGCCAGCATGTTCCTGGGGCTCAGCAACCTCGCGCTGTACGCGCGGCGCCGGTACGGCACGGACGGGTCGGACCAGGTGGCGATGCTGGTGCAGACGGCGGTGGGGGCGGCACGGATGTCCCGCACGCCTCAGGTCCAGGACGCCCTCCTGTGGTACATCGCGCTCCAGTCGAACCTCTCGTACGCCGTCTCCGGCTGGGTCAAACTCCTGGGCGCCGAGTGGCGCCAGGGGACGGCGCTGGCGGGCATCATGCGGACCCGGACGTACGGCCACGAGCGCATGTGGCGCTGGGCCGACGGGCATCCCAGGACCGCGCGGTGGCTGGCGCACGGCGTGCTCGCGATGGAGTGCCTGTTCCCCTTGGTGTACCTGCCTGGTGGGCTGCTGGCGCGGCCGATGATCGCCAGCGCGGCGGCCTTCCACACGGCCAACGGTTACTTCATGGGCCTGGGGCGGTTCGCAACGGCGTTCGCGTCGATGCACCCGATGGTCGCCTACACCACCACCCCGCGGTCCCGCCCCGAGGTGGCCGACCGCGACGACACCATGGCGAAGGCGATGGGTCTGGCTCTGGCCGGTGCGGCGGCGTTCGGTGCGCTGCGGGCCGTCGACCGCCGGCAGTGGGCCCGGGACAGCTGGCCCGGCAGCCTGAGCGTGGCCACCAGGCACGGCAACAAGATCAGCTACTACCGCATGAGCGGCTCGGCGAAGGGCGAGAAGCCGGTCGTCGTCATGTGCTGCGGACTCGCCTCGTCGCCGGAGATCTTCGGGTGGGTCCTGCAGACGCTGCGGGAGGACGGGGCATGCGACGTGATCACCTACAGCCGGGCCGGCGTCGGTCCGAGTACCTACGCGGGTGATGAACCGTTCAGCCTGCAGGAATCCGTGGACGACCTGGTCGACCTCGTCACCGAGGTCGCTCCCGAGGGTCGCCCCGTGGTCCTGGTCGGCCACTCCCTGGGAGGAGAGATCGCCCGCCGCGCCGCGCTGGACCTCGGTGACCGGGTGACCGGCGTGGTGTACCTGGACAGCTCCCACCCGGAGGAGCTGCAGCGCTCGGAGAAGCAGAGCGAGACGGCTGAAGCGCTGGACCACTCGCTCGGCATCATCGCGGCCAGCCTGCGCAGTGGCATGGGCGTGCTGATGCCGCACCCGGCCTGGGTGAAAGACCTCCCCGCCGACGTCCGGCGCCGGGCTTTCGCCCAGTTCGCCGACAGCCGGATCTGGTGGACGGGACGACGGGAGTGGCGAGCCGCGGAAGAGGACTTCCGATCCTTCGAGGGCCCGCTGCCGCCGATCGCCTCGCATGCCCTGGTGCTGTCCGCCCAGAAGACGTTGGACATGGATCCCGCACACGGCGCGATGAGTGAGGATCTGGGCCATGCCCACCAGGGTGACGGCCGGGTCGTGCGGTCCGTCACAGTCCCGCGGGCCGGTCATGAATCCATCCTGACCGATCCGGGCTTCGGCCAGCAGACGGCGCGGCACATCCTCGCCTTCCTGCAGGACATCGACGCCGTTCCGCGGACCGACGGCGATTCCGGGGAAGCGGGACGCGGCGGTACCGATCGAGGACAGCCAAGCAGGTGAGGTGACCGACCCCATGACCCCGACCTCCGTGGTGACCCGTGCCTTCACCGGGCCTGGCGGCCTGACCAGGCTGGCATGCGGCGGAATGCTCGTGGGAACGGTGGCGACGCAGCACCCGAACCAGCTCTTCAACCGCGTACAGCAACTCGACAGCATGGCCGTGCTGTTCCCGAACTGGCGCTTCTTCGCCCCCACTCCGGCCCGCCACGACTACCAGTTCCTGTACCGCACGCTGAGCGTCGACCGCGAGACGTCGCCCTGGAGGACGGTCGAGGTGATCGTCGGCCGCAGGGTGTGGCAGATCGTGTGGTTCCCGGGGCGACGCGCGGAGAAGGCCATCTTCGACGCCTGCCAGGAAGTCATCCTGATCCTCGACGACGGCTTCTCGGTGGCGGAGCACCACCCGGCGTACCGCATGCTCCGCGAGTTCATCCGGAACCGGATCAACCAGTCCGGCGCAGCGGGGATCAAAGGGTTCCAGTTCGCGCTCGCACGAGCGGCCGGATACGACACCTCGGAGGAGCCCGAGATCGTCTTCGTCTCCCCCTACGTCCCGCTCCGGCCGACTCCGGCAGACGCACGGGGCGGGCGAGCGCCCACGGCACCGGACGGCGCTCCTTCCTGACCCTGCGACGCGCAGCCGGGGCACGAACGGTGAGGTGGCCACCAGCCACCGCCGTGGCCTGGTCCAGTCGCACCGCCGCTCGCGGGACCACGGTCACGCGCTGCCCGCCGGGCAGCGCGCGAGAACAGCAGGCGGCCGTCCGAGCACCCGGGGTCGCACCGCCCCCACGGCCTGCAGCACCTGCCCGCCGGCGCAACACGGGATCCCGGCGCCCCCGGTGCCGGCCTGCGGGTCGGCCGATGACACGAAGCGGCCAGGGCCTGCGGATTCCCTGCTGTTCGCTGAGTGCTCTGCTCCGGCATACGCGAGTACCCTCCCGTCTCGGACAGCGCACCGGCCAGAGGCACGAACCGTCCCCGACAGCCTGGAAGTCAGCGTCGATCGGTGATGGGCCGGGCCACAGCCCGTTGCGCATCACTTCCGGTGCCGTGTGGCCGCAGCTGACGTGCAGATTCAGTGAGGGCGCTGGGAAGTCCTGCGGGCAGGCCTTCGTCCGGTGGACAGCCGGGTCCCCCGATCGGGGAACGACGCGTCGTCCGTGGTGGGGGCCGAGCAGCGGACGGGTGAAGAAGGCGCCGGCGCTCATCCTGGTGGGACACGACCCCACGGCAAAGGGAGGCGGGCACGCCATGACAGTGCAGCACATGATCGAGCAGTTCACCGTCGAGAATCTGGGCGACCTGAACGAGGACAGCACCGGGACGTTCCCCCACGGGCCCGGGGCTGTGGCCTCCGCCGGTCTGACGATGGCCGCGGTCGCCGTCGTGATCTCCGTCAGTGTCGGGACAGCGGTCGCCGCCGCGTACGGCTGAACCGGGACACGACACGACGCAAGAGCACCCGGACAACCGACGCACCCAGGGAGCACATCGTGGTGGGGTCCTCACGGCCGCGAGGACCCCACCACGCACGACCTCACCGAACCCCTCGCTACCTCCCGGCTCAGCGGGACGTGCCTTCAGCCACTGATGGAGCCGGACCGGAAGAGCTCCAGCCCCGACACCGCCACCCTGTGGCGGGGCCGGCGGTCGGCGACGAACAGGAAGCGTTCGGGAGCCGCAGGGAAACGGCTGTGGGCTCGGGCAGCCTCTCCCCCAGGGCACCTGGGAACCTGGGGGACATCACCTTCTTCCTCGCACGGACGGAGACCTATGTCTCGGTCTCTCGACGCTGCCGAAGCGCTTCGGTCGCAACATGCCGGGCCGGTCGATCGCCGGCAGCGTCTGTTGATCTCGTTCATGGGAATGCCTTTCGACGAGTCGGGGCGCCTCCGTCGACAGTCACATTCTTCGTGCGGACTTAGACTGAGAACACCTGCAACGCCAAATCGGGACGACCTGCGTTCGGCGTCCACCGCATGACCGAAATCCCGGATGAACCGTGGCCCCCCAACCGGTGGACGCCCACATCGAGCCTGTGGAATCGGCAGCCCGTGACGGATTGTGACGTCTGTCGTCAGGTTCCACAACCGGGTCGAAGGTCCGCTCCGGCCATACGAACCCTGGGGCCGGGCCATCAGAGGAAGCGGGGAAGGACGTGGCAACAGACGTCGTGGTGGTGGGCAGCGGGCCGAACGGCCTGGCCGCCGCAGTCACCATGGCGCGCGCGGGCCTGTCCGTCGCCGTCTACGAGGCGGCGGCGGACATCGGCGGCGGGCTTCGCACTCAGTCACTCTTCCGTGACGACGTGGTTCACGACATCTGCTCGGCCGTCCACCCCATGGCGCCGGCGTCCGCGTTCTTCCGGGAGTTCGACCTGGCAGCCCGGAACGTCGAGCTCCTCCAGCCAGAGATCAGCTACGCACACCCGCTCGACAACGGCCAGGCGGCACTCGCCCACCACGCCCTGGACGCCACCTGTGCGGGCCTGGGCCGTGACGGCCGGGCCTGGCGAGCACTGATGGAACCCCTGCTGGCGCGCAGTCAGGCCGTGGTCGATTTCGCACTCGGCGGACAGCGCAGTCTCCCGAGAGACCCCCACGCCCCGCTCCTCCTGGGGCTGGGCATGCTGCGTCACGGCACACCGCTCGCCCGGCACGCGTTCACCGGGCAGAAGGCAGCGGCACTGCTCGCCGGAGTGGCCGCCCATGCACTCGGCCGCATGCCGACTCCCTCCTCGGCTGCGGTGGCCCTGCTGCTGGGCCATCTCGCCCACGGCACCGGCTGGCCGCTCCCCCGCGGCGGGAGCAGGCGGATCGCCGAAGCCATGGTGTCCGACCTGAGGACCCACGGCGCGACTCTCAGCACCGGACAACGCATCGACGACCTGCGAGACACCTGCGACGCACGGGCCGTGCTCCTCGACCTCGGCCCGAAGGAATTCCTCAGGATCGCCGGCCCGCTGCTGCCACGGACCTACCGCATGGGGCTGCACGCCTTCCGGTACGGGCCGGCCGCCGCCAAGGTCGACTTCCTCACCTCAGGACCGATCCCCTGGGCCGCCCCGGAAGTGGGACCCGCGGGCACAGTCCACCTCGGAGGCCTGCAGAAGGACGTGTTCCGGCAAGAGTCACTGGTGGCCCGCGGCAGACCGGGCGGCGAACCGTTCGTCCTGGTCGTGGACCCGGCCACGACCGACCCCGGACGTATCGGCGCCGGCGGGCATCGACCGGTATGGGCCTACGCCCACGTCCCCCATGCGGACCCCACCGACCCTGCGGACGTCGTCACCGCCCGCATCGAACGATACGCACCAGGGTTCGCCGATACCGTCCTGGCACGCCGCTCCCTGACCGCACTCGACCTGGAGCAGTACAACCCGAACTACGTGGGAGGCGACATCGCCGCGGGGGCCATGACCCTTCGCCAGACACTGCTGCGCCCCCTCCCCCGCTGGAACCCGTACCGCACCCCGCTACCCGGCGTGTACCTCTGCTCCGCCTCCACACCGCCGGGGCCCGGGGTCCACGGCATGGCCGGCCACCTGGCCGCCATCTGCGCGCTGCACCGCGAATTCGGAATCCGAACACCACCTTCTCTGTCTCCCGACACCCCGCCCACACCCTGAGCTTGACTCCGCACGGGGATCTCGGATGGCCCTGCCTCGGCTGCCGAGGGTTCACCAGGTCTTCGACCGGGGGGAACCCGTTCTGGTCCGGGAGGGTCTCGAAGGTGGTCGGCGGTCTCGGCGAGGGTGGAGCATCGCCGGCGCCGCACGGTACCGCTGGCACGCGAACGCGACCCCTGTTCGTGATCAAAGGCTTCGAAAACCTTGATCATCAGAGGTCGCGTCACTCTCTGCCGAAGCGGGCAGGCGACGAGCAGCGGCGCTACACGTCTCGCCAGCTGAAAACGGTTCAGCCTTGACTCGGGTACGAGCCGGTACGCTTCCTCACCATCCCTCTGCAGCGGCGTAGGCGCCAGCGGACACGGCTACCACGGAAACCAGGACCGTGGCAGTCGCGATGATGAGAGATGCCACCGCGCCCCGGGACGGATTGACCATCCCCTCGTGCTCCTCGTGCAGTTCTCCAAGGCTTTGAGTCTGAAGGGCAATCTTGTCCTCGAGCATGGTCCCGGTCTCCAATCTGTACGGTTCATCCGATCTGTCTCCAAGGTATGAGGCATTCGGTGCGCCGGCTTCCGCCGCACGGCCCTTGCCGGGGAGGACACGGTGTCCCACGATCGGGGGACAACACTGGCTGCGCGGGCATCCGGGTGTCGAGGTCGTGTGCCGCGACGGCACCGAGTGCCGGCCACCTGCCACCGCACTCACGAGGTGCGCACCTTCCGACTACGTGGCTGTCTGGTGCGAGGTGGCGTGGACGGAGCCGAGCAGGTTGAGGGCCCCGGCGCTGGGGCTTCCGGGTTCGGCCTGGTAGACGACGAGTTGCTGGCCTGGAGCATCGCGTACGTCGAAGGCCTGGTAGGTAAGTGCCAGGGCACCGATATCGGGGTGGAGGAAGTGCTTGTCGTCCTGGGTCTTCCCACGCACGGCGTGGGTGGTCCACAGGCGGGTGAAGTCCATGCTGTGCTCGGTGAGGACGCGAACGAGTTCCCGCAGCCGCGGGTTGTCCGGGTCGAGGCCGGCCGCCTGGCGCAGGTGGCCCACGGTGGCCTGTGCCGTGGAACTCCACCGGGTGTAGAACTGTCGGCCTGCCGGATCGAGGAAGGTCATGCGGGCCAGGTTGTCGGCCTGCTCGAACGGTGAGTGCAGAGCCTCGGCCAGGGCGTTCGTCGCCAGGATGTCCAAGGTCCGGTTGATGACGAACGCCGGGGCACCCGGGTAGCCGTCCAGCAGCTGGCGAAGGGCGGGAGCGATCCGGTCCGTGCTGTGGGTGAACCGGTTGCCCGGCGCTGTCCCGGCCAGCTGGTGCAGATGGGCGTGAGCGTCGGGGTCCAGTCGCAGGGCTCGGCCGAGCGCGTCGAGTACCTGGGCCGAGGGGTGGCGTTCGCGTCCCTGTTCCAGGCGGGTGTAGTAATCCGCGTTCACCCCGGCCAGGACAGCGACCTCTTCACGGCGCAGTCCGGTGACCCTGCGCACGCCGTAGCTCGCCATGCCGACGTCCTCCGGCCGCAGTGCCGCTCTGCGTGCGCGCAGGAACTCTCCCAGACGGTTGTCGGTCATGTCCCCAGGCTAGGCCGCAGAGGCGGTGTGTTGCCCGGGTGCGGTGCACCCGGGCAACACACGTCCTGGTCGGCGTCCTTCGATCTGACCAGACTCGGTCGGGCAGACAGATCCGCACCCACGGCCGAAGGCAGTCCGTCACGACAGGGAACACGGAGGAGGGCAATACCGACGTGGTCGCCGTGTGGGTGACCGCAGACGGTCGCATCCGCCAGGAGTTGCGGACGCCGCTCCGACGACGCGAGCGGCGACCGGAGCCGCGCGTACACGGGCCGCTGCACCGTGACGGGCAGCCACATCCATGACGTCGACGACTCCGGGTTCACCGGCGGGCGACAGCCGCGACGGTGTGCCCGACCCCGAGCACCTGGTGCTCTACAGAGAGGGAATACAGGTATGACAGAGGCAGCCAAGGCCGTAACGATCACCGGAGCGAGCAGCGGGATCGGCGAGGCGACCGCCCGCCGGCTTGCCGCCGATGGCCACAGCCTGTTCCTCGGGGCACGACGCGTCGATCGTCTCGATGCGCTGACCAAGGAGATCACAGACGCGGGCGGCACCGCGGCGTTCCGTCGACTGGATGTCACGGATGCCGCCGACGTCCGGGCCTTCATGTCCGCCGCCCGCGAGCGCTACGGCCGAGTGGACGTGGTCGTCAACAACGCCGGGGTGATGCCGCTCTCGCCGCTGGAAGCGCTCAGGACCGACGAGTGGGACCGGATGATCGACGTGAACGTACGGGGCGTCCTGCACGGTATCGCCGCCGCCCTGCCCGCGATGCGCGCCCAGGGCGGCGGGCACTTCGTGAACATCGCCTCCGTCGGCGCATACGAGGTCTCTCCCACCGCCGCCGTCTACTGCGCGACCAAGTTCGCCGTACGCGCGATCACCGACGGACTGCGTCAGGAGTCCGCTGGGAACATCAGGGTCACTCTCGTCTCCCCGGGCGTGACCGAGTCCGAACTCGCCGACGGCATCTCCGACCCTGCTGCCAGGGAGGCCATGAGGACCTACCGCGCCGTGGCTCTGCCGGCCTCCGCCATAGCGGAGGCCATCGCCTACGCCATCTGCCAGCCTTCGCAGGTCGACGTCAGCGAAATCGTCGTCCGTCCCGCAGCAAGCGACCGATGACCCACGGCAGTCGACCGAACGGCGCATGAAGTCTGCCGCGCCGGGCAGGGCCAGGAGTACGCCGCTGCTCAGCTTCACGTGCCGGGAGTCCCGCGGCCGCCGCCGGCTGCGCCCGCGGGACTCCCGGCACGTCCGCTGGAGTGGCGTATCGACGGCGGTCACTCGGTGATCTCGTGTTGGGACCAAGGCTTGCAGATCGACAACACGGGGAGAGCGACATCACCGCTCTCGACGGGGTCGACGACCTGCGCCGCGCGCTCACCCGCCGCGGCAGGAGCCCGAACGCCCCTCAGCCGACCATGGGGGCGGGCCGGACGAGTGTGCCGGAACGGCCTTGGACGATCTCGTACGCCGCGTCCAGGGCTCCGATGGCGGCCAGCCCGCCCGTGCGTTCGACGAACCGGGCGACGGCCTCGGTCTTGGGCCCCATGGAGCCGTCCGGGAACCCCCCGCGGCGCAGTCCGCCGGGCGTGGCCCCGGAGACGGGCCGCTGGCCCGGGGTTCCGTAGTGCTCGTACACGCAGGGCACGTCGGTGAGGATGAGGAGGAAGTCCGCCTTGAGGTCCTCGGCGAGCAGGGCGGCGGTGAGGTCCTTGTCGATGACGGCCTCGACACCGTCGAGGAAGCCCGTCTCGGGGTGCGCTGTGACCGGGACTCCTCCCCCGCCGGCGCAGATCACCAGGGTGCCGCCGCCGAGCAGCTCGTCGATGGTCACGGTTTCGAGGACCCGTTCCGGCTCCGGGGAGGGTACGACGCGGCGCCAGCCCCCGGTGTCCCGGCCGATGCGCCAGCCGTGCCGGTGGGCGAGGTCCTCGGCCAGATCCTGGGAGTACACCTGGCCGACGAACTTCGTGGGCCTCATGAACGCGGGGTCGTCGGCCCGTACGAGGGTGTGGGTGACCAGGGCGGCGATCCGGCGCTTGGGCAGGGCGTGTTGCAGGCTGCGGGCGAGCAGCGAACCGATCATGCCCTGGGTCTGCGCGCCGAGCAGATCCAGTGGGTAGGGGGCGCTGAGCGCGGGATCGGACTCGCTCTCCATGGCGAGCAGGCCGATCTGCGGTCCGTTGCCGTGGGTGATGACGAGTTCGTGTTCCTGGGCGAGGGCGGCCAGGGCGGTGGTGACCCGGTCGATGTTGTTCTGCTGGACGGCGGCGTCAGGGTGTTCGCCTCGGTGCAGCAGGGCGTTGCCGCCGAGGGCGACGACGATGCGCATCGTCTCAGTCCTCCATGGTGGCGACGAGCACGGCCTTGATGGTGTGCAGCCGGTTCTCCGCCTGGTCGAAGACGATCGAGGCGGGCGAGGAGAAGACCCCGTCGGTGACCTCCAGGCCGTCGAGACCGTAGGAGTCGAAGAGGTTCTGGCCGAGGTCGGTGCGGCGGTCGTGCAGGGACGGCAGGCAGTGCATGAACTTCACGTCCGGGTTGCCGGTGAGTGCGAGTGTCTTGTCGTTGACCTGGTACGGGAGCAGCAGCTCTATGCGCCGGCGCCAGGTGTCGGCGGGCTCGCCCATGGAGACCCAGACGTCGGTGTGCAGGAAGTCGGCGCCGCGTACGGCGGTCTCGACGTCCTCGGTCAGCGTGATGCGCGCACCGCTGCGTTCGCCCAGGGCGCGGCAGGCGGCGACCAGCGCGGGATCGGGCCACAGTGCCTTGGGGGCGGCGATGCGCACGTCCATGCCGAGGAGCGCACCCATGGACAGCAGGGAGTTGCCCATGTTGTTGCGAGCGTCGCCGAGATAGCAGTAGGCGATGTCCTGAAGCGGTTTGGTGCTGTGTTCCCGCATGGTGAGCATGTCGCACAGGCTCTGTGTGGGGTGTGCGGTGTCGGTCAGTCCGTTGAAGACGGGGACGCCGGCGTGGGCCGCGAGTTCGGTGACGATCGGCTGGGCGGAGCCCCGGTACTCGATGCCGTCGAACATGCGGCCGAGGACACGGGCGGTGTCAGCGATGGACTCCTTGTGGCCGATGTGGGTGTCGCCCGGTCCCAGGTAGCTGGTAGCGGCTCCCTGGTCGGTGGCGGCGACCTCGAAGGCGCAGCGGGTTCGGGTGGAGGTCTTCTCGAAGATGAGGGCGAGGTGCTTGCCGGTGAGCCTGGGTTGCTCGGTGCCGGCGCGGCGGGCCGCTTTGAGGTCGGCGGCGAGGTCGAGGAGGTGGTGGACCTCGGCCGGGGTGAAGTCGAGTTCGCTCAGGTAGGAGCGGCCTCGCAGGTCGACGGTCATGGTGGTGTCCTTGTGGGTCAGCAATCCGGTCGCCTGACGGCGACACCCTGTATGCGTGAAAATCGGTGTGCGGTCGTCCGGCGGACGTCGTGTCGCCTTGGCGCGTTCCGAGCCCGTGGGTCAGGCGGCCGGGTCGCGTTCGATGGGGCAGCTCATGCAGCGGGGACCGCCACGGCCGCGGCCGAGTTCGGCGCCGGCGATGGTGACGATCTCGATGCCCTGCTTGCGGAGGTAGGTGTTGGTGGTGACGTTGCGTTCGTAGCCGACGACGACGCCGGGGGCGACGGCGAGGAAGTTGCTGCCGTCGTCCCACTGCTCGCGCTCGGCGTTCCGGGCGTCCTGCGGGGCGGAGAGCATGCGGACCTTGTCCACGTCCAGTGCCTCGGCGAGCGCGGTCGCCAGGTCGGAGTTCGGGATCACGTCGAAGCCTGCGTCACGGGCCTGGCTGGGAACCAGGGTCCAGGAGCGCAGGGAGTCGGCGAGGCCCGGGTAGATGGCGAACGCGTCACGGTCGACCATGGTGAGCACCGTGTCGAGGTGCATGTAGGCGCGGGCAGCGGGAAGCTGGACCGCGATCAGCCGACTCGCCGTGCCGTTCGCGAAGAGCCGGGCGGCCAGGCTCTCCACCGCCTGCGCGGTGGTGCGCTCGCCCATGCCGACCATGACCGCGCCGTTGCCGAGGACATGTACGTCACCGCCCTCCAGGGTGCCCGCGGCGGAGTCGAGGAGGGGTTCGGGCGCGGCGGCGGCGAACATCGGGTGGAAGCGGTAGATGGCCTCCGCGTGCAGGCTCTCGCGGCGCCGGGCGGGTTTCGCCATCGGGTTCACGGAGAGTCTGTCGTACAGCCAGCAGGAGTTGTCGCGTGGGAAGAGGTGGTTGGGCAGCGGGGGGAGCGCGAAGTCGTCCGCGCCGAGGGCGTTCCACAACAGGCTGTGCGGGCTGCGCAGCGGCAGGTCGCTCTTGAGCAGGCCGCCGATGAGGTGGCCCGCGAGGGTCTCTCCGTCGAGTTCGGCGCACAGTTCGCGCACCGGGTCGATGAGGGCGGGGCCCAGGACGGCGGGAGTGGCGACGCGGTCGAGGAGCCAGTCACGGGCCGCCGGGACGTCAAGGGTCTGGGCCAGCAGTTCCGCGAAGTAGTGGACACGGACTCCGTGGTCGCGCAGCACCTGGGCGAACGCGTCGTGCTCCTCGCGGGCGCGCTTCGCCCACAGGATGTCGTCGAAGAGCAGGGCGTCGACGTTGCGCGGGGTCAGGCGGGAGAGTTCGAGGCCGGGGCGGTGCAGCACGACCTGGCGCAGAGGCCCGGCTTCGGAGTCGACGTGGAAGGTGTTCATGGGGGGGAGTTCCTCTGGACGGGGGGCGGTCAGTCGCGGTGGCGGAGGTCGTCGCGCCCGGGGGTCCGGCCAGCGCGCTTGGTGCGCGGGCCGTGGAGGAACCGCCCGGTGGGCGGGGGCGTTTCGGGCGCCCGCGTTCGCTGGGCCGGGATCGCCGCGGCCTCCGGCTCCGGGGTCTGGCCGTCGACGGCCTCGCCCCGCTTGAGCCAGACGTAGACCGGCACGCCCAGGAGCAGCACGAACAGGCCGTAGTAGACGGTCTGGTAGCCACTGCCCTGGATCGACCAGTACGAGAAGGCGAGGGCGAGCGCGGCAACGGTGACGTCGCGGGTCAGCCGACCGCGACTGGTCTTCTCCCCGCCCGGCGTGAGCAGCCAGTACAGCTGGGCGGCGGCCGAGAAGAGGTAGGGGATCACGGCGGTCAGCACGCTCAGCAGAACAATCTTGGTGAAGACGTCCTGGAAGCTGGTGTAGCTGAACACGGTGATCAGCGAGGCCAGTACAGTCGAGGCGATGATGCCGAAGGCAGGGACCTCGTTCCTTCCACGCAGTCGCGCGAAAGCCCGCGGGAAGAGTCCGTCGCGGGCGGCGGCGTAGGGCATCTCGGCGCACAGCATGGTCCAGCCGTTGAGGGCGCCGATACCGGAGATGATTGCGGCGGCGGCGACGATGTCACCGGCCCAGGTACCGCCGAAGATGTTGTTGGCGGCATCGGTGAAGGGGGCCGTCGAACCGCCCAGCTTGCCGTGCGAGACGGTGCCGAAGACCGCGAGCGTGCCCAGGATGTAGATCACCGCGCAGACCAGCGTGCCGTAGACCGTGGCCCGCGGAACGTTGCGTCCGGGCTTCCGGACCCGCCCGGCGACCACTGCGGCGGCCTCCAGGCCGAGGTAGCTGAAGAGGGCGATGGCTCCCGCGGCCGAAATCGCGCCGAGGGCCGACTGGTCGCTGGCGTTGAAGGGACCGAACTTGTCCGCGTCGATGAACAGCAGCCCGACCGTGGCCATGAAGACCAGCGGGACGAACTTGAGCACGGTCGTGATCACCTGGAACGCACCCGTGTTGCGGACTCCGGTGAGATTGATCGCGGCGGGGATCCACAGACCGGCTACCGCGAGGAGCACCGAGATCCATTTCTGGTGCCCGGTGTTGACGAACACCTCGACATAGCCGACCCAGGCCACCGCGATGGCGGCGTTGCCGGCCCAGGCGGTGATCCAGTACGACCAGGCGTTGAGGAACCCTGCGAACTCGCCGAACGCCTCACGGGCGTAGACGTACGGGCCGCCACTGGCCGAGACACGCTTCGACAGCGCCCCGAAGGTCAGCGCCAGCGCGAGCGCGCCGAGGGTCACGACGCCGAACGCGACGAGGGAGATGGGACCGTAGGGGGCGAGCGCGGAGGGCAACGCGAAGACTCCGGTGCCGATGATGCTGCCGATCACGAGCGCGGATGCGGCGGGCAGACCGAGCGCCTTCGGCGCTGTCCCTCTTTCGTCTGGTGTGGGGCTGGACACGGGGGCTCCTCGCAGAGTTCGTCACGGGTGATTCGATCCGTGGTCGATCTTCGTGCGCTGTGCGGGACGAGGTCAGGAACCACACGGCCCGATCAGCGGCCCCGATGGTCCCGCGTCCTGCCGCCCGGCGAGCCCGGACGGCAGGACGGCCGGCCTCGAGGCAGGGTCTTTGGGCCCATGACACCAGACCCCCCTCGGCGGCACGGCAGGGTTCCCTGCCCGGATACGGATCCTCGGCGCATCCGCCGTGATCGCCTCGGCCTGGCGCGGCCCTGCCGCCTTCGACGTACCGCCGGACAGGCACTCACCCGGCGGTGTGAGCGGCGTCCGCACGTCGTCCGGGTCGCCTTCCGCGGAGTACGGGACCAGTGGTCCCCCGCCACACGACCGGCTCCGTGCCCCGCATGAGGAGCGGTCTCCCGCACCGGCCGAAGGGCGGACTGGCCCATGTACTCGGACGATGGCTTCCGTGAACTCGACCGGCATGAGTGCATGCGCCTGCTGGCCAGGGCGTCCGTCGGCCGCGTCGTCTCTCCGTCACTTGGCGGAGCCCTTGGGCCAGGCGGGGACGCATGCGGGCGCGGTGCCGTCGATCCTGCCGGCTGTGATGGCGTACGCGGCGTGGGCGGGGTCGGTGCGAAGGAGAGGGAAGGCGACCAGGAGATGCTGTCCAGCGGGAATCCTGTCGGGCCGCACGGAGAGCACGGGCTTGCCCCCCTTCGTCAGTTCGATGTGCCAGATCTTGTTCGATGAGTCATCGCCAGGGCTGGTCGGCATGTCGGTGCACTCGGGGTCTCCGGCGTAGACGACGGCCGGGACGCCGAGGCGGTTGAGGTCGCGTTGGAGTCGGCCGATGTCGAGCAGCTTGCCCGCCGGGTCGCTGATCGCGACCCTGACCCGGCCGTCGTCTTCCCGCTGCAGGGTGTACGCAGCGGTTGTGATCTTCTGCGGCGGCCGCACGGCGTCCTTCTGAGCGGTCCGGGCCGGGGTGGTCGGGTGGTGGACGGCCACAGTGGTGATGCCGGCGCCGACCGCGGCGAGTCCCGCGATGGCCAGCGACAGCCGGTGGCGCATGGCCCAGGGCCGCGGTCGTGGGGCCGGGGTGGGCGCGTCGCCGGGAGCCGTGGCCGGTTCGGCGGCGAGGACGGTGAGCTGGTTGCCGAGGCGCTGCTGGAAGCCGTCGGGCGTGGGCGAGGTCATGACGCGTTCTCCTGGGCGGTGTCGAGCAGTTGGGCACGAACGGCGGGTTGCTGGGGGGCACCGGGTTCCAGGTGGGCGGCGGGCCCCTGGCGGGCGGCGCGCAGTGCGCGGCGGGCCCGGTGCAGGCGGACCCGCACGGTGGCCTGGCTGACGCCGAGGGCCTGGGCGGCCTCACGGGGGGTCAGCCCGTCCACGGCCACCAGGTCGAGCACCGCCCGCAACGGCTCGCTGAGGGCCCCGTGCCGTGCGGCGAGTTCGCGGACAGCCCGTTCGGCGTCGATCCGCTCCTCCAGCGCCGCGATGTCCTCGGTGTCGAGCAGCCGTCGTCCGTTCAGCCGGGCCACGGCTCTGAGTTCGCGGACCGTGCCGCGGCCGTGGGAGGCCACCACATGGCGCGCGATGCCGTACAGCCAGGCGATCGGTGGTCCCTGCCGTGCGTCGAAGCGGGTGGCGGCCTCCAGGGCGGCGACGAATACATCGGCCGTGAGGTCGGCAGCCACGTGGGGGTCGGCGGTGCGGCGCGTCACGAACGTGAGTACGGCCTCGAAGTTCTCCTCGTAGAAGGCCGAGAATCCGGCCGGATCGCGTCTGGGCGGTGCGGGTCGTCGTCGGCCGCCGCGGTCGGGTATGCGCACCCGTTCCTCCAAAGGAGTCGGTCATCCCTGCATCCGTACTTGGCTTCAGCACGGCGGAGCGTTACATCGCGCCGGCGGGACGGTTCTCCCGCGGGGCGGGACGGTTCTTGGGACCGCGGGCCAGGACGAAGAGGAACAGGGCGGCCATGACCGCGACACCGGCCCACATGGCCTGCTGCCAGCCGTCGACGAAGGACTGCCGGGCGGCGTGGACCACCGCGCATGCGCGCCCACCCGGGGCGTGAATGGCTCGTGGTCCTGTCCGGCACCGCTGTCCTGATGCTGGGCCATCGCCGCTTGCGCATCGAGACCAACCAGGCCGCCGAGTTCCCCACCATGCTGCCCCATGCCATCGGCGCCGAAGGCGGCCCCTGCGAGATCCTGGGCATCTTCGACCGGGACGCCCGCCGCGGACACCGACAGCACGCCGGGGAGAACCGCGACGGCGAAGGCGACCGTGCCTGCCGTTGACGTGTACTCCCTCCCGGAGGAGGGAGATCCGGCCGTCCCGCTCTCAGCCGGTATCGGCACGACGCGGGGGCCCTCCGCGCCACTTGGTGCAAACCATCGCCGAGATCACGAACTGGCTGCCCCTCGACGAACCCCCGCGCCAGACCGTGGATCTGGCCTGCGGCACCGGAGCGGGAACGTTCGCCCTCCTGGGGCGCTTGCCCGAGGCAGGTCACCGCGGTCGACTCCTCGGCCGGACGCCTTCAGCGGTCGCACGCGCCGTTGTCGGTGAGGCAGCGGCGGATCGGTGTGATGCCGTGGGCGACGAAGAGGGCAACGGCCTGTGCGCCCTCGCGAGTCCGCTGGGCGAACCGGCGCCGGGTGATGCGACAGCTCGCCGGACACGGGCAGGCGGCCCTCGCGGTCGCGCTGGCACAGGCCGATGTCGAATGCGTCCAGAACGGGTTGGGCGTCCTTCGGCATGGAGAGGAGGGCGAGCGGGGGCGGGGTAGCCGTCCTCGATGAACAGGCGGACCGGTTACAGCCGACGCTGCCCCGGCCCGGGTCGAGGGAAAGCTGCCTCGGCCGTGGTGGTCACAGGTCGGGCGACCGCTCGGGCAGTGCCGAGGGCGTGGCGCTCGGGCCGGCAGGGGTGGCGCGCCCGGGACAGGTGGTGCTCGATCCCTCGGTGCGCCAGCGGCCGGTTCGGGTGTGGCCCGTCACCGTCACCCGCGCCGAGTCGAGGTCCGGGTCGGCGATGAGGTGAGCAGCGGCGGCCGTGCAGATCAGCTGGTCGGCGGCGGTGCGGGGCAAAGGGCTCTTGAGGTTCTGGGGCAGTTCGATGGCCACCGTGTCGGCTCGTGTCCCCACTCTCACCCCGAGCGGTGCCCGGGTGGGAGCCGGAGTCTGCCGGTGCGGTTCCACCGCCAACTGCGGCAGCTCGGTGGTCAGGCCGTGGAGGTGCTCCGGGCTGGTCGGGCCTCTGAGCAGCATCGCCACGGCAGTCTCGGCATCGACCGGACCGGTGGCCGTGCGGGGGACGACGGCCAGCATGCCGTCCCTGACGAAGTAGAGCTGTACGGTCGGCGTGACGCCGGTGGCGGCTGTTCCCGCCCCCACCACGCCGGTCGGAGCGATACCGCAGGCGGAAAGCGCCAACAGTGCCGCTGGGAGGAGCGAGCGGCGCAGGAGCGGGGTGGCGGCACGGCGAGCGGGTCTCATCGGGGGCCTCCCGCGGACCGGTCGCCATGACGTCGCAGGGGAAGGGCCACGGTGAAGAGGGCGCCGCCCGCGGCGTGGTTCGCCGCCCGGATGGTGCCGCCGTGCACGTGGACGTTCTCGGCGGTGATCGCGAGTCCCAGCCCGCTGCCCTCGGTGCGGGTCCTGGCCGTGTCCGACTTGTAGAAGCGCTCGAAGACATGGGGAAGGACGCTGTCGGGGATGCCGGGACCGCTGTCCCGTACCTCGATGACCGCGTGCGTCTCCTGCCCTGTCCGTTCGGCGGACAGACGCAGCTCCACAGGGCGGGCACCGTGCCGCAGCGCGTTGCCGACCAGGTTCGCGACGATCACGTCGAGGCGGCGTGGATCGACACGGCCGCGCAGTACGTCGGGCTCGGGCAGCCGGGCATCCACCTCCTGCGACCAGGCGCGGGAGGCGAGCGTGCGGCGCACGGACTCGGCGAGATCGATCTCGTCGAGGTGCAGGACGGCCGCGCCCGCGTCGAAACGGGCGATCTCCATGAGGTCGTCCACCAGACGAGTCAGTTTCACGGTCTCCGTGCTGATCAGTTGTACAGCCGTGGCGGTTTCGGGGTCCAGCCGGGCCGCCCCCTCGTCGAGTACGTCGGTGATCACGGACATGGCGGCCAGGGGGGTACGCAGTTCGTGCGAGACGTCGGCGGCGAAGCGGCGGGCACGTGCTTCCATGTCGCGCAGCTCGGCCACCGATGTCTCCAGCGCGGCGGCGGTCTCGTTGAAGGTGCGGGACAGATCGGCCAGTTCGTCCGAGCCCTCGGCGGTGAGCCGGGTGTCGAGGCGGCCTTCGGCGATGCTGCGGGTGGCGTGCCGCAGTGCGCGTACCGGCCGCAGCACTCCACGGGCGGCCAGCAGGGCGAGCAGGACGGCGAGAGCGAGGGCGGGTACGGTGGCCCGCTCGACGGCGGTGACCAGGGCGTCGACGTACACCTGCTCGTTCGCCAGAGGCACCGTCAGGAAGACCTGGACACCGGATGCGTGAGGACCTTGTTCGGCCGGATACGCGAACGTCACCGGCAGGCCGACGACGAGTGAGGCACGCTCGCCGTCGCGCACCCGCTGGAAAGCCGCGAAGGGGCGGGAACGCACGGTCTCACGCAGGGTGGGCTCCAGTTCCTCGAAGGGGTCACCGGGGACGGAGGTGACGCTCAGGTCGCGGTAGACGGCGAGTACGCGCCAGGCGGGGGACTGCTCGCCGGCCGCGATGTCGACCGCGAAGCGCCGCAGTCCGGACTCGGACGGGGGGAAGGCGAGGGCGGGGGCGAGCCGGTCGACGCGGGCGCGCAACTGCTTGATCACGGCGTCCTGGCTCTGCTGGAGGATGCCGGTACGGGCCTCGCGGAAGGTCAGGGTTCCGGTGGCGGCGGCGGCGAGTACGGCGACCAGGCCGAAGGCGATGACCAGGCGAACACGGAGGCCACGCAGGTGAGGCGGTCTGATCCGGCCCCTGATCGGAGCCTTCACCGAGGCCCGAACCGGTAACCGAAGCCGCGCACGGTCTGGACGTATCGGGGCCGGCCCGCCGGTTCTCCCATCTTCGACCGCAGCCGTTTGACACAGGCGTCCACGAGGCGCGCGTCACCGTGGTAGCTGTGCTCCCAGACCGTCTCCAGGAGTTGCTGGCGGCTGAACACCTGGCCGGGCGAGGCGGACAGGGTCAGCAGCAGCCGCAGTTCGGACGGCGCGAGGGCGATCGGCACGCCCTGCCGGGTGACGGACATCCCGGCCCGGTCGACGGACAGGTCTCCATGGGTCTCGATCCTGGGTATGCCGTCGGCAGCCGGTGCGGCGGTCGCGCGGCGCAGGACGGCGCGGATACGCGCCTCCAGCACACGTGCCTGGACGGGCTTGACGACGTAGTCGTCGGCTCCCGCTTCCAGACCGACGACGATGTCCACCTCGTCGCCCCGTGCCGTCGCCATGATGATCGGCATCGCCTGGTCGACGCCGCGGATCTCACGGCACACCTCCAGGCCGGTCATCCCGGGCAGCATCAGATCGAGTACGACGACATCCGGCCGGAACGAACGCAGCCGGGTCATCCCGTCCTCCCCGGTCCCGGCGGCCGCGACCTCGTGGCCCTGGTGTCGCAGTGCGAGTCCGACGGCCAGTCGGACGGCGCGGTCGTCTTCGATCAGAAGAACACGTGGCATGGGCTCAGTATCGACTCGGGAACGAACAACAGAGGACACCGTTACAGGATGATCACATAGGCTTCGTTATCGCTTCGTGATCACTCGGGCCAGGTGCGCGCACATCCCCCGCCCAGCCTGAAGGGCCATGAACGCGCACAAGGCAACCCGCTCACGTTCCCGTCGCCGCAGGCCCGGCCGCACACATGCCACCGCGCGCAGAGGCGGGAAAGGGACCTGGCCGGTGGGCTTGACCGCAGTGGCCGTACTGGTACTCGCGGGTTCAGCCGTCACAGGGTGGACCTCGTTCTCGTCCACCACGGAAGGGAACGCCGCCTCAGGCCGCTCCGGCCGCACCGCAGGCCCGCCCACCCCGGGCCCGCCTTCCGTTCCCTCCAAGAGCCCGTCCCGGCGGCAGCCGGGTCACCGTGCGACGCCGGGCTCCGCCGCCTCCACCTCCCGGCCGTCGGTGCCTGCCCTCCCCGTGTCCGGTCCCGGCACATTCACCACCGCCCCCGGAACGAGCACGAAGGCGGGGCGGGGCAAGACCCTGCGCTACCGCGTCGACATCGAGGACGGTCTCTCCCTGTCCGCCGCCGACGTCGCCGCCCAGGTCGAGAGCATCCTCGCCGATCGCCGGGGCTGGACGGCGAACGGCACGTCGGCCTTTCAGCGCGTCTCCAGCGGCCCGACGGACTTCGCCGTACGCGTCGCCACCCCGAGAACCGTGGACGAGATCTGCGGACGGTACGGCCTGGACACCGGTGGCGAGCTCAACTGCGACGTGGGCCGACAGGTCATGGTCAACCTCAAGCGCTGGCTCCTGGCAACTCCCGTCTACGCGAAGGACGTCACCGCCTACCGCGCGCTGATCATCAACCACGAGGTCGGCCACTTCCTCGGCCACGGCCACGTCGGCTGCCCCGGCGGGGGCGAACCGGCCCCGGTGATGATGCAGCAGATCAAGGGCATGCACGGCTGCACCCCCAACGTCTGGCCGTATGACACCCACGGGCGGTACATCACCGGCCCCGCCTCCCCCTGACCCCGGCGTCCGGACAGACCCCGTTCCGGCACCTGGGGGGTGGACACGGTGCGGCGGGCAGCAAGCCGGCCGGGTCGCGACCGTCCAGGAAACGGATGCCGAATTCCTGGGCTCCGCACCCGGCGGGCCGGCACCTCGGTGCTCAGGAGTCGGTCTCAGGGTCCGGAGCCGGAACCCGGAAGCACACCAGGATCGAGCACCGCGCACCGCGCACCGCCGCCAGCGCGGCGTGGATCGCGTCCACCCTCATGCGGAAACGCGATGCCCGGCATGCCGGATCGCCGTCGGCAGTCCGGAGCCGACCTCGCCCAGCATCGCCGCATGACGAGTTCCGCCCTTCCGGCAGCTGGTTGAGCCAAGGGATCCAGCCGGTCGGATATACCGTTCCGGACGGCCGCCCCGCGTTCGAAACGGCCACAAGGGAAGCAGGCGTCCGGTGGTGCCCCGGCTCTTCGCGGTTGAGGGTGCGGCGCCGAGAATGCGGAGCTGTTGGATGGTTGGACGTGAGTCGTCAGGAGGTACGAGCCTCATGGTTCTCGCGGTTCGCGAGGACCTCAGCCATGTGCGTCTGCGCCCAGTTTCTGAGCCCGCGCGTCATGTGGTGGAGCGAGAGGCCGAGGTCGGTCAGCTCGTAGGAGACGGTGACAGGGACGGTCGGCGTCACGGTACGGGTGAGCAGACCATCGTGCTCCAGCGACCGTAGCGTCTGGGTCAGCATCTTCTGGCTGACCCCGGCCAGAAGACGGGAGATCTCGGAGTAGCGCATCGCCTTCGGAGCGTCTGCGCGTGCTGCGCCGGGCTGGCCAGCGCTGTTGTCGCCGCCCAGCGCACACAGGATCAGAACGACCCACTTGTCCGAGATTCGGTCGAGCAGCTGCCGGCTGGGGCACCCCGCCAGGAACGCGTTGTACTCCGCCTTGGCCTGAGCCCTCTTCTGGGCCGCCTTCATCGTCGTCACTGATCGCACCTCTCACCAACGGGTGGGTTACGCACTCCGAAGTACCTACTTCCCGACAGGAAGTTTCTCTCCAATGCTGATGCAGGAAGGCGGCAGGCACCACCCCCAAGTGCACGACGAAGGGCAACAAGATGAGCACACCCCCTCTCTCCCTTCCCGGCGGCACCTGGGCGCTGGGCGACCTCACCGTCACCCGGTTCGGCTACGGCGCCATGCAACTGGCCGGCCCGTGGGTCATGGGGCCGCCCGCAGATCGCGAGGGCGCCCTGACCGTTCTACGTGAAGCGGTCGACCTCGGTATCACCCACATCGACACCAGCGAGGCCTACGGGCCGCGCGTCACCAACGAGTTGATCCGCGAGGCACTGCACCCCTACCCCGAGTCGCTGCACATCGTGACCAAGGTGGGCGCGACCCGCGACGAACGGGGCGGCTGGCCTGCGGCCCGGCGACCCGAAGACCTGCGCCGCCAGGTCCGCGACAACCTCACCTCCCTCCGGCTCGACGTACTCGACCTGGTCGACCTCCGACTCGGCAACGCCGAAGGCCCCCAGCCCGGCTCGCTCGCCGAGGCGTTCGAGACGCTCGTCGAACTCCAGCAGCAGGGCCTGATCCGCCACCTCGGGGTCAGCAACGCCACCGAGGAGCAGGTCACTGAGGCACAGAGCATCGCGCCGATCGTGTGCGTGCAGAACATGTACAACCTCGCCCACCGCCTCGACGACAAGCTCGTCGACCGGCTCGCCCCCGACGGCGTCGCCTACGTGCCCTTCTTCCCCCTCGGGGGCTTCACCCCGCTTCAGTCCTCGGCACTCTCGGCGGTCGCCGCTCGACGGGAAGCGACGCCGATGTCCGTCGCACTGGCCTGGCTACTGCAGCGATCACCGAACATCCTGCTCATCCCCGGCACGTCATCGACGGCACACCTGCGCGAGAACATCGCCGGCGCGAACCTCTCCCTCTCTCATGAGGACTTGACCGAGCTGGACGACATCGGCCGCTGAACGCCCCGGAGCTGAACGGTTCACAAGCCACGACCGAAGCCACCATTCAGGTTGCGGCCCCGGTCACCTTCGCGCGACCGAGGCCAAAGCGGGCCGATTCGCCCTCGGCTGGATGACTTCCGATCATCAACGGTCAGGAACGTGTGTCACACCGACGTGGCAGCTCACCCCGCGTCAGCGGCCGGGTAGGCGTCGAGGTCTCCCGGGGAAGGGGGATCCCACACCAAGCCCATCCGGAAGACCTCGGCCCCGCACGACGCTACCGCTGAGGCGGGCTTCGCCCGCGCTGACATGATGACGCTCTGCCGCCTTGACGAGCTCGGGCTCGAAGTCACCGGTCAGCGACTTGCCCCGGACAGTGTCCGGTGACGGTGCGCAGGACGGGTGCGGTCACGCCTTCCGCTGGATCGCGTCGGTGGCCCTGTCCGCGGCGGTCACTCGGCCGCCGGTCCGGAAGTGAAGAACCGGATCATCCGCTCAAGCCCCCGGTCGCCGAACATCGTCTCCAGGCTGGCGGCTGATTCGGCGGCGGACGCCTCGCTGCGCGGGAAGAGGGCCTTCTCATAGGCGGTCAGCGCGGCCCCGGTGTCGCCGCGGTGGGCGGCGATCGCCTCGGCGAGTTCGGCACCGTCGAGCATGGCCAGGTTGGCCCCCTCTCCGGCGAAGGGGGACATCACGTGGGCGGCGTCTCCGAGGAGCGTCACGCCCGGGATCCGCTCCCAGCGGTGTCCGACCGGCAGGGCGTGGATGCGGCGTGGGGTGATGGTGTCGGCGTCGGCGATCAGGGCGCGCAGGTCCTCGTGCCAGCCCTCGAAGTGGGTGAGAACGGTGGTCTTGGCGGCGGCGAGATCCGTGAAGTCGATGGTGTCGAGCCAGCCCTCCTCCGCCTTCAGCGCGGCGTAGACATGGAGGCTGCCGTCGGTCTCGCGATGCGCGAGGAAGCCGCGCTGGCCGCCCAGGCCGATGAAGAACCCGCCCCCGACGACGGCGGCGCTGCGCGGGTGACGGACATCGGCGTCGTACAGGTCGGCCTCGGCGAAGGAGATGCCGGTGTAGGCGGGCATGGCATCCGAGAGCAGCGGCCTCACGCGGGACCAGGCTCCGTCGGCGCCGACCAGAAGGTCGGTGGTGATGGCGGAGCCGTCGGCGAAGGCCACCTCGTGCCGGCCGTCGCCCAGAGCGCGGGCGCCGGTGACCTTCCTGCCCCAGTGGACCGTGCCGTCGGGCAGCGAGTTCAGCAGCAGGTCCCGCAGGTCGCCGCGGTCCACCTCCGGGCGGCCGCCGGTGCCGTCGTCCTTCTCCGAGACGTGGACGGTAGCGTCCGGGCCGACCAGGCGCATCGTCTGACCGCCCTCGTGGACGATCTTCAGGAAATCGTCGTGGAGGCCGGCGGTGTGCAGTGCCTTCTGGCCGTTCTCCTCGTGGATGTCGAGCATGCCGCCCTGAACGCGGGCCACGGCGGACGCCTCCCGTTCGAAGACGGCGGCCTGGATGCCGTTGACGTGCAGGACGCGGGCGGCGGTGAGGCCGCCGACACCTCCGCCGATGATCGCGATGGGGTGGTGGGTGCTCATGGGGGCCTCCAGACGGCCGGCCGAGTGCGCACGAAGCGCGCAGCCCGGGAAGGGGTTCGGAGCCGGCATGGGCCGTTCCGCCGCAGGGCGGCGGACGGCTCGGTCACGAGGTGACACGGCCGGACGCCCCCAAGCTAGCGAACATGTTCGTTACGAACAAGTTCGCAATGGCTCGCGAGACAGACGGGGCGCGCACCACGGCGGAGCCGCCCCGGCAGCGGGCGGGCCGGGCTGCCGACGAGGCGGCCTCAGCCCTTCGCGCCGGGGACGGGTGTGTGCGTGATGCCGTTGACCAGAACGTCGAAGCCCCAGCTCATGCGGTCGCCGGGCGAGCCGCTGACCAGGGCGGGCATGTGCGCCTTGATGGCCGGGTGGGCCGTCTCGTCCACGGACTGCAGGGCCCGGTTGGTGGCCTTCCAGTCGTCCTCGGCCAGGGGGTCGTGTTCCTGCGTCGACTGCTCGGCGGCCGTGGCGGTGGCGTCCTGGAGCAGCTTGTCCACGCCCCAGGCGACCTGCTCACGGGAGGCTCCGCTGCGGGACAGCAGGTCCAGGACGCACTCCACCAGCCGCAGGTAGTTCTCGCCACTGGGGCGCGCCACGAGAGCCGACCGGGCGAGCTGTGGGTGGTCGAACAGCACGGCGGTGTAGGAAGCCAGTACGGCGCGGAGCCGCTCGCGCCAGCTTTGCCCGGCGCTACCGCCGGTCAGGTCGACCTCGCCCAGGAGGGCGTCCAGCACGGCCGCATGCAGTTCGGCGGTGCTGGCCA
Source organism: Streptomyces sp. MUM 2J (assembly GCF_022414535.1). Classification (GTDB taxonomy): domain Bacteria; phylum Actinomycetota; class Actinomycetes; order Streptomycetales; family Streptomycetaceae; genus Streptomyces. The sequence goes on from NZ_JADWYM010000039.1 coordinate 44,012, forward strand.
CGTAGACGTACAGCGACGCCGGACCGGTGTCCAGTTCCTTGGCCAGACGGCGCATGGTGACCTTCTCCAGCCCCTCGGCGCGCATGACCCGCACGGCGGCGTCCACGATCAACCGCCGTGAAAGGGCGGGCTTCGCCGGACGCTCCCGGCGGCTGATCGGCTCTCTCCTCGCAGTCATTCCCCGATCGTAACGAACATGTTCGCGCAGCTGTCGTGTGCGCGCCTCGAGGAAGACCACGCGAGGACGGCGTGGAAAGGCGTGAGCAATCGCTTCTGCTTCACCCTTCCGCCACCTCCGTTCCCGGTGTCCGGGAGAGTGGGACGCCCTCATCGGGACGCATAGCGAACCCAGGCATCCGTGAGGTTCTGGAGTGCCGCGCGAGTGGCCCCGCTGCTCTCCAGGTGACGCGTGAAGGTCTGCAGCCGGTCGGGGCCCCGGGGCCAGTCCGGATCGGCGGCAGCCATCCTGGCGAACTCGCCGATCGCGTCCTCATCCGTCAGGTGCCTCAGCAACCACGCTGTGAACCCGCTCATGGAGCCATCCCTGATTCCGGCATCACCAGCCTCAGCACACGGCGCCGAGCGACCGCGTGCCCACACGGCCGGTGAGCACCCCGCAGGCAGCCCTCGACCGCCGAGTGTCGTGACGCACGGTACTCGGTCGTCAGGACCACCGGAACGGGCTCGGCAGGTTCCGGCCAGCGGGTCCGGCGATCGGCCGCGCCACCTCGGCGCAAGATCGACTACCTGGCCGGGGACGGCTCCGCGAGACTGGGGACACGCGATCCCTGACGAAAGGTCGAGGTGCCCGGTGGTGGAATCGGAAGACGACGCCCTCACTATCCGCCAGGTGGCCGAGCGGCTGGTGAAGGCACACCCCCAGCTCGACGTCGGTCTGGTCGAGGACTCGGTACAGACCGCGTACGAGGAGCTCAGGTACGCACGTGTGCGCACCTATCTGCCGGTCCTGATGGAACGCCGGGCCAAGGACCTGCTCCCCTCCGGCGAATGCACCGATCCCGATACCTGAACCTCCGCGTACGGACGGACCGACCGGACCGGAGGAAGGGGAAGTGATACCCCGTGAGGCGCTCTGGCGGCCCCCACGGCTCCGGGTGCCGCTCGGCACCGGGGCGGGAGGGGGACGCCCGCCCCGCGAGCCGGAAGTGCTCCGGCAGATCGCCCAGGGGTTGTCGAACGCGGAGATCGCCGCGAAGCTCATCCCCCGAGACCGTCAAGACCTGTGTGTCACGCATCCTGACGAAGCCCGGTCTGCGCGACCGCGTCCAAGCCGTCGTCCTCGCCCGGCGTCCTTGTCGGGGCCGGGCCGCGTCCCGGCCCCGGCTCTCCGTCTGCGACGATTCGTGTGTGGACCACTCGAACGATCATGTCCCCGGTGCCCCGGTCCGCTCCGGCGTTCCCGAGCACGGGCGCATCCCCAAGTACTACGCGGTCAAGGTGCGGATCGCCTCGCTGGTGGAGGAGCTGGGGCATGGCAGCACGATCCCCACCGAGCGCGATCTGGCCGAGCGGTACGGAGTCGCCCGCGAGACCGTGCGGCAGGCGGTGCGCGAGCTGGTGCTGGAGGGGCGGCTGAGGCGGCAGGGCCGGGGTACCGTCGTCGCGGGGCCCAAGCTGGAGCAGCCGCTGTCCCTCGCCAGCTACACGGAAGGGGTACGGCGGCAGGGGCGCACCCCTGGCCGTACGCTCGTCTCCCTCGACCGCTTCCCCTGTCCGCCCGCCCTCGCCACCGAGATCGGCCTCGCTCTCGGCGAACCGGTCTGGCACCTGGAGCGCGTGCTGCTTGCCGACGACGAGCGGGTCGGCCTGGAGAGCACCTACGTCGCCGTGGCCCGGGTGCCGCGGCTGGACACCGAGTTCGACCCGGACTCCTCCTTCTACGTCTATCTGAGGGCCCGGGGCATCGAGTTCGGCGACGCCGACGAACGGGTCGAGACCGTGCTCGCCACACCCCGCGAGGCACTCCTCATCGGCACGCCGCCGGCGCTGCCGATGCTGCTGATCCACCGCGTCTCCCGGGACACCGAAGGACGCCCTCTGGAGCGGGTGCGGGGCCTCTACCGGGGGGACCGGTTCTCGTTCACCGCGCGCCTGCGCGGCTGAAAGCCACCACCTCCCCACCTATCAGACATCACGGAAAGATAACGGGTCTAGCCCAAACGTGATGGGTCGTTCACACTCTCGCCGTCATCCGGACCCTTCCGGTTACCGATCCCCGAGGAGCGTTTCCGTCGTGAGAGTGACAGTCGTCGGAGCAGGCGTGGTGGGCACCATGCACGCCTGGCACGCAGTGGAACGTGGCCATGAGGTCGTGCAGATCGAGCGCGAGGCAGAGGCGCGCGGCGCCTCGGTGCGCAACTTCGGGCAGATCTGGGTCAGTGGTCGCGCCGGTGGAGAAGAGCTGGAGACCGCGCTACGGGCGCGGAAGTCGTGGGAAGACATTGGCGGACGCGTACCCGGGCTCGGCTTCCGGGCCAACGGGTCGCTCACCCCCGTGCGCGGCCCCCTCGCGCTCGCCGTCGCCGAGGCGGCGGTGGCACGCGAGGACGCCGCCGCCCGGGGCCGCAGGCTACTCACCGCCGACGAGGCGCGCGTCCTCAACCCCGCACTGCGCGGCGCCTTCGACGCGGCCCTGTACTGCGAGCGCGACGCCGCGGTCGAGCCGCGCACCGCCCAACTGGCGCTGCGTGAAGAGCTGCTGAAGTCCCCGAACTACACGTTCCTGCCGGGACGTGAGGTGCGCGAGGTGACCGGTGCGGGAACCGTCCGCGACGACCACGGCGAGGTGCATCGCGGCGACGTGGTCGTGCTGTGCACGGGCGCCTGGCTGGGCGGGCTGGTGCGGGAGCTGGCCGGGCCCGAACTGCCGGTGCGCCGGGTGCGTTTGCAGATGCTGCAGACCGACCCGCTGGGCGAGAAGCTCACCACCTCGGTCGCGGACGCCGACAGTTTCCGGTACTACCCGGCCTACGCCTCCCCGGCGCTGGACGCGTTCAACGCCGGCCGGCCGCAGTCGGCGACCGCCGCCGAGCACAGGATGCAGCTGCTCATGGTGCAGCGCGCCGACGGCGGTCTGACCATCGGGGACACCCACGAGTACGAGCACCCTTTCGCCTTCGACACCCTCGAAGACCCCTACGAGCACCTGACCGGCGTGGTCGAGTCCCTCCTTGGCCGGCCGCTGCCGAGGATCCGGCGCCGCTGGGCGGGCGTGTACGCACAGTGCACCGATACCAGCCGGGTCGTGCACCGGCAGCGGGTCAGCGACGGGGTGTGGCTGGTCACCGGGCCCGGCGGGCGCGGCATGACCTGCGCGCCCGCGATAGCCGAGACGACCGCCGACGAGCTGGGCTGGTGAGACGGTTGACCACGCAAGACACCGACACACGACTCGTCGTGCTCGACATGGCCGGGACCACCGTCGCCGACGGCGGTCTGGTCGAGCGCGCCTTCGAGGCCGCGGCCGCCGAGCTGGGTGTCGAGCCCGGCTCGGCCGACCACGCGGAGAAGCTGGACTACGTCCGGGCCACCATGGGTGAATCCAAGATCTCCGTCTTCCGGCACCTGTTCGGGGACGAGGGCCTCGCCCAGCGTGCCAACACCGCCTTCGAGAAGGCATACGGTGGCCTCGTCGACGCGGGCTTGATCGCCCCGGTCCCCGGTGCCCGCGAGGCGATCGAGGAAATCGCCGGCAGCGGCCGGGCCGTCGTCCTGACCACCGGCTTCGCCCGTGTCACCCAGGATGCCGTCCTGTCCGCGCTCGGCTGGCGGGACCTCGTGCCGCTGACCCTGTGCCCGGCCGACGCGGGCGGGCGCGGGCGGCCCTTCCCGGACATGGTCCTGGAGGCGTTCGTGCGGACCAAGGCAGCGGAGGACGTCCGGCAGGTCGCCGTGGTCGGGGACACCTCCTACGACGTGCTGAGCGGCCTGCGGGCCGGGGCGGGAGTGGTGGCCGGCGTGCGTACCGGGGCGCACGGGGACGCCGAGCTCCGGGCCGCCGGCGCCACCCACGTCCTCGACTCCGTCGCCGCCCTGCCCGCCCTGCTCACGGGAGCCCGGTGAGATGGGCATCCGCTTCGACTCCGTGACGGTCGCCTACGACGGCGACGTCGTCCTCGACTCCCTCGACCTGACCGTCGAACCCGGCGAGGTCATGGCGCTGCTCGGGCCGTCCGGCTCCGGCAAGACCACTGCGCTCCGGGCGGTCGCCGGGTTCGTACGTCCCCTCTCCGGGCGGGTGTTCCTCGGCGACCGGGACGTGACGGACCTCCCGCCCCACCGGCGGGGCATCGGCATGGTCGTGCAGCAGTACGCCCTCTTCCCGCACATGCGGGTGGACGAGAACGTGGCCTTCGGCCTCAAGGCCCGCAAGACCCCCAGGGGTGAGATACGGGAGCGGGTCGCCGGGGCACTGGAGATGACCGGCATGGCCGGCTACGCCCGCCGCCTCCCCCGGGAGTTGTCCGGTGGGCAGCAGCAGCGCGTCGCCATCGCCCGCGCGCTCGCCATCCGCCCGGACGTACTGCTCCTGGACGAGCCGCTGTCCGCTCTGGACGCCCGGCTGCGGTCCGGGATGCTGACCGAACTCTCCCGGCTGCACCGGGAGTTGCCGGGCGTGTCGATGCTGTACGTCACTCACGACCAGGTGGAGGCGCTGACCCTGGCCGACCGGATCGCCGTGATGGACGCTGCGCGGCTTCAGCAGTGCGGGACTCCTCGTGAGCTGTACCGGACGCCGAAGAGTGAGTTCACGGCGTCCTTCGTGGGCGGCGCGAATCTGCTGCCGGTGACCGTGGGCTCGGGGGGAGTCGACTTCGCCGGCGCGGAGCTGAAGGCAGGCACGGGGGGTGCGGTCGTGGGTTCCCGGGCCACGCTGTGCGTACGGCCGCATCTGGTCGGGCTCGGGGAGGGACCCAACCGGATCGTCGGCACGGTCACCGAGATCCAGTGGCGCGGGGCCACACACCGGCTGTACGTGGAGATCAGCGGGCACACCCTCATGGCCGACCTCCGCGAGCTGAAGGAACCGCCCGCCCTCGGGGACCGTGTGACGCTGCACTTCGCTCCCGACGACGCGGTGTTGCTGCCCGCCGGAGTCACCCGTGCGTAGGCGCCTGTCGTGGGCTCTGCCTCCGGTGGCGCTGCTCGTCCTCTTCTTCCTCTACCCCCTCGCCCTGGTCGTCCGGCAGTCCTTCCGACCCGACAGCGGTGGTACCTCCGTCCACCCGTACGCCGACGTCTTCGCCTCGGAGGCGTTCCGGCACGCGCTGTGGACCACCGTGTGGCTGGCGCTGGCCTCCACGGCCGGCTGCATGGCCCTCGGGTTCCTGCTGGCGCTGGTCATCGCGTTCGTGCCGTTCCCCGGGGCGAAGGCGGTCGCCAGGTTCGTGGACGTCTTCCTGTCCTTCCCGTCCTTCCTGATCACGCTGGCGCTGCTGTTCGTCTACGGCAGCGCCGGCATGGCCAACGGCCTGTGGACGGACGTCACGGGCGCGGCGGACGGGCCCTTCCGGTTCCTGACCACGCCCTGGGGCGTGCTGCTGGCGGAGGTCACCTACTTCACGCCGTTCGTGATGCGGCCCCTGCTCGCCGCCTTCTCCCAACTCGACACCGCTCAACTGGAGGCAGCCGGTTCGCTCGGCGCCCGCGCGCCCCGCATCGTGCGGCAGGTGATCCTGCCGGAGGCGCTGCCCGCGCTCGCGTCCGGCGGGAGCCTCGTCCTGGTGCTGTGCCTCAACGAGTTCGGGATCGTGCTGTTCACCGGCGCGAAAGGGGTCACGACCCTCCCGATGCTCGTCTACAGCAAGGCGATCCTGGAGTCCGACTATCCGGGCGCGTGTGTGGTGGCCGTCGTCAACGTCCTGATCTCCGTGGGCCTCTACGGTCTCTACCGGGTGGTGAGTCGCCGTGCTGGTGCATAGCCGCAAGGGCAGGTGGGCCGTGTGGGTGGTGTTCCTCGTCCTCTTCGTCCCCCTGTTCGCCCTCCCCCTCCTCGTCGTCCTCGGCGCCTCCTTCGCGACCCACTGGTCCGGCGTCCTGCCCTCGGACCTGACGACGGCCAACTACCGGAGCGCTACCCGCGGCGAGGCCCTCCAGGCGCTGGCCACCAGCCTGGCCACCGCCGGCACCGCGAGCCTGCTCGCCCTGGCCACCGGCACCTGGGCCGCGCTGGCCGGGGCGGCCCTGGGCAGGCGCCACCGCCGTATCCTCGACGCGCTGTTCGTCATGCCGCTCGCCGTACCGTCCGTGGTGGTCGGACTGTCGGTCCTGGTGGCCTTCTCCCAGCCACCGATGCTGCTCAACGGCACCCCGTGGATCGTGATCCTCGCCCACACGGTGCTGGTGACCGCCTTCGCCCACCAGTCCGTGTCGGCGGCGATCACCCGCCTCGATCCGGCGTACGAGCAGGTCGCCGCCTCCCTCGGAGCCCAACCCGGCTACGTGCTGTGGCGGGTGAGGCTGCCGCTCCTGCTGCCCTCGCTCACCGCAGCCGCCGGTCTCTGCTTCGCCCTGTCCATGGGCGAGCTGAGCGCCACGATGATGCTCTACCCGCCCGACTGGACCCCGCTTCCGGTACTGATCTACGCGGCCACCGACCGCGGCTCCCTGTTCACGGGCTCCGCCCTGGCGGTGGTCCTCATGGCGGCGACCCTGATCGCCCTGTTCGCCGTCTCGCGCATCCGCACCAAGGCCTCCTACCGCTGATCCCGTACCGGCTGCCTCGCCCGCTCACTCCGTAACCCCCGCCTCGTACAACGCCTTTGCCCGCAAGGAGTTCACCCCACCATGCCCAGAAACACCCTCAAGCTCGCCCTCGCCGTCTCTCTCATGGTCACCCCGCTGCTGTCCGCCTGCGACGGCTCCTCGGCCGCCTCCGACGAGAAGGCCGTCACCGTCTACAGCGCCGACGGACTCAAGGGCGAGAACAACGACGGCTGGTACGACCAGGTCTTCAAGGACTTCGAGAAGGAGACCGGCATCAAGGTCAGGTACGTCGAGGGCGGCTCCGGCGAGGTGGTGCAGCGCGCCGTTCGCGAGAAGAGCAATCCGCAGGCCGACGTGCTGGTCACCCTCCCGCCGTTCATCCAGCAGGCCGACGGCAAGGGCCTGCTGCAGAAGTACGAGCCGAAGGGCTCCGTGCAGGTCAGCGGAGGCGACAAGGCCGCCGACGGCACCTGGACCTCCGTCGTCAACAACTACTTCGGCTTCGTCTACAACAAGAAGGAGCTCAAGCAGGCCCCCACCACCTGGGAACAGCTGTTGGACAGCACGTACAAGAACAAGCTCCAGTACTCCACGCCGGGTGTCGCCGGTGACGGCACGGCCGTCCTGATCAAGGCGATCAACGACTTCGGCGGCAAGGACGCGGCCCTCGCCTACCTGAAGAAGCTCCAGGCCAACAACGTCGGCCCGTCCGCCTCCACCGGCAAGCTCGCCCCGAAGGTCGACAAGGGCGAACTGCTGGTCGCCAACGGAGACGTGCAGATGAACTACGCCCAGTCCAAGGACATGCCCAACCTCGGCATCTGGTTCCCGGCAAAGCAGGGCGGCAGGCCCACCACGTTCGCACTGCCCTACGCAGCCGGTCTGGTCACCAGGGCCCCGCACAGCGAGAACGGCAGGAAGCTCCTCGACTACATGCTCAGCCAGAAGGCGCAGAAGCAGGTCAGCGAGATCGGCGGTGGCTTCAGCGCCCGCACGGACGTCCAGGCCGCCGACGCCGACGCCGTCGCGCTCGCCAAGCTGATGAACGGCGTGGACATCTTCGCGCCCGACTGGAACGACATCGACAAGAACCTCACATCGTACGTCGAGGACTGGAAGTCCGCCACCGGCAGCTGACCGCCCCCGCGCCTTCCCCGTCACACGCGGCGCCCCCGGCACCACCGGGGGCGCCACCATGCCCGCGCGCGTTCACCCTTTCCCGCGCGGGTCTCCGTGTCGTCCACCTTGTCCCGCCGCACGCTCCTCGTCTCCGCCGCCCGAACCGCGGGCCGGCCCGCTCACCAGCGCCGCCCCGTTGACGAGGGCGGGAGCTGAGCCCGTTCCTGATCAGGTACGGTTCCCGGCCGTGGACGCGGCCACGGCGCTCACCACGGGCCGCCAGCGGTCCAGTCCCGGTACGCACGAGCCGACGGCCTTGCCCGCATCGTCGGCGCGGCGGAGCGCCACCGCCGCGGCGAAGTCGGGATCGGCTTCAAAGGCGGCCGCTTCCCCCGGTGTCATGGCCCCGCCCTGGCAGCCCAGCGTCCGGGCACTCTCCGGCGAGAGCGCGAGGTCCGGGTCGGTTGCCGCGAGATAGCGCTTGGCGGGGATGTGGAGGGCGACGAGGCGTGCGACTCGCTGCCCGAGCAGGGTGGCGACGGCCGCGGCGGCGTGTTCGCCGTGGCCGGCCTCGTCACCGGGCCGCAGGCGGTGCCCGATGTCGTGGACGAGCCCGGCGACCTGGAGCTCCTCGTCGTCCGGGTGGCGCGCGGCCAGGACAGCGGCGACCTGGAGGCCGTGGTCGAGGATGTCCACCGGATCGCCGGTACGGTCCGGCGTGTCCCAGGCGCCCCCGCAGTCCGCCAGCAGGGACAGGAGCCCGTCGACGGACTCGATGGCCACAGGGGGGTTCAGGTTCATGCCTCCAGGCTGCCGCTTCCGGCCGAACGGCGGGTGTACGGAGACCGGCTTCGCAGGGGTCGAAACGCCTGCCCCGCCAGTCGGCGACGGGCCGGGTCCGTGCGGCCAACGGTGGGTCGTCGAAGCGGACATGACGGATGGTATGCCCGGGGTGGCTGGCAGGCGGTGAGGCGATTGCGGTGGAGTCCGAGGCCGCGTGAACCGCAGGTGAGACACACGGCGTGCGCCTGCGAAACGCGCCGGGCTCCTTCCACCCCGCACGGCGTGGCAGCCGGCCGCTCAGCTTCGGCCGGGTAGCGCACCACTGCCTCGGCACCCTCCTCGCCCGGCTGGAGGCGAACCGTTGCTTTCGGTCGGTTGCCGGCCCGCTTTCCCGGCCCCCACGCGCGCTCCGGACGTCGTCCCGATCCGCCGCGACCGGATCATCCTGCATGGCTGTCAGTCCCTGCCGGTTGTCCTCAAAGGCTCGGAGGCGGCCGGAATTTGAAAATGCTACGACGACCGAAACACCACCATCGTGAGCCGGTGGAATGTATTGGCCGGCCGTGCTGTGAAACATTCGGGCGAGGTTGAGTAACATCTTCGGAAGGACAGCGAGTTGTCGCTCACCATGGGATCCACGCACCGGTCCCCGCACGTCCTCACGCCATCCAGTGACCCATCCCTGGTCGCCCGACAGGCAGGCGGAAAAGGAAGAAACCTCCACACCCTCACGGCGTCCGGATTCGACGTGCCGACGTGGTCGATCCTCGGCCTGGACGTATTCGCGGAATTCTGCCGCGACAGCGGACTGGACGGGCACCTGGCGCGTCTCCTCGCCGACGGCTGGGACACGAACGCCGAGGAGGTCGGCGAGGAGGTCGCCCGCCTGATCGAGACCGCGCCGCTCGGGGAACACATCGCCGACGCCATCGCCCTCGCCTACCGGGAGGCCGGCGGCGGCGCGGTGGCCGTGCGCTCCTCCGGTGCCGAGGAGGACGGCGAACGGCACTCCTTCGCCGGCCAGTTCGACAGCTTCCTGAACGTCCGCGGTCAGGACGAGGTCACCGCCCGGGTCCGCCGCTGCTGGGCCTCGGCCTTCTCCGGGCGTTCCCTGCGCTACCGCGCCCAGCGCCGGCTCCCGCCCGACACCGGCGGTGTCGCCGTCGTCGTCCAGCGCATGGTCGCCGCCGAGCGCAGCGGTGTGCTGTTCACCGCCGACCCGACGACCGGCCGCACCGACCGCCACGTGGTCAGCGCGGTGTTCGGGCTGGGGGAAGGGCTGGTCTCGGGCGCGGTCGACGCGGACACCGTGGTCCTGGACGCGGCCACCGGTGACCCGCTGACCACGATCGTCGGGGACAAGCAGGAGCGCTACGACGCCGGATCGGGACCCGGCTGCCGTGTCTCACCCGTCGCCGACGCGGACCGCACCGCCCTGTCCCTGACCGGTGCCGACCTGGCCCGGCTGCACGAGGTCGGGATCCGCATATCCGACCGCTACGGCGCCCCCCAGGACATCGAGTGGGCCATGGCCGAGGGCAACCTGTGGATCCTGCAGAGCCGCCCCGTCACCACACCGGCCCCGCCCGCCGAACCCGCTCCCGAGCCCGAGCCCGAGCCCGACGGGCAACTGCGGATCTGGGACAACTCCAACATCATCGAGAGCTTCAGCGGCGTGGTCTTCCCGCTCACCTACACCTTTGCCGCCGATACCTACGCCAAGGTGTACGAGAGCTACGCCCGCGCCCTCGGAGTCCGCGGCGAGCAACTGCGCGAGGTGCGGGAGTGGACCCCGCACCTGCTCGGCCACATCCACGGACGCGTCTACTACAACCTCTTCCACTGGTACCGCATGGTGCGCATGGCCCCGCTCTACCGGCTCAACCGCCGCGTGCTGGAGAAATCCCTCGGCGTCGCGGAGAGCATTTCCGACGAACTGGCCGACACGCTCCATCCATTCACCCCCCGGCCAGGGCTGCGCGGCCGCCTCTCGCGGCTGACCCGCGCGATGGTCTTCGCCAGGCGATTCCTCACCGTCCGGAAGTCCGTGGAGACCTTCCACCGCGATTTCTACCGGGCGTACGCCGTCTTCAACAATGTCGACTACGACGCGCTGCCCGGCGACGACACCTACCGCCGCCTCCGGCGGCTGCAGCGGGAACTCATCGAGAAATGGGGCCCGATGCAGGTCCTTGACGCGACGATCCTGCTCTCCGTGGGCCTGCTGGCCCTGCTCACCCGCCGCTGGCTGCCCCAGGCTCCCGAGTGGTTCACGTGGGCCGCGGCCGCCCCCGGCGGCGCCGTCGAGTCCACCGAACCGGTACGGGCGCTGCGCGAGTTGGCCGCCCGGGCGCGCGCCGACTCCGATGTCATGGACCTGCTGGAGCGCACTCCGGACGACGAGGCGTACCAGGCACTCAGCGACGCCGGCCGCACCGGATTCCTGGCTGCCGTGGATGCCTACATCGCCGACTACGGCTACCGCAGCCCCGACGAACTCAAATTGGAGGTCCCCGACCTGCACGACGACCCTGCCGGGCTGTTCACGCTGCTGCGGGACGCGCTGCCGGAGACCGACGAAGCGACCCCCCGGGACCACGGCGGCGAGGCCGACGCCTACCTCGACGAGCACCTGCGCGGCCCCCGCCGCCTGGTGTACGAACGGGTCCGGGCCAAGGCCCGGGCGGCGCTCACCGACCGGGAACGCCTGAGGTTCTGCCGCACCCGCGCCTTCGGAGCGGCCAAACGCATGCTGCGCGCGCTGGGCCGCGACCTGGAGCGCGCCGGAGCCCTCGACGCCTGGGACGACGTGTTCCTGCTGCGACTGGACGAAGTCACGGGCGCCTACGAGGGCATGATCGTCCACACCGAGCTGCGGGAGCTGGTCGCGGTGCGCCGCAGGCAACTGGCCGCCGACGCAGCGCTGCACGCCCCGTCCCGCTTCACCACCCGTGGCGCTCCCTACTGGTCGGGCAACCTGGAGCGGGCCGGCTGGTCGAGCGGCCCGGCCGCCCGCAGCGGCGCCCGTGAGCTACGCGGCATCCCCTGCTGCCCCGGCGTCGCGGAGGGGCCCGCCGTGGTCACCGACACGCCGCGCGACACGGGCGGCGGCATCCTTCTCACCTACCGCACCGACCCGGGGTGGGTGGCCGCGCTGCCCTCGGCCGCCGCCCTGGTCATCGAACGCGGCAGCCCACTCACCCATGTCGCCGTGGTGGCCAGGGAGCTGGGCATCCCGACCGTCGTCCAGGTCGAGGGCGCGACCACCGAGATCCGCAGCGGCAGCCGGCTGCGCGTCGACGGCGCCGCCGGGACGGTCACCGTACTCGCCGACCCGCCCGTCGACGGCCCGACCGCCGCCGAGGACACCTCCCGAACGGAGACACACCCGTGATCCTCACCGAGGACCAGCTGCAGGACCTGCTGGACAAGTCGCTCGCCGAGCTGCCCCGCGGCACCGAATGGGCCGTGACCCTCGAGGGGTCCATCGCGGAGGGGTTCGGCAACCCCTCCTCCGATATCGACTTCCTGCTCGTCGGCCGCTCCGAGGACGAGCTGCCGACCATGCCGTCACTGCTGTTCGTGGACGGTCGACGGGTCGAGATCCGCACCCGGTCCGTGCGTCAACTCACCGAGCAGTTCCGGGCGGTGGAAAAAGGGGCCAAGCAGCCCGGCCGCCTCTCCGAGGACCTCCTCAACCGCTGCCAGCGGCTGCTGCACAGCCATCCGCTGCGCGGCCACGCCCTGATCGAGGAGGTCAAGGCGGTGCTGCCGGTCGAGCGGTTCCGCCGTATCACCGCCGACTGGTGGGCACACCGGGCCCGACAGTCCCTGCGGCACGCGACGGCGCTGCTGTGTCTGGGCGAGAGCGACGAGGCGGCCGACTGGACCCGGGCGGGACTCGTACAGACCGTCAAGTCCTGGGCGGCCGGGGTCGGCGAGACCTACCTGGAGCCCAAATGGCTGCCCATGCAGTTGGACCGTGCCGGCCGCGGCGACGTGCGCGACCGCTACTGGCGGCTGGAGGCAGCCGCCCCCGCACCCGGCGACACCGACGCCATCCAGGCGCACCTGGCCGACTGCCTCGGCTTCGCCGGGGACCTCGGTCTCACCGGCGTGCCCCGGCAGGCCGAGCGGGTCACCGTCGAGCGCGTCGCCGGGGTCACCACCTGGCAGACCGGCGACCGCGTCCACGTCCTGCGCGGCCGGCGCGACGTGTTCGCCCTGGGCGACGAGGCCGGCGCCGTCTGGCGCTCCCTCGTCCTGGGCCGCCCTCTGCCCCGCGTACTCGCCACGACCGCCCGCACCGGCGTCACGGCCCCCGGCCCGCTGCTGGCCGAGTTCCTGCGCTACGGGCTGATCCGCCTCGCCTGGAAGGGCGGCGGCACGATCACCCCGTCGCTGCCGCTCGCTGCGCCGTCCGGCCCGGTCACCCCGCCGCCCTCCACCGCGCGGCCACTGCTGTCGGTGCGCGGCGCGGCCGTGGGCGGGCCCCGCGCCGTCGACCTGATACCGCTGCCGGCCGACCGGTTCGCCGCCGCCGCGATGTCCCTCGTGTGGTCCAACGTGGTCGTCGAGAACGCCGTCGAGGACCTGACCGGGGCACTGCAGCGCGGCCAGTGGCGGGTCGCCGAGATCGCCGCCCGCCGCGCCCTGCACGCGGCCCTGCGCGGGCTGTTCAGCGCCCACGGGGTCAACCCGCTGCCCGCCGACACCGACCTCGTGCGGCGCCTCGACCTGCTGCCCCCCGGAACCGCGCCGATCGGGGAGCACGCCGGTGACCTGCTGCGGCGCACCGTGGACACGCCGGAACACGGGGACGCCCTCCTCACCGGACTGCGCACCTTCATCGACCGGGTGCGCGGCGCCGTGGGCGCCGACTCCTTCCCGCTGTCCTTCGAGTCCGCGGACACCTGGCGCGCCACCCTCGAACTCGGCTACGACTGGCTGCGCATCGGCGCCCACCTCGACGCGGAACTGCCCATCGAGGAAGCCCGCGACCTGCTGGCCGGCCACGGCACCCAGCCGCACCAGGCCGGGTGACGGGGAAGCGCCGCACCCTTCGGTGGCCGCCCCCCACCGGGTCCGCACTCCGCAGGAGCCGGCCCCCGGGCCGCGTGACGGCGCGGCGCCGGCGACCGCCCCCCGGGCCACCGGCGAGGGCCCGGCGACCACCCCGGACGTCGTGCCACGCCCACCCGACCACCCTCCTGGAGGAACCCCGATGCCCGACCCGATGACCGTGCTGGTGACCGGCGCCAGCGGCTTCGTGGGCGCGGAGGTGACCGCGCGGCTCACCGCCGCCGGCCACACCGTGCTGACGCTGCTCCACCGCACCGGTGACCTCGTCCGCAACAACGGCAGGAAGCTCACCCCCGGCCCCGGCACCCTGACCGCGGTCACCGGGGACATCACCCGCCCCGGCCTCGGGCTGACCGACGAAGCCCGCGGGATCGTCGCGGGCGCCGACCGCATCGTGCACTGCGCCGCCGTCACCGACTTCGGGCTGCCCTACGCGCGGTACGAGCGCGTCAACGTCGCCGGAACCCGCAACGTCCTCGACATCGCCCTCGCCCACCGCACCCCGCTGGTGCACGTCAGCACCGCCTATGTGTGCGGGGAACGTGACGGCACCGCCCGCGAGGACGAACTCGACGTCGGTCAGCACCCCGGCAACGGCTACGAGAAGAGCAAGCTGACGGCCGAGACCACGGTCCGCAAGGCAGCGGCCGACGGCCTGCCCGTCGCCGTCGTGCGCCCCAGCACCGTCACCGGTGCCTCCCGCACCGGCCGCGCCCGCGACCGCAAGACCGTCTACCCGGTGCTCCGGGTCCTCACCCGGGGCCTGGTGCGTACCGTGCCCGGACACTACGACGCCCTCCTCGACCTCGTCCCGGTCGACCACGTCGCCGACATGGTCGCCGAGGCCACCACACGGTTCGAGGACGCCGAGGGCCGCACCCTGCACGCCGTGGGCCACGAGCTGACCCTGCGGGACTTCTCCGAGGTCCTCGCCGAGTACCCGTCCTTCCGGGTACCGCGCTTCGTTCCCCCGTCGGCGTTCTCCGCCTCTGCGCTGCCCGCCCGTGAACGCCCCTACCACGACCGCGTCATCGCCCTGTACGAGACCTACTTCCGGCGGCGCGTCCACTTCGACGTCACCCAGGCCGCGGCCTTCGCCGGCCGACCGGCCGCCACCGGGGCACGGCCGTACCTGCGCCGCCTGCTCGACGACTGCCTCGCGACCGGCTACCTCGGCCCGGCCCAGGGCCCGGAGCAGACCGCCACCCGACCCGACGGGAGCACCCACCGATGAACCCCGCCCAACCGACCGAACCCGCGCACGGCATACCCGTCTCCCCGCTGCTCACCTGCCACCCCACCAAGCAGGAGCTGTACGGGGCCGACACCTACTTCCAGGAGAGCCACGACCAGCTCGCCGCCCTCACCGACGACGTCACCGGCTTCGCCCACCGGCACGCCGCGCTGCTGCTGAAGCCGGACGCCGTCGTGGCCCGCCGGCTGGACACGGCCGTCGACTGGCTGGCCGAGCACCACATCCGCATCGTCGGCGCGGCCGTGACCCGCCTGACCCGCACCATGATCCGCTCCCTGTGGTACTTCCAGTGGAACCTCGCCACCCCCTACCGGCGGCGGCTCGCCGCGCTGTTCCTGGAGGACGCCGACGCTCTCGTGCTGCTCGTCCGTCCCGAGGACGAGCCGGACATCCCCGCCTCCGTCGAACTGACCCGGCTCAAGGGGCCCACCGACCCCGACGCCCGGCAGCCCGGCCAACTGCGCCACCTCCTCGGCCGCCACAGCTATCTGCTGAACCTGGTGCACACCCCCGACGAACCAGCCGACGTCCTGCGGGAACTGGCCGTCCACTTCGACGACACCACACGCGAGCGCCTCTTCCGCTCCGCCCTCGCCGGCGGGGACCGCACCGCGCACGCCCTGGAGCTGACCGGTCGGCTGTACGCCGCGACCAAGCCCCGCGACCTCGACTTCGACCCCGCCGTGCAGCGGCTGCGGGACACCGTGTCCCGGCACCTGGGCTCCCACGCGGACGCCCTGCCGCGCACGCTGCTGGAGACCGCGTGGGAGCGGGGCGTCGACCTCGACCCGTGGGACGCCGTCATCGTCGGTTCGAAGGTGCTCCCCATGCGGGTGCCCGGCCGGGCCCCGGTGCTGGACGGGGCCGACACCGACACCTGGCGCCGACACCTGGACGCCTTGCGCGCCCGGCACAGCTGAGGAGCGGCGCCGTGCAGTTCAGCCGTACCCTCCCGAGGGAACTCGTGCACCGCGCCGCGGTCGCCGAGGTGTTCCTGACCGACGCCGAACGCCGCGGCGAGGACGAGGTTGTGCTCGCCGCGCAGTTGCCCCGGCGCCACGCCTTCTACCACGACACCCTCGGCGACCGCTCACGCCGTGATCCCATGCTGCTGCTGGAGGCGTGCCGCCAGGGCATCTTCGTGGTGGCCCACCGCTACCTCGGTGTCCCCATCGGCCACAAGTTCCTGCTGCGCGCGGTCGAGTTCGAGGTGCCGGACCCCACGACCCTCGTCGGAGACGACCCATCCACCGAGGCGGTCATCGCCACCCGCATCGAACACCGGTTCCATGGCCGGGCCGGCATGACCGGCCTGCGGCTGGGCTTCGGCATGACCATCGGCGCGCGCGAGGCCCTGATCGCCCGCATCGACTACTCCTGGATGCCCCCGCATGCCTGGGCCCGCATGCGGGCCGGGCAGCGCGGCGCGTTCGGCCTGCCCCAGGCTCCGGTCGCCCTGCCCGGACGACGCGCCGAACCGGCCCTGGTCGGCCGCCACGACCCGGCCAACGCGGTGATCTCCGCGCCGCGCGCCGCACGGGACGGCACCCGCACGGCGCGCCTGATCGCCGACACCGACCATCCCACCCTGTACGACCACTGGGTGGACCACGTGCCCGGCATGCTGGAGCTGGAGGCGTTCCGTCAACTCGCACTGACCGCGGCCGTCGACGCCGGCACCCTCCGCGCGCCCACGGCGCTGATGGTCGGCCTGGCCGCGCGGTTCCGCTGCTTCGCCGAGATGGACCTGCCGCTGGAGTGCCGGACCGCCCCGCTCCTGCCCGGTACCGACATCGCGTGCGGCCTGCACCAGCGCGGCGCCCTGGCCGCCGAGGCCCGTGTCCGGCTCGCCGACCCGGACACGGCCGGGCTGTCCGGTGCACTCGCCGCCCCGGCTGCTCGCGGCGCCGGATGAGTCGCACCCCCGTCCGAGCGTCCCACGTCCGAACGGAGGAAGGATCAGCAGTGACCACCGTCGTCTCCGCCCGGCACGTGCCTGCCAGACTCGGCCGCTTCGTGCTGCACATGTTCCGGCCGCACGTCTACGTCACCTACGGACTGCTGTGGGTCCTTGCCCTGGAGAGCTCGGCGGTGGCGGCGACCGGCACGGCCTGGCGGCCGTCCGGCGCCACCTGGCTGCGGGTCGTCACCGTCGTCCTGGCGCTGCTGTTCCTGCGGATGCTGGACGAGCAGAAGGACCTCGCCTACGACCGGGAGCACCACCCGGACCGGCCGCTCGTCACCGGCGCCGTCAGCACGGCCGAACTGCGCGGCGCCATGGCGGGGATCACCGCGGTGGTGACGGGCCTGAACGCGGCCCTGTCGGCCACGGCCGCCCTGCTGATCCTCGCGGCCCTCGGCTACGGTCTGTTCCTCGCCGCGCTGGAACGGCTGTCGCCGGCCGTACGCGACCGGCAACTGCTGAACCTGGCGGTCACCTACCCGGTGCAGGTGCTCCTCGGATGCTATGTCTACGGCTCGCTCGTCGCCGCCGGGACGGTCCCCGCCGACTGGCGAGGGCCGGTGCTGCTCGCCCTGTGCGCCGGTGTGTTCCTGCACTTCGAGTTCGCCCGCAAGACGCGTTGGGAGGCGTTGTCCGGCGCCCGCCTGTACTCGGCGGAACTCGGCCCGCGCCGCAGTGCCGCGGCTGCGGCGGGCTGCGCCGCCGTGGCCGTCGGCTGTGAAGTGCTGCTGCTCGCGCCGCGGGGCCCGCTCGCGCTGCTGCCCTGCGCGGCGGCCGTTCTGCCCCTCTGGGGCAGCCGACGGTTCCTGGCAGCCGGCCGCGGCGCGTGGCCGGTGCCGGCCGCGATGGGCTTCGTCGTCGCCACCTTCCTCGCCCTGATCCTGCAGGCGGTGCTCCTGCCGTGACCGGCCCCCTGCCCCTCACCCACGAGGAACTGCTGACCACCACGCGGTGTGTGCGACGCGGCCTCGACCTGGATCGGGCCGTGGACCCGGAGGTCGTCAAGGACTGCCTGCGCGTCGCCCTGCAGGCCCCCAACGGCAACAACCGGCAGAACTGGCGCTGGATCCTGCTCACCGACCCCTCGGTCCGCGCGGACGTCGCCGCGGTGTACCGCGCCGCGTTCCACGACCGCAACGCCGGGACTCTGGAGCGCCTCGCCGAACTACCCGAAGGGGCACGCTCCGTGATGTCGGCCGCCCGGCTCCTGGCCGACCGGCTGCACCGCGTGCCGGTTCTGGTGATCCCGTGCCTGGAGCTGCCCGACGGCCGGCTGCCGGAGGGCAACCAGGCAGGGTTGTGGGCTTCGCTGCTGCCCGCCGCCTGGAGCTATGCGCTGGCCGCCCGCAGCCGCGGCCTGGTCACCGCGTGGACGGCGGTCCATCTGGACCGCGAGCGGGAGGTCGCCGACCTGCTGGGCCTGCCGTCCACCGTCCGCCAGGGCGCGCTGCTGCCGACGGCGCACCCGCTGCGGCACACCTTCCGACGGGGGCCCAGGCTGCCGCTGGAGCAGGTCCTGCACGTGAACGGCTGGCAGACCAACACCTGACGGTACGTCACACGAGGGGGCCGCCCTCGCCGACGGACGACGAAGGGGCCCGCACACCTGTGGGCGAGACATGTCACCTCACACGGCGTTCCACGGAAGCACCACAGCGTCAGCGCGGTCACCCCCGCAGTGAAGGCGAGCGTTCCGCCCGTCGTCGGCAGCACCTCGGCCAGCCCGCCGCTCCCCCTGAGCGCCGCCTCGCCGCCCGTGACGAGAGAGCACAGCGGCATCGTGTACGAAACGGCCCGGACCCAGTCGGGGGCACTGTCCAGCGAGAAGAGGAGGCCGGACAGGAACCCCGTCGGCGGCACCAGCAACTACGCCGGACCGCCGGCGGACTCCTCGGTCCGGGCGAGCGAGCCGATGAGCAGGCCCAGCGGCTTCAGGGCCAGCCTGCCTCAGATCACCAGCGGGATCACCGGCCACAAGCTACCCGTCAGCCGCAGTCCGACGTACGACAGCGTCGCCACGAGCAGGAACAGCGCCGTTGCGTCAGCGCCATCAGCAGGGTCATGGAGATACGGGCGGCGACCACCTCCCGGGCCGGATCGGCGACAGCCCATCTGCTGAAGATCATCTTGCGGCGCAGCGTCACCAGCGTCAGCACGGTGCTGAACACCGCGCTGGACGTCATGGCCCAGTGCGTTTGTGGCAAAGGGAGTCCCTGTTCGATGAGCAGGGACTCCCTTTGCCACAACGCACTGAGGTGGCCCGGGCTGCAGGGACGTGGTGCTTCAGATCGGCGTTCAGCAGATCGTCGGGATTCAGTTCGGGGCTGTAACCGGGCATCAGGTGCAGTTCGACGCGCTCAGCGTTTTCGGCGAGCCAGGCCCGGACGGTTTTGCTGCGGTGGACCGGGTGCCGGTCGGCGATCACGTGGACCTTGCGGCCGGTGTGCCGGGCGAGACGGTCGAGGAACGCGCAGAACAGTGTGAGGTGAACTTGCCGGGGAAGACGGTGAACCACAGCGCCCCGCGGGAGGCGATGGCCGACATGACGTTGACCCCGAAGCGGCGGCCGTTCACCCGCACCAGCGGGGTCTGCCCCGCCGGGGCCCAGGAACGTCCCGGCGGGGCGGTGTCCGACCGCAGACCGCACTGATCAGCCCAGACCAGCTCGGCTCTCTCCTCACTCGCCCTGGCCCGGATCGCCGGATACTCCTCCTGAAGCCACCGGCTGACCTCGTCGTCCTTCTGTCGGTAGGAGCGGCGGGCGGGCCGCTGCGGGGTGAAGCCGTGCCGACGCAGCCACTTGCCCACACCCCTCTCGGTCATCGACACTCCGCACACCAACCAGATGAGGGTCCGCCCCAAGGCTCGGGTCCACATCACCCCGCTCTGCCCGAGGTCGGCCGGTGTGTAATCACGCATCGCCTGCAAGACCGCCCCACGGGCGAACTCATCGATCAACTCACCTTTGCCCACGCGGGGTTCACGCACCGCCGCGAGCAGTGCCCGCCTCCCGCCGGTGCGGCTGACCCGCCACCACGTGCCCACCGACCGCTCGGAGACTCCGAACATCTCCGCCGCCTGGCCGTACGTCCGCACCCGCCCGGACTCCAGCGCGCTCACCACCCGCAACCGCCGAGCCTCCTGATGTGAGACTGGGAGACCATCAGCGCACGTGCTTCCACCAGTCGGGAGAAACACTCAAGCTCCAGACGTCGCCTTCGCGCGAAGAGTCCGGAGCACCAGCCTCAGCGACGACGAAGATCCTTGCACCGGACTGCACCACTCGATATCGGTGAATGTCAGTAGTCGAGGAGTCATTGTCCGGTTCAACCGAGAAGCCCTGGCCTGTCAGTACCGCGCACAGCTCCGCGAACTTCGTCCGGGCTGGGAACGCGCCGTACGCCACACGAAGGGGCTTCGGCACCGCAGACACGCCCTCCAGACGCAACCGGTGAACTTGTACGCTGATGCCGAAGCACGGCCATGCGCCCTTTTCCTCTTGGAAGGAGACTTCGACAAGTCCGTAGTCCCGGCGGATGAAGCCCGGTGAACTGACATCCAGGTAGTCAGTGCCGAGTTTGGCCTCCCATTCGGCAGGCTCCGAGCGGATGCCCGCCCCCAGGAGATCGCCACGTATGGCCACATGGGTGTAGAAGTCCAAAGCCGACACCTACATCTTCTCCATTGCATCGATCAGAGCCTGCAGTTCCGCCGATCGGTCGTTGCTGAAGCGCCACTGCGGGTTACGGCCCTCTTTCATGGCCTTGGCGCTTGACTCGAAGACCTCCTTGGCGGCCTTGGTTACTCGAATCATATCCTCGCGGACCTTTGCATCCGACTTGATCGGGTCTGTGTAGCGAACGGTGGAACTCAGTCGGTCTTCTTCAGCGTCGTCCGGCGGTGAGCCGGCCGTCGAAGGTGATGTCGAAGGCTTGGAGTGCGGCCTTCCAGCGCATGGTCCAGCGTTTGCGTCCGGTGCCGGTCGGGTCCAGGCTCATGACGGCCAGGTAGACGCATTTGAGGGCGGCCTGGTCGGTGGGGAAGTGTCCCCGGGCCCGGACGGCCTTGCGGATCCGCGCGTTGATGCTCTCGATCGCGTTCGTGGTGCAGACGATCTTCCGGATCTCCACGTCGAACCGGAGGAAGGGCACGAACTCCGCCCAGGCCGCCTCCCAGAGCCGGACGATCGCCGGATACCTCCCGCCCCAGGCATCGCTGAACTCCACGAACCGCTCCAGCGCGGCCTCCTCGGTCGGCGCGGTGTAGACGGGCCTGAGCGCCTTCGCGATCTTCTCCCAGTCCTGCCGGGCCGCGTAACGGAAGCTGTTCCTCAGCAGGTGAACGACGCAGGTCTGGACGATCGTCGCAGGCCAGACGGTGTTCACGGCGTCCGGGAGCCCGGTCAGGCCGTCGCAGACCAGCATCAGGACGTCGGCCGCGCCGCGGTTCTTGATCTCGGTCAGGACCTGGAGCCAGTACTTCGCGCCCTCCCCGCCGTCGCCGATCCACAGGCCCAGGATGTCCCGGTGCCCCTCGGCGGTGACCGCCACCGCCATGTAGACAGGACGGTTGGCGACCTGCCCGTCCCTGACCTTCACGTTCACACAGTCGATGAAGACGACTGGATAGACGCGGCGGTTTCTATCGGTGGTTGCGACTGCTGGAAGGAGTCCGTCGCGTGCCGAAGTATCCGCCGAGGCCGCCCTCCCCGGTGAGCCTCACCCCGCCGGCCTGAGCCCGGGCAACCAGCTCGGCGACCAGCCCGTCGTCCACGGCGCTCGTCCCACTCACAGCGGCCTTCCCGGCCTCGGTGCCACTCGTCACGTCAGTCATCAACTGTCGCTTCCAGCTCGGGAGTTATACCACTCACCGTACAGACCCTCCCTTGGAAGCCAGGGCCATGCTGCCGCCCTCACGCCAGACAGCGTGCCAGGCGTACGCCGACTTCCGTGACACCCGTAACCGGCGGGCCACCTCCGGCGGCCGCATCCCCTGCCCGAACATCTCCGCGGCCTCGAAACGCACCGCCTCACGCCTCGCCCGCCCCGCAGCGGTCAGACCGCCACCATCCGCGTACCTAATGGCGAGGATGTAGCACCGCCAACGCCCGCTGTCACCCCACCCTTTCAACCTCAGCGTCAAACGGCACGAGGCCCTCCCGAAAAATTCGGGAGGGCCTCGTTTTCAATGGCTACGAGATTTCTGCCAGCCATTCCCAGTCGCCGGGCCGGGAACGCAACCGGGTGAATCCCTGTTCGAGGCAGTCACTCAGGCTGGAGGATTCAGCACGGATGAATTCTTCGGGCCCCAGCCCCGGACCCGACATCACCAAAGTCCAGGGCTCGCCACCTTCCGCCATCCTCTCGTCATCCACCTTAAGGATCACTGTGACGCCTGAGCGGCCCAACTTCTCCATGAGCTGCTCGATATTCATTCCTTGCGCTCCCATCAATAGCCCCTCAAGGCTGCCGAGATGTCACTGACGTCGTGTAGCTGACCTTTACCTACTCTGTCGATGACACTTCTGAGGTCGGCAGAAGTAGGGCCACTCGTAACGTTGTTTCGCTGCATCAACTGCTCTACGACAGCTTGAGCAGTGCGCTTGTTTCCGTTGTTGAACATGTGGCTACCGGCGATATCACGAATCACGACGGCTGACTTATCCCAGAAGCTGCTATAGCGACTGGCGTTAGCCATGGTGTTCGCAGGCGAGCCACTCAGCAGGGTCTCACCGCCAAAGCCACGGTTGATATCGGCGATCTCGTCAGGACTCACACCCACCTTGAAGCCGCCGGTCAGCGGGCAGTTGGAATTGTGGACCAGTACCGGCGTCTCGCCCGCTAGCACATAGTACGTGTGCTACGCGTCCCCCCTCTACCTGCATATTCGCAGGTCAACGGCAGTTTCGCAGTCCGCTGGTGTCCGTGGTTGTGCGGGGAAATCCGTGGGTGTTGCCGTCGCTACTGCCGTCAACGGCTCGGGGCACACGATTGCGCTGCCGCTGCCTGGTGTCCGTGCAGCGGGACTCTACTGCCACGCGCCAGGTTCGGCACGGACGAGAGCGCGGACGGTCTGCTCATACAACTCATGGCCGCTCTGGGCGCAGTGCCCCGCGATCCAACGGGTCACTTCGTCCGGGGTGTGCAGTGTGCCCGAGGTGGCGCCGCAGTTGCGCTCTTCGCCGGTGACGCAGACCGCCTCGAACGCTGGCAGCGCCAAGGGGTCGGGGACGGTGGTCACGTGGTACTCGCGGAAGCGGTAGCGCCCCCGAGGGGAGTTGCGTACTGGTGCGCCGGCGTTCGGAGAGTCAGGCATCCTCGGCTGCCTCTTCCTGATCCGGGATGCGCCGCCCGCGGGACTCTGCGACCCTGAGCACGTCCGCAAGGGCTTCCGTCAATCGGCGAGCCAGCCAGCGGTATTCGGTAGCCGACAGGGCTTTCGCGCCGGGTACCGTGGCGTCGCGGGCGTACTCCAACAGTTCCTGGCCCATGCTGAGCTGTACCGTCTCGATGCTGTCGGCGAGGGTAGAGAGGTAGCCCCGGCCGTCGCTGCTCAGGTAGCAGGGCTTCCCTTCCGGGCTGGTCCACGGCAGTAAGCGGGAACCTCCCCGACCCGACGCGGCGTCGTACAGCTCTCTGCGACGCATGCGGTCGGCATCGCTCCTGGGCTGGCTCACTGGGCACCCCCGGCCTGGGTCACTGACGGTGGACACACTGACCGTAGGCACTGACTGACCGTCACCCCAGGCGGGAGTCATGGCAGTTCGCGACTCCTGGTTCACGAACTGCCACGCTGCGTGGCAGCTACCCGACAACGCCCAGGTAGTCGGCCATTTCGCGCATCTCCGTCGTGAGGGTCCGCTTGCGCTTGCCGAGGATCTCCTGCATGGTCTCAGCGGCCCCGTTCTGGTGCCGCAGCCACTGCGGGGCGGCTTCCCTGGCGCGGGTCAACTCGTCCATGGCGGCGGACAAGTCGCCGGTCCGGGTGTGGGCGCGCGCCACATCGAGGGTGAAGCGGTTCCCGTCGTTGGTGCTGGGCCTGCCCAAGCGCTTCCACGCCTTGGGTGACAACTCCGCCTGCTCGCTGGCCTTGCGCACCACCGCGCGGGCGTCGCCGACGACCATATCGTCTTCGAGTGCCTTGACCGCGACGGTGACCGGCCCGAAGACGGACCAGTGCCGGGAGACGTTGCGATGCGCCGTGCCGACAGCGGTTGCCGCGACCCGGGCGGCTTGGCGGTACTCCTTCGCCTCGTCGGGACGGTTGTTCCTCGCGGCTGCGGCGGCGGCCTCCATCGCCAGTCCGCCCCACACCGCGTAGTGGTCCGGCTCGGCCCCCGTGATCTTCGGCTCCACCGCGTCCATGCTCCGGGCGGCGACCTGTTCCGCCTCGTCCAACCGTCCCTGCCTCACCAGCAGCCAGCACATGCAGCCGACGCCGGAGCCCGCCGCAAGCAGGTCCCCGGCCTGACGGGCATCCATGATGGCGCCACGCACAGCGGCGTACGCGATGTCGTACTGCCGTACCTGGGTGAGGTAGGTGCCGGCCAGACGCAGCGCCTCGGCGCGTGCCAGCAGCGCCTGCCGGTGCTCGTCCCCGCTGTCGTAGTATGCGACGGCCTGTGCGGCATCACGCAGCAGTCCCGGCAGTTGAGCCGCGACGCTCTTGTAGCTGTCGGAGAAGTACAGCACCCGTGCGTCTTGCAGCGTCCGCCGGAAGGTGCGCAGGTTCGGTTCCTCGGCCACGGCTTCGGCGTCCTGGTCCACGAGCCCGACGGCAGGGGTGAGGGCGGCGCGGAGCTGGATCAGGTTGACCCGGTTCGGCTCCTCGGCCTGCCCGACGGGCTCCGGTGCATCCGAGGCCATCAGCGCGGCCGTGGTCACCCCCAGCGCGCGGGCAAGCGTGTGCAAGGTCTCCATGCGGATGGTGCCGCCCTGCTCGGCCTTGCGCACGGTGCCCGGCGATACGCCTGCGGCGTGGGCGAGTTCCTCCTGGCTCATCCCCGCGCGACGCCGGTACTTGCGGACGTTGTCAGCCAGCTCCGTGGTCATCAACTCACCACCTCCCACTCCACGGTACGCCCGGTCGGCACATCAACCGGGGTGATCCGACAGGCATCCGCCCACAAGGGGTGCCCCACCACGCGGCGGGCCGGGCTCCCGCAGGACCGGGGCCTGAGCGGGTGGGGTCCCTCGTCGGTCGGGCAGCTTCGCCGGACCAGGGTTCTCCGGGGGCCGCCAAGGCTCACTCCGTGACGCGTGCGCTCGGCCTTGGCGGCCCCCGGGGGTTCCTGGTACGCCTTCGGTGACCGGGCGACGAGGGACCCCACCCTCGACCCGACCGCACACCACGACGAATCCGCACCCGACATTCGGCCCCGATGCCCCTCGGAGGGAGGGCCGGGGTCTGGGGCAGCGCCCCAGGTGGCTTGCTGTGCTGGCTCTTGCGCGCCCGGACCGGCGGGGCCGGCGGCAAGCGGGGCGGAGACAGGAGCGGGCGGCGGCCCCGCAGGGCCGGAGCGCGCGCGGCCCGCGACAGCGGGCCGCCTTGATCAAGTAAAGAAACTCTGAACAGCTCACCCTGTCGCCCCATCTGGTCAAGGTGTCAGGCTGACCGTCAGGGGCGCTGTTGTCGGCGCTTCTTCGACTCGGCCAGTGCGGCTTCAAGCACGACCCGGACACCACCCTCGTCGTCGGCCACTGGACCTACCTCGGCACCGGCTACAGCCCCGGCGGCGCACTCCTCGCCGCCGCCGTCTGGCACCGCAGAGAACTCACACGGCAGTTCGCGGCCGAAGGGGGCTGCGGATGACCACGGCCTCCGAACGGGCGCCGGAGGAACTGCTGACGGTGCCGCAGGTCATGGCCCGCCTCCAGCTCGGCCGCTCCGCCGTCTACGACCTGCTCCGCACCCGACAGCTCGCCTCGATCACCCTCGGCCGCGCCCGCCGCATCCCCACCCACGCCCTGACCGACTTCATCCACACCCGCCTCGAACAGGAAGCCGCCTGATGACCACCCCCCGAGACACCCCTGCCTCCCGCCGCACCCGCGCCAACGGCGACGGAACCGTCTACCAGCGCAAGGACAGCCGCTGGGAAGCCGCCGGATACGTCCTCGCCCCGGCAACACCCGCCGACGAATCCGCGCCTACGGCACCACCCCAGGGCTCCGGCAAAGTCGTCTGATGGTGCTGTGACGTGGGGCTTTGCCGGTGGTTGATGTACGCGG
>NZ_JADWYM010000040.1 GCF_022414535.1 Streptomyces sp. MUM 2J
GCGCCGCGCAGCGCGAACGCCGCCAGCAGCCGGTGCAGCTGCTGGCGCTGCGCCGGGTCCAGGCCGGCCACGTCCCGGTGCCGCAGCACCTCCACCGGGCTGGCCGCCGCCGCGGCGGGCGGAGCGTCGGGCGCGGCGTTCCCGCCGGTGTCCGGTGTGGCGCCGGTCCCCTCCCGGGTCGCGAGCCGCGGCCGCGGCCGGGGAGCGGGCCGCCGCGCCGCACGCGGCTGCGGGCCGGGGCCGAACCAGGCGGCGAAGACCCGCTCGTAGCGCTCCAGGTCGTCCCGTCCGCCGCACAGCGTCAGCCGGCCCGCCCAGTACACGTCCGTCCGCGCCTCGGCCCCGAGCACGTCCACCGCCCGCAGGAAGGCCTGCAACCGCTCCGCGCTCGCGTCCACCCCGGCGGCGCGCAGCGCCCGGGCGAAGCCGACCAGGGTGGCGTCGGCGGCGAGCACGCCGCTCACCCTCCCCGCGCCGCGAGCACCGCCGCGAAGTCCATCCGCCGTGCCCGTTCCGCGTCCTCGCGGTACTTCAGCACCGAGCCCAGCGTCGCCACAGCCAGCTCCGCGTCCACCTCGCCGGCCCCCAGCGCGTCCAGGGCCCGTGCCCAGTCGAGGGTCTCCGCCACCCCGGGCGGCTTCAGCAGCTCCTGTCCGCGCAGCGCCTGCACCAGCGCGGTGACCTGCTCCGCCAGCCGCACCGACACCCCGGGCAGCCGGCGGCGGACGATCGCCAGCTCGCGGGCGAAGTCAGGATGGTCGAACCAGTGGTACAGGCACCTGCGCTTCAGCGCGTCGTGCACCTCGCGGGTGCGGTTGGAGGTGAGCACCACCACCGGGGGCTGCTCGGCGCGCAGGGTCCCCAGCTCGGGAATGGTGACGGAGTACTCCGACAGCAGTTCCAGCAGGAACGCCTCGAACTCGTCGTCCGCCCGGTCGATCTCGTCCACCAGCAGCACCGACGGCTGTGTCTGGAGCGCCTTCAGCAGCGGCCTCGCGATCAGGAACCGCCGGTCGTACAGCTCGCCCTCCAGCCGCTCCACGTCGCGGACGCCCGCCGCCTCCGCCGCCCGCAGGTGCAGCAGCTGGCGGGGGAAGTCCCAGTCGTACAGGGCTTGCGAGGCGTCGATCCCCTCGTGGCACTGCAACCGGATCAGCGGCGCGCCCAGCGCCTCGGCGAGGGCGGAGGCCAGCGCGGTCTTGCCGACGCCCGCGTCGCCCTCGCACAGCAGCGGCCGGCCCAGGCGCAGGACCAGGAAGCAGGCGACGGCCAGCCCGTCGTCGAGGAGATACCCCGTCTCCTCCAGGCGGGCCCGCACCTGCTCCGGGTCGTCCATGCCGGTGATGTGCGTGATCGGACCTCACCCCATTCCGGTGGCGGCGAGCACGGCCCGCCGCGTCAGCACCCGCGCGAGGTGCTCCCGGTACTCCGGCGAGGCCGACGTGTCCCGCGTCGGCCGGGTGCCCTCCGCCGCCGCCTCCGCGGCACGCGTCACGGTCTGCGCGTCCCCGGCTCCGGTGAGCGCCGCCTCGGCCGCGGCGGCCCGCAGCGGGGTGGCGCCCATGCCGGTCAGGCCGATCCGGGCCTCGGTCACCCGGCCGCCGTCGCGCCGCACCAGGGCGGCCACCCCGACGATCGCCCAGGCCTGGGCGACCCGGTGGAACTTCTCGTAGTGGAAGCCCCAGCCGTCCGCCTTGGGGAAACGGATCTCGACGAGGAGTTCGTCCGGCGCGAGCGCCGACTGGAGGTAGTCGACGAAGAAGTCGCGCGCCGGGATCGTCCGCCGCCCGCCCGGCCCCGCCGCGACCAGCTCCGCGTCGAGCGCCAGCGCCACCGCGGGCAGGTCGCCGGCCGGGTCGGCGTGCGCGAGGGACCCGCCGAGGGTGCCCCGGTGCCGCACCGCCGGGTCGGCGACGGTGGCGGTGGCGGCGGCCAGCAGCCCGGCGTGACGGCGGACCAGCGGATCGCGCAGCACGTCGTGGTGCGTGGTCAGCGCGCCGATGACCAGCGTGTCGCCGTCCTCGCGCACCCCGCGCAGCTCCGCCACCCGGCCGACGTCCACGACCAGTTCCGGGAAGGCCAGCCGCAGCCTCAGCAGCGGCAGCAGGCTCTGCCCGCCGGCCAGGACCTTCGCCTCCTCGCCCGCCTCGGCGAGGCTTCGTACGGCCTCCTCGACACTGGCCGGGCGGACGTAGTCGAACGCCGGGGGAATCATGAGCGCGCCTCCCTCAGTGCCTGCCAGATCCGTTCGGGTGTGCAGGGCATCCGGACGTCGCCGACGCCCAGCGGCCGCAGCGCGTCCACCACCGCGTTCACCACGGCCGGTGTCGAGGCGATGGTCCCCGCCTCGCCCACGCCCTTGACGCCCAGCGGGTTGGAGGTGGCCGGTGTCTGCGTCCGGTCGGTGACGAAGTCGGGCAGGTCGGCCGCGGACGGCACCAGGTAGTCGGCCATGGTGCCGGAGACCAGGTTGCCCTCGTCGTCGTACACCGCCTCCTCGTACAGGGCCTGCGCGATGCCCTGGGCGACCCCGCCGTGCACCTGCCCCTCGACGATCACCGGGTTGACCACCCGGCCGACGTCGTCGACGCACACGTAGGAGCGGATCCGGGTCTGCCCGGTCTCGGTGTCGACCTCCACGGCGCACAGGTGGGTGCCGTGCGGGTAGGAGAACGTGTCCGGGTCCAGCAGGTGCTCGGCGTTGATGGTCGGCTCCAGGCCCTCGGGCAGGTCGTGGGAGGTGAACGTCTCGAACGCGACCTCCTGGATGGTCCTGCGGGCCTCGGGGGAGCCCTTGACCGAGAACACCCCGTCCGCGAAGTCCAGGTCCTGCTCGCTGGCCTCCAGCAGATGGGCGGCCACCCTGCGGGCCCTGTCCACCACCTTCACCGCCGCGTGGTGCACGGCCGACCCGCCGACGACCAGCGACCGGGAACCGTAGGTGTCCATGCCCTGCGGCGCCGCCTGGGTGTCGCCGTGCACGACCTCCACGTCCTCGAAGGGCACCCCCAGCACGTCGGCGGCGATCTGGCTCCAGCTGGTGACGTGCCCCTGACCGTGCGGGCTGGTGCCGGTGACCACCTCGACCTTGCCGGTCGGCAGCATGCGGATGCTCGCCGCCTCCCACCCACCGGCCGCGTAGCGCAGGTCCCGCAGCACCCTGCTGGGTGCCAGACCGCACATCTCCGTGTACGTCGACACGCCGATGCCGAGGCGGACGGTGTCCTGGCGCTCGGCGCGCTTGCGCTGCTCGGCGCGGAGCCCGTCGTACCCGAACAGCGCCAGCGCCCGGTCGGTGGCGGCCTCGTAGTTGCCGCTGTCGTAGGTCAGGCCGGCGACCGTCGTGTACGGGAACTCCTCGTGCCGGATCCAGTTGCGCCGCCGCAGCTCCAGCGGGTCCACACCGAGTTCCGCCGCCAGGTCGTCCATGATCCGCTCGATGGCGAACGTGGCCTCCGGGCGTCCGGCACCACGGTAGGCGTCGGTGGGGGTACGGGTGGTGAAGACGCCGGTGCAGGTGAAGTCGTAGGAGTCCATCTTGTAGATCGCCGGGTACATGAAGGCGCCCAGGAGCGGGGTGCCCGGCGTGATGAGCATCAGGTAGGCGCCCATGTCGGCCAGCAGGTCGACCTTGAGGCCCAGGAGCCGCCCCTCACGGGTCGCCGCGATCTCCACGTCCTGGATCATGCCGCGGCCCTGGTGGGTCGCCAGGTAGCCCTCGGAGCGGGACTCCGTCCACTTCACCGGCCGCCCCAGGCGGCGCGCGACGGCGAGGGCGACGGCCTCCTCGCCGTACACCTGGAGTTTGGAGCCGAAGCCGCCGCCGACGTCGGGGGCGACGACCCGCAGCTTGTGCTCGGGGATGCCGGTCACCCCGGCCAGCAGCAGCCGCGCGATGTGCGGGACCTGGGTGGAGGAGTACAGCGTGTACTCGCCGGACGCGGCGACCGGTGTGACGACGACCGCGCGTGGTTCCATGGCGTTGGCGATGAGCCGCTGCTGGTGGTAGCGGCGCTTCAGCGTGACCTCGGCGCGCTCCCGCACGGCGCCGAACTCCTCGCCCGTCCTCAGCGGCCAGACGTAGCAGCGGTTGGTGCCCTTGTCGGCGTGGACCAGCGGGGCGTCCTCGGCGAGCGCGCCCTCCAGGTCCAGTACCGCGGGCAGCGGCTCGTAGTCGACCTCGATCGCCTCCAGCGCGTCGGCGGCGGCGTACCGGTCGCGGGCCACGACGACGGCCACCGGGTCGCCCGCGTACCGCACCTCGTCGGCCGCGACCGGCGGGTGGGCGGGCATCACGATGTCCTCCGTGACCGGCCACACGCAGGGCATCGACCCGAGCTCGTCGGCGAGGTCCGCACCCGTGAACGCGGCGACCACGCCGGGGCGTTGCAGGGCGGGCGCGACGTCGATCCGCTCGATGCGGGCGTGCGCCAGCGGGCTGCGCAGGAACGCCATGTACAGCAGGCCGCCGGCCTGGATGTTGTCGGTCCAGTTGGTCTGGCCGGTGACCAGGTGCGCGTCCTCCTTGCGGGGCCGGGCCCGGCCGACCTCGCGTTCCGCCGTCGGGGTCATGCCGTGACCTCCTGCCCGGAGGCGGCCAGGACGGCCCGGACGATGTTCTGGTAGCCGGTGCAGCGGCACAGGTTGCCCTCCAGGCCCTGCCGCACCTCCTCCGGCGTGGGGCGCGGGTTGTCACGCAGCAGGTCGCGCGCTGCCATGATCATGCCGGGGGTGCAGTAGCCGCACTGGAGCGCATGGCGCTCGTGGAAGGCCCGCTGGAGCGCCGTCCACTGCCCGTCGCGGGCCAGTCCCTGGACGGTGGTCACCTCGCCGCCGTCCGCCTGGACGGCGAGCACGGCGCAGCTCTTGACGCTCTCGCCGTCCAGATCGACCGTGCAGGCACCGCAGTTGGAGGTGTCGCAGCCGATCGGTGTGCCGGTCAGGCCGAGCCGGTCGCGCAGGTAGTGCACCAGCAGAAGGCGGGGCTCGACCTCGTCCTCGTACGTCGTGCCGTCCACCTTCACCGAGATGTGGGTCATGGGCCCTCCAGAGGGCATGCGGGCGGATGAGAGGGACAGTCAACGGCCGGGCGTGATGTTCGTCACTCCATGACCGCACTCTATGGCCGCGCCGGGACGGCGGCGAGTGCACGGCACGGATCGGGGCGTGTCGGCGCCACGGTGGCCGCCGCGCGCCTGCGGGGGCGGCCGGGAGCGTGGAAGGGGCGGGGGAACGGACCGTGGACCCCGTGCGCAGCGCTCAGGCGTCCGGGCCCGTCCAGTCCGCGGGTACGTGACCCAGCCGGACGCGTTGCGGGTGGTCGCCCACGGGCACCGACAGCCGCTTCTCGCCGGTGGCGAAGTCGATCGCCGTCACCCGGTCGGCACCGCTCTCCGAGACCACGCAGTCACGGCCGTCACCGCTGACCGTGGCCCAGTACGGCTTGACGGCGGTGACGAGCGGCCCCTCCCGGAGCGTGGCGCGGTCCACGACCGTGGCGTAGTCGTCCATGGTGCCCGCAGCACACAGCTTGCTGCCGTCCGGCTTCATCGCCAGTCCGTGGTGGCGCGAGTCGTTGACGAACGTGGTGCGGTCGTCGCTCGTCGCCGGGTTCTTCGGCAGCGTCTTCGTCCGGGTGATCCGGTCGGCGGCGAGGTCGTACTCGAAGAAGCCGTTGAAGAACGACACCTGGAAGTACAGCTTCGCCCCGTCCGGAGAGAACACCGCGGGCCGCACCGCGTCGGAGAAGTCCCTGAGGCCGATCGCGTCCAGTCGTTCGCGCATGTCGACGATCCGCACCGGCCGGTACGTGGTCGCGTCGACGACGGTGATGTGCCGGTCGCCCTTCGTCCAGTCCAGCCAGGGGGCGTCGGCGGCGGTGTTCACCTCACCGATCGACATGTTGTACAGGTATCTGCCGTCCGCGCTGAAGATGTTCTCGTGCGGCTTGTCGCCGGTGGCGAACCGGCCCAGCTCCCTTCCGGTGGCGATGTCCAGCACGTGCACGGTGTTCGACGTCGAGGCGGACACCGCGACCCGGGCGCCGTCGGGGGAGACGGCCATGTGGTCGGCACGGTAACCAGACACGCGGAAGCGCCAGTTG
Source organism: Streptomyces sp. MUM 2J (assembly GCF_022414535.1). Classification (GTDB taxonomy): domain Bacteria; phylum Actinomycetota; class Actinomycetes; order Streptomycetales; family Streptomycetaceae; genus Streptomyces. The sequence goes on from NZ_JADWYM010000040.1 coordinate 6,104, forward strand.
ACGCCCCCGCCGGCCAGGTCGATCGAGACCACGTCGGCGAGGCTGGGCCGCGAGACCACCACCGAGGTGCCGTCCGGCGTGGAGTACATGTCGTCGGCGAACTGGTCGTGTCCCTCACCTACGCTGTTGCGGATCGCCATGAAGTAGATCCACTTGATCGGGTCGGCGTTGATCTCCGCCATCCGCTCGGCCCGGTCGGGGACGACGTCGATCCGGCCGAACTTCGCGTAGTCGCCGGAGGACCGGAGGGCGTCGGCGGTGCCGTCCCAGTTGTTGCCGACGAACAGCACCTCGCGCAGGCCGGCACCCGGGGCGGGTCCGGCCGAGGCGGTGGCGGCGGTCGCCGGGGCGGTCACGGCCAGGACGAGGGCGGCGGCGACGGAGCAGAGGCGCCTGGTTCCGACAGCAGGCATGAGTGCTCTCTCCTCTGGAGTGGGGAGTGTGGGGGAAGGGCGCGCGGAATCTGAACACGCGTGCTTTCACAGTGGACTTACTCGAAAGTAAGGAGGGGGGGCCTTCTCGACAAGACCGCGTACACGACAAAATTGACGGCGTCCCGGGGACGACGAGGGAGGCGCGAGGGAGCGTGGCGGGCAGGCTGAGGGCACCGACAGGTCGCTATGGCGGCAGGACGGCCGCGGAGCGACAGGCCGAGCGCCGGCGCCGCTTCCTGACGGCGGCACTGGAACTCTTCGGCGGCGCGCCCGGCTACCGGGCGACGACGGTCGCCGCACTCAGCGAGGCCGCGGGCCTGTCCACCCGGCAGTTCTACGAGGAGTTCCGTACCCTGGAGGACGTCCTGGCCGCCCTGCACCTCCAGGTCAACGGCTGGGCGGAGGAGGCCGTCCGGGCGGCGTCCGCCACCGCGGGCGACCTGCCGCTCGCGGAACGCGTGACCGTGTTCTTCCGCGCCTACGCCGACAACGTCACCGCCGACCGGCGCCGCGTCCGCATCACCTTCGTGGAGATCGTCGGCGTCAGCGAGCGCCTGGAGGAGCAGCGCCTGGCCCGACGCGCCCGCTGGGTCGACCTCATCTGCGCCGAGGCCGGTGCGGCCGCCGCCCGCGGGGAGGCCGACGACCGGGACTACCGTCTGGCGGCGGCGGCGTTCATCGGCAGTGTCAACGGCCTCCTGCACGACTGGAGCGCCGGCTGGGTCGACGCCACCCTCGACGAGGTCGTCGACGAACTGGTCCGGCAGCTCCTGGGCATGCTCCGGCAGCCTGCCCGGCACGCGGCCGGCTGACGGAGGGGAGAGCGCGGCGGGGCGGGGGAGGGCGCACCGGGCGCCGCCCGGCGGCAGGGGTGGCCCGGGGCCGGGCCGCATCCGTCCGCGCCGAGAGCGTCCGGGCGGTGGGAACCGGCGGGTCCGTCCAGGACACCGGCCGTGGCCCGGAACAGGGTGACCGGTGGTCCGGGCGCCCCGCACGGACGGTCCGGAGCGTGGAGGGTCCGGACCGTCGTCGTGTGCCGCGTGTCACCGGTCGGCCGCGCGTACCACTTCCTCGGCGCGTGTGCGCCGCGTCCGCGTCGGCTGTGCGTGGGGGGCGGCCGTCACTCGTCCCACGCCTCGATCATGATCTGCTCGGAGATCTTGCCGTCGCGCAGCGTGATCATCGACTCGGACAGCACACGGGTTCCGTCCGAGTAGCGGCAGGACTCGCTGTAGGCCGCGTGGTCTCCCTGGATCACGCACCCCTCGAACGTGTGCTTCATGTCCCGGCCGTACACGTCCTCCAGCAGTTCGGCTATCTCGCCACGACCCTGCAGCACCCGGGGGTGGCTGGGCTGGCTGTTGCGGTTCACGATGCGCAGCGTCGCGTCGTCCGTGTAGAGCGACACGAGTGTCGCCGCAGTCTGTCCTTCGACGCCTCGGCGCAAGGTCTCGGTGTCGAAGGCGGCGGATGCGGTGGTGCCCATGATGACCTCCTTCGGGGGCCGTGGTCCGCAAGGGAATTACGGGCGGCGCCGGCCTCACCTTCGAGCGTCCTCCGCCCCTCCGGGCTCGGCAAGCGCAGTCCGCGTGCTGCGCCTGACGGGTGAGCGGCGCGACGTGCCCGTGTCCGCGGGGCGCCCTGCGCCGTTGCTGAGGGCATGATCTCCACTCGACGCATCGTCGCCGCCGCCTGCCTCGCCGCCGGAGTCGCCGGCTTCGCCGCGCCGGCCGCGAACGCAGCCGGCGCCGGCGCCCAGGGCACCGGTCAGCTCAACCCGGTCCACGTGCTCGACTCGCTCGCGACGAGCGACATCCCCGCGGAGCACCAGGCGGAGATGCCGCGGGTCTCCCAGCAGCTCGCGGCGCTGAACCGGGTGAACGAGCTGAACAAGCTCAACGAACTGCACCAGGTGACCGACCTGGCAGCACCGGTGACCGGCCTGCTCCCGGCCGTCCAGTAGCAGCCTCCGCGCACCTGAGAAGGGCCGTCTCCACGGAGGCGGCCCTTCGTGTGTCCCGCGGACACCCCCGCCTCCGCCTCACGGGAACCGGGCCCTGCCGTGTCCCGGGGCCCCGGGACACGGCAGCCGCTCCCGCACGAGGTCCCACTTCCCCCGGCCCCCACGAGCCCGGCCGCGTGCCCGTCCCGCCACCTGCGCTCCGACGTGGCCGGAACCGCGCGCCTCCGGCGCTGCCGCACCTCCGCGCAGCCGCCTCGCACGTAGGGTCGGGCCGGGGACGGACACCGGCCCCGCCGACGGCGGAAAGGGGATCAGCGCATGGCGCAGGAAGTACGCGGCGTGATCGCACCGGGCAAGAACCAGCCGGTGCGCGTGGACACGGTCCTGGTGCCCGACCCGGGGCCGGGCGAGGCGGTGGTCGAGATCCAGGCGTGCGGCGTCTGCCACACCGACCTGCACTACCGGCAGGGCGGCATCACCGACGAGTTCCCCTTCCTGCTCGGCCACGAGGCGGCGGGCGTCGTGGAGTCCGTCGGCGAGGGCGTCACCGACGTCGCGCCCGGCGACTTCGTGATCCTCAACTGGCGTGCCGTCTGCGGCCGTTGCCGGGCCTGTCGGCGCGGCAGGCCCTGGTACTGCTTCGACACGCGCAACGCCCGCCAGAAGATGACCCTCACCGACGGCACCGTCCTCGCACCCGCCCTCGGCATCGGCGCGTTCGCGGAGAAGACCCTCGTCGCGGCCGGGCAGTGCACCAAGGTCGACCCTGCCGTCTCCCCGCAGGCGGCCGGACTGCTGGGCTGCGGGGTGATGGCCGGCATCGGCGCCGCCCTCAACACCGGCGACGTCGGCCGCGGTGACACCGTCGCGGTCATCGGCTGCGGCGGCGTCGGCGACGCGGCGATCGTCGGAGCGCGCCTGGCCGGCGCGGCGAAGGTCATCGCCGTCGACATCGACGACCGGAAGCTGGCCACCGCCCGCACCATGGGCGCCACCCACACGGTCGATTCCCGTACATCCGACCCCGTCGAGGCGATCCGTGAACTGACCGGCGGATTCGGCGCCGACGTCGTCATCGAGGCCGTCGGCCGCCCCGAGACGTACAAGCAGGCGTTCTACGCCCGCGACCTGGCCGGCACCGTCGTCCTCGTCGGCGTCCCCACCCCGGACATGACGCTCGAACTCCCGCTGCCGGACGTCTTCGGGCGCGGCGGCGCGCTCAGGTCGTCGTGGTACGGGGACTGCCTGCCCTCCCGGGACTTCCCGATGCTCGTCGACCTGCACCTCCAAGGGCGCCTGGACCTGGACAAGTTCGTCACCGAGACGATCGCACTGGACGAGGTCGAGAAGGCCTTCGAACGCATGGAGCACGGAGACGTGCTGCGCTCGGTGGTGGTGCTGTGACGCACGCCCGCATCGAACGACTCGTCACCTCGGGGCAGTTCACCCTCGACGGCGGTACCTGGGACGTCGACAACAACGTGTGGATCGTCGGCGACGACCACGAGGTGATCGTCATCGACGCCGCCCACGACGCCGCGGCCATCGCCGCCGCCGTCGGCGACCGGCGCCTGACCGCGATCGTGTGCTCCCACGCCCACAACGACCACATCGACGCCGCCCCCGCGCTCGCGGACGCGACCGGCGCCGTGATCTGGCTCCACCCCGACGACCTGCCACTGTGGAAGCTCACCCATCCCGACCGCGAGCCCGACGCGCCTCTGCGCGACGGGCAGGTCATCGAGGCCGCCGGCGTCGATCTCACCGTGCTGCACACACCCGGCCACACACCGGGCGCGGTGTGCCTGTACGCACCGGGACTCGGGACCGCCTTCACCGGCGACACCCTGTTCCGGGGCGGCCCCGGCGCCACCGGCCGCTCCTACTCCCACTTCCCGGCCATCGTCGCCTCGATCCGCGACCGCCTGCTCACCCTGCCGTCCGGGACCAAGGTCCTCACCGGGCACGGTGACGCGACGAGGATCGGGGCGGAGGCCCCCACCTCCAGGAGTGGTTCGACCGCGGGCACTGACCCGTAAGGACAGGCTCCCCCGGCCCGCCGGGTGAATGCCCGCAAGACCCGACAGGACCCGAGGGCAGGTGTCCGGTTTCCACGGCACCGTCGACGGACACGTCCTGGTCACCTGCGTGGGGCCGCCCGCGGCCCGCAGGGCCCCCGCCGGGATGCGGGAGCCGGGGCTGCCTCCCGCCGGGGCCCGCCAGGACGCAGGGGGATCCGAGGGCACGGAGCCGACGTCGGGTGCCGGTACAGTTCACCGTTCGGTCACAGCGTGCCCGCCCGCACAACCACAGGGCCCGCTCACCGGTCCAACCAGCCGAGACCACGGCTCGCGCAGAGGAGAGGCACGCCATGGGGGACATACGCCGAAGGGGCGCCGTCGCACTCGGGATCACGGCGCTGGTGGCACCCGTCACGCTCACACTCGGTGCCGGCACCGCCCAGGCGGCGGCCGACTGCACCACCGTGGCGGGCCCCTACCAGAAACGGGTCGAGAAGTTCCTCGGTCGGCCCGTGGACGGCCGGCAGTCCACGGCCGACTGCAAGGCCGTCAAGGCCTTCCAGACCCGGCACGGCATCACCCCGGACATCGGCTACGCCGGGCCCGTCACCTGGGGCGTGATGGACCTCATGACCAAGCAGCGGGCTGTCGGGAAGAACCCCGGCAGGGACGGCAAGTGCCCCGTGGACAAGGGGCGCATCGCCTGTGTGAACCTCACCCTCCAGCTGAGCTGGATCCAGGACGGCCGCAAGCTCGTCTACGGCCCGGTGCCGGTGCGCACCGGGCGTGACGGGTACGAGACCCGCACCGGGCTGAAGAGGATCTCCTGGCGGCACATCGACCACGTCTCGACGATCTACCACGTGCCGATGCCGTACAGCCAGTTCTTCGACGGGGGCCAGGCCTTCCACTCGGTCGGCGTCAGCATGTGGAACCCGCCGGGCTCGCACGGCTGCGTCAACATGACCAGGGCCGACGCCAGGGCCTACTGGTCGCTGCTGCGGTCGGGTGACGACGTCTTCGTCTACGGGCGCAAGCCGGGCACGTGAAGGACCCGGCCCGTGGCCGGCGCGGCGGGAGGCGCAGGTCACGTGACCATCAACACTGTCCTGTTTGTCTGAATGATGTGCGATTGCTCGCAGGGTCATCACTCCTACCCCCGTAAGCTTCACGGCATGCCCACCACTGTTGAACCCGCCTCCGAGCGATCGGCGTCCGAGGTCAACGAGGAGATCCGGGCCCTGTGGTTCCGGTCCGGCGGGACACTGACGGGCGAGCAGCGCGAGGAGTACCGGCGTCTCGTCCTGGAGTGGGCCGCCGCGGACCCGCAGCAGTCTGCCAGAGCGGCCTGACCCCGGCTCTCCCCCGACCGCCGCACCCCGACCGCCGAATCACCGCGCCCGCACCGCCGGGCGCGGCTCCGGTCCCGGGCCACCCGCCCCGTGCGCGGGCACTCGGTTCGGTCCCGGCCCGGTGCCCCCTGCTCAGCCCCACGTCGCCGAATAGGCGCGGCGGTAGGCCTTCCGATCCTGCTCCACCCTGATGTACCGCGTCGCCACGAGCGCCACCAGGCTCCCGGCGGCGACCAGCAGACCCGGTCCGGCGTTGCGGCTGTCCGCCAGCCGGGACAGCAGTGCCGTGGCCTCGGTCCCCCCGCCGACCGGGGCGGAAGAGCCCGGGGACGCGGCTCCCGGGGCGATCGCGTTCTGCATGGGAGGCCCGGACGGTGCGGCACCGGCCCCGCTCCCGCCGGTCCGCCCCGAGACGATCAGTTTCACCCCGAGGGCCTGGAGCGCCTTCGTCACCGGCTGGAAGAACGTGGTGCCGCCCGTCGTGCAGTCACCGCTGCCGCCCGAGGTCACGCCGAGGGCGATGCCCTCGGAGAACAGTGGCCCCCCACTGTCGCCGGGCTCGGCGCACACGTCGGTCTGGATCAGGCCGGTGACAGTGCCCTCGGGGTAGTTGACCGTCGCGTCGAGTCCGGTCACCCGGCCGTCGCGCAGCCCGCTCGTGCTCCCGCTGCGGAACACCCGCTGCCCGACCGAGGCGTCGGCCGCGCCGGTGATGCGTACGCCGCTGCCGTTGCCGAGCGCCACGACGTCGGCGCCGTCGCCCGCCCGGCCCGTCGCGTACTGCACCAGGGAGAAGTCGCCGCCCGGGAAGCTGCCGTTCACGGTCTGCCCGATCCTCCGGGTTCCGGCTGCGTCCGCGAACCACACGGTGCCGTTCGGCCCGCAGTGTCCGGCCGTCAGGACGAAGTCGCGGGTGCCGTCGGTGACGTTGAACCCCGCCGAGCAGCGTCCGCCGGTCGACAGGATCGGCAGCGCCCCGTTCAGCCGGGGCGTGAAGGTGCCCCCGGTCCGCTCCATGCGGACGATGCCGCCGATGCCGTCCGCGACCCGGGTCAGCCGGGACCAGTCGGCGGCCGAGACCGTGCGGTCGCCCTGTACGACGACCTCGTTGCTGCGGTAGTCGACCATCCAGGCCGTGCCGGGCACCCGCGGCGCCGAACGCAGCTTCGCCGTGGCCGCTCGCAGTTCGCTCATGCTGTGCGGGACGACCTTCGCCTCGGCGCCCGCCGCGCGCACTGCGGCGGCCGAGCCCCGGTCCGTGACGGCGACGACCGGCCGGCCGTCCGCGCCGATCCAGTTGCCCGCCGTGCGGTCCGTGCCGAGCCGCGCCACGAGCGCCGCCCCGGCCTGCCCGGCCGGACCGGCGGTCGTGCGGGTGCCGCCGGCGGCGGGCGGCGCCTCGTCCGCCATCGCCGCCTGCCCCACCATGGCCCCTCCCGCGAGGAGTCCGCCTACGGCCGCCAGTCGCGCAACCCGCCGGACGATCCGTCGTCGTGCGTGCCTCATGCATGGCTCCCGAAACCGAACGCGCGGGCGGCCTCCGCACCGCGGGGCCCTCCGGTTGCCGGGCGCCCACCCTGGATACGCGCCCGGGGCCGACCGCGTTCAGCCGAAGAGGATCAAGGCCACGCGGAACGCCCCGGCCTTCCGGTGCGGTGCGCCGTGGAAGCCGGCGTACTGCGGGGCCCGGCGCCGCTCGTACCGCGCGCCCCTGCCTACACTTCCGGCATGGACTCCCCCTCGGTCGACCGGCTCGGTGCCGGCAAGTACCTGCTGATCACCAGCTACCGCAAGAACGGCAGCGGGGTCGCCACCCCGGTGTGGGTGGTGCGCGACGGCGAGGCGCTCGGCGTGTGGACGGCGGCCGACTCGTGGAAGGTGAAGCGGATCCGGGCCCGTGGCGACATCCTCGTGGGGCCTTGCGACATGCGGGGCAGGCCCACCGGTGAGCAGGTGCCGGCGACGGCCGAACTGTGCGACGCGGAGGCCACGGCCCGCTACCGCCGACTGATCGCCCGCAAGTACGGCCTCGCCGGGCGGCTGACGTTGTTCGGCAGCCGGCTGCGCCGAGGGCAGGACGGTGCCGTCGGGATCCGCATCACGCTCGGCTGACGATCTCCGGGCGGGCCCGCGGCAGCCGCCCGGGGGCCGGTGTCAGCTCCAGGCGCGGTAGGGCTCGTCGAGCAGCTGGAACACCGGCTCGCCGCGCACCGGGTCCTTGGCCGTGGACAGCCGCACGCGGTCACCGCTGTGGATGCCGATCGGCGGGCCCATCACCCGGCCGCGGACCACGAACCCCTCGGCCATCTCGACCAGGGACACGTTGCGTGCGGCGGGTGTGTTGCGGTGTACCACGGTGGAATGGCGGACCGTACCGGCGCCCTCGCTGCGCTCCGTCCTGAGTTCGCTGCCCCGGCAGACCGGACACAGCAGCCGGTGGTACATGGCCGTGCCGCACCAGGTGCAGCGCTGGAAGAGGAGGGCGTCCGTGTCCTCGTTCCGGGGCTGGAGAACGCCGGCTGCGGAGCCGGACGCCTGCTGAACGGCGATTCCTGAGCGGTGGTACACGCTGGTCAACTCCCTGCGCTCGGCCGGAAAACCCTCGTGCGCGGGGCACCCGTGCACGCCCGTGCGCGGTTCACCGTGCGACCGTGCACGGGCTCAGCGTATGGCACTCAGTGCCACACGTAAAGGTACTCCGTACCCCAGAAAGGGAAGAGCGCGGATCAGCCCCGGCCGACGGCGGCCTCGACCTCCTGGACCACCCGCCACAGTGGGGCCCCGCGCCGGGCCACCACGACCACCACGTCCCCGGCGTCAGCGGTGGTCTCCCGGGCCCCGGTCGCGCCGTCGGGCCCGGCCGGCACGGTGGGCCCGGGAGCCCCGCCGGGTTCCGTGCTCCGTGCCGTCGGCTCCGGCGCGGCGGCCGAGCCGAAGACGGCCTGCACGTGTCCCAGGGCGTGGTCGACCGCGGCGCCGGCGTCGCCCTGCCCGTCCGAGCGCAGCCAGGAGCGCAGCGCGTTGTTGTGGGCGGCGACCACCGCCGCCGCGATCACGTCCGCCCTCAGGGTGCCGTCGTGCTGGCCCGCGAAACGCCCGCGCAGATACGCGGCGAGCGCGCGCTCGTAGCGCCACACCACCGACAGTTCGTACGCCCGCAGGCCCGGCACCTGCTTGGTGAGCCGGTAGCGCTGGACCGAGAAGGCCGGGTTCTCCGCGTACATGCGCAGCACCAGCCGGGCCGCGTCGCACACCCGGCGCACGGGCTCCTGTTCCTCGCCGCTCGCGGCGAGGAACGCGGTCATGTCGGAGAGGCACCGCTCGTGGTCGGGAAAGACCACGTCCTCCTTGGAGGGGAAGTACCGGAAGAACGAGCGCCGTCCCACACCGGCGAGCGCCACGATGTCGTCCACGGTGGTCTGCTCGTACCCGCGCTCCAGGAACAGCTGGAAGGCGGCCGCGACCAGCGCCTCCCGCATGGGCGGCCTGGCGCGCGCCGCGTCGGTCCTGTCGTCGCGCCCGGATCCCGCACTGGTGGTGCTCATGCACGGAACGTAGCATCCGGATCGCCACGATGGCACTCAGTACCCTCTGTCGGGGAACTGAGTGCCGGTGCCGTCCGCCACGCCGGCCGAACCCGGGTGACGCCACCCGCCGGCCCTCGGCTGACACCGGGCGAGCGTCACGGTGCGGGCGCGTCAGCAGCGGTGCGGCGAAGTCGTGCGGCGGGCGGACCCGGACCAGGGGCCGGACGAGCCGGGCGATCGGGCCGGTGTACTGGTCCGCCGGGGATGCTCCGGTGCCCCGATCCGCCCTGTTCGCGGGCGGCGGTCCCGCTCGGCTCCGCCCGGGTGCGGGCCGGCCGGGGCGGCGGCGGGATCGGATCGCCGAGCGTGAGTCGGTGTTCCCCCGGCGGCGCCGCTGGAGGAGCGCCGCGCGGGCTCCTCGGCGCCGGCGTCCGGGGAGGAGCCGTTCCGGGCGTCATCAGGGCGCCCGCGGTGCGTTCCGGTACCGCCTGGGTCGCCGCTGGGTCGTGCGGCCGGTCCGACTCGGCTGGCTGCAGCGCCACGGTCCTGGTCGGTGCCGCCGGATCGGGCGTGGCACCGGATTCCGCCGGAAGTGGCGGGTTCACCGGCAGCGTCGTGAGCATGGTGCAGCCGGGGTGGCGTGTCGGCGTCGTGCACTCGGCCGTCGGGCGGCGGACGAGTCGGCCCGTCGGGCGGCGGACGGTCAGCGTGCGGCGTTGCGCTCCACGAGCGCCTGGGTGACGGCGCGCACGCTGCGGGCGATGTGCTGCAGCTGCATGACCTCGGCGGCGTACATCTTGATCGTGTGCTCGATGACCGACTCCGGCAGGCCGAGGCGGGGGAGGTCGGCGCGGGCGGTCTGCAGGGCGGTACGGGCGATGCGGATCTCGTGCTGCACCTGGATGTCGGCGTGCCGGGCGAGCAGGACCGGGTGGCGCAGCAGCGCCGGGTAGCTGGCGTAGCGCGCCGGCACCAGCTCGCGCAGCCACTTGGCCGCCGAGCGCTCCCAGTCGTAGGAGCCGGGGGTCTTGACCTGGCACGGCCAGTCCGGGCTGGTGCGCGTCGTGGTGAGAGGCATGGTGATCGCTTCCGGCGTCGAGTGGTGTCCGACGGTTTGGGGCGGCCCCGGTCTAGGGGATGACCGGGGCCGCCACGGGCGCTCGCCCTCGCGAGACCCGACCGAACCTTCCGGCCGCCGACGCGGGTAGGGGACGGCGACTGCGGCTGGTGCGGCCGTGAGCAGTATTTATATATGCCGTCGCCTTTGCAAGACGTATGAAAACATTCATGCGTGCTGGGGTTGAAAGCCGGGCGGTCAAGCCTGCCACGCGATCAGTCGCGCAGGAAGAAGTGGTGCTTGTCGGCGATCTGCTCGTACTCCTCCAGCCGCGCCTGAACACGCTCCGGACCTGCGTCGGTCATCGCTTGGAGCAGCGCCGCGGCCATGAGCCCCGGGGCGGCGTAGGAGTCGAAGACGAGCCGGGAGCCGGTGCCCGTCGCGAACACCACGTCGGCCTCGTCGGCGACCGGCCCCAGGGCGAGATCGGTGATCAGGGCCACCTTCAGCCCCGCGCTGCGCGCCACCCGGACGGCCGTGAGCGTCTCCCTGGCGTGCCGCGGCAGCGAGAACGCCAGCACCCACGAGCCGCCCGCCTCCCGGGACTGCAGCAGCGCGTCGTAGGCCACGCTGCCGCCGAGCGTCACCAGCCGCACGTCCGGATGGATACGGCGCGCCGCGTAGGCGAAGTACTCCGCCAGGGACGCGGAGATGCGCAGCCCCAGGACGGTCAGCGGCGCCGACTGCGTCAGCCTGCGGCCGATGTCGATGACCTGGTCGGGGTCGGCGAAGTCGCGGCGGAGGTTCTCCAGGTTCTCGATCTCCGCGTCCACCGCGGCCTGGAGCTCGTTGCTTCGGTTGGCCTCGTCCGCGGCCGCACTGCCGCCGCGGCTGCCGAGCGTGATCGCCTGGAGCCTCTCGCGCAGCGCGGGGTACCCGCTGAAACCGACCGCCGCCGCGAACCGCGTCACCGACGGCTGGCTCACCCCCACCCGGTCGGCGAGGTCGGTGATCGACAGGAACGCCGCCTCGGTGATGTGCTCGATCAGGTACTGGGCGATGCGCCGCTGCCCCGGGGACAGCCGGGGTTTGTCGAAGAGCGTCCTGAGCTGGGAGGTCGGGGATGCCTCCACCTCCGGCGCCGTCTTCCCCGAGGTGATCGCCGATGCCTGCGCGCGTGCCTGCTGCAGCGATGGCACGGATGCGCTTCCTTTGTCTCCCACGGTGTTTCAACATAGCTCACCCACCGCGGTGACCAGGGCCGGCCGGTCGCCGTTCGCACACCTCGGACATCTCGGGAACCGCCTCGGCCGCACCGGAACCGCACGCGCACGACCTGCGCGAACGACGGGTGCGCCGTGACGCGCCTCCCGGACGACCATCCGGCCGGGGAGCCGCGAGAGCGCTCCCTGCCAGGCCGGGCAGGCGGCCGCCACCGGCCCTGCCCGGCGGCAGGCACGGGACGCGGCCGAGGTTCCGCCCGGCCGTTCCGGGGAGCGGTGGCCCCGCCCGGCCACTGGTCCTCACCGCCGGTAGATCGTGATCGAGTGGCCCACGTCGTCGACCGCACGACTGCCGGCCAGCAGCACGGCCAGCCGCCCCCGGGCCTTGGCGGCGGCCGAATCCGAGACGACCAGCAGCCCGTGCACCCGGCCGGGCGGCACCGTGCGCGGATCCCGCGCGCGAATGCCGTAGTACGACGGCACACCGCTCCCCTTGTACACGAGCCAGACCTGCTGGCCCGCGTAGCGCCCGTGCAGCCGGGCCGCCAGCCGGCCCAGGTCCTGACCCCAGTCCACGTTCGAGTCGTGCAGCAGCAGATGCGTGCGGGACGGCCCGCCGAACGCCTCGTTGGCGTACGGCAGGTAGTACGGGAACGTCCGCCCCGAACCGACCGCCACCCAGAGCGCCAGCGCCCCCGCCACGGCCGGTGCCCAGCGGCCCCTCGGCACGACCGCGCACCCCGCCGCCACCGCCCCGAACACCGGGACGCACAGCGCGTACCGGGTGCCGAGGTCCCGGGACCCCTGCATCGCCGCCACCAGCACCACGGCCGCCGGCGCCAGCACGTACACCGCCGCCGGCCGCAGCCGACGCACGGCCAGGAGCGCGCCCGCACCCGCCGCCGCCAGCAGCATCAGCCCGAGCGGGGTCTTCACCAGCAGCGCGGCCGGCAGGTAGTACCAGCGGGACCCGGTGTACAGGTCGCCGAAGAGGAAGCCCTGCCAGGGCCGGTCCTCGAAGGCGAACTGGATGCGCATGCCGTCCCGGTAGGCGCCCGGGAACGGCATCGCCCGCACCAGCAGGGCCCGCAGCCCGTGCACGGCGGGCACCGACTCCGGCGGGGGCCGGCGCAGCCGCGGATCGACGACCAGATACGCCGCCCACACGACGGCGACGGCCACCGCGGCCACCGCCGCGGCACCTGTCACCGCCCGCCGCCGGCCTCCCGGCCGCCACGACCCCGCCGCCACCCCCGCCAGCACGAGCAGCACCGGAACCGCCGGCAGCGCGCTCATCTTCGTCGCCAGCGCCGCTCCCAGCGCCGCCCCGGCCGGCGCCAGGTACCGGCCGGGGCGGCGCCGGGCCCGCCACAGCAGCCAGACGGAGGTCAGCAGGAAGCCGGCTGTCGGCACGTCCAGCGTCGCCAGCGAGCCGTGCGCGATCACGTCCGGCGTGAAGACGTACAGGGCGAGCGCCACCAGACCGCCCGCCGGGCCGGCCAGATCGCGGGCGAAGGCGAACACGACCAGCCCGAACAGCAGCGTCAGCGCGATCACCGGCAGCCGGGCCCACAACATCAACCGCCCCGGATCGTTGCCCGACCCGTACAGCAGATGCCGCCCCACCTGCCCCTGGTCGCCCCGGAAGGACGCGTCGAACCGCGGGCCGGCCGAGGCCACCCCCACGGCGACGACCAGCTTGCCCAGCGGCGGATGCTCGGGGTTGAGGCGCAGGCTGTGCTCGCGCAGGTAGACGGCGGCCGTGCCCACGTACACGGGCTCGTCCACGGTCGGGGTCTGCTGCACGGCGGTGGTCACCATGGCCACGGCCATCTGTCCGAGCAGCGCGGCCACGACCAGCGGCAGCAGCCACCTCGGCAGCCGGAAGCCGGGACCGGGCGGGTCCGGGGCGAGCCCCCCGATCTGGTCGTTCGTCATCGTCCGTCCCACGGTGCCGCCCGCCGCACCGGGCGGCACCCCCTCACCGGTCGCCGCGACGGACCGTCCGCCGCGTCAAGGGGTACGGACCGCAGCGCGCCGGAGTTCACCTCGACGCCCCGCCGTACCCCCCGCACCGGGTCCGGTCGCGCCCCGGCGCCCACCGTCCCGGCGCGCGGCACCCGGCGCGGCGCGCCCGGACGGCCCGGTCAGCGTCCGCCGTCCGCGCCCACCCCGTCCGGTCCGGCGTCGCCTTGCAGAGACCCGGGGTCCTTGGGCCGGCCCACGTCGACGTCCCGCACCACCAGGTCGGCCCGCTCCCGCGTCGTCGCCACCAGCTCGGCGTTGCGCCGGTCGCTGCCGAGGGCCCAGGCCACGGCCTCCTCGTGGCCCTTGCCGAACTCCTCGTGACGGGCGATCAGCCGCCGGAGCCGCTCCGGCTCGTCCAGCTCGCAGAACCACACCTCGTCCAGCTGGGCCCGCACCCGCGCCCACGCCCCGGTGTCCAGCAGCAGGTAGTTCCCCTCGGTCACCACCAGCCGGACGTCCGGCGGCACCGGGACGGCGCCGGCGATCGGCTGCTCCCACACGCGTGCGAAACCGGGTGCGTACACCACGTCCCCGTGCGTCTCCTCACGCAGCCGCCGCAGCAGCGCCGCGTACCCGGCGGCGTCGAAGGTGTCGGGAGCCCCCTTGCGGTCTCGCCGTCCGAGCCGTTCGAGTTCGGCGTCGGCCAGGTGGAAGCCGTCCATGGGCACGTGGGCGGCCCAGGGCGGCCCGTCCGCGTCGAGCGCGCGCACCAGGGCCTGCGCGAGTGACGACTTGCCCGCGCCGGGGCAGCCGGTGATCCCCAGGACGGCACGCCGCCGGCCCCCGGCGAGGGCGCGGGCACGGGCGAGGAGAGCGGCGAAGTCGATCGGCACACAGGAGAGTCTGGCAGCCGCCCGGGCCGCGGGGAGGCACGATCGGGGAACCTTGCGGGTATGACGACGGAACTCGGACTGCCCGACGACATCCGGGCCTGCCTCTTCGACCTCGACGGGGTCGTCACCCGCACGGCCACGCTGCACGCGGCGGCCTGGAAGGAGACGTTCGACGCCTTCCTGGAGGAGAGGGAGGGCGCGACGCCCCTGCGCCCGTTCGACGCGGCCGACTACGACGAATACGTCGACGGACGCCCCCGCGCCGACGGCGTGCGCACCTTCCTCTGCTCCCGGGGCATCGAACTGCCCGAGGGGGAGAGCGATGATCCGCCGGACGCCGACACGGTGCACGGCCTCGGCAACCGCAAGAACGCCCTGCTGCTGGAGAGGATCCGCACCGAGGGTGCCGAGGCCTACGACGGCAGCGTGCGGTACGTCGTGGCGGCCCGCGCCCGCGGACTGGCCACGGCCGTCGTCTCCTCCAGTGCCAACACCCTCGACGTGCTGCGGTCGATCGGTGCAGAGGGCCTGTTCGACGTCCGGATCGACGGGGTGGTGGCGGCCGAGCGGAGACTTCCCGGCAAGCCGCGCCCCGACACCTTCCTCGCGGCGGCCGCCGACCTCGGTGTGCCGCCCGCCCGGGCCGCCGTCTTCGAGGACGCGCTGGCGGGGATGGACGCGGGCCGTGCCGGCCGGTTCGGCTACGTCGTCGGCGTCGACCGGGCCGGGCAGCGGGACGCCCTGTACGCGCACGGTGCCGACCGCGTGGTGGCCGACCTGTCCGAACTGCTGTCCGACCGGCCACGGGGCTGACGGCGCGTACGGCCGGCTCATCGCACCCCCAGTTCCGCCCGCCATCTGACGATCTGCCGCACCGGATCGCCGGTGCAGGACCACGGCGTGAGGGTCGCCCGCCGCCCCAGCATCCGGAGCAGCGGGGCCGCGACCTCCGCGACCCCGGCCCAGCAGGCGGCGTGGGCGAGGCAGTTGACGTCCCGTAACTCGAGGGGGGACACCGTACCCTCGGGGCGGGCCGTGATCCACCGCTGCCAGGTGCGCCGTACGTCGTGCGCCGCCCCGTCGTGGCCCAGGTGCCGTCCCGGCTCCGGCACCCCGCGGGTGCCCTGGGCCGCGTCGCGCGCGTAGCGGTACTCCTCCACACGCGCGTACTGCACCAGCACCGGCAGTGGGCACCCCACCGGCGCCACCTCGGCGGCGTCGCGGGCGAAGTCGTACATCAGACCGTGCGTGCCGTGCCAGCGGGCGGAGTAGTAGCGCAGCACCTGCAGATGGCCGTCCACGCTGTACGGGTCGCGGCGGTGCAACTCGTCCCACCAGCGGGCCAGATCCCGGCGGCGCACCCCCGCCGGGTACAGCCGTGCCACGGAGATCAGCGAGATCCACGGTGTCGGATCCTCGGGGTACGCCTCGGCCGCGGCCAGGCACGCCAGCGCCGCGGCATCGACGTGGTGCGGGTCGACGGGCACGCCGCGACCGGCAGCGGCGGCGAGGTGGAAGGCGCGGGTCGCCTCCGTCGCCGCCCGCAGCACCCGTGCGTCGGCGCTGTGCGGCTCGGCGGCCAGCCAGCTCTCCACCGCCGAACACTCCGCACAGGTCCGGGCCAGCGCCCTGACCCGGCGCCCGCGCACCGCCCAGTCCGTGCCGGAGGCGCGCAGCACTGCCCGCAGGCCCTGCCAGCGGCCGATGACGATGTCCCGACGGGCTGTGGTCAGTGCGGTGTCCCCGCCGTCGGGGTCGAAGTCGAGGGTGAATCCGTCAGAGGCGTGGTGCCGTGCCATCTCGCGCCCCTCGGGAATCGGTGGGGGAACCCTCAGGGTCCCGTACGCGGGCCGGAGATCGCCTGCCCGGGTCGTGGCCGCTCTCCACGGTGCGAGCGGCATCCGGGCGCTCCGGGCGGTGATGTTCGCCGCCGCGGCGGTACCAGGACATCGGCACCGGGCCGGCGGCCAGCCCGCCCGGGCCGATCGCGGTCGCCGTGCCGCCGGAGTCGCCCGGTGACCCGGCGGGGACCCAGGCGAGTGCCGCGAACAGGACCAGGATCGCCGACTCCACCCCCGGCAGCGGTAGTTGCGCGCGCACGCCACC
The DNA here is from genome assembly GCF_022414535.1 of Streptomyces sp. MUM 2J. Lineage (GTDB taxonomy): Bacteria > Actinomycetota > Actinomycetes > Streptomycetales > Streptomycetaceae > Streptomyces. The sequence continues at coordinate 22,648 of NZ_JADWYM010000040.1, forward strand.
CCGGTCACCGCCGAGCACCACGGCCAGCACGCGGTAAGGCAACGCGCCAGGGCCCGCGACTTGGACCGCGCCGACCGGGACGGCCGTGGTGCCGGCCAGCGAGTGGGCCGGGGCGTTGCCCGCGACCGCCGTCACCACGGTGTCGAACATGCTCGGGGCGCCCGGCTGCAGACCCCTGCCCCTGCTGTGGCTCATGGTTGCGCTGCTTTCCGTCTGCACGACGCAAGGGCGTGAGATCCCCGGCGGCGTAGGGATGTGGGGGTGGCGGCCGCCACGTGCCGGTTCGGGGGTGACCTCCGGCCGGGCGGCGCGCAAGCGCTGGTGGGTCCGTGCCACCGCTGCGTTGACGGACGGTCACACGGAGTGTGCGAGCGATGATAGCCCCGGGTGGCACCCTGCCGGGACGAAAGTCCGTGCACCGGGCGTCACGGACCGTGGCCGAGCCCCGTCACCGAGGGCGGAGGCATCGCCGCGGCCGGTCCCGTACGGAGGGCGCCCGCACGTCGTGCCGTGCCGGGCGGGCTCGGCGGAGCGATAATTCCCCCATGGGCCATCGACTCGCCGACGCGAGCGCGCCCGCCCGGCTGGCCGCCCCGGACGAGGGCATCGGCCGCGACGAGCTGGCGCTCGCCACCCGCAACCACGGACTGCCCCTTGAGGCTCTGCGCCACGAGATCACCCCGCCGGGCCTGCACTACGTCCTGACGCACTACGACGTCCCGTACGTGCCCCCGGACACCCCCTGGACCCTGACCGTGGGCGGCCGCGTCCGCCGTCCGCTCCGTCTGGACCTCGCCGACCTCAGGGCCTTCCCACAGGTCACCACCCGGGTGACGCTGGAGTGCGCGGGCAACGGACGCGCCCTGCTCAGCCCCCGCCCGGTCAGCCAGCCCTGGCTGGTCGAGGCGGTCGGAACCGCCGAGTGGACCGGCGTACCGCTGCGGCTGCTGCTCACCGAGGCCGCCGTCGAAGCGGACGCCGCCGACGTGGTCTTCACCGGTGCCGACCACGGAGTGGAACGCGGCGTCGAACAGGACTACCGGCGCGCCCTGCCCGTGGACGTGGCCACCGGTCCCCGTCCCGAGGTGCTGCTCGCACTCGGCATGAACGGCGCCCCGCTGCCGCCGCAGCACGGCCACCCGCTGCGTCTGATCGTCCCCGGCTGGTACGGCATGGCCCATGTGAAGTGGTTGCGCGACATCACCGTCACCGACACGCCCTTCACCGGGTTCCAGCAGTCCGTGGCGTACCGGTTGCGGCAGGACCCCGAGGACGAGGGCGAGGCCGTGACCCGTATCGCCCCCCGCGCGCTGATGGTGCCGCCCGGCTTCCCCGACTTCATGTCCCGCACCCGTGTCGTACGGCCCGGCCCGGTGGTCCTCGAAGGACGTGCCTGGTCGGGGCGGGCACCGGTGACGCGCGTCGAGGTCAGCACGGACGACGGTGCCGGCTGGCGGGACGCCGCGCAGGAACCGGACACCGGCCACCCCTGGGCCTGGCGCGGCTGGCGGCACACCTGGACGGCCACGCCCGGCGCCCACGTCCTCGCGGTGCGCGCCACGGACGCCGAGGGCGCGGCGCAGCCCCTGGAGCAGTCCTGGAACCGCGGCGGCTTCGCCAACAACCTCGTCCAGAGGGTGCCGGTCCTCTGCCTCGAACCGGAGGACCGGGACGGACGGGACCGCGAAGGCGGCGACCGTCCGGGCCGGACGGAGAGCCGGGGCGACTGAGACCCGGCCGGGCCCGGCGGGGGCGGTCCGGTCGCCGGGTACAGTCCGCCCGGGGCGTGTGGCGAAGGTCCGGCCCGACCCGCGGCGCCTGGCACGCGCTCTCCCGCTCTCGGTCTCACCCGTGCGGGCCCGTGCTGCCGGGATCGCCCACGTACGCCTCGTACGAGGGCGACCCCCCTCCTGGCGATCGCACGCACCGGACCCCGCGGGGCCCGCCCCCGGGCGGCCGGCGCCGCTTGCGCCACACCTAGGGCAGCAGCTTGTCCAGGGCGGCGGGGCCCTCCTGCGCCAGCTTCTGCCTGGCCCATTCCAGGTTGCGCGGTGTGAGGTCCCGGCCCGCGGCCAGCACCACGTCCTCGGGCGTGACGTCGGTGCCGGTGCGCGCATGGAGCAGTCGGTCGGGAGTGGTGCTGTCCCGGGGCGACCGGGACCCTTCGGGCTGTGACGGCGACATGGTTCGAGCTCCTCCTCCGGTGCGGAAGGATGCGGCGGCCCGGTGTGGTCATCGGGTCCACTAACACCATTCCCCGAGGCGGCGCACCCTGCATCCGGAGGACGCGGGCCGCCGGAGCCGTCCCCGCCGCGCCGCGGCGGTCGCCGCTCCCGAGCCGCGTTCCCGAACGGCGCACTCCGGGATGCCGGCCCGGTCGGGCCGGCGTGGAATGGGAAGGCCGGAGACCCACCCAGCGGAGAAACCGAGGCCATGTCACCCACCCAAGAGCAGGCCGGGGGACGGACCGCACGAGGGGCCCTGAGACGGCTCGGGGAATGGTGCGCCCGGCACTACCTGATCGTCATCATCTCCTGGCTCGTCGCCCTCGTGGCGTTCCAGGGACTCAACCGCGCCTTCGGCGGGGACTACTCGGACAACTTCGCCCTTCCCGGTACCCAGTCGCAGCAGGGACTGGACGTGCTCAAGCAGCACGACCCGCAGGCCGGCGGCTACAGCAGCCAGATCGTGCTGCACGACGCCGGCCAGTCCCTCACCGCCCTCGGCACCCCCATGGCCGACACCGTCGCCGACCTCCAGAAGCTGCCGCACGTCCTGTCCGTGCAGAACCCGCTCACGCCACCCGGCGGCACGTCCCAGCAGACGCAGCAGAGCAGTGACGTCGGCCCCCTGTCGTCCGACGGCAAGACCGCCTACATCACCGTCCGCTTCGACGTGCAGCCCTCCACCCTCGGCAGCGACTACCTGAACGGGGTCGACCGGGCGGTCAGCCCGTTGCGGCAGGCCGGCGTGGAGGTCGAGTACGGCGGCCCGCTCGGCGAACTGGCACGCCCGACCCCCAAGGATCGGCTCAGCGAGGCGATCGGCTTCGGCGTGGCCATCGTGGTGCTGCTGATCGGCTTCGGCAGCGTCATCGCCGCACTGCTGCCGCTGCTGTCCGCCCTCGTCGCCGTCGTCGGCGGGCTCGCCCTGCTGGGCCTGCTCGCCGCCGCCTCCACCTTCGCCACGGTCTCGCCGACCCTGGCCACGATGATCGGCCTCGGCGTCGGCATCGACTACTCCCTGTTCCTGCTCACCCGCCACCGGCAGGACCTGATGAACGGCGCGGAACCCGTCGGGGCGGCGGGGCACGCCGCCGCCACCAGCGGCCGGGCCGTCCTGGTCTCCGGCTGCACGGTGATCGTCGCACTGTGCGGCCTGTACGCCTCCGGGGTGTCCTTCATCGGCAAGCTGGGCGTCGCCGCCGCCGTCACCGTCGTCTCCGCCGTCACCGGCGCCCTGACCCTGATGCCGGCGCTGCTCGGCCTGCTCGGCAAGCGCATCGACCGGTTCACGGTGCGCCGAGCCGTCGCCGAGACGGGCGGGGAGCCGGGCTCCGAGCCCCAGGGCACCTGGCACCGGTACGCCAAGCGGGTCGAGCGGCGGCCCTGGCAGTACCTGGCCGCGGGCGTCACGATCGTCGCGGTGCTCGCCATCCCCCTGTTCTCCATCCAGCTCGGCCACATCGGGGACGGCGCCGACCCGACCTCGTTCACCGACCGGCGGGCCTACGACCTGATGACGGACGCCTTCGGGCCCGGCTCCAACGGCCCCATCACCGTCGTCATCGACCAGACCTCCGTACCGCAGTCCGACCGCTCCGCCCTCGCCTCGCAGGCGCAGAAGACGCTGGACGCCGTACCGGGAGCCGCCACGGTGACACCGCTGACGCCCACCCAGGACGGGGACGTCCTCATCTCCACCGTCTACTCGCAGCAGTCCCCGCAGAACGCCGCCACCACCGACCTGGTCAACCGTCTCGGTGACGACACGCTCCCGCAGGCCGTCTCCGGGACGGAGGCCCACGGCTACGTCACCGGCACCACCGCCGCCCAGGTCGACTTCCGGGACATCGTCGCGGACCGGCTGCCCATCATCATCGCCGTCGTGGTGGGTCTGGCCTTCCTGATCATTCTGGTGGTCTTCCGCGGCCTGCTCGTCGCGGTCAAGGCGGCCGTCCTCAACGTGCTGTCGATCGCCGCCTCCTACGGCGTCGTCGTGGCCGTCTTCCAGTGGGGCTGGGGCGGCCCCGCCCTCGGCGTCAACGGCACCGTGCCCATCGAGAGCTACGTGCCCATGATGATGTTCGCCATCATCTTCGGGCTCAGCATGGACTACGAGATCTTCCTGCTGTCCCGGGTGCACGAGAACTGGCTGCGCACCGGAGACGCCGAGGACTCCGTCGCCCACGCGCTGGAGATCACCGCCCGGGTCATCACCTGCGCCGCACTGATCATGGCCAGCGTCTTCGCGGCGTTCATCATCAGCGACAGCATCGTGGTCAAGATGCTGGGTCTGGGCCTCGCCGTCAGCGTGCTCCTGGACGCCAGCGTCGTCCGCCTGCTGATGGTGCCCGCGGTGATGACCCTTCTCGGCCCCCACGCCTGGTGGACACCCCGCCTGCTCGACCGGATCCTGCCGCACGTCGACGCCGAGGGAGACCACGAGGCGGCACCGGCGGGCGTCAGCGGGCCTCCGGAGCGAGGGCAAGCATCGTGACGTCGTCCGCCACGTTCGGGCTGTAGCGCTCCAGGTCGGCCCACAGCAGCGCGGTGAGCGCCGGGAGGGGGACGTCGGTGAGAGGTGCGAGCCGTTCGGCGAGCGGATAGAAGGCACCGGAGGCGTCCCGCGCCTCGATGACACCGTCCGACACCAGCAGCAACCGGTCCCCGGTTCGCAGGACCACCGTGCTCGCGCACGGCGGCGCGCGTTCCGGGAGCCCCAGACCGAGCGGCAGCCACGGCTCGACCGCCACCTCCGTCGCCTTCCCCGCACGCAGCAGCAACGGCGCGGGATGGCCGCAGGACACGGCGCGCACCGTCCGTCCGTCTGCGCCGAACTCCAGCAGGACGGCCGTCGCGAACAGCTCGGCGTTCGGCGTGTGGGCCGAGTCCGTCACCAGCCTGCGGTCCAGCCGGGCGGCCACCGACTCCAGGTCAGGCTGGTCCAGCGCCGCCTCCCGGAAGGCCCCCAGCAGGGACGCCACCGTGGCCACGGCCGCCAGCCCGTGTCCCTGCACATCCCCCAGCACGGCCCGCACCCCGTAGGGGCCGCCGCGCACGTCGAAGAAGTCACCGCCGACGAGCGTCCCCCGTTCGGCAGCCCGGTACAGCCCCGCGCAGCGCACCGGACCCACCCGCTCGGGCACCGGCTGGACGATGGCCCGCTGCGCCGCAACGGCCACCGTCCTCTCCAGGTCCAGCTGGGCGTCGCGGCGGCTGCGCACGAACGACACGAAGACGCTCAGCAGGGCCACGAAGCCGATGGTCGACAGGTCGGTCTGGCCGGGCTTGTCGAGCTGGAACGCGGGCAGATTGAGCACCGCGATCACCACACCGCCCAGCACGGCGGTCCCCAGCGGCCCGTACGACAGGACGGCCAGCGGCGGGATCGCGCTCAGCAGGAACCCGATGTCCAGCGGCTCGCTGCTCGCCAGCGTGGCCGCACACACGGCGGCCACCAGCGCGATCGGCAGCGCCCGCACCCACCAGGGCGGGGGCGCGCCGTGCAGCCAGCCGCGCCGGTCACCCGCCCGGCGCGGTGACAGAACGCGCACACCGGCCACACGACCACGCTCCTACGTCGGGCCCGGCCGTGCACGCCGGGGACAGCCGGTGCCGGGTGTCCCCGGCGTGCACGGCCGGACCGTGAGCTGTCACCGTCGGCCCGGCCCGGGCGGGGGTGGGGGACGGCGCCGGGGACGGGGCGAGGGGGCCGGGACGCCGGTGCCTGTCCGGGCGCTGCGAGGGCGCTGCGCCGCGCGGTCCGCCGGGGCCGGTGCACGAGGGGGACCCGGGGGAGTGGCGCGTCGCGGGACGCTGCACGCCCCGCACCCGCCTCGGTCCCACCGGCGCCGTCAGTGAGCGTGCCGACGCCCGCCAGGGCTCGACCTCGGCCGCGTGGAAGGCGGGAACGAAGATCTTCCCGCAGAAGAGCGAAGCGGCCGGCACCGACCTGTCCACCCAGGTCTCCGTACCGCCGTCCGCTCCGACCTGCCCGGCGTGCCGGGCACGCCGCCGACGGAAGTCCCCGGATCGGTCGAGCGCAAGCATCCGACGCTGTACTCTCTGTCACACCGCACGAGTTGGGTCGGCACCGAGCTGGGGGAGCGATGCACACCGGTAAGCAGCTGTCCACGAAGATCGACGCGAGTGTGCCGACAGCCGCGCGCATGTACGACCACTATCTTGGCGGCAAGGACAACTACGCGGCCGACCGCGCGGCATGCGAGGAACTCGACAAGGTCGTCCCCAGTACGCGTGCCCTGGCGCTGAACAACCGGCGTTTCTTACAGCGTGTGGTGCGCACCCTCGCCGCCGAGTACGGAATCCGCCAGTTCCTGGACCATGGTTCGGGCCTGCCCACCCAGGACAACGTGCACCAGGTCGCCCAGCGCGTCGACCCCGGCAGCCACGTCGTCTACGTCGACAACGACCCCATGGTCCTGGTCCACGGTCGCGCCCTGCTGGAGCAGGACGAGCGCACCACCGTCATCCACGCGGACCTGCGGGAGACCGACGCCATTGTCGGTCACCCCGACACGCAGCGGCTGATCGACTTCTCGCAGCCCGTGGCCGTGCTGTTCAACTCCGTCTTCCACTGCATTCCGGACAGCGGGACCGACGGTCCGCCCGCGGTGGTCCGCCGGGTCGCCGAACGGCTGGCGCCCGGAAGCTTCATGGTGATGTGTCAGCTCGTCAGCGAGGATGCCGAGGTCCGGCGCTTCGTGACCGACTTCATGGAGCAGGCGACCGAGGGACACTGGGGCCGTGTCCGCGAGGAGAAGGACGTCGCGGCGTGGTTCGAGGGGATGGAGATCCTCGAACCCGGCCTGGTGGAGGTCTCCACCTGGCGCCCCGACAGCGAGGTGGCGCCCCGTCAGCTCACCCAGGAATGGATCGAGTTCGGCGGTGTCGGGCGACTGCGCTAGGGAGGGGTTCGACGGGAGCGCCCGCCGTCCGCAGGACCGGGTCCCGCGGCACTGCGACCTCCCGTCTCGGTGGCGCTCCGACCGGCGCGGTGCCTCACGGAGCGGGGTAGCGCTGCTCCAGCGTCTCCCGCAGCAGACTCAGCGACGCGCGCGGCTGGAGTGCCTCGTCGGCCAGCCGGTCCAGGGCGAGCCGGTACTCCTCCGTCTCGTCCCGGTCCTCCAGGAAGTTGGCGCTGCGGATGTGTTCCAGGTAGACCACGTCCGGCAGGTCCAGGCCGCCGAAGCGCAGGTACGTGACCGGAATGGCGGGTGCCGAGGCGTTCGTGGCGTCCAACGGCACCACCTGTACGGTGACATGGGGGCGTTGCGCCATGGCGATCAGTTGGGTGAGCTGCTCCCGCATGACGTCCTTGCCACCCAGCACCCGCAGCAGCACCGACTCGTCCACGATCGCCCACAACCGCGGGGCGTCCGCGCGGTGCAGCAGCTCGGCGCGGCGCGTGCGCAGCTCCACCCGGCGCTGCACCTCGCCGGACGGCGCGTTGGGCAGCCCGCGCTCCACCACGGCCCGGGCATAGGCCGGGGTCTGCAGCAGGCCCGGAACGTACTGGATCTCGAAAGTGCGGATGGTGGCCGCCGCCTCCTGCAACCCCACGAGCCGGTCGAACCACTCGGGCATGAGCCGCTTGTCGTAGCGCTGCCACCATCCCGGTTCACCGGCTCGCTGCAACAGCTTCAGCAGCACCGAGGCTTCGTACGCATCGGTGCGGTAGAGGTCCAGCAGCGCGCGGACGTCGCCCTCCGAGGGCGGGCGGCGGCCCTTGCCCGACTCGATGCGGGAGAGCTTGGCCCCGCTGAACCCCGCCGCGCGGGCGGCTTGGTCCTGGGAGAGCCCGGCGTCCTCCCGGAAGCCGGCCAACTGCACACCGACCAGCATCTTCAGCAGAGTGGGAGCGGGCTCGGGCCGGTCCAGATAGGATTCCAGGCGGGAGATGCGATGCGGTTCGGCGGACATCCTGACTCCCTGGGAACCGGCAGACGTGGAGCCCAGGGTACCGCACCGCGTCGGCTCCCAGGCCCTGTTCCCGCGCACATGCGCTGAGGTCGGGGAGCCGCGTCGCGGCCCGACTCACACCAGGTGGTCGAATTCGCCGTCCCGCGCGCCGGCCAGGAACGCCGCCACCTCGGCGGGTGTGTAGACGAGCGCGGGCCCGTCCGGATCACGGGAGTTGCGCAGGGCAACGCCACCGTCAGGCAGCGTGGCGATCTCCACGCAGTTTCCCTCGGCATTGCTGTGACGGCTCTTGGACCAGCGGACCTGGAGCGAACTGGCCCGCACTCCGTTCCGAACAGGTGACACCGCAGCCTCCTCGCTGTTCGCGCAATTTCGCGTGCAATTGCACGCTAGCACCATCGACGTGGATAATGGCCGCGGCGTCAACACTGCCGTGGGCGCCCGGACCTGACGCCGTCTCAGGGAGAAGCCGTGTCCTCATCAGCCCAGCGGGCGTCACGCAAGTCCAGCGGGATCGGCACGCACGCGCATCGCCACGCGCCCGCCGGAGCGCCGGCGTCCCGGGGCACGGCCCTCGCCGCGCTCGACCAGGTTCCGTGGGGTGAGATCAAGGACTCCACCGGTTCGGCCGCGGCCATTCCCGTCCTGCTGGACAGCGTCGCCAGGGGCGACGCCGAGACCGCCCGGGCGGCTCTCGACGAACTGCGCATGCGGATCTGCCAGTACGGCTTCGTCGTCGAGCAGGCCACCGCGGCCACCGTTCCCTTCCTGTGGGAACTGGCGCAGCTCCCGCACGTCACCTGTCGCGCCCGCATCATCCGGTTGCTGAAGAACATCGCCGACGCACGGCAGTGGGAGCGGACCGCCGCGATCTACCCCAAACTGCTCAACCGCCGCGAGAACCACGTCACCTGGGAGCGCGACGCCCGGCAGGCCGTCCACGCCCGCCGTGGCGCGCTGCACCGCCTGCTCGCCGACGACGACACCGAGATCGCCCGCGCCACCACGGAACTCGCCCGTACCCTGGGCGAGTAGACCCCGCACCGCCCAGCTGGCGGGGGCGGGTGCGGTCAGGCGGCGCTGCTGCGACGGGATTGTGCCCGGCAGGCCGTGTCGTGGTCGGTGCCCAGGCTGGTCCACCAGCGTTCGCAGCAGGCGGCGCCGAGTTCGGTCCGGACCGTCGCCTCGGTGGCGCAGCCCCGCGCCCGGTCGGTGGACGCCCGGGGCGGCCTCGTCCGGCCGGCGGCGTGTGCCGCCGTCTCCCGGCGCAGATCGCACAGCACGCTCTCGCGCACCACGGCGATGACCGGCACCACGCAGGCCGCGCCGAACAGGCAGCCGGCCCAGGCGAGGCCGTAGCGGAACTGGAGTTCGGCCGTCCAGGCGAGACCGGTGCTGGTGGTGGCGTAGAGCGTGTTCAGCAGGCGGCTGGACCAAGTCATGGGCGGGCACCGTTCGTAGCCGGGGACACGTGCCCTGTCCAACGCGTGCGGGCGCCGCGGGAAGCGGTCCACGGCTCGGTGACGACGGTTCGGGTGAATCGTGGTGCCGTGTCCGGATTCCGGCCGGGGGTGCGGTGTTGTGTGCGCAGACCCGGGCTTTACGCGGAATTTCCTGCAAGGGTGCGTGAAAAGCTCGCATAGTCCGGTCCAGGGCGGGCATACGGAGCAAAAAATGCAGAGAGGGGAACTCCGTTGCTCATGCCGGACCCGAAGACCGTCAGGATCCTGCTGACGCGGTACGCCACACTGAAGATCGCTCAGGCGGAGAGGGAGAGGGCGACGGCCGCCCGGGAACTGGAGGACGTGAGCTACACCCTGTGCGTCCTGATGGGCACGACGAGCCTGCAGGACGCGATCGCCAAGGCGGACGCCCTGCTCGAAGCGGGGCGCGGCGGCACCGACACGGCCGGCGGCGCCGGCGGTACGGTCGTCGGGAAGGAGGGTGAGACCGGTCTGTCACTGGCCGTTTGAGCCTTGTGTGCGCCCTGTGGGCGCGGGCACAGTTCCCTCCGACGGCGCAAGCACTCCGGCGGATTGCGTGTCCCGGGTTGCCGGGGCGCCTAGACTCGGCAGCCGTGCTCAAGGCACATGGACGGATGAGATGAAAGGCGCGTTGCCGGGTGTTCCACGATTCCCCCATCTATGACCGACTGATCGAGGAGTGCGGCGACGTGCCCGCCGAGGTGCGCCGGGAGGCCGAGCGAGTCAACAGGGAGCTGGAACTCGTTCTGCGTCCCCTGCAAACGCCCGGATTCCAGGAATCCTCCGGCGGCCGTACTCCGCAGCCGGGAACCGGGTGGCAGCGCACGGCGCTGCTGCCCGGCCCGCGGCCCCAGTGACGACCCGGCGCGGCGGAAACTGATACGGCCTCAGGGGAGCCTGGTCCCCGTGCGGTCAGCCTGCTGCGGCAGCTCGCCCGGCGCCGGCCTGCTCAGCCACTCGGCGATCGCCCGGGAGATCGGCTGGCCGGTGTCCACCTCCACGAAGCCGAACTGGCCCGACTGGTTGCACTCCAGGAACCACCAGGTTCCGTCGGCGTCCTCGGCGAAGTCGAATGCGCCGTACGCCAGTTCCGCCTCGGTCAGGTAGGCGCGAACGGCGTCGGCGATGCGTGGCGGCACCTCGGCGGGCAGCCACGGGCCGGAGGACGGCGCGAAGCGGACGTCGACCTGGTCGGGATCGGCGTCCGGGGCGGTGGGCTTGCGTGCCGCGAGCAGGGAGCCGCCCACGGCCGTCAACCGTACGTCCGCCCCCTTGGCGACCCGGCGCTGGAGCAGCGTCGGGCCGTAGGCGACGGCCGTGAAGTCGACGTCGGGGGCGACCCGGCTCGTCGGCACCGCCTGGGGCGGGTCCTGTGGATGCGCTCCGGAGACCGGCTTGACGACCAGGTCCGGGTAGCGCTCCGCGAACTCGCGGGCGGCCTGGGGAAACGTCGTGATCAGCGTGGCCGGCACGGGTAGCCCGCTGCGCTGGGCGAGCCGCAGTTGCCACGGCTTGTGCCGGGCACGGCGGGCCGCGTCCGGATGGTTCATCCAGCGGACCTGCGCGCCGCGGAGCATGCCGTAGAGCGCCTGCTCGGACTCCTCGGTCAGCCAGGGGGAGGGGGCGGCCGCCCGCGTCGCGGCGGCCCCGGGTCTGCGCATCCACACGGACCGCAGGCCGTCGAGGCTCACCAGGCGCCCGGCGGACGACAGGTGTCCGCGGAAGGCGCCGTGGACGTACTCCCCGGAGAGGGCGACGCCGCTCGTCAGGTCGGCGGGATCGAGCCGGACCACCGGGGCGCCCAGGGCGTGCAGGTGGACCACCACCATGTCCGCTGTGACGTCCTCTTCAGAGGTCAGGATCAACACGGTCATCGTCGTAGGTTCCGTGTTCAGTCGTCGAAGTGGGTCTTCGAGCCCGCGGTCGAGGTGGTGGTCCCCAGTTCTCTGAGCAAGACATGGTCGCGCGCCGCTATCCCACCGTCCAGGAGCACGTTCAGCTGCAGTCCGGAGTCGTATGTGTAGGGCGTGGCGAACTCCAACTCCGCCGCGGGGCGTGCGTAGTTGAGCGCGAACGGTTGCATCGTCTCTCCCTCTTCGGTACTGCCTCGAACAAGCGGAGCCGCTGAACGGCACCACTCGGCCCAGCGCGTTCCTGCGACCTCCAGTCACTTATACGAATCGAACGGGTGATTGGTTTCCTTACTCTCCGTAGTCATCGCGGAGTCGAGCCCCGGCGCCCGCCGCGCACAGCGCGGAGGAGGGGCGTGGGACAGGGGAGTTGCGGGGTGCGCGTCAGCAGGTGGCCTGGGGTCGGACGGTCGTGCTGGGTGCGGACCGTGCGGGCGGCAGGAGGGGCCTGCGGCCCGCTCTCAGGAGGTCCTGCCGGGTGCAGCCGGCCGCACCACGGGCGGTTGCCGGGACCGCGGGCACGGCGACGAGCGTGGTGGTCGAAGCCACGGGTCCTCCCCTGCGCGGTGCGCCGCGTCGCGTCTTAAGTTCCCCGCTTCTGATGGACGAATTCCCGTTTCCACCCCGTCCTCACACGTGTGCGCCGCCCGAGTGGCGATCACGGCGCCGGGACCGTAGTAATGGGCAGCGTCAAGTCGCGTGTCGCAGCTCGGGGCGCAGGAGCGACCGCACCCCTCACAGAGAGCCAAGCATGATCACCCGCTCTTCACGGCCCGGTCCGGACCGACCCGTCATCACCCGCTCCGACGCCACCGCCCACCCCGCTCCACAGCCCGCCGACGCAGAGCACCCGGTCGCGCCGGGCGCCGATCCGGGTGCCGACCCCGGCCCCGGTTCCGGAGACGACGCCGATCCCACCCCCGCCCCGGCCGGTGCGGACGGGACGAGCGGCGGCTACGCGGACCCCGTCACCGGCCTGCTCCACGTGGCCGCCGCCGAACGGCCGTTGGAGGACGTCGCCCGCCTCATCGCGCTGCTCGAACAGTCCGAGGACTGCGCCGCCACGGCGGCCGACATGCTCCACGCCCTCGGCACCCACCGGTCCGTGGAGGACGTGTCCCGGCTGGCCGCCCTGCTCTCCGGGCCGCCGCACCGCACCGGAGACGCGGACCGTATGATCCGCACCGCCGCCGAGCAGCGCCCCGTCGAGGAGGTCACGCGGCTGATGGCGCTCCTGCACAGCCCGCCCCTGGAACAGGGCCGCGGCTGCGAGGCCGTGCGGGCGGCGGCCACTGGACGCCCGGTCGAGGAACTCGCCGAACTCATAGAGCAACTCTCCCGCGAGCGGTCGGAACCCTCCGCCGGCACTCCCGCGTCCACGGGCCCCGCCACCCCCCACCCCTCCGCCGGTTCCCGGGACGCACGACCGGCCGGCTCCGCCCCCGCCGCGGGCGCCCGGCCACGACCGGCCGGCCCGGCACCGTGGACCGCCCGGCTCGCCACCGCGCTGCTCGCCCTGTGCGGTGCGGCGTACTTCCCGCTGCACCGCCACGGCGCACCCGCGGACGTGTACGCGCTGGCCCTGGCCCTGTCCGGGACCTGTCTGGCGCTGGCCCTGCTACTGGCTCTGAAGCCCTCGCGCGCCCTGTTGGGCGCGTGCGTCGCGGTCCCGGTGGCCCTGGCGGGTGCCCAGGTCCTCGCCGAGCGTTTCGGCCCGGCCGGTCTGGTGCGGTCCCTGGACCTCACCCTCGCACCGCCGTGGCTGGCCGGCCCGGCCGCCGTGGTCGCCGCGGCGGTGGCCCTGGCGGCTCTGCTGGTCCGGCCACCGGCACGACGGCGGGCGGGAGCCACCTCGCCCTGACCCCCGGCGCCGCGATCGGCCGCGCGCCGGTGCCCACGGGCCCGGCACGCGGCCGGCACCGCCGTCCTCGGGCACCCGGTCGTGGCCGGCGGGCGGTTCGCGGAAGCGGACACCGGCCGCAGGACGAGCGGAATCCGGCCGTGGAGCGTGTGAGGATTGTCACTCGGCCCGAAGCGGTCTCTCGGAGGGGCATCCGCCGGGAGGTCTCGACCGGGGCGGGCCGCCTGGGCGCCTGCTGGGCCCGCTGCGTCTTTCGGCGGGCCGCGGACGCCGGCCCGTCTGTGGCCGCCGCGGAAGTCGGGCCGACTCCGTCTCCGGGCGGCCCCTCCGCCACAGGGTCCTCCGCAGTGCGGCCGGGGATCCCGTGAGTCATCGGGCATCTGACGGTACGTCCGGGGAACCGGGTTCCGCCTCGTGTCGTGGGGGCGCCTGCGCCGCCTACGGGGCCGCGTGCCCCTCGGAGGCGTCCACCTCGCCGCCGTCTGCCCGGCGCGGTCCGGCGGGCGGGCGCAGGGACTTGGCAGTGCCCTTGAGCCGCTCCAGAGTACGCGTCAGCTGAGGGAAGGAGGGGCTGCCGGCCCGCGCGGCCGGCAGTGGCGGCGCCGGGCTGCTCCCCGCGGCCTCGCGGAGGGCGGCCAGCGCCTCGTGAGCCCGCTCGGCTGCCTCCCGGTACAGGTCACGGGAGTGGGTCATCGCCTCCAGTGCCTCCGCGTACATCGTCACGAGCCTGCGCTGGCGCTCCAGTTCCTCCTCCACGGTGAACAGGTGCCAGTGCTCCTGGAGCGTGGCCAGGGCTTCGCCGGCGCCCTCCGGCAGCGGGCGTGACAGGGCGGCGAAACGTGTCACCGCGTCGATGAGCTCGACGGGTTCGGAACCGTCGAGGAAGACGGTGCGCACCGTGAGGGCTCCGGTGTCCGAGCCGGACGGTGCCGGGATGCCGGGCAGCACGAGCGCACCTCCGCGCGGCACCTCGACGCCGAACTCGCGCAGCGCCCAGTTGACCGCCCGCAACTGGTGGGGCGCGGCGCGGTGCTCGACGACCCGGTGGTGCAGTCCGGGCGGCAGATACGGCGTCAGCGGTGCACGGCCCCGCTCGTCGGGTGTCATGGCCTCGTGGACGACGACGTGGACGTTCCAGCTGTCACGCACGGCGTCCCGGAGGACGCGGCGCATCGCCTTGTCGTCCTCGGGCAGCGCGTTGGGCCGGAGGTGACCCAGACCGGTGGGGGACTCGTGGGCCCACGTCCCGTCCGGCTCATGCGGCCAGAACATCTCGGACGGCGCCGGCCAGTGCAGGTCCCAGGGCTGGTCGGCCTGCGCGATCAGCGTCCACTCCTGCCCGTGGTCCGCACCTTCCGCGACCGTGAGCCCGGCCCGCACCGTGACGGTCCCCTCCACCTGCCAGCGGGCCTCGAACCCCCGGCGGCCCGGCGGGCACTCGTCCTCGGGCAGTTCCAGGAAGTCCTGCAGGGTCCCGGTGTCCTTGAGCGTCTGGAGACGGGCGCGGACGACCCCTGCCGCCGCGTACCCGAGGTGGCGGCCACGGGCCGTCCAGAGGGTGCGGGAAGGGTCGGTGCGGTCCTCGGGGGAGCTCGACATGGGTCCATTCGCGATGAGGGGCCGACGGGGTACGGCTGCCAGTATCGCCGCCGCCGGCCACCGGTGATCAAGCGGGGCCGGGGTGGGCGGGAGGCACCCGGAGCGCTCCGGCGGCGCGGCGGGCCGGGCACGCGCCCCTCCGCGCCGGCCGAGGCACAGACCCGTGACCGTGACGGTCGCCGCCGACTCCGCGCCGCAGGCGTCCCCCGTCCCGGGGCCGACCGGGGTGACGCCGTACGTCCGCGCCGGAGGATGCGCCGCGCGTGCGGTTCCGTCGCCCGGGGAATCGCACGGGAGGCGTGCGGCGCACTCGGGGTGTGCGCCGTTCACGACGGCCGGTTCGGTTCACACGTGGTCCTGGGCCGGCCGCCGCCCGAGAATCGTCCGGGCGGACAGGGCCGGCCCGTCATCCGCATCGGGGCAGGTCCTGTCCGTTTCGGGTGCCGTCTCAGGGGCCGCTGCGCCGCTCGCGGCCCCGTCGGCGCCGGCGGGACACCTGCGGCGGGCTGTCCGTGCCCGGGGGTGCGCTGAAGCCGCCCGGAACGAGTGGTGCGGGACCGGCCACTGACCCCGAAGGTACGGCGGCCGGTCGCGGACCGGGCTGGTCCGGCACCCGGCTCCGCTCCGCCGGCGTGGCGCGCGCGACCACCCGGGCGTGAGTGATCAGCGGGGCGCACGAGGTGCACACCTCGCACAGGGTCCAGACCCGGCCGACGGCGGGGTCGTGGCGCAGGAGGAGGACGACCGGGCCCGCGCAGCCGACCCGTGTGCCCTCGTGCGCGGCGCACCGCTGCTGCCTGCACCAGCAGGAGGCGTCCGCCCGCACCGCCGCGGCCTTCGCGTGGGCGGCGGCGTGTGCCTCTGCGAACCGGCGCAGTGCTGGGATGTCGTGGGAACGTGTCGGCATGGCGCACGTCGAGGAGCAGGTGACGGAGGCGGTGCGGTCGCGGTGACCGACGATCCGGATCGTCCACGAGCGGCCGGGCCTGCGGGCCGGCGGTGCATGAGGGTACGTGAGAGCCAACAGCGACACGTCCTTCGGGGAGGCGGAGGGCAGGAACAGGGGCGGCCACGGAGGAGGACCCCCCGTCCATCGGGAGTGACCCCGTTCACAGCATGCCCGTGACCTGCCGAAGCATTCCGGTTGCCCGCTCCTTCACCGCATCCGGCTTCCCCCGAGCGGAGGTGTGCCGCCGCCCGGAGGAGCCCCCCGGGCGGCGGCGAAGGGCCTACGCCCCGCTCTCCCGCAGCATGTCCTCACGCTCGACGATCTTCACCCGTTCGCGCCCCTGCGGTTCGCCCAGGGCGCGTTCGGCGGCATCCAGCCGGTACCAGCCCTCCCAGGTGGTGAAGCGTACGTTCCGGTCAGTGAGGAAGGCGTCCACGGCTGCGGGATCGGGCGCGGCGGGCGTGTGCAGGCGTCCGTTCGCGTGGTCGTCGAGGAGGTTGGCCACCGTCTCGTTCGCGTCCCCCTTGGTGTGGCCGATCAGGCCGATCGGGCCCCGGCGGATCCAGCCGGTGACGTAGACCGACTGCAGGTGCGCGCCGCTGTCCTCGATGACCCGGCCGCCTTCGTCCGGGACCGTGCCCGACTCCATGTCCCAGGGCAGCTTGGGGAGCCGGTCCGAGAGGTAGCCCACGGCGCGGTAGACCGCGCTGACGTCCCAGTCCGTGAACCGGCCGGTGCCCTTCACGTTCCCGGTGCCGTCCAGCTCCGTGCGCTCGGTGCGCAGCCCGACGACCCTGCCGTCCTCGCCGAGGATCTCGGTCGGCGACTCGAAGAAGTGCAGGAACAGCTTGTGGGGGCGGTCGCCGGTGTCCCGGATCGCCCAGTTCTCCAGCGTCTTGGCGACCATGTCGGCCTGCTTGTTGCCGCGCCGCGTCGCGATCGAGCCGTCGTCGTAGTCGATGTCCTCGGGATCGACGATGACCTCGATGCTGGGGGAGTGGTCGAGCTCGCGCAGTTCCATCGGGCTGAACTTCGCCTGAGCGGGGCCGCGGCGGCCGAAGACGTGGATCTCCTTGGCCCCGTTGGCCCTGAGGCCGTCGTGGACGTTCGCCGGGATCTCCGTGGGCAGCAGCTCGTCCGCCGTCTTGGCGAGGATGCGGGCGACGTCGAGGGCGACGTTGCCGACGCCGAGCACGGCGACCTTCTCCGCCTCCAGGGGCCAGGTGCGGGGCACGTCCGGGTGGCCGTCGTACCAGGAGACGAAGTCGGCGGCGCCGTACGAGCCGTCGAGGTCGATCCCGGGGACGGGCAGGGACCGGTCGGCCGTCGCGCCGGTGGAGAACACCACCGCGTCGTAGAACGCGCGCAGGTCGTCCAGGCTGATGTCGGTCGGGTAGTCGACGTTGCCGAAGAGACGGATCTGCGGCTTGTCGAGGACCTGGTGGAGCGCGGTGACGATGCCCTTGATGCGGGGGTGGTCGGGGGCGACACCGTAGCGGATCAGGCCGAAGGGCGCCGGCATGCGCTCGAAGAGGTCGATGGAGACACCGGGGTCGGCGGCCACGGCGGACTTGAGCAGCGCGTCGGCGGCGTAGATCCCGGCGGGGCCGGCTCCGACAATGGCTACCCGCAGGGGGCGGGGCATGATCAGGTTCCCTTCGAGCGGCAATGGATCAACTCGACGGGAAGCCTAAACTGAGGCAAACCTAAGTCGGTACGGGGGTCCGGTCTATGACGTCATAAGGGCCGCTTATGGGATGTCAAAGAGGTCGCTGGGGGTGTGGCCTACGGTAGCGGCTGCTCCGTCCAGATGATCTTGCCGTTCGGCGTGTACCGCGTGCCCCAGCGCTCGGCGAGCTGCGCCACCAGGAACAGGCCCCGCCCGCCCTCGTCCGACAGGGCCGCATAGCGCAGGTGCGGCGAGGTGCTGCTGCTGTCGAACACCTCGCAGATCAGCGTGCGGTCCAGGAGCAGCCGCACCCGCACCGGCGCACTGCCGTAGCGGATCGCGTTGGTCACCAGCTCGCTCAGGATCAGCTCCGTGGTGAACTCCAGCTCTTCCAGGCCCCACTCGGCCAGCTGCCGCCCGACGAGCGCCCTGACCTGCCGCACCGCTGCCGGATCCATCGGCACCTCCCGCTCGGCGACCCGGTCGGCACCCAGCGCCCGGGTGCGGGCGACGAGGAGGGCGATGTCGTCGTTCGGGCGGGCCGGCAGGAGCGCGTCGAGCACCGCCTGGCAGGTGTCCTCGGGCGAGTCCGCCCGGACCAGCGCGCCGCGCAGCAGTTCCAGGCCGGTGTCTATGTCCCGTTCCCGGTCCTCGACCAGGCCGTCGGTGTACAGCACCAGCCGGCTGCCTTCCGCCAGCTGCAGCTCCGTCGCCTCGAACGGCAGCCCGCCCACGCCGAGCGGCGGCCCGGCCGGCGCGTCGGAGAACGCCACCGTGCCGTCCGGTGCGACCACCGCCGGCGGCGGATGGCCGGCCCGGGCCATGGTGCAGCGACGCGTCACCGGGTCGTAGACGGCGTACAGGCAGGTCGCACCGGTGACGGGAGCGGCGGTGCCGTCGGAGGCCTCGTCCTGGTCGATCCGGCCGACGAGCTCGTCCAGCAGCGTGAGCAACTCGTCCGGCGCCAGGTCGAGGGCGGAGAAGTTGTGCACCGCCGTGCGCAGTCGCCCCATCGTGGCCGCCGCGTGCAGCCCGTGCCCCACCACGTCGCCCACGACGAGCGCCACCCTGGCCCCGGACAGCGGCAGGACGTCGAACCAGTCCCCGCCCACCCCGGCCTGCGCCGGCAGATAGCGGTAGGCGATGTCCAGGGCGTTCTGCGCGGGCAGGCTGCGTGGCAGCAGGCTGCGCTGCAGAGTCACCGCCAGACCGTGCTCGCGCGTGTAGCGGCGGGCGTTGTCGATGGACACGGCCGCGCGCGCCACCAGCTCCTCGGCCAGCGCCACCTCGTCGGCGTCGAAGGGCTCGGGCCGCTCCGAGCGCCAGAACGTGACCACGCCCAGAACCAGCGCGCCCGCCCGCACCGGCACGGTGATCAGGGAGTGGATCCCGAAGTCCACGATCTGTGCCGAGCGCTCCCGGTCCTGCACCTGCCAGCCCGAAGCGGCGGCCAGGTCGGGCTCGGTGACGGGCAGCCCGGTGCGCAGGCTGCGTGCCTGCGGTGAGGAGTCGACGAACCGGATCTGCTCGCCCAGCGGATACAGCGGCGCGTCCTTGCTGATCCCGCTCAGCGCCGTGCGCCGCAGCGAACTGCCGACCTCGGGCTCCTCACCGGCGAGCACGGCGTCGAACAGATCCACGGTGGCGAAGTCGGCGAACCGCGGCACGGCGAGCTCGGCCAGCTCCTCGGCGGTGCGGCCGACGTCCAGCCCCGTGCCGACGGTCACCCCGGCGTCGTACAGCAGGTGCAACCGTTCACGGGCCGCCTCCGCCCGGCCGGACAGGGCCCGCAGCTCGGTGGAGTCCCGCAGCGTGGCGACGCTGCCGGACGGGCCGCCCGCCAGGTCGGTGGGCCGCTGGTTGATGGCCAGCAGCCGGTCACCGACCAGATGCACCTCGTCCGTGGCGACGCGGCCGGAGGCCAGCAGGGCCGCCGTCTCCGGGTCCAGGCCCAGCTCCCGGACCTGCCGCCGCTCGGCGTCGTCGGGCAGGTGCAGCAGCCGGTGCGCCTCGTCGTTGGCGAGCAGCAGCTCCCCCTCGCCGCCGATGATGATCACGCCCTCCCGCACCGAGTGCAGTACGGCGTCGTGGTGCTCGTACATCCGGGTCATCTCGCGCGGCCCCAGGCCGTGGGTCTGGCGCAGCAGCCGCCTGCTGACCAGCGCGGTGCCCGCCGTGGCCAGGGCCAGGGCCACACCCGCGGCCCCGAGCAGCAGCGGCAGCTGCCGGTCGGCGACACCGCCCACGTGCTTGGTGGTGATGCCGGACGACACCAGCCCCACCACGGTGCCGTCGGGCGTCTTGACCGGCACCGTCGCCTGCACCAGTCGGCCGATGGTCCCGTTGATCTCCTCGACGACGGTCCCCCCGGCCAGCGCGGGCGCGATGGTCCCCACGAACTTCTTGCCGATGCGGTCCGGCTTCGGGTGCGTGTAGCGGATCCCCTCGGTGTCGGTGACCACGATGAAGTCGACGCCCGCCGCCATGCGGGCCGCCTCCGCGCTCGGCTGGAGCACCGCCGTGGGATCCGGGCTGCGCAGCGCGGCCACGATGCCGGGAGAGTTGGCGAACGTCTCGGCGACCGCGAGCGAACGGCCACGGGCCTCCCGTGTCGTGTCGCTGCGCGACTGCAGCAGCAGGGCGATCACCGCGGCCAGCACCAGCAGCAGGACGATGACGACTTGGAAGACGAACACCTGTCCCGCCAGGCTGCGCCCGCCCAGCGCCGCCCGCAGCGCCGCGCTCCACCGCCTTCGGCCCCCGCCGTCCCGCGGCACCGCACGTCCCTTGTCATGCGCCCCGCCGGGCGCCCGTCCCGCGGACGAGCGCCGGACCCGGTCGTGTGCGGCCGCGGAGCGCGTGCCGCCGGGACGAGGCGACCGGGTCCCGGATCGACCCAGAAGTCGGACCATGTGCCTACCCTACAGGTCGTACGTACAGGGTCGTGAGGTGTAGGCGGCGCGGAAAAGACCAGGTCAGGGCCGCATGAGTCACCCTCGCCCACCAGGGATGTGAGACGTCTGTGAGACGGGTAGGCGCCCGTCCGGGTGAGCGGCGCGCCCGTTCAGGTCACTCCCCGTGCCCCAACCGGCACAAAAGGGTCTGCTCCGCCGGAGGCATCCGGACCTCCGGCGGAGCGGCTGATCGTTTGAGCCCCGGACGGCCCGCATACCCGATGGGCCGTCACAATGGGTGTCGGGGCCGGTGCTGACATCCGGACATGCGCCGGGCATCCGACGGCAGGGACATCCGGGGGTGCGACCCTGACCCCGCGGTCGCCTGAGGCGCGTCCGGCAGGAGGGCGCGCCCGCGCCACCACCAGGGCGAGGACCGGGGCGGTCGCGGCCGCGACGTACGCGTGCAGACCGGGGGTGCCCTCACGGCACGGTCCCCAGCGTGATGCCGTCGTGGTGGTCGCACAGCGCGTTCAGCACGCGGGCCAGTCGCCGCGCGTGGCCCGGGGCGCCGCCGTACCGGGTGCTGGGCTCCGTGCGCTGCCGGTCACGGGCCTCGCCCAGGCAGGCGAGGTGGCATCTTGAGACATCACGGCGTTGCCCCTCCTGGCAGCTTCGTCACGGCCAGAGCAGGGGCAAGGCCGTTGGCATGCGGGTGGGTCGCACCACCGCACGCGTGGCTTGCGGAACAGGGCAGCCGGCGTGCCGCCGGAGCACGTCCGTGCCGGTGCGATTCGTGCGCCCCGCCATGACACCGAGCGTGCCCTTGACGCCGCCGAAGCCCGTGTTGCTCCCCCAGCCGCGCCAGTTCCGAAGCCGGCGGCCGCAGCATCCGGTTCCTGCGGCCCTCTGGAGTCGTGGCAGCGGCCCACGGTCTGGACGATCGTGGTGAGGGGGGCAGCGTGGTCGACGTCACGAACAGGTGACCGCCGCACGATTCCTCTGACGTTCAGTCACACCCGGCGCTACGGTCGTGCCTTCCAGCACCTTGGGGGGACAGATGAGCAACCCGTATGCCATACCGCCGCAGCCGCCCGCGCCGAGGACGCCGAAGTGGGGGCGGAAGCGGTACGTGCTGCCTGCGATCGGCCTGGCCTTCTTCCTGGGCATCGGCGCCGGCGCCGGCGACCCGGACGACGGAAGCAGCGCGAAGCCCGCAGCCCAGACGGTACGGCCGACAGCGACGGTCACCGCGACGGCCACGGTCACGGAGACCCCGGAGCCGGAGCCCGCGCCGACGGTGACGGTGACGGAGACGGAGACGGTGAAGGTCAGGGTGACCGTGACGGCGCAAGCGGCTGCCGCCGGCTCGGGGAGCAGTGGCGGCTCGTCGGGCGGTGGCGGTTCTGGCTCGTCGGGCGGTTCGAGCAGCGGCAGTGGTGCCACCGCGCTGTGCAACGACGGCACCCTCTCGTACGCGGCACATCATCAGGGCGCATGTTCGCACCACGGGGGTGTGGCCGTGTTCTACAGGTAGACGGGAGGCCGGCCGTCTGCCGGGAGACACCTGCCTCGTGTGCGCGCGAAGGCGGGTCGCACCCGCCCGTCACACGCAGTGGCGCGCGGCGAGGAGGAGGGCGATGTCGTCGGGGCGGTCGACGGCCTGCCGCGCGGTGGCGGTGAGCTTGTCGGCGAGATCGGCCAGCGGAGTGTCCGGCGGCCCGTCCGACCCGGCCAGGGCGTGACGCAGGGCGGTGATTCCGTCGTCGATGTCGGTGCCGGGCCGCTCGACCAGACCGTCTGTGTACAGGGCGAGCACCGCACCCGCCTCCAGCTCCAGTTCGGCCACCGGATAGTGGGCGCGCGCGTCGACACCGAGCACGACACCGCCGGGCAGGTCCACGACCTCCGTACGGCCGTCCGCGTGACGCAGCAGCGGGGGCGGATGCCCCGCGCGCACCACTCGGGCCCGCCCGGTGGCCGGGTCCAGCCGGACGTAGCAGCAGCTCGCGAACTGGCCCGGGTCGAGGTCGATGAGGAGGTGGTTCGTGCCGCTGATGACCTCCTCGGGCGGCCGGTCCCCCAGCGCGAACGCCCGTACGGCGCTGCGCAGCTGCCCCATGGTGGCCGCGGCCTGCACCCCGTGCCCCTGCACGTCCCCGATGACCAGGGCCAGCCCGTCCCCGGCCTCCACGACGTCGTACCAGTCCCCGCCCACGTCCATTCCCTCGGTGCCGGGCAGATAGCGGCCGGCTGCCTCGACCTGCGGGTGCGTGGCCAGCCGTTGGGGGAGCAGGGCGCGCTGCAGCCCGCGGGCGAGGGCGGCCTCGGTGTCGTAGCGCTGGGCCTTCTCCATCGCGTGGGCGATCAGACCGGCCAGCGCGGTGAGTACCGTGCGCTCCTCGGTGCTGAAGCTGCGCGGCCGGTCGAAGCCGAGGATGCACGAGCCCACGGGGCGGCCGGAGGCGATCAGCGGCAGGAAGGCGCGGGCGCCCTCCGTCGCGTCGAGCGGGATGCCCGGATAGGCGGCCTGGAGCTGCTGCATGGAGTCGAAGAACAGCGGGCGGCCCGTGGTGAGCGTCTCCACGCCCGGCAGCCGGGCGTCCAGCCCGACGCCCTCGAACGGGGACAGGAAACCATCCGGGAAGCCGGTCTCCCACGCCAGGTACAGATGCCGGTCCTGCAGGAGGTAGATGGCGAGCCTCCGGCCGCCGAACGCGGGCAGCAGCTCCTGCATCACCACCGCCGACACCTGCCGCGCCGTCACCGCCTCGTTGAGCGCGATGGCCAGGACGATCGGCCGGTAGGGCAGGGACTCCGGGTCCGGCCCCGGCGGCGCGGCCGCGTCGGCCACCGGGGTGTCCGAGACCCGGCCGGCCGGGGCGACCGTGCAGGTCAGCAGGTCCTCCCCGGGGTAGAGGGAGAGGGCGAGCCAGTCGCCCTCGTACGGCGGAGGATGAGGGCCGGCGCCGGTATCGGGCGAGGCGGCGCGCTGCCCGGACGCGGGGGGCGGGGCACCGGCGGCCGCTTCCGGTCCCGGTCCAGCGGCCGGCTCGGGCGGCCGGACGGTGCCGGCAGGCCGCACCGCGTCCTCGGCGTCCCGGGGCTGTGATCCGCGGGCGGGTCCCGGCGGGCCGTCCTCGTCGCGGGTGGGGCGCCGGGTGTGGAAGTGCACCGGTTCGGGCGCCAGGAGGGCGCCGCGCAGATGGTCCTCGTTGCCGGGGCTCCCCAGCCACGGCACGGTCTCCCACAGCGAGCGGCCCAGCAGCCGGTCGCGGGCCACACCCAGCAGGAGCGCGGCGCGCGGGTTGGCGTAGACGACCACTCCGAGTCGGTCCACGCAGAACACGCCCTCGGGCAGCAGCTCGGCAGCCGCGTGGGCCGGCGAGACGGGTTCGAGCACCGCTCCGCTGACGTGGAGCGGGCCGTGGCCGGAACCCGTGGTGCGCGGGTTCCACACGTCCAGCAGCCGCAGGGCGCCGTCCGCGGTGTGCACCGGCACCGGCACGATCGGGGGAATGCCGTGTGCCGCTTCGTGCAGGACCACGGAGAGCCGCTCGGCGTCCTCCGGGGCGACCGCCGACACCAGCGTGTCCAGGGTGCCGGGCTCCCCGGTCCGCGGCAGGCCCAGCATGCTGCGGGCGCGGAGGTCCGCGGTGAGGTGGTCGGTCTCCGGTTCCCAGCCGAAGCAGCCGACACGTCCGGTCTGAGGGTCCACCGGTGGTGCGTGCACGCACAGTGGCGGCTCGTCCCAGACGACGGGTTCCCCGCGTTCCAGACCGACCAGCGCCTTCGCCAGGTCGTGGGCGACGCGTGTCAGTCCTTCCCGGTCCGCCACGATCTCCGTGACGTCCTGGGCGGACGGCCGCAGTACCGTCAGCACGCCGAAGGACCGCAGCGGCGTCGCGACCGGCACGCTCAGCGACCCGAAGGGGAACGGCAGCCCGGCGGCGAACTGGGGGTAGCGGCGCATCGCCTCGGTGGCGTTCGGCAGCACCACGGCCACGCCCAGCCGGTGCGCGTCGGCGATCGGGAAGGGACGGTCGGTGTGCACCCGCCACCAGGGCTGGAAGAGTTCGCCCGGCAGCCCCGCCAGGGTGGCCAGCCGCAGCAGCCCCGGCGTGCGCGAGCACAGGTAGACGCCCGCGGCGCGCCCGCTTGCCGCGCGGGCCGCGTCCGTCGCGGCCTCGGCCAGCAGCGTGGCCAGCCGCCCGGGTGTCCCCGGACCGTCCCCGGCGCTCCCAGTCATCGCCCTACCTCGTCCGTGCGCCGCCGCGTGGGCGACACAGCAAGGATGCGCCAGGCGCGCCCCGCCGCGCATCCGCTCGACGGCGTGCCGGCACCCGGGCGGGCGGTCCGCGACCTGGGACACCGCCCGGTCCGGCGCGATGGGCCGAACGGGGGGACAGGTCCCCGAGCGGTGCTCCCTGCCCGGCCCACCTGGGCGTTTTCAGGGTGGGCCGGGGCCGGAGGGGTGGGGGCTGCCCTCCGGCCGGCGGGCCCCGCGGTGGTCCGGGGCCCCGGTGCCTGTCCCAGGGACCGCTGCGTGCCCCTGGGACAGCGGGACCACTGCCGGGCAGAGGCCGGACGACCGGCTCGGTCAGCGGCGCCGCAGCGACGCGTCGAGCAGCGCGGGCGGCGTGTCGTGCTTCTCGTGCGGGGCCAGGTCGGTGCCCGGGGCGACGACCGCGTCGATCGCGTCGAGGACGTCCGCGGAGAGCACCGTGTCGGCGGCGGCGAGCTGCGAGCGCAGGTGCTCCGGGGTGCGGGGTCCGATCAGCGCGCCGGTCACGGCGGGGTGTGCGGTCACGAAACCCAGGGCGAGCTCGATGAGCGTCAGGCCGGCCTCCTCCGCCACCCCGGCCAGCCGCTCGACGGCGTCGAGCCGGGCCCGGTTGTGCGCAAGGGTCATGTCGAAGCGTTCCGGAAGGAGCGCCGACCGGTGGGTGGCGACATCCCGGCCCCGGCGGACCGCGCCGGTCAGCCATCCCGACGCCAGCGGGCTCCACGCCAGCACCCCGAGCCCGTACTGCTCGGCCACGGGCAGGACGTGCGCCTCCACTCCCCGCTGCAGGATCGAGTAGCTCGGCTGTTCGGTGACGTAGCGGCTCAGGTGGTGGTCGCGGGCGGCCCACTGCGCCTGCACGATGCGGTGAGCCGGGAAGGTCGAAGAGCCGAAGTAGCGGATCTTACCGGCGCGCTGCAGGTCGGTCAGGGCCGACAGGGTCTCCTCGTCGCTGGTGTCCGGGTCCCACCGGTGGATCTGGTAGAGGTCGACGTGGTCAACGCCGAGGCGGCGGAGGCTGTCCTCCAGAGCGGTGACCAGCCAGCGGCGGGAGCTGCCCCGGTGGTTGCGCTCGTCGCCCATCGGCATGGTCGCCTTCGTGGCCAGGACGACGTCGTCGCGGCGCCCGGCCAAGGCCTTGCCGACCATCTCCTCGGACTCGCCGGCGCTGTACCAGTCGGCCGTGTCGATGAGGTTGATCCCCGCCTCCAGCGAGGCATCGACGAGGGCGGTCGCCTCGTCCTGGGTGGTGCGGCCGATGCGGCCGAAGTTCATCGCGCCGAGCGCGAGCGTGCTGACCTGTACGCCGGTGCGGCCCATAGGGCGGTACTGCATGGCTGTGCTCCTCCGTCGTGAAGGGGGCTCTCGATCACGGGCACGGCTTGGTGGCCGGATCCCGCTCTGGCATCATGAGCAAACGGAACCTCGTTCCGGAACGACGATACGGAACGTTGTTCCGTTTCGGCAAGGCGGTGTGGAAGGGGTGCGTGGTGAAGGACGGCGCGGAGGGTGTGGGGCGAGCGGCTCCGTCCGGGCGGAAGGACGCCCGGCGCAACAAGGAGGCGTTGCTCGATGCCGCCGCCGCGGTCTTCGTCACGTCGGGCGTCGATGCGCCCGTGCGCGACATCGCGGCCAGGGCGGGCGTCGGGCTCGGCACGATCTACCGGCACTTCCCGACGCGGGCCGACCTGATCATCGCCGTCTACCGGCACCAGGTCGACGCCTGCGCCGAGGCCGGCCCGGACCTGCTGGAGAGCAGCACGTCGCCCGCTGCCGCACTGGCGCAGTGGATCGACCTCTTCGTCGACTTCCTGGTCACCAAGCACGGCCTCGCCGCGGTACTGCGGTCCGACGACGCCGGATTCGAGGCGCTGCACGCGTACTTCCTCGACCGGCTCGTGCCCGTGTGCACCCGCCTGCTCGACGCCGCGGCCGATGCCGGTGAGGTCCGCTCCGACCTGGGGGCGTACGAGTTGATGCGCGGCGTCGGAAACCTTTGCATCGGTGCCGACAGCGACCCCCGCTACGACGCCCGCCGACTGGTCGCGGCGCTCGTCGCGGGGCTCCGGACGCCGCCGCTGTAGTGCCGCTCCGGGCGGCGGGCCCTGCCGGGCGCCCGGAGCGGGTGCCCGGGGTGTGAGGGCCGTCCACGGGTCGGCGGGCAGGGCGGTCGGATGCCGGTCCTGGCCGGTTGGGCGATGCCCTGCGCGGCACCGCGGGCTCCGTGCCCGGCGCCACCGGACGCACCCGGCCCCCGCCCCCTGTCCTCCGTGGCGCCCGCGTCCGCACGGGTGCGGGAATGTCCTCGCGAGCAGTGCCGTTGAGGGGCCTGTGACTGGCATGCGCCGATCAACCAGGTGGTGCCGGTCCGCGAAAGGAGATCCCGTGGCACACAGCACCGCGCGCCCCGTCGTCCGGCTGAAGTCGACGGCCGGAACCGGCGTCACCTATGTGACGCGCAAGAACCGTCTCAGCGACCCCGGCCGGCTGGTCCTGCGCAAGTACGACCCCGTGGCCGGGCAGCACGTGCTCTTCCGTGAGGAACGCTGACCCCCGGCACGACGCGCGTCGCGGACACCGCGGGCGCCCACGGGAGCGTTTCCACCGACGTTACGGCCGGCCCGGAGCGGCCCGCGGCCGACCGAGGCGCAGGGAGGGATCCGGACGAGTCCGGACCTTCCCACGGGACGCGGCCGCACCGCGCCGGACCGTCAGCCCGGCCGTACGACGCCGTCGACCGGGCCGGCCTGATGCAGCGGCTCCTCGCGTATGAACGCCCCCGGGCCGGGCGCGTGCACGACCGTGCCGTCGCCGGTGCACAGGCCGACGTGGTCGGGGGTGTCCTGGAAGAACACCAGGTCCCCCGGGCGGGCGGAGCTCAGGGAGACCGGCGCTCCGGCGAGCGCCTGGTCGTGCGCGGACCGCGGCAGGAGGACTCCGGCCGCCAGCCACGCCGCGCGCACCAGACTGGCCCCGTCGTAGGAATCGGGCCCCGTCGCGCCCCACACGCAGGGCTTGCCCGCCTGTGCCCGGGCGAAGACGACGGCGGGCGCGGCCTTGCCGTCCGGGGTCGCCTCCGCGGTGGTGACCTGCGGGAGCGGGGCCGCGGAGGGCACCTCCGGCGGCAGGGGCATGCCGGTCCCGGGCGGCAGCGGTGACACGGCGGGCGGCAGGGCCACGGCGGTCTCGGGCAGTAGGGACACGCCGGTCCCGGGCGGCAGCGGTGACACGGCGGGCGGCAGTGTGCTCGGGGCGTGGCGCGCTGTGTCGAGATCGGACGTCGGGAGCGGCGCCGGGGTGGCCGGTGCCGTGTCGAAGCCCCCGAGTCGGGTGAACCCGGTGTCACCGAACGGTGCCTGAGCCTGCGCCACCTGACGGGACAGCAGGGCGCGGGCGGCGGCGAGACCGGTCTGCGTGCGCTCCTTGGCCTCCTCGGGAGAGCGGCGCTGCCGCTGTTCCGCGGCGCCCGTTCCGGGCCGCCCCGTCCTGCCTTCCGGGAGCACCGGGGGCGCGGCCACGGCCGGCAGGCTCTGCGACTGCTCCGGACCGGGCCCGGGCGACGCCGCCGGAAGCGCGGCGGCGGCTTCGCCCGTGAGGGCGGCCGCCCGACCGCGGCCGGGGCGTTCCGCGGGCTGCGACGGGGCCGGCTCCGGGGCGTCGGTCCCGGGCCGGAGCGCGCGACGCCGGGCCGGAGCGGCCGGCGTCCGTTCCGCGGGCCGTACGGCCGGCACCGTCGGGCCCAGCTTGGCACGCGCCACGTCGAACCACTGGCGGGTCGATGCCCCCGGCGCCGAGGCGGACCGCCCGCCCGGGTCCTTGCCCGACCGGGTCTGTGACGCGGCCCTCGCGCGGGTGGCGTTGAAGGTGCCGGTGTCGTTCTCCGCGAGGTTGTACAGGGCGGCGATGCGCTGCTGGACCTCCTCCCGGCTGGGCCCGCCGTCCTCCGCGATCGGGGTGGTGTCCCCGGAGAGCGCCGCGCGGGAGGGGGCGGCCTGATCGAGACGCGTGTCGTGCCCCTGAGCGGGCCCGGCGGTGGGGATCAAGTTGCGTTCCGGCGCCATCGCTGCCGTGCTCCTCCCATGCTCCGCCTGCCGTACCGGCCGTCGGCCCGGCAGTGGTCGCATGGACGGACTAGCCGTGCTGACCTGCCGCTCGGGCAGTCGGCCGAACGCAGGCCAGGGGGGCGAGCCCCGGCTGCGGCGCCCGCTGTGGCGGGCCGGATTCGGCGGAGGCCGCGCGGCCCGGCGCAGTTCGCCGGAGTCTCCCGTGCGACCCGAGCGTCAACCTAGCCAACGTGTGTACCTCGTGTGAAGGTTGAGGCGAGGAATGTCCGATACGTATTCGTGATGTTTGCGTTGCCGTACAGATGCGGTGACGGTCGGTCGCGTTGTGGGCGCGAACCTTCAGCCGGTGCCGGCGGACCGGCCCGGCGCGGCCCGCCGGTTGCGGTCCGCCTCGTCGAGGACGAGGAGCGACAGGAGGGAGGCGACGGTGAGGCCGAGACCGGCTTCGGCCGGATGGCGCAGAACCTTGGTCGGGTCGATCCGGTAGGCGTTGCCGCGCCCCTCGCGGGTGTGCGAGAGGTACCCGTCCCGCTCCAGATCGACAATGATCTTCTGCACCGCGCGCTCGGTGAGGCGGCAGTGCACGGCGATGTCGCGGATGCGTGCGGTGTGGTCGTCGGCGATCGTCGCCAGGACCCGGGCGTGATTGGTGAGGAACGTCCACCCCGTGTGCGACACCGGCACTCCCTCCATGCGGCGAGTCTACGGTCCGGTGTTCGTGTGAACAAAAGCCCGCAGTGGATCTGGTGTATCGCTGGACGTGACAGCCCGGGGCGGACACCGGGGCGGGTGAGCGTGCCGCGAGCGGCCCGGGCGGCGCCGAAGGCGCTTGACGGCGCCGCCGACCGCGACAGCGGCGGACAACTGCGGGACCGTCACGGGATCGGGGCGTGACCGGGGCGGCGGACGTGGTCCACGGTCACGCCGGACGTCGTTGCTCCGACATGACGCGCGCACTCCTGCGCGGCAGGCGGTGACCGTCGGCCGGTGCCGCCGCCGTTCAGGTCTCCCTCGGCGGTGCGGGTCGCGCCCGTAGGGCACGGGAGCGAAACCCCGGCGCGTTCCCGGCGCCCGCCCCGTTCCCCGCCGTCCGCACGGTATATGTGCAGCACGGCAGCACGGCAGCACGGCAGCACGGCAGCACGGCAGCACGGCAGCACGGCAGCACGGCAGCACGGCAGCACGGCAGCACGGCAGCACGGCAGCACGGCCAGGAGGGACGCATGGACTACTACGACCTCGGCACCCACACCCGCCCGGTGACGACCTCGTCACCGCAGGCCCAGACCTGGTTCGACCGCGGGCTGGTGTGGACGTACGCCTTCCACCACGAGGAGGCCGTCGCCTGCTTCGAGGCCGCCGCAGCGGCCGACCCCGACTGCGCCATGGCCCACTGGGGCATCGCCTACGCACTCGGCCCCAACTACAACAAGCCCTGGGACTTCTTCGACGAACAGGATCTGGCCCGTACCGTCGACCGCACCCACGCCGCGGTCGAACGCGCCCACACGGCGGCGCTGCGTGCCACCCCCGTGGAGCGTGCCCTGATCGAGGCGCTGAGGGCCCGCTACCCGCAGGCTCGCCCCGCACCGGACTGCTCGGTGTGGAACGCGCCCTACGCCGACCGGATGCGCGCCGTCCACGACCTCGCCCCCGACGACCCGGACATCGCCGCCCTGTTCGCCGACGCGCTGATGAACCTCACTCCATGGCAACTGTGGGACCTGCGCACCGGCGAGCCAGCGGAGGGAGCCAGGACGCTGGAGGCGAAGGAGGTCCTCGACCGCGTGCTGGCCACCGACGCAGGTCTGCGCCACCCGGGTGCGCTGCACCTGTACATCCATCTCATGGAGATGTCCCCGTCGCCCGAGGTGGCCCTGCCCGTCGCGGACCGGTTGCGCGGTCTGGTCCCCGACGCCGGTCACCTGCTCCACATGCCCTCGCACCTGGAGGTGCTGTGCGGTGACTACCGCCGTGTCGTCTCCGACAACACCGCCGCGGTCGCCGCCGACGCCACCTACCTCGCGCGTTCGGGGGCGATGAACTTCTACACCCTCTACCGGGCGCACAACCACCACTTCAGGATCTACGGCGCCATGTTCCTGGGAGCCTCCCGGGTCGCCCTGGAGGCCGCCGCACAGTTGGAGGATTGTATTCCGGAGGAGTTGCTGCGGGTGCAGAGCCCTCCGATGGCCGACTGGCTGGAGGCGTTCGGCGCCATGCGCGTCCACGTACTGATCCGCTTCGGCCACTGGGACGACATCCTCCGCCTGCCGCTGCCCGCCGACCCCGCCCTGTACTGCACGACCACCGCGATGCTCCACTACGCCCGCGGCGTCGCCCTCGCGGCGACCGGCCGTATCGAGGAGGCGGAGGAGGAGCGCGTCCTGTTCCGTGCCGCGGTCGCCCGCGTCCCGGCCACGCGCATGCTCTTCAACAACACCTGCGCCGACATCCTCGCGATCGCCTCCGCGATGCTCGACGGCGAGCTGGAGTACCGCAAGGGCGACCACGAGGCGGCCTTCGCCGCGCTCGCCCACTCGGTCGAACTGGACGACACCCTGCCCTACGACGAGCCCTGGGGCTGGATGCAGCCCACCCGACACGCCCTGGGCGCCCTGCTGCTGGAACAGGGCCGGGTCCGGGACGCCGAGGCGGTCTACCGCGCCGACCTGGGCCTGGACGGGGCCCTGCCGCGCCCGCTGCAGCACCCCGGCAACGTCTGGGCCCTGCACGGTCTCCACGAGTGCCTGGTCCGCCTCGGCAGGACGGGGGAGGCACAGATCGTCGCCCAGCAGCTGAGGATCGCGACCGCTCTTGCGGACGTGCCCATCGAGTCCTCCTGCTTCTGCCGTCTGGAGACGGTCCCGCCCACCGGGACCGCCGCGGACGGCTGCTGCGACTCCTCGGACGGACCGACCGGGCCGGCGGACCGGTTCCGGTGACCGGCCGGGCGCTCAGTTCCACAGGGGGTAGGTGACCGACTGTGCCAGGCGCTCGGGACGGGCGTTCTTGTAGGTGAGCGTCATCCGCGTGTAGTGCCGCAGCTTCGGGTCCTTCTTCCAGGTTTGTGGGTGGTCCAGCCGCACGGACACGGCGTAGGCGTGGAAGCGGCCGGCCGCGCAGTACGGCTTGCAGTCGTTGACCGTGTTCACCCCGTCGGCGACCGCCGACCGCGCGTCCCAGCGCGACCAGTGCAGCGACACCAGCCGGCTGTTGCCGTCCCCGCAGGCGAGGACGAAGTTCGCGGGGCGCACCTGCGCGTGCCAGAGGCAGTCCACGAGGACCGGGGGCGGCGCGGCGGCCCGGCTGTCCGTCCGCGCGGAGGCCGCGACCGGGCCCGTCGCCGCCGCGAGCGAGGCGACCGCGCCCAGCGCGATCGCCGTCCTGACCGTGTGTCCACGCATGGCTGCTCCCCGGCGGCCCTGTCCCGCACCCCTGCTGTTGCGGTCGTCCTGCCCACGAAGCTACGACCGCCCGCGGCACCGCACCACTCGAACAGCGCAGCCGCACGAAGCCGAACGTGTGTGACAGAGCGAACCTTCCTCGCCCTTCCGGGCACATCACGTCGTGCGCAGGAACGGATACCGCCCGTTGGCCGGGCAGTGCGCCCCCGCGCACCACCCTGAGTGCCCCGCACGCCGGACGCTGGCGCAGTGGGCCCGCACCGTGACCGGGGTTCGCCGGTTCGCCCTCACCACGGCCGGGCACCGACAGGCCTCCGGCCCGTCGTACGGGCTCCCCCCTCGCCGCGGCGGCGGCGCGGCGAGGGGACCGGTGGCCGAGGCAGGCGGCGGACGCCGCCCGGTACGGGCCTGGGGGGTGTTTCGAAAGTCCCGCACGGCACCCGCGGCGCCCGGCACGCACTCTCGCCGCACCGGCCGTAAGCCCGGGTACATCCGGTACGAGGTCTTTCGTCCGGCACGCCGAGAGCACGCACCGGACACCGCGGGCACCGCACCGGACGTTCGGAACACCCCCTAGGGCAGCGCGACGAACGGCGCCAGGAAGGCACGCGCACCCGGGGCGTCCAGCCGGTAGGACACGTTGGTGGCGTAGCACGGGCCGTCACCGGTGATCGTGGTTGCCGCGAGGACGCTCCGGCCGTCGATCACCGCGAAGTTCGGGCCGCCCGAATCGCCGTAGCATGCGCCGCCGTTGCCCTGCGGGGCGGTCATGGCCAGGCGCACCCAGGACTTGTTGAGGGCGTCGAAGGAGACCGGCGCCTTCATCCGCACGCCGCCGCCCGGATGCGTCTGCCCACCGGGGCCGTTGACGGCCTCCTGCGTGCCGTACCCGGCGACGGACCAGTCCGTCGCGTTCAGGCCCTGCGGGCCGAGGGCGTTCAGCCGGCCCGCGGTCGGCAGGGCGGCCGGGGTGAACGACCAGCGGGCCGCGACCTGCTGCGCGGGCAGTTCGATCACCGAGATGTCGTGCGGATCGGAGGCGGGCCCCGGGTAGTCGGGGTGGCTGTGCGCCGTGCCCTGGACGCCGACGGCGCCCGCCTGGGCGGCAGGGTCGCCGGGGTGCTGCCGTGCGGCGGCGTCCAGCCCGGCCTGCACGTCCTGGTCGAGGGAGACGTAGAACCGCACCCCGTCCGGCCAGTCCGTGGTGCAGTGCGCGGCGGTCAGGAAGGTGTCGGCGTCGATCATCGTGCCGGAGCAGACCCAGTCGACGCGGTCCGGGGTGGCCGGATCGGAGTCGTCGTCCCAGGTGGCCACGAGCGCCCCGACCTCGGTCCGTTCAGGTGCGGGTGCGGCGTTGTACGAGTTGATCGCCGAGGCCGGCAGCGCGGTGGCGAGCACGGCGGCGCAGGCTGCTGCGGTGACGGCGGTGGCGCGTACGGCAGTCAAGAAGAACCCCTTCGACGGGTGTGGGACGGGCGTTCTCCTGTGGGAGGTGAGGGAATTGAACCGTCTGGCGCGTTGCACCACAAGAGCGGGTGGGGCCGCCGCAGCGCAGGGCGCGGGAGGCGCGGAACGGCACGGACACCCCTGCGCCGTGAGGCGTGCCGGACAGTGCGCGCCCCGGGAGCCGCGGGGGCTCCCGGGGCGCGTCGGCCCTGCCGTGGTCGGCCCGGTGGGCCGGGTGGGATCAGGCCGCCGGGGCCGGGAACGTCGGGTACTCGACGCCGGAGATGTGCTGCACGACGCGGACGACCTGGCAGGAGTAGCCGAACTCGTTGTCGTACCACAGGTAGAGGATGGCGTTGTCGCCCTCCACCTTGGTGGCGCCGGCGTCGACGATCGAGGCGTGACGCGAGCCGATGAAGTCGCTGGAGACCGCGTCCGGCGCGCTGATGAAGTCGATCTGGCGCTTGAGCGGCGAGGTCAGCGACACGTCCCGCAGGTAGTCCAGGACCTCCTCGCGGGTGGTCTCGCGCGCCAGCTGGAGGTTGAGGATGGCGATGGAGACGTCCGGCACCGGCACGCGGATCGAGCTACCGGTGATCTTCGCCTTGAGGTCGGGGAGAGCCTTGGCCACGGCCGAGGCGGCACCGGTCTCGGTGATCACCATGTTCAGCGGCGCGGAGCGGCCGCGGCGGTCCGACCTGTGGTAGTTGTCCAGCAGGTTCTGGTCGTTGGTGAACGAGTGGACGGTCTCCACGTGCCCGCGCAGCACGCCGAACTCGTCGTCCATCGCCTTCAGCGGCGGGACGAGCGCGTTGGTGGTGCAGGAAGCGCAGGACAGGATCTGCTCGTCGGGCTTGATCATGTCGTGGTTGACACCGTGCACGATGTTGGCGACGTCGCCCTTGCCGGGCGCGGTCAGGACGACCTTGTCGATGCCCGGGCGCAGGTGCTTCGACAGGCCCTCACGGTCGCGCCACTTGCCGGTGTTGTCGATGAGGATGGCGTTGTCGATGCCGTACGCCGTGTAGTCCACCGACGCCGGGTCGTCGGCGTAGATCACGCGGATCTCGTTGCCGTTGGCGACGATCGTGTTGTTCGCCTCGTCGACGGTGATCGTGCCCTGGAACTGGCCGTGGATGGAGTCCCTGCGCAGCAGCGACGCGCGCTTGACGATGTCCTCGGCGGCACGCTCGCCTCCACCCCGCACCACGATGGCGCGCAGCCGGAGGCCGGTGCCCGAGCCGGACTTCTCGATCAGCAGGCGGGCCACGAGCCGGCCGATACGGCCGAAACCGTACAGCACGACGTCGCGGCCCTCGCTCCGCTCCGCCTTGTTGGCGCCGGTGGCGCCGGCGACGGCCCCGGCGGTGAACTCCTCCACGGACAGGCCGCGGTCGTCGGCCCGGTAGGTGGCCGCGAGCATGCCGATGTCGATCTGGGACGGGCCGAGATCGAGGGTGGTGAGCGCCTGCAGGAACGGCAGCGTCTCGGTGACCGACAGCTCCTCACCGGCGATCTGCCGGGCGAACCGGTGGGTCTTCAGGATGCTGACCACCGACTTGTTCACCAAGGAGCGGCTGTGGAGGAGGACGGTGACGTCCCTCTCCCGGTGCAGCTTCCCGATGATCGGGATCATCGACTCCGCGATCTCCTCGCGGTTCTTCCAGTTGGTGAACGAGTCCTCGTTGACAGTCACAGAAGTATCTTTCGAGCTAGACGGCGCTCATATGATAGACCCTCCATTCGGCCGCCGTGATCACCCCCCGGTCACGGCCGCGGGGACGGGCACGGCCGGCCTCGCGGACCCGCCCACGCGCCGCCCCACCCGCAGGCCGGAGCGCCCGCGGGAGCTGACCGCCCGCGCGCGGCAGCGGGGCAGGGCCCCACGCGGAGGGCCCTGCCCCCCGCTCGGAGGGAGGTGTAGCGCACGTTCCGCGCACCGCGCCGGAGGGCGTGCGGCCGGTACGGCACCTCAGCGCGGGGCGGGCGCGCGCCGCCGTCCCGCGTCGTTGCGGATCCGGCACGGCGAAGACCCGGCAGGCAGCGGTGGGATGCCGCCCTGCCGGGTCTTCGCCGTCGTTCCGGGCCTTTACTTGTCCTTCATCTACCAAGATCTTCCAGGCTTGCCGATGGCCTTGAGGGTCTCGGGGCGTTTGACGGTCTTGCCGACGTCGTAGCGGGGTGCCCGGTGTTTGTTCTTGGCGCCGGGTGGCCGTCCGGGGCCTGCGCCCCTGGGTTCGGGAACACGGTCGGGCAGGCGAGGTGGGCGCGGATGTTCCTGAACCCCCGTCGGACCCGGGCCGGGGTGAGCTGCGGAGGTGAAAGTCGTGGTGGGGGGTGCGGGGTGGTGCCGTGGGTGGGGCGCGACTGCGGGCGCGTCCCACCCACGGCCGGCGCGGCCGGGTCACAGGGTGAGCAGGGTGCGGCCGGCGCACTTGGGGTCGGCGAGCGGCCTCAGGGCGAGGCGGACCAAGGCGAGCGGGTTGTCGTCACCGGCGATGCGGTTGGCGCTGAGCTCACCGCAGGAGGCGCACAGGTGGATGATCACCCACTCGCCGTCGGTACGGACGGACATGCCCAGCGCCTCCATCCGGCCCCGGCAGTCCGCGTCGCGATCGCCGGGGATCCTCCGGTCGACGTGCAGGCTGGCCAGGCAGTTCGGGCAGTGGTTGCGGTGCGCGGTGCCCGGCGCGTCCAGGGACACGTCGAGCCGGCAGGACACGCACCGGAAGTCGCCTGCCCGGTGCCCGCCCCGGTGGTGCAGGACGTCCTTGTGCCGCTGCGGACGGCGCCGCCCGCGACCGCTGTGGTTGTTGCGTGACACAGTGGTGCTCCTCTCCTGTCGGGCGGCGGTCAGAGGGTTCCGAACGCTTCGAGCGGGAAAGGCGGTTGGGCCAGCGGGCGGACCGCCATGCGGATCAGGATGAGCTGGTTGTCGTCCGCGCATACCGGGCTGGAGGTGAGTTCGTCGCAGCGCACGCAGCGGTGGATCACCATCCAGTCACCGGTGCGGAGCACGGCGATGGCGATCGGGGACATCCGGCCCTCGC
Organism: Streptomyces sp. MUM 2J; assembly: GCF_022414535.1. Classification (GTDB taxonomy): domain Bacteria; phylum Actinomycetota; class Actinomycetes; order Streptomycetales; family Streptomycetaceae; genus Streptomyces. The sequence continues at coordinate 59,431 of NZ_JADWYM010000040.1, forward strand.
AGTCGCAGGGACCGCCCTCGACGTGGTCGAGGACGTGCCGGGAGTGCAGGCAGGACGGGCAGTGGTTGCGCGGCGCGCCGTCGGCGGCGTACGCGGACACGGTCAGCCCGCACCAGGCACAGGCGAAGGTACCGAGGCTGAGAGTGTGGGTGAAGTTGGAGGTGTGGCTGGACACCCGGGCGCTCCTTGCTGGAAATGGGTCAAGACAGCAAGAGCAGGCCGAGTGGCCTCGTCAGAGGGCAGCCCGAGAACGCCGTGGAACGGCGGACAGGCAGGTCAGAGCACCGGAGGACACGTCCGGCAGCGGCCCGGAGAAACGGGCAGCGGAAGGCGGCGGACGGTTACGCGGTACGGCGAGGCGCACTCGGCGCGGGCCGGGACATCAAATACCCCTTTTCCGGGGCACACAGGCCCAGAACGAATCAGAACGACTCCTTGAGGCTAACAGGACACCTCCCTGGGGCGTCAACGCATTATTCGCCGCCCGCGCACGGCGGCGCGGTTCCCATCGCGCCCGCCCGGCGGGGGTGCACCGTCACCGTGGCACCTTCCGGAATGGTGTGCCGCAACGAGTCGGCACGGGCGGACACCAAAGAGGCCAGAAGGGGCGAACCGAGCGCGGGCGCCGTTGGCGTCGCCGCAGGTCGGGCACGACGTAGCAGGCCGCTCGCAAATCTCGTTCTGAAACGTCAGTTATCCGACGTGCAGTGGTCGTTGATCGATCCGGTGATCATCGCGTGGAAGGACCGGCACCGCTCGGTCAGCGGCCATCAGGGCGCCTACGCGATGCGGGATATCGTGAACGCGATCCTCCACCAGCACCGGACGGGCTGCCAGTGAGCCTACCTCCCGCACGATCTGCCGCCGAAGAGCGCGACGTACTACTACTTCGCCGCCTGGCGTGACGACGGAACCGACCAGGTCATCCACGAGTTCCTGCTGCCGAAGCGGTGGAGGGTCGAGCAGACCTACGGAACCCTGATACTGCACCGGCGTCTCGTCCGCGACTACGAGCACCGCCCGGCGTCCTCCGTCTCCCGCGTCTACGGGGCGATGGTCCACGTCATGGCCCGCCGACTCACGAACTGCTGCCGAAGAACATCGAGGGCACCCGCGCCGAGCTGAAACGCCTGGTCAAGCTCGACATGCTCACCGAGGCCGACACCGGCAACTTCACGAGAGAGTCATAGCCCGGCATCCATGGCCAGCAGTCTCTGGCCACCATCTGGTGTGCGTACTGGTCCTCCGGGCCGATTTCTTGGACTACCTTCTGGGCTTCTCGCACCCGACCCGTCTCGTACATCAGCCGAACAAGGACGTACAGGGCGTCACGGTCACCGCCTTCGGCGCGGTCATGCAGCGCCGCCTCCCTAGTGTCCCGAGTCTTAGGAAAGCCGTAGAAGTATGCTGGGCTCATGGCGCGCATGGGTCGGCCGACGGTCGAAGTGGTCCTGACGGATGACG
>NZ_JADWYM010000041.1 GCF_022414535.1 Streptomyces sp. MUM 2J
CCACCGAACTCGACCTGCGCACCTTCAACAGCCGCCACCCGGTCGAACTCTTCGGCGGAGTGCGCTTCCCGGCCATCGGCGACCTGCCCTACCTGCTCACCCTCGCAGGCCACGGCTTCTACTGGTTCCGGCTCGCCCGAGTCGCATCCCGCATCGGCCGCCGCCCCTAAGCGCGCCGAGGAAAGGACGCGTCACCATGCCGAAGACCGCCCCCCTCCAGCCGAGCAGCACCGGCGACTCCCTGCACCTGGACTCGCTCGCGGGTCTGCTGCGCGAGTGGCTGCCCCGGCAGCGCTGGTTCGCCGGAAAGGACCGGCCGGTCACGGACCTGCGTCTGCTGTCGATGACCGAGCTGTTCCCGGGCTGTCTGCACCTGCTCGTGCATGCCGCGCACGCCGGTCACCCGCCGCACGCGGGCGTGCCCGCGCCCGGTGGGACTCCCCCGGCCGGCGGCGACTGCTACCAGCTGCTGCTCGGCTTCCAGGAGCATCTCTCCCCCCGCCTCGGGCGGGCGCTGATCGGACGTGCGGAGACCGGTCCGATGGCCGGTCTCACGGTCTACGACGCGCTCCAGGACCCCCGCTCGGCGCACCTGCTGCTGGAACGGATGCGGCACTCCGGCACGCTCGGCCCGCTGCTGTTCGACTCCGACCCGTCGGTGCGGATCCCGTCCGGGCTCGCACCCCGGCTGCTGGACGCGGAGCAGTCCAACACCTCGCTGGTGTACGGCGACGCGTTCATCCTGAAGGTGTTCCGGCGCGTCCAGCCGGGGATCAACCCCGATCTGGAGGTGCCGGTGGCACTGGCGCAGCAGGGGTGCGGCCGGGTGCCGGCCCCGGCGGCGTGGTTCCGCACGATGCGCCCGCAGGAAGCCACGCTCGGAGTCCTCCAGCCCTTCCTGCCCGACGCGTCGGACGGCTGGACGCTGGCGCTCCAGGCACTGGCCCGCGGCGAGGACTTCACCGCCGAGGCCCATGCGCTGGGCCAGGCCACGGCCGATGTGCATCTGGCGCTCGCCGCGGCCTTCCCGTCCACCGGGCACGCGGACAACGCGCGGATGGCGGCGGCCATGACCGAACGGCTGGACGCCGCCGCGCACCAGGTGACGGCGCTGGGGCCGCACGTACCGGGGCTGCGGGCGGCGTTCGGCGCGCTCGTCGGCTGCGACCCCGGGCCACCGGCCCAGCGCATCCACGGCGACCTGCACCTGGGACAGGTGCTGCGGGCGGGCCGGGAGTGGTTCGTCATCGACTTCGAGGGTGAACCGTCCCGGCCGCTGGCCGAGCGCCGCAGTACCCACTCGCCGGTGCGGGACATCGCCGGGATGCTGCGCTCCTTCGACTACGCCGCCCGGCAACGCCGCCCGTGGCGCCCGCAGTGGGCCCGCCGCTGCCGCGAGGCCTACTGCGCCGGCTACGCCGGCCGCGCGGGCTGGGACCCGCGCAAGAAACACGCCCTGCTGCGCGCCTACGAGACCGACAGGGCGGTCTACGAAGTGCTCTACGAGGCCCGGCACCGCCCGGCCTGGCTTCCCGTACCGATGGCGGCGATCGAGCGTCTCGCCGTGAGAGGAGAATGAGACTCCGTGGCCCTGCGAGACCCGAAGCTGCCCGAGTCGTCCAGTCCGTCCACCGGGTCGGCCACTGCGGTGGATCCGTCCGACCGGGGGCGCCTGCTGGCGGGTTCCCACCACGATCCGCACGCCCTGCTGGGTGCCCACCCGGTGCCGGGCGGGATCCTGTTCCGCGCGCTCAGGCCGTTCGCGCGCTCGGTGGGCGTCGTCATCGGCGGCAAGCCCGTGGCGCTGGCCTCCGAGGGCGGCGGCCTCTTCAGCGCCGTGCTGCCCCTGAAGGCGGTCCCGGCGTACACCTTGAAGGTGGCGTACGAGGACGCCGAGTACGAGGTCGAGGACCCCTACCGGTTCCTGCCCGCGCTGGGTGAGTTCGATCTGCACCTGATCCGCGAGGGACGGCACGAGCAACTGTGGAAGGCGCTCGGTGCCGAGCCGATGACGCACCAGGGTGTGGCCGGTACCCGGTTCACGGTGTGGGCGCCGAACGCCCAGGGGGTGCGCGTCGCCGGGGACTTCACCTACTGGGACGGCACCCAGTACCCGATGCGCTCGCTCGGTTCCTCCGGTGTGTGGGAACTGTTCCTGCCCGGCATCGGCGAGGGCGCCCGGTACAAGTTCGAGATCACCTCCCGGTACGGCCACCGCTTCCTCAAGTCCGACCCGATGGCGCGCCGCGCCGAGGTCCCGCCGGACACGGCGTCGATCGTCACGGCCTCGCACTACACGTGGGGCGACGACGCGTGGATGGCGCACCGCGGCGACGTGCCGGTGCACGAGGCGCCGTTCTCCGTGTACGAGGTGCATCTGCCGTCCTGGCGCCCGGGACTGACCTACCGTGAACTCGCCGACGAGCTGCCGGCGTACGTCAAGGACCTGGGCTTCACCCACGTCGAGCTGATGCCGGTCGCCCAGCACCCCTTCAGCGGCTCCTGGGGCTACCAGGTCACCGGCTTCTACGCACCGGCGGCGCGGCTGGGCTCCCCGGACGACTTCCGGTACTTCGTCGACGCCTGCCACCGGGCGGGCATCGGTGTGATCATGGACTGGGTGCCGGCGCACTTCCCGAAGGACGACTGGGCGCTGGCCCGGTTCGACGGGGACCCGCTGTACGAACCCGGGAACGCACAGCGGGCCGAGCATCCGGACTGGGGCACCTACGAGTTCGACTACGGCCGCACCGAGGTGCGCAACTTCCTGGTCGCCAACGCGGTGTACTGGTGCGAGGAGTTCCACATCGACGGGCTGCGCGTGGACGCGGTGGCCTCCATGCTCTACCTCGACTACTCGCGCGACTCCGGCCAGTGGACGCCGAACGTCTTCGGCGGCAACGAGGACCTCGACGCGAAGGCGTTCCTGCAGGAGATGAACGCCACCGTCTACCGCCGGGTGCCGGGCGTGGTGACCATCGCCGAGGAGTCCACGGCCTGGGACGGGGTGACGCGGCCCACGGACGGCGGCGGGCTCGGGTTCGGGCTGAAGTGGAACATGGGCTGGATGCACGACTCCCTGCAGTACATCTCCAAGGAACCGGTGCACCGCAAGTACCACCACAACGAGATGACGTTCTCGATGGTGTACGCCTACAGCGAGAACTACGTCCTGCCGATCTCCCACGACGAGGTCGTCCACGGCAAGCAGGCGCTGGTGTCGAAGATGCCCGGCGACTGGTGGCAGCGGCGTGCCGACCACCGCGCCTACCTCGGCTTCATGTGGGCCCACCCCGGCAAGCAGCTGCTGTTCATGGGGCAGGAGATCGCGCAGGGCGCCGAGTGGTCGGAGGCGCACGGGCCGGAGTGGTGGCTGCTGGATCCCGGGTACTGTGCGCGGGGCGACCACCAGGGCGTGCAGGACCTGGTGCGGGATCTCAACACGGTGTACGGCCGGACGCCGGCGCTGTGGCAGCGGGACACCACACCCGACGGTTTCCGCTGGGTGATCGGGGACGCCGCCGACGACAACGTCTTCGCCTTCCTGAGGTTCGACGCCGAGGGCGCCCCGTTGCTCGCGGTGTCGAACTTCTCCCCCGTGGTCCGGCACGACTACCGGCTCGCCGTCCCGGACGACGTGCCCGCCTGGTTCGAGGTGCTCAACACCGACGCCGCGCGCTACGGAGGCGGCGGCATCGTCCACGCCGACCCCGTCAAGCCGGAGGACGGAGCGATCCGGCTCACCCTGCCGCCGCTCGCGACCGTCTGGCTGACGCCGTAGCCGAGGCGCCGGGCATCCGGCCCGTACGGACGGCGGCGCCCACCGGGGGTATCCCCGGTGGGCGCCGCCTTGTCCGCCGAGGGGTGCCCCGGGCGCGCCGTCGGAGGGGAGGAGGGACGACCCCTCCGGGTCCGCCCGGACACGGGCGACGCGCGCCGCGCGCAGGCGTGGGGGAGCCGCTCCGTGCAGTCGGCGCCGCCCTGCCGGCAGGAGCCGGGCGGGGCGCAGCCCGCCCGGGGACCGGTTGAGCGAGCTGCCGAACGCGCAGATCACGGGTCGGATCCGCGCCCGGGGTGCCCGCCGGAACACCACGGAAGGGGCGGACTCGATCAACGGGCGATACCAGTTCTCCTCAACCTGATACCGATCGGCTGTTCCTGGGCTACATTCGACAGCCGTCGACAACGGAACTCAACGGCGGCGTCACACCCCGTACACACCAGGAGCAGCGCATGCGCGACTTCGCCCTCGCTCCCCCGGCCGCCTCCCCCCTGACCGGCGGGCTCGCCGACAGCGTCTTCGAGGCGGCGGACAGCCATCCCACACGGCCCATGCTCGCCCGCCGCGCCCCGGTCGGCGGCGGCTGGGACGAGGTGACCGCGGGAGAGGTCCGCGATCAGGTGGCCGACCTGGCCAAGGGCCTGGTCGCGGCGGGCATCTCGCCCGGCCACCGCGTGGCGATCATGGCAGGCACCCGGTACGAGTGGACGCTGCTGTGCCACGCGCTGTGGACGGTGGGCGCGGAGGTGGTGCCCATCCACCCGACGTCCTCGCGCGATCAGGTGCAGTTCATCCTGCACGACTCCGCGTGCGTCGCCGTGGCCGTCGAGGACGAGCAGAGCGTGATGACGGTCGGCTCCGTGTGCGCGTCACTGCCGAACCTGCGGCACGTGTGGCAGCTGGACACCGGTGCCCTGGAGGAACTGGTGGAGCGGGGGAAGGTCATCCCGCTGACGACGGTGGAGTCGCTGCGCCGCATCGTGCTACCGGACTCCACCGCGGTCGTCGCCTACACCTCCGGCACCACCGGCCACCCCCTGGGGTGCGCGCTGAGCCACCGCGGGCTGGCCCATCCCTGCGACACGCTGCTGGCGGGCTGGCGGCACACGGTGGTGCCGTCCGACGGGCAGGGGTCCGTCCTCGCCTTCCTTCCCCTGTCCCACGTGTACGGCCTGCTGGTGCAGACCCTGTGCATCCGCGGCGGTCTGCTGATGGGGCACGAGCCCGAGCTGAGCCAGACGGCGCTGTCGTCCGCGCTGCAGAGCTTCCGGCCGACGTACCTGTGCACCGTGCCCTCGTTCATGGAGAAGCTGTACAAGAGGTTCCTGCGCACGGCCCAGGAGACCGGGCGCAGCGCGCTGTTCGAGCGAGCGGCGCAGACGGCGCGGGACTTCGCGGAGGCCGTGGAGCGGCATCGGACGGGCCGCGGGTCGGGGCCGGGCCTGGATCTGCGGCTGCAGCACGCCCTCTACGAACGCACGGTGTACCGCAGACTCCGGGCGTCGCTGGGCGGCCGGGTGCTCCGCGCGACCTCGGGCGGCTCACCACTGGGCCGCGACCTCGCCCTGTTCTTCGAGGGCATCGGCATCTACGTCAACGACGGGTACGGGCTGACGGAGACCGGCGGCGGCATCACCGCGCAGCCGCTGGGCCGGGAGAAGTCCGGAACGGTCGGTCAGCCGCTGCCGGGCACCGAGGTCCGGGTGGCCGAGGACGGCGAGATCTGGGTGAGCGGGCCGTCGGTGTTCCAGGGGTACATCGGCGACGAGGCCGCGACACGGGCCGCGCTGCGCGGCGGCTGGCTGGCCACCGGTGACCTGGGACACCTCGATGAGGAGGGGTATCTGACGATCACCGGCCGCAAGAAGGACGTCGTCATCACCAGCGGTGGCAAGAGCGTGGCCCCGGCGGCGCTGGAGCAGCGGCTGCGCATGCATCCGCTCATCCACGAGGCGGTCCTGGTCGGCGACAACCGGCCGTGCGTGGGGGCGTTGATCACGCTGGATCCGGAGTTCCTCGCGTACTGGCGCGGCGGGCTCGCCCTGCACGGCGACGCGCCGACCCGGCAGGCCCGCGAGGAGAACGCGCTGCGCGACGAGATCGGCCGAGCCGTCGCCGCCGCCAACAGCGCGGTGTCCCGCGCGGAGTCCATCCGCGTCTTCCGGGTGCTCCCGGAGCCCTTCGACCACGTGGGGGAACTGCTCACGCCGTCGATGAAGGTGCGCCGCGACGCGGTCGTGCGGCACTACGCCGCCGAGATCGAGGCGATGTACGCCGCCCGCGGACGGCCTTCGCCGCCCGTCCCGCAGGAGGAGGTCCTCTCCTGGGACGACGGGGACGATGTGTTCCGCTGACGGGGCGGCGCGTCGGGGGCTGCGCGAGAAATCGCCCACGGGTGGCGGCCGACGGGCCCCGGTCCGTCGGCCGGGCTCCGCGGCCCGTGCGCCGGGGGCCCACGGAGAGGACCGGGCGTAGGTTCCCCCCGCCGGGGAACTCTGGCACCGGGAGGACGACCCCTGCTCCCGCCCGAGCCGGAAAGACACCATGGCAGACGAGCCGCGTGGGGACGAGCCGCTGGCGTTCCAGGAGATCCCGAGCCGCCACACCTGCTTCTCGGGCGAGCCGCACGATGTGACGGGGGCTCGGCGCGCCGCGGAGGAGTTCCTCAGTGACCTGGCACGTGTGTCCCCGCCGCGGGCCTCCGAGTGCTACCACGACGTCCTGCTGATCGTCGGTGAGCTCGCCGCGAACGCCGTCCGGTACGCGCCGGGACCCTTCGAGCTGCGGATGCGGCGGACGTTCGACGGCGTCCACGTCACGGTCCACGACAGCAGCCGCGAGCGTCCGGCTCCGCGCCCCTTCCGGCCGAGCCAGAGCCACGGGGGCATAGGCTGGTACCTGATAGAGACGCTGTGCACGCAGGTCAGCGTGGTGCCGGCCGGGAACGGCAAGGACGTCCACGCCTTCCTGCCCTGGTGAGGCATCCCGGCGGCGGCACAGGTCCTCCCCGTCCACGCTCGTGGCCACGCCGCCCGTCCGGCGCGTCATGGACCTGACCGGTGTCGGCGGGACGGTGCCCGCGACGCCCGGCGTCGACGACGCCCCCACGCCGGTCGCCCGGGGGTACGAAGAGCCCTGGGTGACGGCTCACCCCCCTCGGCCCTGCCGGAGCAGTGCGCAGGACGAGCGGCTGCCCAGGGGGCAGACTGGGGCTGCGTACCCGCGTGCGCCCGGACGCGAACCGGAACGCCTGGAGCCGCAGAAGGGAAGATCATCGTGACACGACCCAGGATCCTGGTGGTGGGCGCGGGCTTCGCCGGAGTGGAATGCGTGCGGCGCCTGGAGCGCAGACTCGCCCCCGGCGAAGCCGACCTCACCCTGGTGACCCCGTTCTCCTACCAGCTCTACCTGCCCCTGCTGCCCCAGGTCGCCTCCGGCGTGCTGACACCCCAGTCGATCGCCCTGTCGCTGCGCCGCAGCAGGAAGTACCGCACCCGGATCATCCCGGGCGGCGCGATCGGCGTGGACCTCGCCTCGAAGGTGTGCGTGGTCCGCACGATCACGGAGGAGGCCGTCAACGAGCGGTACGACTACCTGGTCCTGGCACCGGGCAGCGTGACCCGCACCTTCGACATCCCCGGTCTCACGGACAACGCGTTCGGTATGAAGACGCTCGCCGAAGCGGCCTACATCCGCGACCACGTCATCTCCCAACTGGACCTCGCCGACGCCAGCCAGGATCCTGCCGAGCGGGCCGCACGGCTGCAGTTCGTGGTGGTCGGCGGCGGCTACGCGGGCACCGAGACGGCCGCCTGCCTGCAGCGTCTGACCCATGCCGCGGTCAGGCGGTACCCGCGGCTCGACCCGTCCCTGATCAAGTGGCATCTGATCGACATCGCGCCGAAGCTGATGCCCGAACTCGGTGACAAGCTGGGCCGCAGCGCGCAGCAGATCCTGCGCCGGCGCGGCATCGACATCTCCCTCGGCGTGTCCGTCGCGAAGGCCGGCCCGACCGAGGTCACCTTCACCGACGGCCGGGTGGTGCCCACGCGCACCCTGATCTGGACCGCGGGCGTGGTCGCGAGTCCGCTGATCGCCACACTCGGCGCGGAGACCGTCCGCGGACGCCTCGCGGTCACGTCCGAGATGAGTGTGCCCGGTCACGACGGGGTGTTCGCCCTCGGTGACGCCGCGGCCGTGCCCGACCTGGCCGAGAGCGGGGACGCGGTCTGCCCGCCGACCGCCCAGCACGCGATGCGCCAGGGCAAGATCGTCGCCGAGAACGTCATCGCCACGCTCCGCGGCCAGGCACTGCGGCCCTACGAGCACCGGGACCTCGGTCTCGTCGTCGACCTGGGCGGCAAGGACGCCGTGTCCCGGCCGCTGGGCCTGGAACTGCACGGCCTGCCGGCACAGGTCGTGGCACGCGGCTACCACTGGTCGGCACTGCGCACGGGAGTGGCCAAGACGCGCGTGATGACCAACTGGACGCTGAACGCGGTCGCGGGCGACGACTTCGTCCGGACCGGGTTCCAGGCGCGCAGGCCCGCCAAGCTCAAGGACTTCGAGTACACCGACGCCTACCTGACACCCGAACAGGTGCGGGCCCGGGTGGAGGGCACCGGGCCGGTCGCGTCGTGAGGCGCCGCGGCGGGCGCGGCCGGCTCCGTGCACCGCGGTCCGCCGGGCGGCCCGCGCCGGCTGACGTGAACGGGAGAGCCACGGCGGCGTGAGGGCAGCTCAGCGACGGCGCCGGGCGCGCCTGCGTGATCGACTCGCGGCATCGGACCCGGGGGTGCTGTGGGTCTGGCCGGCCCCGGGTGTCGTGCGCCGGGGGTCCCGGGGGGTGACCGCGCCCCCCGGCCGCGATCAGAAGTCGGTGGGCAGTCCGCTGGCCTCGGCGATGCCCCGCAGTTGCTCGGTGTCGTGCTGACGCCTGCGCAGATGCTCGGCGATCCGGTCCAGGCTCACCGGGTCCGAGGCGGTCACGGCATCGGTGACCACGCGGACGTCGGCGCCGTCGACCTCGATCTCGATCACCTGGTTGTCGAGGCGGCCGGTCACCGCGGTGGCGATGACCAGGGCGGCCTCGTCGCGGATCTCCTGGGGCAGGCCCTCGGGTGCCCCGCTCTCCAGCACCAGGTCCGCATCGGCCGGGCGGTGCTCGTCGAGCGCCCGCAGCACGGGCTCCACCACATCGAGCAGCAACCGGAAGTCGCCGCTGTCCATGCGCAGACGCAGCAGGTCGAGGTAGACGTCGACGGGACGTTCCTCCGGCGGAAGCTCTGATTCGTCCATGTTCCCCGTGTTCCCCGGTGCCGGACGCTCAGACCGGGCGGGAGGGAGGAGCACCACGCCGGGCGGCGGCCGATCAGGCGGTCGGGAACTCCCCCGCCGTGCGCTGTGCGGCGGGGGGCGCGGCAGGGCCTCGTCGCGGACGCGGGCACAGCTGCGGCTGATGAGGCGGGAGACGTGCATCCGGGAGATGCCGAGGCGGTCGGCTGTCCGGCTCTGGGCTCCCTGGCCGGTTGCGTGGGTCTCGTCTCGTGGGTGTCCGTCGCGGGGCCGGACCCGTCTGCCGGGCGCGTGATCGCCGCGTACCGCGTCCGCCCATGCCGGTTCGGACCCGGCCCCGGCTCCGGCCGGTCTCCCGCAACGGGTGCTTGGGAGCGGGTCCTGTGGTTCGGCTGGCCCCTCGAAACCGCGGCAGACCTCTGCGCGTTGCGCAGTGCGGGTCATCGACGGGCACGTGGCGGGTAGTCGGGAGGGATGACCGATGTCGTGGACGCAGACGAGCTGATGCGCCGGATGCAGCGGGCCCGGGCCTGTGCCGCGGAGGAGGCGCGGGCGTGGGGCGGGCGGCGCTCCGGCGGCCTCGGGGCGGAGGAGGCGGCGGTGCGGACCGTGGCCTACGAGGTGGTGGTGCGGGTGCTGGACGAGATCCTCACCCCTGGGGCACGGAAGGGGCGGGTCTGAGGGGCCCGTAGCGGCGGCCGAAGTGAAACGGGTCACGCGGCCCGCTTTCGATGTCACGCCGGCGCCCTGGATGGTTTACCGTTCACACATACGTGGTGACGGGGTCGACCGGAACCGTCCTCCGTGACCACCGCGTACGGCCCTGGCTGGTTTCCCCCGTCCAGCCAGGGCTTTCTCATGCCCCGGCGGCGACGGGCGGACAGGTTCCCCGCTCCGCCGAGGTGCCCTCCGGGCGCCCAGCGGCTGAAATGGGCGTAGGGATAGCACCGGAACCGATCGCCCGGCGAGGAGCCCCGCGCCATGACCAAAGCGACGAAACTGCTCACCGCTCTTCCCCCACCCCAGCGCCGGCGCCTGATGGAGCTCGCGCGGGAGGTGTCCTTCCCGGAGGACGCCCGTATCTTCGAGGCGGGCGGCACGGCCGACCGCTTCTGGGTGATCCGCTCCGGGGCCGTGTCCCTGACCCAGCAGGTGACGTCGATCCAGCGGGTCACCGTCGCCAGCCTCGGCGCGGGCGACCTGCTCGGCTGGTCATGGCTGTTCCCGCCGTACCAGTGGGACTTCGGCGCGGAGGCCTTCAGCCCCGTGCGCACCTACGAGTTCCAGGCCCAGCCGGTGCTCCGGCTGTGCGAGGAGGATCCGGCGCTCGGGCTGACACTGCTGCGGGTCGTCTCCGAGATCCTGGCCTACCGGCTGGAGACGACCCGCAACAAGCTCATGGAGCAGTACGCGATCCACCGCCGGACTCGGTGAGGACCACCGCGCCCAGGCTCCTCGACGCCGCCGCACCCGCTGCTCAGGCGGTGCCCGCGCCTCCCGCGATCAGCGCGAGACCCAGGCCGACCATCGTCGTGGCCACCAGGCCGTCCAGTACCCGCCAGGCCGCGGGCCGGGCGAGGAACCGCCCGAGCAGCCGGGCGCCGAAGCCGAGCGCCGCGAACCAGCACAGGCTGGCGAGCACGGCACCGATGCCGAAGGTCCAGCGCAATGCGCCGTGCCCGGCGGCGACGGAGCCGAGCAGGAAGACGGTGTCAAGGTAGACGTGCGGGTTGAGCCAGGTCATCGCCAGGCAGGCCAGGACGGCGCGGCGGCGCGAGCCGGTCGCCTCCCTCTCGGCCCGCAGTGCCCCGGCGGGCCGGAGGACCCGGCGCGCGGCGAGGACGCCGTAGCAGATCAGGAAGGCGCCACCGATCCAGCCGACCGCTGTCAGTACGCCCGGCCATGCCACGACCACGGCGCCGACCCCGCCCACGCCGAGGGTGATGAGGACCGCGTCGGACAGGGCGCAGATGCCGACGACGGCGAGGACCGCGTGCCGGCGGATCCCCTGGCGCAGGACGAAGGCGTTCTGGGCGCCGATGGCGACGATGAGCGACAGGCCGGTGCCGAATCCTGCGGCTGCGGCGACGAGAGTGCTGGGCATGACCGTGACGCTAGGGAATCGATCACTGCGGGTACAGCTAAAGATTCTTACGTAACATGAGCAATCGTGATGAGATCATGACGGCGGAGCTTCCTCTGGACCAGGTGCGGACGCTGCTCGCGGTGGTGGACGAGGGCACCTTCGACGCGGCGGCGGCCGTGCTGCACGTGACGCCGTCGGCGGTGAGCCAGCGGGTGAAGGCGCTGGAGCAGCGGACCGGGCGGGTGCTGCTGCTGCGCACCAAACCGGTGCAGCCGACCGAGTCGGGCCGCGTGCTGGTGCGGCTCGCCCGCCAGCTGACCAGGCTGGAGCGGGACGCCCGCACCGAGCTGGGGCTCAGCGGCGACGGCCGGTCGACGCGGGTCTCCGTCGCGGTGAACGCGGACTCACTGGCGACCTGGTTCCTGAACGCCCTCACCCGGGTCGCGGACGAGCTGCAGCTCTGCTTCGAGCTGCACCGCGAGGACGAGGACCACACGGCGGCGCTGCTGCGGGAGGGCCGGGTGATGGCCGCGGTGACCTCGTCGGCGGTGCCCGTGCCGGGGTGTTCGGTACGGGTGCTGGGCCGGATGCGCTACCTGCCGGTGGCGACCCCGGCCTTCGCCGAGCGGCATCTGGGCGGTGAGCTGCGCGATGCGCTGACCGTGGCCCCGGTCGTGGTCTTCGACCGGCGCGACGACTTCCAGGACGGATTCGTCCGCTCCCTGCGGCAGGGCCGCGGCAGCGCGAGCACGCGGCGGCACTACGTGCCGACGTCGGAGGGCTTCGCCGAAGCCGTGGCGGCCGGCCTGGGCTGGGGCCTGGTGCCCGAGGCCCAGGCGGCGGCCCTGCTGCGCACGGGCCGGCTGGTGGAGCTGGCGCCCGGGATGCCGGTGGACGTCCCCCTGCACTGGCAGCAGTGGAAGCTGGACTCTCCGGCACTGGCGGCGCTGGCCGAGGCGGTGGCGGACACGGCCGCACAGGCCCTGCGCCGCTGAGACGGCCCGGCCGGACCGGCACTCCCCGCTCCAGGCGCCTCTTCCCGCCGGGTCACCGTCCACGCCCGCCGCGGCCCGCGCGGCACCGGCGGCCGCCGGTCGCCGTCGCGGCGGGGGCCCCGGCGCGGACCGCGCCGATCAGCGCCCGGGGGCCGCGGGCGCCTCGGCCGGACCGGCCGCTGTGCCGGCTCCCCCGGGCGCGTCGCGGGGGCTCCCGGGACGCCGGTGGCGCCCGGGGAGTGCGCCGTGGCGGCGGTGTCGGAGACGTCGCCCGGCAGGCGGGACCTCCGCGGCGGACCCTAGGCTCGGCCACGTCCCGCACGCCGTGGAAGGGCCCGTGCCATGAATGTCCGTGTACGACGCGTCTACGATCCCGCCGAACCGGACGACGGAACGCGCGTCCTCGTCGACCGACTGTGGCCGCGCGGGCTGTCCAAGGACGCGGCCCGTGTCGACGCATGGCCGAAGGCGCTCACCCCGTCGACCGAGCTGCGACGCTGGTTCCACGCGGGTGAGGGGTCCTTCGGGGAGTTCCGGGACCGGTACGAGGCGGAGCTGGCCACCGAGGAGGCGGCCGGGCTCCTCGACCGCCTGCGGGCATCGGTCCGCTCGGGGCCGGTCACCCTGCTGACCGCCGCCAAGGAGCCGGAGCGAAGCCATGCGGCGGTGCTGGCCGGCCTGCTGCGGGACGGGTAGGGATCAGGCGGTCTGTGCCGCCGCGGCCCGGCCCGCCGCGCGGCCCGAGAACAGGCAGCCACCGAGGAAGGTGCCCTCCAGGGCGTTGTACCCGTGCACCCCGCCACCGCCGAACCCGGCGACCTCCCCCGCCGCGTACAGCCCGTCGACGGGGCTGCCGTCCGGGCCGAGGGCGCGCGAGTCCAGGTCGGTCTGGATGCCGCCGAGGGTCTTGCGCGTGAGGACGTGCATCCGGACGCCGATGAGCGGGCCGGCGTCGGGGTCGAGGATGCGGTGCGGGCCGGCGACCCGGCCGAGACGGTCGCCGAGGTAGCGGCGGGCGTTGCGGATGCCCTGGACCTGGGCGTCCTTGCTGTAGGGGTTCGCCATCTGCAGGTCGCGTGCCTCGATCTGGCGGCGCACCTCGGCCGCGTCCAGGAGCGGTTTGTCCGTCAGCCCGTTCATCTTCTCCACCAGCCGCTCCAGCGTGTCGGCGACGACGAAGTCGGCGCCGTGCCGCAGGAAATCGGCGACGGGCCGGGGCGCGCCCTTGCCCAGGAGCCGGTCGCGCAGGACGGCCCTGCGGTCCCCGGCGGTGATGTCGGGGTTCTGTTCGGACCCGGAGAGGGCGAACTCCTTCTCGACGATCCTCCGGGTGAGGATGAACCAGGAGTGGTCGTATCCGGCGATGTCCTCGGTGGTGCGCAGGTGCCTGAGCGTGCTCAGCGTGTCGTAGCCGGGCAGGCAGGGGTCCGGCAGGCGACGGCCGAGCGCGTCGAACCACAGCGAGGACGGGCCGGGCAGGATGCGAATGCCGTGGCCGGGCCAGATGGGGTTCCAGTTCTGCAGGCCCTCGGTGTAGTGCCACATCCGGTCGCGGTTGACCAGCCGGGCGCCCGCCTCCTCGCTGATGTCGAGCATGCGGCCGTCGACGTAGGCGGGCACGCCGGTGACCATCCGGGCGGGCGGGGTGCCCAGCCGCTCGGGCCAGTACCGGCGGACGACGTCGTGGTCGGCGCCGATGCCGCCGGAGGTGACGATCACGGCCTGGGCGGTGAGCTCGAACTCGCCGACTGCCTCGCGGTTGGAGGCGACTCCGCGCGGTGCCTCGTCGGCGGCGAGCACGGTGCCACGGACGCCGCGGGCGGTACCGCCCTCGACGACGAGTTCGTCGACGCGGTGGCGGTGATGGAAGGTCAGCAGCCCGTCGCGCGCGACCTGGAGGGCCCGCTCGGCGAACGGTTCGACAACGCCGGTGCCGGTTCCCCAGGCGATATGGAAGCGGGGCACGGAGTTGCCGTGGCCGTCCGCGCGCAGGTCGCCGCGCTCGGCCCAGCCGACCGTGGGCAGCAACCGGATGCCGTGCCCGTCCAGCCAGGACCGCTTCTCGCCGGCCGCCCACTCCACATAGGCGCGGGCCCAGCGCACCGCCCACGAGTCCTCGTCGTCGAGTCGGTCGAACCGCGCGCTGCCCTGCCAGTCGTTCCAGGCCAGGTCGAAGGAGTCCTTGATGCCCAGGCGCCGCTGCTCGGGGGAGTCGACGAGGAAGAGCCCGCCGAAGGACCAGAAGGCCTGGCCGCCGAGGTTGGCGGCGTTCTCCTGGTCGACGACGGCGACCCGGCGGCCCCTGCTGGTCAGTTCGTGTGCGGCGACCAGGCCGGCGAGGCCCGCTCCGACGACGATGACGTCCGCGTCCATGCGTCCGCTCCCTTCACTGTTCTGCGGTGCCGCTGCCGTCCGTCAGCAGGGCGGTGAGCAGCTGCTTGAGCCAGGCACGCGCGCGGTCGACGTCCTTGTCCAGCAGCAGTTGGGCGGTGACCCCGTCGTAGGCGGCCACGACGGCATGGGCGGAGCCGTCGGCGCCGCCGAGCACGGCGGGCAGCTCGGTGTGTCCGGCGAGGCGGGCCAGCCGGTCGGCGATCGCCCGCCGCAGCCGGTCGCGGTGCTCCAGCAGGGTCCGGGCGACCTCGGGGGCCCGGGCGGCGTGGACCAGGAAGTCGGTCTTGACCAGCAGCCAGTCCACGTCCAGCAGGAGCACCTCGGTGACCCGGTCCACGGACGCGGTCACGTCGAGGTCGGGGCCGTCCACCGCGAGCGCGCCCGCGACCTGCTCGGCGATCAGGTCGGCGCGCTGCCGGTAGAGCGCGAAGAAGAGCTCGTCGAGGCTGGCGAAGTTGGAGTAGAAGGCACCCCTGCTGTAGCCGGCGGCCTCGCAGACCTCCTCGATGGAGACGCGGCCGAAACCCCGGGTGGCGAAGACGGTGAACGCGGCGTCGAGCAGGTTGGCCCGTGTCCGCAGCCGCCGCCGGGTGACCCGCGGGGCCGCCGTTCGCTCCGTCGCCATGGCGCCCTGACCTCCGTTCGATACGTGAATGTATCCGATACATCGATGTATCGAAAGAGCGGACGCCGATCCGCACCGAATGGAACATGTTTTCGATTCAGGAGTACGCTGACGCCATGCGCACGCACCTCCAGGCCTCTCTGTTCGACCAGACCGACCGGCTGCGGCTCGGTTCCCTGGACGGCACGGAACGGACGGCCCTGGGCTCGGGCGCCTGGATCGACCTGCTGCCCGGCTGGCTGACGGGGGCCGACGCACTGTTCGAGCAGCTGGCGGCCGAGGTCCCGTGGCGGGCGGAACGGCGGACGATGTACGACCAGGTGGTGGACGTCCCGCGGCTGCTGGCGCACTACGCCGCCGGCGCCCCCCTGCCCCACCCGGTGCTGGCGGAGGCGCGGGACGCACTGTCCGCGCGCTACGCCGGCGAGCTGGGAGAGCCGTTCACCACGGCCGGGCTGTGCTACTACCGCGACGGCCGGGACAGCGTGGCCTGGCACGGCGACCGGATCGGACGGGGTGCCCGCGAGGACACCATGGTCGCCATCCTCTCGGTGGGCACGCCGCGCGACCTGCTGCTGCGCCCGGCGGGCGGCGGCAGCACCGTGCGCCACCCGCTGGGCCACGGGGACCTCGCCGTGATGGGGGGCTCCTGCCAGCGGGCCTTCGAGCACTGCGTACCGAAGACCGCGCGGGCCGCGGGACCGCGCATCAGCGTGCAGTTCCGCCCGCACGGCGTGCGCTGAGGCGGCGCGGCGTACACCGGGACGGCGCGGAGGGGCAGCGGGACGGCGTGCGCAACGCCGCGGCAGGCCTGACGCGGCAACGAGACGGCACGAGCCGGGCCGAGGCCCGGCGGCGTGCGCCCCGATCTGCTTTCCTTGGTCCGTCGGGCTCGGACCACCTCACCTCTCGGGACGATCATGCGGGCAGCAGTGCAGCAAGTCGACGACGGCACCTACCTGGTACACGGCAGCAACACCAACTGGGTGATCCTCACCGAGGGGGACGCCGCCACCCTCGTCGACACCGGGTACCCCGGGGACCGGCAGTTGGTCCTGGACTCGCTGAC
Organism: Streptomyces sp. MUM 2J; assembly: GCF_022414535.1. Taxonomy (GTDB): domain Bacteria; phylum Actinomycetota; class Actinomycetes; order Streptomycetales; family Streptomycetaceae; genus Streptomyces. The sequence continues at coordinate 16,246 of NZ_JADWYM010000041.1, forward strand.
GCAGGTGGGCAGTTCCCCGGAGGCGGTCACGGCCGTGCTCATCACCCACGCCCACAACGACCACCTGGGCTCGGCGGAACACCTGCGCAGCGTGTACGGCACGCCGGTCCGTCTGCACGAGGCCGAAGTGCCGCACGCACGCCGGGAGTTCCTGCACCAGGTGTCCGTGGGGACCGTCCTGGCCAACTCCTGGCGCCCGGGCGTCCTGCCCTGGGCCGTGCACGCGATCCGGTCCGGCGGCACGACCCATGTCCCGGTCACCTCGCCCGAGGCGTTCGAACCGTCGGTCCCCCTGGACCTGCCCGGCCGCCCGGTGCCCGTCCACACCCCCGGCCACACCCTGGGCCACTGCGTGTTCCACCTCCCCCAGTCCGGGGTGCTGATCTCCGGCGACGCCCTGGCCAGCGGCCACCCCACCGCGCGGGGCGCGGGGCCGCAGCTGCTGCCGGACATGTTCCACCACGAGCGGGAGCGCGCGCTGGCCTCGCTGGACGTCATCGAGTCCCTGGAGGCCGACGTGATGCTGCCCGGCCACGGGGCCGTGCACCGGGGCCCGGTACGGGCGGCGGCGCAGCGCGCGCGGGAGCGGGCCGCCTCCTCCTGACTCCCGCCACCGGCTCGAACGTCCCCTCCGGCCACGGCCGGACACCCTCGGCGGCTTCACCCGCGGGACCGGCCCGACCCTGCCCGCATCATCCCGGCCGGCCGAAGCCGGACCATGCCGTGCGGTCCCCCGGACAACACGAGAGGCTGAGGCGATGCACCAGGTTCAGGAGATCGTGGGGCTGGTCGGCGGCGTACTGAGGCAGGACGCCCTCGGCATCTACCTCCACGGCTCCGCCGTGCTCGGTGGACTCCGGCCGGCCAGCGACGTGGACGTACTGGTCGTCTCGCGGCGGCGCATGGACGAGCGGGACCGACGGGCACTCCTCGATGGACTCCTCCAGATCTCCGGCTCCCGGAACAGGGCCCGCCCGGTCGAGCTCACCGTGGCCGTCCAGTCCGAGGTACGGCCGTGGCGGTACCCGCCGACCTGCGACTTCCTCTACGGCGAGTGGCTGCGCGCCGAGTACGAGGCCGGGGAAGTCCCCCAGCCGGAGCCGATGCCCGATCTGGCCCTGCTGATCACCATGGCGCTGACCGGCGACCGCCCCCTCACCGGTCCGCCCCCGGCGCAGGTCCTCGACCCCGTCCCGCACACCGACCTGGTCCGGGCGTGCGTGACGGGTATCCCCGGACTGCTCGACGGCCTGGACGGCGACACCCGCAACGTCCTGCTGACCTTCGCCCGCGTCTGGACCACCCTCGCCACCGGCCGGATCATGTCGAAGGACGCCGCCGCCGACTGGGTCCTCGCCCAGCTCCCTCCCGAGCACCGTCCCGCCCTTGAGCACGCCAGACACCTCTACCTCCACTGTCCCTACTCCGAGGAGAACTGGAGTGCCGCGGTACGGGCGCAGGTACGGGCGCATGTGGACCGCGTACTCGCCGAGATCGACCGGCTGCGCGCCCGAACCCCGCGGGGGTGAGGGCCCCCTCCCCACGACGCGGGTGTCAGACCTGACGATGTTCCCCCCGCGGCACGCCAAGCTCCCGATGCGATCGAGCAGCCCGGCGGCAACGGCGCAAGCGAGCCGCCAGGCTGGGCCCGGCGCCCACCCCGAGGCGCCCTCGGTCAGGTCGTGGCGGAGTGCACGCCCCACCGCGGCGTAGCGGTGGCCGACGCCCGCGAGGGCACGGCGGAGGCGGTCTCTCCGGGACACGTCACGCCGTGAATCAGGTAAGGCCTACCTTTTTCACTGTCGCGGATCAAGACGCCGGGGGTTCGATCGCCCCGGCCGGGAACTCAAACGAGACCGCTCCGACACCCGGCCGAGATCTGACGCACAAGAACTTGATAGGCAAGGCTTACCTCATCTACCGTCCGCCGTGTTCGCCAACTACCGGCCCCCACCTGGTACGAGGCGACTCCGTCCGATTGGCCCGCTTCCTGCCGGTGATGACCCTGTCCCTCCCTCACGTTCCTCCCTGCCCGCCGGGCCGGGAGCCCGGCCCCGCCCCCGCACCGGCCGACAGCTGACTCCCCTCGCGTCAGCACCCCCGTTCACCGTCCCACCGCTCCCGGAGTTCACCCATGCGCACGTCCCGCACGCTGCCCGCCCTCGGCGCCGCCCTGCTCGCCCTTCCCCTCCTGGCCGCCTGCGGCAGCAAGGACTCCACCGGCTCCGGCAGCGACAAGGTCGCCATCACCGCCACCGACACCGCCTGCGAGGTCGCCAAGACCGAGCTGAAGGCCGGCGAGACCTCCTTCACCATCACCAACAAGGGCGACAGGGCCACCGAGGTCTACGTCTACGGCGAGCACGACGGCGCCTACACCCGCATCGTGACCGAGGTCGAGAACATCGGTCCCGGAACCACCCGCCGTATGGAGGCGAAGCTGGGCGGCGGCACGTACGAGATCGCCTGCAAGCCCGGCCAGGCCGGCGACGGCATCCGGCAGAGGATCACCGTCGAGGGCGCCGAAGCGGGTGAGGACGCGGCCCAGGAGTCCTACGACCGTGAGGTCGAGGTCAAGGCCGGTGAGTACGCGCTCGAAGGTCTCGGCGACTTCACCGCCAAGGCCGGCGAGAAGGTCGAGTTCAAGCTGGAGAACGGGGGCACGACCGAGCACGAGCTGGAGATCTTCGGCCCCGACGGCAAGGAGGTCGGCGAGGTCGGCCCGGTCGAACCCGGTGCGACCGGCGAGGCCGTCATCACCCTGGCCGAGCCCGGCACCTACACCTACGAGTGCGGCATCGGCACCCACGCCGACAAGGGCATGAAGGGCAGCTTCACCGTGGGCTGACGCGTCCCGCAGGACGAGCGCGGGGCCTCCCTCCGCGCGGGTCCGGGTCCGGGGCCGGTCGGGAGCCGGGCGCCGGGCGGGCTCCCGGCCCCACTCGCGCGTGCGGGACGGGTCACCGGGGATCCCGGGCCGTGCGGTCCGGCCGGTCCGGAGCTGCTGCCGGGAGGGTGAGCCGGTGAACCTTTCCGGCCACCCCACTAGGCTTCAGCCATGGCTCTGCAGATCAACGCCACCAATCCGGAACATCCCGCCCTCCTGCTGGAGCTGCCGTGGCAACTGCCGCTGGAGGAGTGGCCGGAGGAGTACCTGGTGCCGCTCCCCCGCGGCATCTCCCGGCACGTCGTCCGCTACGCCAGGGCCGGTGACGAGGTCATCGCGGTCAAGGAGCTGGCCGAGCGTCCCGCGCTGCGCGAGTACGTGCTGCTGCGCGACCTCGACCGGCTCGGGATCCCCGCGGTCGACGCCCTCGGGGTGGTCACCGGCCGCACCGACGCCTCGGGAGCCCCGCTGGAGCCGGTGCTGATCACGCGCCATCTGCGCGGCTCGCAGCCGTACCGCGCCATGTTCGAGACGACGCTGCGCCCGGCGACGATGCACCGTCTCATGGACGCCCTGGCGGTGCTGCTGGTGCGGCTGCACCTCGCCGGGTTCGCATGGGGCGACTGCTCGCTGTCCAACACGCTGTTCCGGCGGGACGCGGGCGCCTACGCCGCGTACCTGGTCGACGCCGAGACCGGTGACCTGCACCCCGAACTCAGCACCGGCCAGCGCGACTACGACCTCGACCTCGCCCGCGTCAACATCAGCGGCGAGCTGCTGGACCTGGAGGCCTCGGGGGCCCTGCACCCCTCCGTCGACCCGATCGAGTTCGGGACGGAGATCTGCGCCCGGTACCGCGACCTGTGGCGGGAGCTGACCCGCACCTCCGTCTACCCGGCGGGCAAGTACCACTACATAGAGCGCCGCATACGCCGCCTCAACGAGCTCGGCTTCGACGTGGCCGAGATGCAGATCGAGCACTCCTCCAACGGCGACTCCGTCACCTTCGTGCCCAAGGTCGTGGACGCCGGGCACCACCAGCGGCAGCTGCTCCGCCTGACGGGCCTGGACGCCGAGGAGAACCAGGCCCGGCGGCTGCTCAACGACCTGGAGTCGTGGATGGCCAACCAGGAGGACTACACGCCCGGTGACCCCCTCGCCACCCGCCCGGAGGTACTCGCGCATCGGTGGGTGCGGGACGTCTTCCGCCCCACCGTGCGCGCCGTCCCCGTCGAGCTGCGCGGCTCCATGGACTCCGCGGAGATCTACCACGAACTGCTGGAGCACCGCTGGTACCTGTCGGAGCGGGCGCAGCACGACATAGGACTGGACACGGCCGTACAGGACTACATCGAGCACGTCCTGCCCACGGCGCGCGAGACACTCGCGCCGGTCGTCGCGGAGTGAGACATCACGCGTGCGGCACCACGGCGACCGGGCAGCTCGCGTGGTGCAGCACCCCGTGGGTGACGGAGCCGATGCGGGCGCCGACCGCCCTGCGGCGGGCGCGGCGGCCGACCACCATCAGCTGGGCCCGCCCGGCCACCGACAGCAGCACCTGTCCGGCACTGCCGATCTCCACGTGCTCGACGACGGGCACGTCGGGGAAACGCTCACGCCAGGGCTGCAGGGCGTCGGCCAGCGCCTTCTTCTCGTACGGCTCCAGGCCGCCGGCGTCGTCGAGGAGCTGCAGCGAGGCGGGACTGTAGGCGAACACCGGCGGCAGCGTCCAGGCCCGCACCGCTCGGACGGTGGCGCCGCGTGCCGCGGCCGTCTCGAAAGCGAACCGCAGCACCTCGGCGCTGTCCTCGGGCTCGCCCTGCTGGCCCACGACGATCTCCCGGCCGGACACCTCGGCGCTGGCCTCGTCGCCGGCCCGGACCAGGACGACGGGGCGCTCCGCCTCCGCGATCACCTGCTGTCCCACGGAGCCCAGCAGGAATCCGACGAGCGGGCCGTGCCCGCGCGACCCCAGCGTCAGCAGCTCCGCCCCGGCCGCGGCTCCGACCAGCGTAGGCACCGCCGGCCCCTCGGCCACCTCCGTGGACACCTCCAGACCGGGGTGCCGTTCGGTGACGCGGCGCACGGCCGCCGCTACGGAGTCCCGTACCCACTGCTCCTGCGCCTCACGTCCGGCCACGTCGGGCGCCGCGTTCGGCTGGAACTCCCAGGCGTGCACCACGCGCAGCGCCAGCCCCCGCCGTACGGCCTCGCGCGCCGCCCAGTCCAGAGCGGCGAGGCTCTCGTCGGTTCCGTCGACCCCTGCGGTGATCGGCCCGGTCATAAGGCCGCCTCCCTCGTCTCGCGATCACATCCGTCGCCCCCAGTCTTCACCACGCCGCCGCCCGGGACGTCGACGGGGCACCGCGGGACGCGCCGCGGTGCACGCCCCGGCGACGGGGCGGGACCGGTCACACCCGAGCGGAGCGGGACGATCGAACATACGATGGTCCAGGAGCCGGCACGGCGTCGGCGGCAGCCGCGGCAGAACTGCCGCGCCGCCGGGGACCGCCCGGGGCGGGAGACGCATGGCACAGGCCGCCGACACCGCGCGGACCGTCATCCTGACCGTGGACGACGACCCGGGGGTGTCCCGCGCCGTGGCCCGTGACCTCCGCCGCCGGTACGGAGGGTCGTACCGGGTCGTGCGGGCGGAGTCCGGCGAGTCCGCGCTCCAGGCGCTGCGGGAACTGAAGCTGCGCGGCGACCTGGTGGCCGTCATCCTGGCCGACTACCGGATGCCGCAGATGAACGGCGTCGAGTTCCTCGAACGGGCCATGGACGTGTACCCCGGCGCCCGGCGGGTGCTGCTGACGGCGTACGCGGACACGAACGCGGCGATCGACGCCATCAACGTCGTCGACCTCGACCACTACCTGCTCAAGCCCTGGGACCCGCCCGAGGAGAAGCTCTACCCGGTCCTGGACGACCTGCTCCAGGCCTGGCGGTGCAGCGACTTCCGGCCGGTGCCCAGCACCAAGGTGGTCGGACACCGCTGGTCGGCGCGCTCGTCGCAGGTGCGCGAGTTCCTGGCCCGCAACCAGGTGCCGTACCGCTGGTACTCGTCCGAGGAACCCGAGGGCAGGCGGCTGCTGGCCGCGGCCGGGCAGGACGGCGAGCGGCTGCCACTCGTGATCACGCCCGAGGGCAGCACCCTGATCGAACCGGACGCCCCCGAACTGGCCGCCCGCGTAGGTCTGGCCACGACTCCCGCCGCCGACTTCTACGACCTGGTCGTCATCGGTGGCGGCCCGGCCGGGCTGGGCGCGGCGGTCTACGGTGCCTCCGAGGGGCTGCGCACCGTGCTCGTGGAGCGGTCGGCCACGGGTGGCCAGGCCGGCCAGAGCTCCCGTATCGAGAACTACCTCGGCTTCCCCGACGGCGTCTCCGGCGCGCAGCTCACCGAGCGTGCCCGGCGGCAGGCCGCGAGGTTCGGCGCGGAGATCCTCACCGCACGCGAGGTGACCGGTCTGGAGGTCGGCGGCTCCGCCCGCACGGTCCGCTTCTCCGACGGTTCCGCGGTCTGTGCGCACAGTGTGATCCTCGCGACCGGTGTCCAGTACCGGCAGCTGGAGGCGGTGGGCTGTGCCGACCTCACCGGCTGCGGCGTCTTCTACGGCTCGGCGCTCACCGAGGCGTCGTCCTGCCAGGACCAGGACGTCTACATCGTCGGGGGTGCCAACTCCGCGGGGCAGGCCGCGATGTACCTGTCCAGGGTCGCGAAGTCGGTGACGCTGCTGGTGCGCGGAACCTCGGTGTCGGCGTCGATGTCGCACTACCTGGTCCAGCAGATCGAGGACGCTCCCCACATCACCGTCCGCCCGGGCACCGTGGTGCGGGCCGCACACGGCACGGACCATCTGGAGCAGCTGACCCTGCGGGACATGGCCACGGGCCGGGACGAACGGGTCGACGCGGGCTGGCTGTTCGTGTTCATCGGCGCGGCGCCGCTCACGGACTGGCTGGGCGGGACGGTCCTGCGCGACGAACGCGGGTTCATCCTGGCCGGCCCCGATCTCACGGCCGACGGGCGCCCGCCGGCCGACTGGGAGCTGGACCGCCCGCCGTACCACCTGGAGACCAGCGTGCCCGGCGTGTTCGTGGCCGGCGACGCGCGCGCCGCGTCCGCCAAGCGGGTGGCGTCCGCCGTGGGAGAGGGAGCCATGGCCGTGATGCTCGTGCACCGGTACCTGGAGCAGTCGTGAGCGGCCGTCCTGCGCCGTGCAGCCCGGCGGAGATCGGGTCGCTGTTCCTCTTCGAGAAGCTGGCGCCCGAGCAGTTGGGGCGCCTGTGCGGCGAGGGACGGGTCGAGCTGTTCGACCCGGGCCCGGTGTACGCCGAGGGGGAACCCGCCACCTGCTTCTACGTGATGATCGAGGGCACGGTGGTGCTGTCCCGCCGGGTGGGCGGTGACGACATCGAGGTCACCCGCACCTCGCAGCCCGGCGTGTACGCCGGCGCCATGCAGGCCTATCTCGGCGACCGGGTCCGGCAGGTGTACAACAGCTCGATGCGCGTGACCGAACCGACCCGGTTCTTCGTGCTTCCCGCCGACACCTTCGCGGCCGCGGTGCAGGAGTGGTTCCCGATGGCGGTCCACCTGCTGGAGGGCCTGTTCTTCGGTGCGAAGAACACCCAGCGGGCCATCGGCCAGCGCGAGCGACTGCTGGCTCTGGGCTCGCTGTCGGCGGGTCTGACCCATGAACTCAACAACCCCGCCGCGGCGGCCGTCCGCGCCACGGCGACCCTGCGCGAACGCGTGGCCAAGATGCGGCACAAGCTCGCGGTGATCTCCTCGGGCACCTACGACCGGGAGTGTCTCGCGGACCTCGTCGAGATCCAGGAGCGCACCGCCGAACGGGTCGGCAAGGCCCCCGCGCTGAGCCCGCTGGAGGCGTCCGACCGGGAGGACCTGCTCACCGACTGGCTCGACGACCACGGCCTTGCCGAGGGCTGGCGGCTCGCCCCGACCTTCGTGCAGGCGGGACTCGACGTCGACTGGCTCGAACAGGTCGCCGCGGTCGTGGACGAGGACATGTTGCCCGGCGCGATCGGCTGGCTGAACTACACGGTCGAGACCGAGCTCCTCATGGACGAGATCGAGGACTCCACCGCCCGTATCTCCCACCTCGTCGACGCGGCCAAGCAGTACTCGCAGCTCGATCGTGCCCCGTACCAGGTCGCCGACGTGCACGAACTCCTGGACAGCACCCTGCTGATGCTCTCGGGCAAGATCGGCCGGCACATCGTGGTCGCCAAGGAGTACGACCGCACCCTCCCGAAGGTGCCGGCCTACCCGGCGGAGCTGAACCAGGTCTGGACGAACCTGATCGACAACGCGGTCGCCGCCATCGACGCCACGGGCGGCGAGGGCACCCTGACCGTCCGCACCTCCCTCGACGGCGATCGGCTCGTGGTGGAGTTCGGCGACACCGGCCCCGGTGTGGCACCCGAGATCCGCAGCCGCATCTTCGACCCGTTCTTCACCACCAAGCCCGTCGGCGAGGGCACCGGTCTCGGGCTCGACATCTCCTGGCGGATCGTGGTCGACAAGCACCACGGCGGCATCGAGGTCGAGTCCGAGCCCGGCGACACCCGCTTCCGCGTCCTGCTCCCCCTGACGGCCGCGGATCCCGACAACCAGCCCGAGGAGGCCGGATGACCGACGCCGAGGCGATCGACCCCACGGCCGCACCGAGCGGCACCGGCTGCCTGGAGTGCGAGGCGGCCGGAGGATGGTGGTTCCACCTGCGGCGCTGCGCGCGATGCGGTCATGTCGGCTGCTGCGACAGCTCCCCCGCCCGGCACGCCACCGCGCACTTCGCGAGCACCGGCCACCCGCTGGTGCAGAGCTTCGAGCCGGGCGAGGCCTGGTACTGGGACTACGCCACGAACGCGCTGTACGAGAGCGGCCCGCGGCTGGCGCCGCCCGAAAGCCGCCCCGAGGACCAGCCCGCCCCGGGGCCGGCGGGTCGCGTACCGGAGGACTGGACGCGCGCCCTGCGCTGAACGGTGCGGCACGGCGCGCGCCGCTGCGGGCGACCGGACGGCCGTCCGGGGCCGCGCCGCCCGGTGCCGTGCACGGCACCGCGGAGCGCCGTTCGGCGCACGCGGCGCCCTTGGGCGCTCGCGGACCCGCCTGGCGCGCCGGCGTGAGGTGCACTCCGATTGCACTCCCGTACGCCCCCTTGCGGACGCATGAACCGTCCCATGGGCATACAAGCACCTCATACGCTCACGGGTCCCGGCACTCGTAACCCGACCAGGACCGTCCCAGGAGACCCGTGAACCACCGCTCCACCGCAGCGACGCTCGCGTCCTGCGCTCTCGCTCTCGCCGCGCTGACCGCCTGCGGATCGCACGACCCCGCCACGGCTCCCGCGGCGACCGCCTCCCGCACGCCGAAGTCCGCGTCCGCCACGGCCTCCGGTTCTCCCTCCGCGAGCCCGGCGGGCGGGGCGGACTCCGCACGGGAGGAGAGCGGGAGGCCGGCCGGCCGGGGGGCCGGCTCGGACGCGGGCCGGGAGACGGCAGCCGGACTGCCACCGCGTCCCGACGCCAACGGCGAGGCCGCCTACGTCCGTGCCCTGACCGCCATCGATCCGGACATCGTGCACGACGACGAGGACGGAGCCGTGGACCGGGGCCGCACACTGTGCCGCACCCTCCACGACCACCCCGACGACCGGGACCGGCAGACCGCCGAGGCGGAGAAGCGGTTCGTCTCGCCCGGACACCCGGACGGCTTCGGGCCGGCCAAGGCGGGACGGATCGTGGACGCCGTGCGCGCCGGTCTGTGCCCCGGCCCCTGATCCCAGGGACCGTCCTCCCGGTCCTCCCCACGGGAACCGGCGCGGCCCGCCGGCCGTTGTCGGGGCAGGATTCCGATCGGCACCAGGGCGGCAGGATGAGCGAGCTGGTCCCCGGGGCCCACATGCCCCTCCCGGACGGCGTGCTGGCACTCCGGGTACCCGGTCGCTTCGACCTCTGCGCACTCGTCACCGGCGGCGGGGGCAAGGTCACCGGCGACCGGGACTTCGTCTTCTACAACCAGCCGTCCGCCCCGGGTGTCCAGCTGACGGGGGAGACACTCAGGATCGAGCCGGCGCGGCTGCGCGCCGGTGCCAGCCGGGCGACCGTGGCGATCAGCGCAGCGGATCCGGGCACGCCGCTCGGACGGCTGCCGGTGCCCGTGCTGGGGATCGCCGACGCCCGCGGGCGCGTTCTCGCACGGTTCACTCCCTCGCCGCCCGGCCCGGAGACGGTCCTGCTGCTGGCGGAGATCTACCGGCGGGGCCCGGCATGGCGGCTGCGCGCGCTGGGCCAGGGGTACGCCGACGGACTGGCGGGCCTCGCACGGGACTTCGGCGTGGACGTGGTCGAGGACACCGCGGTGCCCCCCGCTGCCGGCCCGGTGCCGCCCCCGGCGCCGGAGCGCGTCACCGCGCCCGGCGGCCCTTCCGCCCGGGACGGCTTCCTCGTCCCGGTCAACGCGGCCCGTGCCGCGGCCGGGTCCCGGCCGGTCCTCACCGACGCGCGGCTCACCGGGGCCGCCCAGGCGCACGCCCGTGCGATGGCCGCGGCCGGCCGGCCCTGCGCCGAAGGGGCGGACGGGGTCTCGGTCCACCAGCGGGTGACCTCGGCCGGATACGCCTACCTCGCCGTGGGCGAGCACCTGGTCTCCGGTCCTCTCACCGCGCAGGAGTTCGTCGCGTACTGCCTGCGCGGTGAGAGGACCCGCCGCACCCTGCACGATCCGGCCTTCGGGCACGTCGGCCTGGGTCACTGCGCCGCGGGCGGCGACATCTACTGGACGGCGGTGTGGGCAGCGCCGCTCACACGGGACGGGCTGGCGCGGACGGAGGCCGAGGTCGCCGAACTCACCAACCGGGAGCGGGCACGGGCGGGCCTGCCGCCGCTGGGTGCCGATGTGCGGCTCGCCGCCGCCGCACGGGCCCACAGCGAGGACATGGCCACCCGGGCATACCACGCGCACACCTCGCCGGACGGGACGCAGCCCTGGGACCGGGCCGCTGCGGCGGGCTCCGCCCGGCGCACGATCGGCGAGAACATCGCCTGCGGTCAGCGGTCCCCCGCCGAGGTGGTGGCGGGCTGGATGGACAGCCCCGGGCACCGCGCCAACATCCTCGCCCCCGCGTTCACGCACATCGGTGTCGGCTTCGCCGGCGGCGGGCCGTCCGGCACCTACTGGACGCAGCTCTTCGGCGCCTGATGTCCGGCGCTGCGCGCCGCGGTGGCGGGAAGTCGTCGCCCGGTCGGGAGCTTTCCCACGGACACGCGTTCCGTGTTGAACACCGAACGCCGCGATCCCCGTACCCATGGCAAAGAGCCGGGGGGTTCAGCGAGAGGTGACCATGGCCGACGTGCCCGTTCCCGAAGACGAGTTGATCGCAGGCAGATACCGGCTGCTGCGCATCGTGCACCGGGAGACGAACCGCGTCTGCTGGTCCGGCGAGGACGTCGAGGCCGGGCGGCGCTGCCTGGTGACGCGGACGGGTCTGCCGGCACGGCCCGACACACCGGACGAGGAGAGCGCACGCCGCATCACGGGCCGGGTACTGCGCATGGCGGAGACGATGGCACGCCTGTGCCCCGGCCGGGTCCCCGTGGTCGTCGACGCCGTCGTGGCTGAGGGAAGTCTGTGGACCGTCACCGATGCCGTCGACGGGCCCCCGCTGGGGGAGATCCTCGGCGAGCGCGTCCGGTTCAGCCCGGTGCGGGCAGCGCGCATCGGTCTGGAGATCCTCGACGTGCTCCAGGCCGCGCACGACGAGGGCATCACACACGGCGAACTCAGCCCCGGCCAGGTGTTCGTGCAGGAGCACGGCCCGGTGCTCGTGGCCGGCTTCGGACTGGCGGGCACCACGCTGGCGCCACGCATGGCGGCACCCTCCTACGCCTCTCCGGAGCAGGCGCGCGACGAGCGGATCGGCCCCGCCGCCGACCTGTGGGCGCTGGGCGCGATCCTGTACACGATGGTCGAGGGCCGGCCCCCGTTCCGCGACCGGGACCGTACGGAGGCGACGCTGAAGGGTGTGGACCGGCTGCCGCTGCGCGCTCCGGTGCGCACCGGGCCCCTGACGCAGACCGTCCGGGGGCTGCTGCGCAAGAACTCGCGGGAGCGGCCGACACGTCCGGCGGTGCGTGAGGCGCTCACCCGGGTCCTGAACGAGGACGCGGCCCTCACCGAGGTGCCCGCGCCACGGCTGCGCCGCGCCTACGGCGCCGTGACCCGTCAGGGACGGACGGGGCGCGGACGGGCCATGGCATTCGGGACGACGCTGGCCGTCGTCACCGTCGCCGTCGCGGTCTCGGCCGTCACCCTCCACACACCCGGCAGCACGGAGGCCGGGCCGCGGCCCGGCCGGTCCGCCGCGCCGTCGAGCCCGGCACGGCCGGGCACGACCCCCCCGGCCTCGCCCACCGCGCCCGCGGCCGGCTTCCGCACCTACGAGGCGCCGGAGGGCTTCTCCGTGGCGCTGCCCGGCACGTGGCGGCGGCTGCGCACCACGCGCGTGGCCGGTCTGGCCTACCGCGTCGTGTTCGGCGCCGACGGCGATCCGCGCACCCTCGCGGTGACCTACAGCGAACGGGTCGGCCCGGACCCCGTCGCCGTGTGGCGGGAGGACGTCGAGCCGGGGCTGGAGAAGACGGGCGGGTACCGGCGGATCGGCGAGATCCACGCCACGTCGTACCAGGGCCACGAGGCCGCCGACATGCAGTGGATCGCCACCGCCGACGGCGAGCAGGTGCGGACCTTCGGGCGGGGCTTCCTGATCGGCGGCGGGCGCGGCTACTCGCTGCGCTTCACCGCCCCGGCCGCCGAGTGGACCGGGGCTGCCGGCCGGGAGGCCCTGGACGTGGCCCTGCGGACGTTCCGCCCTGCCCCGGACTGAGGTCCGGGGCGCACGGCCGGGAGCGGAGCGGGCCGGGGCCGAGCGGGATCGTGCCGCAGCGGGGCGGAGTTCGCCCCGGACCCGGTGTCCGGGCCACGTGGTTGTATGGCACGCATGTTCAACATGGCGTTCTCACGGTCCCTCACGGTCGACGACGTGGTGGCCATGCTCGGTGAAGTGGTGCCGCCCGGCACGCAGTTGCTGGTGCAGGACGGTGACTGGGACGTACCCGACGAGGTGACGGGGCTGTGGGCACGTCTGCGGGACACCGGAGATCCGGCTTGGCCGCTCGCCCTTGAGGTGCTCGTGTGCCCGTGCGACCTGGGGCCCTACCCCGACCTGCGTGTCGCTGAGCACATCGGCGCACGCCTGGGGATGGACGTCCTGTGCGACGTCGACCCGGCCGTGTGCGAGGTCGACCCCTCCGATCCGTACTACGTGCTGGCCCTGGTCGGCGGCCGGTGGTTCCTCGCGAGCACGGCCGGCACCCGGTTCGCGGGACCGTACACCGATGGGTCCCGGGAGTGGCCGGGGGACAAGGCCGTCGCGTTGATCCGGCCGGTGGTGGTGCGCACTCGCTGAGCGGTGCGCGGGCAGCCCGATCGGGGCGATCAGCCGCGCCGCCCTGCGATGTGACGATCCGCCCGGCACCTCGCCCTTGCCCGTGGGCCGGCGGGTGGTCCCGTGCGGCCGGCATGACGTCGGGTCAGACCTCGTGCGGTGCGAAGAGTTCAAGGTGGCCGCAGGCGGGGCACCGGTAGGCGTCGATCTGGTACCGCGGGCGGCCCCAGCGCTTGGCTCCTCCGAGGAGTCCACGCTCCAGGGGCCCGGCTATCCAGCGGGCGTACCCGCTGGCGCGGTCACCGGTGTCCTCGATGAAGCCGGGCTGCAGGCCGACGGTCCGGCACTGGGTGCACGTTACTTCCACGGCCGTACTGTAGAGGAGGGCGCCGACGGGGTCCTGACCGGGCGTCCCGTCCAGGGGCGGGTGCGGCGTTCGGGGACGGGGCCGCCGCCGCGGCGAGCGCGCCGGATCCTGACCGGGCGCGAGCCGTGTCACCGGGTGGTGTGGCGGCGCCGCGCCCACAGGGGCAGCGCGAACCAGCACAGCAGGTACCAGGCGACGACGGCGGTCACCAGCCATGGCACGAACGTCCCGTGGGTGGCCACCCGCAGGATCAGCAGCAGCGAGGACGCCATGGTGGCCAGCAGCAGCACCAGGCCGGCCAGGGTCAGCTTGGCGGCCCAGCGCACGGCCTGCGGTTTGACCCGGCGTCCGGCGACCATCCGGTGCAGGGAGACGGGGCCGACCAGGGCACCGGTCGCGCAGGCGCCGAGAACCACGGTGACGACGTAGATCGACCGTTCGGTGTCCTCCAGCTGGAGGAAGCGCGGCGTGAACACCACGGTGAGCAGGAACCCGAAGAGGATCTGCACGCCGGTCTGGGCGACGCGGACCTCCTGGATCAGCTCGACCCACATCCGGTCCGCGCGTTCCTCCTCGGTCTCGTCGCGTCCGGTGCGCTTGCCCGGCTGCTGTCCGGTGACCGGCACGTCTCCTCCCGATTCGTTCGCCGACGACGTCTCCTCCCCCGGACGGGTTCCCTGTCCGGGCCGGATCCGATCGTCGCCGGGCAACAGGAGTCCCTCCGTCCTACCAGCGGCTCTCGACCTGGTCCTGGATCCGCCGCTCGTACAGGTCCCGGACGGCGGCCAGCGTGGCCGTGTCCAGCTCGGGCAGCCGGCCGGCGGCCGCGTTGGCGCGGGCCTGCTCGGGGGTGCGGGCACCGGGGATGACGGTGGTGACCCCGGGCTGCTGGATGATCCACCGCAGGGCGAGCTGCGCGGGGGTGTACCCGTCGGGGGCGAGGGCGGAGAACTCGGCCGCCGCCTCGACGCCGGTGGTGTAGTCGACGCCGGAGAAGGTCTCGCCGACGTCGAAGGCCTCGCCCCGCCGGTTGTAGGTGCGGTGGTCGTCGGCGGCGAAGACGGTCTCCCGGGTGTACCTGCCGGACAACAGGCCGGAGGCGAGGGGAACGCGGGCGATGATGCCGACGCCCGCCTCGCGGGCCGCCGGGAGCACCTCCCGCAGTGGCTTCATGCGGAAGGGGTTGAGGATGATCTGCACGCTCGCCACGTTCGGCCGGGCGATCGCGGTGAGAGCCTCCGCGCAGGTCTCGACGCTGACTCCGTAGGCGGCCACGCGTTCCTCGGCCACCAGCGTGTCGAGGGCATCGTACACCTCGTCCGAGGAGTAGACGGGGGTGGGCGGGCAGTGCAGCTGGACCAGGTCGATGCGGTCGACGCCCAGATTGCGGCGGGAGCGGTCGTTCCAGGCGCGGAAGTTGTCCAGGACGTAGTTCTGCGGGATCTGCCCGACGCGGCGGCCCATCTTGGTCGCTACCAGGACGTGCAGGTCGGGCCTGCTGCTCTGGAAGGTCGCGATGGTCTGCTCGCTGCGGCCGTCGCCGTACACGTCGGCGGTGTCGAAGAAGGTCACCCCCGACTCGGCCGCTGCCTCCAGCACCGAGAGGGCCACCTTGTGGTCGACGTCTCCCCAGTCGGCCCCCAGCTGCCATGTGCCGAGGCCGACGACGGAGGCGTGCTGACCCCACCTGTCGAATGCGCGCTCTTCCATGCGCCCAGTCTGACACCCGTCCCGGCCGCACAGCGGAAGGGAGCGCTCCGCGCGTTCGCCTGGACGCCCGGTGTCACCTGCGGGAAGCGAGCGCCCGGGCGTGGGCCGTCCGGGCGACCTTCGGGCCCAGCCAGCGCTTGAACCGGCGCAGCGGCTCCAGCCGCCCGGCCGCCCGGTCGAGCCGGTAGTAGAGCTGGGGCGGCACGTGCGGCAGCAGGGGTGAGTGGCGCTGGCCGAGCAGGGCGAACATCTGCTCCGGGGGCAGATCGATGTAGCGCGGCAGGTTCTCGTACCACTGCGCGCTGTAGCGGGCGGCGCTCTGCACCGACAGCAGCGCGGCCCTGCGCTCCCGCTCGTAGGCGGGCAGCGCCAGGGCGGGGTCGCCGTACTCGCGCAGCGCCCCGGCCAGGGCCATGGCGTCCTCCAGGGCGAGGGTGGTGCCGGCACCGATGGAGTAGTGGGTGGTGTGGGCCGCGTCGCCGAGCAGGACGAGGTTGCCGCGGTGCCAGGTGCGGTTGGTGAGGGTGCGGAAGGTCAGCCAGGGTGCGCTGCCGTCGGCCGGGGAGCGGCCGATGAGGGAGCGGCCGTCCAGGACGTGGGCGAACAGTTTCTCCAGCAGGGCCAGGGCGTCGGCCTCGCCGGCCCGGTCCAGGCCGAGGCCGGTGAAGGTCTCGGGGGCGCATTCGACGACGCAGGTGCTGCGGTCGGGGCCGTACCCGTAGCCGTAGCACCAGATCCAGCCGTGCCCGGTCTCGACGAAGGCGAAGGTGAAGGCGTCGAAGACCTTGCTGGTGCCGAGCCAGATGTAGGAGTTGCGGCCGGCTCGCACGTCGGTGCCGAAGTGGCCGGCGTGCCGGGTGCGCAGGGCGCTGTGGACGCCGTCGGCAGCGACGACGAGGTCCGCGGCCGGGACGTTGCGTTCGGTGATCTCGTGCTCGAACTCCAGCCGTACGCCCAGGGAGCGGGCGCGTTCGGCGAGGATCCGCAGGAGGCGGTGGCGGCCGATGCCGAATCCCTCGTCGCCCCGGTGCCGCGTGTTCAGGTCGCGGACGTGTGCGACGCCGTCGTTCCAGCGGACGGACGCCTCGGCGACGGCGTGGGCCGACTCGGGGTCGTGCGCCTGGAGCCGGTCGAGCAGTCCCCGCCAGTAGGTGACACCCCAGCCGTAGGTCGACCCCTCGGGGTCGCGTTCGTGGACGGTGATGTCGTGGGACGGATCCTGCCGCTTCAGCAGGATGGACAGGTACAGACCGGCGGGTCCGCCTCCGACGCAGGCGACCTTCACACACACCCCCAGTGATTACCGAACGCTGTCATGTGGCAACGCAGGGTATCAGCACCCGGGTCGGCCCACCCGCCCCCTCTTTCGCGTCATTTCCGCGGCGTGAGCCGCGTCACCACGACAGGGGCGGGCGGCGAAGGTTCACCGCGAACGCCCGCGCACGGAGAAGGAATTACCTCTTCCGGTAGTGCAGGACCGATGACCGCAGCAAGATCATCTTGGTTCAAGACTGTACGACATGTACTCAATTGTCCTGATCGCAGCCAACCGGATGCGGGCGATTTCTCCCGGTCCCAGTGGCCTCGATAGGCATGCGGCATCACCCGCCGACCACGTCCCCGGAGGTCCCGCATGCCGGAACTCAGCCGTCGCCGCGCGCTCACCGCCGCAGCCGCCCTCGCCGCCACGGCCGCGGGCGCGCAGGCCCTCACCGCGCTGCCCGCCCACGCCGCCGAGCACCCGCACGACGCCCCCGCCCCCTTCGACGAGATCTACCACGGCCGCCGCATAGCGGGCCGGCCGGTGGCCGGGGGCGGCCACCACCACGGTGGATACGCCGTGTTCGTCGACGGGGTGGAACTGCACGTGATGCGCAACGCCGACGGCAGCTGGATCAGCGTCGTCAGCCACTACGACCCGGTGGCCACGCCGCGCGCCGCCGCCCGCGTCGCGGTGGACGAGCTGCAGGGCGCGCAGTTGCTGCCGCTTCCCGTCAACTGACCAGCACTCACGCATCCTTGGAGCCGACCAGCCATGACCGTCCGCAAGAACCAGGCCACCCTGACCGCCGACGAGAGGCGCCGCTTCGTCGCCGCCGTCCTGGAACTGAAGCGCAGCGGGCGCTACGACGCCTTCGTCACCACGCACAACCACTTCGTCATGTCCGACACCGACTTCGGCGAGCGCACCGGCCACCGCTCGCCGTCGTTCCTGCCCTGGCATCGCAGGTTCCTGCTGGAGTTCGAGCAGGCGCTGCAGTCGGTGGACGCCTCGGTGGCGCTGCCGTACTGGGACTGGACGGCCGACCGTACCGCCCGCTCCTCACTGTGGGCGCCTGACTTCCTCGGCGGCGACGGGCGCAGCCGGGACGGGCGGGTGACGGACGGCCCGTTCGCCGCCTCGGCCGGCAACTGGCGGATCAACGTACGGGTGGACGGCCGCTCCTATCTGCGCCGGACCCTGGGGGCCGGCGGGTGGGGGCTGCCGACCCGGGCGGAGGTGGAGTCGGTGCTGGGCATACCGACGTACGACATGGCCCCGTGGAACAGCGCCTCCGACGGCTTCCGCAACCACCTGGAGGGCTGGCGCGGGGTGAACCTGCACAACCGGGTCCACGTGTGGGTCGGCGGGCAGATGGCGACCGGGGTCTCCCCCAACGATCCGGTGTTCTGGCTGCACCACGCCTTCGTCGACAAGCTGTGGGCGCAGTGGCAGCGCCGGCACCCGGGCTCCGGGTACGTGCCGGACGGTGGGACGCCGGACGTCGTCGACCTGTACGAGACGATGAAGCCGTGGAACGACGTGCGCCCCGTGGACCTGCTGGACCACACGCCGCACTACACGTTCGACACCGACTGAGTCCGACACGGGCCCGGTACGACACGGCTGAGGGGGCTCGGACCGGCGCCGGTCGGCTCAAACGCCGGCCGTGCGGCACTCCGGGTGGCCCCAGCCCTGGGCGTTCTTCGCGATGGACTCACCGGCCTCGTAGGGCCGGCCGCACTGGCAGCGGCCCGGGAACTTGGCCTTGATCGTGCGCGTGGACCCGGCGGACTGCGAGGCCCCGGAGGCCGTGCCCGCCCGCTTGCCGGGGGCCCTGCGGCGAGCGGGCCGGGCCGCCGGGGCGTCGGGCGCGGGCGGCGGCGCGGGCGAACCGAGTGCGCTGCCCGCAGCCTCCTGGACGCTCGCGGCCTGACTGGCGGCGCGGTCGGCGAAGTCGTTGAGCGGGTCGCCGTCGACCTGGTGCGCCGGCACGTAGCGGAACTCCACCGAGCGGCCGGTCAGGAGCTCGTCGATGCGGACGACGAGCTCCTGGTTGGCGACCGGCTTGCCCGCGGCGGTCTTCCAGCCGTTGCGCTTCCAGCCGGGCAGCCAGGTGGTCACCGCCTTCATGGCGTACTGCGAGTCCATGCGGATCTCCAGCGGCACCTGCGGGTCGGTGGCCGCCAGCAGCCGCTCCAGGGCGGTGAGTTCGGCGACGTTGTTGGTGGTGCGGCCGAGCGGCCCCGCCTCCCAGCGCTCCGCGCTCTCCGCCTCGTCCGAGACGACCCATGCCCAGCCCGCCGGTCCGGGGTTCCCCTTCGAAGCCCCGTCGCACGCGGCCACCACTCGTTCACGCATGGCTCGATCATGCCATGACCGGGCGGTTCCACCGCCCGGCGGTCAGGGGACGTCGGTGGTCTTGGGCATCTCCCCGGCCGTGGTCGTGACGTCGATCACGGAGAAGCTGGCGCCCTGCGGGTCGCTCAGCGCCGCGAACCGGCCGAAGGGGCTGTCCATGGGGCCGAAGCGCAGCACGGCACCCAGCTTCGTCGCCGTCGCGACCGCCGCGTCGCAGTCGGGGACGGTGAAGTAGACATTGATGTAGGAGGGGACCTCGGGCGGGAAGTCGTCGGTCATCCTCATCCGGCCGAGGACGGTACCGCCGTCCAGGTCGTAGAGCCGGAAGTCCATCGTGTCGTCCTGTATCTGCTTCGCCGCGTAGGGGAAGACGGCGGACAGGAACGCGTCGGTCCGGTCCGGGTCGCGGGTGAAGACCTCGGCCCAGCAGTAGGCGCCCGGCGTCTGCGGCGGGGCCTCGAAGCCCTCGTGGGTGCCGGCCTGCCACACCCCGAAGACGGCGCCGCTGGGTTCGCGGGCCAGGCACATCGTCCCGAACTCACCGACCTGCATCGGCTCCATCAGCACCTCGCCGCCGTTGTCCCGGATCCGCCCGGCGACGGCGGCGGCGTCAGCCACGGCGAAGTACAGGCACCACTGGGACTGGCTCTCCTGGCCGGGCATCGGCGGGACGACGGCGGCGACGGCCTTGCCGTCCGCGTACGCCTGGGTGTAGTTGCCGTACTGCGCCGAGGCTTCCCCGAAGGTCCAGCCCAGGACCTCGCCGTAGAAGTTCTTGGCGCCCTCCAGGTCGGTGAACATCGCGTCGGCCCAGCAGGGGGTTCCCTCAGATGGTGCGGCCATGACTGCGAACCTCTTCCGGTGCGTTGGGTCGTCCCCCTCCTCACGCTAGCCAGGAGTGGCGCGAAGCGCGCGCCGAGGGCGCCCGTCCGTCGGAGACTTGAAGGACGGGCGGCGACGGCTCCCGGCGGTTCTCCGGGGAAGCGAGGCGCGGTATGGCGGACGGGACGATGCGGGCGTGGACGGTGGCGGCCCCGGGGCCGGTGGCGGGGGGTGCCCTGGAGTTCGTGGAGAAGCCGGTCCCGGTGCCGGCCGGGGGCGAGCTGCTCGTGCGGGTGCGGGCGTGCGGGGTGTGCCGGACCGACCTGCACGTGGTCGAGGGCGACCTGCCGGTGCACCGGCAGCGCGTCACGCCCGGCCACGAGGTGGTGGGCGAGGTGGCGGGGCTCGGGGCCGCGGTGACCGGCTTCGCGCCCGGCGACCGGGTGGGTGTGGCCTGGTTGCGGCACACCTGTGGCACCTGCGCCTACTGCAGGCGCGGCGCCGAGAACCTCTGCCCCTCCTCGCGGTACACGGGCTGGGACGCCGACGGCGGGTACGCCGAGTACACGACCGTGCCCGCGGCGTACGCCCACCGGCTGCCCGAGGACCTCGACGAGGTGGCGGCGGCACCGCTGCTGTGCGCCGGCATCATCGGCTACCGTGCGCTGCGCCGGGCCGCTCTGCCGCCGGGCGGACGTCTGGGGCTGTACGGCTTCGGCGGCAGCGCCCACCTGTGTGCGCAGGTCGCGCTGGCCGAGGGCGCCACCGTGCACGTGCTGACCCGGGGCGCGGCGTCGCGGCGGCTGGCGCTGGACCTGGGGGCCGCCTCGGCGGGCGGCGCGCGGGACATGCCGCCCGAGCCGCTGGACAGCGCGATCCTCTTCGCGCCGGTGGGTGATCTGGTCCCGGTGGCGATGCGGGCCCTGGACCGGGGCGGAGTGCTCGCGATCGCCGGGATCCATCTGAGCGACGTGCCACCCCTCCACTACGAGAGCGACCTCTTCTACGAGAAGGAGATCCGCAGCGTCACCTCCAACACCCGGGAGGACGCGCGTGCCTTCCTCTCCCTCGCCGCCCGTCACCGGGTCCGCGCCACCACGCACCCCTACCCCCTCTCCGACGCCGTGCGGGCACTCACCGACCTGGAGGAGGGGCGGTTCGACGGGGCCGCGGTACTGGTGAACGACGTGACGTGAACGGCCCTCGGGGCCATCGCCGGGCCGGGATCCCGTTGCGGGTGGCCGATCAAGGCCGGTCAGGAACGCAACGGGGGGAAGCGCCGACGCCGGCGTGGTGACGGCCCGGTGGGAGGAGGCGCTGCGGGCCCCCGCCCACGCCGGGCCGCCGGTCCGGCCTACTCCCCCGCGTAGGCCTTCCGCAGCGCGTCGATGTCGAGCTTGCCCATCGCGAGCATGGCCTTCATGGCACGGGTCGCCTTCTCCGCCTCCGACGAGCGCATCATCTCGACGAAGGCCCTGGGGACGACCTGCCAGGACACGCCGTACCTGTCCTTGAGCCAGCCGCACGAGCCCGGCTCGCCGCCCTCGGTGAGCTTCGTCCAGTAGTGGTCGACCTCCTCCTGGTCGTCGCACAGGATCTGGAAGGAGACGGCCTCGTTGAAGGTGAACCCGGGACCGCCGTTGAGGCCGACGAACTTCTGCCCGTTGGCCGTGAACTCGACCGTCAGCACGGTACCGGCGGGGCGCGGGGACCCCTCCGTGTAGCGGGTGACCTCGCCGAGGCTGGAGTTCTCGAAGATCGAGACGTAGTGGTGGGCGGCCTCCTCCGCCTGGTCGTCGAACCAGAGGCAGGTGATGAATCCGTCGGCGGTCATGGGTACCTCCTGGGGGAACGGGACGCCGGTCATGTGTATGGACCGGGGCGGGCCCCGAAACTCGTCGCTCGCCGCGGAATCGGCCGGAATGCACCCGGACGGCCCTGTCACCGGGGTCGCCCGGTGCGAGGTGGCCGCGCCCGGGAGCTGCGGGCCGAGGGCCCGGGGTGGGTGCTCTGCCTGTGGCGAATTCGCCGCGGGCAGACGAATCCCCCGCCGCGCCGGGTCCCGGCCGACAGTGGGTCACGTCCACCGCACCACACACGACGACGAGGAGCACCGATGCCTCCACTCAGCACCGGCCCGGCGCCGGCCCCGGCGCCCCGCGCCCAGGCGGGCGACACCCCCGTGACCCGGTTCGACGACCAGCTCGCCGCACAGTTGCTCGGGCAGCGGATCGTGCTGCTCGGCACGCAGGTCGACGAGGTCTCGGCGAACCGGGTCTGTGCCCAGCTGCTGATCCTGTCGGCCGAGGATCCGCGTACCGACATCGGCCTGTTCATCAACTCCCCCGGCGGATCGGTCCACGCGGGCCTGGCCGTCTACGACACGATGCGGCTGATCCCGAACGACGTCTCGACGCTCGCGATGGGATTCGCCGCCAGCATGGGGCAGTTCCTGCTCAGCGTCGGCACGCCCGGCAAGCGGTACGCGCTGCCCAACGCGAGGATCATGATGCACCAGCCATCGGCGGGGATCGGCGGCACCACCGCCGACATCGAGATCCAGGCGGAGAACCTGGAGCACACCAAGCGGACCATCGAGCGCATCACCGCCGAGCACACCGGCCGCAGCCCGGAGGCCATCTCCCGGGACGGCGACCGCGACCGCTGGTTCACGGCCGAGGAGGCCAGGGAGTACGGCATGGTGGACCGGGTCGTGGAGTCCCTCGCGGACGTCCGCCCGGCGGCCGGCCGGCGACGGATGGGACTGTGAGCATGGGTACGTACACCGTTCCGCACGTGATCGAGCGCACCCCTCAGGGGGAACGGTCCTTCGACGTGTTCAGCAGGCTGCTCAACGAGCGGATCATCTTCCTCGGCACGGAGATCGACGACGGCGTCGCCAACGTCGTCATCGCGCAGTTGCTGCACCTGGAGTCGGCGGCCCCGGAGCGGGAGATCGCCCTCTACATCAACTCGCCCGGCGGATCGTTCACTTCACTGACGGCGATCTACGACGCGATGACGTTCGTGCAGGCGCCGATCTCGACCTTCTGTGTCGGGCAGGCGGCGTCCACGGCGGCCGTGCTGCTGGCGGGCGGGGATCCGGGGCGGCGGTTCGTGCTGGAGCACGCGCGCGTGCTGCTGGGGCAGCCCGCCTCCGGCGGCCGGCAGGGCACCGTCTCCGACCTCGCCCTGGAGGCCAAGGAGATGGTGCGCGTCCGGGCGCAGGTGGAGGAGGTGCTGTCCCGGCACACGCACCACGACGTGGCCACACTGCGCGCGGACATGGACCGGGACAAGGTGTTCACCGCGCACGAGGCGGTTGCCTACGGGCTCGCCGACGAGGTTCTCGTCCGGCGGCTCGCCCACGGGTGACCCGGCCGCTCAGGCGGCCAGGCACAGTCCGTCGAACGACGTCGTGGCCGCCCTCGGGTGGCCGCGGCGCACGGGCCGGGTGAGCTGTGTGTGGGCCCGTGCCAGCAGATCGCCGAGGCCGAGACCGAGCGCGTGGGCGGCGGCCGCGAGAACCTCGGAGGAGGCCTCCTTGCGGCCCCGCTCGACCTCCGAGAGGTAGGGCATGGAGATCTTGGCTGCCTCGGCGACTTCCTTGAGCGTGCGCTCCTGGGCCAGGCGCTCGCGCCGCAGGATGTCGCCGACCAGGTCGCGCCAGAGCGGTTCCCGCCCGGCGGGGCGGTCCTCGGGCCGGGCGGCGGGACCGTCCTCGGGCGGGTGTCCGGGCCGGGCCCCGGGGATCCGCAACGGGACGGCCCGGGCCCCGTCCGGCGTACGGCTGCTCACCTGGTTCCGCGTCTGGTCGCTCACCCGACCAGCCTAGTGCCGCAACAGGCGGCATTCGCCCCGTCGCGGCACCGGGAGCGGTGGCCGCACGCCGGGGGCATCGGCGTTCTGCCCTGCGAGAAGTCCCCTCACAGCACGGTAGTTGGCATGCGGGACGGGTACCGGGGTAGGCGGATTCACGGTGAGAACGACGCCAGGACGACCGTCCCATTCGACCTGCAGGAGGGGAAGCCGATGTCCACCGCCGTGATCCGGCAGGAGACAGAGGTCGTGAAGAACACCACCGGGACCAGCAAGGCTGCGGGAGCGCTGCCGGGCGTCGCCGACGCGCGGAGCGTGGCGCCGCGCGACGCGCGGCAGTTGTCGCGTCAGTTCTTCAGGCGCCTGGCAGACCTCGACGAGGGCACGCACGAGCACCAGTACGCCCGGAACACCCTCATCGAGATGAAC
The DNA here is from genome assembly GCF_022414535.1 of Streptomyces sp. MUM 2J. Classification (GTDB taxonomy): domain Bacteria; phylum Actinomycetota; class Actinomycetes; order Streptomycetales; family Streptomycetaceae; genus Streptomyces. Next base: position 40,380 of record NZ_JADWYM010000041.1, read on the forward strand.
ATGTCCCTGGTGCGGTTCGCCGCGGGTCGTTTCCGGGGTCGCGGGGACGACATGGAGGACATCGTGCAGACCGGGATGATCGGCCTGATCAAGGCCATCGACCGGTTCGAGCTGTCCCGCGAGGTGGAGTTCACGTCCTTCGCGCTGCCGTACATCGTCGGTGAGATCAAACGGTTCTTCCGGGACACGACGTGGGCGGTGCACGTCCCGCGGCGGCTGCAGGAGCTGCGGGTGGAGCTGGCCAGGGCGCGGGACGAACTCTCGGGCCGGCTGGACCGGGAGCCGACGGTGGCGGAGCTGGCCACGCTGATGAACCTCTCGGAGAACCAGGTCGTCGAAGCGCAGATCGCCGCCAACGGCTACAACTCCTCCTCACTGGACGCGGCACTCACCGGCGACGGGCCGGAGCACGGCGAGGCCGTCCTCGCGGACTTCATCGGTGTCGAGGAGCACGGGCTGCGGCTCGTGGAGGACTTCCAGTCGCTGGCCCCGCTCATGGCGGACCTCGGCGAACGCGACCGGCGGATCCTGCATCTGCGGTTCGTCGAGGAGGCGACGCAGGCGGAGATCGGCGCGCAGCTGGGCTGCTCGCAGATGCACGTCTCGCGGCTCATCAAGCGGATCATCATGCGGCTGCGGGAGGGCATGCTGGGCGAGCTGGACCGCGCCTGAACGGTCGTGGGGAGCGGGACCACCGAAGCCCGCCCGCTCCCCACGACCGTTCCGGCTCACGTCGTGCGCGGTACGGACCGGGTCCGCCTCGCCTGCAGGGGCACCACGGCCCGGACCCGCTTGCCGACCGGCACCACCTCGGACCTCACCTCGGTCGCCAGGGCGTAGACGATCTCCAGCCCGTGGCGGCCGATCCGTGTGGGGTCGCGCGGAAAGCACAGGGGAAGGGCGGCGCTGCTGTCGTAGACGGAGACCGTCACGGCCGCGTCGGTGCCCTCCAGGTCGAGGATGTAGGGGCCGCTGCTGTGCCGGTCGGCGTTGGTGACGAGCTCGCTCACGACGAGCATGAGCTCCTCGCGTGCCCGGTCGCCGATCGTGGCGCACCACTCGGTCCTGAGCTGATCGACGAACTGCGCGGTGAACGCCCGCGCAGCGGCGATGCTCCCCGGTTCGCCGGTGTAGTGGACGGCCCGTCTGAGTGGTTCCACGGGCACGTCGAAACCAGTCGGTATCGCCGCCCCGCCCAGGTGTTCGGTCATGCGTGGTCTTTCTAGGTAGCCGGACTGGCCGGATCGTGCTGCTCCAGTGCTCGTACCCCGAGCAGGGCGGCGCACTCCCCGGGGCGGGTGCGGCGGGGAGTGCCGTTGGTTACAGCGTGAGTGCCGGTGCGCCGGGAGCCGTCTGCGCGGCCGGCCCCAGGACCGTGGTGGCGGCGCCCGTCGACCGGGACGCGGACGCCGGGGCCGAGACCGCGGAGGACGCCTTCGGCGGTGACGCGCCGGTGGCGGGCGCGGAGCTGGCCGGCTTCCCACCGCCCGACGATGTCCGGCTCGGCGGCTCGGACGACGGCGACTGGCTCGGCGGTGTGGATCCCGGGGACTCCGAGCCTGGCGACTGGGGCTCCGAGGGCGGCGTGGAGGGGCTGGTCGACGTCGACGGGCAGCCGGTCGACGGCGTCTCGTCGCCGGAGGGGCACGGCGTGGGGCTGGTGGGGGTGACGCTCGGCGTGGGCGTGGCCGGTGGCGGGGTCGGCTTGTCGTGGCCGCCGGTGTCACCGCGCTGACGGGCGAACCAGTCGTGGTCGTCCGGGTCGTAGAGGACGAAGATGTTGATGATCGTCGTCGTCGGCTGGACCACCACGACGTTGGAGGGGTTGTACGACGGCCAGGTGTCGCCGGTCACCTTCGGGGAGCCCTGCTGGGCCACGGGCTGCGTGAGCGGATTGCCGCAGGCGCAGCGGACCCGGGGCACGCCGTGCCCGTCGACGAGGACGGCGGTGCCCGCCTGGAGGACGGCCTGGTACGTGGTGGCGGCGCCGTCGCGGTAACCGTGGTTGGTCACCCGGGTGTCCATGCGCAGCTGGACCGGGGTGAGGGAGCGCAGGTAGCCGGGGACCCCGGAGGGCTGGACGCCCGCGACCGAGGCGAAGGCCCGGTTCTTGTCCGGGTCGGACCGGAGGAACCCGATCTGCTTCTCCACGTCGCAGCTGGAGGTGTTGCGGCTGCCGCCGTACAGGCCGGGGGCGCCTCCGCTGACTCCGCGCACCTCGTTGGCGGAAGCGGACCCACCGGGAGCGGAGGGCGAGACGGGCGGGGCGGAGCTCTCGGTCGCGGTGGACGCCGTGAACGGGTCGGGTCCGGTGTTGGCCGCCGGCTGGGCGAAGACCTCGCTTCCCCCGCCGCCGCCGGAGCCGCCGGGCCGGGTGAGGACGACGACCAGCGCCACGACGGCGACCACCGCGGCGGCGGCCATGGCCACACGCGGCGCGGACTTCCACCAGGGCCGGCGCGGCTCGGGGGTGCCGCCGCCTCCGCCACCTGTGCCGGGCGGCTGGGAGGGCGGGCCCGAGGGCGGCTGGGTGGGCCCCGACAGGGGGCCGGACGGCGGTCCTGTGGGGTGGCCGGACGACGGCGGTTCGACGCTCACGAGCACTTCTTCCCGCGGGGGCCCATGGGCATCAGCCCATTTGAGCCCGTTTCATCCATAACACCCTATTGTGTGCATCGCTCGCTCCCGGGCCGCAAGCGGGACGCGGACGGGGTCTCTCGGCGGGCGCGCGACCCCGGCGCTGCTTAGCGTGGCGGTGTGAACCCGTCGACCCCCTCCGGCCGGACCGTCGCCCCGCACGGCTGGGTGCAGGCCGTCGCCACGGCACTGGCCGGCCTGGCCGCCATGGGGATCACGGCTGCACTGGGCCTGTGGGCGGCGGGAGCCGCCGACCTCCCGGACGGCGGCTTCGCGCCGGTGGTCGCGGCGACCGTCGTCACGGCAGTCGGCGGCACCGTGGAGTTCTCCGGGAACGCCGGCGGCCTCGCCGACACCGCGGCCGGTCTGACGGTGATGCCGCTGTCGGTCACTCTCGTCGGGGTGCTCGTGGTCGCCGCCGGGTTCCTGCGGCCCTTGCGGCACCGGGCGGTCGCGGGCGCCGGAGAACTGGCCGGCTGGGCCGGCCGCATCGCCGTGGTCTGGCTGCTCGGGCTGATCGGGCTGTCACTGGCGGCCCGGCACACCTTCGCCGTTCCGCTGGGCGACGAGACTCTCAGTGACCTCGGCGACCTGTTCGGGGTCTCGCCCGAGGTCGGATTCCGCGCCAACATGCCGCTGACCGTGGTCGTCGGCCTGGTATGGCTGGCCGGGACCCTGTTCCTGGCGCTGGCCGTGTCGCGGCGTGCGCCGCTGCCGGGCAGGCTGCTGCGCTTCCGGGCATCGGTGCGCCCGGCCGCGTACGCCATGGTGGTGCTGCTGCTCGTGCACGTCGTGGTGGGCGTGGTCGTCGCCGTCGTCGTCGCGGCCACCCGCGGTCACCCGGCCGAGACACTGGCCGTGGCGCTGCTCGGGCTGCCCAACGTGGTGTGGCCGGCCCTGACGATCGGCCTGGGCGCCGACTGGCACGGACGGGTGCAGGGCCCGTTCGACCTGCCCATGCCGCACGTGCTGGACGAGGTGCTGCGCACCCCGGACGTCTCCACCCTGAACCTGCAGGCGTTGGCCGACTACGACGACCGGTGGTGGTGGCTCGTGGTCGTCGAGGCCGTGCTGCTGCTCGCGGCGGGGTTCCTGACGGCGGTCCGGTCACCGGCCCGCATGCGGACGTGGCAGCACGCCGTGCACCTGGCCGTGGCGCTCGCCCTGACCGTACTGATGATCTGTCTCGTCTGCCGGATCTCGGCACACCTGGGCCTGTCCCTGTTCGGCATCGGCGACCTCGGCGGCGCCCTCTCCGCGCGGCTGTTCCTGCGGCCCGACGTGTGGCCGGCGCTCGGCCTGGGCCTGCTGTGGGGGCTGGTGGCCGGATTCCTGGGAGCCCTGGCCGCCCGGCCGGTCCGGCGGCGCGGTGTCACCCCCGGCGACGTGTGACGGGCTCCGCCCAGGCGGGCGGCGGTTTCGCGGTCCCGCCGGCGTGTGCCGGGGCCACCGCCAGGTCGACCTCGGTCGGCGCGTGCCCGGCTCCGGGGCCGCCGGTGCCGGCATCGCGCAGCGCTGCGACGAACGCCAGACAGGAGTCGTAACGGTCGTCGGGGTTCTTGGCCAGGGCCCGGGCGAAGACCGCGTCGACCTCGGGCGGCAGGTCCGGGCATGCCTCGGTGAGCGGGGGCGGTTCGTCGTACTGGTGGGCCCACAGCAGGGCCATGTCGTCGTCGCGGCGGAACGGCGGGCGGCCTGCCAGGGTCTCGTGGACGACGCAGGCCAGGCCGTACACGTCGCAGCGGCCGTCGACCGGTCGGCCGGAGATCTGCTCGGGTGCGACGTAGTCGAGGGTCCCCACGAACTGGCCGACGGTGGTGAACCCGGTCAGCGACAGCGACTTCTTGGTCAGCCCGAAGTCCGTGAGGTAGACGTGCTCGGGATGATCGCTGTCGGTGCCGCGGGCCACCAGGATGTTGCCCGGCTTGACGTCCCGGTGCACCAGCCCGTGCTCGTGTGCGGCGTCCAGCGCCGAGGCGACCTGCGCGGCGATGCGCACGGCGGTGGCCAGCGGCAGCGGCCCCTGCCGGTCGAGCAGGTGGCGGAGATCGCTGCCGGCGACGTAGCGCATGGCGATGTAGAGCACGCCGTCGGTCTCGCCGGCCTCGAAGACCGGCACGATGTGCGGGTGGTCGATGGCGGCGGCCGTCCGGGACTCGTGGACGAAGCGCTTGCGGAAGGTGTCGTTGCGCGCCAGTTCCGGTGCCAGCAGCTTCAGCGCCACCGTGCGGTCCAGCCTCAGGTCGCGCGCACGGTAGACGACGGCCATGCCGCCGCGGCCGATCTCCTGCTCGATGCGGTAGCCCGCGACCCGGCGGCCGATCAGTTCGGAGGGGCGGCCGGAGAACAGGCTCGTGTCACCGCCCATCAGGCATCACCGTCGGACGCCACCGCGCGGGTCGGCGCGTGCCGGGCGCCCTGCCCGGGCGGCCGCGGTTCCCCCTCGGCCGCGTACGTGCTCAGCCGGGTCCCGTCGCCGTAGAGCCAGCGGTCGCGCTCGGCGTCGTACAGCCACATGTCCGCTCCGTCGACCACCACGCCGATGCGCAGGCCCTCGGTGCGCTGCCGGAAGGCGGCGCCGTCGAGTCCGCCCGCGGCGAGCTCCTGAGCGGCGGCGCGGTAGCGGGCGAGGACGGTCTCGGCGCCGGTGAGCAGCGCGAGGGGGTCGGCGGTGGCCTCCAGGGGCCCGTCGGCGGTGGGCGGGTCCTGGGGCACGGTGACCAGCAGGCGGCCGTCGACCCAGGCGGACCAGCCGTTGGCGCACAGCACGTGCCCCCAGTCGCCGCGCCGCTCCGTGAGCTGGACGGGCAGCAGCGGGTCCAGGGAGACGGTGGGCCGGGCCGGGTCGGGGGCCTCCCAGGCGGGCATGCCGTCCGGGGGGACCACGTGCGAGGGCCGGAAGCCGGGCGTCGGCAGGGTCATCGCTCTCGCCTACTTCCGCATCACGGCGGGCTCGTGGCGGCGCAGCAGCCGGGCCACCAGCAGCCCGAAGAGCACCGACAGCACGAGCAGCATGCCGATGTCGAGCAGCCAGGTCCCGGTGTCGTGGGCGAAGAGCGGGTCGCCGGTGAGGTCGCCGGGCACGATGCGGGCCAGGTCCAGGGTGCCCGCCATCGCGCCGAACGCCCACCGGGAGGGCACCAGCCAGGACAGCTGCTCCAGGCCGGGCACCCCGTCGAGCGACAGCAGGGCACCGCAGAAGACGACCTGGACGATGGCCAGCAGCACCAGCAGCGGCATCGTCACCTCCTCCTTGCGCACCAGCGCGGAGATGAGAAGGCCGAGCATCATCGCGGTGAACGCGAGCAGGGCGACGGCGATGGTGATCTCGACGAGCGGGGGCATCAGCACGCCCTTGCCCCCGGGCGCGTTGAGGTCGACGCCGAGCAGGGCGACGAGGGTGAGGACCACGGCCTGAAGGACCGTGACCGTGCCCAGCACCACCACCTTGGACATCAGATACGCCGATCTGGGCAGGCCGACGGCCCGCTCCCGCTGGTAGATCACGCGCTCCTTGACCAGCTCGCGCACGGCGTTGGCGGCGCCGGTGAGCACCCCGCCGACGCACAGGATCAGCAGCGCGTTCATCGCGGTCTCCCGGGTGAGCTCGCTCCCGGCGAGCGCGCGGGCCATGGCGCCCATCACGAACGGCAGGGCGATCATGATCGCGAGGAAGGTGCGATCGGCGCCGAGGGCCGCGGTGTAGCGGCGCACGAGCGTGCCGAGCTGGGCGCCCCAGCTGCGCGGCGGGGACGGCGGAGTCATGATCACCGGGCCCTCACGGGGCCTGCGGGGCTGCACTCCGGCATCGGAGACGTACCTGCGGTACTGCCCGGAGAGGCGGTAGTCGCCCGCCCAGTCGCGTTCGCGGTCCCGCTCGAACGCCTCGAAGGCCTCCGGCCACTCCTCGAACCCGAAGTAGGGCAGGGCCTCACGGGGCGGCCCGTAGTAGGCGATCCGCCCGCCCGGGGCGAGCACCAGCAGCCGGTCGCAGACGTCGAGGCTGAGCACACTGTGGGTGACGACGATGACCGTACGGCCGTCGTCGGCGAGCCCGCGCAGCATGTGCATCACCGAGCGGTCCATGCCGGGGTCGAGGCCCGATGTCGGCTCGTCGAGGAAGAGGAGCGAGGGCTTGGTCAGCAGCTCCAGCGCCACGCTGACGCGCTTGCGCTGGCCGCCCGACAGGCTGTGCACGGGCTGCGCGGCGCGCTGCTCCAGCCCGAGTTCGCGGACCACCTCGTCGACCCGGGTGCGGCGCTCGCCCCGGGCGGTGTCCTGCGGGAAGCGCAGCTCGGCGGCGTAGCCGAGGGCGCTTCGGACGGTGAGCTGGGAGTGCAGGATGTCGTCCTGCGGGACGAGGCCGATGCGCTGCCGCAGTTCGGCGTAGTCGTGGTAGAGGTCGCGGCCGTCGTACAGGACGGTGCCGTGGTCGGCGGGGCGCTGCCCGGTCAGGGCACCCAGCAGCGTGGACTTGCCCGCGCCGCTGGGTCCCACGACGGCGAGCAGGCATTTGGCGCCGACGGGGAAGGACACCTGTTCCAGCAGGGTCTTGCGGCCCCGGTCGACGACGACCGTGAGCTCCTGCACGTCGAGGGAGACCTCGCCGGTGTCGACGTACTCCTGGAGCTGGTCGCCGACGAGGCAGAAGGCGGAGTGGCCGATGCCGACGATGTCGCCGGGGGCGAGCGCGGCGCTGGTGACGCGGCGGCCGTTCAGGAACGTGCCGTTGTGGCTGCCGACATCGGCGATCTCGTAGCCGGTCCCGGGGGCGAAGCGCAGTTCGGCGTGGTGGCGGGAGACGGTCAGGTCGTCGACGACGAGGTCGTTGTCGGCGGCGCGGCCGATGCGCACGCTGCGGGCGGGCAGCGGACGGACGGTGGTGGGCTGCCGGAAGGTGCCGGTCAGCGCCGGCATGGAGATCTCCGACGGGCGCTCGGGAACCGGTTCCGGTTCCGGTGGGCTCACGAGGACCACGCGGGGGCCGTCGGCGGGGTTGCCGAAGCGGATGACGCTGCCGGAGCCGACGTACCGGTCCTGGACGCGGTGGCCGTCGACGTAGGTGCCGTTGGTGCTGTGGTCGTCGTGCAGGACCCACCTGCCGGCCTCGGGGCGCAGGACGGCATGGCGCCAGGAGACGCGGGCGTCGTCGAGGAAGATGTCACTCAGCGGGTCCCGGCCGACGTGGTAGTCGCGGCCCGGGGTCATCACCAGGGAGCCCGTCTCGGTCCGGAGCACGAGTTCGGGTGCGGTGGACAGGGCCGGCCGCTCCGCCATGCCAGGATTCTACCGATTTGGCGGTTGCCGTGCCCCGCGGACCGGGGCCTCAGCCGACGGGCATGGCCAGCGACGCGGCCATCCGCTGCATGCGCAGGGCGTCGACGGACTCGGCGAGCAGTTCGTACTCGGTGGTGTCGTCGCTGGCGGCGACACGCACCAGCCGGCCGCCGGCCAGCTCCTCGGCCACCAGTTCCTGCTCGCCGCCGTCGGCACACCAGGCGCGCAGCACGCCGGGCACGTCGGGTACGCCGTCGGCGACCGGCACGAGAGCGGCGGCCGGTACGTGCGCGCTGTCGGGGCCGGGGTCCAGACGCTCGGCGATCCAGGAGGCCCGATCGCGCAGCCACCACAGCGCGAGCGCCAGCGTGGGCGCCCGGTAGGTGCCGAGCGGGACGCCGATGCGCCGGCCGTCGCAGACGCCGTATGCCGTGACATGGCACAGGAACTCGTCGTGCACGTCTCACTCCCCCGTGACGCGTCGTTCGCCGGCCGGATCGGCCCGGCACTCCGTGCGGCTCGTGTGCGGTGCACTACACCTCGTGTTCGAGTATGTTCACCCCTGAACCACTGTCACCACGCTTTTCCAGCCAGTCTCCTGGCATATGCGCGAGACCGGCTGGCCGAAACGCGGCGACCGGCCCACGGAGGCACGGACGGCCCTTGAACGTTCCGGCGGCGAGGGCGCGGACCCGTGACCGGCGGCCGCGGACAGCGCCCCCGACGCGCCCGGTGGGCGAGGGCGCACGATCCGCCGCCCCACGGAGGAGTCCCGCCCCCGGGGCGGACGACGGGACTCCCGGCAGCGGCCGGGGCGCTTCCGCCGGACCTCCACGGGAGAGGGAGTGGCTCTCGCCGCACTCGGTGCGCGGTCGCCGCACTTGGTGCGCGCTCCCGGCGTGCGGAGCGGAGGAGGGCCGGTGACGGAACGGCCCCACCCTGCGCCCACCCGTGCGCCGCATAGCAGGCGGACGGGCGGGCGCCGCGCCGCCCGCGGGCTCCACCGGCGGTGCTCTACCGCTTGACGACCACGTCGATGCGGGCCAGTTCCTCCGCGGTGAAGTCCAGGTCGCGCACGGCGGCGACGCTGTCCTCCAGCTGCGCCGGGCTGCTCGCGCCGACCAGCGCGGAGGTCACCCGGTCGCCGCGCAGCACCCAGGCCAGGGCCATCTGGGCCAGGCTCTGACCGCGCTCGCGCGCGATTTCGTGCAGGGTGCGCAGCCGGGTCACCAGCTCACCGGTGACCGCGTCCGTCTTCAGGAAGGGGCTGTCGCCCGCCGCGCGGGAGTCCTCCGGGATCCCGTCCAGGTAGCGGGCGGTCAGCAGGCCCTGCTCCAGCGGGGAGTACGCGATGGAACCGACCCGGAGCTCGTCGAGCACGTCCAGCAGACCGCCCTCCTCGGGGCGCCGGTCGAGCATCGAGTAGCGCGGCTGGTGGATCAGCAGGGGGGTGCCCAGCTCGCCGAGGATGCGGGCGGCCTCGCGGGTCTGCTCCGCCGAGTAGTTGGAGACGCCGACGTAGAGCGCCTTGCCCTGCTGGACCGCCGAGTGCAGCGCCCCCATCGTCTCCTCCAGCGGAGTGTCCGGGTCCGGGCGATGCGAGTAGAAGACGTCGACGTGGTCCAGGCCCAGCCGCTCCAGGCTCCGGTCGAGCGAGGACAGCAGGTACTTGCGGGACCCCCACTCGCCGTACGGACCGGGCCACATGAGGTACCCGGCCTTGGTGGAGATCACCAGCTCGTCGCGGTAGCGGGCGAAGTCGGTGCGCAGGAACCCGCCCAGCGCGCTCTCGGCGGAGCCGGGCGGCGGACCGTAGTTGTTGGCCAGGTCGAAGTGGGTGATGCCGAGGTCGAAGGCACGGCGCAGGACCGCCCGCTGGGTCTCGACCGGCCGGTCGGGCCCGAAGTTGTGCCACAGTCCGAGCGAGAGCGCGGGGAGCTTCAGTCCGCTGCGTCCGGTGCGCCGGTAGGGCATGTCCGTGTAGCGGTCGGGATGTGCGGTGAACAACACGACTCCATGAGGGGTGGGCGCCGGGGATGCGGTTCCGGGGAACCGGCACCACTCTGGCCGGGCCTGCGACCATGCGTCCAACCGAATAATCCGATGAAATTCAGCGAGCAGGCTGCTGAATGACGGTAGACTGCTTCCTCGTGGAACTGCGTCAGCTCGAACACTTCGTCGCGGTCGCCGAGGACCAGCACTTCACCCGGGCGGCGGAGCGGCTCAGGGTGTCCCAGTCGGGCCTGTCGGCGTCGGTCCGCGCCCTCGAACGCGAGTTGCGGGCCACGCTGTTCGTCCGCACCACGCGCCGGGTGACGCTCACCGGGGCCGGGCGGGCGCTGCTGCGGGAGGCCGAGCGGATCCTGGCCGGGGTGCGGGCAGCGCACGAGGCGGTGGCCGCGGTGCAGGGCGTGCTGCGCGGCACGCTCTCGCTCGGAACCGAGCAGTGCATCGCCGGGGTCGACGTGGCGGGGGTGCTCGCGACGTTCCGGCGCGGGCATCCGGACGTGGAGATCCGGCTGCGGCAGTCAGGCTCCGCCGCACTGGCCGATGAGGTCGCTGCCGGGCGGCTCGACCTGGCCTTCGCCTACCGCACCCAGACCGGCACCGGCCCACTGCGCTCCGTCACGCTGGCCGGGGAGCCGATGACGGTCCTGTGCCATCCCGGCCACCGCCTGGCACGGGCGGGCGCGGCGGTGACGCCGGACGACCTCGGTGCCGAGGTCTTCGTCGACTTCCAGCAGGGCTGGGGGCCACGCCGGGCCACCGACGCCGCCTTCGCCGCCGCGCGGGTGCGCCGCACGGTCGCGCTGGAGGTGAACGACGTGCACGGCCTGCTGGACCTGGTCGACCAGGACCTCGGCATCGCCGTCGTACCGCGGCACTTCCGGCACAAGCGGGCCTCACTCACCGCCCTGCCGCTGAAAGGGATGGAGGAGACGGTGTACGAGACGGTCGCACTGCTGCCCCCTGCGCAGGCCACCAGCCCGGCGGCGAGGGCGCTGATGGGCCTCCTCGCCGGGGAGAGCGGCGATACGGAACCGCCGGAGAACCCGCCGCCACCGCCGTGACCGGGCCCTGTTCCGCCGTTGCCCGCGCGGCGGTGGCCCTGTGGACCTCACCGGCCCGGCGCCGGGGGCGAGGCCGGGCGAGCGGAGCGGCGCGACACCCCGTCCGCGAACCCGGGGTGCGTCGTCCGCTGCAGGCGGGGGCGCGCCGTCGGCCGGGCCGGACGGCGCCGGGAGCGGGACCCGGACCGGCGAGGCGGTCGGGCCGAGCGGGTACGGGATTCCGGGGGCGGAACGGGAGGCGATGCGCGATGGTGGACGTATGCATGCCAAGGACATCCTCATCGACGGCTTCGGCCGCATCCGGGAAGAAGTCCATGCGGCGGTCGAGGGACTCGGGCCGGACGGCCTCAACACCCGCCCGACCGCCGACACCAACTCGATCACCTGGCTGGTCTGGCACCTCACCCGCATCCAGGACGACCATGTCGCCGACGCCTTCGGCCTCGACCAGGTGTGGCTCGCACAGGACTGGGAGAAACGCTTCGGCCTGGACGTGCCGCGCCGCGACACCGGGTACGGGCACAGCCCGGCGACGGTGGCGAAGGTGCGGGTCGACTCGGCCGACCTCCTGACCGGGTACCACGACGCGGTCCACGCGCAGTCGCTGCGGGCCCTGCGCGACATGACCGCCGCGGACCTCGAACGCATCGTGGACGAGCGCTGGGATCCGCCGGTCACCCTCGGCGTCCGGCTCGTGAGCGTCCTGTCCGACGACCTCCAGCACGTCGGACAGGCCGCCTACGTCCGCGGTCTGCTTCAGAGCTCGGCGGCGTAACCCGGCAGGACCACGTCCTCGATGAGGGCCTTGCGCTCGTCGAAGGGTAGGAACGCGCTCTTCACGGCGTTGAGCGTGACGGCGCGCAGGTCCTCCACGGTCCACCCGGCCTGCTCGACCAGCAGTTCCATCTCGCGGGTCATCGTGGTGCCCGACACCAGCCGGTTGTCGGTGTTCAGGGTGACCCGGAAACCGAGGTCCTTCAGTGCGGTGATCGGGTGTTCGGCGATGGAGGTCGCGCAGCCGGTCTGCAGGTTGGAGGTCGGGCACATCTCCAGGGCGATCCGGCGGTCGCGCACCCAGCCCGCGAGGCGGCCGAGCTTGCCGTCCACGATGTCCTCGGTGATCCGCACACCGTGCCCGATGCGCTGCGCGCCGCACACCTGGAGCGCCTGGTGGATGCTGGGCAGGCCGTGTGCCTCACCGGCGTGGATGGTGAACGGCACGCTCTCGCGGCGCAGGTGCTCGAAGGCGTCCAGGTGGTCGGCGGGCGGGAAGCCGTCCTCGGCGCCGGCGATGTCGAAACCGACCACACCGGCGTCCCGGAAGGCGACGGCCAGGTCTGCGGCCTCTCGGACGCGGTCGAACATCCGCATGCCGCACAGCAGGGTTCCCACGCGGACGGGGGTACCGGCGGCGGCAGCCTTGGCCATGCCCGCGGCGAGGCCCTCCTGGACGGTCTCGACGACCTCGTCCAGACCGAGACCGCCCTTCAGCATCAGCTCGGGGGCATAGCGCACTTCGGCGTAGACCACGCCGTCGGCCGCGAGGTCGAGGACGTACTCCTCGGCGGTGCGCAGCAGGCCCTGACGGGTCTGCATGACGGCCAGGGTGTGCTCGAAGGTGGCTATGTAGCGGACGAGGTCACCGGAGTCGGCGGCCTCGACGTACCAGGCGGCGAGTTCGTCGGGGTCGGTGGTGGGCAGGGTGTGGCCGATCTCGGCGGCCAGCTCCACGACGGTGCCGGGGCGAAGGCCGCCGTCGAGGTGGTCGTGGAGGACGGCCTTGGGCAGGCGGCGCAGGAGGGCGGAGTCTACGCGCGTAGCGTTCATCGTGAGGTGTCTCCTTGAGCGGGGTGGTGCGATGCGGGGGTGGAGCACGGAGGAAGAGGCGGCGGACAGGAGGGGGCAGGCTGCGGCGCGGGACGCTCAGCCGGCGGGCTGCAACAGGTCCCAGCGGTTGCCGTACAGGTCACGGAAGACGGCGACCGTGCCGTAGGGCTCGTGCCGGGGCTCCTCCAGGAAGGTCACACCGGCCGCCAGCATGCGGGCGCGATCGCGGGCGAAGTCGTCGGTGTGCAGGAAGAACCCGACGCGCCCGCCGGCCTGGTCGCCGACCCGGGCGGCCTGGGCCCCGCCCTCGGCGCGGGCCAGCAGCAGCGCGGTGGCGGCACCTGGTGCGCCGGGCTCCACGACGACCCAGCGGGAGCCGTCGGGGCGGGGCGCGTCCTCGGCGAGACGGAAGCCGAGGGCCTCGCTGTAGAAGCGGATCGCCTCGTCGTAGTCGTCGACGACGAGGGTGACCAGGGCAATGCGTCTCATCAGGACCTTTCGGGAGGGCTGACCGGAGAGGTTATACGTAAAACTTCTCGTGCGCCAGTGCCTTCCGCGGGCGGCGGGCGACCAACCGGACAGGTTCATGCCATATATATGCTGCACGGGTGTTACCCAGGAGTAATCCCCGGTGGTTTGATGTGCGGCGCCACTCAACCCCCTTCACCCACAGGGAGATCCAGTGACGCTCTTCGCATCGCGCCGCACCCGGGGCGCCGTCGGGCTCGCCCTCGCTCTCGCCGCGGCACCCCTGGCCGCCCCGGCACCCGCCGCAGCAGCCGGGCAGCCGCCCGCGCTGCGCGTGCTGACCTACAACGTCTTCCTCATGAGCACGAACCTGTACCCGAACTGGGGCCAGGAACACCGGGCCGCCGAGATCGCGAAGGCGTCCTTCTTCCACGGCAACGACGTCGTCGTGCTCCAGGAGGCCTTCGACAACTCCTCCTCCGACGCGCTCAAGAGCACCGCGGCGGGCGAGTACCCCTACCAGACGCCGGTGGTGGGCCGCAGCAGGAGCGGCTGGGACGCCACGGGCGGCGCCTACTCGTCCCTGACGCCCGAGGACGGCGGCGTCACCGTGCTCAGCAAGTGGCCGATCGTGCACAAGGAGCAGTACGTCTACAAGGACGCGTGCGGCGCCGACTGGTGGTCCAACAAGGGGTTCGCCTACGTCGTGCTCGACGTGGACGGCACCAGGGTCCACGTGGTCGGCACCCACGCCCAGTCCACCGACCCCGGCTGCGACCCGGGCGAGGCGGCGGCGATGCGCAGCCGGCAGTTCCGGGCGATCGACGCCTTCCTCGACGCCAAGCACATCCCGGCCGACGAGGAGGTGCTGGTCGCCGGGGACATGAACGTGGACTCGCGAACCGCCGAGTACGCCTCGATGCTCGCCGACGCGGGGCTCGTCGGCGCCGACGCCCGCACCGGGCACCCGTACTCCTTCGACACGCAGGAGAACTCCATCGCGCGCTACCGCTACCCCGACGACCCGCGCGAGGACCTGGACTACGTGCTGCACCGGGCCGGCCACGTCCGACCCGTGGTGTGGAAGAACGAGGTGGTGAAGGAGGAGTCGGCGCCCTGGACGGTGACGAGCTGGGGCACCGACTACACCTACACGAACCTCTCCGACCACTACCCCGTGACCGGATACACCGGCTAGTGCTCCGCCCGGGGTCCGCCGGGTGACCCCGGGCGCCACGCGCCGGTGGGCCCGCCCGTCGGCCGTGGCTGGTGCTCGGTCCCCTGTCCACGTGCGCCGAGTCCGGCGGCCCGAACTCCTCGGCGGTCAGCGGCAGCGCGCCCGCGGCCACGTTCTCGGCGAGGTGGTCGGGGTCCCGCGGCGCCGGGGGCGGCGAGCACGTGCGGCCCCCCGGCGCCGGGGGGCCGGGCGAGGCGGACCTGCATCGGGCTCGCGCCATGGGCGCGGGCGGCGGCCTGGACCGCCTCGCCGGGCCCGCGCCGGCGCCCCGCTCGGCGCGGACCCGGCGACGGCGAGAAGGACACGAACGCGATGCCCTGCTCGCCGCACCGTGGCGTCGGCTTCCGTCAGGGGGACACCTGGTGCCCGTCCGCCTCCAGCACCACCGCCAGCCTGCCCAGCAGCGCACGCAACAGGTCCGCGTCGCCGTCTGAGGCCGCCGGCCAGTCCGCGCGTACCGCCCGGTCGACCCGACGCCAGTACCCCAGGCCGCGCGGGGTGAGGTGGGCCAGGATGCGGCGCCGGTCGAGGGGGTCGACGCGGCGGTGCACGAGGTTACGGTCGACCAGGTGGTCGACGGCGTCCGGGGGTGCGTCGTACGGCGGAGCACGCCCCGCGAACCGGACGGACCCGGGTCGTGCGGCGACACGGAGCGGGGGCGCCCCGGCCGCAGTCCGGGAGAGCGGTGCCGGGCACCGCGGGCCGGTGAGCCTTCCCGGTCGCCGCGCGGGGTCACGGGTGCGTACATCCCAGGAGACAGGCTGGAGTTCGGCCCGTGGACCCGGAATCATGACGCCATGTTCCGGCACGATCCCCGCGCAGCCCAGTGGTTCACGGCCGACGACTCCGTGCTCGGCGTGGCCCTGGTCTTCCCGCTGCAGGGCCCGGCCGGGCTCTTCGGTCCGGCGTGCGAGATGTGCGCCCTGCTCGCGGCGGAGGAGCGCACTGGCCCCGGCGCCCGTACGGGCCCCGCCCGATCCGGGGCGCGGCGGGCGTCCGGAGCGCGCGGCGACGGGGGCGGGGGGCGGACCGGAGTGGACCGGCGAGGTTGCATATTCAACTGCCGCCAGGTCCCTATCCGGACCACCGGTGACCGTGTGTAGTCACCGGTGTCGTGAGCACCAGTGGGGCACCGCCGACGTGACCCGGACCCGCCGTTCAACGCTCTGCCGGTGCGACGGCCCGCGTTGCGAGCCCGTCGAGGAAGCCGCGTACGACGGCAGTGAAGGCGTCCGGCGCGGCGGCGTGCACGAAGTGGTCTGCGTCCAGGGCGACGACGGTGGTGTGCGGTCGGCGCTCGCCCATCTCTCGGGCGTGCTCGGGCGTGACCACCTGGCTGCGGGTGCCGTGGACATAGAGCACCGGACAGCTGCTGGCGAGCCAGTCCGCCCAGTGGTCGCCCTCGTTCAGCCGCTCGGCGTCCAAGGCGTCCTGCGGGTGGAACGGCAACTCCCAGGTACCGTCAGGGCGTCGGCGCGGAGCATCGGCGAAGTGCGGCGCGGCCGGGCCGAGCCCGGACAGCAGCTCGTCGCGGGTTGCGGCGCGGTGGCGAGCGTGCGCGAGAAAGGCGAGCGGGTTGTGTTCGCCGTGGCGGAGCTCGACGGCGACGTCCTCCACGATCAGCGCCTCGACCAGATCCGGTCGCCAGGCGGCAAGTTGCAGGGCGTTAAGGCCGCCGAGCGAGTGGCCGAGGACGACGGTCGGGCCGAGGCCCAGATGCTCCAGCAGGGCCGCAGCGTCCGCGACGAACCCTTGGCGGCTGTACTCCGGCGCACGGTCGGACTCGCCGTGCCCGCGTTGGTCGGGGGCGATAACGCGCCAGGCCGGCGTAAGGCTACGGGCCAGGCCGGCGAAGCCGGAGCCCTGGTCCAGCGGGCCGTGCAGGGCGAGTAGAGGACGTCCTGGGCCACCGAAGTCCAGGTAGGACAGGCAGCGCCCGCCGAGCATGAGGGCACTGCGGGTGGGGGCGGTGACGGTGTCGTCCACGGTGATTCTCCCTACGCGTCGGGAACGGTTCCGAGGCGACCGTAATGGCCCGATACGCAAGGCGTACACAAGTACTAGGGAGCGTATGTGGTTGTGATCATCAGGTGGTCCGGGTGAGCTCTCTGAGCCAGATCATCGAGG
>NZ_JADWYM010000042.1 GCF_022414535.1 Streptomyces sp. MUM 2J
GCGGGCTGCGGGGCCGCGGGGGCGGCCGGAGCGGCGGGCTGCGGGGCCTGCGGGGTCGTGGTGGCCCCTGCGGCCCCCGCGGCCGCAGTGCCCGCCGGAGCCGGGGTGGCAGCCGGAGCCGGGGTGGCAGCCGCCCCGGGCTTGTAATCGGCGAAGAAGTCCCACCAGGCACGGTCTACCGAGTTCGGGTCCTGGAGGTACTGCTGATAGATCTCGTCGACGAGCCACTCGTTCGCACCGAACGCGGCAGCGGGGTTCTTGCCCGCTGGGTCGGCGTCGGTCGTAGGGGCGCTCGAGTTACTGGGGGACTGTGGCGACACGGCGGCAACCGCCCTCTTCCGCTTCACAAGGTGATGGACAGCGGGAATAAAGGCTACGCCTCCCGGAGGGGGAAGGTCAGGTCGGGCCGGTTGATCGTCGCGTAAGTCACATCGGAGGGCGTGTTTCGACGGTGGAAATGGCGGGAAACAAGCGTGGTTCCGCTCTGATGGCGAGGGGCCGGGATACGGCGATGCAGACCCTGCGGGCAGCGCCTGCGGGCCTGTGCCTGATCACACGTGCCGACCGGCCCGGACGGCAGTGGATCTTGGGGCTCCGGTTCGGACTTTACGTCAACGTGACGCAGATGTCTCTCCCGGGAGTGTGACAAGAATCCGGCAACCCCGATCCGATTCGGCCACACGGATCCGGCCGCCGTGCAGATCGACCGCCCAGCGGGCGATCGCCAGCCCCAGTCCCGTGCCGCCGTCGCTGCCCGGACCGTGCGGGCGGGCGACCTCACCACGGTTGAACCGCTCGAACACCCGGTGCCACTGCGACTTCGGGATGCCGGGTCCCTCGTCCAGCACCTCCAGCTCCAGCGAGTCGGGGCCGGATCCGGACCTCGCCCGGACCGTGACCCGGCCGTGCGGCGGGCTGTGCTTGACGGCGTTGTCGACGAGGTTGGCCACGACCTGGTGGATCCGCTCGGGATCCGCGTGCGCGGACAGCTCCGGAGGGGTGACGTCCAGGTGCAGGTGGACGTCGGTGCGGGTGTGACGGCCGGACCCCGACGCCATCCCGGTGCGGGCCGAGGCGACCATCTGGGTCTCCTTGAGCACCCCCGACAGATACGGCCACACCTCGAAGCGCCGCTTCCGCAGCGGCACGACGCCGCTGTCGAGCCGCGACAGGTCCAGCAGGGTCTCCACCAGCCGGCCGAGCCGCTCCGTCTGCTTCAGCGCCGTGAGCATCGTCTCCGGGTCGGCCTCGGAGATCCCGTCGACGACGTTCTCCAGCACCGCGCGCAGCCCCGCGATCGGCGTGCGCAGCTCGTGCGAGACATTGGCCACCAGCTCCTTGCGCTGACGGTCCTGCGCCTCCAGCTCGTCGGCCATGGCATTGATCGTCTGCGCCAGGTCGCCCAGCTCGTCCCGGCGGTTCTCCCGCACCCGGCGCGTGTAGTCGCCGTGCGCGATCGACCGGGCCACGGCGTTCATCTCGTCCAGCGGGGACGTGAGCGAATGCGCCACGAACTGCGTGATCAACAGCGTCGCGATCATGGAGAAGACCATGATGAACCGCAGTTCGGTCTTGGTCTGCACGGCGATCATCGACAGCCCGGTGGTGATCAGCACCGAGACGACGACCAGGACGGCCAGCTTCGTCTTGATCGAGAACGGGCGCACACCGCCCCAGGGATCCCCGGTGCTCCTCCGCCCGGCCGGCTCCCCGACGCTCACGGGGCCGGGGTCTCCAGCGCGTAGCCGACGCCGTGCACGGTGCGGATCCGCTCGGCCCCGATCTTCCGGCGCAGCGCCTTGATGTGACTGTCGACGGTGCGGGTGCCGGAGGCGTCCGCCCAGTCCCACACCTCCGCGAGCAGCTGCTCGCGCGAGAGCACCGCGCGCGGGGTGTTCGCCAGGCACACCAGCAGGTCGAACTCGGTCGGGGTGAGGTGGACGTCCGCGGCCCGCACCCGCACCCGGCGCTGCGCGTGGTCGATCTCCAGCTCGCCCAGGCGCAGGATGCCCGAGCGCGGGGTGCTCGCGGCCAGCGTCGCCCGCTCCACGCGGCGCAGCAGCACGTGCACCCGCGCGGCCAGCTCCCGCATGGAGAACGGCTTGGTCATGTAGTCGTCCGCGCCGACCCCGAGCCCCACGAGCATGTCGGTCTCGTCGTCGCGCGCGGTGAGCATCAGCACCGGTACGGGCCGCTGTGCCTGGACCCGCCGGCAGACCTCCAGGCCGTCGAAGCCCGGCAGCATGACGTCCAGGATCAGCAGGTCCGGCTGCCAGGCCTCGGCGGTGTCGACGGCGGCCGGTCCGTCGCCCGCGGTCTGTACGACGAATCCCTCGGCGCGCAGGCGGGCCGCGATGGCGTCGACGATCGTCTGGTCGTCCTCGACGACGAGGACCCGGCGCTGCGCGCCCGGGGTCGCCGTCGGCGTGCCGCTGTGGGAGGTGTGTGTCTGCTCCATCGCCCGCCCCTGAAGTGTGCTTTCCGGAACCCGTGGGGTGATCCCTTGACTGCGATTGACGCTTGAATGATCGGCGTCAGGGCAGCAGCGTACGGGGAGTCACCGAGGCTTTGCTATCCAGGTCGGAGGCCGAGGTGCACGACGTCCGGAACGCCTCGGGCAACGGGGATCTCTTCCGTACGCACCTGTTGGAACCCGACATTCCTCAAGGTTTCGTCGAATGCGCGGGACGGTTGTGCCGACCACACCGCGAGCACCCCGCCGGGCCTCAACACCCGTGTGCAGCCTGCCAGTCCGGCCGGCGAGTAGAGTCCCGAGTTGCCCTCGGTCACGGTCCAGCCGGGGCCGTTGTCGATGTCCAGGCACAGCGCGTCGTACGTGTCGGACGTCCCGTGCACGTAGGTCAGGAGGTCGGCTTCCACGATCTCGGTGCGGGGGTCGGCGAGGGCGGTGCGGGTCACCTCGGCCAACGGGCCCGAGCGGTGCCAGTCGATGACCGCCGGTTCCCGTTCCACGACCGTGATGCGGTCCCAGCGGGAATTCGCGGCTGCACGCACGAGCGAGAACCCGACCCCCAGTCCGCCGATCAGGACCCGGGGGTCCGGGCGTCCCCCGAGGGCGTCCAGGGCCGCGTCGACGAGCCGCCGCTCGGAGTGGCCGTTGGAGGTGTCCATCAGGAAGCAGCCGTTGGCGATGATCTGCAGGAGTCCGCCGTGGCGGCGCAGTACCACCTCGCCGAAGGGGCCCTCGCGGCGGTCCAGGACTTCGGGGGTGCCGTACGTGATGGACATGCCGCCATCCTGGCATCCGGCTGACGGTTTGTAGCCGGAATTCCCCCGGGGGAGTGGCAGGACGGTCCCCCGGAGGAGTGGCCGGGCGGGAGCCGGATTGCCGCCGGGTGAACACGGGCCTGCCGCCCGGGCCTTGGGGGCGCCGGGAATCCGCGCTCACGTGGCGCCGATCACAGACAGCGGGCCGGGTGGGGCCGAAGGGTGGGGACGAACGGAAGGAGTGCCTCACCGTGGCACGCATCGCACCGGCCGACGCGCCGGTCCCCGGCGGGGACTCGGGCACCGCCCCGGACACGGACCCCGGGGCCCGCCCGCGCCCGGCCGCCGCCCCCGACCCGGGTACGTCCGGCAGAGCGCCCCTTCCCGACCCCGCGGGGCTGCTCGACGCGATCCCGGCCCAGCGCCGGCCCGTGCCGGCCCCGTCCGCTCCCTCGGCCGACGGGGCTGTCCCGGCCGCTGTCCCGGACGGCGTCCCGGCCGTCCCGGGGGAAGTGCCGGACCGCGCGTGGCCGCAGGCGCGGCGCAGGCACCTGCGGCGCCTGCTCCCCGGTCGCGCCGCGACCCCGTTCTCCCTCGGCTACGCCGCCGTGCTGGCCGTGACCTCACTCGTCGCCCGGTACGGCGACCCCGCCCTGGTACACGCTCTGCACCGGGCCTCCAGCACCGACGTGGCCCACCTGCTGCACGCGCCGGCGACGGTGCTGGCGGCGAGTGCGCTGTGGGTGGCCGACGGGATCCTGTCGCCGTACGCCGTCCTCTTCCTGCTCGTGCTCTCCACCCTGGAGCGCCGGATCGGCGCTCTGCGCACGGCGGGCGTCTTCCTGGCCGGCCACGTGCTGGCCACGCTCGCCACCGAGATACCGGTCGGCCTCGCGGTGCTCGCCGGGCATCTGCCGGGCAGTTCCCTGCACCGACTGGACTACGGCGTCAGCTTCGGCGTCGCGGCGACCGTCGGCGCCCTGGCGGGCCTGCTGGGACCATGGCTGAGCCGGTTGCTGCTCGCCCTGTTCGGCGGGGTGGCCGCGATGGGCCTGTGGACCCTCGCCGATCCCGTGACCGACTGGGGGCACCTGATCTCGCTGGTGATCGGCGTCGCCTGCCGGCCGCTCGTGCGGCGCTGGGCGAAGGCGCCGCTCACCGCCACGGCACCGGGCGGCGCGCCCGCGCCGGCCGGTCGCCGGCGGTAGCGCGCCACCCGCGCCACGGTCCTCCCGCGCCGCGGAGCGCGGGGGGCTGCCCGCGGTTGCCCGCGTCCCCCGGCGCAGTGATCGCTCAGGGCGAACGGGGATGCGGGAACATTCAAGGACCGCCATGCATTGAGTCGGCATAGCTCAACTTGAATGCCGAAGGGGAGATCATGGCTTCGACGTCCGCATCGCTCACCCTGCCTGTGCTGCCGCTCGACGACGAGGTCGTCCTGCCCGGCATGGTCGTGCCGCTGGACCTGAACGACTCCGAGGTGCGCGCGGCGGTGGAGGCCGCGCAGGCCGCCGCCGCGTCGCAGCCCGGGAAACCCCGGGTCCTGCTGGTGACCCGCATCGACGGGACGTACGCGGGCACCGGCGTGCTCGGCACCGTCGAGCAGGTCGGCCGGCTGGCCGACGGCGACCCGGGAGCGCTGATCCGCGGTCGCGGCCGGGTGCGGATCGGTGCCGGAACCACGGGCCCGGGCGCGGCGCTGTGGGTCGAGGGCACCCGTATCGACGAGACCGTGCCCGAGCCGCTGCCGGGACACGTCACCGAACTGGTCACGGAGTACAAGGCGCTCGCCACCAGCTGGCTGCGCAAGCGCGGCGCCTGGCAGGTCGTCGACCGCGTCCAGGCCATCGACGACGTCTCCGCGCTCGCCGACAACTCCGGCTACTCGCCGTTCCTGACCACGGAGCAGAAGGTGGCGCTGCTGGAGACGGCCGACCCGGTCGCCCGCCTGAAGCTCGCCACCCAGCAACTGCGCGACCACCTCGCCGAGCAGGACGTCGCCGAGACCATCGCCAAGGACGTCCAGGAGGGCGTCGACAAGCAGCAGCGCGAGTTCCTGCTGCGCCGCCAGCTGGAGGCCGTCCGCAAGGAGCTGCGTGAGCTCAACGGCGAGCAGGACGGCGAGGAGTCCGACGACTACCGCACCCGTGTCGAGGCCGCGGACCTGCCCGAGAAGGTCCGCGAGGCCGCCCTCAAGGAGGTCGACAAGCTGGAGCGCTCCTCCGACCAGTCGCCGGAGGGCTCCTGGATCCGCACCTGGCTCGACACCGTCCTCGACATGCCGTGGAACGAGCGCACC
This sequence comes from Streptomyces sp. MUM 2J, assembly GCF_022414535.1. Taxonomy (GTDB): domain Bacteria; phylum Actinomycetota; class Actinomycetes; order Streptomycetales; family Streptomycetaceae; genus Streptomyces. Next base: position 5,528 of record NZ_JADWYM010000042.1, read on the forward strand.
GAGGACGCCTACGACATCCAGGGTGCCAAGGCCGTCCTCGACGCCGAGCACGCGGGCCTGGACGACGTCAAGGAGCGCATCACCGAGTACCTGGCCGTCCGCAAGCGGCGAGGAGACCGCGGTCTCGGCGTCATCGGCGGCCGGCGCGGCGGTGCCGTACTCGCCCTGGTGGGTCCGCCCGGTGTCGGGAAGACCAGTCTGGGTGAAAGCGTCGCCCACGCCATGGGACGCAAGTTCGTCCGCGTCGCCCTCGGTGGCGTCCGGGACGAGGCCGAGATCCGCGGCCACCGCCGCACATACGTCGGCGCGCTGCCCGGCCGTGTCGTCCGGGCGGTCAAGGAAGCCGGGTCGATGAACCCGGTCGTGCTCCTCGACGAGATCGACAAGGTGGGCTCGGACTTCCGCGGCGACCCGGCCGCGGCCCTGCTCGAAGTGCTGGACCCGGCGCAGAACCACACCTTCCGCGACCACTACCTGGAGGTGGAACTCGACCTCAGCGACGTCGTCTTCCTCGCCACCGCCAACGTCCTGGAAGCCATCCCGGAGGCGCTCGCGGACCGCATGGACATCGTCCGCCTGGACGGCTACACCGAGGACGAGAAGGTCGTCATCGCCCGTGACCACCTGCTGCCGCGACAGCTGGAGCGGGCCGGTCTGGGCGAGGACGAGGTCGCGATCGACGAGGGCGCGCTGCGCCGGCTGGCCGGCGAGTACACGCGTGAGGCGGGCGTGCGCACCCTGGAACGCTCGATCGCGCGGCTGCTGCGCAAGGTCGCCGCCCAGCACGAACTAGGCGAACGGGAACTGCCGTTCACCGTCACCGACGCCGTCCTGCGCGACCTGATCGGCCGGCCGCACCACGTGCCCGAGTCCGCGCAGGACCCCGCCGAGCGCCGCACCTCGGTGCCGGGCGTGGCGACGGGCCTTGCGGTCACCGGCGCCGGCGGCGACGTGCTGTACGTCGAGGCGTCCCTCGCCGACCCGGAGACGGGCGCGGCCGGTCTGACCCTGACCGGGCAACTCGGTGACGTGATGAAGGAGTCGGCGCAGATCGCGCTGAGCTTCCTGCGCAGCCGCGGGGCGGAACTGGAACTGCCGGTGGCCGACCTGAAGGACCGGGGCGTGCACATCCACTTCCCGGCGGGCGCGGTCCCCAAGGACGGACCGAGCGCGGGCATCACCATGACGACGGCCCTCGCCTCGCTGCTGTCCGGCCGCCTGGTCCGCACGGACGTGGCGATGACCGGCGAGGTCTCGCTGACCGGCCGCGTGCTGCCCATCGGCGGCGTGAAGCAGAAGCTGCTCGCCGCGCATCGCGCCGGGGTCACCACGGTGATCATCCCCAAGCGCAACGAGCCCGACCTGGACGACGTCCCGGCCGAGGTGCTGGACAAGCTCGACGTCCACGCCGTCACCGACGTCCGCCAGGTCCTCGAACTGGCCCTCGCGCCCGCGGCGAGCGGCGCGCGGACGGAGGCTCCCGTGGCGGCGTGACGGACGCCGCGGGACGGGCCGGGGCCCGGGTTCCGTGCGGGAGCCCCGGGCCCCCGCCGTGTCGCGCGCACCGGCGCCGACCGGGCCCGGCGGAGCGGGTCCTGTGGTGACCGGGCAGGCGAGCCGCCCTTCCGAGCCGAGCGGGACGGAGATCGCCGGTCACCGCGTGGAACGCGAACCCGGGCGTGGTGGCACGGCCGTCGCCCGCCGTGCCCGGGACCTGCGTCCGGACCGGGTGGAAGGGGGGACGGCATCCGCCGGCCGCCCGGCGCACGCCGGGCGGCACGCCCCCCGGCGCCGTACCGCGGTGAACCCCCTGCTCCGCGGTCCTCCCCCGGGCGGGGCGGCGTCCGGGTCACGGCCCGGTGAGCGACTGCTCCGCCCACACCGTCTTGCCGACCCGGTCGTGCCGGGTGCCCCAGCGTTCCGCGAGCTGGGCGACGAGCAGCAGGCCCCGGCCCCCCTCGTCGAAGACGCGGGCGCGCCGCATGTGCGGGGTGGTGCCGCTGGCGTCGTGGACCTCGCTGACGAGGGTGCTGTCCTGGTGGATCAGCCGGAGCCGGACGGGCGGGCGGCCGTAGCGGACGGCGTTGGTGACCAGTTCGCTCACCAGCAGTTCGGTGACGAACGCGGCGTCGTCCAGCCCCCACACGGCCAGCTGGGCGGAGACCGCGCGGCGGGCGCGGGCGACGACCGACGGGTCGCTGTCCAGGTCCCAGGAGGCGACACGGTCCTCGTGCAGGGCACGGGTGCGGGCGACGAGCAGGGCGATGTCGTCGTCGGGCCGGTGACTGAGCAGCTCGGCCAGTACCCGGTCGCAGACCGAGTCCAGCGTGGCCGCGGGCCGGGCCAGCGCGGCGAACATCTTGTCCAGCGCCTCGTCGATGTCGTGGTCGCGGGCCTCCAGCAGTCCGTCGGTGTAGAGGGCGAGCAGGCTGCCCTCGGGAAGCTCGGCCTCGGCGGCCTCGAAGGGCAGCCCGCCGAGTCCCAGCGGGGGACCGGCGGGCACGTCGAGGAAGCGGACGGCGCCGTCCGGGGTGACCACGGCGGGCGGCGGGTGGCCGGCCCGGGCCAGGGTGCACCGGCGGACGACGGGGTCGTAGACGGCGTACAGGCAGGTGGTGCCGATGCCGCCCGCGGTCTCGGAGTCCGGGCCCGCGCCGCCCTCGTCGGCCGCCAGCCGCAGCACGAGGTCGTCGAGGTGGGTGAGGAGTTCGTCGGCGGGCAGGTCCACGTCGGCGAGGGTGCGGACGGCGGTGCGCAGCCGGCCCATGGTGGCGGAGGCGCGGATGCCGTGGCCGACGACGTCGCCCACGACGAGGGCGACCCGGGCGGCGGACAGCGGGATCACGTCGAACCAGTCGCCGCCCACCCCGGCCCGGGTGGCGGCGGGCAGATAGCGGGTGGCGACCTCCAGCGCCGCCTGCTCGGGCAGCGTGTGCGGCAGGAGGCTGTGCTGGAGGGCCATGGTGGTGGTGCGTGCCCAGGAGGTGCGGCGGGCCTTGTGCAGGGCGGCGGCCGTCCGCGCGGTGAGCTCCTCGGCGAGTCGCAGATCCTCCGGGCCGAACGGCTCGGGGCGGGTGTGGCGGCCGAACAGGGCCACCCCCAGCCTGCTGTCCCCGGCCACCAGCGGGACCACCATCAGCGAACGCGTCCCGTAGGCGCGCAGCCACGCGGCACCCGGATCCGTCTCCGTCCAGGCCGCGACCGCGGGGTCCGTGGTGTCGTAGAGGACCGCGCTGCCCGTGGCGAGGCTCTCGGCGGGCGGCGACCCGGCCTGGTAGGCGGTGGTCGTGCCGTCCCCCGCGCCGGGCGTGGGCACGGGGCGGCCGTCCGGTACGGCCCGGACGGCGGCGCGGTGCAGGACGACCGTGCTCCCCGCGGCCGGGCCGCCGGTGTCGTTCGGGGCCATGGGGGAGTCGAGCAGGTCCACGGTGACGAAGTCGGCGAGCCGGGGGACGGCGACATCGGCGAGTGCCTGCGCGGTGCGGGTGTAGTCCGCGCCCGAACCGTCCTGGGGGCCGGGTTCCGCGGAGGGGGCGGCCGTCTCCGGGGCGGGGTCCTGCGTCCACGGCCGGACGGCGGAGTCCTGGGAGCGCCGGGGCGCCGTCAGGCAGAGGGCGCGCACGCGCCCCGCGGCGTCCTTCAGGGGCGTCAGGACGGTCGGCCGGCCCAGCTCGGGGCCGAGGCGGGCCGCCGCTTCCCGGGGTTCGCCGGTCTCCACCGCGAGCTGCATCTGCCTGCCGATCTCGTCGCTCGCGGCACCGGGTGCGATGTGCGGCAGCGACAGTCCCCGCATCGCCGCCTCGGGCAGGGTGACCGCGCGTTCCATGCGGTGGTTGGCCCGGACCAGGCGCAGGCCGGTGTCGAACACCGCCAGGGGGAGCGGTGACTGCGCGAACGCCCAGTCGGCCAGGAGGACGTCGCCGGGCTGCTGCGGATCGGCCGGGGCGGCGCAGACCACCAGCCACTCGGCGGGGCCGCCGGCCGGTGTGCGGCGGTGTGCGAGCAGCCGCAGCTCCACGCTCCGGCCGTCCCGGTGCCGCAGTGCCACGGTGCCGTGCCAGCGCTGCTGCCCGGCCCGGGCCCGTCGGGGAGTCTCCGGGACGTCGGCGAGCAGTTCCGCGGCCGGCCGCCCGACAACCGTGGCGGCCTCGTGGCCGAGCAGCCGTCGGGCGCCCTCGCTCCAGCCCGTGAGCACACCCTCCTGGTCGATGGTGGCCGTGGCCGTGTACGTCACCTCACCAGCATCGGCCCGGGGGGCACGGAGCACCAGCGCAGACCGGCCCGCCGCGCGGGAGCCGGCCCGGGGAGCAGACCCCGCCGACCGCGGCCGGGAAGCCTTGTTCCGGTATGAATCAGGACATGCATCTTCATTTCTGCATCACGGGGGTCTCCCACGGGTCACCGCCCCTTCCCGCGGCACCGAGGCCGTCCCCGCGGCGTGGCACCAGCCGTCCCCACGTGAGCCGGAGACCCTGCGGTGCGTCGCGGCCGGACGCGCCGCGGGGTCTTCCGGCGCGGTGCGTCGAGGCCGGACGCGCCTCCCGGCAGACGGTGCAGGAAGGACGGCGCGGGCATGCCGTCCACGTTCCTGCGGAAGAAGCCGCGCAGGTGGACCCCGCGGGGGAAGGGGGCCTCGGAGCCGTCGTGGGTCCGACCCTGCGAAATACTGACGGAGCTGCGGCGACGACGGGGTCGAAGGAAACTTTCAGGATCGGGAATCCGGATCAGGGGACTGACGTGCACGAGGAGCAGAGCGGCGACGGAGACCGGGGCGGACACCCGGCACCGCCGAGTGGTGTGGACCAGGAGTTCCTGTCCCTGGAACGCGAGTTGACCGTGTTCCTGCGGAGGGCCCGGGCCAGTCAGGGCGAGATGGCCCGCGAGGTCCATCCCGACCTGGAGTCGGCCGCGTACGGCCTGCTCGTACGGCTCGACGAATGCGGCCGCCAGCGGGCCACCGAGCTGGCCGCCTACATCGGCGTCGGCAAGGCCACCATGTCGCGCCAGCTGCGGGCCCTGGAGGAGCTGGGCCTGGTGGCCCGCGAACCGGACCCGGCGGACGGCCGCGCCTGGCTGGTCCACCTCACGGACGAGGGCCGCAGCCGGGTCGGCCGGGTGCGTGACGCCCGCCGCGCGCGGTACGTCAGCCAGCTGGACCACTGGGACCGGCGGGAGGTGGCCGAACTGGCCCGGCTGCTGAACCAGTTGAACCGGGGCATGGAGCAGCGCTGACCCGGACGCCCGCCGAGCCGGACGGCGCCGCTCCGGAACCGGCGACCGGCCGCGACACCCGGGGCACGGTCCCGGTGCCGCCGCGGTGGGACCACGCGCCGCCGTACGGTGCCGGCGCGGTCCAGGCGGCCGCTAGGGGGTGGCGCCGCGGAGCGTCGGACGGCCGGGCCGTCACAGCTCCGCGTACACCACCGTCGCGTCGTCGTGGGTCTTGCCGCGCCCCAGCAGGGACCGCTCCCCGGCGTCGTCGGCCCGCTCCAGCGCGCGGACCCCGTCGACCAGGGCCCGCGCTCCTTCCTTGCGGAGCAGCGTGAAGCAGTCCGCCCACCCGCCCTCGGAGAACTTCTCCACCCACCGGCCCGCCCCGTCGGTCAGGGCGGCCAGGGCGCGGACCCGCGTGCGCGGCACCGAGCCGGCCACCGCCCGCGCGGCCACGGACGGATCGGCAGCGGCGGTGAAGAACCCGCCCTCCTTGTTGCGCAGGGTCGCGTCGATCAGCTCGTCCGTCGCCAGCGCCGAGCGCGGCAGGCGGGTGAGCCGGTCGTCCAGCACCGGGGTCACCGCGCCGTCGGGCGCCTCCAGCAGGAGAGCGGAGTCGGACAGGACCAGGTACTCCACGGTCTCCGGGGACCAGCGGGCGAGGACCACCGTGGCCTGCGGTGTGCGCGGGTGAGAAAGGTCACAGGTTTGCGCGTGCGCGGCAGAGGTACGAGCGATGGCCCGCGAAAGGGCCTGCGGGAGGGGGACGTCCGGGAGCGAAACGGTCAGTTCGGTCAGCGCCCCGCCCAGACGCGCCACGTACCAGGGGACCGAATGCAGACACCCCGTGCCACTCCGGGGCGGTGTCACGCCGTCCAGGACCACGAGGGATCCGCCCTGTCCCGAAGCGGGAACCCCGACACTGGCGAAGTCCTCGTTGGGGCGGCTGCGATCGCCGGGTTCCGAGACGAGTTCCGTGCGCATCCAGCCAGTCTGCACGAGGTCTCCACACACTTCGCGAACGGCCGGCGAACATCGCGGTTTCACGGCACCGGCGCCGGCCGGCCGCCCGGTTTGCGGCGGAATGCTCCGGTCCTCGAACGCGTGGCGGCGAATCCTGCCAAAGCAGATCGCCCACGTCCAACCGGCCCGCCGTGCCCGGACGCCGCGCGTCTCAGGGGAACTTGCCCACCAACTCCCCTCCGGGGTTCACTCCTTCGGGTGGCGGGTCAGGTGATGCGCGACTGCCGTCCACCGGCACTGGGAGGGTCGGGAGCCGTACCGGGTGCGCACAGAGGCTGACAGTGCGTCACCCGGGTCCATGGGTACACGAGTCAGGAATGCGAGCACCGGTGCAGAAGACGCGGCCTCGGCGCACAGGCAAGCAGTCGGCCTCCGAGGGGAGCGCGGAGCGCACACCCGTCGGCAGGGGACGTCCCACCCATGTGCGCAACCGGCTGATCGTCGCCGTCGCCGTGGTGGCCGCCGCCGTCGCCGGCGCCGGCACCCCCTCCGTCCTCGCCGCCTCGGCGCAGGTGAAGGACTCCCAGGACCTGGTGACGCTGGCCCAGCAGACCCAGGGCGCCCTGGTCCTGGCCCACGCCCTCGCCGACGAGCGCGACGACGTGACGTCGTACATCGCCGCCGGACGCCCCCAGTCCAAGGCCCCCGACGAGCAGCGCAGCGCCCGCGTCGACCGCCGGGCCCGTGAACTGCGCGCCGACGGCGGCCTGCCGGCCGCCCTGCGCAAGGACCTCGACGGCATCCCGGCCGTCCGGCGCGCGGCGCTCACCGGCAGCAGCGGGCCCCTCGAAGCGCACCGGTCCTACACGACCACCATCACCGAACTCCACGGCCTCGCCCAGCGCCTGGCCGAGCAGACGCCCTCCCGGGCCGGCTCCGGCGCCCACGCGCTCGCCGAGCTGGACTCCGCCGTGCAGCAGGCCGCCGCCGCGCGCGGACTCCTCGTCGCCGCCCTCGACGTGCCGACGACCACCCGGACCGTCGTCGACCCGATCACCGGTCTGCCGGAGACCGTCACCGGCTCCTCGGACGACGACACCAAGCGGCGCGGCGCGCTCACCGCCGCCGCACAGCAGGCCCGGCTGCGCTCCGACGCCGCCCTCGCCGGCTTCCGCGAGACCGCGACCGGGTCCGCCGTCGCTTCCTACGACGCCACCGTCACCGGTCCCGAGTCCGACACCGCCGAGAAGTACCTGGCCGACCTGACCGACCAGCCCACGCTGGACGAGGACGAGCTGGACACCAGCGCCAAGAAGACCGACGCCGCGCTCTCCGCCCGTGTCGACCTGATGCGCGGTGCCGAGGCCGCCCTCTACGACCGCCGGACCAAGGAACTGGAACGGCTGCGGGACGAGGACGTCACCGCGCTGGAGATCCGCATCGCCGTCCTCGGGGCGCTGATGCTGCTCGCCGTCGGCGTCGCCACCGGCATGGCCCGCAGCCTCACCCGCCCGCTCGCCGTGGTGCGCCGGGGCGCCGCCCGCCTCGCGCAGGCCGACGACCCGGCGGCCGAGGAGCCCGTGGCGTTCACCGGCCGCAACGACGAGTTCGCCCAGGTCGTCCGTTCCGTCAACGCCCTGCACGCGCACGCCGCCGCCCTCGCCGAGCGCGTCGGCACCCTGGAGGCCGACCGCAAGCACCTCGTCGGCGAACGGCAGAAGATGGCCGACGCCCGCGAGGAACTGCGCACCGAACTCGGTGATGCCACGGCCCAGTTGCAGCGGCTGCGCGGCAGCATCGGCTCCACCTTCGTCAATCTCGCGCTGCGGACCCTCGGTCTGGTCGAGCGCCAGCTCGCCGTGATCGAGGGCATGGAGGAGCGTGAGCAGGATCCCGAACGCCTCGCCACGCTCTTCAAGCTCGACCACTTCGCCACCGTCATGCGCCGGCACAGCGAGAACCTCCTCGTTCTGGCCGGCACCGAACACGTCCAGCAGCACGCCGGACCGGTGCCGCTGGTCGACGTGGTCCGGGCGGCGGTCAGCGAGATCGAGCGCTACGAGCGGGTCCGCATCGCGGCGCTGCCCCCGCACGCGCACCTGGCCGGGTTCGCCGCCGACGACCTCTCCCACCTGCTCGCCGAACTCATGGAGAACGCCACCGCGTTCTCCCCGCCCGACGTGCCCGTGGAGGTCACCGGCTGGCTGCTGGAGAGCGGCGAGGTCATGCTCTCCGTCCAGGACGAGGGCATCGGCATGGCCGACGACCGCCTGGCCCGCCTGAACGCCCGCCTCGCCGACTTCGACCCGGGCACGCCGTACGACCAGGAGGGCGAGGACGGTCTCGGTCTCGGCCTGTACGTCGTGGCCCGCCTCGCCCACCGGCTCGGCGTGCGGGTGCAGCTGCGCGAGCAGAAGCAGGGCGGGGTCGCCGCGGTCGTCGTCCTGCCGGGCACCCTGCTCGCGGGTGCCTCGCCCGCCGCGGTCCCGCCGAGCGCCCGCACCACGGAAGGCACGATGACCTTCCGGCTGCCCGGGGCCGACGCCGAGGCCAACTCCAACGCACTGCACGGCCGGGCGACCGACACCGACCCCGTCGTGGCACTGGCCGAGCGGGCGGTGCGGGAGCGGGGCCACGACGACGCCGGGGAGGCGGCCGGCATCGCGGCGGACCCGCAGCGGCCGGTGGAGACGGAGGCCGGGCCCCCGGCACCGGAGTCCGCCGCGCCGGAGCGCGGGGCGCCGCTGCCGGAGTCACCCGCCGAGACCACGCTGGCGCTGCTGATCCCGGCGCAGCAGTCCGGCCCGGCCGCAGCGGGTCCCGGGGCCGGATCCCGCCCCGGGACCGACACGGACCACGCCTCGCCGGACAGGACCGGTCCCGCCTCCACGATCGGAGGGCCGCCCACGACCGAGGGCCCCTCCACTGCCGGGGCATCGGCGGCGGGGGCGGGATCCGCACCCCACGACCGCCCCGGGACCCACGACCGGTCCCGGTCCTCGGCCGGCCGCGGGACCGAGCACGGTACCGAGCCCGACTCCAGGACCGAACCCGGTTCCGGTACCGGGGCCCCGCCCGCGGCCGGCTCCGTGACCGCCGCGGAGCACCAGCGCATCCCGGACGAGGAGGAGCAGCTCACCGCGAAGGGTCTCCCCAAGCGCACACCCAAGATCACCGAATCTGCCAGGGCCCCGCGCCAGCGCGCCGGGTCCGTGGACGCCGATGCCCTGCGCCGCAGGCTCGGAGGCTTCCGTCGGGGGGCGGAGGCGGGCTACCGCGACGCGGAGGCCGAGATCTCCGAGCAGACGGCCCAGAACCGGGCACCGAACGCACCAACCGCACCAGGAACCACACACGCCGAAGAAGACACGGGGGGCACAGTCGAGGAGGCAAGCAGTTGACCGCGCCCAGTACCTTCGGACTGAGCACTGAAGCCCGCAATCTGCACTGGCTGCTGACCAATCTCGTCGAGGAGGTGCCGGGCATCCTGTCGGTCGCGGTGGTCTCCTCCGACGGCCTGCTCCTGCTCTCCTCCGACCCCGGCAGGAACCAGGAGGCCCGGCAGGCCCCGGACGGACGCCCGGCCGGTCCGCGCGGCTCCTCCGCCGACCTCGCCACCGTCGTCTCCGGCCTCGGCAGCCTCACCGTCGGCGCCGCACGGCTGATGGACTTCGGCGCGGTCCGGCACACCATGGTCGCCATGGAGGAGGGCAGCCTGTTCGTCATGTCGATCAGCGACGGCTCGCTGCTGGGCGTGCACGGCTCCGCCGACTGCGACATGAGCGTCGTGGCGTACCACATGGCCCTGTTCGTCGGCCGGGCCGGCCACGTCCTGACCCCCGAACTCCGCCACGAACTGAGGCAGTCCCTGGAAGCCGAGCCGACGGCGCCGGGGGACGGCCGATGAGCGGCAGCGACGGTTCGCCGAACAGGCTTCCGGTCCGCGGCGCCGACCGCAAGCCCGCTCGCGTCCGGCCCTACTCGCTCACCGGCGGCCGGACCCGCTTCGGCCACGTGCTCCTCGTGGAGACCTTCGTGGCCGCGCTGGAACCCGCCGAGGAGCGCCGGGAGCTGACGGGGGGTGGGGTCCCGGCGCTGGCCGGTGCGCAGGGTACGCTCGCCACCCGCGTGATGCCGGAGATGCGGGCCATCGTCGAACTGTGCCGCCGGATGCGCACGGTGGCCGAGATCGCGGCGCTGCTGAGGATGCCGCTCGGCGTGGTCCGCGTGCTGCTGAGCGATCTCGCGGACCAGGGAAAGATTCGTGTGTACGGCACCGGAACCGGTCACGGTACGGGCCGGCCGGACCGCGCGCTGCTGGAAAGGGTGCTGAGTGGACTCCGCCGTCTCTGACGCCGTAGGCGTCCCCCCACTCGTCGAGCCCGACGACGACCTGAAGGCCTGGCAGACGGACCGCACCCGGGCGCCCGTCGCCACGAAGATAGTCGTGGCCGGAGGCTTCGGCGTCGGCAAGACCACGCTGGTCACCTCCGTCTCGGAGATCACGCCGCTGCAGACCGAGGCGCTGATGACCGAGGCGAGCGAGGAGACCGACGACCTCACCGCCACTCCGGGCAAGCTGACCACCACGGTGGCGATGGACTTCGGCCGCATCACGCTCGACGACGACCTGGTGCTCTACCTGTTCGGCACGCCGGGTCAGCAGCGGTTCTGGTTCATGTGGGACGACCTGGTGCGCGGCGCGATCGGTGCCGTCGTCCTGGCCGACACCCGCCGTCTGAAGGACTGCTTCCCGGCGCTGGACTACTTCGAGAGCTGCGGGATGCCGTACGTCGTCGCGGTCAACCACTTCGACGGCAGCGAGCTGTTCGAGCCCGAGGACGTGCGCGAGGCCCTCACGATCCCCCCGCACATACCTGTCATGATCATGGATGCGCGGCGCCGGGTCTCGGCCATCGAGTCGCTCCTCGCCCTCGTGGCCCACGCGCTTGAGGAAACCCCCGAGTAGTCCACCTAGGAGACGTTCCGCATGCGGAAGATACTCGTCGTAGGAGCCGGTCAGTCCGGTCTCCAGCTCGCCCTCGGCCTCCAGTCGCACGGTTACGAGGTCACGCTGATGTCGAACCGGACGGCGGACGAGATCCGCTCCGGCCGGGTCATGTCCACACAGTGCATGTTCGACACGGCGCTGCGGCACGAGCGCGATCTCCAGCTGAACTTCTGGGAGTCCCAGGCCCCGAAGATCGAGGGGCTCGGAGTCTCGGTGGCCGCCCCCGGCTCCTGGGCCGAGGGCCCGGCGGCCCGCGCGATCGACTGGGTGGGCAGGCTCGACGGATTCGCGCAGTCGGTCGACCAGCGCGTGAAGATGGCCGGCTGGCTGGAGACCTTCGCGCAGCGCGGCGGGCAACTCGTCATCCACGGCGCGGCCGTCTCCGACCTCGACTACTTCGCCCGCACCTACGACCTGGTGCTCGTCTCGGCCGGCAAGGGCGAGCTGGTGTCGATGTTCGAACGGGACGCGGAGCGGTCCCCCTACACCGAGCCGCAGCGCGCGCTGGCCGTCGCGTACGTGCACGGTCTGGGCCCGCGTCCCGAGCACCCCGAGTTCGACGCGGTCCGCTGCAACCTCGTCCCCGGAGTCGGCGAGCTGTTCGTCATGCCGACCCTGACCACCTCCGGCCGGGCCGACATCCTCTTCTGGGAGGGCATACCCGGCGGCCCCCTCGACGCCTTCCAGGGCGTCAAGGATCCCGCGCAGCACCTCTCCCTGACCCTGGAACTCATGGAGCGGTACACCCCCTGGGAGCACGCGCGGGCCACCGGGGCCGAACTGACCGACGCCGGCGGCGTGCTGAGCGGCCGGTACGCCCCCACCGTCCGCAAGCCCATCGGCAGGCTGCCCTCCGGCGGCCTCGTCCTCGGCGTCGCCGACGTGGTCGTCGCCAACGACCCGATCACGGGTCAGGGCGCCAACTCCGCCGCCAAGTGCGCCGCCTCCTATCTGGCATCGATCCTGGAACACGGGGAGAAGCCGTTCGACGAGGCGTGGATGCGGGAGACCTTCGACCGGTACTGGGCGACGGCCCAGCACGTCACGAAGTGGACCAACGCCATGCTGGCGCCGCCGCCGGAGCACGTGCTGAACCTGATCGGGGCGGCCGGCCAGATCCAGCCGGTGGCGGACCGGTTCGCCAACGGCTTCGACAACCCGGCCGACTTCGAGGAGTATTTCTACGACCCCGAGAAGGCCGGGGCCTACCTCGCCTCGGCGGCCCCCCGGGCCTAGGAGACTGCTGGAAAGATTGCTCGGGGTGCCCGAGTCGCCCCGGTTCGCTGATAAATGTCGATCAGGGCAATCTGGTGCAAGGTGGGCGCGTTTTCAAGATCTTCAGGACGCTCCCAGCGTCCTGGGCCTGTCGGCCCAGGGTCCCCGTGCCTCAAGGCTCCCCGGTGCCGGGGTCCGGGCGTGCCGCCGGCTGAGGGTCGCCCGCGGCCGGCCGTCCGGTGCCCTCCGCCCCCGCGGGATCCGCGTCCGGTCGTACGGCTCCCAGGATCGGGTACGACGCGATCGGGGAACGCCTGATCGTCTCGCCCGTGCGCGGCGCCTGGATCACCATGCCGTCGCCCGCGTAGATCGCCACGTGCGTGGCGTCCGCGAAGTACAGGACGAGGTCGCCGGGTCGCAGGCCGCTCAGTGGGATGCGGGGCAGCGTGGCCCACTGCTCCTGGCTGGTGCGGGGGACGGGGGTGCCCGCGGCGGCCCAGGCCTCGGACGTCAGGCCCGAGCAGTCGTACGAATCCGGGCCCTGTGCGCCCCACGCGTAGGGCTTGCCGAGCTGCCGTTCCGCATAGCGCAGGGCCCGGTCGCCCGCCGCGGACGGCTTGCCGTCGTCGCCGAGGGCACCGGAGGCGGTCAGCTCCCGCTGGGCGCGGTCGACGCCGGCCCGCTCCAGTTCGGCCAGCTCGGCGAGCCGGTCCGCGGGGAGGGAGGCGAGCAGCTTCTCGACGGCGGCCAGCCGCTCGCGGACGTCGTCGCGTGCCTCCTTCCGCTGCTCGGCGAGGGTGAGCCGGCCGTCCAGGGCCTTGCGGGCCGCCCGGGCCAGGTCGCGGCTCCGGCGCTCGGTGCCCTCCAGCCGGGCCACCGTCTCCGCCCGTTCCCGGGCCAGCCGGCCGATCACATGCCCCTGGTCCAGTGCGTGCTGGGGGTCGCGGGCGAGCAGCAGCCGCACGTACGGGGAGAAGGCGGTGCTGTTCTGGTACTGCTGCCGCGCCAGCCGGCCCGCGGCGCCCAGGCTGTCGTGCAGCGTGAGCCGGGCGCGGGCCAGGGCGGTGTCGAGCCGTTCGGTCTCCGCGCGGCTCTTCCTCAGCTCCTCCTCGGTGGCGTTGTAGGCCTCGGTGGCCTGCTCCGCCTCCCGGTACAGTCGCTGAAGGTCCGTCAGCAACTCGTCGACGGACCGCTCGCCGGGCTCGGGAGCGGCGACCGCGGGCGCGGGTGCGAGGGCGGTCTGGGCCGCCAGGGCCGCCGTGCAGGCCAGACGCACGAACCTGCCTGACACATCATCACCTCCGGTGCGGGCGAGGAGTGCGCTCCGCACCGTGAGCATGGGACGGGCCGCGCGGGTCCGCGCGCCGAGCGTGCGCGGTTCGGCGCAACGGCGTCACCCGTCGGCGGCATCCGGCTGGCCGCCCGGCGTGTTCTCCGGCCTTCCGCCCGGTTTCGACCAGGGCCACTTCGGACCCCCGCCGGTGTCGCCCTCCGGGTCGTAGGCGTACTTCCAGCCGCGGGGCAGGCCCAGCCGCCTGCTGTACCCGCGCGGCACGCGCCGGTAGACGAGGACGGTGGGGGGACCGCCGGTGGCGTCCGGGACCGGGATGCGGTAGGTCTTCGGCGGATGCCCGGTCGGCCCCAGCAGCACCGGCAGGACCCGGCCGTCCATGGGTCCGCCCTCGAAGGGGGTGTCTTCGCTCTTCACGCCACCAGTGTCGGACATCGGCCGCGACGGCGGCGCCCGCAGGTCCCCGCACGCCCCTGCTCCCGAACGTCTCCCGGCGCCGGTCCGTGTGCGGTGCCGGTTCGTGGCGGGAGCGAGCGCCGTGCGGTGTCCCCGACGCCCGGGGACTCCACCGCCCCGACGCCGTCCCGCGCGCCGGTCCGGCCGAGCCCGGTGTCCGGCTCCGCGTTCGGCGGTCCCCCGTGCCGCTGCCCGCACCGGGCGGCTCGGCGCGTCCGGCGTGCGTGCGCGGCGGCCCCGGCTCCGTCAGGACTCGCCGGCCGACAGTGCGGAGAGCAGCGACGCCGTCTGCGGGTCCCGTGTGGCGGTCACGCCGAGCACCGCCACGAACTGCTCCACCAGCCAGTCGCGCAGTTCCCCGGCCGGCGGCTGCTTCTCCTCGTCGAGCCAGATCAGCGACGCCGCTTCCACCGCCGTGATCCACATCCGGACGGTCATCCGCAGCCGCGGTCCCGGCTCCGTCACCCCCAGGTGGCGGAAGATGTGCTCCGCAGCGGCCCGGCGCACCCCGTCGACGATCGCGCCGGTCCGGGAGGTCTCCACCACACTGCCGCCCTGGAGCAGGGCGCTGAACCCGGCGTCGTGCTGGTCGACGAAGGTCAGGTAGCGGTCGAGGGCACGGGCCAGGCGGGGCAGCAGGGGACCGGTGCGCGGCTCGTCGAAGCACAGCTCCAGCTCCGCCGCGGCCGACCGGAGCGCCGCCTCGTACAGCTGCTGCTTGCCTCCGGGGAAGTACCGGTACACCAGGGGCCGCGACACTCCCGCCGCCTCCGCCACGTCGTCCAGCGACACCTCCTCGGGCGCCCGGTGCGCGAACAGCGACAGCGCGGCGTCGAGCAGCTGGCTGCGCCGCTCCTCGACGCTGAGACGGCGGTAGGCGGGGGTGGGAGCGGAGGGGGTCATGACCGGCAGCGTAACCGGTGCCTCTCGCCGGATTCCCCGCGTCGGTCAGGCAGAGTCCGCCCCGCCAGGACGCCCGGCAGCGCCTGGCGACGCCCCCGCCGAGGGTCCGGGCGGGCCCGGGTACGGGGACGCCGGGCCGGGCGGACGCACCGCACGCCGACCCGGGTGGGGCGGACGCCGCCGAGCGCAGGGCGGACGGCGGCCGAGCCGGCCGTGGGCCGTCCCGCAATCCCGGGCGGGCGCACGACGACAGCTGCGGCACCTCGCCGCGTTGTCGGGAGCACCCGCATACGCCCGGTACGAGGACGTCCCTCCGCCTTGCGATCCACCGCGTCCGACGCCGCGCGCTGATCCACCGGGGGAACGCGGGACCGCCCTCAGGCCAGGAGTCCCGACGCGCGCCACAGCCGGCGCCCCACGCCCCGCAGCACCCCGATGTCGTCCAGGAAGTCGGTCAGCCGCTTCGCGCCGTTCTGCATGACCTCGCGCCGATGCCCGCTGGCCCTGACCTGCGCCATGGCCTCCCGCTGATCCAGCCCCACGTTCGTGTAGACGTCGGGGTTGACGAAGGCGACCGAGAAGACGCGGGCGAACTCGCCGGACGTGATCCGGGTGAACTCCTGCGACCACTTGGGCGCGGTCACCATCTGCCGTCGCAGCTCCTCGCGGGCGTAGCGCACGTGCCGGGCCTCCTCCACGACGTGGATCCGCGTCACGCCGCGGATCAGCGGCTGCACCCGCTCGTCGGGGAAGGTCAGGCGCTGCATCCAGTCCAGTACCTCCTCGCCGAGCAGGGTTGCGGTGAAGGAGCCCGGGGTGGTGGAGACGGTCTTGAACAGGCGCCCGAGGTTCCGGTGCGCCCGGCTGACCGGGTACCAGGGTGTGCCGCCCCGGGAGATCACCCGCGCGAACATCTTCGAGTGGCGGCACTCGTCCTCGATCTCGGTCAGCGCGTAGCGCACGTGGGCGCTCGTGGCCGCCTTGTCGTAGACGTGCCGGACGAGCAGTTGCATGAGGATGAGCTCGAACCAGATGCCGAGGGAGGCGAGGGCCGCGGCCTCGTGCTGGGAGAGCATGATCCGCTGCTCCTCGCTCATCCGCTTCCACATCGGAGTGTCGTACAGCGACACCAGCTCCGGGGGCCAGAACCATTTGCCCTCCTCGAAGGGTGCGTCCCAGTCCAGCTCCTTGTCCGGGTCGAAGGAGTGCTTGGCGGAGGAGGCGAGCAGCCGCTCGGCCACCTGCTCCCGGTCCTTGAGCAGACCGAGAGCGTCGCGCAGCCCGTCCAGCGCGTCGGCTTCCGTCAGGGTCGTCATGGGGCCTCTCCTTCATGGATGCCCCGGCCTTCGGGCCGGGGAGAAACGAAGCTCGTGTGGAGCAGGGCGGGGGAAGCCGGTTCGCCGCCGGGGCGGACCGGCGTGCACCGTCCACCGGCCGGCACCCGTCACTCACGGCTGATCCACCTCGTCGTCGCACGGGGGCGTGGCGGGACCCGGCCCGCGGGGCATGGCGGCGGCACCCACCGGTCACGCTCTTATGAGACTGCCTGTCAGCAAGGCCGTCAATCCCTTGCGCGAGACTTGTTGACCCGACGTCTACCTCGTGTGAGCCTGCGACACATGCCGACCTACGACCTGTACGCCAACAATCCCGGTGATCCCCACTGGCAGGTGCCCGCCTCCGGCGCCGCCCGCTTCGGCTGGGAGTACGACGACGGCCGCGAGCGCCTTCTCGCCCTGTACCAGAAGGGCAAGGACAAGCAGTGGGACGGCGCCCGCCGTATCGACTGGGACCTGGAGGTCGACCCGTACGACCCTCTCGGCACCCCCGACGAGGCGATGTCCCTGTACGGCACCCGGTACTGGGCGAAGCTCACCGACAAGGACAAGGAGAACCTGCGCCGGCACTACGCCTCCTGGCAGTTCAGCCAGTTCCTGCACGGCGAGCAGGGGGCGATGATCTGCGCCGCGAGGATCGTGGAGTCCGTGCCCGACATGGACGCCAAGTTCTACTCGGCCACCCAGACCATGGACGAGGCCCGGCACGCCGAGATCTACGGCCGCTTCCTGCACGAGAAGATCGGCCTTCTCTACCCGATCAACGACAACCTCCAGGCGCTGCTCGGCGACACCCTGCGTGACAGTCGCTGGGACATGCCCTACCTCGGGATGCAGGTGCTGATCGAGGGTCTGGCCCTGGCCGCATTCGGCATGATCCGTGACACCACGGACAAGCCGCTGCCCCAGCAGATCCTGGCGTACGTCATGCAGGACGAGGCGCGGCACGTGGCCTTCGGGCGCATGGCCCTGCGCGACTACTACAAGCAGCTCACCGACGCCGAACTGCGCGAGCGCGAGGAGTTCGTCATCGAGGGCTGCTACCTCATGCGCGACCGCCTGCGCGGCACGGAGGTGCTGGAGAACTTCGGCGTCCCGAAGGCGGAGGCCGAGGCCTTCAGCGAGCAGTCCGAGTTCCTGGCGCTCTTCCGCAAGCTGCTCTTCTCCCGCATCGTGCCCTGCGTCAAGGACATCGGTCTGTGGGGGAAGCGTCTCCAGCAGGCCTACGTCGACATGGGCGTCTTCGAGATGGGCGACTCCAACCTGGACCTGCTGATGGCCCAGGACGAGGAGATCGCGGAGAAGCTGGACGCCGAGCGCTTCGCGGTGGAGGAGCGGGAGCGGGTGGCGGAGGTGCGGGAGGCGATCGAGGCGGGTACGGCGGAGTCCTGACGTCGCACACGCGTGCAGTACCGTTTCGCCGTGTCCATGCCTCCTCCGCCCCACAGCCCGAACGGCCCCGCCAACCCGTACGGGGCGCCGCCACCGGCCCCCTACGGTCCCCCATCGGCACCGCACCACGGCACGGCCCACCCGCAGCCGTACGGCCCTCAGCCGCCACCGGGCCCGTACGGCCCGCAGCCCGCACCGCACCACGGCGCGCCGTACCCGCCGCCGTACGGCTGGGGGCCGCCGCCGCCGAAGAAGCGGCGGGTCGGGCTGGTGCTGGGGATCGTGGGCGGCGCGGCCGGCGTGCTCGTGGCGATCGTGGTGGCGCTCGCCGTGGTCGGGGCGGCGGCGGACCGGGACTTTCCGGAGGCCAGGTACGTCCTGTCGGTGCCCGGGACACTGCTGAACGACCGCTACGAACTCGCCGAGGACCTCTCCGGTACGCAGGGCCAGAAGATCCTTGACGAGGCGGACGGCGCCTGGGACGCCAGGACCGACGGCGCCGCGGTCGGCCGCTACAGCCTGGGCGGGGACGAGACGACGGGCACCCTGGTGGTGTCGGGCATGTACGGCCGCTTCAAGCACACCGACGCCGCCCGCCGCAACATGATGGAGGGCGCGGCCCGGGGCGAGGGCGCCACCACGGCAGTGCCGCCCCGGGACTTCCGGCCGGCCGGCGCGGGCGGTCCCACCGTCAGCTGCGAGGTGATCACCCAGATGCAGGCGGGGACGAGGATGACCGTCCCGGTCTGCGGCTGGGCCGACGACAACACGGGTGCCACCGTCGCCGTGGTGTCCGTGGACACCGTGAACCGCGACCCGACCGAGATCGACCTGGCGCAGGCCGCGGACGACACCCTCCGGATCCGCACCGAGATGCGCCGGGCGATCGCATGACCTCCGCCGCCCCGCCGGCCGATCCGCGCGCCGCCCGCGGCAGCCTCGACGGTCCCGCATTCGGCGGTGCCTTGGGTGAGCGGTGGTTCCCGC
Organism: Streptomyces sp. MUM 2J; assembly: GCF_022414535.1. Lineage (GTDB taxonomy): Bacteria > Actinomycetota > Actinomycetes > Streptomycetales > Streptomycetaceae > Streptomyces. Next base: position 24,294 of record NZ_JADWYM010000042.1, read on the forward strand.
TCCTCCGCGACCGGCGCCGGGCCTTCGCGGAGATCCGCGCCCGGCGCACTCCGCCGGAACCGGAGCGGAACCGGACCGACGACACGGCGACGGCGGGCACGACGGGCGTCCAGGTGGAGTGGCTCAGCCGCGGGGAGGCGCTGCCCGCGCCGGCCGGCTGAGGCGATGCCCCCGCTCCCGTCCCCGGTCCGGCGGGCGGGTGACGGGAGCGGGGACCCGGGGGAGGATCAGACCGAGCAGCCCCGGTCCTCCGGGAGGCCGCCGAGGACCGGCTCGGCGCCCTGCGGCGGAAAGGACGTGCGCAGCGTGAACGCGTACGGGGCCGGCCCGTTGGCGCGCAGGTGGAGGAGGCGGGACTCCGCCTCCCCGACCGTGGGGCGGTGGCCGGCCGGCACCCACCACAGGGCCGTCATCGCCTCCTGCACCCGCTCGAACCACTCGCGGCGGCGCGAGAGCATCTCCCGGTGCCGGCCCTGGTACATGTAGGCCGTCAGGGAGTCGGTGTCCCGCCACACCGACATGTTGACGATCAGCCAGGCGTCGCCGAGGAACGGGATGTCGGTCGCGTCGCCGTCGTCCGACTGGAGCCGCCAGACGAAGCCGTCGGCCGCCTCGGCGTCGGCGTTCACCGGGGCGAGGTTGTCCACGAAGTCCTTCAGCTCCGGCGAGTCCAGCGGGAACCGGAGGCGGGCGATGTTCACCTGGGCCAGCTCGAACTCTGCTGCGGGCCCCTGGGTTCCGGTTCCGGGGGATCCGGCCGTCGTGGGGGATCCGGCCGCCACGCGGGGGTCGGCGGTCCCGGACGTCGGGGCCCCGGCGGAGGCGGAAAGGGCGATCTCGGCGGCAACGGCGCTTTCTGCGGGAGCGCTGGTCCCGTGCGGGTCGGAGGGTGTGGCGGCTTCGGTCATGGCCGAACGGTAGGTCGGCCGCCCGGGCCGGCGGCACCCCCCGTCTCAGGATCCGAGCACCGCCCGCATCACCGCCCGCGCGATCGGCGCCGCGTCCCCGCCGCCGCTGATCTCGCCGCGGTCGGCTGCGGCGTCCTCCACCACCACCGCCACGGCGACCGACGGCTCGGCCTGCCGCGGTCCCTGCGCCCAGGAGATGAACCAGGCGTACGGCGTACCGGAGTTGCCGAGGCCGTGCTGGGCGGTACCGGTCTTGCCGCCCACGATCGCGCCGGGAATCGCCGCGTTGGTGCCCGTGCCCTCGCGCACCACGTCCCTCATCAGCTCCCGTAGCCGCAGCGCGGTCGCCGGATGCATCGCCTGCCGGACCGGCCGCGGGCCGGCCGTGGACACCGTGGTGCCGCCTGCCCGCACGGTCCGCTCCACCAGGTACGGCGCCCGGACCTGGCCGCGGTTGGCCACCGCCGCCGCGACCATCGCCATCTGCAGCGGCGTGGCCCGGGTGTTGTACTGGCCGATCGAGGACAGCGCGAGCTGCGCCTTGTCCAGGGTGGTGTCGAAGGTGCTGGGAGCGACCGCGAACGGGACGCGCACCCCGGGGTCGTTGAAGCCGAAGTTCCGCGCCGCGGCCACCATCGCCTCGGCGCCGACCCGGACGCCCAGCCGCGCGAACACCGTGTTGCACGACCACTCGAAGGCGTCGCGCAGCGGCGCGTCCTCGCAGCCGTCGCCCTCGTTGGTCAGGCGTGTCCGGGTACCGGGCAGGGTGTAGGGGTCGGGGGAGTCGGTCGGCGCGTCGACGTCCGTGACCACCCCGGCGTCCAGCGCCGCCGCCGCGGTCACGACCTTGAACGTGGAGCCCGGCGGATACGTCTGCCGGACGGCCCGGTTGAGCATCGGCTTGTCGGGATCGGAGTTGAGCCGGGCCCAGGCGCGTTCCGCGTCCGCCCCGTTGCCGGAGAGCAGCGCGGGGTCGTAGGACGGGGCCGACACCAGTGCCAGGATCCGTCCGGTCCCCGGCTCGATCGCCGCCACCGCGCCCTTGCGTCCGGCCAGCCCCTCGTACGCCGCCCGCTGCGCGGCCCGGTTCAGGGTGGTGACCACGTCCCCACCCGGCGCGCGCTGCCGGGTCAGGTCCTTCAGCAGCGCGAGCGGCGACAGCAGCGGGTCGGTGCCGGCGAGGACGCCGTCCTCGGTGTGCTCCAGCAGGGACGTGCCGTACACCTGCGAGGCGAAACCGGTGACCGGGGCGTACAACGGGCCGTCGGCGTAGGTGCGTTCGTAGCGCAGTTGCTCCCGGGTGTCCTTCGAGCCGGTGACCGGGCGGCCCGCGACGAGGATGTTCCCGCGGGGCTGGCCGTAGCGGGCGATGACGGGACGGCGGTTGGCCGGGTTGTCGTCGTAGGCGCGGGACTGGACGACCTGGACGCGGGCGGCGTTGACGAGCAGGGCCACGAGCAGCAGGGCGCAGAACACGGCGGCGTACCGGATGTAGCGCGTCACGGGGCCACCTGCCCGTCGTACTGGCGGCGGGCGCAGTGGCTGACCCGGATCAGCAGGGCGACGATGGCCCAGTTGGTGACCACGGACGATCCTCCCTGGGCGAGGAACGGCATCGCCATGCCGGTCAGCGGGATCAGGCCCGTCACCCCGCCCGCGATGACGAACACCTGGAGCGCGATGATCGAGGCGAGCCCGACGGCGAGCAGCCGGCCGAACGGCTCGCGCAGCGACAGCCCGGCCCGGTAGCCGCGCTCCACCAGCAGCGCGTAGAGCAGGAAGAGCGCCGACAGCCCGGCCAGGCCCAGCTCCTCGCCCGCCGTGGCCAGGATGAAGTCCGACTTGGCGGCGAACCCGATGAGCACGGAGTGCCCGAGGCCGAGACCGGTGCCGAGCACTCCGCCGGCCGCGAAGGCGAACAGCGACTGGGCCAGCTGGTTGGGTCCCTGCCCCGCCTCGATCGAGGCGAACGGATGCAGCCAGTCCTCCACGCGCGCGTGGACGTGCGGCTCCAGCCGGCCCACGGCGATCGCGCCGAGTGCGGCGAGCAGCAGGCCGACCGCGATCCACCCGGTCCGTCCCGTGGCCACGTACAGCAGCACCACGAACAGCCCGAAGAACAGCAGCGAGGTGCCCAGGTCCCGCTCCAGTACCAGCACCCCCACGCTCAGCAGCCACACCGTGAGGATGGGGCCGAGGACGCGGCCGGTGGGCAGTTGCATCCCCCAGACGCGGCGCCCCGCGTACGCCAGCGCGTTGCGGTTGGCGGCCAGGTACGCGGCGAAGAACACCGCCAGCAGCACCTTGGCGAACTCGCCCGGCTGGATGGAGAACCCGGCGATCCTGATCCAGATGCGGGCGCCGTTGACCGCCGGGAACAGGATCGGCAGCGTGAGCAGGGCGAGGGCGGCGGCGACGCAGACGTAGCTGTAGCGCTGGAGCACGCGGTGGTCCCGCAGCGCGGCGACGACCACCGTGAACAGGGCCACGCCGAGCGCGGACCACACCAGTTGGGCGGGCGCGGCACGGTCGTGCGGGGTCTCCAGGTCCAGCCGGTAGATCAGGACCAGTCCCAGTCCGTTGAGCAGCACCCCGATCGGCAGCAGCAGTGGATCGGCGTAGGGCGCACGCAGCCGTACCGCCAGATGCGCGAACAGCGCGAGCACGCCGAGCCCGGCACCGTAGCCGACGGCGCCGGGCGGCAGGGAGCCGGTGTGGGCGAGGCCGACGGCGCAGTAGCCGTACACCGACAGCAGGACGGCGAGGACGATGAGGGCGAGTTCGATGCCGCGGCGCCGGGGGAGGCTGACCGCGCGTGCGGGGGCGTCGGCCGCCGCGACGGCGGTTCCGGTTCCGGCCTTCGTCATGTCCGGAACTTACCCAAATGAGATGGCTTGCTCGCGGTGCGGGCCGCGCGCGCCGCATCCGCCGGGCCGGCCGGTCGCTCCCCGGTGGTCAGCACCAGCGGGGTGCGGGGCCGAGGTTGTCGATGTAGGCGGCCGAACCCCAGGCCCAGGTGCCGTCCGTGAGGAGGTACCACAGGGGGTTGCCGTGGACCTTCTGGCCGGGCGTCTTGCAGAAGATCGACACGACTTGGCCGCGGTGCGCGGTGCGGATCACCCGGCTGCCCCGGTTGGGCGCGCTGCGCAGCAGCAGCGTGTCGGCCGTGACGACGCCGCGGTACAGACGCTGGTCGTCGTGCCCGCCGTGGTGGTCGCCACCCCATTCGCCGCGCCCGTCCCCGCCGTCCTGCTGGGTCGCCCCGGAGTTGTTGCTCCCGGAGGTGTTGCCCCAGTGGTTGCCGTCCTGCTGGGCTGTCCCGGAGTTGTTGCTCCCGGAGGTGTTGCCCCAGTGGTTGCCGTCCTGCTGGGCCGCCCCGGAGCTGTTGCCCCCGGAGCCGTTGCCCCAGTCGTTGTCGGCGGCGGCGGGTGTGACGGCGGCGACGGTGGCGAGGGTGCCGGCGGCCCCGGCTATGGCGACGCGGGTGAGGGCGGAGCGCAAGGACATGACGCATACCTCCAGAAGAGGGCGAAGGAGTCGAATCCTGACTAACCGCCACATTAGAAGTGGCCATCCGCCCGCGCGCGCCACGATGGTCCATCGGAGCCGGGGCGCCGCCGGGCAGGGAACCGGCCGCCTGCTCCCCGGTCGGCCGAGGGCGTCGCCGCGGGCCGCACGACGGTGTACCGGTAGGGACCGGCGGGCGGCGCCCGGCGCGTACGGGCGCCGCCCGCCCGGGGCCGGGGGTTGGGGCCCCTCGGACGCGCGGGGGCCGGGCGAGGGGCGCCGGTCAGCGCGCCGGACCGGGCGGGGAAGCCGCCGGGGCGTCCCAGCCGGGCGGCACCGGCGGCAGCGTCACCGTCGCCACCGCCCCACCGTCCTCCGCGTTGGCGAACGTCAGCCGTGCCCCCAGTACCTCGGCCTGGCCCACGGCGATGGTCAGCCCCAGCCCGTGCCCCTTCGTACCGCCCTCCGTGCGGAACCGCTGCGGACCGTGCGCCACCAGGTAGTCCGGATACCCCTGCCCGTGGTCCCGCACGGTCACCACCTGCCCGTCCACGGTCAGTACCACCGGCCCGCGCCCGTGCCGGTGCGCGTTCGCGACGAGGTTGCCGAGCACCCGCTCCAGGCGCCGCCGGTCGGTCTCCACCCGCGCGTCCTGCACGACGCGCACCTCGGTCGGTGTCCCCGACGCCCGCACCACCCGCTCGGCCAGCGCCCCCAGTTCTTCGCCGTCCGCGTCCAGCCGCTCCCGTCCGGTGTCCAGCCGGGAGATCTCCAGCAGGTCCTCGGTCAGCGTGCGCAGCGCCGCCACCCGGTCGCGCACCAGCTCCGTCGGCCGGCCCGGCGGCAGCAGCTCGGCCGCCGCGTGCAGCCCGGTCAGCGGGGTACGCAGCTCGTGCGCCACATCGGCGGTGAACCGCTGCTCGGAGAGCAGCTTGCTCTGCAGCGACGACGCCATGGAGTCCAGGGCGGCGGCGACCGCGGCCACCTCGTCCTGCGGCCGGGTGGGGTCCTTGGTCCGCGGATCGCCCACCCGCGCGTCCAGGTCGCCGCCGCTGATCCGCCGCGCCACCGTGGCGGTGGCGTGCAGCCGCCGCGTCACCCGGGTCACCGCGAACGCGCCGACCAGAAGCGTCGCCCCGATCGCGAGCGCCGACGACCACAGGATCGCCCGGTCCAGCGCCTCGATGGTGTGCGCCTGCTGCGCGTAGTCGACCCGGACGGCCAGCGTTCGCGCGCCGTCCACCGGACCCGCCGCCCACATCGCGGGCCGCCCGCGGTCGGAGGCCACGACCGTGCCGCGCTCCCCGCCCGCGGCCAGCGCGTGCAGCGGCGCGGGCACCCCGGGCGGGTCGATCCCGGAGCCCGGGACCAGGGGGTCCCCGGCCTCGTACGCCTTCGTCGCGTCCGCCAGCCGCTTCAGCGCCAGTTCCCGGGCCTGGCCGACGGTCTGGTCGGTCACCTGCACGTGCACCAGGACCCCGAGGAGCGCGGCCAGCGCGCAGCACATCACGGTGATGAACAGGCCCGCCTTCACCGCCAGCGGCCCGGCCCACCGCGGCAGCGGGGGCCTCACCGCGCCCCCGCGGAGGGCGAGGCGGCCGGACGCCGCGGATGGGCCGGGGCGCGGCTGCCGCCGGTGTGCTGCATCTCGTCGTGCGTGAGCAGCATCGTCCGCTGGTCGGGGTCCCACGTCCACTGCAGCCGGTAGTCGTAGCCCGCGACGTCGGAGGGCGAGCGGATGATCAGGGACCGCCCGGCCAGCTCGACCCCGCTGACCGCGTCCTCCCAGCTCATGACCTGTACCAGCTGGTGCTTCTCGACGGTGTACACGCGCACCGCGGTCAGGGGTCCGGGCAGCTGACGGAACCCGAGCGTCAGCTCGTCGTGCCCGTCCCCGGTCAGGTCCCGGTAGTACGACTTCAGCACGGGGCACCGGGCACGGTCGCCGTCCGCCCCGCAGTCGTCCAGCCGCGCGACCGTCTCCCGGTACCGCGCCGTCGACCCGGAGTAGTCCTCTGGGTCCGCCTCGATCTCGGCGCGCACCACGGCCACCGGGTCGACCTTGCGGATGTCGTCCCCGGGCACCGCGACGCCCTCGACGGCCTCGTGCTTGACCTCGTCGATGTCGAAGGCCGGCGAGGACGCCGGGGTCAGCGACGGCCACAGCCGGACCGGACTGATCGCGGTCGGCGTGGCGCCGGCGCCACGCAGGCCGCCGGTGTCGCCGCAGGCCGCGGCGGTCGCCAGCAGGCCGCAGGCGGCCACGGCGGCGAGGGCGGCGCGCGAGCGTCGGCTGCGGGGCACGGGTCTCCTGGGTTCTCTGGGGTGCGAGGGCCCCGTACACCATATTCTCGGGATGCTCGGGTACGTCCGATTTGCTGCCCGGACGGTCCTACTCGGCGAGCTCCTCCAGCAGCCGGGCGGTGGACAGCCCGGCCCGCAGGTACTCGGTGAACAGCTCGTTGTGCAGGGCCCACGGCGAGCGACGGGACCGTATCAGCCGGATCGCCTCCCCCGGCGCGTGCCCCCGCCGGATCAGGGCGTGCGCGACGACCAGCCCCGAGCGGTTGTACCCGTGATAGCAGCGCACCAGTACCCGGCGTCCGGCGTCCAGTGCCTCGCACGCGGCCTCGGCGAGCCGCATCACGCCCGCCAGCTGCGTCCCGTCCAGCGGCGCGTCCGGGATCGCCCACACATGGTGCTCGACGCCCGGGTCCGGGCCGTGGCCGGGCAGCCGCAGCAGCGTCTGCACCAGGTCGAACTCGTCGTGCACGACGGCGACCTCCAGCTGCCCCGTCCGCCCCCGGAACTCGTGCCCGCCCATCCACAGGCCCGGCACGATCTCGTCCCACGGGCTCTGCGGAGCCGGCACCTCCGGCTCTCTCCTGCGGGTACGCAACGGCGCCTCCCCAACCGCCCTCCGCCGATCTCTGCGGCGCGTCCGCCCGTGGCCACGGGCGTCCCGCACCCGCCGCCACGGCTGCTCACCTGTCCCGGATCCCTCTCAAGGTAACCGCCTTCTTGCCGTGCAGCACCCCGCCTGTTCCCATGGTCGTGGGGTGATGGTGCATGAGCCGACTGCGCGTCATACCGACCCGGCGACACGGCCGCGACCGGTTGTACGTCTGCCGTACCGACGGCAGGAACATCGCCTGGTACGACCGTGAGGCCGCCCGGGTGAACCTGCTCAGCGAGGACCAGAGAGACGAGGTGATGGCGGCACTCGACCCCTTCATCACGGGCAGGGTCACGGTCGGCCCGCCACCCCTGCCGGGCCCGGCGGAGCTGGCGCTGCTGTCCCTCCACCCGGACGACGACCTGGCCCCCAACCGTCCCGGCGAGGCCCTGCTGATCGCCCTCGAACGCGACCCGGGCCCGGCCCACCGGCTGCGTCCCGACCCTCGCCGCCGCGCCCTGGAGGCCGAGCAGACCGTCGGGGGCGCCCTCGACGCGATGGACGGCGGGGGCTGGCACACCCTGCACTCGGTCCCCCTGCCCGGCGGCGACCGCATCCACCACCTGCTGATCGGGCCCGGCGGCCTGTTCGCCGTCCACACCCGCCACGCCCGCAAGCAGCGGGTCCGCGTCGACGACCCCCTGGTCGCGCTGGGCCGCCGCGACGCCGAGCCGCTGCTGCGCCGCGTGCGCGCCGACGCCGACCGCGCCCGCTGCGCTCTGACCGCCGAGGTACGCCCGGTCCTGGCGCTGGTCGGCCCGGCGGACATCGACTTCGTCGCGCCGCCGCGCGAGGTCCGCGTCCTGCCCGACACGGACCTGTCGGCCCTGGCCCGGCCGGCCGCCGTCCTGAAACCGGCCGACGTGGAGGCTCTGCACGCGATGGCCCGCGACCGGCACACCTGGTCCCGCGTCTGAGCGGGACCACGGCGCGGGCATGGGCGCCGTCGCGGCCGCGCCCGCCGGGCCTCCGTCCACCGTGCCCGCCGGGCGGGGTCAGGGCAGCCGGCCGGCCCGCTCCGGATCGAGCAGCGGTGCCATCAGGTCGCCGTGGTCCCGCAGGCGGGGGGCGAGGTCGGAGGCGGTGAACGCCAGCCGGTCGGGCGCCCCGCACCCGGCCACCTCCTCCCAGGTCACCGGCGCGGACACCCAGGGCCGGGTGCGGGCGCGCAGGGTGTAGGGGGCGGCCGTGGTCTTGCGGGCGGCGTTCTGGGACCAGTCGACGAAGACCTTCCCCGGCCGCAGGCTGCGCGTCATCCGGTGCAGGGCCAGGCGCGGCATGGCCCTCTCCGCCTCCACGGCGAGTTGCCGGGCGTAGTCCGACACCTGCCCGGACGACGAGCCGCGCACCCCGGCCAGCAGGTGCAGCCCTTTCGACCCGGACGTCTTGGCGTACGCCTCGATGCCGTCCGCCGCCAGCCGCTCCCGCAGCCACAGCGCGACCTCGCAGCACTCGACGACGGTCGCGGGCGCGCCCGGATCCAGATCGAGGACGAGCCGGTCGGCGACCCCCTGGGCCTGCACCACCCACTGGTGGGTGTGGAACTCGGTGACGAGGTTCGCCGCCCACATCAGACTCGGCAGATCCTGCACGCAGACCATCCGCCCCGCCCCGGCCACCCGCGCCACCTCGGCGGTGGTGACCCACTCGGGCGTACCCGGCGGCACGTTCTTGGTGAAGAACACCTGCCCGTCGGTCCCGTCCGGATAGCGCAGGAAGGACACCGGCCGATCCCGCAGATGGGGCAGCAGCACCCCGGCCGTCGTGGCGTAGTAGTGCAGCACCTCGCCCTTGGTGAAGCCGGTCGCCGGGTACAGCACCTTCTCCAGGTTGCTGAGCGCGATCCGGCGCCCCTCCACCTCTGTGATCGGCGTCATACGATGAGAATCCCATGTGAATCATCTGAAGCCCGGACAAAGTGACAGGAAGGGTGCTGCTCGTGCGATCCATATGGAACGGAGCCATATCGTTCGGCCTGGTCAGCATCCCGATCAAGCTGGTGAACGCGACCGAGAGCCACTCGATCTCCTTCCGCCAGATCCACACCGAGGACGGCGGGCGCATCCGCTACCGCAAGGTCTGCGAGCTGGAGGAACGCGAGGTCACCCAGGCGGAGATCGGCAAGGGCTACGAGGACGCGGACGGCACGATCGTCCCGATCACCGAAGAGGACCTGTCCCGCCTGCCGATCCCCACCGCGAAGACCATCGAGATCGTCGCCTTCGTCCCGGCCGACCGGATCGACCCGCTCCAGATGGACGCCGCCTACTACCTCGCCGCGAGCGGTACCCCCGCGGCGAAGCCGTACACCCTGCTGCGCGAGGCGCTGAAGCGCAGCAACAAGGTGGCGATCGCCAAGTTCGCGCTGCGCGGCCGGGAGCGTCTGGGCATGCTGCGCGTGGTCGGGGACGCGATCGCCATGCACGGGCTCCTGTGGCCGGACGAGGTGCGGTCCCCGGAGGGCGTCGCCCCGGACGCGGGCGTCACCGTCCGCGACAAGGAGCTGGACCTCGCGGACGCCCTCATGGACACCCTCGGCGAGGTCGACCTGGAGGACCTGCACGACGAGTACCGCGAGGCGGTGGAGGAGGTCATCGCGGCGAAGGTCTCCGGCGAGGCTCCCCCCGAGGCGCCCGAGCCGGCCAGGGGCGGCAAGGTGCTGGACCTGATGGCCGCGCTGGAGAGCAGCGTCCGCGCGGCGAGGGAGTCCCGCGGTGAGGAGGGCGGCGGCGAGGAGGCCGGCGTCACACCCATGCCGCAGGACCGGGAGGTGCCCGGGGCGAAGGCCGGAAGGAAGAAGTCCGCGGCCTCGTCGAAGAGGTCCGCGGCGAAGACGGCCGGGGCGGGCGGGACCGCCGGGACGGCGAAGAAGGCGGCTTCGGGGAAGACGGCGGCCAGGAGCACGGCGGCGAAGGACGCGGCGGCCGGAGGCACGGCGAAGAGGACGGCGACGGCGAAGAAGGCCGCGAAGCAGACCGCGAAGAAGTCGGCCTCCCGCAGACGAACGGCGTGAGCCCGGCGAACGGGACGGCCGGGGTGAGCGGTCCGCCGAGCGGGCCGGGGGGCGGTGCCGCCGGGGCGTGTGGCGCGCGGCCCGGGGCGGGCTGCTGCGGCTCCGCGCACGCGGCCGGGGCGGCGACCGGCACCCCCACGCGACCGCCGCGCCACCGCGGCCCCACGCACGCGGCCGGGGCCGCGGCACCCGGTTCCCGGCGACGGTGGGCGCCGCCGCCTCCCGCCGGCCATGACTGCGCCGCCGGACTCCGTGCCGCCCGCGCCGAACCCGGCATCCCCCCAGGCCTCCCGTGCGGCCAGCACGGCGAACTGCGCGGCCCGGTTCATACGGCGCGTGGCGGCGCGGTCCAGCAGTGACACGGGGTCCACGGGCACGGTTCCGGCCACCCGGACGGGCAGCTCCTCGAACTCGGGACCGTCCAACTCCCTGATGCCGTGCCGCCCTTCGACCAGGCCCTGCCACAACTCGCCGACGCCCAGGGGCGTGACGGCCCCGAGCCCGGTGACGACGACGCGCCGGGGCCGCGGGACCGGGGCCCGCGGCCCGTCGGGCCGCGGCGGATGCCGTACGACGTTCCCCTCCTCCTCGGCGCTCGCCGCCCAGGCCCATACCTCGTCGTCGGAGGCGACGCAGTCGCCGACGCCGTCCAGGTCCCGGTGCCAGACGCCCCACCGCCGTACGTACGTCACCTCCTCGGCCGCGGGGTCGACGACGCGCAGGACGCACAACCGGTCGCCGTCCCGGAGGCCCACGGCGGTCAACTCGTCGCTCCTCAGCGGGGGGACGCTCCTCGGGTCGATCCGCCGGCTGCCGACGGTGACCCGCTGCCCCCTGCTCAGCACGCGCTCCCGGTCGCTCCCGCCGAGCGCCGGCCGGAAGGTGAGCCGGATCGTCTCCGGCGACTCGGGGACGGTGTGCAGGACGACGTACCAGCGTCGGGCCGTGGCGTCGTCGGGTGAGAGGGCGAGCAGGTCGCCGGGAACGACCTCGGCGGCGCTGACGGTGTACGGCGCGATCGGCACTTCCGAGGCACGGAACGACGAGGAACGGGACGAAGGCGCACGGAACGAAGAAGACATACCCGTGCAGACTCCCTGTAGGCCGAATTGGGTGCAGAGCGGACTGAAAAGAGTGAAAAAGCCATGGTTGAAGGGCGAACCTGCCGTTTTGTGGCGTTATGCGGGAGAGGTGCACAAGTGCTGCGCCGTCAGCGCGCTTGTGTGCGCGCTGACTTGTCGGCCCCCGTGGCCCGCTGTGCAACCGGTCGTGCCCGCACTGTCCGCGGTCCCCGGTGGGTAACTGTCCGCGCCGCCCGGTATGTGGCGGCCCTCACGGACGGAGGTCCGGACCGAACCCCGCTGTGCCCGCCGCCCGCCTGCTCTGCCCTGGCGCGGTGACGACTCGGATGGTCACATCGCCAGCACCATGGCGAGCATGCCCATGGCCAGCGACAGGCGGCACGCCAGACCTACCGCCGGCCCCTGCCACGCGCGGGGTGACGTGTCGTCCGCTCCGCCCCTCCCCGGCCCCGGGGTCGTGCAGGCGGCGGCCGGGGCCGGCACGAGCCGTGCGCCGACCCGCAGCACGTAGAGGGTGTAGTAGGCCAGCAGCGCCAGATCGACCAGAGGCAGGCCCATCGAGGCGTGCCCCCCGTGCCGCATGCCGTCCATGCCATCCATGCCCGCCATGCCCCCGCCGCCGATCGGGGGCGCCATCAGGGCCGCCATGTAGGTCATGGCCGCCGCGTCCACGGTGTGGTGCAGGCGGTGCGCCTCACCGCGGGCGAACAGCGAGGCCCGCACGGCGAGGCCGGCGAACAGCACGCCCAGCGCCAACGGCCCCCACACGCCCGTTCTGGGTGCGAGGCCGGGCGCCGCCATCAGGGCCATCCCCATCCCCATCGCCGCCTCGGCGCGCGCCGTGCGCCGGGCGTACCGGTCGGCCGCCGCCCGCGCACCCGACCTCACCGCGCACAGCACCCCCGTGGCCGTACCGAGAGCTGTCAACAGCCATCCCACCAACGGCGGCTCACCCATGAGATCACCCCGCCCATCCACCTTCCTCCGCACGGCGGGGCGTACCCGGGCGCGTGAGGGCAGACCCCGCGCACGGGAGGCGCGAAACCGTGCTGCGTGCTCCCGCCGTGCCCACCCGCCCCCTGCCGCACCGGCGTGGACAGGCCTGCGGAGCAGGGGGCCACCGGGGAGGACCGGTGCGAATACCGCCCTCGGTTGGGCGATATGGGCGATGTCGCGGCTCTACGTACACCATGTGACGTTCTGGGGCCTTAGCGTGGTCGCGGAAGAGAAACGCGCCGGGCCGAGTCCCGTGCCGCCATCCCGGAATCGAGGTGTCGCCGCGTGCGTGGGTGCGGAATCCAGCGGGCTCCGGGCAAGAAGGTGCGTACCGCGCAGCAGCGGTGGCTGAGGGCGCTTGCCGTACTTCCGCTGCTGGCGTCCCCGCTCGCCGCCTGCGGCGGTGGTGGGGGCTCCGGCCCGGTCAGCATCAACTGGTACAACTTCCCCGACGACTCCGGAGCTCTCCAGAAGGCGGCGGACCGGTGCGGCCAGCAGTCCGGCGGACGCTACCGGATCGTCTACCACAAGCTTCCGCGTGCCGCCGACGGCCAGCGCCAGCAGCTCGTCCGCCGGCTCGCCGCCGAGGACGACTCCATGGACGTCCTCGGCCTCGACGTCACCTGGCCGGCCGAGTTCGCCGAGGCACGCTGGATCCGCGAGTGGACCGGCCGCGCCAAACAGCTGGCCAGCGAGGGCACCCTGCGCGTCCCCCTCCAGACGGCGACCTGGAAGGACAAGCTCTACGCCGTCCCGTACAACACCAACACCCAGCTGCTGTGGTACCGCAAGGACCTGGTGCCCACACCGCCCAGGACCTGGGCCGAGATGCTGGACATGGCGCGCCGTCTCGCCCAGCAGGGCAAACCCCACTACGTGGAGATCCAGGGCGCCCAGTACGAGGGGCTCACCGTCTGGTTCAACACGATGGTCAGCAGCGCGGGCGGATCCATCCTCAACCCGAGCGCCACCGAGGCCTCCCTCGGCCCGCCCGCGGTGCGGGCCGCCGGGGTGATGCGCGACATGGCGAACTCCCCGGCCGCCGACCCCTCCCTGTCCAACCAGATGGAGGACCAGAACCGCCTGGCCATGGAGTCGGGGGTGGCGGCGTTCGAGCTCAACTACCCGTTCGTGTATCCGTCGATGAAGGCGAACAACCCGGAGCTGTTCAAGAACTTCGCCTGGGCCCCCTACCCCCGCGTCGACGCCGACCGGCCGTCACGGCCCACCATCGGCGGCATCGACCTGGCGGTGAGCGCCTACTCGCGCCACCCCGACCTGTCCTTCGAAGCGGCCCTGTGCCTGCGCGACCGGCAGAACCAGCTCACCGCCGCGCTGGAGGGCGGTCTGCCACCGACCCTGCGGGCCCTGTACGACGACCCGTCGTTCGTCGAGCAGTACCCGTTCGCCCAAGAGGTGCTCGACGCTCTCCAGTCGGCGAGTGTCCGCCCGATCACCCCGGCCTACCAGAACGTGTCGATCGTGATCTCCCACGCGCTCTCCCCGCCCTCCGCGATCAAACCGGAGAGCACGGTCGCCAGCATCAGCAGCCAGATCGACGATGCCCTGCAATCCAAGGGTGTGATCCCGTGAACCGCCACCACCGCCACCGCCCCCAACCCACCGCCGGCCGGCACCCGCGTGCGCGCTCCCCGCACCGGGGTGGTCCGAGATGAGCGCGCAAGCCCGGCCCGCCGCGGGTCCGCCGTCCGCCGAACAGCAGCCGGGGCAGGACCGCAAGGCCCTGTCGGAGGGCGCCCGGCAGGAGCGGCGGCTCGGCTGGCTGCTCTGCGCCCCCGCCGTGATCGTCATGATCGCCGTGACCGCCTACCCCATCGGGTACGCCGTCTACCTGTCCCTCCAACGCTACGACCTGCGCTTCCCGGGGCAGGCGGAGTTCATCGGGCTGAGCAACTACGGTGTCGTGCTGTCCTCCTCGTACTGGTGGGACGCCTTCTGGGTGACGGTGTTCATCACGGTCGTGTCCGTCGCCGTCGAGTTGGTCCTCGGCATGGGGCTCGCCCTGGTCATGCACCGCACGATCTTCTGGCGCGGCACCGTCCGCACCTCGGTGCTCATCCCGTACGGAATCGTCACCGTGGTCGCCGCCTACTCCTGGCAGTACGCCTGGACGCCCCAACTCGGCTACCTCGCCGGGATGTTGCCCAGCGGCAGCGCCCCGCTGACCGAGCAGTGGCCGGCCCTGTGGCTCATCGTCCTCGCCGAGGTGTGGAAGACCACGCCGTTCATGGCACTGCTGCTCCTCGCGGGCCTCGCCCTGGTGCCCGAGGAGACCCTGCGGGCGGCCATGGTGGACGGCGCCTCCCCCTGGCAGCGCTTCACCAAGGTGATGCTGCCCCTGATGAAACCGGCGATCCTGGTGGCACTGCTCTTCCGTACGCTCGACGCGTTCCGGATCTTCGACAACATCTACATCCTCACCTCGGGCGCGCACGGCACCGGCTCCGTGTCGATCCTCGGCTACGACAACCTGTTCACCGCGCTGAACCTGGGCATCGGGTCGACGATCTCGGTGCTGATCTTCATCTGCGTCGCGATCATCGCGTTCGCCTTCGTCAAACTCTTCGGTGCGGCGGCACCCGGTGCGGAGGTGAAGCGCTGATGGCCGCCGTAGGAAGGTCGCACTCCGTCCGCTGGGGCATCCTGAACGTGGCGGTGGTGCTGTACGCCCTGTTCCCGGTGTGGTGGATCATCGCCCTGTCCTTCAAGGACCCCAGCACCCTCAC
Source organism: Streptomyces sp. MUM 2J (assembly GCF_022414535.1). Classification (GTDB taxonomy): domain Bacteria; phylum Actinomycetota; class Actinomycetes; order Streptomycetales; family Streptomycetaceae; genus Streptomyces. The sequence goes on from NZ_JADWYM010000042.1 coordinate 39,503, forward strand.
CGACGGCGACTACATCCCCCGGCAGTGGACCTGGGAGAACTACCGGGGCATCTTCCAGACCAGCGAGTTCACCCGCGCGCTGATCAACTCGATCGGCATCGCCCTGATCTCCACCACGATCGCCGTCGTGCTGGGCACCATGGCCGCCTACGCGGTGGCCAGGCTCAGGTTCCCCGGCAAGGGGCTCCTCATCGGCATGTCCCTGCTGATCGCGATGTTCCCGCCGATCTCCCTGGTCTCGCCGTTGTTCAACATCGAGCGGATCCTGGGGATCTTCGACACGTGGATCGGCCTGATCATCCCGTACATGACCTTCTCGCTGCCGCTGGCCATCTACACCCTGTCGGCGTTCTTCCGGGAGATCCCCTGGGACCTGGAGAAGGCCGCCAAGGTCGACGGGGCCACCCCGGCGCAGGCCTTCCGGCTGGTCATCGCCCCACTGGCGGCGCCGGGCGTGTTCACCACGGCCATCCTGGTGTTCATCTTCTGCTGGAACGACTTCCTCTTCGCGATCTCGCTGACCTCCACCAACCGCGCGCGGACCGTGCCGGCCGCGATCGCGTTCTTCACCGGCAGTTCGCAGTTCGAGCAGCCCACGGGATCGATCGCCGCCGCCGCCGTGGTGATCACCGTCCCGATCATCATCTTCGTCCTGTTCTTCCAGCGGCGGATCGTCGCCGGACTGACCTCCGGGGCGGTCAAGGGGTGACCGGCACCCGGGCGGCGGGCCCGCCACGGACCCGCCGCCCCGACGGCACACCCCGGACCCGGAAGCTGTGAAGGCAAGGAGGCACCACCGATGGCCGAGATCGTCCTCTCGGGAGTCACCAAGCGTTTTCCCGACGGATCCCTCGCCGTGCAGGGCGTGGACCTCGACATCGCCGACGGCGAGTTCGTGATCCTGGTCGGTCCGTCCGGATGCGGCAAGTCCACCACCCTGAACATGATCGCCGGCCTGGAGGACATCACCGAGGGAACCCTGCGCATCGGCGACCGGGTCGTGAACGACCTTTCGCCCAAGGACCGCGACATCGCGATGGTGTTCCAGAGCTACGCCCTGTACCCGCACCTGAGCGTCCGCGAGAACATGGGCTTCCCGCTGCGCCTGGCCAAGGTGGACAAGGCGACCATCGACGAGAAGGTCGATGAGGCCGCGCGGGTCCTGGACCTGACCGAGTTCCTCGACCGCCGACCGGCCGCCCTGTCCGGCGGCCAGCGGCAGCGCGTGGCCATGGGGCGGGCGATCGTCCGCGACCCGAAGGCGTTCCTGATGGACGAGCCGCTGTCCAACCTGGACGCCAAGCTCCGCGTCCAGATGCGCACTCAGATCGCCCGGCTGCAACGGCGCCTGGGCACCACCACCGTGTACGTCACCCACGACCAGACCGAGGCGATGACCCTCGGCGACCGCGTCGTCGTCATGCGGCTGGGAGTGGTCCAGCAGGTCGGCACGCCCGCGCAGCTCTACGACCTCCCGCGCAACCTCTTCGTCGCCGGCTTCATCGGCTCCCCGGCGATGAACTTCCTCAACGCCACCGTCGAGGGGAGCATCCTGCACTCCGCCCTCGGGGACCTGCCCCTGGACGACCGGACGAGGCAGGCGCTGGAGCGGCAGAACGCACCCCGCGACGTCATCGTCGGTCTGCGGCCCGAGGCCTTCGAGGACGCGGCCCTGGCGCACGACGCCCACGGGCCGGTCATCACCGCCACCGTCGACGTACTGGAGTCCCTGGGCTCCGACGTGTACGTCTACTTCACGCAGGAGGGCGGGCCCGCGCAGAGCGCCGAACTGGACGAACTCGCCACCGACTCGGGCCTGAAGGACACCGGTGCCGGCGGCGTCCAGCAGGTCGTGGCCCGTCTGGACGCCGCCACGCGCGCCCGGGAGGGCCAGCCGCTCGACATGCGGGTCGACATGAGCAAGGCCCATGTGTTCGACCCGGGGACCGGCACCAACCTCTCCCACCCGGAGAACGCCGGCTGACGAACCGGTGCGGGCCTGCCCTCCCGGCCCGCCCTGCTCAGGGGCCGCGACGGGCACGGCGACGGTGCCGGCGGTCCGGCGCATGCTCTCGCGGCGGAGGTGTCGGCCGCGGTACGTTGAGGCACGCCTGCCCGAGCGGAGCACCGCAGCCGACCGGGAGCGCGGTCGGAGGGGGGCGGGGAGGGCGCCGAGGACGTTCGGTCCGGGGGAGCGACGCGAAGGACGGGCCCGGGCGGGCAGACTCCTGGCAGCCGGCGGTGAACGCGGGGGACCCGCCGTCCGTAAGGGACGGGAAGCCCCACGGCCAGCGAGGAGTTGTCCCATGTCGTGCCGGACGCGCCACTGCGGCGGCCGAGCGGACCGGGGAAGCCGGACGACCGGCGTCACCGGGCACGCCGCAGGCGCCGTGCGCCCGGTACGGGCCGCGCTCTTCGCCGCCCTGTGCGTGGTGACGACCGCGTTGGGACACACCCTGATGTCGGGCGAATTGCTGCCCTGGTGGGCGGCCGGTCTCGCGTTCGCCGCCGTCGTGCCGGGCGGGTGGTGGCTGACCGGCCGCGAGCGGGCGGCGCTGACGGTCGTCGGGTCCACCGTCGCCGTTCAGGCGCTGCTGCACGTGCTGTTCGCCGCCGCCTCCCGGCCGGTGCCCGCTGCGGACGGCGCGGCCGCCACGGGCGGGGCCTGCTGCTCGGGCGTGCCGGAGATGATGTCGCTGTCCCACACGGGCATGACGATGCATCACGGCATGCCGTCGGGCGGCTCCGGACCCGTGCCGGGCCTCTCGGTCCCGGGCTTCGTGTCCGCGGTGACGCACGGGGGCTCCGCCGGGATGCTGCTGGCCCATGCGCTGGCCGCGGCCCTGTGCGGACTGTGGCTGTGGCGGGGGGAGGCGGCGGTCCACCGGATCGCCCGGGCCCTGGCGACCGTCCTCGTCGCCCCGTTGCGGCGGATCCTCCGGGCGTCCTCCGCCGCACGCGGCGGCACCGGCGCCCGGTCGTGCCGGGCCGTCCGCCACGGCGCGGAGCACTGGCGGCCCACCGAGTCCGTACTCAGACACGTCGTCGTGCGCAGGGGACCACCACGGCACCGGCTCCCAACCGGTTGTCTGTCTCCCCGTCTCCCGCGCGCCGCGCGGTCCTGATCCCGGACCGAAGGCGGCGGCCCGCGAGCGGGCGGGGACAGGCGCAAGGCCGACGGGCGCATACGCGCGTCGGCCCGTTCTCCTCACCTCCGGGCCCGTACCCCGCGTGACCTTCCGGCGCCTCGGCGACCGCCGAGCGGTGCCTCGCGGCGGGGTGCCGCGACGCTGTCCGCGGGTCCGGTCCCGCCATCGATCAGGAGTCTCCTTTCATGGACCAGTACACGGCCGGCCGCGCGTCCGAGCAGGACGGCGTGCCGACGACGCAGCGGACGACACAGCCGGTGGTGCCGCCGGCGATACGGCCGGTGACGCGGCGGGCGACGTCCGAGCGGCACCCGCGTGCCCGCCGCGCGCGGAACCGTCTCGTGGCCGGCGGCACCGCCGCGGCGGCCACGGCGCTGCTGCTGTCCGGCTGCGGCGGCGGTTCCTCCGCCGACACGTCGGACAAGGCCGCCGCGGCCTCGGCAGCCCCGTCCAAGGGCATGGACGGGATGTCCGACATGGCGATGGGCGATCCCCAGGCCACGCCCGCCGACAGGATCCCCGGTGCCGATGTGGTGAAGGGCAGCTTCACCCTGCTCGACACGCGTCCGCCCGGCATGGACGACGTCAAGGGCACGGCCTGGCTGGCCCAGGGGCCGAAGGGCACCACGGTGACGGTGTCCCTGACCGGCCTGAAGCCCGGCCACCACTACATGGCCCACCTGCATGCCCGGCACTGCAACGCCGACAACGGCGGCCCGCACTTCCAGTTCACCAAGGGCGGCCCGACGGCGCCGCCCAACGAGGTCCACCTGGTGTTCGACGCGGACGCGTCCGGGAAGGCCATGACCACGGTCGGCAACGACAAGAAGACCGGCGAGGGCGCGGTCGCCGTCGTCGTCCACCCCATGGAAGCGATGGACAACCGGATCGCATGCGCGGACTTCGGCTTCTGAGGGCGTCGGCCGTCCTGCCGGCCTGCCTGGGCGTGCTGCTGCTGGCCGGCGCCACCCCGGCATCCGCCCACACCGCACTGAAGGACGCCACACCGGCACCCGGCTCCACGGTCGGCACCGGCACCGGCGTCGTCGCGCTGACCTTCGTCAAGCTCAAGCCCGGCACCACACCGGAGATCAGCGTCACCGGACCCGACGGCACCGCGGTGCCGGTCGGCCGGCCCACGGTGACCGACGGCGCCGTCACCTGCGCCACGGTCAGCCCACTGAAGGCGGGCGTCACCACGCTGACCTACACGGTCACCGCCTCCGACGGCGACACCCAGACCAGCGCCTTCCAGTTCCAGGTCGCCGACGGGGCCGGGGCCGTGCGGGCTCCGGACGCCTGCCGGGGGCTGAACCTCGCGGCACCGGGCGCGGACCAGGACGCGGACGGCACGTTCCCGGGCCTGGACCGCACCACGGCGCTGGTCGCCCTCGCGGCGACCGTCGCCGCTGTCGGCGGGGGAGCCCTGGTCGTGCGCAGGAGACGCCGCCCGCGGTCGAGGGGAAGGAGACGAGCCGTCGGGTGACCGCGGCACCGCGCTCGCGGGCGCGGGCCCGCGAGCGCGGTGCCGGGACGCGAGCGGGGCGAGCGTCACAGGGGCACCGTTCCCACGCCGGGCCCGCGCCCGTCCTCCGCGGGCTCCCGGCCGGTCCCGCAACCGCCCCGCGCCGCTTCCGTGCCGGTCCCGTGCCGCTTCCGTGCCGGTCCCGTGCCGCTTCCGTGCCGGTCCCGTGCCGCTTCTGCGCGGGCCGGTGCCTGCGACGCTTGGCGGCGGAACACCCGACGTCCACGGCGGTGGGGCCCGGGGGTCACCGGTCCGATCCGGTGCACCGGCCGTGGAGTGCGGGGCACGTGCGTCAGACGCCGGAGGCGTGCGTGCGCCACAGCACCACGAGTGCCGAGGCCTGGACGCAGGCCACGACGGTGACGAGCGTGGGAACCGACACCTCGTACAGGACACCGGTCAGCGCCCCGCCCGCGAGCGCGGCGCCGCCCATGACCCCGGCGAAGACGCCGTACGCGGTGGCCCGGCGGCCGGGCGCCACCAGGTCCGCGACGGTGGCGCGCAGGGTGGACTCCTGCACGCCGACCGCCGCGCCCCACACCAGTGCACCCAGCACGGCGACCGCCGGACTGCCGGCGAACGCCAGTACCGGCACGACCGCGGACAGTAGCGGCAGCACGACGAGGACACGAGGGCCGTGGCGGTCGTAGAGCCAGCCGGTGGCCAGTGCGGAGACGGCGTCGGCGACCATCGCGGCGGCGTACAGCACGGGCACCGCGGCGGTGGGCAGCAGACAGCGCGTGACCAGGTGGAAGGAGAGCACACCGAAGGTGGAGAAGCCCACCAGGGTGAGGGCGGTGAAGGCCGCGTACACCCAGAACGCGCGCGGCAGCCGCGGGCGCTCCGTCCCGCCCGGCGGATCCGTGCCCCGGGTGGTGGGCCGACGGGACGCCCTCTCGTAGGCCGCGGCGTCCGGGACCCGGGCGCGCAGCCACACCAGCAACGCGAGCGCGGCCACTCCGGGCAGGGCCAGCACGCCGAACGCCGGGGCGTAGTCGCCGCCGGTCACGGCGAGGACACCGGCCACGGTGAGCGGGCCGATCAGCGCGCCGACCTGGTCCATCGCCTCGTGCACGGCGAAGCCCCGGCCGCGCCCGGTGGCGGCGGTGGCATGGGAGAGCAGCGTGTCCTTGGCGGGGGAGCGGACCGCCTTGCCGATCCGTTCGGCCACCACCAGCGCACACGCGGCCCACAGCGCGCCGGTCAGTCCGAGCAGCGGGACGCTGGCGGCGGTCAGGGCGTACCCGGCGATCGTCCACCCCCAGAAGCGTCCGGTGCGGTCGGCCAGCGGTCCCGACACCAGCCGCAGTCCCAGCGCGGCGGCCTCCCCGGCACCCGTGACCACGCCCACCACGGCCGCGGAGGCGCCCAGGTGGGCGAGGAACGGGCCGGTGACGGACCGGGCGCCTTCGTAGACGAAGTCCATCAGCAGGCTGACCGTGCCGAAGACCACGACGAAACGCCACGCCGTCAGACGCGGCGCCGGCGGCGGTGCGGCCGGGCCCCGGTCCGGGGCGGGCTGCGCGCCGTCGGGTCCGCCGGGTCCGCCGGGTCCGCCGGGTCCGCCGGGTCCGCCGGGTCCGCTGGGTCTCATGCCCTCCCCCTCGTCACTGGCAGACCGCACGGCCGGGTTCCGCACGGTTCGGCTGGCGTTCCGCAGCGCGCACGCCCGCTATGACACGCCCACCGTTTCCAGCAGGAGGTGCAGGTCGCGGGCGGCCTCCGCGGTGGCGAGGGTGGCCGCGGCGAGGACGGCCGCGGTGACGGCGGCCAGGATCCGGTGACGGTCCAGGGGCGGCGCCAGCAGGGCGGCGACGCGGCGGGGGACCGGGCCCGCCGAGGCGAGGGGGCCGCGGCGGCCGGGGAATCCGAGGATGCCGAGGACGGCGCCCGCCGGGCGGAGCGGGGCCGGCCGGCTGTGCTGGGCGAGGGCGGCCTTGCCCACGGTGCGGGCGACGCGGCCGCGGTCACCGGTCCGGGCGGCGGCGTCCTCGTCGGCCCAGCGCTCGATGGTGTACGTGACGGCGGCGGCCAGCGGACGCAGCAGCGGATTGGCGGAGGCGCCGAGCTGGGCGAGGGCGACGAAGACGAAGTGGTGCCCGGTGAGGTGGGCGCGCTCGTGGGCGAGCAGGATGGCGCGCTCGGTCCGGTCGAGCCGGTCGAGCATGCCGGTGGAGACGACGATCCGGCCCGGCAGACCCGGTACGGCGAACGCGTCCGGGACCTCGTCGTCGACGACGACCAGGCCGTCGCGAGCGGGCATGCAGGCCGCGTCCACCGCGGCGGCGGCCAGGGTGCGGGCACGGCGCCAGAGCATGCGGGCGGCCGTGACGAGGGCGCCGCCGAGGAGGAGCCCGGCGATCAGGGCGACGGAGAGTTCCGTGGGGGCGTCCCGCTGGGCGGTGTGCGCCGACCAGTGGCCGAGCCCGGCGAGCTGCGGGACGCGGAGCAGGCCGGTGGCGGCCAGCAGTCCCAGGGAGACGGTGCTCGCCGCGCCCAGGACGAGCGCGGAGGCCGTGAGCAGCCAGGTGGCCAGGCGGGGCTCACACCGCTCCGACAGCGGGCGGGCACCGAGCGGGGCCAGCAGGCACAGCAGCAGCGGGACGTACACGGCGACATGCATGCGGGCGCCTCCCTTACCGGCCGGGCTTGTGCTCGGGGTCGAGGAGGTGGCGCAGCAGGTCGGCGTCGGTGTCCGACAGGGTGTCGGCGAAGCGGGCCAGCACGGCCTCCCGGTCGGGCCGCTCCTCCAGCACGGTCCGCATGCGGCGGGCGGCGAACCCGGCGTCGTCGGTCACCGGGGCGTAGGCGAAGGCCCTGCCCCGCGGGGTGCGGGTGAGCAGGTCCTTGGCGTGCATCCGGGTCAGGATCGTCACCACGGTGCTGTAGGCGGGCCCGCCGCCGAGCCGTTCGGTGACCTCGCCCGGGGTCAGCGCGCCGTCCGCCTGGTGCAGCAGCGTGAGGATCTCCGCCTCGCGGGCGCCGTTGGGCCGCTTGGGGCCCCGGCCCTGGGTGTCGCCGCGCATGGGTTTGTCGTTCTCCCGCTCGTCTTCTACATTCGTGTAGAACTTCTACGGCGGTGTAAAAGTCGCCGTCTCCAGAGTGTGCCATGCGTGTGAGTCCGGGGGCAGTCCGCACCCGGTGGCCGCGCCGGGCCGGAAAGGACCCAGGGTGTTCCAGGCCCTCAATCCGCTGGACGCCACCTCGTTGCTGACGGCGTTCGGCACCGCGGGCGTGTTCCTGGTGCTGTTCGCCGAGACCGGTCTGCTGATCGGCTTCTTCCTGCCCGGCGACTCGCTGCTGTTCACCGCCGGGCTGCTGTGCACCACGCACGGCGGAAGCGGCGGCGTGCACCTGGCGCTGCCGGCCGTGCTGGTGGCCGCCGCGGCCGGGGCCCTGCTCGGTGCCCAGGTGGGGCACCTCCTCGGCCGCCGCGCCGGCCGGACACTGCTGGCCCGCACCCGCAACCGGCATCTGGCGGACGGCGTGTCGCGGGCCGAGGACCTCCTCGCCCGGTACGGCCACGGAAAGGCCATCGTGCTGGCCCGCTTCGTCCCGGTGGTGCGCACCGTCCTCAACCCCCTGGCCGGCATCGTGGGCGTGCCCACCCGCGCCTTCGCCCTCTGGCAGGCCATCGGCGGACTGCTCTGGACGGCCGGACTGGTCCTCGGCGGCTACGCCCTCGGATCGAGCATCCCGAACGTCGACCGCTACCTGCTCCCGCTGGTCGGCCTGATCGTCGCCGTCTCCCTGGTGCCGCTGCTCCTGGAGGCACTGCGGGCCCGCCGCCGTGCCCGCGCGGCGCAGGCCCCGACCCGCGAGCACGCCGGGTGAGCCCCGAGCCCCCGCCCCGCACCACCCGCGGATCCACCGCCGGCCACCACGCCACCTCCCACGTTCCGGCCCCGCCCCGGCCTCCGATGTGGGTGCCGGTGCCGATGCCGGGGTCGGCGTGGGGCCGAGCAGTCCGCGCCGGGGCGGCCCGAGGCGCAGGCGCCGGGGCGGCCCGTGCCGCCGGTGCCGCCCGCGCGGCCGCTGCTGTCCGCGTCGGGGCGATCCGCGCCACCGGCGCCGTCCGTGCCGACGCGGTCCGCGCCGTCCCGGCCGTTCGCGCCGTCGGCGCACCCTCCGGCCGAAGGCCGGCGACCGTAGGGGCCTGGCTCCGCCTGCCCCCGACATGCCTCAGATTGGGACCCCGATGAGTGCCATCAGCCTTGGTCAGTCCGTCGTCCTCGGAGTCGTCGAAGGATTGACCGAGTTCCTGCCCGTCTCGTCCACCGGCCACCTCAAGATCGCCGAAGGGCTCATGGGGATCCCGGTCGACGACGACTCGGTCGTCGGATTCTCCGCCGTCATCCAGGTCGGCGCCATCGCCGCCCTGCTCGTCTACTTCTTCCAGGACATCCGCCGCTTCGTCACCGCTTGGGGCCGCGGACTGCGGAACAAGGAGGAGCGTTACCACCACGACTACAAGTTCGCCTGGTGGGTCATCTACGCCACCGTCCCGATCGTGATCGTGGGCCTGGCCGCCAAACCGCTCATCGAGGGCCCGCTCGCCTCGCTGTGGGTGGTGGCGGGCTCGCTGATCGTCGGATCCGGCGTGATGTGGGTCGCCGACCAGATGGGCCGCCACAAGCGCGGCGAGGACGACACCTCCCTGAAGGACGCGATGCTGGTCGGCACCTCGCAGATCCTCGCGCTGCTCTTCCCCGGCTTCTCCCGCTCCGGCGCCACCATGTCCACCGCCCTGATGCTCGACCTGGACCGCGTCGCCGCCACCCGCCTGTCCTTCTTCCTCGGCATCCCGGCGCTGACCGGCGCGGGACTGTACGAGCTGAAGGACGCCCTGGGCGCGGGCGTGGGCGTCGTCCCGCTGGCCGTCGGCACCGCCGTCTCCTTCGTGGTCGCCTACGCCACCATCGCCTGGCTGCTCAAGTTCGTCGCCACCCACTCCTTCAACGCCTTCGTGGTCTACCGGATCCTCGTCGGCACAGCGCTGCTCGGCCTGCTGGCCACCGGCGTGCTCACGGCCTGACCCACACCGCCCGGCACCCCCGCGGACGCGCACGGCCGCCCGGCCGGCACGGCGTGTCTGCCGGGCGGCGGTACTCCGGGACCGGGGCCGACCGTTTCGTTGTCCGCCCCGGGGTGCCGGGTGCCTCTCCACCCTCCGGCCCCTCCGTCCTCGCCCCGGCCGTGTCTCCCGTGCCGAGCCGCCCCGCCCCGGGCCCGGTTGACGGCCGAACCCGCCGTAGGACACCGCTCGGCCATCCGCGCCCTCTGCGCCGGCGGGTGGCAACCGCACCACCACAGCAGGGCAGGAAACGGACCCGTGCGCGGCATCACCGAGGCGAACCTCAGGAAGCGGGCCGGTGCCCGTTCCTTCGAACGGGGCCGCGGCTGCCTGGACGCGGTGTCCGGGGTCGAGATCGGTGACGGCTGGGTCCGCGCGAGCGTTCACGGCACCGAGCGGTACGAGGTGGAGCCGGCCCTGGAGGAACCCGGCGGGCCGACCGGCACCTGCGACTGCCCGTACGGCGTGGAGGGCAACTTCTGCAAGCACCTGGTCGCCCTCGGCCTGACGGTGCTCGCCCGGCGGGCGGGCCTGCCACGGCAGCGGAAGGCGGCCCGGGACCGCGCTCAGCACCTCGACGGATGGCTTTCCGCCCTGTCCAAGGCCGAGTTGCTCGCTCTGCTGCGGCAACAGATCTACGAGGACCGGCAGTTGCGGCACCGCCTGGAACTGAAGGCCGCGAGCGCCCGCGGGGACCTCGCCGCGGTCCGGGCCCGCATCCGCCAACTGCTCGGCATCGGCCCCTTCGCCCGTCACACCGAGTCGCCGACCGCCTCGCTGCCGTCGGCGGCCCTGGCCGAGTCAGCGCAGTGCAGGGCCAGCGTCGGCGTGCCGGGACCGATCCATCTCATCAGGTTGCGCATGGCAAACAGAGCGTTCGGGTGATCTTCGGCGTTCCGTGTTCTTTTCAGCGCCTATGATCCACTGTCGTGACAGACAGTCAGGGAGCCTGTGATGGCCAGCACTTGGCCGACGTGGTGGTCCTCGGCACCGGTCCGGCCGGGCTGGTGCCGGGAGACCTCCGGCTCCGCTCCGGGATCGACCGCGCCCTCTGCGTCCTCCTGGAACGCGCCAGTGGTGAGCACCTCCGGGCCCCGGCCGGCTTCCTCGCCGCCCACCCCGTGCGCATCCTGGAACGCAACGGCCCGGACGAGGGGCCGAGCCGGCGCGGGCAGGAGCACGGCGTCTGCGACTTCCGCACCGAGGACGGCCGCTTCCGCCCGGACTACCGGCGGCTGGGCCGCGGCGAGCCGCACACCGTCCATCCCGGGTACCAGCCGGGCGGTCGCCTGCGGGGCCGATGTCCCACCGCCGTAGGACGGATCCGCTTCCGTGCGGAGGCGGTCGCCGTGCACGACGCGGACCACCCGGCGCCCTGCGTGACGGATCGGGCCGCCTGTCCCGCGTCTGGCGCGCGCAGGAGTCCTCGCACAGGATGATCCGTCTCCTGTACGGCGGGTCCGGACCCGAGGACACCTCGCCCTCCCCGGAGCGCCTGTGCCGCTCCCGCATCGCGGCACCGTGCGGCTCACGCACCCACCAGGGTTGGTTCACCGAGCACTACGTCGGCATCTGACCAGGCCCTTCCGCCCCTCGACCCTTTCCTCGCCTCTCCCTGCCCCACTGCCGCTCGCTAGCCCTCCCCGTCTCCCGTATCCCGGGCCCGGACCCAGCCGCATGCTCCTGTCCGCGGCACGGGCCGTCGGGCCGGGGCACGGGCCTCCTTCCTCGACACGGACACCCCATGCATCCCCAGGACTCCTTCACCATGCCCACGCACACGACGAAGGCGCACGTCGCCGACGACGCGGCGCGGCTCAGCGCGACGGCCGGACTCGTCCGCGAACAGGACGCCTCGGTCCTGTTCGCGCACGTGCTGCCCGGCCTCGACGGCCCCGAACTGCGCGCCCTGACGGACCGGTGCCGCTTCGCCCACGCCGCGGTACTCGTCTTCCCGCCCGACGCGCACACGCTGCGGACCGAGATGGCGGCCTGCGGGCTGACCACCGACGGGGCGGCGCAGCCCAGTGTCGTCGTCCGCGACCGCCTCGCCGCGCGCCATCGCCGCGACCCCGCGGACCTTGACGTAAGGATTCTCCGGCCCGCCGTCCGCGGCCCCGACGGAGACCACCGGGCGGTCGAGGTGTTCGCGCTGACCGTGCCACCGGGGTCCGGGCTGTCCGCGATCGCCTCCCACGAACGCAGGCTCGACCACGAGGCACACCTGGCCTTCGACGTGCCGCGGCCCGACCCGCTGGTGCTGCGCGGGCTCCTGGCGAGCTTCGCGCGGCACGGCGCGACCGCCGACGGCGGCGGTTACAACCCGCACGAGGACGGGACCGTCTTCTACTTCACCGCACCCCCGGGCACGAAGACGGCGTACCGGCGCGTGGAGCTGTACGCGAGCGGGGAGCACCACGAGGTGCTGACCGAGCACCTCGCCGAGACGTCCGCACGCCGGCAGGCCCGACCGCAGCCCGCGGAAACGCTCCTGCGACTCCTGACCGGTGCCTGGACCACCCAGGCACTGGCGGCGTGCGCACAGCTGCGGCTGCCGGAGGCCATCGCACGGCACCCCGGCGCCGGCACCGCCGCGCTGGCTAGGGTCGTCGGCGCACAACCGCGGACCCTGGCCACCCTGCTGCGCTACCTCGCGATGCTGGGCGTGGTGTCCGAAGCCCCGGACGGCTTCCACCTCACCGGCGTCGGTGAACTCCTCGACGCGCGGGCCCCGGGCTCGATGCGGCCGCTGGCGCTGATGTACGGCGGCCCGTTCTACCAGTCCTTCGCCCACCTGACCCACACCGTACGCACGGGGGAACCCGGCTTCGATCACCTCCACGGCGAGAACCACTTCGACCACTTCGCCCGCGACCCCGAACTCGCCGCCCTCTTCGACCAGTCCATGGCGTCCAGCGCCCTGATCTTCGATTCCCTCCCCGCGCATCCGGTGCTCACCGCCGCAGCCGGCGCCGCCGGCCGGCCCCGCACCGTCGTGGACATCGCCGGGGGAACCGGAGAACTCCTCGGCCGCGTGCTGACCGCCCACCCCACCCTGCGCGGCGTCCTCCTCGAACGCCCCCAGGTCCTCGCCGCCGCCCGCACCCGCCTCACCGCCACCGACGCCGGCGACCGCTGCGACTACCGCGCGGGCGACTTCGCGGACGTACCCCCGGGCGGCGACGTCTACCTCCTCTCCCGCGTCCTGCACGACTGGGACGACGACCGCTGCCGGACCATCCTGCGCCACTGCGCCGACGCCATGCCGGAGCACGCCGATCTCCTCGTCGTCGAACGCCTCCTGCCACCCGACGACACCCCGTCCCTGGCCACCGCGTGGGACCTCCACATGATGTGCAACACCGGGGGCCGAGAGCGCACCGCGGACCACTACGCGCGGCTCCTGAACGACGCCGGACTCGACCTCGTCGCCCACACCCCCCTCCCCCTCGGCGCCCACACCCTGCACGCCCGCAGGACCTGACACGCCGGTGCGCCGCTCGGCCGCGGCGCCGGTGCGGTCCACCGGCCACACGGTCCCGGGCCCTCATCACGGGGGGCGACGGCCCGAGGGCGGGCGCGTCCTCCGCTCACGGGCGGCACCCGTGTGTGCCCGGGAGCCGCGTGTGCGGGCGACCGGCCACGGTCCCCCGCACGGCGCGCGGGCTACCCGTCGGTGTGGGGGACGGTCAGGACCGGGCAGCGGGCGTGGTGCAGGACGCCCTGGCTGACGGAGCCCAGCAGCATGCCGGTGAAGCCGCCGTGCCCGCGTGTGCCCACCACCAGACCGAGCGCGTGCTCGGACGCCGTGGCCAGGACCTGCACCGGGTGGCCCGTCACGACCTCGTGGTGCAGTGCCACCTCCGGACGGGTGGCGGTACGCCCGGCGACGGTCTCCGACAGCAGCCGGCGGCACTCCTGGAGCGCCGCGTCCTCGTCCAGGGCTCCGAGCCGCGGTGGGTGCCGCACGTACAGGGCCCGCAGGACCGCGCCGCGCAGGGCGGCCTCCTCGAAGGCGAAGTCGACGGCGGCCGCGGACTGGGGGCTGCCGTCGACTCCGACCACGAAATACGGGGGCTGCTGTGCGATGTGCTCCGACTCGGGGACGGCCACCACGGGGCAGGGCGCGTGAGCGATCAGCGGCAGGGTGACGGCGGCGGAGGTGAAGAGCTCCTGGACAGGACCCAGATGCCAGGAACCGAGCACGATCATGGTGGCGTGCTGCGCCTGCTCGCTCAGCACCCACGCCGGATGCCCCTCGGCCAGCAGCCCGGACACCGGAAGCTGCGGATGCCGGGACTCGACGAAGGCCACCGCCTCCTTCAGCACCCTGTCCCCCGTGGCGTGCAGTGCCTCGTTCCACTCCTCCCAGGACGGTCGGCCGCCGGTCGGCCGGTATCCGGGGGTCGGCACGTTCTGCGCGAGGGCCAGAACCAAGGGCAGGCGGCGTCGGTCCGCCTCGTCGGCGGCCCAGGCGAGCGCCGCGCGCCTGCCGGGATCGGGGTCGACACCGACCACGATCGGGTTTCGTCCAGGTACGTGGGGCATAGCCGACTCCTTCGGTTCCTTCGGCCAGCACGCCGGGCCCGCGGCAGGTCACGGGAACCGTCATGATGGTTCTGCGCCGTGTCGTGCCTCCTTTCGAGGCCGCGAAGGGGCCGTGGCGCCGACGCGGTCCCGGAGGCCGAAAGGCCGGTATCGGAGATCAGTACCTCCATCGCCTCGGTTCCGGGGCCGCTCCTCGTCACGCTGAGGCGTCCGCCCCGTGCAGGGTGGACCCCTGGGCCACCGCACGGTTCCGCCGCCTTGGCAGAGGCGGTGTGCGGACGGAGAGCCGGGCCGGCGACTTCGGGAACCGACCGGCCGTGGGGCAGCAGCACGGACCGGCCGGCCGCCCCCGGCAGCCATGTCCCGCCGGTCACCGCCTACAGCCAGTAAACAACGACGGCCCACTGCCCGCAGCGAAGACGGCTTCGCCGGCCCGGCGCCGGGCCTGTCCGCTGCGAGGGCGGGAGATGCAGCAGGTGCGGTGAAAGGCGGCGCAGGTAGTACAGGGAGCGCAGCGCGAAGCCGCCCTGCGCACCCGGCGCACCGGCCCCCAGCGAGGCCGAGCGCCGCACCGCCATCGGCGTCACCGGCCGCTACCGCCCCGGGACCGCGAAACACCTCGCCGTCCCTCTCACCGCCCTCGACACCTACCTGCACGACCGCTACGCCACCGGCCTGCTCAAGAAACCCTCGGCCGCCTGAACGGCCCCCTGCGCGACCGGCCCGTCGAAGGCGCCGACGAGGACGCCCGCCGCGAACAGGTCCTGGCCTCCGCCCGCTCCAGCCGCCTCACCGACCAGAGCTGGTTGGCGGCCCGGTTGTTGCAGCCGGAGGGGTGTGCGCGGGCTCTGTTCGAGAACCGCATTCCGCTACTGGCCGACGAGCAGTTGGAGACCCAGGTGACGGAAAGTCACGGGGAACTCTCCCGTCCCGGGGGGAGATTGACTCAGTGAGGAGGTACGGATGGAAGACCGTCATGGCTAGTAGGACTAGCTGATCTACGGATATGATCACCGCGTGTGTGCGGCTGACCTCACCCAGGGCGCGGCGACCTCCGTGCCGGACGTCGACTTCGAAGCGCGAGTGCTCGTGTGTCCGGCCTATGGAAGCAAGGAGTCGCGTAGACATTGGCACGACACGCTTGAGCAGGAAGTGCCCTTTGGCGAGAAGTCCTTGACGAGGCATCTGTCGTCTGGACAGCTTGAGCAGCTCAGTCGCATACATCCCAGTGGTATGGCCCGCTTCTGGGGTGCCACATCGACTCATGACAAGGCCATGTCCGGCGTGCGTACAGGCGACGTGGCTCTGTTCACCGGGGCGAAAAAGGTGCTGGCTGTAGGAGAAGTCGGCGTCATCTTCGTCAACCGCGAGGTTGCGGATACTCTCTGGCCGCCATCGCCCGGAGGCAAGAGCTGGCATACCGTGTACAGCCTGCGGGACCTCGTCCCAGCCGAGGTGCCGTACGAAGAACTCGCTGAACTGATCGGATATTCCAAGAACTACGGATTTCCCGGCCAGTTGGTGCTCCAGGGTAGCAAGGCACGAGCTGTCATCGAGGGTTTGCGCATAACCACCAGGACGGTGTTGGAACAACTGGGCATCGAGAAGTCGCCTGCCAGCAGTCTGCTCCCGGTTCAGCGGACTCAACTGGAACAACAGCACACGCCCGTCGTCCGCTTCGAGCGTGCGGCGACGACGACCCTCTACAGGCGTGAGGAACAGCCGTTGGTCACGGAGTTCTGCGCCACGCTCACCGTGGCTGCTGAGCGCTTCCGCTCTCCAGCCGGCCTTTGTGACATCTATGTACAGGGGCCTGACGGCGTGGAGCTGATCGAAGCGAAGAGCCGTGCCGGGCACGCGTACGTGCGTGAAGCTCTCTCCCAGCTGTTGGACTATGCCCCGCACAGTCCGCGTCCTGTGGATCGGCTTGCCGTGCTGCTCCCCGAATCGCCCGGTGAGCGGGAGCTTCAGCTGCTGCACCGGTATGGCGTCGACTGCATTCACCGGGTATCTCCCGGTGGTTTCCGCAGAGTTCCGGCTCCCGACGACAGGCGGCACCTGATGAGAAGACTGTGGACGGAGAACTGAGCCCGGAACCAGCGCGCGCCAATCGGTCTGTGGACGAGGGAACTGTGGGACTCCTGTTCGCGGGCGAGGGCGAAGGGTGACCGGCCGAAGCGAGGCTCGCGCGGGTGGCAGGTCCACGTACTCGGGCCGGTTCATCAGCTCCAGCACCGCCTGCCGCTCGGTGTC
>NZ_JADWYM010000043.1 GCF_022414535.1 Streptomyces sp. MUM 2J
GTGCTGCGCGCGGCGGAGTCCCGGGCTGCGGAGATCCTCGCCGAGGCGCGGCGGCAGGGCGCGGCCGATGCCGATGCCGCCCGGTCCGCCGCGCGGGTGCGCGCCCGCCGGACCGCCCGGGCCCGCGAGCTGGCTGCACGCCGGGAGTGCTGGCAGGAGCTGTGCCGGCAGGTCGTGGAGGGCGTTCAGGCGCTGCACGGCACCGCGGCGTACCCGGCGCTGCGGGACCGGCTCGCCGAGCACGTGCGGCGCGAGCTGGGCGCCCGGGCGCACATCGCCGAGGCGCCCGGCGGAGGGGTGACCGGCCGGGCTCCGGGCCGTCGCATCGACTGCAGCCTGGCCGCGGTGGCCCGCCGGACGCTGGAGCACGCCGGGGTGGAGGTGGAGGAGCTGTGGGCGCCATGACGCACACCCCGCACGGCACGGGCCGCATCCTGCGGGTCGCCGGGCCGCTGGTGGAGGCGGAGGCCGTGGGCGGCTCCGCGATGCACGACCTGGTGGCCCTGGGCGAGGCGGAGCTGCCCGGGGAGGTCGTGGCCATCCGCGACGCGCAGGTGACCGTCCAGGCCTACGAGTACACCGGCGGCCTGGTGCCGGGGATGCCGGTGAGGCCGCTGGGCCGGCCGCTGTCGGCCCCGCTGGGGCCCGGCCTGCTCGGCGGGATCTTCGACGGGCTGCTGCGTCCGCTGTCGAGCGCGGGCACGTGGCTGGAGCCGCGGCCCGTCGGGGGCGACGTCGCCGCGTCGGCGGGCGACCTCGGCTACGTCCCCGTGGCCGCCGCGGGCGCGGTCGTGGAGCCGGGGGACGTGCTGGGCGAGGTTCGCGGCACCGGTCCGGTGCCGGTGCGGGTCCTGGTGCCGCCCGGGTGCGCCGGGCCCGTGGGGCGGGTGGCCGGCGCCGGACGATACCCGGCGGACGCGGTGGTGGCGACGGTGGCGGGTACCGAGGTCCGGATGACCGCGCGCTGGCCGGTCCGCACACCGCGCCCGGTGCGGGAGCGGCTGGACGCCGGTCGGGCCCTGCACACCGGTCAGCGGGCCATCGACCTGCTCTTCCCGGTGGCGCTGGGCAGCACGGTCGCCGTGCCGGGCGGCTTCGGCACCGGCAAGACGATGCTGCTGCAGCAGATCGCGAAGTGGTGCGACGCCGACGTCATCGTGTACGTCGGCTGCGGCGAGCGCGGCAACGAGATGGCCGACGTGATCGACGAGTTCGGGGCGCTGACCGACCCCCGGACCGGCGGGCGGCTGGCCGACCGCACGGTGATCATCGCGAACACCTCGAACATGCCGATGATGGCGCGCGAGGCGGGCATCCACACCGGGGTGACCGTCGCCGAGTACTTCCGGGACATGGGGCTGGACGTCGTCGTCATCGCCGACTCCACCTCCCGCTGGGCGGAGGCGCTGCGGGAGTTCGCCTCCCGTACCGGCGACCTGCCCGCCGAGGAGGGCTATCCGGCGGGCCTGGCCTCGGCCGTCGCGGCGTTCTACGAGCGGGCCGGCGTGGTGACCACCCTCGGCGGGCGCCGGGGTTCGGTCACCGTGATCGGTGCCGTGTCCCCGCCCGGCGGCGACATGGCGGAGCCGGTCACCGCGCACACCCAGCGCTTCGTGCGATGCCTGTGGACGCTCGACCGCGACCTCGCCTACGCCCGGCACTATCCGGCCGTCTCCTGGGCGGAGTCCTTCTCCCGGGACGCCGGGAACCTGGGCGCCCGTCTGGCCGCCCGCGGCGACCCCGGCTGGCCGGGCCGACGGGCCCGGGTGGCGTCCCTGCTCGCCGAGGCCGACCGGCTCGCCGACCTGGTCGACCTCCTGGGCATCACCGCCCTGCCCGACCAGGAACGCGTCAGCGTGCTGGGCGGGCGGCTCGTCCGGGAGGGACTGCTGCAGCAGAGCGCCCTGTCGGCCCGCGACGCCCACAGCGGGGCGGGCAAGACGGCGGCGCTCGCGGAGGCGGTGCTGGCGGTGGTCGACCGCTGCCGGGAGCTGGCGGACGCGGGAGTCCCGGCGGCCCGTATCGAGGAGGTCGACTTCTCGCCCGTGCTGCGGGCCCGGGAGGAAGCGGGTCCGGACGACGCGGCGGAGGTCGCGGCGCTCGGCGAGGCCATGCTGGCCCGCCTCGGGGAGGTGGCATGAACGCGGACGGCGGGAACGGCGCCGTGGACCCCGGCCGGGTGGAGTTCACGTCGGTGCGCGAGCTGCGCGGCCCGCTCGCGGTCGTCGACAAGGTGGAGGGCGTGGGGTGGGACGAGTTCGTGGTCCTCACCTGCGAAGGGGCCGGGCAGCGGCACGGCGTGGTGCTGGAGGTCGACCGCGGCACCGCCGTCGTGCAGGTCCTCCAGGGCACCGCGGGCATGGACCCCGCCCGCACGCGGGCGGCGTTCACCGGGGCGCCGCTGCGCATCCCGGTGGGGACCGGCTGGCTGGGGCGGGTGTGCAACGGGCGCGGCGAGCCCCTGGACGGCGGGCCGCCCGTCTTCGGGGCGGTCACTTCCGCGGTGGGCGGGAACCCCCTCAACCCGGTGCGCCGGGAGCCGCCCGCCGAGCCGGTGCTGACCGGCGTCAGCGCGATCGACGCGCTCACCACGCTGGTGCGCGGGCAGAAGCTTCCCGTGTTCTCGGCCGCGGGCCTGCCGCATCTGGAGCTCGCCGCCCAGATCGCGGCGCAGTCCACCGCGGGCGGGGAGCCGTTCTGCGTGGTGTTCGCCGCCATGGGCGTCACCCACGCCGACGCGGGATTCGTCCGCGACGCCCTGGAGGAGCGGTCGGCCGCGGGCGAGCTGGTGCTGCTGCTCAACACCGCCGACGACCCGGTGATCGAGCGCATCCTCACCCCACGGATCGCGCTCACCGTCGCCGAGCACCTGGCCTTCGCCCTGGGCCGTCACGTCCTCGTCGTGATGTGTGACATGACGAGTTACGCCGAGGCCCTGCGGGAGGTGTCCGCGGCGCGCGGCGAGGTCCCCGCCCGCCGCGCCTACCCCGGCTACCTGTACAGCGACCTGGCATCGCTGTACGAGCGCTGTGGCCGGGTCCGCGGCCTGCCGGGGTCGGTGACGGTGCTGCCGGTGCTGACGATGCCGGCCGGAGACATCACCCATCCCGTGCCGGATCTCACGGGCTACATCACCGAGGGCCAGGTGGTCCTCTCCCGGCACCTGCACGCCCTGGGCGTGTACCCGCCGGTGGACGCGCTGTCGTCGTTGTCCCGTCTGATGCGCAAGGGCGCGGGACCGGGCCGGACCCGCGCGGACCATCTCGACGTGGCGGCCCAGCTGCTGTCCGCGCTGGCGCGGGCCCGCCAGGTCAGGGAGCTGGCCGACCTGGTCGGGCTGGCGGCGCTCAGCGCCACCGACCGCCGCTACCTCGACCTCGACGAGGCGTTCGGCCGTCGGCTCGTGGACCAGCGGCGCGACGAGTCACGCACGCTGGAGGAGACCCTGGAACGTGCCTGGCAGGTGCTGCTGACGCTGCCGCGCAGTCAGCTGACCATGCTGCCGGCCGAGTTGCTGGACGCGCACGGCGCGCCGGAGAGCGGGTGATCCCATGGCGGACCTGCGTGTCACGCCCGGCCGGGCCGGCCGGATGCGGCTGCGCCGCAGCCTCGACGCGGCCGCGCGCGGTGCGGACCTGCTCGACCGGAAGCTGCGCATCCTGCGCGCCCGCCACGAGGAGTTGCTCCGGGCCGAACGCGACGGTGCCCAGCGGTGGCGGCAGCAGCTGCGGGAGGCGGAGACCTGGCTGCGGCGGGGTCTGCTGCTGGGCGGGGAGGACGCGCTGGACGTCCCGGGGGCCGGGCAGCGTGCCGCGGTCGACGTGTCCTGGACGTCCACGATGGGCGTGCGGCATCCGGCCTCCGCCGTGTGCGCGGTACCGGAGCGGGATCCCGACGCACCGGCTCCCGCGAACACGGCGCTGGCCCGCGCCGAGTCCGCCTACGCCGAGGCGGTGCGGGCCGCCGCGCAGTACGGAGCGGCGCGGGCCGCGGCCCGGGCGCTCGGCGAGGAGGTCCTCACGACCCGGCGCCGGACGCGCGCCCTGCGCCGCCAGTGGATCCCCCGCCTGGAGGACGCCCTTTGCCGCACCGACGCCCTGCTGGAGCAGGCCGAGCACGAGGACGCGGTCCGCCGCCGCTGGGCCGCGGGGCTCTCCGACGCGGACGGGACCTGAGGGGGCGGTCTCCGGGGGACGCCCCTGCGGCCGCCCCGGGGGCTCGGGAGAGCGGCGGTGGGCGCGCCGCCCTCCCGGGGACCGGGAAGGGTCCCGGGTCCCCGGGAGGCACGGGGAGGTGCCGGGAGACGCGGGGAAGCCCAGGACGACACGGGGGTGGTCCGGCGGCCCCGGGAACAAGACGGCCTCCGCCGACGCTGTCCCTGATACCCCGTCGGGTATGCCGGTCGCCGGCGGCCCACAGGGGACCACGACCGACCGGGACAGGAGCGTGAGAGTGATGACGGCCCGCGGACATGACAGGAACCCCTCGGACGGGGACGGCTCCCTCGTGACCACGTGCGGACGCAGGATCGCCGTGCGCTGCCTGCGGCTCGCCTCCGCGGAGCGGCCCATCGGGCGTGTCGCCCTCGACGTCGGCCGGGACCAGGGCGAGGAGCCCGGCGTGTGGGCGTCGCTCACCGCCGGAGAGGCCCGCGACCTGGCCCGGCTGCTCCTGGTGCAGGCAGGCCTGGCCGAACGCGGCCCCGCACCTCTCGGACCGCCGCGGGAGAACGCTCCCGCCGGTCCCGGCGCCTGACCTCCACCGATCGCGGTTCGGCGCCCGGCCCGCGCCGGCCGGGGCACCCGGCCCCCACGCCCGGGCTCGGCCTACTGCGACATCCGGCGCCGGCACGTCGGCGGCAGTACGGGCGGACCCGGCCGTATCTCCTCGGCACACACGACCGCCGCGGTGGTACCGCGCGTGCCCCCCTCTCCGCCGTCCGGCCCTGCGCAGCCCGGTCCGGCACACACCGGGCGGAACAAACCCGGACCCGCACCGGTTGAACCCAGCAGATACCCCACCGGGTATAGGGAAGGAGAGGGAACGCCATGCCGACCGTGGAACTGACCAAGGAGAACTTCGAGGAGACCGTGACCGGCTCCGAGATCGTGCTCATCGATTTCTGGGCCGCCTGGTGCGGGCCGTGCCGGATGTTCGGCCCGATCTACGAGAAGGCGGCCGGGAGCCACCCGGACATCGTGTTCGGCAAGGTCGACACCGAGGCCCAGCCGGAGCTCGCGGGCGCGTTCCAGATCTCGTCCATCCCCACCCTCATGGCCATCCGCGACCGGACGGTGCTGTACGCACAGCCGGGCGCCCTGCCGCCGCAGGCGCTGGAGGATCTCATCGCCCGGATCCGGTCGGTCGACATGGACGACCTCCGCCGCCAGGCCGCCGCGGGAGCGGCGGGGCGGGGCTGACACTCCGGCTGCACCGGCAGGGCACCCACGCGGATCGCGTGGGTGCCCTGCCGCGTGCGTCGCCGCCGGCGGCGGCGACGCGGGGGTCAACGGTCGCGCAGAGCGGCGAGCGCCGTCTCGAGGTCTGCCGCGGGCGGGCGGTTGTGGGGCAGCTTGCCGAGGACGGCCGCCATGCCGCAGGTGTCGGTGAGGGCGGAGAAGACCAGACCGCCCGCCACCCCCGCCGACAGCAGCTGGAACGCCGGATGCACCAGCAGGCCGAGCACGAGGCCGAGGAGCACCAGGGCGCCCGCGGTGAAACGCACCTGGCGCTCCATGCTCCAGCCGGCCCGGGTGTCGCAGGCCACGGGCTGGTGCAGGTCGTGGCCCGCGGCCGACCAGGCTCCGGTACCCCCGGTCAGGGTGGCCGTGGTGACGCCCTGCTCCGCCAGGACCCGGCAGGCGTTCTCCGAGCGGGCGCCGGACGCGCACACGACGAGGACGTCGCCGCGCCCGGCGGCGTGCCGGATCTCCGGCAGGGCCCGGCGGAGGCTGTCGAGCGGGATGTTCAGGGCGCCGGGCAGGTGACCGGAGGCATACTCGGCGGGCGTGCGCACGTCGATGACGGTGAGGTCGTGGAGCCGGTCACGGGCCTGGTCGGCGCCGAAGGCGACGGGGGTGGGCGTGGGGGTCATGGCAGGTGTGATCCTTGATGGTCGACGGCGTCCCGAACCGGGACGTAGAGTACCCCTCGGGGTATTTTCGGAGGAGTGGTCGTGGAACTGGAGCTCGAAGGCGCGAACCTGAAGGCCGTGCTGAACCGTTTGCGCCGTGCGCAGGGTCAGATCTCCGGCGTGATCCGGATGATCGAGGAGGGGCGTGACTGCGAGGACGTCGTCACGCAGCTCGCCGCCGCCTCACGTGCACTGGACCGGGCCGGTTTCGCGATCATCGCGACGGGTCTTCAGCAGTGCGTGGCGGACATCGAGTCCGGCCGCAAGAACGGCGAGGACAGCGAGGAGATGCGCGCGCGCCTGGAGAAGCTGTTCCTGTCGCTGGCGTGATCATGCGACGCGGTCTCCTCAGGCCACCACGTCGACGAGCATGAAGGCGGCCACGGCGAGGAGCACCAGAGCGAAGATCCGTTGCAGGGAGCGCCCGGACAGCTTTGCCGCCAGCCGCTTTCCGTCCCACGCGCCGAGGATCGCGGCTCCGACGAAGGGGGCGACGACCGCCCAGTCGACGCCGTCGGCCGTCCCGGCGCGGGTCGCCAGCGCGGCCAGCGAGTTCACGGTGATGACGAGCAGGCTGGTACCCACCGCCTCGCGCATGCGCATGCCGAGCACGTTCACCAGCGCCGGCACGGCCAGGAAGCCACCGCCGACACCGAGGACGCCGGTGACGGCGCCGAGTCCGGCGCCGGCCGCCGCCGCGCGGCCGGGCCGCACGGTCACGGGTTCCTCGGCGACGGGGCCGGACCGCAGCATGCGCAGCGCGGCGACTCCGGCGAGCAGGGCGAAGGCGGCCGTCAGGGCGCCCGCCGGGATACGGCCGGCCAGCGCGCCGCCCAGCATCGCCGGGCCGATGCCGGCCGCGGCGAACAACAGTCCCGTACGCCATCGGACGTGGCCGTCACGGGCGTGCGCGGCGAGTGCGGTGACCGAGGTGGCGGTGACGATGAGCAGGCTCGCGGTGGTGGCCGCGACCGGGGTGAAGCCGAGCAGGTAGATCAGGGCGGGGACGGCCAGGACACTGCCGCCGCCTCCCAGGGCGCCGAGGGCGAGGCCCACGACGGCTCCGGCGGCCAGGGCGAGGATGAGCACGCTCACGCTATGGTGCCCGTCCTGCCGCGCCCGTCGACCACCGGCAGTCCCGCTGCGGCCCAGTCGCGCATGCCACCGATCACGTCCACGGCCTCCGTGCCCCGCGACACCAGCAACTCGGCGGCACGCTGGGAGCGGTTGCCCGAGCGGCAGATGACGACGACGGGACGCGCCTGCGCCTCACCGGGCAGTTCCGTCCCCGCGGACAGCGCCGCGAGCGGGAGGTGGACGGCACCGGGAACATGCCCCGCCCGCCACTCGTACGGTTCCCGGACGTCGAGCAGGACGGCGTCCGCCCCGTCTGCGGCGGACCGCCCATGGCCGGTGCGCGCGGCGGCCTCCTGGACGGTCACCCGCCCCGCCCCGCCCGTGCGGCGTCGGAAGATGCTCATGGTGATTCTCGCTCCTGTCGTTCCTGTCGGTGGGTGAGCTGCGGTGCGCGCCTCACGGGGTACGGACGGCGAGGCCCGCCCCGGCGGCGGCGTCGAAGGAGTCGTCCACGGCGACGACGTCGCGTGCTGCGGCGTCCAGCAGGCTGGCCGCGACGGCGGCGCGCATTCCGGCCGCGCAGTGCACCCACACCTCGCCGTCGGGGATCTCGTCCAGCCGTCGGGGCAGGGCGTGGATCGGGATGTGCACCGAGCCCTCCAGGTATCCGCCCGCGCGTTCCGAGGCACGGCGGACGTCGAGTACGACGACGCCCTCGACCCGCTGCCGGCGGGCGAGGTCGGCGAAGGTGCCGCGCGGGAAGGAGGCCAGGGGCTCGCCCGCCGGCACCCAGTCGGCCGGGTCGCCGGTGGCCGCGGCGGCCGGGCGGTCGATGCCGACGCGCACGAGCTCGCGCTGGGCGGCGGCGAGCTGCTCGGGTGACTCGGCGAGCAGGGTGACGGGCCGGCCCCAGGGCACGAGCCAGGCCAGATAGGTGGCGAGCTGCCCCTCCGCCTCGAAGTTGAAGGACCCGGCCACGTGACCCTCGGCGAAGGCGACGCGGTTGCGCAGGTCCACCACCCACTCCCCCGCGGCCAGCCGGGCGGAGATCTCCTCGGCGTCGGCGACCGCGGGCGGGGTGAGGTCCACGGGCGCGGGGCCGGTGGCGTTGACCGGTCCCATGTGGGCGTAGTAAGCGGGGATGTCGTCCAGGCCGGCCAGCAGGTCGGCGACGAAGGTGTCCACGTCCCGGGTGAGGGCCTCGTTGGACACCCTCTCCTTGCCGATGGTCGTGGCACTGCCCTCGGCCTGGGAGGAGGAGCAGAAACTGCCGAAGCCGTGCGTGGGCAGCACCGCGGTCTCCTCGGGCAGCTCGTCGGCCAGGCGGTGAGCGGAGGCGTGCTGTGCCCGGGCGAGCTGCCGCGTCAGCCGCGGCTCGACGAGGTCGGGGCGGCCGACGGTGCCGATCAGCAGTGAACCACCGGTGAACACCGCGACCGCCGCGCCGCGCTCCTCCAGGACGTAGGAGGTGTGGTGCGGGGTGTGACCGGGCGTGGCCACCGCCCGCAGCCCCAGTCCGGCACCGGTGTCGACGTCCGCGCGGTCGCCGTCGTGCACCGGCACGCGCGTGAAACCCACCCGGGCCCCGGCGGGGACGAGGTAGTCGGCTCCGGTGACGCGGGCCAGCTCCAGTCCGCCGGTGACGTAGTCGTTGTGCACGTGGGTCTCGACGACGTGGGAGATGCGCACACCGCGCCGGGCCGCCGCCGCGATCACCTGGTCGATGTCGCGGGGCGGGTCGACCGCCACGGCCGTCCGCCCGCCGCCCGCCAGATAGCTGCGGTTGCCGAGGCCCGGCACCTCGATCGTGTCGATGAAGAACACGAAGTACTCCCTTCCACTGAAAGATTACCCCGGGGGGTATGTCTTCGACGGTAACATGATTACCCCGGGGGGTATTTTTGCGGTCCGGGAGACACCCGGAGCACTTGTGAGAAAGGCCGCCACCATGCGTTACGACCGCACTGTCCGCCTCGACACCGACTTCGCCACCGCCGTCACCCGCACCCGCGACGCCCTGGCCGCTCAGGGGTTCGGGATCCTCACCGAGATCGACGTGACGGCCACCCTGAAGGCCAAGCTCGACCACGACATGGAGGACTACGTCATCCTGGGTGCCTGCAACCCGCCGCTCGCCCACCGGGCGCTGGAGGCCGACCGTTCCGTCGGCCTGCTGCTGCCGTGCAACGTCGTCGTCCGCGCCGACGGCGACCGGACCGTCGTACAGGCCCTCGACCCGGACACGATGGTCGCCCTGACCGGGATCGACGCACTCCGCCCGGTCGCCGAGGAGGCCACCCGCCGCCTCGACGCCGCCCTGGCCGCGCTCACCACCGCGAACACCCAGGACTGAGTCCGTGCCGGGCGGCCTCGCGCGCCCGGCACCGGGCTCCGGCGCCCGCACCCGCCTGCGCATGGTCCCGGTCCTCGGGCCCACCACTCGTCAGCGGTGCGCCGCAAGCAGGGGCTTGACGTCCAGGACGGGTGTGGCGTCCAGGGCCTCGAGGCTGCGGACGTGGACGCGGGTACCGGCGATGTCGAGGACGTGGACGGTGTGCAGGCCGATCGGGTTGGGGCGGTCGGGCGCGCGGGTGGCGAGGACACCGGTGAGCGGCCGGTCGGCGTCACCGCGCGGGTGCACGGTGAGCGTGTCGCGATCCGCACGGTCGAGCCAGGTCGGCACCAGTACGTCGGTGCCCGCGGCCAGACCGTCCAGAGCGGGCGCGTAGCGGTCGTCGAAGACGAGCCAGGCCTCGGGAGCTCCCTCGCCGGGCTGCCGGGGTGCCGCGGCGCGCCCGGTCAGCGGCGACTCGACGCGCCCGATCGGGCGCAGCGTGTATGCGGTCATGGTGTCCGGCCCCTTTCCGGATCCGCGCCCGGTCACGCGACGGCGGCGACGCGGAACGCGCGGCCGGCGCGCGTGACCACGGCACGCCGTCGTCGGCGTCCGGAACCCCGTCGCCGGCCACACCTACCACCCTGCCCCCGGGCCCCGCTCCCTGTCACCACCGCCGGTCCGCCACGTCCCGCGCCGCCACCGCCGCCTCCCGGCCACCGGGGCACCACCACCGCAACGGGCAGACCCGCACCGCTCGGCAGGGCCGGTGCGAGCCCAACGCCCCTGCCGCGCCGGCTCACCCGCCGTCCCCTCCGCCGGCCACCGGACGACCACCGGACCCCGCCGTTGTGTCCCCCGGCCTGCACAGCGGTATCGAGCCACCCGTAAGGTAACCGGCGAGACGTCCGCAGGCCGTGTCGAGGGGGGATTCGCATGGGAACGACCGGGGCAGTGTTCGCCATCGCCACCGCGGCGCGGTTCCGCGCCGGGCTGCCGCGACGCCCGGACCGGCGGCCGGACACGAGGACGCAGCGCACGTAGCGGCGCCCCACGGCGGCCGAAACCACAGGACCGCCGCGTCCGCGTCGCGGGACGGCCCGCCCCGCACGACTGCGCCCATGCCATGCACCGAGAAGGGGATGACGCACGCATGATCACGCTCACCAAGGAAGACGGCCCGGCGGACCTCGACGGAGTCACCCATCTGTCCATCGGGGTCTCCTGGGACCCCACCGCGGGCAGCAGCGGCGGAGTGCTCGGCAAGCTGCGCCGCAAGACCGGTACCGACCTCGACCTGATCGCCATCGCCATGCAGGGCGGGGACCCGGTGCGCCTCGCCGGCCTCGACTCGCTCGACCCCATGGGCAACGGCTCGCTCATCCACAGCGGCGACAACCAGACCGGGCACGGGGACGGGGACGACGAGACGATCACCGTCGAGTTCGCCCGCATCCCGGCGCACATCACGTCGATCGTGTTCGTCGCCGCCGCCTACAAGAAGGGGAGTTCCTTCCAGAAGGCCCGCAACATCAGCTTCAAGGTCTACGACGCGACCGGGGGAAGCACGCAGCAGGTCGCCGACATCTGGCCCAGCATGCTCACCCAGGACAACGGCTGCGCGGTGGCCAAGGCGGTCCGCGTCGGCGGGTCGTGGAAGCTCGAGGTCATCAACGTGACGGGCCGTATCAAGCAGGGCGACGAGCACGCCCTGATGCGATTCGCCGTCAGCAAGTAGGCCCGGGCACCGCCGGGCCGGCCGCGTGAGGCCCCTCGCCGCGGCGAAACGCGCCCGCCGACCGACAGGCTGACGGTACGGCGGGCGCGGCAGCCCCGGCCGTGCCGCCGGCCCCGGTCCGAAGGACGCGACGCGCCGGCGAACCGCGCCCCGCGCGGACGCCGAACAGCGGTGCACCGGGTGCGCCGGGGTCAGCGTTCCAGGCCGGACAGCGCCTGCTGGTCGGCGAGCGCGATGGCCAGCGCCCCCGCGGCCGTCGGATGCAGCGGAGCCCGGCCCGCGGACCCCTGCACGTAGGGCTGCGCGCTGCACAACCCGTGCCCGGAGAAGTCCGGGCGCGCGGTGCTGAACCCGGCCTCCTCGGCTCCCTGCCGGAGAACGGTGTTGAGCGCCGTCAGCCGGGAGCGCAGGACCTCCGCCTTCTGGCGGGTGAGCCCTTCCTTGCGCAGGCAGTCCACATCCGGGCCGAAGGGGTCGTAGTACTCGTTGACGAGGACGGTCGGGCGCTGTGGAAGGGCGGAGAGCTGCCGCAGGAGCTCCCGGTAGTCCAGGGCGAACCCCGCGAGACGGTGCTGGAAGAACGCGGTCGAGGCACGGTCGTCGCAGGTCGGGGAGGCCGCGCAGAGCCTGACCAGGTCGGCCCACCGCACGTCGTTGGCCCCGACGCCGACCACGACCACCGACGCCTGCGTGGCCCGCTGCGCCTGGGCCAGCTGCGGCGGGGCCACCTGGTCGCCGAGGATCTGCACACCGAGCAGGCCGTCGCGGACGGTGGCGCCCGCGCACGCGAGATCGAGCACCCGCCAGTCGTTGGTGCGCGCCAGTATCTGCGGGTAGGAGTCGGCGCTGCGCCGGCACGCCGTGTCGAGCGAGGTGGGGTCGGGCAGGGGACGGTTCCCGGTGCCCGCGGCGGTGGAATCGCCCAGGAACACGGCCCGCACGTCGCCGAGGGCCGGCCCCTCCGCCCGGGGCACCGGGGCCAGGGTGCTGTGACCGAGCAGGTCCTGCAGCGACCGGACGTCACTCAGCACCCGGGGCGTGTCGAAGGCCAGCAGATAGAAGCCCACGGCGTTGACCGAGGCCACCAGGAAGACCCCTCCGGTCAGCACGAGCACGGTCCGGCGCACCGGCATACGGCGCCAGCCCGTCCAGGCGGCCAGCGGCAGCAGGACCAGCCCGGCCGCCACGGCGGTCTCCCACGCGCCGTAGCGCGCCCAGCCCGCCGCCAGTTTCCGGCCCACCTCCAGCGTGAGCCGGTCGTGTTCTCCGGACCGCAGCAGCCCGGCCACCTCGGCGTCCTCCCGGATGTGGGTCAGCTCCAGCCGGGGCCGGATCGGCCCGTCGAAGAGGGGCCGGGTGGGGATGCTCTGACCGAACAGGTCGAGCTGCCCCGGACCGGACAGACTCCACTTCAGCGGTGCGGCACCCACCCGCATCGTCTGACCGGCCGCCGACACCGGTTGCAGCGGAGTGATCTGCACCGCCAGCGCGATCGCGGCCAGCGCCAGGGCCACGAGCCCGATCACGTAGGCGGCCGCGACCGCCAGCCGGCGCCGCCGATCACCCGCGCCCCGCCGCAGCGGCCCTGTCCACCTCACCTTCGGCTCCCGTCGCTCGCCGGTCCCGGGCACGGCCGACACCACCGGCCCTGATATGCATCATCCGCCCATATCGCCCTCCGGGGCGCGCGCCCCGCCCGTCCGCGTACGCCGGCGAGCGTCGAAGCGCTCACCCCTCCAGGCGCGGACAGAGGGACAGCACGGCGGTCGTCCGCCACGATGGAAGGGCACCGGCCCCGCCTCCCGAGCCGGCCGGTGCCGCCCGGCATGATGCAGGACTGTCTCCATGCCCGTATCCCCCCTCGCAAGGGAGAGGTATGACCCGGACCGACCCCGACGGGACCAGAAACGGCCATCGCCCGGAACACCCGGAACGCCGCCCAGGCGTCGCCGACCTCAGGCGGGTCGGGGTGCACCCCGACTTCTGGTACCCGGTCGCGCTGTCCCGGAGCGTCCGCGGCGAGCGGGTGATCGCGACCGCGTTCGCCGGCGAGCGCATCGCCCTGTACCGCGGCAGGAGCGGCGCCGTGCACGCGCTGGAGGACCGGTGTGCCCACCGCCAGGTTCCGCTGAGCATGGGTGTCGTGGAGGGCGAGACGCTGCGCTGCTGCTACCACGCCTGGGCCTACCGCGGCGACGGACGCATCTCCCAGATCCCCTACCTGTCCAAGGGCGACGCCCGGCCACCGCGGGGTGTGCGCGGCTACCCCGTCCGCGAGGCCTACGGCATGGTGTTCGTCTTTCCCGGCGACCCCGAGAAGGCGGCGGCCACCGCGCTGCCCGACCTGCCCGCCTTCGGCTCACCGCACTACCGGACCATGACGTTCTCCCGGACCGTCCACTGCCACTACTCGTTCATGCACGAGAACCTGCTCGACATGAACCACCAGTTCCTGCACCGCGGCGTCGTCGGCAGGCTCCACCCCGAACTGCTGGGGTACCGGACGGGGCCGCAGTCGGTGGAGGCGCGGTACCTGTTCACCCACACCGGGGGGAAGCGGAACCGAGGCGCCGGGCTGCTGGCCGCCGAGGGCCTCACGGGCCGCGACTCCGCCGACGTCATGACCATCCGGACCGAGTACCCCTACCAGACCCTGGACCTCGTTCCGGAGCAGGCGGAACGCCCGGCCTTCCGCCTCTGGGCCGTGTACGTCCCGAAGGACGCCGAACAGCGCACCTGTCACGCCTACGGCCTCCTCATGATCGAGAAGCCGCGGTTCGCGGGCGCCCTGCACCTGGCGTGGCCCCTCATCAGGCGCTTCACGGAACGGGTGTTCGCCGAGGACCGCATGGCCGTCGAGGCGGAGCAGCGCGCGTGGGACGAGCAGGGCGAGGACCGCAACCACGAGGTCTTCCCGCTGATCCTGGACGTGCGCGAGGTCCTTCGCGGCAACGGCGTCCCGATCCGCCCCCGGGCCGCCGCCTGCGGCCCGTACCCCGGCGCCGACGGCGCGTGCGCGCCGGACCACGCGTCCGCGGATGCGGTCGCCCCCGCAGGTCCGGAGGCCTCCACCGAGCCGCCGGACGTGTGACCGCGGCACACACAGCCCAGGTGCACGCGACCCGGCGGGTGCCTCCCGCGGCGGCCGTTCGTGGGAGGAACGCTCCCGGGCCACCCGCGGTGGCGCGGCACCGTGCCCTGCTCCTCCGGCTCCCGGGCCGGGAGCAGGTCGAACAGGCGCCGGTCGCCGTCGAGCTCCAGTGAGTCCAGCGGAACACGGCCGTACAGGGCAAGAACCGACTCACCGGACGTACCCCTGGCAGAGGCGTCGGCCGCGCCAGGGGCGACGCGGGGTGTTTGCGCGGGCGCCCGAAGGTGACCCCGGCTGGGAGAGACCGTACGCAGACGGAGGTATCCCGCCATGGCCCGGTCCGTCCGTACCGCCCGCGCCTCCGGCACCGGGCCCCCCGGCCGTGCCGCACGGCTGCTGGCTCCGTTGCTGGCGACACTGCTGCTGGCGGGCTGCTTCGTCGGATCGGGGGACACCTCCGGCAACCCGTCCGCCCCGTCGGTCACGACGGGCGCCCGGCAGGTCCGGCTCACGGTCGTGGAGAGCGACGGCCGGGTACTGGCGCTCGTGCCGGTGACGATCGACGGGCAGGGCCCCTTCCGGTTCGTGCTGGACACCGGTGCCGCCTCCAGCGTCGTCGCCGCCGACGTGGCGCAGTCGCTGGACCTGCCCCGGACGGGTGAGCGCCGGCTCATCATCGGCGTCGTCGGCACGGAGAAGGTTCCCGTGGTGACGATCGACGACTGGAAGATCGGCAAGGTCGCTCTCGACCCGACCGACGCCGCGGTCGTCACCCTGCGGAACTCGGGGAGCGACCCCACCATCCAGGGGTTGCTCGGATCCGACGTGCTGAGCCGGTTCGGGCAGATCTCCCTGGACTACGACCACGAGGTCCTGAGGCTGCCCTCCGGCTGAGCCCCGGCGGGCCACCGGGATCCGAGCAGCACCACGCGGTGCTGCTCGCCGGTCCCGGTGCGCAGGGTGCCTCGGGACCGGTGCCGAGCGCCGGCACCCGGTGCCCTCGCCCTCACCGCTTCGCCGCCAGGGCGACGCCGTGAGGGCTGACGGGTGGACGGCCGGTCCCGTGGAACCCGGAGACCAGCGGCCCAAGGAAAAGAGGCGTATCCGCGGTGAAGGCGACCTTCTCGCTCGGACACGTGGCCGGCATCCGGATCGGGGTCCACTGGAGCGCCCTCGTCATCGTCGTCGCGGTCGCCCTGGGCCTCACCGACCGGCTCCGCGGCGCGCTACCGGGGAGCCCGGCCTGGCAGTACTGGCTCACCGGCGCGCTGGGCGCGGCGGCCTTCCTGCTGTCGCTGCTGGCCCACGAACTCAGTCACGCGCTGGTGGCACGCCACAACGGTGTGGACGTCGACGACGTCACCCTGTGGCTCCTGGGCGGCATCGCCCGGCTGCGGAGCGAAGCTCCGACACCGGCCGTCGAGACCCGGATCGCCTCGGTCGGCCCGCTGGTCAGCCTGCTGCTCGGCGGTCTCCTCGCGGCCCTGGCGGCACTGCTCGACGCCCGGGCCGCAGGGGCACTCGCCGTCGACGCGCTCGCGTCACTCGCGGGCCTCAACCTCCTCCTCGCCGTCTTCAACGCGCTGCCGGCCGCCCCGCTGGACGGCGGCCGGTTGCTGAGGGCGCTGGTGTGGCGCAGGACGGGCAGCCCGCTGCGCGGCACCGCGGCGGCGGTCAGGACCGGGCGGGCGCTGGGATGGGTGCTGATCGCCGCCGGACTGGTGCTCTTCGTGTTCGGCTCCTTCCTCAGCGGCTTCTGGCTCGCCGTCATCGGCTGGTTCCTGATCGCGATGGCCGGTGCGGAGGCCGGGCCGGCGCGCGCACGCAGGCTGCTGAACGGGGTGCCGGTGCGCCAGGCGATGACGCCCGACCCCGTCACCGTGCCCTCCTCCCTCACCGTGGCCCGGTTCCTCACGGCGCCCGAGTTCCGCCACCGCCACTCCGCCTTCCCCGTCGTCGACGGGGAACAGCGCCCCGTCGGCCTGGTCCGGGTCAAGGCCGCGTCCGACGCTCCGGAGGCGCAGCGGCGCCTTCCCGTCACCGCGGTGATGATCCCGGTCGGCGAGATCCCCACCCCGCACCCCGACGAGCCCCTGGCGGGCCTCCTGCCCGCGCTGGACGACAGCCCGGCGCACCGCGCCCTGGTCGTGGAGGACGGCCGGCTCGCGGGCGTGGTCACCCCCTCGGACATCGGCCGGGTCTCCTCCTGGCTGGCGTCCTCGGCCCCGTGGCGCCACCGGGCCTTCTGAACGTCGCGTCCGGCGGCCCCGTGCCCCGCCGTGTGCGGGAGTGAGCAACCCGGGCGAGGTGCGGGAACGGTGGGCGGAAGGCCGCTCCTCGATCCGCGGGTCCCTTCTCGTCGGCGCAACGGGCCCTACAGGTCGAGGACGGCTTCCGTGATCGGTTCGCTGCAGCACACGAGGACGGTGCCGGCTTCGGGGAGTTGCAGAGGTGGTGTGGTGTACGTGACGTCGCCGGACACGAGAGGGGTGATGCAGGTGTGGCAGACGCCGGTACGACAGGCCCAGCGGGTGGGGATGTCACAGGCTTCGGCCAGTTCGAGCAGTGAGCGGTGGGCCGGTGACCAGGGGGTGGTGATGCCGCTGCGGGCGAAGGTGACGAGGGGTCCGGTGCCCTGGGGGCCGAGGGGTTGGTGCGGCCGTGGCGCTCCGGTGGGCGTGACACCGGGGTTGATGGCGGGCAGGGCACTGAACCGTTCGGTACGGATCTGTTCCGGGCGCAGGCCTTGGTCGCGCAGGAAGCCACCGAGGTCGTCCATGAAGGCGGGTGGTCCGCAGAGGTAGGCGTCGGCATCGGTGGGGATCCCCATGGCCCTGACCGATGGGGCCGTCGGGCGGCCACGGGTGACGTGGGCCTCGTCGGGACGTGGGGTTTCGGAGGTGTAGTAGATGTACTCGTGGGCGTCGGGGAGTTGCGCCAGAAGGGTGTGGGTCTCATCCGCGAATGCGTGGTGAGCACGGTCGTGGGCCGTGTGGATCCACCAGAGGGGGCGTGGGTCCCGTGTGGCGGCGAGCCGGTGCAGCATGGCGAGCAGGGGCGTGGCACCGATCCCCGCCGAGATGAGGGCGATCGGGCGGGTGCCGTCTTCGAGTACGAACGCTCCGTGGGGGCCGGCGATGTCCACGAGGTCCCCGGGGAGCAGCGCGGTGTGGATGCGGCTGCTGACCTGACCGAGCGGTTCGTGCTTGACGCTGATGCGGTAGCCGGCAGCGGTGGGCACAGAGGACAGGGAGTAGGAGCGTACTGCGGAGGCGGCATCGCCGACGGCGAGGCGGAGGGCGAGGTTCTGGCCGGGGAGGGCCTCGGGCAGGGGTGTGCCGTCGGTGGTGTCGAGGTAGATCGACGAGACGGTGGGGGTCTCGGGGACGATGCGGGCGACGCGCATCGGCTTGAAGCCCGGACGCGCCGGCTCTTCTCTCGGATGCCGGGTGCCGTCGCGTCGGCCCGGCCGCACCGGTTCCCGTGCGGGCTGCCGGGCGGCGGCGAGTTCGCGGAAGGACTGCTGCCATCCGGGACTGAGGGCGGGGACGTTCAGTGCCCTGCGCAGTTTCGCGGAGTCGCCGTCGGGGAGGTAGAGCAGTGCGTCGGTGTCGGCGACGCTGAGTTCCTCCGGGCCCTTGCGGGTCAGGACGATCGCGTCACCTGCCTGGACGCGTCCCTCGGTGATCACCCGCAGGTAGAAGCCGGGGCGGTGGTGGGCGACCAGCAGGGAGGCCATGCCGGGTTCGCCGAGGCGCATGCCGACGCGGTAGCAGGTGACGCGTGGCTGGGTCACTTCGAATTCGGCTTCGCCGATGCGGTACCGGTCGCCGATGCACACCTCGTCGTCGGGCAGGCCGTCGACGGTGAAGTTCTCCCCGAAGATCCCGAAGGTCAGGTCATCGCGACCGAGATGCCTCCGCCAGTGGTGGTAGGACTCCAGCTGGTAGACGAGGACGGCTCGGAATTCGCCGCCGTGCCCGGCCAGGTCGCCTTGACCGTCGCCCTCGATGTTCAGCCGCCGGACCATGCGTGGGCCCTGGACGGGGGACTTCCAGACTCCGGTGTGGACGGTCCTTCCCCGCCAGGAGACGTCCTTGGGCAAGCCCACGTTGACGGACAGCAGCGTCGCCATCGCGGACCTCCTGTGGGGTGGCCGGCCGAGGGGGCGGCCCCTCATGGCGTTGTGGTCCGTGCCCTGGGAATGATCCTAGTTCCGCGCCGGCACCAGCGCATTCCGCGATCACGAAGCTCGGCTTGTTCTCGGCGGACGGCGGTCCCTGCCGCCACGCCGCCGGGCGCGGGGAACGCCGGGCAGCACACGTCACCCGAGCCGGCGCCGAGGTCGGTTGCTTCCCCGGGTCAGCGCACCCTCCCCCGCGGCTTCAGCGGTGTCGCGGGCAGCTCGGGGGCGGGTAGCGGATCGCCGTCGTAGCCCTTCACCTCTCCGAACCGCGTCCCCTCCGTCCAGTCCCGGCGGGCCTGCTCGATCTCGTCCTGGGAGCGTCCGATCCAGTTCCAGAACATGACCAGCTCCTCCTCGAACGGCTCTCCGCCCAGGAGCATCAGGCCGGCGTCCGACTCGGCGCGCAGGGGGAGTTCGGTGCGTCCGCAGCCGAGGTAGAGCATCGAGCCGGGCAGGACCGGGACACCGTCGACGTGGGCCTCGCCGGACATGGAGAGGACGGCGTACTCGAAGTCCGGCTCCAGGGGCAGGCGGACGTCGGCACCGCGGGTGAGGGCGAGGTCGGCGCCGGCGATGGGCGTGTGGGCCGTGCCGGGCGAGACCACTCCGTCGAGGGAGCCGAGGATCAGCGTCGCCGTCAGGCCGGGCGCGGTCACCGTCGGCAGGTCGGCATGGTGTTCGAAGCGGGGCTCGGTGTGCCGGTGGCTGTCGGGCAGGGCGACCCACAGCTGGGCGCCGTGCAGGAAGCCGGCGTGGGAGCGGGGGCTCTCCTCGGAGTGGCTGATCGCCCGGCCGGACGTCATCAGGCCCAGCTCTCGCGGGCGGATCAGCTGGAGACTGCCGGTGGAGTCGCGGTGCAGCACCTCGCCCTCGTGCAGCCAGCTCACCGTCTGCAGGCCCATGTGCGGGTGCGGCGGCACCTGCATGCCGGGTTCGTCGGCGATGTCGTCGGGGCCGTAGTGGTCGACGAAGCACCAGGCGCCCACCATCCGACGGCCCAGGTTGGGCAGCAGGCGGCGTACCTCGGTGGACTCGCCGAGCGGGACGCGGCGGGGGCTGAGGAGCTCGCGGACCGGTTCCGCCACGACGAAGCCGCGGCCTCCGCACACACTGGGCACCGCCTGGCGGTCAAGGTTGCTCATACCGCTCAACCTAGCGCCGCCCCTTGCCTTCGGCAGGCCAACTCCCCGGACGTTCCCGGGGCCGGATCCGGGACCGTCGGACCCCGGTCAGGTGCTGGAATACCGCACCGGGCTGCCGGGTTGCCGCACCCGAAGGAGGTTCCCGGTGGAGAGGACACACGAGGCCGGCTACTACGCACACGGCACGCTCGCCGAGCGGTGGGAGCGTGCGCAGCTCTTCTTCGCGGCCAGGGACTACGCCGGCGCGGCCCGGGTGCTGGACGGGCTGGTCGAGGAGGTGCCCGAGCAGACGGGGCCGCGGCTGC
This sequence comes from Streptomyces sp. MUM 2J, assembly GCF_022414535.1. Lineage (GTDB taxonomy): Bacteria > Actinomycetota > Actinomycetes > Streptomycetales > Streptomycetaceae > Streptomyces. The sequence goes on from NZ_JADWYM010000043.1 coordinate 20,008, forward strand.
TGCTGGCGCGTTCCTACTACCACTCGGCGCAGTTGCGACGCGCCGAGGCGCAGTTGCGCCTCGTCGTCGAGCGCGACCCGGTGGAGCACTACGCACGGCTGATGCTGGGCCGCACCCTGGAGCGCCAGGGCCGGAAGGAGGAGGCCCGGACGCACCTGCGGATCGCCGCGGCGTTCGCCGGCGACTTCGAGCAGGACTGACGGGCGACGGCGGCGCCCCCCGTGACGCCCCCGTGCCCCGGCGGGCGGGCGCCGTCCGCGGGGTGGTCGCCGGTGAGCGGCGTGGCATGCTGGCACGATGGCATGTCCCCCCGATCGTGCGCCGCTGACCGACCGGGTCGAGGAACTCCTCTCCGGCGGCAGCCCGTTGAGGATCGTCACGGCCGGTGATCCGGTGCTGCGCCGTGGTACCGCGCGCTACGACGGGCAGTTGGGCCCGGACCTGCTGGCCCGCTTCGTGGCGGCCCTGCGCCTCACGATGCGCGCGGCGCCCGGTGTGGGCCTGGCCGCCGTTCAGGTCGGTGTGCCGTTGCGGATCGCGGTGCTGGAGGATCCCGCTCCGGTGCCGCCGGAGGTGCGGTCGGCGCGGGGGCGGGTGCCGCAGCCGTTCCGGGTGCTGGTCAACCCGTCGTACGAGCCGGTCGGGACGGCCCGCGCCGCCTTCTTCGAGGGGTGCCTGAGTGTGCCCGGGTGGCAGGCGGTGGTGGCGCGTCACTCCGAGGTGCGGCTGCGGGGCGAGGACGAGCGCGGCCGCGCGTTCGACGAGGTGTTCTCGGGGTGGCCCGCCCGTATCGTGCAGCACGAGACGGACCACCTCGACGGCCTGCTCCACCTCGACCGTGCGGAGCTGCGTTCCCTGTCCTCGAGTGAGGCGATGACCGGCCGCTGGAACCAGCCGACACCCCGTACGGCGGCCGGGGAACTGGGCTTCGACCTGCCGGAGTGAACCTCTGCCGGAGTTCCGCGCGGGTCAGCCGCGGTAGGCCTCCAGCAGCCGCAGCCACACCTCGCTGATCGTCGGGTAGGACGGGACCGCGTGCCACAGCCGTTCGATCGGGACCTGTCCGGCGACGGCGACGGTGGCCGAGTGGATCAGTTCACCGACGCCGGGGCCGACGAAGGTCACGCCGCGCAGGATCTCGTCGTCCAGGTCGACGACCATCCGGGCCCGTCCCCGGTATCCGTCGGCGTACAGGCCCGCACCGGCGACCGAGGACAGGTCGACGTCGACGGCTCGCACCCGGTGCCCGGCCTCCTCCGCCTCCGCCAGGGACAGGCCCACCGCTGCGGCCTCGGGGTCGGTGAAGACGACCTGCGGGACGGCGTGGTGATCGGCGGTGGCGGCGTGCGCGCCCCACGGGCCGGTCTCCGGCAGCGGCGCCCCGGCGGCGCGGGCGGCGATCGCGGCACCGGCGATGCGGGCCTGGTACTTGCCCTGGTGGGTGAGGAGGGCGCGGTGGTTGACGTCGCCGACGGCGTACAGCCACTCGGTGCCCGGTACGCGCAGGCTGTCGTCGGTATCCAGCCAGGAGCCGGGTTCCAGGCCGATGGTGTCGAGGCCGATGTCGTCGGTGCGCGGGGCGCGTCCGGTGGCGAAGAGGATCTCGTCGGCCTCGACGGTGTCGCCGCGGTCGGTGACGACCACCACGGTGCCGTCGACGCGGCGGACGGACTCGACGGCGGTGCCGGTGCGGACGTCGGCTCCGGCCTCGGCGAGGCAGTCGGCGACCATCTCACCGGCGAACGGTTCCATGCGGTTGAGCAGGCCCTTGCCGCGCACCAGGACGGTGACGCGGCTGCCGAGGGCCTGCCAGACGGTCGCCATCTCGGTGGCGACCACCCCGCCGCCGACGACGACCAGGCGTCCGGGCACGTGCTGGGCGCTCGTGGCCTCCCTGCTGGTCCAGGGCCGCACGCCGGCGAGGCCGGGCAGGTCGGGCAGGCGGGCGCGGCTGCCGGTGCAGACGGCGACGGCGTGCCGGGCGGTCAGCACGTGCCGTACGCCGTCGGCGTCGGTCACGGCGACGGTGCGCGGACCGGTGAGCCGGCCCTGGCCCCGGTAGAGGTCCGCGCCGATGCTCTCCAGCCACCGGACCTGGCCGTCGTCCTGCCAGTGGGAGGTGTAGTCGTTGCGGTGGGCGAGGATTGCCGCGGCGTCGAGGGGCCCCCTGACCGCCTGGCGCAGTCCCGGTACGCGGCGGGCGTCGGCACGGGCGACGACCGGCCGCAGCAGGGCCTTGCTGGGCATGCAGGCCCAGTACGAGCACTCGCCGCCGACCAGTTCGCTCTCCACGACCGCGGTGGACAGGCCGGCCGCGCGGGTACGGTCGGCGACGTTCTCCCCCACAGGTCCGGCTCCGAGCACCACGACGTCGTACGCGATGGATTCCGATTCCGTCATGGGGTCAGTCTTCCGGGTGGTGTGCCGTGGGAGCCAGATGGGTACGCGCGCCGGAAATCGACGGAATAGCCGGTGGCCCGGCCGTGTTGTGCGGACGGCTTCACCCCCTAGCCAGGAATGAGGATGCATCCGATGAGCAGCACCGTGGAGCTCACCAAGGAGAACTTCGACCAGACGGTCACGGACAACGAGTTCGTCCTGATCGACTTCTGGGCGTCCTGGTGCGGGCCGTGCCGCCAGTTCGCGCCGGTCTACGAGAAGGCCGCGCAGGACAACCCCGATCTGGTGTTCGGCAAGGTGGACACGGAGGCGCAGCCGGAGCTGGCCGCGGCCTTCGGCATCCAGTCCATCCCGACCCTGATGATCGTCCGCGACCAGGTCGCCGTCTTCGCCCAGCCGGGCGCACTGCCCGCGGAGGCGCTCACGGACGTCATCGGCCAGGCCCGCAAACTGGACATGGACGAGGTGCGCCGGGCCATCGCGGAGCAGCAGGCCAAGTCGGGGCAGGACGGGCGGTGACCGACGCCTCCGCGGGCCCGCTCCCCCGTGCCACGGGGGAGCGGGCCCGTTCGCGTGCGGGGCGCAGACGTTTCCCGCGCGGCCCACGCGTGTGCGGGAGCGGTGCGGGGGCGGTGGGTGCGGCCGGTGGGCCGTCCCCGACCGGTGTGGGGGCGGGGCGGTCCGTTCCTCAGCTCGATTCCCGGTGCACCACCGAGGCTCCCAGGATGGTGTGTGTCTCGGGTTCGGCGCCGGGGTCGCGGACCGCGCGGTCGACCAGTTCGGCGAGGTCGCGCCCGGAGGGCAGGTCCATGTGGACCGTGCTGAGCCGGGGGCGCAGGAGCCGGCCGAGCATGAGGTCGTCGGCGCCGATGACGGCGGTGTCGGCGGGGATGCGGACGCCGGCGTCCTGGAGGGCGCGCATCAGCAGCATCGCGTACTCGTCGTTGTAGGCGAACACGGCGTCGAGGCCGAGTCCGGGCCACCGGCCGGCGAGCCGGGCGGCGGACCGCTCCTCGTAGGCGAGGGGCAGTGCGGTCACCTCGGCACCGGTGTCCTGCACGGCCGCGCGGGCGCCGTCGAGGCGGGGCCGGGAGAAGGTGTCCAGTCCCGTCTCCTCGGGAACCACGACTCCGATGCGGCGGCGGCCCCGGGCGTACAGGTGGGCCACGGCGGCGTGACCGACGGTGGTGTGGTCCATGAGCAGGGCGTGCGCGCCCTCGACGGACCCGGGACCGAGGGTGACCACGGCTCGGGCCCCGGACCGCTTCAGGACGTCCACGCCCTGCGGGCCGAGCCCGGCACCGGGTACCAGGACGGCCACCGGCCGCAGTTCGGCCCAGGCGCGGGCGGCCTCGTCACCCCGGAGGGCGACGGTGCCGTGCTGGACGACGGTGTAGTCCAGGCGGCCGAGGGCCCACTGGAGTTCGTTGATGAACGCGTTGTACAGCGGGCCGACCGGGATGGCGGGCGCGGGCATCAGGACCATGCGGCTGTGCCCGGCGCGCAGGCTGCGGGCGGCGGCGTGCGGGACGTAGCCGAGTTCGCGTGCGGCCTCGTGGACGCGGCGGCGGGTGGCCTCGCTGATCCGGACCGCGCTGGTGTTGTTCAGCACGTAGGAGACGGTCGCGCGCGAGACCCCGGCCAGGCGGGCGACATCGGCGCTCGTGGGCACGGAGCGGGGTGCGGGCGACGCGGACGGGGGCGTGTTCGGTATCTGCACCATGACACTGCGCATCCTGGCAGAAGCGAGGACCGGGATTCCGGTCGGGTGGGACAGCGAGCGCGCACCGTGACGGTGGGGCCCCGGGGCGGGCGGACCGGCGGCGTGGAGACACGCGGATCCCCCACCAGCCCGTCGTCGGCGTCGGCACGGGTGCTGGCGCGGGCGCGGGTGGCCCAGGTGCAGCGGGCTCAGGCGCGGGCGGCTCGGCTGTGCGGTCCGGTCCCCGTGATCCGTGCGACCAGGTCCGCCCAGTTCGCCTCCAGCCGCTCGACGGGCATCCCGCACTGCCGTACGAGGTGATGGACCAGGGCGGGGCCGAGCTGCGCCATCAGCACATGGGCGAGCAGGTCGCAGTCCGCGTCCGGGACGGACTGCCGCAGCAGGAGCACCACGTGGTGGTGCTGGACCCGCCAGGCCGGCACGCCGAAGCGGCGGTCCGAGCCGGGCTCGGCCGCCAGTTGCAGGTCCAGTTCCTCCACGGTGCGGCGCAGCAGCGCGCGGCCGAACGCGTGCAGGCGCTCCACCGGTGGAGCACCGGGCCCGAGCGGGGGCGGCCCGCCGAGGAAGGCGGCCTGGAACTTCCGCTCGGAGTGGTCGAGCAGCGCCGTCAGCAGTCCGGTGCGGTCGCCGAAGCGACGGAACACCGTGCCCTTGCCCACCGCGGCCGCTGCGGCCACGGCCTCCATCGTCACGCCGTCGGCGCCGTGCTCGGCGATCAGACGGGCCGCCGCCTCCAGCAGCTTCGCCCGGTTGCGGGCGGCATCGGCGCGCAGGCAGGGCTCGTCATCGACGGCTCCGAGCTGGATCAGATCGGGGCCGAAGAAGTCGCGGTCGGGCGGCGGAAACGGCGGCTGTGCGGCGGGCATGAGGCCAAGCGTAGAGCATCGGGAACAAAACTGGACCGCAGTCCGGTTACCTGGTACACATTTAAACGGACCTCGGTCCGGATCGTATCGGCACAGTTTCAGCCCTTGGAGTTCTCATGTCTGCTCGCATCCTCGCGCTCGTCGGCAGCCTTCGCGCCGGGTCGCACAACCGCCAGCTCGCCGAGGCGGCCGTCAAGCTCGCTCCCGAAGGCGCGGAGGTCGTGCTGCACGAGGGCCTGGCCGACGTTCCCTTCTACAACGAGGACATCGACGTCGAGGGCAGCATCCCGGCCGCCGCCGCACAGCTGCGCGAGGCCGCCGCCGACGCCGACGCCTTCCTGCTGTTCGCGCCCGAGTACAACGGCACCATTCCGGCCGTGCTGAAGAACGCCATCGACTGGCTGTCCCGCCCCTACGGCGCCGGCGCCATCGCGGGCAAGCCCGTGGCCGTCGTCGGCACCGCGTTCGGCCAGCACGGCGGCATCTGGGCGCAGGACGACGCCCGCAAGGCCGTCGGCGTCGCCGGCGGCAAGGTGATCGAGGACATCAAGCTCGCGATCCCCGGCTCGGTGACCCGCTTCGCCGAGATCCACCCGGCGGACGACGCCGAGGTCGCCGGTCAGCTGACGGAGGTCGTCGCCCGCCTCCACGGGCACGCCGGCGAGGCCGTGGCCGCCTGAGCCGTCCTGCACGGCGGTCCGCGCATGAGTGAGGGGCCGGAGCGTTCGCGCTCCGGCCCCTCACCGCTGTTCGCGGCCCTGGACGACGGCGGTACGACGGCCGTCGGCCCCTAGCGGGCGCCCATCCGCAGGGCGCCGTCCATGCGGATCGTCTCGCCGTTGAGGTAGTCGTGCTCGGTGATCATGGCGACCAGGCGGGCGTACTCGGCCGGCTGGGCCAGACGCTGCGGGAAGGGCACGCTCGCGCCGAGACCGGCCCTGACCTCCTCGCTGAAGCCCGCCATCATCGGCGTGTCCACGATGCCGGGAGCGATGGTGACGACGCGGATGCCGTGCTGGGCGAGGTCGCGGGCGGCCGTGACGGTCATCCCGGCGACTCCGGCCTTGGAGGCGGCGTAGGCGATCTGGCCGATCTGGCCCTCGAAGGCGGCGATGGAAGCCGTGTTGACGATGACACCGCGCTGCCCGCCGTCGTCCGGCTCGTTGCGGGTCATGGCCGCCGCGGCGAGCCGCATGACGTTGAAGGTGCCGACCAGGTTGACGTCGACGACCGCGCGGAACAGGTCGAGGTCGTGCGGGCCTCGACGGCCGACGACCCGCGCGGAGGGCGCGATGCCGGCGCAGCTGACGGCGAGGCGGAGCCGGGCGCCGTCGGCCTCGATGCGGGTCAGCGCTTCCTCGACGGGCTCCTCGCGGGTGACGTCGGCGGGCAGCAGCGTGACGCCGTCGGGCTGCGGGCCGGCCTCGGCGACGGCCTTCTCCAGGTCCAGGCCGTAGACGGTGGCGCCGCGGGCGGCGAGTGCGGCGGCGGTGGCGGCGCCGAGCCCGGAGGCGGCGCCGGTGACCAGGGCGGCGGATCCTGCGATGTCCATGGAACTCCTCGGCGGTGAGGGTGGCCGACAGGGCGGCCGGTACGGCACGGGTGGGGCGGTCGGGCGCGGGACCCGTCAGGCGGCGAGACCTCGGCTGATGACCAGCCGCTGGATCTGGTTGGTCCCCTCGAAGATCTGCATGACCTTGGCCTCCCGCATGTAGCGCTCGACCGGGAAGTCCCGGGTGTAGCCGTACCCGCCGAGCACCTGCACGGCGTCGGTGGTCACCCGCATCGCGGTATCGGTGCACACCAGCTTGGCCACGCTGGCCTGCCGGCTGAAGGGCCGGCCGAGGTCGTGGCGGCGGGCGGCGTCCAGGTAGGTGGCGCGGGCGGAGTCGACGCCGGCGGCCATGTCGGCGAGGAGGAAGCCGAGGCCCTGGTGGTCGATGATGCGCCGGCCGAAGGAGGTGCGTTCGTTGGCGTAGGCGACGGCGGTGTTCAGGGCGGCCTGGGCCAGGCCGGTGGCGCAGGCGGCGATCCCCAGGCGCCCGCAGTCGAGCGCGCTGAAGGCGATCTGCAGGCCCTGGCCCTCGTCGCCGATGCGCCGGTCCGCGTCCAGGAACGCCCCGTCCCAGTAGGCGGCGGCGGTGGGCACGGCGTGCAGGCCCATCTTGCGCTCGGGGGCGCCGAAGCCGAGCCCGTCGACGGCGCCGGGGGCCAGGAAGCAGGAGATGCCGTGGGTTCCCGGGGCGGTGCGGGCGAACAGGGCGTAGAAGTCGGCCTTGCCGCCGTGGGTGATCCAGGCCTTGGTGCCGGTGATGCGGTAGCCGCCCTCGACGGGCTCGGCCTTGCAGGACAGGGACGCGGCGTCGGAGCCGGCCTGTGGCTCGGACAGGCTGTAGCCGCCGATCCGCTCGCCCGCCAGCATCGCGGGCAGCCAGCGGTCCTTCTGCCCGTCCGTGCCGAACGCGTTCAGGGGGTGGCAGGCGAGGGTGTGCACGCTGGTGGCGACGGCCACGGCGGCCCAGCGGGTGGCGAGCTCCTCCAGGACCTGGAGGTACACCTCGTACGGCTGGCCACCGCCGCCGTACTCCTCCGGGTAGACCAGGCCGAGCAGTCCGGCCTGGCCGAGGGTGGCGAACAGCCCCTCGGGATAGGTCTCCGCGTTCTCGTGCTGCTCGACGCGGGTGGCGAGTTCCTTGTCGGCGATCTCCCGGGTGAGGGCGATCAGATCCGCGGCCTCCGGGGTGGGGAGCAGGCGGTCGACGTCCACGGTGGCTCCAAGTGGTACTCAAAGAGGTACGTCAGTACCGCTTAGCGTAGCGCAAAGGTGGGCCTTGGAATACTGGCCGGGTGATCGAGACGTCAGCCGCCGAGAGCCCGAAGCCCACCGGCCGGGGCGCAGCACGCCGCTCCGAGCTGTTCGAGGAACTGGTGGGCCTTCTGGTCCGGGACGGTTTCGCCCATCTGACGCTGGACGGCCTCGCCGCCCGGCTGCACTGCTCCAAGCGCACCCTGTACGGCCTAGCGGGCAGCAAGGAGCAGCTGGTGCGGGCCGCCGTGGTGCACTTCTTCCGGCGGGCGACCGAGCGCGTGGAGGCGGCCCTGGCGGCGGAGACCGAGCCGGCCCGCCGGCTCGCCGCCTACCTGCGCGCCGTGTCGGCGGAGCTGGCACCCGCCTCCGCGCGGTTCTTCGACGACGTGGCGGCCTTCGGGCCGGCCGCCGAGGTCTACGACCGCAACACCCGGGCGGCTGCGCGGCGCGTCCAGCAGCTGATCGAGGAGGGCACGGACGCGGGCGCCTTCCGGGAGGTGCACGTCGCCTTCGCCGCCGACGTCATCACCTCGGTGATGGTCCGCATCCAGCGTCGGCAGGTGGCGTCCACCACCGGCCTGACCGACGCCCAGGCCTATGCCCACCTCGCGGAGCTGCTGCTGCACGGTCTGACCCGCTGAACGGCTCCGGCCACCGGTCCCCCGCCCTCCGGAGCCGGTGGCCGGGACCGACGCACGCGCCGGGCCGAAAGGCCGGCGTGCGGAGAGCGGGTGCGTCTCAGCGCGCCGTGCACTGGAGGACGAGCAGTGCCACGTCGTCGGTGCGCCGGCCCCGGGTCCCCGTGTTCTCCACGAGGGAGTCGATGAGCGCGTCCAGGTCACGGTCGCCGGTGCGGGCGAGCTGCCGTGCCAGGTCGGCGATCGAGTCGTCGAGGTCGACGCCCGGCCTCTCGATCAGGCCGTCGGTGTAGAGGGCGAGCATGAGGCCGGGGGTGAGCGGGGTCCCGGTCAGGGGGAAGTCGGCGTCCGCTTCGATGCCGAGCAGGGGTCCGGGGGTCATGTCGAGAGGTCGGGCGTCCCCCTCGGGCCGTCGCAGGATCGGCGGCGGGTGGCCGGCACCGGCCAGGGTCATGCGGCCCGCGGCGAAGTCCAGGTGGGCGTAGAGGCAGCTGACGAACAGGTCCGCGCCGAGATCGGTGAGGAGCCGGTTCGTCCGGGTGAGCACCTGGTCCGGCGTGGCGTCGAGGGCCGAGTGGGCGCGCACCGCGGTGCGGACCTGACCCATGAGAGCGGCTGCCGCGACGTCGTGCCCCTGGACGTCGCCGATGACGGCGGCGGCCGCGGTGTCCCCGAGGGGTATGAGGTCGTAGAAGTCGCCGCCGATGTCCATCCCCCGGGTGGCGGGCAGATACCGGGCGGCGACCCGCAGCCCGGGGACCGGGGGCAGGTTCCGCGGGAGCAGCGCCTGCTGGAGACCGTGGGCGAGGCCGAGTTTGGTGTCGTAGAGGCGGGCACGGTCCAGGGCGTGGGCGACGAGTCCGGCGAGCGAGGTCAGCACGGCGCGTTCCTCGGCCGGGAAGAGGTGGGGGCGGTCGTACGACAGGATGCAGCAGCCGACAGGACGGCCGGAGACGATCAGCGGCAGGAACGCCCAGGCCTGCTTGCCGCTGACCAGGGCCGCTTCGGGGTAGAGGTGGCGCATCTCCTCCACGGTGGCGAAGAACGCGGGGATGCCGCTGGCCAGCACGCGGCCGGCCGGGGTGAATCCGGTGTCGAGCGGCAGGCCGTCGAGCCGTTCGATGGCTGCCGGGGTGTAGCCGCGGTGGCCGGTGATGCGCAGCCGGCCGGCGTCGGCTGTGGACAGGACCAGGCCGTGGGCGCCGAAGGCGGGCATGATCTGGTCGGCCACCAGGTCGATGACGTCCTGGACGCCGACCACCTCGGTCAGGGCGGCCGCCAGGTGCGTGAGCTGGTAGAGACGGCCGGCTCGGGCCGGTGCCCCGGCGCCCGAGGTCCCGCGGTACACCGGTCCGGACGGGAGCCGGTCACCGCTGGGCACGATCCGGACGCTGATGCCGCTGGCATCGGGATACAGGTGGAAGTCGAGCCAGATGTCGGGCGGGCGGCAGGCGGTGAAGACGACGCGCTGGCGGCTGATCACGGCGGCGCGGTAGCGGTCCTCGTAGGCGGGGTCGTCGAGCCAGCGCAGGGACTGCCACGGCAGGGTCCCCAGGAGCCGGTCGGCCGTGCGGCCGAGCAGTTCGCAGGCGCCCTTGCTGAGGTAGGTGAAGCGTCCTTCCAGGTCCATGGCGCAGCTGCCGCCCGGCAGCCGCTCGGCGAAGTCGGCGGCGGCCGACACCGGGCTCACGGACGGCCCGGTCGCTCCGCCGGGCAGCACACGTGGCCGGTCGCCCGGAGCCGGGAGCCCACCGTGGTCGGCCGACTCCTCCAGGAGCCGGGCCAGTCGTCCGCAGCTGGCCGTGATGTGCGCGCGCTCCCGCCGGGTCATGTGCGGCGGGCGGTTGGCCGGCCAGGTGAGCAGCAGGGCGCCCCACCGGCGCGTGCCGATGACCGGGACGGCGGCGAGCGCCAGCGGGTACGGCAACGCCACCGCGGTGCGCGGATAGGTGGTGGCCAGCTCCTCGTGGCTGCCCACCCACACGATGCGGTCCTCACGGACGGCGTCGGCCACCGGTGCCGAAGCGTCCACCGCGACCTTCGTCCACGGCGCCGCGAGCTCGGACGGCACCCCGTACAGGGCCTCCAGGGCCAGGTGCCGCCCGTCCGGAGCGACGAGGTAGAGCGCGCCGATGGACGCGCCCGTCCGGCGCACCGTCTCCGCGAACGCGGCGTCCAGTGCCTCCACGTCGGTCGCCCCCTCGTGCACACCGGTCACGCTGCCGCTCCTTGTGCCGCGTACGGTTGCCGGGTTCCCGCCGAACGAATTCGGCCACACCAGGACGGTACGCCCGTGCGCGGAGTGCGGCGCCCCCTGAGCCGGGGCGGAACCGCGCACGGCCGTCCTGCCCGTCCGGGAACGAGCGGTCCGCCGGGCGCGGGCGGCGGGGCCGCCGCCCGCGCGTGCCGCCGTGCGCCACGAGGGCTGCCGCCGCGTCGGCCCTCCCGTCCCGGTCATGGACACGCCCGGCCCTGGGGGCGTCCGGGAGGACGTGCCCGCCGGGTCCCCGGTCTCCTGCCGGCGCCGGTGGGTCGTCCTGGTCACGGCTGCGGCTGCCGGCCGAGGAGCTCGGCGAGGCCGCGCCGCGTGGCGGCCAGGACGACACGGTCCTCGGGCTTCAGGACGTAACCGGGGTGCAGGTCCCACACGAGGTTCGGGGCACGGCCACCCGCACCGCGCACGGCGGCGGACAGGTCGGGCAGCCGCTCCCCGGGCGCGGCGGTGTCCAGGGCGATGACCCGCCAGGCCCCGGGCCGGAACGCCTCCGCGACGGTACGGCCCTGCAGCTGCGGATGCCCCATCACGTCCAGCGCGGCGAACAGCAGGACCTTCCGCTCGACCGGAACCGCCCCGAGGACCTGGCGCCCCATCATGGCCCCGGCGAAGGCGGGCGCCGCCAGATGGGAGACGCTGCGGCTGCGGGTGAGGGCGTCGGGGTGCGCCGTGCGCAGGGTGCGGAAGACGGCGGTCGCGAACTCGTCGTCGTACAGGCGCAGGGAGACCCGCAGGGCCGGGCCGAGGGAGCGGGCGTAGAGGGTGGCCTCCAGGTTGGTGGTGTCGGAGCTGGTGAGGGCGAGCAGCGCCTGGGCCCGGTGCACGCGCGCCGACTCCAGCACGCCCTCCTGGGTCACGTCCCCGAGGACGACCGGCACGCGCAGCCGGCGGGCGAGGGAGATGCCGCGCGCTTCGGGGTTCTCCTCCACGCACACCACCGGGATGTCCAGCTCGTGCAGCCGGGCCAGGACACGGGTGCCGACCTTGCCCAGGCCGAGCAGCACCACGTGTCCGGACATGCGGCGGGAGACCCGCCCGAGGGCCGAGGCGGAGCGGAACGTGCCGAGCGCCTCCAGCAGGCCGGCCACCAGCACCGGCAGCAGCAGGAGACCGGCGAGCCCGGCCAGTATCTGGAGGACCTTGCGGGTCGCCGGCTGGCCGATCGCGGGGTCGTTGATGGCGAAGATGTCCAGAAGGATCGTGTAGGCGGCGTGCAGCGGATGGTCGTCGAGGGTGAGCATCGAGGCCACCGTCAGCGCCAGCACCGCGCCCACGACACCGGTGATCGACCACCACAGGCGGCGGGAGAAGAGCGAGACCAGTGGGGTGAGGGCGGCGCCGAGCCGGCTGACGGGCGGTGGCGGCCCGGCGTACGTGACGGTCTCCAGCGCGATGGTGCCGCGGGCGCCGGCCGCCGCGACCTCCTCGTCGTCGGGCAGCAGCCGCGGCCCCTCCGGCCCGCTGTCGTCCGAGCCCTCCATTCCGGCCGGATTGCTGGTGGTGGAGGACAGCAGGGCGAGCGTGCACAGGCCGGGGTCGGGGACGCGTCCGTCGCCGGGCGGCGGGTGCTCGACCGCGCGCAGCAGCATTCCGTCCGCCTGGACGACCTTGCTGGTGCCCGCGACGGCCGTGGCGGCGAGCGCCGGTGCGGCCGTGTCGGCGTCCGACAGGACCGTGGTGGAGGTGTCCAGCACGGCGGGGTCGACACCGGGTGTGGCCTGGTCGAGCAGTTGGGCGAGGTGCTGGCCCAGCTTGCGGTTGTAGAGCCGGATGACCAGCCGGAGCCGCGGGTTGAGCCGGCGGGCGGCCAGGGCGGCGCGGACGTTGGTCGCGTCGTCCTCGTACACGAGCGCCAGAGCGCTCGCGCGGCCCACGCCCGCCGCGTCCAGCACGGTTTCGTCGGGAACCGGCGCCGACACCACGTCCAGGTCGTCCCCCGCGGCGGGGCCGTGGGTGCCGGGCACGCGCGGGGAGGCGAAGGGGACACGCCCCAGCAGGGCCGAGGCGAGGGCCGCCGCGCGGGTGGGAGCGCCCGCGGCCTGGGGCTCGGGGACGACGAGGACGACCCGTTCCCGATACACGTCGCGCAGCTCAGCGGCCAGGCGGCGCGCCAGTGCGTCGTCACCACAGACGACCATGTGGCCCCCGGGGAAAGGGGGTTGAGGCTGGTGAGGAATGAAAGACACATGTCACAGCCTGCCGTACGCCGTGCCACGCGCCGTCACCGGCGCCCGCCCCGCCCCGGCCCCGTTCCGCCGCTCCCTCGCCCGGCCCTCCCCCACCGGCCCCACTGTGCGCGGCACGACCATCCGGTGGAACTTGCGGGCGGCGGCCGTTGCGCTGCACCGCCCGGGCCGCGGCGGCGACCATCCTGCTGTCTCGTCCGGGGCGCCGCCCGCCCTCCGCTTCGCCGTCGGGAAGAGCCGCATGGACATCCTCCTCGTCGCCAGTGCTTTCAACAGCCTGTCGCAACGGGTGTACGCCGAACTCTCCGACCGCGGACACCGCGTGGAGGTGGTGCTGGCCCCGCACGGTGACGATGCCGTCCGCGCCGCCGTGCGGGAGACCGCTCCGGAGCTGATCGTGGCGCCGATGCTGAGGACGGCGGTGCCCGAGGACGTGTGGCGCGAGCACACCTGCCTGATCGTCCACCCGGGTCCGCCGGGCGATCGCGGCCCGTCCTCCCTCGACTGGGCGGTCGCCGACGGCGCACGGCGCTGGGGCGTGACCGTCCTTCAGGCGGAGGCGGGCCTGGACGCCGGGGACATCTGGGCCTCCGTCCCGTGCACGCTACCGCCCGTCGGCAAGAGCGACCTGTACCGCGGCGAGGTGGCCGACGCGGCGGCGGCCGCCGTCCTGCTGGCGGTGCAGCGCTTCGCCGACGGCTCGTTCAAACCGCAGCCGCAGAGTGGCCCGTCGGTCGGTGTGGTCTGGCGGGACGTCTTCCGGCAGGAGACGCGCCGCATCGACTGGCGGGCGGACTCCACGGAGACGGTCCTGCGCAAGCTGCGTGGCGCCGACTCCCGTCCCGGGGTCCTGGACACCCTGCTGGGCCGGGAGGTGTTCCTGCACGGCGGGCATCCCGAGGACATCCTGCGGGGCCGTCCCGGGCAGGTGCTGGCCACGCGGAACGGGGCGGTCTGCCGGGCCACCCGGGACGGCGCGGTGTGGATCCCGGAGCTCAGGCCGCGCCGCGGTTCCGGCGATCCAGCGCCCTTCCGGCGGCCCGCGGCCGACGTGCTGGGCGGGCTGCTCCGGAACGTGCCGGAGGCATCCGTGCCCCTGGACCTGCCCGCCGAGCGGCGCACCTGGTCCGACGTCCGCTACCGGCAGCGCGGTGACGTCGGCTTCCTGGACTTCTCCTTCCCCGGCGGGGCGATGAGCTCCGCCCAGTGCCGCCGCCTGCTCGCCGGCTACCGCCACGCCCTCACCAGACCGACGTCCGTGCTGGTCCTGGGCGGCGGGCGGGACTTCTTCTCCAACGGCATCCACCTCAACGTCATCGAGGCCGCGTCCGACCCGGCCGGCGAGGCATGGACCAACCTCACCGCCATGAACGACCTGGTCGAGGCCGTGCTGCGGACGACCGACCGGCTGGTGGTGGCCGCGCTGGGCGGGAACGCGGCGGCCGGCGGCGTGATGCTCGCGCTGGCGGCGGACGAGGTGTGGTGCCGTACCGGAGCCGTGCTGAACCCGCACTACCGGCGCATGGGCCTGTACGGGTCGGAGTTCTGGACCTACAGCCTCCCCCGGCGGACCGGGGAGGAGACCGCCGCGCGGCTGACCCGGCAGGCGCTGCCGGTGAGCGCGTTCTCGGCCCGTCGGGCGGGGCTGGTCGACCGTCTCGTACCGGCCTCCCCCGGCAGCTTCTCCCACGACGTCGACCGTCTGTCGGCGGCGCTGGCCGGGGTGCCGGATCTGCGCGAGCGGATCGCGGCCAAGCAGGCCGCCCGGGAGCGGGACGAGGCACGCCGGCCGCTGGCGGCGTACCGGCGCGACGAGCAGGCCCGCATGCGCCGCATCCTCTTCGACCCCGCCGCCCCCTTCCACGCGCTGCGGTCGGCCTTCGTCCGCAGGACACCGGGTGGTTCCCCCCGGCCCCTGGCGCCGCCGCGCACACCGTAGGCGCCGGGCCGGGCACCCGAGCGCGCCCGATCCGCCTCCGGCGGCCCGGCCCCGCCGGGGCACCGGCGCCCTTCCGGTGCCGGACCGACCGGACGGGCCGCAGCCCCGTTCCCGCCGTGCCGTCCCGAGCTGTCCCCGTCCGTGCACGCCCCGCCCCGCACCGAGTCCGTCCCGCCCCTGCCGCAGGAGAGTCCGTTGGCATCCACCCGTCTGCTCGTGGCCGGCATCGGCAACATCTTCCTCGCCGACGACGCCTTCGGCCCCGAGGTGATCGCGGCCCTGCGCGAGGATCCGCTGCCCGCCGCCGTCGAGGTGCGGGACTTCGGCATCCGCGGCCTGGATCTCGCCTACCGGCTCCTCGACGGCTACGACGCGGTGGTCTTCGTCGACGCCGCGGCACGCGGCCACCGCCCCGGCACGCTGTCCCTCGTCGTCCCGGAGCCGCCCGAGGCCTCGCAGGCCGCGCCCGAGGCCCACGGCATGGACCCGGTGAAGGTGCTGGCGCTGGCCGCGCGCATGGCCGAGGGACCGCTGCCCCGCATCGTGCTGCTGGCGTGCGAGCCGGAGCACCTGCCCGAGGACGACACCGAACTCGTCGGCGGGCTCAGCGCCCCGGTGCGCGAGGCCGTGGCGGCGGCGGTGCCGCTGCTGCACACGGTGGTGCGGCGGTTGCTCGCCGATCCCGCCGCCCCGCTCGCGTTGGGCCGGCCGGAGGAATCCGCGGGACACGGCCCGGCCGGTCCCCCGGGAAACGTGCCCGGGCCCGACGAGGATCACCGCAATCGCCCCTACGCCAGCAAGGAGCACGCATGATGTGCCGGTCCGTGGACGTGCAACAGGCCGTCATGGCGAAGAACGACTCACTGGCGGCGGCCCTGCGCACCGACCTCGGCCGGCAGGGAGTCACCAGCGTCAACCTCCTCTCCAGTCCCGGCAGCGGCAAGACGGAGCTGCTGACCGAGGTGCTCGCTCTGGCCGTGCGCCACGGCATCGCGGTGGCGGCGCTCACCGCGGACCTCGCGACGGAGAACGACGCCCGTCGTCTGGCCCGCTCGGGCGCGCCCGTCAAGCAGTTGCTGACGGGCGGGCTGTGCCATCTGGAGGCCCGTCAGGTGCGCGGGCACCTGGAGGGCTGGATGCCGCAGGACACCACGCTGCTGTTCGTGGAGAACGTCGGCAACCTGGTCTGCCCGGCGGCCTACGACCTCGGCGAGACCCTGCGCGTGGTCCTGATGGCCGTGACGGAGGGCGAGGACAAGCCGTTGAAGTACCCCACCGCCTTCGGCTCCGCCCATCTGGTGGTCGTCACCAAGACCGACCTGGCCGAGGCGGCGGGCTTCGACGCGGCCGTCTTCGCGGAGAACGTCGAGCGGGTCAACCCGGGCGTCGACGTGGTGGGCACCAGTGCACGCCGCGGCGAGGGCGCCGACGACCTGCTGGACCGCGTACTCGCCGTCCGGAACGGCATGCCGGCGCACCGCCCGGCCCTGACGGCATCGGTGCACCACGAGCACACCGCGTCATGACGGTCCCCGCCACAACCGCGGTACGGCGCCGGGTCGGCGTGCGCGGTGTGGTGCAGGGGGTGGGATTCCGGCCGTTCGTGCACCGGCTGGCCACCGAGGAGGGGCTGTCCGGATTCGTCACCAACCACTCCGGGGGCGTGCTGGTCGAGGTCGAGGGGCCGCCGGACGGCGTGGAGCGGTTCTGCGCCCGCCTCACCCGGGAGACGCCCGCCCTGGCGGCCGTCACCGGTGTCGACAGCGCCGACCTGCCCGTCACGGGCGCGGACGGCTTCACCATCCGCGCCTCGACAACCGGCGGCGGACGCACGGTGCTCCCCCCGGACACCGCCACCTGCGCCGACTGCCTGCGGGAACTCGCCGACCCCGCCGACCGCCGCCACCGCCACCCGTTCATCACCTGCACGCACTGCGGCCCCCGCTTCACGATCGCGACGGCGCTGCCGTACGACCGCGCGAGCACCACCATGGACGCCTTCCCGATGTGCGGGGCGTGCGCCGCGGAGTACGCCGATCCGGGTGACCGGCGCTTCCACGCACAGCCGGTCGCGTGCCCCGACTGCGGCCCCCGGCTGCGTCTCGTGCCCGCCGCCGGCTCCGGAGGGCGGCCGGTGCGCGACGCCGAGGCCCTGGCCGCGGCGCGCGGCCTGCTGGCGGCGGGGCGGATCGTCGCCGTCAAGGGCGTCGGCGGCTACCACCTGGCCTGCGACGCGACCGACGCCGAGGCCGTGGAGCGGCTGCGGGCCCGCAAACTGCGCGGGGGCAAGCCGTTCGCGGTGATGGCGGCCGATCTGACGGCCGTCGACCGGATCGGCGAGGCAGACGACGCGGAGCGGGCGGAGCTGACCGGTCCGCGCCGCCCCATCGTGCTGCTGCGCCGCCGCCGCGGCGGCCCGCTCGCCACCGGGGTGTGCCCCAAGAGCCCGCATGTCGGCGTCATGCTGCCCTACACGCCCGTGCACACGCTGCTGTTCGGGCTGCCCGGCGACCCGCCCGGCCCACGCCTGCTGGTGATGACCAGCGGCAACCGCTCCGGCGAGCCCATCGTCACCGACGACGGCGAGGCCGTGGCGCGGCTCTCCGGACTGGCGGACGCCTGGCTGGCCCACGACCGCGCGATCACCTCGCCGTGCGACGACTCCGTGCTGCGGATCCGCCCGGACGGCACGGGGCAGGTGCTGCGCCGCTCCCGTGGGTACGTCCCCCGGCCGCTGGCGCTGCCGTTCGCGGTGCCGCCGACGCTCGCGGTGGGCGGCGACCTGAAGAACGCGCCCTGCCTCGGCGCCGGCCGGGAGGCGTGGTTCGGGCCGCACGTCGGCGACCTGGGCGAGCTGGCGGCGCTGGCCGCTCTGGAGCGGGCCGAGGCCACCCTGCGGCGCCTGACCGGCATCGGACCCGAACGGATCGCGGCCGACCGGCACCCCGGCTACCACTCGGCGCGCTGGGCGCGCCGCCGGGCCGGCGAGCGGGACCTGCACCTGGTGCAGCACCACCACGCGCACGTCGCCTCCGCCATGGCCGAGCACGCGCTGCCCGCCGGCGCCCGCGTCATCGGGGTCGCCTTCGACGGCACCGGATACGGCGACGACGGCACGGTGTGGGGCGGAGAGGTGCTGCTCGCCGGCTACGACGGCTTCCGCCGCTACGCCCATCTGTCCCCCGCTCCCCTGCCGGGCGGGGACGCCGGGGTGGCCAACCCCTGCCGCCTGGCCCTGGCCCGGCTCCGTGCCGCCGGGCTGCCCTGGGACGCGGACCTGCCGAGCACGACCGCCTGCACGGCGCAGGAACGCGCCCTGCTGGCCCGCCAGCTGGAGCGGAACGTGGCCTGCGTGCCGGCCTCCGGCATGGGGCGCCTGTTCGACGCCGTCTCCTCCCTGGCGGGCGTGTGCCACCGCGCGGGTTACGAGGCGCAGGCGGCGCTGGAGCTGGAGGCGCAGGCGGCACAGGCGTGGGGCGCCGACTCCGGCGCGTACTCCTTCGCCTGGGCCCGCGGCGCCGGGGACGCCCTGCTGCTCGACCCGGCTCCCGTGCTGCGTTCGCTCATCACGGATCTGCGCCGCGGCACACCCCGCCCGGTGCTGGCGGCCCGGTTCCACCGGGCCGTGGCGGCGGCGGTCGCAGAGGTGTGCCGCCGGGCACGCCGCGACACCGGCGCCGGCACGGTCGCCCTCACCGGCGGGGTGTTCGCCAACGCGCTGCTGGAGGAGGCCTGCACGGCCCTGCTGGCGGCCGACGGCTTCACGGTGCTGCGGCACACGGAGGTCCCGCCGGGTGACGGCGGGCTCGCCCTGGGCCAGCTCGTGGTCGCGGCCCGCCGCCCATCGCCCGCCCACAACCCGGAGTGACCCATGTGTCTGGCAGTGCCCGGCCGCGTCCTGGCCATCGAGGACGGCACCGACCCCCTGACGGGACTGATCGACTTCGGCGGCGTGCACAAGCGCGTCTGCCTGGAGTACGTCCCCGACACGCAGGTCGGTGAGTACGTCATCGTCCATGTCGGCTTCGCCCTCCAGCGGCTGGACGAGGAATCCGCGCAGGCCTCCCTCAAGCTCTTCGAGGAACTGGGCCTGCTGGAGGAGGAGTTCGGTGACGCCTGGGGACGGGCGGCGCAGGAGGCGGGGCTGCCGGGGCCCGCCGGCCCGGACGGCGCGACCGCCGCGGAGGAAGGAGCCCGATGAGGTACATCGACGAGTTCAACGACCCCGAGCTGGCACGGAAGCTGCTGGAGGACATCCGGGCCACCGTCACCCGGCCCTGGGCGCTGATGGAGGTGTGCGGCGGTCAGACGCACTCCATCATCCGCCATGGCATCGACCAGCTCCTGCCGGACGAGGTCGAGCTGATCCACGGCCCCGGCTGTCCGGTGTGCGTGACACCGCTGGAGGTCATCGACAAGGCGCTGGCCATCGCCGCGCGCCCCGGGGTGATCTTCTGCTCGTTCGGGGACATGCTGCGGGTGCCGGGCACGGACCGGGACCTGTTCCGGGTCCGCAGCGAGGGCGGCGACGTGCGCGTGGTCTACTCCCCCATGGACGCGCTGGACCTGGCCCGCCGTCACCCCGACCGCGAGGTCGTGTTCTTCGGCATCGGGTTCGAGACCACGGCGCCGGCGAACGCCATGGCGGTGCACCAGGCGCGCCGCCTGGGCCTGGCCAACTTCAGCCTGCTGGTGTCGCACGTGCGGGTGCCGCCGGCGATCGAGGCGATCATGACCGCCCCGTCCTGCCGGGTGCAGGGCTTCCTGGCGGCCGGTCACGTGTGCAGCGTGATGGGCACCGCCGAGTACCCGGACCTGGCCGAGCGGCACCGTGTGCCCCTCGTGGTGACCGGCTTCGAGCCCCTGGACATCCTGGAGGGCATCCGGCGGGCGGTGCGCCAGCTGGAGCGCGGCGAGCACCGGGTGGAGAACGCCTACGCCCGCGCGGTGCAGGAGGCCGGCAACCCGGCCGCGCTGCGCATGATCGAGGAGGTGTTCGAGGTCACCGACCGTTCCTGGCGCGGCATCGGGCGGATCCCGGACAGCGGCTGGCGGCTGACCGAGGCCTTCCGCGCCCACGACGCCGAGCACCGCTTCGACGTCACCGGCATCCGCACCGAGGAGCCCTCGGTCTGCCGCAGCGGCGAGGTCCTCCAGGGCCTGATCAAGCCGACCGAGTGCCCGGCGTTCGGTACGAGCTGCACCCCGCGCACCCCGCTGGGCGCCACGATGGTCTCCAGCGAGGGCGCCTGCGCCGCGTACTACCTCTACCGGCGGATGGACACCACCACGCGCAAGGAGATGAGCCCCGTTGGCTGATTCGACCGCCACCGCACCCGTCGACCCGGCGAACTGGTCCTGCCCCGCCCCGCTGCGCGACCGGCCGGTCGTGGTGATGGGCCACGGGGGCGGCGGCGCCCTGTCGGCGGAACTCGTCGACGGCGTCTTCGCGCCGGCCTTCGGCAATCCGGTCCTCGCGCAGCTGGCCGACTCGGCGGTGGTCCGGCTCGGCGAGGCACGTCTGGCGTTCTCCACCGACTCCTACGTGGTGCGTCCGCTGTTCTTCCCCGGTGGCTGCATCGGCGACCTCGCCGTCAACGGCACCGTCAACGACCTCGCCATGAGCGGTGCGGTGCCCGCGTTCCTGTCCACGGCCTTCGTGCTGGAGGAAGGCGTGGCGATGGACGTCGTCGAGCGGGTCGCCGGGGCGGTCGGCGCTGCGGCGCGGGCGGCCGGTGTCACCGTCGCCACCGGCGACACCAAGGTCGTCGAGAGCGGCCACGGCGACGGCGTGTACATCACCACCTCCGGCATCGGTCTGGTCGCGGACGGGGTGGACATCCGGCCGCAGCGGGCCAGGCCGGGGGACGCCGTCCTGGTGAGCGGTCCGATCGGTCTGCACGGTGTCGCGATCATGAGCGTCCGGGAGGGACTGGAGTTCGGGGTGGACGTCGCGAGCGACACCGCGCCGCTGGCCGGGCTGGTCGAGGCGATGCTGCGGGTCACCCCGGACATCCACGTGCTGCGCGACCCCACGCGGGGCGGGCTCGCGGCGTCGCTGAACGAGATCGCCCGTGCGTCGGGCACCGGGGTGCGGCTGACGGAGCGCGCGGTCCCGGTGCCGGACGCCGTCGCCAACGCCTGCGCCTTCCTGGGCCTGGACCCGCTGTACGTCGCCAACGAGGGCCGGCTGGTGGCGTTCGTGGCCCGCGAGCACGCCGAGGCCGTGCTGGCGGCGATGCGGGCGCATCCGCAGGGGGCGGGGGCCGCGCTGGTCGGGGAATGCGTCGAGGACCACCCCGGCATGGTGGTGGTGTCGACCGGGCTCGGCGGCACCCGGGTCGTGGACATGCCGCTCGGGGAGCAGCTACCGCGCATCTGCTGACGGTGAGGAGCCCGCGGTGTCCACCCCGTAGAGGTGGACACCGCGGGCTGGACGGTCGAGGCGCCGCCATACACCGGACACGGGCATCCGCGAAGCGGCCCGGCGGGGCGTGCGGACCCGGCACGGGCGCCCGGGGCCGGTGGCACCGGTCGAGGAGTTCCCTCGACGAGCGGACCGGCCGCGGTGCCGACGTCTCCTCCCCCACGCCTTCCCGGCCACCCGGCCTGAGGGGGCGATCTTGTCCGGGCGCGCGGACAATGGGCGCGAGGGAGCCTGTCCGCGGCTGTGGCGGGACACGTGGTTCTGCGGTCCGGAGGTCATGGGACGTGGGATCGGTGCGGTCATGACGATCGAAGGGCTGATCGTGATGTCGGATGAGAGAGCCGAACGCATTGCGGATCTCGTCGCGACCCTCCGGGTGAAACCAGGGTCGAAGGTGCGCCTGGACCGCGGCTTCGATCCCCGCTTCAAAGCCGGTCTGAAGAAGCGGGACGGAAAGGAACTGCTGCGGACCGGGGTGTCGCTGCTGGCCGAGTACCAGGAGCGGCTGGCCGCCCAGGACACCTACGGGGTGCTGCTCTGTCTGCAGGCACTCGACGCCGGTGGCAAGGACGGGACGATCCGCCATGTGATGAGCGGCGTCAATCCCCAGGGCGTACGGGTCAGCAGCTTCAAGGTGCCCTCCGCCGAGGAACTCGACCACGACTACCTGTGGCGGTACGCCCGGCGACTGCCCGAGCGCGGCGGGATCGCCATCTTCAACCGCTCGCACTACGAGGAGGTTCTCGTCGTGCGGGTCCACCCGGAGAACCTGGTCCGGCAGAGGCTGCCGGACGACGCACGCGGACCGGGCATATGGAAGCGGCGCTACCGGGAGATCAACCGCTGGGAGCGCTACCTCACGGACAACGGGTTCAAGGTGGTGAAGATCTTCCTGAACCTGTCCAAGGAGGAGCAGCGCACCCGCTTCCTGAAGCGGATCGACCTGCCGGAGAAGAACTGGAAGTTCTCCGCGGCCGACGTCCGGGAACGGCGCTACTGGGACGAATACCAGTACGCGTTCTCCGAGATGCTGTCGGCCACGAGCACGAAGTGGGCGCCGTGGTACGTCGTGCCGGCGGACCGGAAGTGGTTCGCGCGGATCTGCGCGGCCGCGATCCTCGCGCACACCCTGATGGACATCGATCCGCAGTACCCCGACGTGGGGAAGGCCGCGCGGAGGGAACTGCTCGTCACCAAACGGGAGCTGGAGCGGGAGGCCCCCGCCGGGGCATCGGCCGATCCCTACGCCGACCGGCATCCGTCGGCCAGGAAGAAGCGCGGCTGAGACCCGTCGAACCAGCGCTCGACCGGCCGGGACACGTCCACGGCCACGGCTCGGGGCACAGGGCACGGGGCACGGACCGGAGGCGGAACAATGACGGTGCGTTCGAGTTCCGTGGGACAGCAGCCCCGGGCTGCCCAGGACGACTGGTACGCGCACGCTCCCGAGGAGGTCCTGGCGGCGTTCGGCGTGGATCCGGCGGTCGGTCTCTCCACGGCACGGGCCGAGCAGCTCTTGACCTCACACGGCCCGAACACGCTGCCCGAGGAGAAACCGCCTCCGGCCTGGCGTCGCTTCCTCGCGCAGTACCGCAGTTACATGCAGATCGTCCTCGTGGCCGCAGCGGTCGTCTCGCTGCTCATCCAGGAGTGGGCCACCGCGATCCTGCTGTTCGTCCTGACCCTGTTGAACGCGGTCGTGGGCCTGCGCCAGGAGGGCAAGGCCGAGAGCGCGATGAACGCGCTGCAGTCGATGATGAAGGCGACGGCGCGGGTACGCAGGGACGGCACGGAGGCCGAGATCCCCGCCGAACAGCTCGCCCTCGGCGACATCGTGCTCATCGCCGCCGGGGACCAGGTCGCGGCCGACGGACGCATCATCGAGGCCAGTGCCCTGCAGATCGACGAGTCGGCGCTCACCGGCGAGAGCGTCCCCTCCGCGAAGGACGCCGGCACGCTGGCCGGCCCCCGCCCAGCGCCCGGCGACCGGACGAACATGGCGTTCAAGAACACCCCGGTCACCCACGGCAGCGGCGTACTCGTCGTCACCGCGACCGGCGCCACGACCGAGGTCGGCAGGATCTCCGGAATGCTGTCGGCCACCGAGAAGGAGGTACCGCCGCTCACCAGGGAACTCGACACCCTGACGCTGTGGATCATCGGGGCTGCCGTCCTGACCATGATCGTGATGTTCGCCCTGGGACGGCAACGGGACCAGGCCTGGGACTCCCTGTTCGTCAGCGCGGTCTCGCTGGCCATCGCGGCCATCCCCGAGGCCCTGCCGACCGTGACCCAGGCGATCCTTTCCGTCGGCAGCCTCAACCTGGCGCAGCGCAACGCCATCGTCAAGGAGTTGCCGTCGGTCGAGACACTGGCGTTCACCTCGGCGATCAACTCGGACAAGACCGGCACCCTGACCATGAACCAGATGACCGCCGTCGAAGTCGTCAGTCCCACCGACCGGTACACCGTCTCGGGTACGGGCTACGGGCTCGGCGGGAAGATCCACCACGCCGCGGGCACGTCGGGTTCCGCCGCGGGCATCGAGGACGCGATCCTGCCGTACGTGGTGGCCAGCGACGCGAAGCTGGTGGACGGCGAGGTGGTGGGCGATCCGACCGAGGGAGCCCTGCTGGTGCTCGCTCACAAGGCAGGACTGGACATCGACGCCACCCGCGAGGGCCTCCCCCGGCTCGCCACGCTGCCGTTCGACCCGGACTACAAGCTGATGGCCACGTTCAACCAGGCGGTCGACGCCTCCGGACGGCAGGTCGTCCGGTGCTTCGTCAAAGGCGCGGTCCCGGCGGTGGTGACACGGGCCGCCACCGCGCTCGCGGCAGGCGGGACCATCCCGTGGAACGCCGAACTGATCGCGCGCGCCGAGGCACAGACCCGGCGGATGGGCGGCGAGGGACACCGGGTGATGGCCGCGGCCACCCGTGATCTGGACCCGGCCGGCTTCGACCCGGACGGCGACCTGCTCGCGTACGTCACCGAACTGCGGATGACCAGTCTCGTCGGCATGGTCGATCCGCCCCGCGAGGACGCCAGGGCAGCCGTGGCCGGAGCACAGGCGGGGCACATCCGGGTCCGCATGGTGACCGGTGACGACGTCACCACCGGTGCGGCGATCGCCCGGCAGCTCGGCATCCCCGGCGAGGCGGTCCTCGGCGCCGACTTCGCGGCCATGGGCGAGGACGAACAACTCGCCCGCATCGACGGCATCGGTGTGGTGGGCCGCGTCGCGCCGGAGCACAAGGTGCTGCTCGCCGACACCCTCAAGAAGAGGGGTGATGTCGTGGCGATGACCGGGGACGGTGTCAACGACGCCCCTGCCATCAAAGCCGCCGACATCGGCATCGCCATGGGCAGCGGCACAGACGTGGCGAAGAACGCCGGACGCATGATCCTCTCCGACGACCGCTTCGCCACCATCGTCTACGCCGTGGAGCAGGGCCGGC
Organism: Streptomyces sp. MUM 2J; assembly: GCF_022414535.1. GTDB lineage: Bacteria > Actinomycetota > Actinomycetes > Streptomycetales > Streptomycetaceae > Streptomyces. The sequence goes on from NZ_JADWYM010000043.1 coordinate 44,732, forward strand.
GAATCTACGACAACCTCACCAAGTACATCCGATTCGTCCTGCTCCTGCTCGTCGCCTTCGTCCTGACCTTCCTCGGGGCCACCGTCTTGAACATCGCCGCCGGTGAGCCCTTCACCCCGCCGCAGGTGCTGTGGATCCACTTCGTGGTCAACGCCTCCTTCGGCTTCGCGCTCGGCTTCGACCGGGAGAGCCCCGGGCTCATGCGGCGCAGGCCGCGTCCGCGAGGGGAGTCCGTCCTCACCCGGCCCGTACTGGTCACGGTCGGGCTCGGCGGGCTGGCGATCACCGCCCTCCTGCTCGGACTGATCAAGCTCGGTCAGGCCCACTTCGGCAGCGTCGAGACCGGTCGGTCGATCGCGTTCACCGCCTTCGCCCTCTGTCTGGTCGTGGCCGCGTTCGAATGCCGCAGCGAGACGGACTCGGTGCTGACGACGTCCACGTTCGACAGCAGGCAGATGAACCGGGTGGCACTGACCCAGTTCGTGCTGGCGGTGCTGGTCACGCAGGTGGACGGCTTCCGGCGCATCCTCGGCACGACCGAGATCGACGCGCGGCAGTTCGGCTGGGCCGTGCTGGCCGCCCTCGCGCTGCTGCTCCTGTGGGAACTGGGCAAGTTCCTGGCCCGTCGCTCAGGAGACACCTGATGCGCCGGCACGGGCACGTCACGGCCCGGTAGCCGTAGCCCGGACACCGGGGAGCAAGCAGCCCCCGGGCAGGCTCCGGAGGTTCACCGGCGCCGGGCGGAATCACTACTACCGCTGACGACCGGCCGCTTGGCCCTCGCACGAGCCGACAACCCGCCGCCACAGCTGCCGAGAGCCGCTCGTCACCTCGTTCGCCGCTCGTTGACGGCACCCCGTGCCGTGGCGGGTGCCGTGCCGAGGCGGCCGGGTCAACCCGGTGCGTCGGCGGGTGCTGCGCCGCCAAGGCCGGGACAGGCCGGTGCGTCGGCGAGTTCGACTCCCGTGATCTCCAGTTCCCGCCCGCTGCGAAGCCCTTCGGAAGCGCGGTCGCAGCGCGGGCACCAGAAGAACGGGGGGCTACCCACCGGGAAGTCCTCGTCGCAGGGGCCGCAGTGGGCGACGGCGGGGATCTCCTCGACGACCAGTTCGGCCGCCGCGAGCGCCGTCCCGCCCCGGGCCACCTCGAAGGCGAAGGCCAGGGCCTCGGGGACGACCCCCGACAGCTCCCCGACGCGTACGTGCACGGCGGAGACGGGGCCCGGGCCGTGGGCCCGGGCCACCTCGTCCGCCTGTTCCACGACGGCCGTGGCGATCGACAACTCGTGCACGGGTGTCACCGGGGGTGGCCGGAGCGGGACCGCACTCCGACCATCCGCCAGATCCTGATCTCCCGTACCAGCCCCGGCAACTCCCTGATCAACAGGGCCAGGGCCGCTCCTGCCAGGAGCGCCGCCTGAGCGGTCAGGACGCTCCGGCCCGTCAGCTGTGCCATCTGTACTCCTCGTCCGCCTCATCCCGGAGGGATGTTCGGCATCACCGTCAGGATCGCGTTGTGCTTCTTGCTGTGGATGCCGGTGGAGCGCCGCGCGTCGGCGGTGCCGTCCTCGTGGTGCCCGGCCTGGTGGGAATAGGGCCCCTTGTTGCCCTGGTGCAGGCCGAAGACGTGGGTGGGGGCGTCCGGCTTCACGTCCGGGTGTCCGACCCTGATGGTTCCCATGAAGTGCTCCCTGTGCTGGTCAGGTCCGCGAAGAACCCGTCGACGGCGGGCCACACCCGGGTGCCGCCCGACAGGCCCCGCCATTCCCTCCGTACGAGCGCCACCAGGCGGAAGCAGTCGTCGACGGGGACGATCCAGTGGTGCCGTGCGTCGCGCGCGGTGTTCATGAGCAGTGCCTCGACATCGGGGGTCACGCTCCCCACCAGTGGACACCCTGCGGCGACCTCCCGCCAGGCGGCGGCGTCCACCTGCCAGCGGACCGCACCGGCCGGACCCGGGTAGTGGGCCGTGACGGTGCCGTCGGGGTGGGGGACGAAGAAGGCCAGGCCGACGGGCACGCCCAGGGGCGCGGTGTCCAGCGGCGGCAGCCGCAGGCGGCGCTCGGGGACGAGCCGGTAGTGGCCGTCGCTCGCCTCGTCGCGCACGAACAGCAGCGCGCAGGGGCGGCAGGCGCAGAGCACCTCTTGCCGCTCGCCGTCGTACACATGGCGGTGCTCCCCGGCGACGGGTGCCGCGCACAGGTCGCAGCGTTCCTCGTCCGCGCCGCGCCGGCCGGCGGCCGAGCGGATGACCCGGGCGAGGGCGCCGCCCCCGGTCACGGCGCCCCCTGGGGCTGCGCCGCGGGCCGGGTGAGGGCGTCCAGCGGCACGAACGCCACCCCCTGCCCGGCGTCCGGTTCACGCCGGACGTCGTCGAGTTCGGGTGCCACCGCGAGCAGCCTCTCGCGTACGGCGTCCAGCACACCGGAGGCGGCGGAGCCGCAGCCCCCGGCCGTCAGACGCACCCGGGCCACGCCCTCGTCCACACCGGTCAGCTCGATGTCGCCGCCGTGCCGCCGCAGTTCGTCCCGCAGCCGTCCCACCGCGCGTTCCAGCCGGGTCAGCAGCGGCTCGGGGTGCACGTCGTGCAGGATCAGCAGGTGGCCGACGAGTTCGTCGTCGGCGAGCGCCCCGGTCAGTGCCGGATCGGCGCGGTCGACGACGCGGGCCAGCGCCTCGCCGTAGACGTCGGTGAGGTCCCGTACCGCCTGCACCGCGTCCCGGGCCGTGGGCCCGGGGCTGCTCTCCAGGCGTTCCAGCAGGTCGTCGATGCGGGCCAGCCGCGTGCTGACCGCGGTGTCGTCGAGCCGCTCCGCGTCAGCCATTGCCGGCCCCGTAGGTCGGCGTGTGCATCGTGGTGATCTCCTTGCCCTTGCCGAGGTACATGTGGACGCCGCACGGCAGGCAGGGGTCGAAGCTGCGCACGGTGCGCATGATGTCGACGCCCTTGAAGTCGTCGGGGCCGTTCTCCTCGAAGATCGGCTGGCCCTGGACGGCGTCCTCGTAGGGGCCCGGCGTGCCGAAGCTGTCGCGGGGGCTGGCGTTCCACGGGGTCGGCGGGTAGGGGTGGTAGTTGGCGATCTTCCTGTCCTTGATCACCAGGTGGTGGGAGAGGACACCGCGCACGGCCTCGTGGAAGCCGCAGCCGATCGCCTCGTCGGGCACCTCGAAGTTCTCGAACGTCTTGACCTCGCCCGCCCGGACCAGTCCCATCGCCTTCTCCACGAAGTCGAAGGCCATCGCGGCGGCGTAGGCGACGAAGTAGGGGCGGGCCCGGTCGCGCTCGATGGTGTTGCTCCACTGGGGGATCTTCCACTCCAGCGTCTGCTCGGGCAGCTTCTCGCTCCTCGGCAGCGTGATGCGGACGCTGTTGCCGGTGGCCTTCACGTACGGCGTGTCGACCAGGCCGCTCAGCGCGGTCGACCACAGCCGGGCCAGCGGGCCTCCGCCGGTGTCCAGGGCGAGGTGCTGGTCGCTCTGCTGGTGGTACCAGCGCGGGCTCATCACCCAGCTGTACTTGTCGTCGAGCTTGCGCTTCTGCGGCACCGGGACGGTGGTCTGGTTCCACGGGTGGCGCATGTCGACGGGGTTGCCCAGCGGGTCGTGGGTGACGAACGGCTCCTCGTTCGCCCAGTCCTCGTAGTAGGAGCTGCCGAGCATGATGCGCATGCCGAGGTTGATGTCGACGAGGTTGTTGGTGACGAGCTCGCCGTCGACGACGATGCCGGGGGTGACGAACATCGCCTTGCCCCAGTCGTTCATCGTCTCGTAGCGGTAGTCGCAGACCTCGGGGTCCTGGAAGGCGCCCCAGCAGCCGAGCAGGACCCGGCGGCGGCCGACCTCCTCGTATCCGGGCAGGGCCTCGTAGAAGAAGTCGAAGACGTCGTCGTTCATGGCGACGGCCTGCTTGATGAAGTCCAGGGTCTTCATCAGCCCGGAGAGGTAGTCGGTGAAGAGCGTCGGGGTGGGCACGGTGCCGACGCCGCCGGGGTACAGGGTCGACGGGTGGACGTGGCGCCCCTCCATCTTGCAGAACATCTCCCGGGTCAGCCGGCTGACCTTGAGGGCCTCCTTGTAGACCTCGCCCTCGAAGGGGTTGAAGGCCCGCATGATGTCGGCGATGGTCCGGTAGCCGTGGATCTCGCCCCGGGGCGCGTCGGTGCGTTCGGCGCGCGCCAGGACGCCCGGGTTGGTCGCCTTGACCATGGCCTCGCAGAAGTCCACGAAGACCAGGTTGTCCTGGAAGATGGTGTGGTCGAACATGTACTCGGCCGCTTCGCCGAGGTTGACGATGTGCTCGGCCAGCATCGGCGGTTTGATGCCGTACGCCATCTGCTGCGCGTAGTTGGAGCAGGTGGTGTGGTTGTCGCCGCAGATGCCGCAGATCCGCGAGGTGATGAACCCGGCGTCACGGGGGTCCTTGCCCTTCATGAACACCGAGTAGCCCCGGAAGATGGACGAGGTGCTGTGGCACTCGACCACCTCCCGGTTGGCGAAGTCGATCTTCGTGTAGATGCCCAGGTTGCCGACGATCCGGGTGATCGGGTCCCAGGACATCTCCACGAGCTGCCCGGGTTGGCGTGTCCCGGCCCGGTCCTCGGTCTGTGTCATGTCACTTCCTGCCCTAGCTCGTTGGGGGTGTGATGCGCTCTCAGGCACGCCAGTGCGGGTCGTATCCGCTGCTCAGCGCGGGCTCGTTGTGCCGCCACTTCGGCTCCCGGTTGACGGCGGCGCTGGTGATGCCGCGCATCCGCCGGATGAACGACCCGTAGGGCTTGATGAGGATCGACGACAGGCTGCCGCCGGTGGGCTCGTCCATGAACGGCATGAACGCGTCGGGGAAGCCCGGCATGGTGCAGCCGATGCAGATGCCTCCCACGTTGGGGCATCCACCGATGCCGTTCATCCAGCCCCGCTTGGGGACGTTGCAGTTGACCACCGGGCCCCAGCAGCCCACCTTCACCTGGCACTTGGGGGCGTTGTAGTCCTTGGCGAAGTCGGCCTGCTCGTAGTAGGCGGCCCGGTCGCAGCCCTCGTGGACGGTCCGCCCGAACAGCCACTGGGGACGCAGCATGTGGTCGAGCGGGGGCGGCGGGGCGGCACCGGCGGCATGGTAGAGCACCCAGACCAGGGTCTCCATGAAGTTCTCGGGCTGGATGGGACAGCCGGGGACGTTGACCACGGGCAGGGCACCCTGGCTCTTGTAGTCCCAGCCCAGGTAGTCGCACAGGCCCATGGAGCCGGTGGGGTTGCCGGCCATGGCGTGGATCCCGCCGTAGGCGGCGCACGTGCCGGCCGCGACGACCGCCCACGCCCGGGGGGCGAGCTGGTCGATCCACCAGTTCAGGGTGTGGGGCTCGCCGGTCTCCGGGTCGTTGCCGAACGACGTCCAGTAGCCGTCGCCCTCGATGATGTTCTGGTTGGGGATGGATCCCTCGATCACGAGGATGAAGGGCCCCAGTTCGCCGCGGGCCGCGGCCCGGTAGGGCGCGAGGAAGTCCTCGCCGCCCAGGCTGGGCGAGAGCACCTTGTTGTGCAGGTTCACCTTGGGCAGGCCGGGGACGAGGCCCAGAACGAGGTCCTCGATCGAAGGCTGTCCGGCGGCGGTGAGCGAGACGGTGTCGCCGTCGCAGCTCATGCCCTCGGAGATCCAGAGGATGTGGACCTCGTCGAACCCCTCGCGCTGCTCGGCGCGGGCGGTGTCCTGGCTGACGTCGGTGGTTCCGCTGTCGGTGGTCATGTCATCGGCCTCCGTTGGATGCGGTCCCGGAAGCGGTCGTAGGCCGCGGCCAGCGGTCCGGCCAGGGTGAGGGCGGGGGGCTGTTCCGGGGCGTTGGGATGGGGACGGGTCGGGGCGCTGCGCTCGGCCTTCACCAGGTGCCGCCCGAGCCGGTCCAGTTCCCCCTGGGACACGGCCGCACGCAGCCGGGGCATGAACTCCTCTTCCTCCTCGCGCACGTGGTCCTCGACCTCGGCCCGCAACTCGGCCACGAGGTCGCCGGTCCGTTCGTCGCCCGCGGGCAGCCGGTCCAGAGCGAAGAGGGTCTTCTTCAGGGCCATGTGGTCGGCCAGGTGCCGCTCGACCTCCTGCTCCCCGTCGGGGAGTGCCTCCTTGGCCAGCGGGTAGACGAGCATCTCCTCCAGGGCCGCGTGCCGGGACAGCTCCCGGATCATCAGGTCCACGACGGCCCGCCGCTGCCGGCCGGACGCGGCGGCGTGGTAGTTGCGGAACAGTTGCTCCGCCCTGCGGTGGTCGTTGACCAGCAGGTCAAGGCCGTCCATCGCGCCCTCCTTCGTCGGTCGCGGCCAGAGGGACGAGTTCGTGGGGGCGGAAGTAGTGGAAACGGCCGTACCAGCCGTTGAGTTCGGCCGCGGGGTCGTCGTCGACGGTGACGGCGACGTGCATGCTGCCGTCCACGTCGTGCAGGACGGCGGCGACGCGGGCGGTACGCCCGTCCAGGAACATGTCCTGGGCGTCGGCGCCCCGCGCGGCCGGGCGCAGCCGCACGGCACTGCCGGCGGCGACCGGGACGCCGTCCACGAGGACGCTGTCGGTGGTCGGGGACAGCCCGTCGTCGGCACCGTCCCCCCACCACGGCACGCCGGCGGCGGGTCCGGCGGCCGCCGAGGTGGCGGCCGCGGGAAAGGGTTGGCCCTGCACGTGCACGGCGGACCACGCCGGCGGCCGTGCGGCTCGGTGCCCGGGCGGCCGCCCGGGCTGCCCGGGCGGCTGCGCCGCGGGTTCCAGGGAGCGGATGGCGCCGTGCAGCCGGGCGAAGATCTCCGGCGGCATCGTCTCGACGCGGTCGAGGATGTCGGCGGCGCGCCGGTCGGTGGCCCGTGCCTCGCGTTTCTCCTCGTCGGTCAGAAGGAGGGTGCGCAGGGTGAGGATCTCGTCGATCTCGGCGGCGTCATGCAGGTCGCCGGGACTCTCGGGAGCCACCTGCGGATGGTCGGGCAGCAGGATCGGCGATGACAGCACCACCTCACCGCACCCGGCTTCACCACCGAGGACGGGGAACGTGTGCACGTTCCGGCACGAGCGGACGTGCTGCTCGCAGTCGGCCGGCGGGTCGGTCAGGGAGACGAACTCGACCCCCTCACCGCCGATCAGCGTGTGCGTGGCCATCAGCGCGTGGGCGAGCGCCTCGCCACGCGGTGCGGCGGCGCCGCAGCGCGCGGGCCCGGTGTTCTCCGTGCGTACCCGGATCCGGTAGAGCGCCGGGGCGCCCGGCCGACCGTCCCGCACGGGCTCGGCCCGAACAGTCGTGACCGCGTCCACCTGCTCACGGCGGCGCACCACGCGCCCGGCTCCGCCGGCGACGCTCTCGTGCTCCTCCCCGGAGGCAGCCCCGGCCATCAGGCACAGATCGCCTGCGAGCAACCGGTCCAGGGCGACGGTGACATCCACTTCGCGGGGCACCGCCTCGTCGAAGGTGAGGTGCACGTCGTCGCCGTCCGCCAGCGACTCGACCGGCCGATGGCCCCCGCCGGGCAGCCGCTCCTCGACCTGCTTGCGCTGGAGGTGCAGATAGCGCACGCGCACCCGCAACACGGCCCCCGGCACGGCGCGCACCAGGCACTCCGTCTGCTGGTACCAGGCGTCCACCGCCCCGGACAGCCCCTCGGCCACGGGGCCGTCGCGCTCGGCCCATTCGCGCGGGGCGAGGACGCCGAACTGCCAGCGCACCCGGTTCTTGGCGGAGGAGCGGCGGTAGGGGTAGAGGAGGTAGCCCTCGTAGAGGACGGCGTCGGCAACCGCGCGCAAGCGCTCGAACACGTCGTCGGGGAGCACCGTCCCCTCGGGACATCCCTCTTGGGCACCGACCGCCATCTCGCCTCCTCGTCCGGCTGGCAAGGCCTACGTCCGCCATGCGTTCCACCACGCTCACACGGTTCACACCGCGGCGCCTCCTGTGGCGGAACGAGGATCCGCCGTCCGGGGGTCCGCGCGGGACCCCGGCGCCGAAAGGCGCGCGGGCCCGGTGGGGGCGTGCGGGCCCCGGGGACGCGACGGGCCGTCAAGGGCACGGCACGAGGGTGGGCGCGTGGCCCGGTGAACGTCCGCCCCGGAGCGGGCAGGGCCGGCGCCCGGCACGGTGGAGCGGGTCGGCCGGTGGGCTTCGGACCCCACACACGTCGAGCCGGCACACCGGGACGCGAGCAGGTACCGAAGAGGAGCGAGCAGGTACCGAAAAGGCCCGGTGGCCGGAGGGGCGGACAGGCCGACGGGACGGCCGGGGGAGGCGTGCGCAGACAGCGAGCTGAACAAGATGCCGGGAAGCTGAATAAAGCTCCTGTGAAGGGGACTCGTCACACAAGTCACACATCACTCCCGGAGAGGAGACGACCCCCATGTCGTATCCGCAGCACACCGGCGAGATGACAACACACCCCGAGATCGCCGAGATGCGGGAGCGCCTCGAACGCACCGCGTCCAGCGGCCAGGCCATCGCCGTGGAGGGTCTGATCCTCCTCGCAGGTGTCTACACCGCGATCTCGCCGTGGGTCGTGCATTTCACCAACGAACCCAACATCACCGTCAACAACCTCGTCGTCGGCATCACCGTCGGCCTGATCGGCTTCGCCCTGACCCTCGCGCCGGAGCGGATGTTCCGGCTGGCCTGGGTCGTGGCACCGCTCGGCATATGGCTGCTGCTCTCGCCCTGGGTGGTGACGGCGAGCCACAGCGCGCGGGCCGGCATCGTCTGGAACAACTGCTGGATGGGCGGCGCGACGTTCGTTCTCGGCCTGGCTGCCATGGGTCTGACCATCGGGCTCACCCGCCGCAGCACCCAGCGCTGAATCCGGCCGGTCCACCGGACCGGCGCCGGCACGGGCGCCCCTCGCCCCCTCGCCGGAGCGGGGCGAGGCGGGCGCCCACGGGATCCGGACATACCGAACGGTATGCTCGAAGGCGGCCGGCCCTCCGCCGAGGGCGAAGACTTCCGTGAAAGGGGTGTTACGTGGCCGTCGACCCCACGGGCGCCGATCTCAAGCGCCTGCTCACCGAGGACCCTGGTGGCCCGGTGGTCATGCTCAACCTGCTGCGCTTCGCGCCGGGCGGCAGGAGCCCGTACCAGGAGTACGCCCGCCATCTGGAGGAGACCTTCCTTCCCCGCTACGGCGGCCAGGTCCTGTACGCCGGCACCGGCGCCACCGCGCTGGTGGCCGAGGACGGGCAGGCCTGGGACGCGGTGATCCTCGTGCGGTACCCGAACCGCGAGGCGTTCAGCAGGATGGTGGCCGATCCCGAGTACCAGAAGGTCACCGAGCTGCGCACCCGGGCACTGGAGGAGGCCGTTCTCCAGCCCACCACGCAGTGGGGTCGGAACACGCCGCAGGCGTGACCCGGCGCACCGCGGCCTGGCGTGACCCGGCGCGCGGCAGGCCGGTCGTGCCCTGAAGGCACCGGCCGGCTCCGCGCCGTCGCCACGCCCCGCCGCGCGGTGTGTCCGGGCGTCCCCCGCACGGCCTGTGCGGGGGACTTCGCCGTGTCCGCTCCGCACTGCCGCCCCGACCGCCCGGCCGCCGACCGGCGGCCCGGACTGCCGGCAGGTCGAGCGGGCGGGGAAGCCGGGGGCGGCGGGCCGGACGGATCCGATGGCGGGGCCGTCCGGGTGATCAGGGGTCCGCACGATGTTTCGCTGCGGCGCAACGGGTGACTTCACAAGCCGAATGGTGACAGGGGTCCGCCCATGCCACCGGTTCGACGCCATACCGGCAACCGTGTGCGGACCGTGCGCACGGATAACGGCAGCTGCCCGCCACCGAGAGGGCCCTGCGACCGGAGCGGTCGCGCGTTGCTCAGGGTCTGCTCGCAGGTGTGTTCTGCCGACCCTCCGCCCCGCCGACACACCCGAGGTCATGTATCCCGCAGCCACCCCCACCGCGCCTCCGGCCGGAGGCTCCACGTCCCCGGCCCCGTCGTCGGAGGACATCGACGCGTTGATGCGCGAACTCGCCGCGCTCCCGCCCGGCCCGCAGCGCCGGGCGGCACGGGAGCGGACCATCGGCCTGCTCGTGCCGCTGGCCCGCCGCCTGGCCCGCCGCTTCCACGGCCGCAGCGAGGACGACGACGACCTCGTCCAGGTCGCCTCCGTCGGGCTCATCAAGGCGGTCGACGGGTACGACCCGGATCGCGGCTACGCCTTCCTGGCGTACGCGGTGCCCACGGTCGTCGGCGAGATCAGGCGGCACCTCAGGGACCGGACAGGAGTCCTGCGACTCCCCCGCCCGGTGCAGGAGGCCCGCGGCCCCGTGCTGCAGGCCGTCGAGGAGCTCCAGCAGCGCAACGGCGGCCGCTCCCCGTCACCGGTGGAGATCGCGGCGCACACGGGCCTGGAGCCGCACCGGGTCACCGGGACACTGCGGGCCGTCCAGGCGTGCCGCGCGCGGTCCCTGGACGCGCAGACCGACAGCGGCGTCGACGGCACGCTGCTGTCCCTCGTCGGGACCGAGGACCGGGAACTGGACCGGGTCCTGGACAGCGTGGCGCTGGACTCCGCCGTGCGGCGGCTGCCGGAGCGGGACCGGCTCGTCCTGCGTCTGCGGTTCTACCAGGACTTCACTCAGCAGCAGATCGCCGATGTCATCGGCGTCTCGCAGATGCAGGTCTCCCGCATCCTGTCGCGCTGCCTCAGGCAGCTGCGGGAGGTGCTGCTGGCGTCCGGGGCCGACCCGCCGTCGACGGCGCCGCGGACGGCCGCCGCCACCGGCGGCCCCCGGCCACCGGCGCCCGCCGGGCGGGGTGCGCCCGAGG